>CAVSII010000004.1:0-334269 GCA_963727955.1 uncultured Acidimicrobiaceae bacterium
GGTTTCCGCCACAACTTGGGGAGGTGGCTGCTTTCCACTGTTGCTTCTGTGATTGTGGGTCCGGAGCTCCGTCATGTCTGTCGGCTCCACGACACATCCAGAGTCACCGCCGCGACACTGGTGCCCAACACCACCAGCCCCCCGGGGCCACGCTGGGGTTGTTCGCCGTCCCGCCAAATCTTCCTCTCGACCGGGTCCGTGACCGCGAACCCATCGATGCGGCCCACTTGACCGCCCAGGACCTGGCTGAGTCAGGCGTCTCCGGCAAGGGTCGGATGCTGCGGACATGGAGCCATGATCAGGTCAAGGGGGTGCCTCTGCCTGCCGATATATCCGTTGTGGGGAGTCGGCGTCGAGAAACGGAACAGCTGACGGATCGGCCCGACCCGGATCGGCTCCTTGGGGTCGACCGCCTTGTTCGGGGCTCGGAGGAGGACCTCTGGCGCCGGCACCTCTACATGGGGATCCTCTCGTTCGTCCTCGGCGGGCTGTTGCTCATGGGTTATATGGCTCTGACCCCGGACGGTCCGCATCGCGGGGCCTTGATGACGCTCGATATCGTCACCATCCTTGGTTCGGTGTTCGTCGCCGGTCCCATCGGGACCCGATCGCTCAGTGCGCCTTGGCGCGAAGCCTTTTTCTTCGCCTGGTCGGTGGCGACGATGGTGGTCATCGCGGTGGCGATCGGGCTGGACGGTGGGGCGGGGAGCCCTCTGGCCGGGCTGTTGGTTCTTCCCGTTCTGTTCGGCGGCCTTCTCTATCGACTGCGGGAGGTCGTCGGCTTGGCCGTGCTGGCTTTGGTGAGCTTCGGGTTGATCTACGTCACCGGACAATCTGGGGACAGCGCTCGTGCCCTGGCCAGCGCCGTCATGATCGGAGTGGCAGGTGGTATCTCCGCCATGGCGGCCATGAACCGCGAAATCGGTGAAGAGGAGCGACGAGCGCTGACCGGGCGTCTCCACCGCCTGGCCACCTACGACGGCCTCACAGGCTGCCTCAACTACCAGTCCTTCCAGGCCACCTTGATCAACGAAATCGAGCGAACCGAGCGTTACCGGCGTCCACTGAGCGTGGTCATCGCCGATCTGGACGGGTTCAAGGCCGTCAACGACAGGTATGGGCACGCCGCGGGGGATTCTGCACTCATGAGCATCGCCAGCGTGTTGCGGGCCGGTGTTCGATCTGCCGATCTCGTCGGGCGGATCGGTGGCGACGAGTTCGCCATCCTGCTCCCAGAGACCCTGACGACAGACGCCCGCCAACTGGTCGAGCGGCTGCAAACGGCGGTGGGCTGCGTTGCCATCCCGGAGCAGCTCACCCTGAGCTTCGGCCTGTCGACCTGGCACGGACCGGACGATTCGCCGTCCGAGCTCCTCCGCCGAGCCGACACCGCCCTTTACCAGGCCAAGCAGCACGGACGGGACCGTTTGATGGTCTGGGCGGCTCGGACCCCCAGTTCCCAACCGGGCGCGGGGGTCGCAGAACAAAGGGCGGACGCCACCGTTGACGTCGATCAGCTACCAGGCTGATCACCCGGGTGTTCGCAGTCAAAGCCGTGAGGACTTTGGCTCTCGTCCAGGCGGGCAGAGGCGCTCGACTCGTGACTCCCGGAGGCGGTGCCGCTGGCGGGATATCCGGTAGCAATTGACCGGCCGGGGCGCACCTGGCGCTGCTCGAGGAGGACCCGGTGCCGTGACGAGCAGGCTGTTGATCCTTGACCTCGCTTCACCTGCCGTCCATCACCCGTGTGCAGCCCGGGAGCGGGTCTTCCCAGATCGGACTCACTTCGCCCCAATTCGACGATCCCGGTGGCAGCGAAATCCTCGGTCCGCACGTCTCACGTCGAATTGGCGCGTTTGAGGTTGGGTGGATGGGTAATAGAAGGGAAACGGGCTCTGGTCCGTCCAGGTGGATCACGTTTGGGGGAGACCGATGGGACAGAGGCGAGATCGCAGCCGGCCGCACCGGGAGGACGCGCCTCCTGATCGCCGGGGGCTTTCTCGGCGCCAATTCCTGGCTGCCTCGGCGGGTGTCGCCGCCTTGAGCGCCCTCGAGTGGACGCCGATCTTCCGGGTCCCCGCCGCCAGTGCCCAGAGCACGCTATCGCCACCTCCTGACTTTCCCTCTTCGATCCCCCTCTATCAGCAGGCCTTTCAGAACTGGTCGGGCGAGGTCGAGCTCGAGAACGCCTGGACTTGTGCTCCGAGCTCGGCCACCGACATCGTCACCCTGGCCAACTGGGCGTTCCCTATCGGGTACGAGATCAGGGCCCGGGGCAAGATGCACAACTGGTCACCGCTGGTCATCCCGGTGGACTCGAGCGGGGCCGACCTCGTTCTGGCCGACACAACACAGTTCCTCACCTCGGTCAGCATCGACACCACCGGTTCGCCGAGCACCGTCACGGCTCAGACCGGGGTCACCATGGATGTGCTTCTCCAGGACCTGGAGGATGCCGGCCTGGGATTGACGGCACATCCCGCCCCGGGGGACATCACCGTGGGCGGCGCCCTTGCCATCGATGGTCACGGCACGGCCATTCCTGCCGTCGGGGAGAGTCTCCTCCCGGGGCACACCTATGGATCGGTCAGCAATCTCATCCTCTCCCTCACCGCCGTGGTCTGGAACGCAGCTCAGGGCAAGTACGTGCTTCAGACCTTCGAACGTACCGAACCGGGGATTCAGCCGTTGTTGACCCATCTCGGGAGGACATTCGTCACCGAAGTGACTCTCCAGGTGGGCGCCAACACCCGGCTGCAATGCCAGAGCTTCGTCAATGTTCCGGCCAGCGCCCTCTTCGGAGCACCGGGTTCGAGCTCTCAGACCTTTGATGCCTACGTCGAGCAATCGGGCCGGGTCGAGACGATCTGGTTTCCGTTCACGGCTGAGCCGTGGCTCAAGGTGTGGACCGTCGCCCCGCAACAACCGCTGTTGTCACGGGCGGTCGATGCGCCCTACAACTATGTATTCGCCGACGTCATCCCCCAGACCCTTTCCGTGCTCATCAAGGAGATTCTGGACGGCAACGGCGCTATCACCCCCACGTTCGGCCAAGCCGAGCTCGACATAGTGGCCGCCGGGCTCACCGGCACTCTCACCGCCGACATCTGGGGATGGGCCAAGGATCTGCTCCTCTACGTGAAGCCCACCACCCTCAGAGTAACGGCCAACGGTTACGCCGTCCTGACCAGCCGAGCGAGCATCCAGCAGGTCATCTACGAATTCATCACCTACTACCAGAACCAGATGGCGGCCTATCAGGCCGACGGGAACTATCCCATGAACGGTCCCGTGGAGATCCGGGTGAGCGGTCTCGACAGCCCGAGCGATGTGGAGGTGGCCTCAGCACTGTCGCCACAGTTGTCGGCGTTGCGTCCCCGACCGGACCAGCCGGATTGGGACGTGGCCGTATGGTTCGACATTCTCACCATGCCGGGGACACCCACCTCGGACCAGTTCTACCAGGACATCGAGCAGTGGATGTTCTCCAACTACACCGGATCCTACGCTGCCGTCCGTCCCGAGTGGTCCAAGGGGTGGGCGTACACCGACACCGCAGCGTGGTCGAACCCCACCATGCTGAACACCACCATCCCCGCTGCCATCAACGCCGGGCAGAGCACCGGTGACAACTGGACGTCAGCCCTGGCCACCCTCGATGCCTACGATCCCTACAAGGTGTTCAGCAACGCCTTTCTCAACACGTTCATGCCTTAGGAGGAGCTCGGAGGAGGGGCGAGCCTTCTCCATTCTCATGAGCTCGTCCGACCGGAGGCGCCGGTTCCCCCTCTTCCGGCCCGGTCGTTGGTGAAGGCCGACGGCTCGGGGCTAGGGGTTCGAGCTGGAGGCCGGCCGGAACCGCCACCCCAAAGGAGTCCAGACGATTTCGGAGGAGAGCCCGGCAAGCCGGCCATTCCGAGTCGATGACCGAATACATCGCGGAATCCCGTAGCCCGCCCCGTTCACCGGGTGCCCACGACTGTGACCAATTGCGCAAGATTCCCTCGAAGTGGACGCCAAGGGCCTCGATCGCTCTGCGAGACCGGTTGTTCCGGGCATCCGTCTTGATGTCCACTCGGGCCACTCCCAGCCGCTCGAAAGCGTGGCGGAGGAGGAGAAACTTTGACTCGACGTTGATTCCGGTTCGCTGAGCGGACGAAGCGAGCCATGTCCATCCGATCTCGACAGCACAAACTTTGGATCGACCGGGCCAGGCTCGTGGATCCCAGTAGGCCGTGCACCCGACGGCCCGTTCATCGCCCAGGCCCATCTGGGCGAAGGGAATGAGCTTGCATGACTCTGACTGCCGGAATTGATGGCCCAAGTACTCTTCGACCTCGGATCCACGCGGAACCCAGGTATGACCGAATGTACTCCGATCCTCTTCTGCGGCAGCCGCCAAATCCTCTGCGTGGTGCCACCCGAGGGGTTCTAACCGCACCCAGCGGCCGCGCAGCGTCGGAACGTGGTTCATGAGCCCTCCTCATCGTTCCTGGCGTTGGCACCTTGCCGTTGGGCAGGTTGTCGGATCTTCACCGGGCCAGGCCCCTCAGATCCTCTGGATGAACGACGGCACCCTATCGCAGCTTGGACCCTCCATCGTCTCGCACCGCTGATTCAGACGGACTCCGTCGGTGGCCCTTCGATGGATGTGCACGACCGTGATGGCCGAAGCCTCCGACCAATCGTAAGCCGTCCTACGTGTGAACCCGCAGCCCGCGTCCCGACCTTCTGACCGATCGGCGGCCGCCGACAGCGCGGCCAGGCTGTACCGTATGGAATGGGATCGGTCGAGGTTGGTGAGGAGACGGCCGAGCGCCGGCGCCGGTTGGTGATGAGCTCAGTCGGAGGCGAGTCGGGCGACGAGGAGTCTGCCGGCCATGCCAAGGCGGGATCGAAGCGTAGGGGAAGATCTGCGATCACCATCGCAGTCCTTGTCCTCTTCCTGGGATTCGCCATCACAGGTGTATTCGCGTGGGTCACCGCCACTGTCAATGATCGGAACGAAAACAGGCTGCTGCAGGAACAGGTGAACGAGGCGGGGACCGTCGTTGCCGGTGTGCTCCCGACCCTCGAGATTCCCATGGCCTCCGGAGCGGCCATCGCCGGGGTCACCGGCGGCCAGATCGCGCCGTTCAGCCAGTACATGGCCCCCTACGTCGGGAGTGGTGGGCCTTTCGCCTACGTGGCCCTGTGCGGAGTAGAAGGTGGCGCTCCGGTCGTGCTCGGCTCGGTGGGATCCCCGAGCGGCGAGGCCACGAAGAAGGGAGCGGCCCAGTGCGCCTTCCTCTCCGAGCCCCACGCCCCTTCGTCCCTCTCGGTCGAGGGGGTTCTCGCTGCCGGGAGCCGGGTCGGTCTCACCTACGCAGCACCGGGGACCATGCCCGAACTGGGGGTGTACGCGGAATACCTCCTGCCACCCCATCGCCATATCGCCCTACCCCGTTCGTCGTCTTTCCCCAACCTCAATTTCGCCCTCTATCTGGGACGGGAGATGCAGGAGCGCAACCTGATAGAAGCGACCACCACCCAATTGCCGATCGGCGGTAGGCACGCAGCGGCCACCATTCCCTTTGCAAACACCGAACTGACTCTGGTGGGTACCCCGACCCAATCACTCGGCGGGAGCCTGTCCCGCAATGTGACGCCGGTAGTCATCGTGGTAGGAATGCTGCTGGCCATCGGCGCCGCCCTCATGACAGAGCGCCTGGTCAGCCGGCGGAGATCGGCCGAGGCCCTGGCCGAGGAGAATGAGCAGCTCTACGGCGAGCAACAGACCCTGGCTGTCTCGCTGCAGCACGCCCTCCTCCCAGGGCTTGTACCGGACATCACCGGGGTCGAGATCGCCACGCGGTACGTGGCCGGACTCGACGTGATGGAAATCGGGGGTGATTGGTTCGACGTGATCCCCTACTCAGATGGAGGCTTCGTCTTCGTAGTGGGTGACGTTTCCGGCCGGGGTGTCCAGGCTGCCGTGCTCATGGCCTCGCTCCACTTTGCCATTCGTGCCTACGCGGCCCAGGGTGACGCACCCAGTCAGATCCTTACAAACTGTGCGCTCTCCTCGATATCGGCAGGGACGGCCACTTCGCCACCGTGCTCTGCGGTTATGTCGACAAGGACCGGCGCACGCTCACACTGTCGAGTGCGGGGCATCTGCCTCCGCTCCTCATCACCGCCGGCACGGGCGCATTCGTGGATCTAGCCATTGGTCCGCCGATCGGAACGGTACGCGACGCAACGTACCCGTCGACCTCGATTCACGTTGAGGATGACTGCACGCTCCTGGCTTATACGGACGGATTGGTCGAACGGAGGGGCGAGATCCTCAACATCGGACTCGAAGAGCTTCGGCAATCGGCCATCCGGAGCGACCGGCCGCTCGATCGGGTTCTCTCCGACGTGATCCAGGACCTGACCGCACAGGGGTCCGACGATGACATCGCTATCCTCGGGCTCCGATGGCGGGTCTAGCCCCGTCCCGGAAACCGGCAGAGATCGGACGACGTCAGCTCTCATTCTGGGTGGATTTCGTGCCCACAGCAATGTTGCGTTTCCGTCCGGAGATAGGACGACGAGGGCGGATTTGTCTGCGTATCCGTTCCCGTAGAAAGTGTCGAGGTAGATATCGCCGTCAGGCGCCACGGCGATCCATCCGGCGAGAAGCCTGTGATCCGAGGTAGGTCGTGCGATCAGTGGTGGGGAACGTCACGACGGTCTGCTCGCCCTGAGGCGTGAGGCGAAGCAAGTCCAACTCATCCATGGCCAGCACGGTCGTGGGTTTGTGAAGGCACATCGCTCTCGGATAGGCACTGCAACGACACTCAGGGTGCTGGGCGTTACATGAGGATCGTTTGGTCAACGGCGATGTAGAGGTTGCCTCCTGTCGAAAGCCAACCGTCGGGGGCGTCGGCACCCATTGATGGCTGGGCCCGACTCCAAAAAGGCCTTCCTCACCGGAGTTCGGGTTGCCCACCGGTAAAAGGCCGGTCGGCCCCGAGGCGTAGTATCTGGTTGTCCGACGCCACGTACATGAGTCCGTTGGGACAAAGGCGATGGCCGAGGGCAGGAGCGGGGCGGCAAGCGCCGGCGTGCCGTTGGTTACCCACGATCCTTGCCCATCGCCGGAACTGTCGTGATGATCCCGAGGGGGAGACGGCCGGATTCGGCCGTTGCCGTAGTCGGCGACGTACAACGTCGCTCGGGCCGAAGGTGAGACCTGCGGGTTGTCAGATCTGCCCTTGTGGCGGGCTGTTGTCCCTGGAGAAGCCGACGGTGCCGCTTCGGCAATCACCGGAAAGTCCGTTGGGACGCCTCTCGAGCACCGATACCGGAGGTCGTCGGCCACATAGACATTCCCATTGGGCCCGACAGCCAGTGCCCGGGCCGGATGGGCTGGAGCCCGCAGCCGGGACGGGTTGGCGGTGACCCGATGGGAAGGCACCGGAGGAGGGACACGCGGGAGGCCATGGGACTGCGAGCAGCGACGCTGATCACTGCGGCAACGACAACAACCAGCACCGCCAGGATGGTACCCGAGGCCAACCACCGGCGCTTGCCGCCGCGGGCCTCCTGATGACCAGTCATCGTTGCGCCGAGAGGTCGCACCGTTCGGCCGTCACCCGCGCTTGGGCTACGAGGCCGTTGAAGACCTGCATGAGATGATACTAGGATACCTAGACCACTGTCCATGCCGTTGGAAGCGGAAGTGTTGCCGTGTATCACAGGTGGCAGCAGCTCTCGTGCATCGCCGAGGCCCACGCAGACGGAGCGACGCCCCGGCCGGACATGGCGGCGCCTCGGCGTCAACCAGAACGCGACGTCCGCTCGCAGCCGGATGAGGGACTCTGGAGTCAACGGCATCCTGTGACGGGAGAGCGGGCTAGCGAGGTGGTGGCCGGAGGGACCTGGGTGTCACACGTCTGGGAGGATCTCTAACTGGGGTTGCGGAGGCGTGGACGGGCGGTAGGGGAGAGTGGGGGGGGGGGAGGGCGCCTAAAGTCTGCTGACATGCGCGCCGCCGTCAATCTCCACATCGACGCGTCGCCGGACAAGGTCTGGGGCCTGGTCAGCGACGTCACCAAGATGGGCGAGTACAGCCCGGAGGTGATCGAGGCCGAGTGGAGCGACGGCGCCACCGGTCCGGCTGTCGGCGCCAGATACCGGGGTCATGTGAGGCGGAATGAGAGATGGCCCGTGTACTGGACCACCTGCCAGATCACCGAGTGCGTACCCGGACAGGTCTTCGAGTTTGCCGTGATGATGGGTGACCGCGCCGTCAACACCTGGCGCTACGAGTTCCGCCCCACGGACGATGGAGGCACTGATGCCACCGAGTCGTTCGACCTCGGCGACGGCCTCCTGTTCAGGGTCTGGCGGCCGCTCGGCGGGTTCCTGCGGGAGCATCGCAATCAGCGTGACATGCTCCGGACCCTCGAACGGGTGAAGGCAGTGGCCGAAGGCGCATAGCCGGCCTCTCTCTGTGGGCCGGGTGCGAACCCCGGGTCCCAACCGAGCACGCTCCTGAGCCACCTCCTGGGCACTTGCCAGGTTGCGGAGACCCTGAAATGCTCAGTGCGGCAGAGAGGATGGTCGGGTCGGTGCCGGGCGGGGGTGAGGAGGCGTCGACGGACGAGTTTTAAGGGAGGGAAGATGCAGGGAATGCCAGAGGTCGTTTCGGCCACGCAGTGGCAACAGGAACGAGATGAGTTGCTGCAGGCTGAGAAGGAAGCCACCCGGGCCCTTGATGTCCTGGCCGCTCGACGCCGGCGTCTCCCTATGGTCTCGTTTGACAACGACCGGTATGTTTTCGATTCCTCATCGGGACCGGTGAGGTTGCTCGACCTGTTCGCCGGACGCGACCAGCTCGTCGTCTACCAGTTCATGGACAACGGTCCCGACGACTACTGCCCAGGGTGCACAGGCTTCACCAAGAACATCGGGGACCTGGACCTGCTGGCCGATTGCGGTGTCAGCTGGTGCAACGTGTCGAACATGCCCCTCGCTCAGATCGAGGCGTACAAGGCCCGCATGGGTTGGACAGTACCGTTCGTATCGTCACGGAACACCACCTTTGCCGACGATTGCGGCGCGGCCGGCGGGTTCATGCTCACTGTTTTCTTGCGCCGGGGGAAGGATGTCTACCGGACCTATTGCACCACCGCCCGGGGCGTCGACCGGCTCGTATTCGTCAACAGCATCCTCGACCTCACGCCCTTCGGCAGGCAGGAGGACTGGGAGGATTCCCCACCAGGATGGCCGCAACATCCCACCTATGGATAGGTCTTGTGGATAACTGAGCGGCGGGGAAGCCGATCGGCATTCCTCGAACGGCTGCCGATCAGCGGTACCGACTCGGCAACGGTCCAAGGACACCCCCAAACTCCCCGAGGTCGTAGAGTCTCGACGTGACAACCGTGTTGGTGACCGGCGGATCGGGCACTCTGGGCCGCTACGTGGTCAGCCGCCTGCAGGACGGCGGCCACGACGTGAGGGTGCTCTCGCGTCGCCCCGGTACCGGAACCCACCAAGGCGATCTCGCTACCGGAGCGGGGGTGGCGGCGGCCGTACGGGGGGTGGATTCGGTCGTCCACGCCGCTTCCGACACCCACCACTTCGGGCGCAGAGACGTGGTCCAGACCCGCACGCTCCTGGAGCTCATCCCGCCGGAGACCGGGCATTTTCTCTATGTGTCGATCGTCGGGATCGACGCTATCCCGTTCGGTTACTACCGACGGAAGCTGCGCTGTGAGGATTTGGTCTCCGAGTCGTCGGTGCCGTCCACCATCCTGCGGGCCACCCAGTTCCACGAGCTGGCTGCCATGGCCTTTGGCGCGCTTGAGCGATCACCCGTCGCTCCTCTCCCTTCCGGATTTCGCCTGCAACCGGTGGCAGCCCGAGAAGTGGCCGAGCGGGTGGTCGACCTGGTGGGCGGATCGCCTGTGGGCCGAGCCGACGATTTCGGGGGCCCGGAGGTTCTGTCGCTGGCCGCCATGGCCGAGGCATGGCGGGTGCGGCGCGGCTCGGCCTCGTCGATTCGTATCCCTTCCTCTGCCCGGATCCACGGCCCGAGCCTTTCGGAAAGGGCTCAACACCTGCCCTCTCCAGGCGGTGGGCAGCCAAACCTGGCAGGAGTTTCTGCAAGACGCAGATCCGGTCTGACATGGATCCGAGGGGATGATCGATCCCGGAACCCGTTGGTGATCTCTGGCAGGGCCGACCCACTCGCTGTTCACCGCAGATCGGCCACCGGTCACCGCGCGCCTGGTGCGTCGAGGACGCCGACAGCCCGAAACCCTGACGGCACCCGGTTCGCGACGATTTGAACGCGTGAGTCCGAGCTTCGAAGATGTGGTGGCCACGGACGAGCGCCATACGGGGCTGCCTGGCACCGGGGGAGGCCCGACCATGCATGGCGGTGAACAGGGCATTGCCATGACGGATCGGCTGAGCCCCGACGCGGCGCCGAGGGGTACCAATCTCGCCTACATCCCGGGACTCGATGGCATCAGAGGGGTGGGGATGCTCAACATCATGGGCGTCCATGCCGGCGTGTGGTTGACCGGGGGAGGCTTCTACCTGCTCGACAGCTTCTTTGCCCTCTCCGGCTTTCTCATCACCTCACTGCTCATCGCCGAGTGGCGAAAGCGCGGCACCATCCGACTGGGCACGTTCTGGGCCCGCCGGGCCCGGCGGCTGCTGCCTGCGCTGTTCCTCATGCTGTTGGGCGTGGCCTTCATCTTCGGGGTCCTGGTGCCGGCGGGAACCTACCCGACCCTGCGGGGCGATGCGCTCTCCTCGCTCTTCTACTTCGCCAACTGGCACTTCATCGTGAGCAGCTCGAACTACTTCGACCAGACCAGCCTGACCTCCCCGTTGATCCACATGTGGTCCCTGGCCCTCGAAGAGCAGTTCTACCTGGTGTGGCCCCTGGTCGTCCTCGGGGTACTCAAGGTCTTCCGATCACTGTGGGCGCTGCTGGCCGTGTCCATCGTCGGCGCCTTGGCTTCGGCTCTCGAAATGGCACTCCTGTACAAGCCCGGTAACACCACTCGTCTGTACTTCGGTACGGACACCCACGCCCAGTCGGTGCTGGTCGGCGCCAGCCTGGCCGTGGCTCTGGCTATGTGGAGCGAACGGCGGGGGAACCGCGATTGGGCGGCGCGCACCCGTGCCGGTCGATGGGCCCTGACAGTTATCGGGGCCGTGGGCGTCGTGGTCAGTGCCGTTCTCTACACCTCGGTCAAGTCGACGGACTCCATCGCTTACCGGGGTGGCTTCCTGGTGGCCGCGGTGGCCGCCTCGGCCGTCTTGCTCAGCGTGTCCTGTGCCCAGGACTCACCGGTGGCCAAGCTTTTCAGCTTTCCACCCTTCACCTTCATCGGCCGGATCTCCTACGGGATGTATCTCTGGCACTTCCCGCTTTTCACCTACATCAATCACGCCCGAACCGGCCTCAGCGGTTGGGCACTGTTCGGCGTCCGCTTCGTGCCCACCCTGCTGATTGCCACGGCCTCCTTCTACCTGGTGGAGCGACCCATCCGCACCGGCAAGCTGTTCACCGCCTGGCGATCCTGGACGTTCACCCCACTGGCCTTGGTGGCGGTGGTGATCGCCGTGTTGCTGGCCACCGTGGCTCCCGCGGTCAGCGCCACCGAACGAGGGTCGGCGAGTGGAGCGCTGCCGGCGACGCCGATCCGGTCAGTCGTGCCCGCCGCCTACCTCAACGCGCCGGTCCGGGTGCTCCTGGTCGGCGATTCGGAAGCGCTCACCCTCGGCTTCGGGTTGAGCGCGGCAACCCAGGCCAGTCCGAAGCGTTACCACATGACGCTGGTGGACCAGGGGATCGTGGCCTGCGGGGTGGCCGACGGCTCGACCTTCACCAAAGCGGGAGTGGCCGGCCAGTTGGTGGGCTGGCCGTGCTCGCCCGACCCGGCCCAGGGCAATTGCCCGCCGGGAGGTGTCTTCGGTCCCAATCAGCACGTGCCCTGCCAGGCCTGGACATCGGCGTGGGCGGCGTGGGTGAAGCAGTTGGATCCCAACGTGGTCGTCCTGCTGGCCGGGGGAGCAGAGGTCCTCGACCGGGTGTTCGACGGAGCCACCACCAATATCCTCAACCCTGTCTTCGCCAGCTACGTAAAAAGCCAGCTGGAGAAGGCGGTGCGGATAGCCACGGCCGGTGGTGCGCTCATGGTCTTCATGATCAAGCCGTGCCAGAGCACCGGGGAGCAGCCCGACGGCAGCCCCTGGCCCGAGGACTCGCCGGCCCGGCAGGCGGTTTACAACTCGCTCCTCCGCCAGGTGGCCAGAAGAACCGGCAAGGTCTACCTTCAAGACCTGAACAGCTACGTGTGTCCCGGCGGCAAGTACTCGGCGACCCTCCACGGCGTGCCGGTGCGGAGTCCCGACGGCGTGCACTTCGTGTACGGGCAGAAGGGCACGGGCGGTGACTACCTGGCCCCCGCCATTCTCCCCTACTGGGACGAGCTCGGTCATCTCCAGGAGGCGGAGACCCACGGGTCGAGCATCGGCCACAACCCTTTGCCCAAGTTCTTCGCTCCCTGGTAGCCGGAGCGGGATGGTCAGGTAGATGGCGATCACTAGGGTGGTGGCAATGGTCGTCGGTGGATTCAGGATCTGTTCGTAGCCATTGCCACATGTGCGGCCACCCTCATCGGCCTTCTCTTCGTGGCCATGTCCATCGCCCAGGGCCGGTTCAAAATCACCCGCAGGAGATCAGGGAGTTCAGAGCGGCCGCCGCGCTACTGGCCTTTACCAACGCCTTCGCCGTGGCGCTGTTCGGTCTGGTGCCCGGAACCAACGTCGGCATTCCCGCAGGCATCGTCGGCCTGATCGGCGTTTCTTTACGGCGGCCGGAGTGCGGACGATCATGTCTTTGCACATGGAGAAGGGACAGCGCCGACATCAGCTGGTGCTGGTCGTCGCTCTGCTCCTGGTCTTCGGGTATGAGTTCGTCTACGGCATCGAACTGATGATCAATTCCCACCACGGTGGTGCCCTGACCGCTGTGGCCTTCGGCCTCATCGCCTCACTGCTCATCGGGATCGGCCGGGCCTGGGAGCTGGTGGGCGAATGGGACACCGGTATTTTTGCCTCGGTCGGGCGGTTGATCGGTCGCGAGACTCGCATGGGCGGCCCCATCAACCAGGAGACAGCGGGTCCTTCTGAAGAGAGCCCGAGGGATGAGCGGCACCGCCGGACGTGAGCGGCACTGCCGACCGGGCGGTCCACGAACGCGCAGTCGGCGGCATCATCATCGTCAGCGACAAAGCATGACCCCGCCGGCCACGGTCGGGCATGATGAGGCATGAGAACCTGGTGGATCCCGCCGACTCTGCGGGGTTACCGACGGGCCTGGCTGGGTGCGGATGCGCTGGCCGGTCTGGCTCTGGTGGCCGTGGTTCTGCCCTCGCAGATGGCCACGGCCATGTTGGCCAATCTCTCCGCCGTGACCGGTCTGTATGCCTTCGTGGCCGGATCCCTGGTGTACGCAGTGATCGGCAAGGGCCATTTCCTGTCGGTGGGAGCGGACTCGACGATCGCCCCCGGTGTTGGCCACCGGGGTGGCATCGGTGGCGGTGGTGGGCAGCACCGGCTACGCCACGGCCATGGCCTTTACGGCACTGATGGTCGGAGGGGTCCTCATCCTCTTCGGTCTGTTCCGCATGGGATGGATCTCCGAGTTCCTCTCCACGCCGGTGATCACCGGTGTCCTGGCCGGCATCGCCGTCGTGATCATGGCCCGACAGATCCCTCTCTGCTGGGAGTGCCCGGCCCGGCAGGGGACCACGATCGACCGGCTGCACGGGGTGATCGATCAGCTGGGCAACGTCAACGGCTGGTCGGTGGCCATCGGCCTCGGAGTGCTGTGCCTCATCGCCGGGCGGCTCAAAAGGATCGATCACCGGCTTCCCCGGCACACTGGCCGCCTTGATCATCTCCGCGGTGGTGGTCAACGCCTTCGGCCTGGCCTCTCACCACGGAGTGGAGGTGATCGGACATGTCCAACCGGGACTGCCTCACGTCGAGGTTCCGTCGCTGTCATGGTCGCAACTGCGCGAGCTGTCGGGGACCATGCTGACCGTCGCCTTCTGTGTGTCGCCCAGACGGCGGCAACGGTCCGGACGGTGAGCGACGCGACACCCGCACTGGACGACTTCGACCGCGAGCTCCTTGCCGTCGAGGAGGAAGTGTGGCTGCTGGCTTCCTCGGAGCCGTGGCCGTCGACACCAGCCCACCCAACACGGCCATCACCCATGCGTCCGGCGCTCGTACCCAACTGGCCAACATCCTGGCCGTCCTGGTGGTGGTGGTCGTCCTGGTGGCGTTCACCGCCGGATGGCGGATGTGCCGGAGGCCATGCTCGGCGTCACCTTGATCTTCATAGCTTCCAAGCTCTTGCGGATGGGCGGGCTCCGTAGGATCCTGCGTTTCAACCGCGTCGAATTCGTGTTGGCCACGGTCAGCCTCGCCGCCGTCGCCCTCATCGGGATCGAACAGGGGGTTCTGCTGGCCATCGTTCTCTTCGCTGGCTGACCGCACCCGGCGGTCAGCCAGGCCGCAGGAGGCCGTCCTCGGCCGCGCCCCGCATACCGACCACTGGATACCCGTGGACCTCGGCCAGGCGACGGAGCAGATTCCTGGAATCCTGGTGTATCTGGTCTACGCACCGGTCTGGTACGGCAATGCTGACCATCTTCGTTCTCGGATCCTCGATCTGGTCGAAGGCTCCCCCCGAGCCTTTGCACGCAGTGGTGCTGGACCGCGGACGGCATCTCCGACCTCGACTACACCGGGCTGCAGGCCCTACGTATGTTGAACGTCCAGCTATGGCGGCGGGGAGTGACGTTGGCCATCGCCCGAGCTTCGCGCCTGGTCCATGACGACCTCAAAAACGGTGCGCTCCTCCAGCAGATGGGGAGGCCGATCATCTGTTCACTTCCGTCGAGCAAGCGGTGGGGGCTCTGCAGCGTCCGGTCTGAAATCAGAAGCGACGGCGAAGAGCGGTGATTGCGCACGATCGCATCAACGGCGTGCTCATTGACCGCCAGCCATGCCCTCAGAAGGATCGAGGCTCAACCGAAGCGGAGCTCGACCCAGCTCGAGAACGTGCGGCCCGCCGCCTGTGCGCCGGCCCCGACGGTTGCATCGGCCAGAACGTGGACCTGATGATCCCGTTCTACGAGGCGTGTCTGAACGGCGGCCAAACGGCCGGAAGTTGAACGCCGGTATCCCTGGGAGCCGGTGACCGGGGGTGTGCTGAACTCGGCGAAAGGGCGCCGACCCATTTCTGATGATCGGAGGCGGACATAACAACTGGGAGTCCGTTGGGTTGCGGAGCGTTAAGCCCGAGGAATTCGGTGGTGGTTATCCTGCTGTCGCTCATCACCCTGGGGATCTACAGCCTGTACTGGCAGTACGCCTCCTTCAAGGAGTTGCGGGCCTATGCCCCGGAGAAGGGATCGGTGGTGGATTGGGTCTTCTCTTCGCTTTTCTCATCGGTATCGTGAACGCCTTTCTGCTGCCATCCGAGGTCGGCCGTCTGTACGGCAGAGGAGGTTGGCGAGGAGCCGGTGAGCGGCATCACCGGGTTGTGGGTGTTCCTCCCGTTGATCGGATGGATCATCTGGGTGGTCAAGGTCCAGGGACGGCTCAACCAGTTCTGGCAGTCCCACGGAGCCGTGCCCGCTTAGTGGTGCCTGGTGGCCGAACGGGAATTTCATCTAACTGAACGGCCTGGACCGAGGGCGGACAGGGGTGGGACCGGGACGTAAGCCGACGGGTCGGGCATCATCGATGCCGCTCCGCTCAAACGGGAGGGTACCCGAGGGCTCTGACCGTCCCGCCGACTCCTAAGCCGGGGGTAGGGCCACGCCGTCCGTTGGTCCAACGAGAACTTCAGGCTACTGTGTCATCACGTGATGTCATTGATCGATGACATAAAAAGGATGCCGGAGAGGTGCCGTCGGGTGGCCACCACCATCAACGCAGCCGTGACCGACGAGTGGCCCGATCGCACCTGGCGGCGACGGGCCACACTGCCGGTTCTGGTTTCGGTCGCCGCCTTGGTGGCCGTGGTGAGCAGTCTGGGAGCGCCGCTCATACCGGCGATCGCCCGTTCTGACGGCGTGTCTTTGAGTACGGCCCAGTGGCTGCTGACCGCAGCTCTGATGACGGGGGCATTGGCCACCCCGGCCATGGGTCGGCTGGCCGACGGGCCCCGGAAGCGTCGGGTGGTCGTGGTCGCCCTGGCTGTGGTGCTGGCCGGTTGTGTGCTGTCGGCGGTGTCGACCAACTTCTGGATCATCGTGGTCGGGCGGGGTTTGCAGGGGTTCGGCCTCGGTCTCTTACCGGTGACGATGGCCATTGCCCGCAGTCAGTTCTCGCCTGAAACGGGCGGGCCGGGCCATAGCCACCCTGTCGGTGAGCGCTGCCGTGGGAGCCGGGTTGGGCTATCCGATCACCGCACTGATCGCACAGCTGTTCGACTTCCATGCTGCTTTCTGGTTCGGCGCCGTGACCGTCTCTGTTGCCCTGATCCTGGTCGTCGTGGTGCTCCCCGAAAAATCAGACGATCGTTCACGCAAATTCGATTTCGTGGGCATGGTCACACTGGGCGTCGCTGTCGTAGGCGTTTCGGTGGTCCTCAGCGAAGGAGGCGAGTGGGGATGGACATCGCTGCCATGCCTCGGCCTTGTTGTTGCGTGCATCGTCGTGGTGGGACTGTGGATCGGCCACGAGCTCAAGATCACCGACCCTCTGATCGACGTGCGCCAGGTGCGGAACCGATCGGTCCTCACGGCCGACGTCTCCGCCTTCTTCATCGCCGTTGCCATGTATTTGTTTCTGCCCATCATCGTCGAGTTCGTACAGATCCCGGTGGCCAGTGGCTACGGATTCGGCGCCTCCATCGTCGTCTCGGGACTGGTCTTCGTGCCCTTGTCGGTCGCCTCGTTCGCGGCGAGCCGCTGCCTGGTGGCCTATGCCCGTCGTTTCGGTATCCGGAGCATGATCCCGTTCGGTTCGCTGATCTTCGCTCTGTCCACGACCTTCTTCGCCTTGGAGCACCGGGCTCTGTGGGAGGCGTTCGTGGCCGCCGGACTGGCTGGTCTCGGAATCGGCTTTACTTTCGCGGCCATGCCCGGGTTCATCGTGCGTGCCGTCCCGACATCGGAGACAGGAAGCGCCATGGGTTTCTATCAGGTGGTGCGCAGTATCGGTCTCTCTGTCGGCAGCGCTCTGGCCGCCGGCGTGCTCCTTGCCTACACCAGGCCGGGTCACACCTTTCCCGTCTTCGACGGATTCCGTGTCACGTTGATGATCGCTACCGCTCTGTGCCTCATGACCGCTCTCCTCAGCTATCTGCTACCCGGCCGCGCAGCCGGACATCTGCCACCGCTCGACGAGGAGATCGAGAAGAGGATGGAGGAAGAGGCGGAGGTCGAAGGGGTGGGCCTCATGTTGGCCGAGGACTCACTGGGGACGGACGAAGGGTGATCGGTAAATGACGGCAACTCGCCCCGTCAAACAGCAGCCCCGCGTCGGGCCGGGCCGGCCGAGGAACGCAAACGTCAGTAAGCAAGCGTTGCTCACCGCCGCTCAGGATCTCTTTGGCAAACGGGGGTTCGAGGGCACGACCATCCGCGACATTGGCGACCAGGCAGGTGTGGATCCAGCCCTCATCGCCCGCTACTACGGCAGCAAGGCCGATCTCTACATCGCCGCCGTCGTGGCCGAATCGCAGGGCGACCAGCCGCCATCGGCGTTCGAAAGACTCGAAGACATGACCCAGGCCCTGGTCTCCCGCATGGACCAGAAGGGACTCGGACCGGTTACCCAAGCCCTCATCCGGTCGGACACGTCTGATGACATCGGCGACGCGGCGCGCGCCCACATGGCACGCCGACTGGTGGCTCCGATGGTTGCCGACATGACGGAACGGGGCGTGGAGGAAGCGCAACTTCGGTCGGAGATCGTGGTTTCTGCCCTCATAGGCATCAATCTGGGACGGACACTGGGCTGGTTCGATGAGCTGAGCTCGGTTTCTCCCGAGCATCTCGTCGACCAGATCGTGGAGCTTCTCGACCGGTCTTAACCTGCTTGGACAGCGGGAGGGCCCAACAGGGCGATGTCTCTACCCCGTGCAGTGGGGCCGTTCTCGCCCGTTCAAGACGAAGGCCGCTCATGCCGATGATTACTGGGGAACGACCCGAGAGGATCCATCGTGCGGTTGGCCGGAAGCAAGCAAACAGCTATCGAGAGCGGGTCGGCCCGTCGTCGCCGGCCGTCGTGAACCGCCCGCACGACCAATCCCTTTGGCATACATCTCTTGTTTGCCACCCTGGGGATCGGTCGGGAGAGCGGGACGTGCCCAGCGAGCCGGCCTGTGCCAGGCCCATCAGCGGGGAACTTCGAACGGATCGCCCGGGGCCGTTGGCGCCGGCCCGGGCCAGATCTGAGCAAACCGGGGACATCGGGGGGCGGGCACGCCGGTCAGAAGGTGTGGTCGACCGCCTTGGTCATCCGGGCCGGCAAGGCTGCCTCGATCTTGGCGGCGAGAGTGGAATCCAGCTTGTGGTCCGACACTGCTTTGGCGATCGTGCCGTCGGCCGCGGTCACGAAGGCATCCACGACCGTCTGCGCGTCGACCTGGTGTTGGGCCGGCCACATCGGCAATCGATTTCCCCGACCGCAATTCGGTCACCAGATCCTGGGGTGTCACCCCGATGGCCTGAGCACTGATGGCCACACCGGCTCGCCGGATCTGGCGACGGTGGGCCCGCAGCCACGCTCGGAGCGGATGATGGGCGCCCGGTTGTGTCGATGCGGCCGTCCCGTGTTGTGCCGCATTGGGTTGTGCCGCTTTGGCCGAGGCCGCAGGAGCGCTGGCATAGGCGTTTCCGGCGACGGCCATACCGCCCAGCAAGGTGACGGAAATGATGATCGGGGCAATGACTTTCTTGAACACGGCGTGGCTCCTCGTGGCTCATGTCTGGGTTGTCGACAGCCTTCCAACCAAACCAGTGATTTCCATGTCGGAAGTGTGAGGATTCGGTGAGGGCGGCCCGGAGGGCGGTGGTCGTCCTCCGGCTCAGCGAGGTCCGGCTCCGGTGTAGCGGGTTCCCGGCGGGTCGACGGCGAAGGGTGCCGACTGTCCCCAGCTGTCGGAGTAGACCAGTTCGGAGAGGGGCCGGCGACGGACGGCTCCGTGGTGACCCTGGGGTCGACCGACGGTGATGGCCCCGGCGATGACCGCTTCGTCGGGGATGCCGAGGAGCGTGCGCAGCTCTGCGTCGACGAACAAATTCCCACGTCGTCATGACCCCGCCGTAACCGACAGCCCGCGCCGCCAGGAGAAGGTTCTGGCACGCCGGATAGATCGAGGCGCCTTCCACCGGATTGGCGGTCCGGTAACGGATGAAGCAGGGGAGGATGAGGACGGGCACCTGGTCGAGGTGATCGACGTAGGCCTGCATGCTCCGGTCCATGGCCGCCTTGGGCGAGGCTTCGTCCCGTCCGGAGCCCCGGGTGTACCCGTCAGATTGACGCTCTGAGACCCCATGCTCGCTGTGCCGCCATGGCCATCAACGATTTGGCCGAGGAGGCCTTGGGGCCGTCGGTGAGAACGAGGAAGCGGAACGGTTGCCGGTTCGATCCGCTGGGAGCCCGGGTGGCGGCGAACAGGATGTCCGTGGAGAACATGGTCGGGAACCGCCTCGTCCCGGTAGCGTCGGATGGCACGGGTGCTGCACAATCCCTCCAAAAGCCCGACCGTGTCGGAGGACAGAGGAGGGCCGTCAGCGGGATCGGCCGGGGCGACCGGGGGGGAGGGGACCCGTCGACGGGTGGTCACGGGGTTCAGTGTAGAGAGGTCGGGCCGGGGTTATGACTGGGGCCGCCCACCCGCAATCGGCCGCTCAGGCTCCGGGACGAGGGATGCCGCGATCGCGCCCGGCGCCGCAACTCGTCGGTCATCCGCTCGACCTCCCGCTCGAGGCTCCGGCGAAGCTGGGCCACGGCCGGTGAACCACCGGGGGACAGGACCAGTTCCTGAAGCTGCTGGCTCTGCCGGTCACGCTCGATCCTCAGCTGTTCGTCCCCGAACATCGAGTAGTCGGTGTCGCCGTTGAGATCAGCGGATGGGAACGTCCGACCGGCTCCAGGTCAGGTTGTCCGGATGCACACTCATGGTCATGACATCGGCCTGTTGGACCCCCGGCTTGAGCGGCCAACCGGCCCACCTCCCTTCCGGGGGAGGTCACGGCGACCGGCGGGCGGACTCCGGACCCTCCCGCTCGGGTATCCCCCTCCAGCCAGTGATCTACGACGATGGTCCGGCGAGGTACAAGGTGATGGCCCGGGCCATCGCCGTGGCCGCCTCCTGTTGGAACGCCGGAGTGACCAAAATGGCCGCATCGGTTGCGTTCTGCATGTTCCCGCACTCGATCAGGACCTTGGGCACGGTGGTCAAGTTGAGACCGGCAAGATTGTTTCGGGGCTGGATCCCGTCGACTCCGTCATAGCTGCTCACCGGCATCGGTGTGTCGGCGGCGAAGGTGTTGCGCAGGAGGGATCCGAAGGCGGCCGACGAGGAGATCACTCCGTTGTTGGGTCCGTCGGCCACCGGCTCCAACACGGCGAACCCCCGTCCCGTGGTGGGGCCACCGTCGGCGTGAATGTCGACGGCCACGTCAGCATGGGCATTGTCGATGATGGCGGCCCGAGTGGTGACACAGGGGCCCACGCCATCGTTGTTCTGGCGTGTCATCACCACCGAGGCACCCTCGGCTTCGAGGTCCGACCTGAGGTAGGTGGCCACGTTGAAATTGAACTGGGCTTCGGTGTATCCGCCGGCTGTTTCGGTGCCGGTGGTATCGCAGGATTCGTACTCTTGTCCGTTCCAGACCGGCTGATTGATGATCTGGGGCGCGGTGTAGTTGAGTCCGTTGTGGCCGGGGTCGATCCCTACGACCTTGCCGGCCAGAGGGCGCGCCGCTCCGAACACCAACCAGTACCCACCTCCCGACGGTGTGGCCACGATGCCCACCGCAGGACCGCCAGGTTGGCCGGCACCCTCGGAGCCGAAGAACGACACGGCGCCGTAGGCGAAGATGCCGCCGTCGGCGGCCACCAGCCAGTAGCCCTTTCCGTCGGGGGTGGCGGCCATCCCCACCACCGGCTGGTTGAGACGGATGTTGCCGGTCGACCCGTAGAAGTGGGCGTCGCCGTAGGCGAAGATGCCGCCGTCGGCGGCCACCATCCAGTAGCCCTTTCCGTCGGGGCCGGCGGCCATCCCCACCACCGGCTGGTTGAGGGTGATGTTGCCGGTCGACCCGTAGAAGTGGGCGTCGCCGTAGGCGAAGATGCCGCCGTCGGCGGCCACCAGCCAGTAGCCCTTTCCGTCGGGGGTGGCGGCCATGCCCACCACCGGCTGGTTGAGGGTGATGTTGCCGGTCGACCCGTAGAAGTGGGCGTCGCCGTAGGCGAAGATGCCCGCCGTCGGCGGCCACCATCCAGTAGCCCTTTCCGTCGGGGGTGGCGGCCATCCCCACCACCGGCTGGTTGAGGGGATGTTGCCGGTCGACCCGTAGAAGTGGGCGTCGCCGTAGGCGAAGATGCCGCCGTCGGCGGCCACCATCCAGTAGCCCCCTCCGTCGGGGGTGGCGGCCATCCCCACGATGGGGGCGTTGAGCCCGGCCAGGGCGTTGACGCCCAACGATGCGTCGCCGAACGGCACCACCGAGTTGGCCGGCGGAGCGGCCACGGCCGTTCGGGGGGCAACCGCTGCCCCGTCTGTGGCTGCCGGTGCCGGCGTCCACCAGGTGGTGACAGCGGCGGCGGCCAGCGAGTAGTACGACCATGGTGGCCGCGGCAGCGCGCCAGGGCGCACCGAACGGTATGCGCTTCATCGCCCCAATCTAGGCAGTCGGCAGCGCCCCCCGCCGCTTTACGCTCGGTGGTCGGCCACCCCCGGTCTCAGGCGGAAAGCGGGGGCAGCTCGACTCGGCAGATGCTGGCATTGGGCACTGCGTCCCACGCCAGGCCTTTCAGCGAGTGCTCCGCCAAAACGGCCCGCAGCATGCGGATACTCCCACCGTGGGCCACCACCACGGTGTCGCCCGTCCCGGTCGACCTCCGGAGGTCGTCGAGGAAGGACCGGCACCGCCGGTAGACGTCATCGAGACTCTCGCCACCGGGCGGACGCGCAAACTGGTCACGGACATGCCCCTCCTCGATCCCGGTCAGTGAGGACGGGACCCGGGCCGAGGGAACGCCTTCAGCCAATCCGAAGCAGCGCTCGCGTAACCGGCGGTCGGTTCTGGTTTCGTAACCGAAGCGCTTGCCGATCACGTAGGCCGTCCGCCGCGCCCGGTACAGATCGCTCGAGTAGACGGCACCGACCGGTTCGGAGGCCAAGAGGTCAGCAGCGTGACGGGCCTGGTACCTTCCTCTCCGGGTGAGCCGGGCCCCGTCGATCTGTCCCTGCACCCATCCCATCGAGTTCCAGGTGGTCTCACCGTGCCGGACCAGCCACAGCACCGGCTGTTGTTTCATCAGGAGCGTCACCCCTCGAGCGTCGCTCACCATTCTGGGAGCGAGCTGGGAACCTGTTTCACAGGCTCTGGGAATAGTGGGGCGGCCCGAGCCATGACGTCCGAGCTCTGAGGGGAAGGATGGAGGCCAGGCCATGACCGCCGAGCAAGGGACAAAAGAGGCGTAGAGACCCGCGTCTACCAGGCGGTTCGGGACGTCCCCTCCGGCTTCGTCACCACCTATGGCGACATTGCCCGAGCGGTGGGTCTGAGATCGCCGCGCCAGGTCGGCCAGTTGTTGGCCAAGGGGACCCAGCCGGCCCCCTGGCACCGGGTGGTGCGGGCCGACGGTTCGCTGGCCGAAGCGGTGGCCCCTGAGCAGGGTCGTCGCTTGCGGGCCGAGGGTGTCGACGTCACAGCAGGGCGAGTGGATCTGAAGAAATACCGCTGGTGACCCACGGCCTGTCCCCGGGCTCACAGTAGGCCGGGAGCGGGACCGGGCGGTGATTCAGGAAGCCCGGCGCCGCGGATCCTCGGACCACTCGTGCTGGCAGGCCCGACAGCGCAGGACCACGCCTTCGGCGACGTACTCGTTGGAACCGGGGCCACGCACGATGAGTCGGGGCGTGTCGGCCGACCCGCACTCCGGGCACATCAACCCTGTTCGACGATTCGCCATCTTGCCGCCTCTTGACGGCGTCCCGCCATCGGACGCCGAGCCCGGACTCACCACGAAGCCCGCACAGTACCGTCATCCGCCTACGGGCGCCATCGGCGCCGCCCGACCCCCCGGGCCCGAGGGTTTCCGGGTTTCCGGGTTTCCGGGCACGCACCCTTTAGACTGCCGGCCGATGGGTGAAACGGCCCGCGGGGGCGGCTCCGCTCGGTGAGCAGCCTCTCCAGGATCAAGCAGATCCTGCAGGGACCCGCACTATCGGTCCGACAAGCGGCGACCCAGCAGATCACCCCGGTGGAAGGCCTGTCGGCCCTGTCCCTCGACGCCCTGACCTCGGTGGCCTACGGACCCGAGGCCATTCTCGTCGTCCTGGCCGCCGCCGGCACCACCGCCCTCCATCTCATCCTGCCCATCACCATCGCCATCGTCCTGCTGCTGGTCATCCTGGTGATCTCCTACCGCCAGGTCATCGACGCCTATCCGCACGGGGGTGGTGCCTACGCCGTCACCCGCGACAATTTCGGGCGTCAGGCCAGCAAGCTGGCCGGAGCCTCCCTCATCGTGGACTACACCCTCACCGTCGCCGTATCCATCGCCGCCGGCGTCGGCCAGCTGACGTCGGCTTTTCCCTCCACCGCGCCCTACGTGATCCCGATGTGCCTGGGCATCCTCCTCCTCATCACCACGCTCAATCTCCGTGGGCTGGGCGAAGGGGCACGGGCCTTTCTCATCCCCACCCTCATCTTCGTCGTCGGGCTCCTGGCCATCATTGCCGTCGGGCTCATTCACCCCCTGGGCCTGGGCCAACCTCAGCCGGGTCACCCCCTGGTGGCCACCGGCACCGTCGAAGCCGTCTCGATCCTTCTGGTGCTCAAGGCTTTCTCAGCCGGGTGCAGCGCCCTCACCGGGGTCGAGGCCATAGCCAACGGAGTGCCCCTGTTCAAGGAGCCCCGGGTGGAACGGGCCAAGCGTACCGAGCTCCTGCTCGGAGCCATCCTGGGCGTCATGTTGTTGGGGCTGGCCGTTCTGGCCCGCAAGTTCCACATCGAACCGAGGTCCGGCCAGACCGTGCTGAGCCAGATCATGGCCGATGCCGTCGGTCGTCACTGGGCCTACTACATCGTCTCCCTCACCATCACCCTGGTCCTCGCCCTGGCCGCCAATACCTCCTTCGGAGGCCTGCCTGTCCTGACCAGCCTTTTGGCCAGAGACGGCTACCTTCCCCACCTGTTCGGCGTGCGGGACAGCCGGCTGGTCTTCGGCACCGGGGTGGGCGTCCTGGCCCTGGCCTCCGGGACTCCTCCTCCTGGCGGTGGACGGCAACACCAATGCCCTCATCCCCCTGTTCGCCATCGGCGTTTTCATCGGCTTCACGCTGTCTCAGGCCGGTCTGGTCGTCCACTGGCACCGCACCCGGCCGCCGGGGTGGATCCGCCGGGCCGCTATCAACAGCCTGGGGGCCGCGGTGACGGCGGTAGCCACCATCATCTTTCTCTTTACCAAGTTCCTGGAGGGAGCGTGGGTGGTGGTGGTGGCCATCCCCCTCCTCATCCTTCTGTTCAACCGGATCAGCGCCTACTACGCCCGGGTGGAGATCGGCATCGGGATCGGTACTCTTCCGGGACCCCCCGTCCGGAAGCGCACCCTGGTGGTGGTGCCGGTGACCAACGTGTCCCGCTTGACCCGCCACGCTCTTTCGGAGGCCATCTCACTGGGGGATGAGGTCATCGCCGTCACCGTCGTCTTCGACGGCGTCGAAGTCGGACTGCAGGACTACGAGGTGGAGCGCACGTGGCGTCAGTGGGATCCCGGAGTGACGCTGCGGGTGCTGCACACCGATTACGCCTCTATCGTCCAGCCCGTTCTGGGATTGGTCGACGAGCTCCGGGCCGAGCGAGACTGCCAGATCGTGGTACTCATCCCCATGGTGGTTCCCGAGCACGTGCGTTACCGCCTCCTCCACAACCAGATCGATCTGGCCCTGGCCGCACAGCTCCGCCGGCGCAGCGACGTGGTGGTGGCCCGGGTGCCCATGCCCATCCAGCACACCGAACATCGGACCTGAGGGCGGCCGTCATGGATGCCGAAACGGTGGTATTCGAAGGATTCGAGGGTCTGCACCTGGTCGCTGACGTGCGCGGTGACCCGGACGCCTGGCCGGTGCTCTTCCTGCACGGCGGCGGGCAGACCCGTAACGCCTGGGGCTCCACGGCCGAGGTCGTCGCCCGTGCCGGATGGCGTGCCGTGGCCCTCGACCTGCGGGGCCACGGCGACAGCGACTGGGCGCCCAACGGTGACTACTCGTTCACCGCCTTCTGCGCCGACTGCGTGGCTGTGGCTGATCAGCTCGGGCGACCACCTGTCCTGGTGGGTGCCTCTCTGGGCGGGATGTCGGCCATGCTGGCCGAGGGGACGAGCGACCGTGTCGTTTCCTGCGGGCTGGTCCTGGTGGACATAACCCCCAAGACCAACGATGCCGGCATCAAGCGCATCACCCGGTTCATGCAGTCCGGGTTCGACGGATTCGACTCCCTGGAAGAGGCGGCCGACGCCATCGCCGCCTATACCCCGCAGCGGAAGCGGAGCATGAACCCGACCGGTCTGATGAAGGTACTGCGCCAGCGGGAGGGCCGCTGGTACTGGCACTGGGACCCTCGGGTCATCGGCCAGGAGCGTACCGAAGTGGTTCCCGACCGGCTGGCCGGGCTCCTCAGCGTGGCTACCAGCAACATCCGCGTGCCCACCATGCTGGTCCACGGCCTGCTGAGTGACGTGGTGACCCAGGAAGGCATCGACGACCTGCTGGTCCAGATACCCGAGGCCACCGTGGTGGCCGTCGACGGTGCCGCCCACATGATCGCCGGCGACCGCAACGATGCCTTCTCCGATGCAGTGGTCACTTTCCTGCAGGAGAGGATCCGGCCCACTCTCGGCTGAGCGTCGAACGGATCCCGCTCCGGCTGACAGCGGGGGCGCCTACACGTTCACCGTGGAGGCCAGCAACGGTGTGTCACCCCCCGTCTACCAGAGCTTCCGTCAACGTGCTCCAGATCACATCGGGGACGACGGCGTCGGCCACCGCCAACCAGCCCTTCACCTTCGATGTGACGACGTCGGACACGCCGGCCAACCCCACTCTGACGGCGACCGGGCTGCCGGCCGGGCTCACCTTCATGGACAACGGCAACGGCACCGGGGTGATCAACGGGCCGGCGACGTCTGAGAAGTACTCGGTCAAGACCTACAAGGTCAGGATCAAAGCAACCTCCGGTTCGGTGGTGGCCAAGCAGACGCTGTCGATCACCGTCCATTCCTGACCCTCGGTCACACCAGTGGTGAGAGGTGTGCTCCCCCGTTCCCTTTATCGGAGCGGGGGAGTTCGCTTTTGGCCGCCGATGGCTCCGTTGCAGGCCGGTCACCCGGTGAAGCGATCGGTTCCCCAGCTGTGCAGGACTTTTCCACCAGGGCGCTAGGCGCTCTTCGGGAGCGGAGTCCTGTCGGCCGAGGACCATTCTGGCCACCACCAGGGCGCTGTAGGGTCCGAGCAGCAGACCTTCGGCCCCGTGGCCGGTGGCCACGAAGACGTTCGGCCACCCGGTCACCCGGCCGATGATCGGCCGGCCGTCAGGGGTGGCCGGCCGTGATCCCACCCGGGTCTCCACCACCGCCGCCTGGGCTAGGCCCGGAGCGGTGCGGAGGCATTCGCGCAGGAGCTGGTGGAGGCCGTCGGCTGTGGGGCGGTGATCGAATCCGGCCTCGGCTTCCATGGTCCCCCCACAGGCCACCCGCCCGTCGGGCCACGGCACCAGGTAGAAGCCCAGCACCGGCTGCACGATGGGCCAGTGGCTGCTGTCGGTGTCGGGCAGGGACAGGTGGACGATCTGGCCCTTCAGGGGGACGACCGGGAGGCTCGTCCCCAGGGCCAGGGCCACTTCGGCCGACCAGGCGCCGCCGGCCACGATGACGGCACCTGCGGCAATGGGTCCCTCGTCGGTCGTGACACCGTCGGCCGTGCCCGTCACTCGACCGGTGTTGATGGTGGCGCCGCCCGACACCACCCGCAGTCCCCGGGAGACAGCGGCCTGACGGAGGCCGGCGTTGAGGGTCCGGCCGTCCACCCGGCGGGCTGCAGGGTTGAAGAGGGCCCGTCGGACCGGCGCCAGAGGGGGGAAGAGCCGAGCCACCTCCCTCGGCCCCAGCTCGTGGACGAGACCGGGGCTCCGGCTATGGATGAGCCGTACCGCCTGGTCCATGACGGCGTCGTCCCCGGGCCGCTGGGCCACCAGCAATGAGCCGGTGACGGCGAATCCGGTGTCGGGCACCCCGTCCTCTGCCAGTCGGCGGGTCAGGGATTCGTAGTGGCGGGCGGCGGCCAGGCCGAAAGTGAAGGCGTCCGGATGCGGATCCTGGTTGGTTTCGGGGGAGAGTATCCCCGCCCCGGCATCGGTGGCCCGGCCGACGTCGTGGCGGTCGACCAGCGTCACGTCGGCACCGGCGGTGACCAACTCGTAGCCCAAGGCGCTGCCGACCAACCCTCCACCGATGACCACGACATCTGCGGTTCGAGGTGTCACGTGATCAATCATCGTCGAACACGGACGGCAAAGGCTGCGCACCGAAAAATGGCAAAGGCTGCCCACGGAGAAAGCAGGGGAGAAAAGGGAGAACACGGCGGAAAGAGGGGACACAGCAGGAGGGCACGAAGCATGCACGCCAAATGACGCCCGAGTGGCCTGTCGTCCCTGGTCCACCGCGCAGAGGGCAGGCCCCGCCGATCTGTGTTACACCCTCCCCATGACGCAACGCTACAGTCGCAGGCAGGTATTGGCAGGGGGAATCTCGGGCGCGGCGGTGCTCGGTCTGGCCGCAGCGGGACCCATGCGCTCGGCTGGTGCCGACTCGGTACGCCGTGCTCTCCGGGTGAAGCCCGCCACGTCGGGCACGGTCGAGCACGTCGTCTTCCTGATGCAGGAGAACAGGTCGTTCGACCACTACTTCGGCACCATGAAGGGGGTGACCGGCTTCGACGACACCAACAACAGCGGTGCCTTCACCCAGGCGTGGAACACGGCCAACGGCGGCACCGGCGCGCCGGCCGACGAGGTCCCGCCCGACGTACTGCTTCCGTTCCACATGAGCACCAAGTCCGGACAGGCGGAGTGCACCTACGACCTGTCGCACGCCTGGCCGGCCGAACACGCCTGTTGGGACAACGGAGCGATGGACGCCTTCGTTTCGACCCACACGTCGCCGACCTACGAGGGCAGCCTCGGTACCAACACCATGGGCTACTACACCAAGGCCGACATTCCCTTCTATTACGACCTGGCCTCCAAGTTCACCGTCTGCGACAACTACTTCTGCTCGGTGCTCGGGCCCACCCACCCCAACCGGCTGATGGCCATCTCCGCCAACCTCGATCCCGGCGGTATCGCCGGTGGCCCCATCATCACCACCAACGACACGCTGCCCTCTTACCAGGGCACCTGCACGTGGGACACCATGCCCGACGTCCTGACCGAGGCCGGTGTCACCTGGAAGTGCTACAACCCCTACGGGTCGAATTACCCAGCCGGGGGCGTCGGCCTTCATCAGTAAGAACATGCTGTTGTACTTCAACCAGTACGCCAACGCCGACCCGACGTCGGCCCCCTACCAGAACGCCTTTTCCTACTACGGTCCCAACGTGAACGGTGGCCTCACCGAGACCAACCCCAACACGGACGACTTCACCGCCGACGTCGCCAACGGCACCCTCCCGCAGGTGTCGTGGATCATCTCTCCCGACACCTACGACGAGCACCCTCCGGCCCCGGCCCAGCTGGGTGAGTGGTACACCCAGCAGATACTCGACACCCTGACCTCCAACCCCGACGTGTGGGCCAGCACCGTGCTGTTCATCATGTATGACGAGAACGACGGCTTCTTCGATCACGTCCCGCCGCCCACCGCCCCCTCCGGCGAAGACGGGGAGTACTTGACCGTCGACCCGCTTCCGTCGTCGGCCGGCGGCGTCGCCGGCCCCATCGGCTTGGGCGTCCGGGTCCCGATGATCGTGGTGTCGCCCTTCTCGGCCGGGGGATGGGTGTGCTCGGACATCTTCGACCACACCTCCCAGCTCCAGTTTCTGGCCTCCCTGTTCAATCTGACCGTGCCCAACGTGTCGGCATGGCGGCAGTCCACCGTGGGCAACTTGATGTCGACGCTTCCGGTGCTGGACAAGCCGGACGTCAAGGTGCCGAAGTTGGCGACGGTGTCCGACAACGAGTCGACCAAGCCGATCAGCAACGAGTGCAATTCGGAGCAGCTGCTCGAGCTCAACCCCGACGATGGGTCCTACCCGGTCCCGACCAAGCAGAAGATGCCGAAGCAGGCAGGGGGGCACCTCAAGCCCACGCCGACCTGAGCCGGGAGGTCCGCAGACCGCTGGCCCTTTCCCCGGGTTGTGGGCTGAACACGTACTGCGGTTGGCGCCGGACGTGGTCTAGGGTGGTGGACGCAGACGATGCCGTTTGAGGCCGGTCGGTGAGACGCTCGGGAGAGATCGTGGGCGGGCATACCAGGGGCGACACGTGCATCTCGACATCCGGGGGGAACCATGATCGATGGCCAGGGTCGCTGGGTTGCGCCCGGCGCCACCCGCCGGCGGGGACGTCGGGCCGGCCGGATCCTGGTGGCCGGGTTGACCGGGCTGCTGGCGGCAGCCGTGGTGGTCACCGGTGCACCGGCGGGAGCGACCGGCGCCAAGGTCAGGGTGGGGCGCCCCCCCGTTCTTCCTGCCGGGGCCGCCGCCGTGTCGGCACTGCCCGGTGCCACCCCGCTCCGGGTCGATGTCGCCCTCCAGCCCCGCCACCCCCGAGGACTGGCGGCCTACGCCACCGCCGTCTCCACCCCCGGGTCGGGGACGTTCCGCCACTTCCTCCGAGAGTCTCAGTTCGTGAGCCGGTTCGGCCCGGCCCCCGCCGCCATCGCTTCGGTGGATGCCGCCTTGACCGCCGCCGGCCTCCACCCGGGCGCGGTCAGCGCCAACCATCTGAGCATCCCGGTCCGGGCCACGGCCGATCAACTCTCGACCGCCTTCGCCACCGGCTTCACCCGGTACCGGGTGGCCGGGGGTCGCATCGCCTTCGCCAACCGGGCCGCACCGCAGATGGCCACCGCGGTGGCCCCCGAGGTACAGGGCGTGGTCGGTCTCGACGACCTGGCTCTCCCCGCTCCCGCTCTCGGTCACGCCGCCAACGGGGGGGCTCCCCCCCGATCGTCGGCTGGGGGGTCAGCCGGTCCACAGGCGTGCGCCACAGCCACCACCGACGCTGCCGACGATGACGCCTACACGGCCGATGAGGTGGGCACCGCCTACGGCTTCCCCGCTCTCTACAACCAGGGCGACCTCGGCTCAGGCCAGACCGTGGCCCTCTACGAGCTCCAGGGGTACAAGAGCGCCGACATAGCCGCCTACCAGTCGTGCTTCGGCACCTCGCTGCCGGTCACCACCGTGGATGTCGACGGTGGCCCCCTGGCCCACGCCGGGGTGGGCGAGGCCGACATCGACATCGAGCAGATCGCCGCTCTGGCGCCCGACGTCCACGTCCTGGTCTACGAGGGGCCCAACACCAACGACGGCGGGTACGACACCTATAACGCCATCGTGTCGGACGACCTGGCCTCGGTGGTCTCGACCTCGTGGGGACTGTGTGAGCCCTTCGCCGGTAGCGCCGCCGCTCAGGCCGAGAACACGCTGTTCGAGGAGGCGGCGACCCAGGGCCAGACCATCGTGGCCGCCTCCGGCGACGAGGGCTCGGAGGACTGCGTCGAAACCGGTGATGCCTACGATTCGCTGGCCGTCGACGACCCCTCCAGCCAGCCCTTCGTCACCGGCGCCGGCGGGACCCAGTGGACGGCGGACGGATCGCCGCCCACCGAAACAGCCTGGAACGACGGACCGACATGTTGTTGGGGGGCGGGCGGTGGCGGCGTGTCCAGCTTCTGGCCGATGCCCAGCTACCAGTCGGACTCGCAAGGAACAGGGGTGATCAACGCCGATTCCTCCGGCACGCCTTGTTCCGCTCCGTCCGGCTCCTACTGCCGCCAGTCCCCCGACGTGTCGGCCCTGGCCGGTCCCTACCCCTACCTCGAGTACGTGAGCGGGAGTTGGGGGCCGTGGGGAGGGACCAGCTTCGCCGCGCCGTTGTGGGCATCGCTGTTCGCCCTGACCGATGCCTCGACGACATGCGGCGGGACGGGTATCGGCTTCGCCAACCCGGACCTCTACCAGGTGGCCGCCGCCCATCCGTCGGCCTTCTACGACATCACCTCGGGCAACAACGACCTGACCGGAAAAAACCACAACATCTACCCTGCCCTGGTCGGTTACGACATGGCCACCGGCCTCGGGACCCCCAATGCCGCCGCCATTCCCGCCCTCCTCTGTGACAACGTGGTCGCCGACCCGGTCTCGGTCACCGATCCGGGGGACCAGAGCAGTCTTCTCGACGACCCGGTGAGCCTCCCCATACTGGCCACTGACGCCACCTCGGGCCAGACTCTCACCTACACCGCCTCCGGCCTGCCAACCGGACTTTCCATCACGGGCACCGATGGCCTCATCTCGGGGACGGTCGACACCATCGGGAGCTTCGACGTCGAGGTCACGGCGCAGGACACCGACGGGTCCACGGCCACCACCGCCTTCACCTGGACGGTCGGGGTGGCCATCACCAGTGCCGATCACGCAACGGCCGAGGTGGGCCAGCCCTTCTCCTTCACCGTGGTCACCACCGGCCCACCCACCTCGCTGACCATGAAGGGGAAGCACCCGGCCGGGCTGTCCTTTGCCCGCAAGACGGGGATCCTCTCGGGGACGGCCAAATCCAAAGACACTCCCGGTAAGTACCCCCTGGTCATCCGGGCCGTGTACGGCAAGGGGAACAAGGCCACGGCGGTCTCCCAGGATTTCACTCTCACCCTCACCGGGTGAGGGGCATTCCGTCGCCGCGCCGCCCGGCCGGGACGCCTCCGCCCTAGGAGAGGAATGCCACCACCTCGGTGATGCTGCGCCGGTCCTGGGCCATAAAGGCGTGACCGCCCTGGTAGGTGTGCAGCTCGGCCCCGGCAATGCGGGAGGCGATGGCCGCACTGTTGGCTGGTGGCGCGATCCCGTCGAACCGACCGCAGGCAACGAAGGTCGGACAGGCGATGCGGTCGAGGCGATCCCACACGTCGTGGGTGCGGCGGGCTTCGAGTTGGAGGCGCCGACCGGTCTCGGCCGACGGATCCTCCGGCTGACCCTCCGTCCTGTGGCGGTCATCCATGGCGTCGGCCAAGGCCCGGTCACCGGGGTGAGAGGACAGCCACGCCGGGTAGAAGCGACGATCGAGCAGGAGTCGGCCCCGGTCGGCCCGCTCGGCGTCGGACAGCCCGACCAGCTCGTGGAGGGGGTAGGAGGACCCGCCCGCCCCGCCGGGTGAGGTGCACAGCAGAGCCAGGCGTTCGACCCGACCGGGTGCGGTCACCGCCAGCTCCTGGGCCACCATTCCGCCGAAGCTCACACCGAGCACCCGGGCCGAGGACCACCCGGCGGCATCCATCACCGCCAGGGCGTCCGCCGCACAGGTGGCCATCCCGTAGGGGCCGGGCGACGGGCCACTCCGGCCCAAGCCCCGGTAGTCACCCACGGCCAGATCGAAGGGCCGGGCGAACAGGTCGACGAGCAGGCCCGCCCCTCCGACCGTCATGCCCGAGCCGAGCAGGAAGAGCAGTCGGGGTCCGGTGCCCCGGCGCAGGTAGAAGAGTTCGACGCCGTCGGCCGACAGGGCGGTGGCCATGCCGCTAACCCCGGACCGTCGTTAACCGAGCAACTCCGGCCAGTCGATCAGGCAACCGACCGGGCCGCCGGGGTGGATGCCGGCTGCGGAGCGGCGGCCCGCCGGCCACGGCGCACCATGGTGGCGGCCGCATCCACGTCGGCGATGGTCAGGGCCACCACGGCGCCGATAAGGGCAATGCCCGAGGCGGTCAGAAAGGCGGCGTGGTAGGCGGCCAGATTGGCCACCGTGCGTCCGACCACCAGATGGGTGGCCCCCACCGCGGCGATGACGGTGGTGACCAGGGCGACGCCGACGGCGCTCCCCAGCTGGCGCTGGCTGTTGAACAGGGAGGAGGCGTAGCCGGTGTCGGCGGGGGAGACGGTGGCGAACGATGCGGCCTGCGATGACACGATGACTTGGGCCATCGACAGTCCCATGGTGAACATGAGGACCCGCATCCACCACAGGTTGGTATCGAACCCGACCAGCGACATGAGGGCGGTGGAGGCGGCCACGCCGACCAGGCCGGCTGCCACCAGGCGGCGGGGCCCGAACCGCGGATAGAGGAGGCGTGAGGCGATCTGTGCCCCGACCATCACGCCGATGGCCTCGGGGAAGGTATTGAGCCCGGACTGCAGGGCGGACAGGCCCAGCGCGATCTGGAAGAACAGGGGAACGGCGAACAGCACGCCCAAAAAGGCGGCCATGGCGATCATGATCACCGTGCTGGTGGACCGGAACAGCCGGTTGCCGTAGAGGCGCAGCTTGAGCAGAGGTTGGCTGGTACGGAGCTCGACGGCCACCATCGACCCGAGGAGAGCCAGGCCGACGCCGATACTTCCGAGTATTTCGGCACTTCCCCAACCGCGGTCGGGTCCCTCGCTCACCCCGAACATGAGGGAGGCGAAACCGATACCGGACAGCAGGAAGCCGGGCAGGTCGAACCGCCCCGGGTAGGGCTGACGGTGCGGTTCGAGGAACACGAAGCCGAAGGCGATGGCGGCGATGCCGATGGGCACGTTGACGAAGAAGACCCAGCGCCACGACAGGCTGGTCACCAACAGCCCGCCGAGCACCGGTCCGAGGGCCGGTGCCACCGCGGTGGGGACGGTGAGGATGCTCGAGGCCCGGACCCGCTCCTCGGGAGGGAAGGTGCGGAACAGCATGGCCATGCCCACCGGCGTCAGCATGCCCCCTCCCACGCCCTGGATGACCCGGAACAGGACGAGCTCGGACAGACTGCCCGCCATACCGCACAGGGCGGACGCCCCGGTGAACAGGGCGATGGCCAGCAGGAGTATCCGCTTGGACCCGAACCGGTCACCCAGCCAGCCGGCGGCCGGAATGAACACGGCCAGGCTGACCAGGTAGCCGACGGCCACGGCGTCCAGGGCGGTCTCCGGAACGTTGAACTGCCGACCGATGGAGGGGAGAGCCACATTGACAATGGTGATGTCCATGATGTTCATGAACATGGCGGCCACGAAGACGACGCTGACGCTGATCTTGGGGTTGATGCGGATCAAGGGCATGGCAGCTTCCTCGACTGCAGGGCTCCCGTTGGGCCGGCACCGACCGGGGACGAAAGGCCGGCGCCATGAGGGGACAACACCGGTCAATCCGTGGTGATTCCTCTCCCGGCCCTGCTCGACGGCCTCATCGTCGGGCCCGGCTACCCGACGACGAAGCTGAGCCGGACCTGGCGGTGGGGGTTGTCACCGTTGGTGTCGACCATGACCACGCTCTGCCACGTGCCCAGTTGCATCTTCCCCTGCACCACCGGAATGGTCAGCGTGGGGCTGACCAACACCGGAAGTACGTGGTCGGCCCCGTGTCCACTGGCTCCATGACGGTGGCGGTAGCGGTCGTCCCGGGGGAGGAACCGCTCGATGGCCTCGGCCACGTCGCGCTCCGAGCCGGAGCCCACCTCCATGAGGGCGAGGCCGGCGGTGGCGTGGGGAGCGAAAACATTGACCAGACCGTCGCCGTGGTCGGCGCAGAAATGGGCCACTTCGGCGGTCAGATCGATGACAGTCCGATCGCCGGCGTAGACCGAGACCAGTGTCGTGTCCATGGTCCATCTTCGCACCTGGTGCCGGCCCGGCGGGGGGAACGGATGACTGAAGGCGGCGGTGGTCCGCACGCCGTCCGGCCGCCTCGGCGGTCGACACCGGATGGTTAGGCTGCGCTTTATGGCCCTGTCGGTCGCCCTCGCCCCGTTGGTTTCCGTCAGCGCCGGCGACTCCCCGACGTCGAAGACCCGGGCTCTGGCCCGGTCCGCCCTGGACATCGAGGGAAGCGGGCGTCTCCTCGATCTGATCGAGCTCCCGGCCGAAGGGCTCCTGGGCCGTCGGCCCGATCCGGCGGTGGACGCCGCCGTGGCTTTGGCGTCGAGCGCCGGCATTCTGGTGCTGGCCACTCCCGTCTACCGGGCCACCTACAGCGGTGCTCTCAAGGCCTTCCTCGACCGCTTTCCCACCGACGCCCTGGCCCGGACGGCCGTCGTCCTCTGTGCCACGGCGGCAGCGCCCACCCATTTCCTGGCTCTCGACACCGGCGGCCGGGCCTTGGTGGCCAGCCTCGGCGGCTGGACGGTCCCCACTGTGGTCTATGCCACCGGCCGCGACTTCGAGGACAACACCCCGGGGGGCGCTCTTCTCGACGTGATGGGATCTGCGCTGGCTGAGGCCCGACTGGCCCGCGCCTTCCTGCAGGCAGCCGGGGACGACGCCGGCGGGGTCGGGGCGGGCGGGTGACGCTCGCCCCTCATCGTTGCGACTGGGCGGACTCCTCCGAGGCCATGCGTCGTTACCACGACGACGAATGGGGAGTTCCCTCGCACGACGAGAGTCACCTCTTCGAGATGCTCATTCTGGAAGGGGCCCAGGCCGGCTTGTCGTGGTCCACCATCCTCAACAAGCGGGACAACTACCGACGGGCCTTCGCCGGTTTCGACCCGCGACGGGTCTCCCGATTCGGTGACGACAAGATCACCCGTCTGCTCGACGACCCCGGCATCGTCCGCAACCGTCTCAAGGTTCGAGGCACGGTGACCAACGCCCGAGCCGTGTTGGCCATCGAGGACGAGCACGGCTCGTTCGACGACTATCTGTGGGCCTGGGTCGATGGCCGGCGGGTGGTCAACCGGCCCCGATCGATGGCCGACGTCCCGGCCCGGTCCGAACTGTCGGACCGCCTTTCCAAGGATCTCAAACGACGCGGTCTCACCTTCGTCGGTTCGACCATCGTCTACTCCTACCTTCAATCAGTGGGAGTCATCGATGACCATCTGGTCACCTGCCCGAGCAAGCGCTAGAGGGAGACGGGGCCCGGTGAGGCTCGAGCGGTCACGCTGTGAGGATCTGATGACCCGAGCCGAACGGGGTGTGCTGGCCACCCGGCACCCCCGTCGTGGGGTCGATGCCGTGCCCGTCTGTTTCGCGGTGGCCGACCGAACCGTGGTCGTTCCCGTCGACCAGGTCAAGCCCAAGGTCTCGACGGACCTGCAACGGGTGAAGAACCTGGTGGCCGACCCGCGGGCCGCCCTGCTCTGCGACCATTGGGATGCTTCCGACTGGACCCGATTGTGGTGGGTGCGGGCGTCACTGACACGGAGGGACGCCACCGAGGGGGAACGATCGACGCTGGCGTCGCTGCTCAGGGCCAAGTATCCCCCCTACCGGCGTGCGGCCTTTGCCGACCTGATCGTTTTCCGGGTGGAGGACATCACCGGGTGGTCGGCCCGGTCCGACGGTAATGGGTCAGGCCGACCGGCCTGACCTGGCCGCGCCGGCCGGCCTCCCCCTCGATCTGCCTCAGGTGGCCACCACCTCGATCAGGCGGTCGAGCTCACCTTCGGTGTTGTAATAGTGGGGGGAGGCCCGGGCCACGGCGGTGGGATGGGGCGGCGCCATGTCCAGACGGGCCCAGGGCGCCTCGGTCACCGACACGTTGATGCCGGCGCCGGCGGCCCGCTCCTTGACCTCGACGGGCGTGGCTCGTGCCGATGTGAAGGTCACGATCCCGCAACGGCGGAGACCACCGTCGTGTACGGCCACCCCGTCCACCGAAGCCAGCCCCTGGCGCAGTCGCTCGGCCAGTCCGGTCACCCTGGCGGCGATGGTATCCACCCCAATGTCCAGGGCGTGGTCGATGGCCACCCCCAAGCCGAGGTGGGCGGCGATGGGAACCTCGAACTCGAGGAGGCGCTCGGTGCCCGGACGCAGGACGTAGTGCTGGGCGTCCTCCCATACCGCGGCGCTGGCGCCGACACCCGGCGGGCTGAGCTGGTCGGCGAATCCGGACCGGACATAGAGCAGTCCGGTTCCCCGCGGCCCGCGCAGCCACTTGCGGCCGGTGCTGGTAGCCACGTCGCACCCGATGGCGGCGACGTCCACCGGAAGCTGGCCGGTGCTCTGACAGGCGTCGAGGAAAAAGGGAACGCCGGCTCGCCGGCAGAGTGCACCCACCGGCGCTACCGGGTTGACCAGGCCGCGGTGGGTGCCGACCTGGGTGATCGAGGCCAGCGCCACCCGTCCCGACCCGAGGAGGTCTTCCAGCGCGGCGAGGTCGATCGTCCCGTCGGCCGTGCTCGGCACCACCTCCATGGTGGCACCGGTCAGGCGGCAGACCTGAAGGAGGGCCATGTAGTGGCTGTCGTAGGCGATCCGATCGGCGACCAATCGCTGTCCCCGATCGATGCCACCACCGAGGGCGAAGCCCCACAGCGCCTTGGACCAGGCCTGGGTGTCCGAGCCGGTGACCACCACCTCATCGGGAGCGGCGCCCAACAGCCGCGCCGCCGAGACCCGCAGGGCGCCCAGGCGGTCAGCCACCATCACTGCCGCCTCGTACCCGCCCCGTTCGGACTCGAGTCGCAGATGGCTCACCATGGTCTCGACCGTGGCCGCGGTGGGAAGGGCGGCCCCGGCGTTGTTGAGATGGGCCACATGTGCGCACCCGGGTGTGGCCGCTCTTTCGGCTGCGACATCGATGGTGCCGATCACTCCAGGAATCTACCGTCACAACATCGGGCTCCGATTGTGCCGGGTGGCCGTGGGGTTGGGTCCAGCAGATCGGCGCCCGGATGACGAAGGGGGGACTGACAGGCGGGGACGGCACGGCGGGTGTGGCTAGGGTCCTTTCGATGGACGACGATTCTCTGCCCCTCCTCGAGTCCGACGTCGATCCCGATCCCTTCACCCAGTTCGAACGGTGGTTCACCGACGCCGCCCGCGTGGTGGCCAACCCCGAGGCCATGGCGCTGGCTTCCGCAGACGCCCGTGGTCAGCCGTCGGTGCGCATGGTCCTTCTCAAGCACTGGGACGAGGACGGATTCGTGTTCTATACCAATTACGGCAGTCGCAAGGGAAGGGAACTCGCCGACAATCCCCGTGCTGCTCTCCTCTTCCACTGGTCGCCGCCGGGGCGTCAGGTGCGGATCGAGGGACAGGTCCAGCTGGTTGGCGACGACGAATCCGACGCCTACTTCGCCACCCGTCCCCGTGGTGCGCAGATCGGCGCCCTGGCTTCCCACCAGAGCGAGATCATCGCCGACCGCCCGACGTTGGTGGCCAAGGTCGGCCGGGTGGCGGCCGAGCACGACGGCCGGGAGATACCCCGGCCGGGCTGGTGGGGCGGATTGAGGGTGGTCCCTGATGTGTTCGAGTTCTGGCAGAACCGTCACGACCGCCTGCACGACCGGATCCGCTACGTGCCCCGGGCCGGTGGGTGGACCGTGGCTCGGCTTCAACCCTGACCGGGTAGAGGCGGTTCGCAGGGTCCAATGGCGGGCGGGTCTGCGCCGGCCGGGAGCGGGGTGCCCCGCCGGGTGGGGGTCTCGTCAGGTCCGACGGCTGGTGGCCACCGCAGTATGTTCGGGGGATGGCCGATGACGCCACGCAAGTCAGCGACAGAACCAGCCGGCTCCTCGACGAGCTCCCTCCTCGGACCACTCCGGTCGAGAAGTTCCGCTCCCGCCAATTCGATCTGGGTTTGGCGTGGATCTCGTTCCCCCTGGGTTACGGGGGGCTGGGCGTGCGACCCGACTTGCAGCGCCAGGTGGATCGCCGGCTGCTGGAGGCGGGGGCCACGCCGATGGGGGCTCGTGAGTTCTTCGGGCTGACCATGGCCGGTCCCACCATGGTGACCCACGGATCAGAGGAGCTCCGCCACCGCCTTCTCCGTCCGACCTTCACCGGTGAGGAGTCGTGGTGCCAGCTCTTCAGTGAACCCGGTGCCGGATCGGACCTGGCCGGCCTGGCCACCCGGGCGGAACGGGACGGTGACGAGTGGGTGATCACCGGGCAGAAGGTGTGGAACACGCTGGCCCACATCGCCGACCGGGGAATGTTGGTGACCCGGACCGATCCCGATGTGGCCAAACACAAGGGATTGACCTATTTCGCCCTCGACATGCACGCGCCGGGCGTGGAGGTTCGCCCGCTCAGACAGATGACCGGCGACGCCGAATTCAACGAGGTGTACATCACCGAGGTGCGGGTCAACGACGCCGATCGTGTCGGCGATGTCGGCGAGGGCTGGCGGGTGGCCATGACCACCCTATCCAACGAACGCACCACCATCGGCGGGGGTACCGGCCCGCCGGGCCGTGGGTCCGGATCCATCGCCGAGGCCCTCCGCATCTGGCAGAGCGACGGTTTCCGGCAGAGCCCGGTTGGTCGCGACCGGCTCATGCAGTCGTGGATCGAGGCCGAGGTTCTGCGGATGACCAACATGCGGGCCAGCCAGAACCGCAAAGCCGGCAACCCCGGGCCCGAGGGGTCGATCGCCAAGCTCATGTTCGCTGAGGTCAACAAGCGCATCTACGAGCTGTGCATCGACCTTTTGGGCGCGGACGCACTGGTCGGTTACGACTACACCATGCGGCGCACCGAAGGACTGGGCCTGGTGGGGCCGGCCGGTTCGGCCCGCAAGATGTTCCTCCGGTCGCGGGCCAACTCCATCGAGGGGGGCACGTCCGAGATCCAGCGCAACATCCTCGGTGAGCGGATTCTGGGGCTGCCGGGTGACGTTCGGGTCGACAAGGAGCTGCCGTGGTCGAAGGTTCCCCGCAGTTGACGCCGACCGGGTGACCGACGCCCGCCAATTCCTCGGTATGGAGCGGATGGGTGACGACCTGCACTGGCGGCTCAGGGTCGATCCCGAGCTGACCACCCCGGGCAAGTTCCTCTTCGGCGGGTGCGGTCTCGGAGCCGCCTTGGTGGCCCTGGAGGCGGCATCGGGGCGGCCCACGGTGTGGTCGACGGCCCAGTACCTGTCCTACGCCCCGACCCACTCGGTCCTCGATCTGGAGGTGACGCTGGCCGCCGAGGGTCGGCGCATCACCCAGGGTCGGGTGGTGGGGACGGTCGGAGGAAAGGAGATCCTCACCGTCAACGGCGCCGCCGGGTCACCGGGCGTCCTCGAGGGCGGCGGCGTGTGGGTGACCCCGCCGGAGGTGCCTCCGCCCGAGCAGTGCCCTCCTCGTCGCCTTCCCGATTTCTCGTCCACGTCCATCTTCGATCGGATCGACGTCCGGTTGGCCCAGGGTCTTTCCTTCGAAGAGATCACCGAAGGCAGGTCGGGTTCGGGCAACCCCACCAGCGCCTTGTGGGCCCGGGTGCCCGGTCACCTCGAACCGTCGGCGGCAACCCTGGCCATCATCGGCGACTACGTGTCCGGGGGCGTCTCCCAGCCCCTGGGTCGCCGGGCCATGTCCCGCAGCCTCGACAACACCCTGCGCATGGTGCAACTCGAGCCGACCGAGTGGGTCCTGTGCCACATCCGGATCCAGGCTCTGGTCGACGGTTACGGTCAGGGACTGGCCACGCTGTGGTCGGAGAACGGGTCGTTGCTGGCCACGGCCAGCCAGTCGATGAGCGTGCGCCTGTGGGACGAAGAGCGTGTGGCCCGACGCATTGCCGAGGTGAACGCCGACCGGGCCATGAAGGAGTGAGACGAGTGAGGAGAACGGCCCGATGAAGATCAGCACCATGCTCAGCTACGCCGGCGGGTTCCGACGGGCCGCCGCCGAGGTGGCCGAGCAGGAGAAGGCCGGCCTCGATCTGGTCTGGGTGGCCGAGGCCTACGGCCTGGACAGTCCCAGCCTGATGGGATATCTGGCCGCTCTCACCGAACGGGTCGAGATCGGATCGGCCATCCTCCCCATCTACACCCGGACCCCGACCCTGATCGCCATGACCGCAGCCGGCATCGACACCCTGTCCGACGGGCGATTCCATCTGGGTCTCGGTTCTTCGGGCCCCCAGGTCATCGAGGGCTGGCACGGCGTCCCCTTCGACGCCCCCATCGCCCGGACCCGCGAGATCATCGACGTCTGCCGCCAGGTATGGGCCCGGGAGGCACCATTGGTCCATCACGGGTCGTACTATTCGATGCCCCTTCCGGCGGGGGAGGGGACGGGCCTGGGCAAGGCACTCAAGATCATCGCCCACCCGGTCAGGCCCTCTGTGCCCATATGGGTTGCCGCCCTCGGTGAGAAGAACGTGGCCATGACGGCGGAGCTGGCTGACGGTTGGATTCCCATGCTCTACATGCCCGAGCGGGCGGCCGAGGTGTGGGGCTCCGCCCTGGCCGCCGGAGCGGCCAAGCGTGATCCGGCCCGGGGCCCCCTCCAGATCACCGTCGGGGGGCTGGTGGCCATAGGGGAGGGCGACGAGGTCATGGCCGTGCGCGACCTGGCCCGGCCCATGGTGGCCCTCTACGTCGGGGGGATGGGTGCCAAAGGGAAGAACTTCTACAACGACGTGGCCCGCCGGTACGGTTTCGAGGAGGCGGCCGACAAGATCCAGGACCTCTATCTCGACGGAAGGAAAGCCGAGGCGGAAGCGCTCGTCCCCGACGAACTGCTGGAGGCCACCTCCCTGTGCGGTCCTGTCAACTACGTGGCCGAACGCATCGCCTGGTTCCGCCAGGCCGGTGTCACCCACCTGCAGGCCATCCCGGTCCCGCTGGGAGACCAGCGTCCGGTCGACATCATCGCCGCCCTGAAGGACCTGGTCTGACCCCGGAAAGGCCGGCCGGCTCTTGGTCGGTCACTCCTCGGTGACCAGCCCGTCGTCGGCCAGTTCGAATGAGTCGAGAGCCTCGAGGGTGAGCAGGGCATCGAGCTCCGCCGCCAGGTGCTCGATCTCGTCGGCCTCGTAGTAACCCCGGTCGAGGGTCACGGTCAGCTGACGCTGGACCAGTGCCAGCGCATCCTCGGCGGCGGCAGCGGCGTCGTACACCGAGAAGAGGCGGGCTTGCATGGCCTGGGCGGACACCAGACGGCTGCCACGCTTTTCTGCTTCGGCGGGGAGGGCCCTCAACATGTCACCGGGGGTCACCTGGGCCTCGGCATCCACCGACTCGTCGGCACCCACCGGTCGATCGGCAGGGCCGACTCCCGTGACCACTGTCGGCCGGTTGCCGTCGTCGCCCGGATCCCCAACCGCTCCCGACTGGCTTTTTCCCACCTGATTGTCCTCCATACCCATCCCTTCCTGCTCTTTCGTCCGCTGTTGGGCGGACATCCCATTCCCATGTAGCAACACCGACAGTTCGGCTCTTCTTCCTCTCCGCTGAAGCACGGGTGCCACCATCCTGCATCCGACCAGGTCAGCAGGTTGCCGTCATCCGCTCGGACTCGACGCCCGCCGGCGGGGCCATGGCTCTCTGCGATGATGAGCTGGCCCACATCCCATTCGAGGGGTGGATCGGCCCGGGATCACCCCGAGAGGAGCGAGTGTGGAAGGAGGCATCACCGACGAAGCTCGATCGGCCATGCTGAGGGCGGCGTTGGCACGGGTGGGCCGCCAGGAGATGCGAGCGGCACTGGCCTCGGCCGCCGAGCCGGGCCGGGGCACACCCAAGGCGGCCGTCAATGCCCTGCATGCCTTGCGCAAACACCGCGACCCCACCGACGCCGTCAGTCGGGCCGCCTACCGCTCGGCACTGCCCTGGGTGGCCACCGCCATCGCCGACGACTGTCTCTCCCGCACCATCGAGGAACTCGGGGACGCCTCTGAGGACCCCACCCGCCAGCAGTTGTTGTCAGCGCTCGACCGGGTCCGTGCCCAGTACTCCGATGTGACCATCGCCGTCATGTTGGCCACTGTGGCCGGGGCCGGCATGCCTGCTTCCGATCTGTGTTTCGCCATCCTGGCCGAAGACGAGCGTTTCGGACTGAGCGGTGCCTCGGACACGGAGGCCGATCCCGGCGACGACGCCCTCGACCAGCCCAGCGGAAAAGACGACTCCGACCATCCCGACGGAGCGGCCATCGGGGCGGTAGGGAGGTCGACTCGGTCCGCCCCTTCAACCGGTGGTACCGAGGCCGTCGCCTTGGCCCAGCGGGAGGCCCGCCGGGTCAGACGGCGCCAGGAGGCAGAGGCCAGGCGCAAGAGGTCGGAGGTCAGCCGCCAGGCAGCCGAGCAGGCCCGCCGGGCCAGGAAGCAGGGGCGCGCCGGCTCGCCACTCCCTTCGGGCAGGGGGGACCGACCACCATCCTCGGTCGCGGTGCCGTCGGCGCCCCGCCTGACCAGGCGTGCCCTCCTCACACCGGCCGAAAGGGAGGAGTTCGACGCGGGCGACTCGTGGGTGGCCGGCGTGGTCGTGGCCTGGGTTCCGTTCGAGGCCGGCCACCCCGACGAGCTCAGCGACCTCGACCAACCGGGAACGCCCGGTAGCCACGGGAAGGAAAGGCCGTGTGTGGTCATCGCTGGCTCTCCCGAGCACCTTCTGGTGAGGCCCGGCTACTCGGAGGGGGGCTCGATAAGTCGCGACTGGAGGTCAACGCCCCTCCGGCACTGGAGGAGCGCCGGCTTCGAACGACCGACCTGGATCGACCATGAGGCCCGCCGCATACCGCGGGAGGGCGTGCAGGCTCCCCAGTTCTGGCTGGTCGCCGACGACTGGAATGCCCTCTGGTGACGGTGGGCTGGTGACCGAGTGCATTTCACCACGCAACCCAGTAACCTGTGGGGGTGCGTCGCACGAGTTTCGAAGAGATGAACTGCTCGGTGGCCCAGACCCTCGAGGTGGTAGGCGAATGGTGGACGATGTTGATCGTCCGGGACTGTTTCCTCGGGGTGACCCGGTTCGACGATTTCCAGCAGCGATTGGGGATCTCCCGCAATATCCTCACCGAGCGGCTCGATCACCTGGTGGCCAAGGGGGTCCTGGTCAAGGTGGCCTATCAGCAGCACCCGGTTCGCTGTGACTACCGGCTCACCGACAAAGGGCGGGATCTCTGGGGTGTCCTCACCGCCCTGCGCCAGTGGGGCGATCGCTGGGAGGCCGATGACGGACCCCCGGTGGTCATCGAACATCGAGGGTGCGGGCACCGGACCACCGTGGTTCCCACCTGTTCGTCGTGTGGAGAGCGTCTCGACGCCCGCTCGGTGCGAGCCCTGGCCGGTCCGGGGGCAGAGGTCCGCCCGGCCGAAGCCCTTTTGCCGTCCTCCACTCCTTAGAAGGCCCGCCCAGGGCCGACGCCCGGCCCTCCCTGTCCCCTGGGTCAGGCCTGACCGGAGGGGCGGTATCGGGTTTGCCGTCTTGCAGCCTCAATTGGCACGCTCCGTCACAACGGTTCGGACACGCTCTGCGTTCGTCAGCCGACGCCTCGGGTAACTGTCAATTTTGACGAGTGTTCTGGCTCCTCCGATGTTCTACAATCCCCCTGTGCTTCCGTATGGCGGCGGGCGGCGTGGGCGTCCGGCGGATTGTTTGACTAGACGAAGTGACTTTCGGCGCGCACGCCGAGGAAGGCAGTGGCCATGTATCGCAGAGTTCTGCTTGGGGTAGGGGCGCTGGCCCTTGTGGCCGGCACCAGCGTCGGCATTGCGTCCGGCGCGGCGTCGGCTGCGCCGACGCCAGTCCAGCTTTCCGGATCGATCACGTGCGCGGTGCTTGGTGTCACTCACTTCAGCCCGGCACTGGTCAACGGCGGATCGGCAGCTTCCACGGTGAAGGTGACCGCAACGCTCAAGGATTGCACCGGGGATACCGTCCAATCCGGGCTGACCCTCAAGAAAGGGAAGCTGTCGCTCCTTTCGTCGACCACGGTGACCAACAACTGTGGCGCCGTGACCGAGGGCAACCCTCTTCCCGTTCTCAACGGTGAGATCAAGTGGTCGGCGCAGGGCGGGAAAGCCGCTCCCTCCGCCGTGACGGTCGGCCAACCCGCCGTCGATTACAACGTCAATGCCAACGCCATAACCACTTACTTGTCTGATGCGTCCGCTCCCTCGGGGTCTTTTGCCTCTGAATCCGCCACTTTCAGCGGACTCGGTTCGGACAAGTCGGGCGGCACCTTGGAGAGCACGTGTGGTTCGAGTCATGGTCTCGGCCACTTTAAGTTCGGCAAGTCGGAGGGCGTCGTGACCGGTACGGTCACCATTCAGGAGGGTTCATGAACATCAACTCGTCGATACGGGGTCTGATCAGGCCGGCTCGCCTGGCACTGGTGGTTGGCGTGGCCACCTTTCTGGTCGGTGCCGTTCTCGAGCTCCCGGCCGCCGCCGCGCCGCCGACGCCCTATGCCACCAGCACGACTGTCAAGAGCTCGGTCACCGCTGCGGTGACCGGTCAGGCGGTGACCTGGACGGCCACCGTCAAAGCCACGGGACGGAACCTGCCCACTCCTCAAGGGACGGTCGTCTTCTCGGCCACCGGGGCCGATTCGTCTACCCCGGTCTGTGACGGTGGGGACACCGTGACCCTCAGTGGGGGGACGGCGGCGTGCACCTTCAGCGGTGGACTGCAGGCCACTGCCTCGCCCATAGCGGTGACAGCGAGCTACACCGACACTGTCGATTCGAACGACAACCCGAGCGCCGGCAGCTACTCCCAGACGGTCAACCCGGGCAAGACGACTACTGGCCTTACCTCGTCGAGCAATCCGTCGGCGACCGGTCAGCCGGTGACCTTTAACGCCACAGTGAGTGTGGTCAGCCCGGCCAGCGGAACGCTGACCGGCTCGGTCACCTTTGCCGGTGTCACCTGCGACGGCGGTAACACCGTGCCTGTCTCGGGCGGTATGGCCGCATGCAACATCTCCGGTGGCCTCGACTCCTCTGGTTCGCCTTATACGGTGTCGGCCACTTACGGCTCCGATCCAGAGTTCGCCACCAGCACTGCGACCAAGGTCAAGCAGGTCGTCGGTGCCGGCGCCGCCACGGTGACCCTGGCCAGCGACCCGAACACCTGCAACGGCGACCTCTGCACAACCTCGCAGGGCTCGCCGTTGACCTTTACGGCCACGGTGTCGCCGAGCGCCGGCACACCCACCGGGAACATTGTCTTCACCATCATTCCGGCTGGGAAGAAAGCGAGCGAGACGCTGCAGTGCGACGGGGGCAACACCGTGGCACTGGTCGCCGATCAGGCCTCCTGCTCGTTCGGCAACGGGCTGCCCGCCATCGTCTACTACACGGTGACGGCCACGCTGGTGGACCCCAACTATGAGGCGGCATCGGCCACCCTCTACGAGAACACCTCGCTGCTCTCGACCGACACAGCGGTGGCGGTCCAGAAGGGACTCACAGCGGGCGAGACCTTCACGGTGACAGCGACCGTCACGCCCCTAGCGTCGAGCAGCAACGCTCCGACGGGCGGCGTGGACATCACTGTATGCGGGGAGAACTCCAACGGAGACAACGGTTGCCAGGGAGCCGTCGAGACCCTGGCGCCAGGCGGGACGGCCGCCCTCAGCGTGGGTGGCGGTGAGTTCCCCGGCAAGTACTCCGCCTACGCCACCTATGTGGGTGACCAGAACTACCTGGGCAGCACGGCCAAGAAGGCTTCCTTCTCCGTAACCCAGGCACCCACCACCATCGCCATCCAGTCGTCGGCCAACCCGTCGGAAGACGGCGACGCGGTGACGCTGACGGCGACCATCACGGCCGCCAACGGAGGTGCTGACTCGACGCTGGTCGGACCACCGACCGGTGATCTCGTCTTCACCATCACCAGTACCAGCGGCTCCTTCACCTGCGAGGGGGGCAACAGTATTTCGCTCGACAACGGTACGGCGGACGAAGACGTTGCCCAGTGCTACCTCCCGGAGGGGACGCTGACCGACCCGGCCGCACCCACCGGTAACACCAACTACACAGTGAAGGTGGCCTACAGCTCGGACGGCGACTTCCTGTCATCCCATGCCACGATCACCCAGGTGGTGGTACCAAGCGTCGACTGAGCCTCTCCGCCAGCTGTTGGGGCCGACGGCGGAGCCTCGGTCGCAGGGCTGGCAGTCACCGAGGAATGGAAATCACAGAAAGAGAAGAGGTGTGCTCCCTACGGAGTGCACCTCTTCTCTTTTGTCCTTTTGCTGCCTCTCTTTGTCGGGCGATCAACCGGGTGTATGCCCGACCGTCGCCCGCTGCCCACCCTGATGCCCAGGGTCCAGTGGCCCTATGGCCTTGACACCATCTTGAGAATAATTCTAACATTGGAAATGTTCGTATTGGGAGAGGTAAGGCTCCGCCGTCGGACGACTGCGAGAGCACGGAGGTGACCATGTCACGACCCACACTGACCACGGAGTCCGGCGCCCCTGTGGCGGACAACCAGCACAGCCAGACAGCCGGACCCGCTGGGCCGGTCCTCGTCCAGGATCAGCACCTGCTCGAGAAGCTGGCCCGGTTCAACCGTGAGCGCATTCCCGAGCGCGTCGTCCATGCCAACGGATCTGCTGCTTTCGGCACTTTCGAGGTCACTGGGGACGTCACCCAGTGGACGCGGGCACGGTTCCTCAGTGAAGTCGGAAAACGGACAGAGACCTTCGTGCGGTTCTCCACGGTGGCCGGGGGCCGGGGTTCGGCCGACGCAGTGCCGCGACCCGCGAGGCTTCGCCGTCAAGTTCTATACCGAGGATGGAAACTACGACCTGGTGGGGAACAACACGCCGATCTTCTTCATCCGCGACCCGCTCAAGTTTCCGGACTTCATCCACTCCCAAAAGGCCGACCCGTATACCAATCATCAAGAGCCCGACAACGTCTGGGACTTCTTCTCCGTTTCGCCCGAGGCCACCCACATGTTCACCTGGCTGTTCGGCGACCGGGGCATTCCGGCTTCCTATCGTCACATGGACGGATTCAGCTCCCACACCTACCAGTGGGTGAACTCCGAGGGGCGGGCCGTGTGGGTCAAGGTCCACTTCAAGACCGACCAGGGGATCCGTTGCCTCGACAGCTCCGCGGCAGCCGAGCTGGCCGGCCTCAACCCCGACAGCCACCAACTGGACCTGGTCGATGCCATCGACCGGGGCGAGTTCCCGTCGTGGACGGTCAAGGTGCAGATCATGCCCGTCGATGTCGCCTCGGCCTACCGGGTGAACCCGTTCGACCTGACCAAGGTATGGTCGCAGAAGGACTATCCCCTGATCGAAGTGGGGCGGATGACCCTCGATCGCAATGCAGATAACTACTTCGGCGACGTCGAGCAGTCCGCATTCGATCCGGGTAACTTCGTCCCCGGTATCGGCCCCTCACCCGACAAGATGTTGCAAGGCCGGCTGTTTGCCTATGGCGACGCCCACCGGTACCGCTTGGGTATCAACCACACCCAGCTGCCGGTCAACGCCCCCCACGCCACGGAGGCACACAACTACGGGCGCGACGGATTGATGGCCGGCCATGGCAACGGGGGCCGCGCCAAGAACTACGAGCCCAACAGTTTCGACGGTCCGGTCGAGACCGGTGTGCCCTATGCAGCTCCGCTGGCGGTCAGCGGCGAAACGGGGACGTTCGACTGGGACGAACGTCAGACCGACGAGTTCTCACAGGCGGGCGATCTCTACCGTCTGCAGTCGGCCGACGCCCAGACCCGGCTGGCTGACAACATCGCCGGGGGTCTGGGAGCGGTTTCGCCCGGAGCGACCGGCGACGGCATCGTCGAGCGGAGCATCGGCCACTTCCGGGCCGCCGACCCCGAGTTTGGCGAGCGTGTGGCCCACGGGGTGAAGGAACGCCGGGGCTGACGTGGCACCATCGTCCTCAGCCCCGATCCCTGATGGGCAAACCCGCCTGCCCGACCGCCTTCAGGTCCGGGGATGGAGGATCACTCCCCAGCGCCGCGCCGTCATCGGTGCGCTGGACGGGGATCACGTCCATGTGAGCGCCGAGGAGGTGCACGCCGCCGCCCGTCGGGCTGTACCCGAAATCAGCCTGGCCACCGTGTACAACACCCTCAACGAGCTGGCCGACATGGGCGAGATCAGCCAGATCCGCCTGGGCGACGGCACCACTCGCTACGACCCCAAGATCGGCCCCGGTCACCACCACCTCATCTGCGAGGGATGCGGGTTGACCTTCGATGTAGAGCCCAAGGGGGTGTCCGAGGTGACCTTGCCCCGGGCCGAGCGTTACGGGATGACCATCGACACGCTCGAAATGGTGTTCCGGGGCCGTTGCAGCAACTGCGCCGAGCGGGGCTGACGCCGGCAGCGGCGGCGTCCGCGCCACAGGGGGAACGTGGGACGATCGGTTCAGTGATCGGCGGGCGGGTTGATGGCGGCTTGTGCCTGGGCACCAGCCACCAGTGGACCCGCCGGCACAGCCAGCGCAGGCCCGGCCGACCTGATCACCTCGAGGATCTCGTCGCCGATGAGCTCGTGGCGGTCGAGCAGGGCGTCCCGCAACGCTTCGACCACGTGACGGTGCTCACCGAGCATGTCGGCCACCGACGCCTTGGCCGTCGACAGCAGGTCTTCGACCTCGGCACGACCGTCATCGGTGGCCAGGACCTTGGACACCACTCCGCCCGCCGGGTACTCCAGAGCAGCCGCCGAAATCAAAGTGGTGCCCATGCCCAACAGGCCGACCATCTGACATGCGCTCTGTGTGGCCGCTTGTAGGTCGCCGGCCACTCCGGTCGACGTCTCACCGAAAAATATCTCCTCGGCCACCATTCCGCCGAAGGCGATATCGATGAGGGCCCGGAGCTCGGACTTGGTCTTGGTGAACCGCTCCTCCGCTTCGGAATGACTGAGCAGGCCCAAGGCGTCACGGCGCTTCACGATGGTGAGCACCTCCAGCTTGCGGCCCCGCCCCACCAGCCAGGCCACGGTGGCGTGCCCGGCTTCATGGGTAGCGATGGTGCGTCTTTCCGCCTCGGTGTACTCGACGGGCTGGGCCAGTCCGATCTCCTCGGTCATCTTGGCCTGCTGGAGGTCGTTCCACGACAGGCGGTTCGCTCCCCGGCGGAGGGCCCACACCAATGCTTCGTCCATCACATGCTCGATCATGACGGGGGAGTACCCGGCGGTCAGCGCCGCCAGTGTGTCCCGCCGTGCCGGATCGTCGAGGTCGGGCTCGTGGGCCTTCTTGCCCAGGTAGTAGTCGATGATGTCACGGCGCCCGCTGCGACCGGGCAGTCCGAAGTAGATGGTGCGGTCGAAACGCCCCGGTCGCATCAGGGCGGGGTCCAGGTCCGACGCTCGGTTGGTGGCCCCGATGACCAGGACGTTGGCCGGGGCGATGGTGGGCCTCGGCAGGCGCCGATGGGGAGGCAGCCAGGTGTTGACCATATCGACCAGGGAGCTCTTCAGTCGGACCGACACCGGTGTCTGCTCGAAGGACTGGAGTTGGACGAGTAGCTCGTTGACCACACCGGGAACGCCTTCGCCGTGGTGCGGTCCCATCCCCCGTGCCGCCCCGATGGCGTCGAGCTCTTCGATGAACCCGATTGCCCCTCCCTCGCGGCGGGCGTAGCGGCGCAGCGCTTTGAAGTAGGCCCGGATCTTCCGGTTGGTCTGGCCGTAGAACATCGACTGGAAGGCCGACGACGACACGAAGAGAAAGGGCACCCCGGCCTCGGCGGCCATGGCTTTGGCCATGTAGGTCTTTCCGGTGCCCGGGGGTCCCTCGAAGAGTATGGCCTTGCGAGGCGAACCGCCCATCTCGTCGGCGAACCGGCGGTAGGCCAAAAAGAGGTTGAGGGTCTTGGTGACCTCTTCGACCAGACCCTCCGAGCCGCGGACGTCGTCGAAGGTCATGGTCATCTCGTCGGGGCGGAAGAGAATGTGGGGGGAGCGCCCGGCGGCCAGCAGGGGGACCACCATGACCAGGCCCAAAATGAAGATGAGGGCCATGGCCGGAATAAGTGGGTCGAGGGAGGCCGGAAGATGGGGAACGGGAATGGTGGCACCGGGATCGAACAGATCCCGCAGCACCAACAGGCCGGCGATCAGCCCGAGAACCATGCACAGGTGCTGCAGACGGGAGCTGCGTGCCCGGCGTTGGTGGGCCCCGACGTCGGTAACGGCCATCGATGCCACGCCGCCACCGTCGGGTGTCAGCAGACCCTGTCCGGTGTGCCCTCCGACCGCGTCCCCGATCGCGTGCTCCCGCCGTCTCGCTTCTGCCGCCCCGGGGGGTGTTGGATCGTTCTCCATGGCCTGCCTCCAGTTGGACGCTCGCAGCACCTGCACACTCTGCGCAGCCTGTACGACGGCCGGCTCAACTGAGCCGACCGAGTGCCCCTCTGTCGACGGCAATCCCCGCTCGCATGACGCGCCAGCGAGGCTCGCGTTCGAACCTATACCCTCGGACGCGGGCTCACACCATGCTTGCGCACAGCGTGTCCGCGCCCGCGATGAGTGGTTATGAGCGGCTCCCGGTCAGGGGAACCGGGAATTCGCGGACGTCGAAGTCGGCGAGAATGGTGGGACACAATGATGTGTCGGTCAACGAACACGACTCGACGGCGATTTGGACGGGCGATCCGTAGGTCACCTGCGGCAGGACCTGAGGGAAGATGACGGTGCCGGTCACCGTCTGCGAACCACCCGACCCTTCGAGGCTGCCGGCGGCGCCGGCCGGGTCGGTGACAGAAGCAACGTCGGGGGTGGGCAAGGAGCTCTGTTCGCCCGTCGGCTTGATCCCCGTGCACTTGGCTTCGGTCTGCTGCCACTTGGGCACGGTGAAGAACGGACAGACGAGGGCGATCCCTTGGGCCTGCCCGGTGTTGTCGAAGATGGAGAAGATGCCCTGTTGGCCGGCGGCGGGGATGCTTCCCGACGGATTGGGGACACCGGGTGGTGAGACCACCAGCCCTGTGGCCCCGGCGGTCCCGGGTATCTGCACACAGGCCCAACCGACAGGGCCGAGCACGGTGTGGATCCCGTCGGAGTAGAACTCGACTTTGCCCACCAGAGTGGTCGGGATAGGGGCCAGAAGCACGGTGGGCTTCCACCCGTCATTGCCCAACGATGCCCCTGAGCTGGACGTACAGGCCACGACGGGAAAGGCCACCCCTACCGATCCGCTGACCCCGGTGGTCGAGGTGGAGGACACCGGAGCGGCCGACGATGTCGGCGTGGTCGAGGCCGGTCCGATCAACGAGCTCCCGCAACCGGCCAACAGGAAGCCGATGGTGGCCAGAGCAGCCCCGTAAGCCCGCACTCGGCCCGCCGCCTGCAGCCGGTTCATCCGCGTCACAGTCTCCACGATGGTCACTGGCCCAGACGTTAAGCCACAGCTGGTCGCAAGCGGGGTTTTCGCCGGGTTCCCGGGGCCAGCGGGGACCGTTCGCCCCTCTGGTCAGGGGCAACGACGACGCTGTCCAATCGGCTTACGTGTACGTTAAGGTAAACGCATCGGAGAATGAGGATCGGGTGGTCGATGGCGATCGGGCAAACAGCAAAAACTGTGGAGACAGGACCTCCACGGCGGGATCGGGCTTTGGATCCGATCCCCGCCAACTACAAATGGATCGCCCTGTTCATCTCCACCCTGGGCATGCTGATGGCCACCATCGACGGATCGATCGTGCTCATCTCCCTCCCGGACATCTTCCGAGGGATTGGCCTCGATCCCCTCGAGCCGGGCAACACCTTCTACCTGTTGTGGATGATCCTCGGTTTTCTGGTCATCACCAGCGTCCTGGTGGTGAGCCTCGGTCGGCTCGGCGACATCTACGGGCGGGTCCGGACCTACAACCTCGGTTTTGCCGTGTTCACCTTCTTTTCCCTCATGCTCAGCATCACCTGGATGACCGGCCACGCCGCGGGAATCTGGTTGATCACCATGCGGATCTTCCAGGGGGTGGGGGCGGCCATGCTGATGGCCAACTCGTCGGCCATCCTCACCGACGTGTTCCCGGACAATCAACGTGGCATGGCTCTCGGGGTCAACCAGGCCGCCGCCTTCAGCGGAACCTTCATCGGCCTGGTCCTGGGAGGAATCCTGGCCCCCATCAACTGGCGGCTCATCTTCCTGGTGTCGGTGCCGATCGGTCTGTTCGCCACGGTGGTGGGCTACCTCAAACTGCGGGAGACGGGCAAGCCCCGGCCGGCCCGGATCGACTGGCCCGGCAACATCACCTTCGCCCTCGGGCTCATCCTGGTCATGGTGGGGATCACCTACGGCATCGAACCCTACGGTCATCACACCATGGGCTGGTCCAACCCGATGGTCATCGGCGCCCTGGTCGTCGGCGTGCTGTTCCTGATTGCCTTCTGTGTGATCGAGACCAAGGTCCCCCAGCCCATGTTCCGCCTGCAGTTGTTCAAGATCCGGGCCTTCACCAGCGGGGTGCTGGCCAGCTTTCTGGCCGCTCTCAGCCGGGGGGGACTCATGTTCATGCTGATCATCTGGCTGCAGGGCATCTGGCTGCCTCTCCACGGCTACGCCTTCACCGTTACTCCTCTGTGGGCCGGCATCGCCATGCTCCCCTTGACGGCCGGGTTCCTCATCGCCGGCCCGGTGTCGGGCATACTCTCCGACCGCTACGGTGCCCGCCCCTTCGCCACCGGCGGCATGGTGGGCTCGGCCATCTGCCTGATCCTCCTCGAGCTCCTGCCGGTCGATTTCCCCTACTGGCTGTTTGCCGTCGTGCTCCTGTTGACCGGGCTGACCATGGCTTCGTTCGGTTCCCCCAACCGAGCCGGGGTCATGAACAGCCTTCCCCCCCAGCACCGGGGGGCAGGGTCGGGCATGAACACCACGTTCCAGAACTCGGCCCAGGTCCTGTCCATCGGGATCTTCTTCACCCTGATGATCGTGGGACTGATGTCGTCCCTTCCCCACAACTTGTCGGCCGGCCTCATCGCCCACGGCGTCACCCATCAGACAGCGGAAACGGCCGCTCACATTTCGCCGGTGTCCACTCTCTTCGCCGCCTTCCTCGGCTATGACCCCATTCAGCACCTCATCGGGCCCCATGCCCTCAGCCACCTGTCGGTGGCCCAACAGCAGGTCCTGACCGGCCGTCGGTTCTTCCCCAGTCTGATCAGCCAGTCCTTCCAGACCGGCCTGCACGCCGCCCTCGACTTCGCCATCGTGGCCAGCTTGTTGGCCGCCTGGGCCTCGTGGCTCCGGGGCGGCCGCTACGTCTACACCGAATCGAACGACGACCTGGTAGGTACCGACGGGGCCGAGGACGGCGATGGACGCCCACTGGCGCTGGCCGGGGCCGGCGAATCGGCGTCGGCTCGGCTGGAGTCACGTGACGACGTCTCGAGCAGTTCGATCGCCCAGGTGGAAGCGGGATGACCCAGGACGGCGCTGTCACCGACCGCCCCGATTCCGGGTCCGCCGGGCCGGCGGATCCCGTCACCACCGGACCGGCTGATTCCCCTTCCACCGGACCGGCTGACACCGCCACTTCCGAGTCGACTGTTCTGCGCATCGGGGAATTGGCCGGGCAGACCGGCCTGACCACCCGCACCCTCCGCTACTGGGAGGAGCTCGGACTGATAAAGCCGAGCGGGTACCGCGGCAAGGGCGAGCGCCTGTACTCGGTGACCGACATGGCCCGTGTCATCCGCATCCGCGAGCTGCAGGAGCTCCTGGGCTTCTCGCTGGCCGAGGTCCGGGTGGTGTTGGACACCGAGGACATCGATGTGCTCGACCGGTTGCGGTCCGAGTTCCGATGGGGAGGGGCGGGCCCTGAGCGCCGCCGGCAACTGCTGGACGATGCCATCGACGCCAACGACAAACTTCTGGTCCGTCTCGACACCACCTTGTCGCGCATCGGAGCCTTCCGGGACGAGCGGGCGGCCAAGGCAGTGGCGCTACGAGAAGCCCGTCGGCAGATAGACGCGGAATGAGCGACGGCAACAGCAAGAGCGACAGACGACAAAGGAGCAGTCCATCGATGAATGAAGCGTTGCGAGCCGAGACGGTGGAGATCGTCGGAGACGGCGGGGACCCGGTAGAGGCCTATCTGGCTCAACCTCTGGATGGGGGGGCCACCGGGGGAGTGGTCGTGATCCACCACATGCCCGGATACGACGAGGCCACCAAGGAGATCACCCGAAAATTTGCGGCCCACGGCTATCTCGCCGTGTGCCCGAACCTGTATTTCCGCGAAGCACCCGGCGCCAGCTCGGACGACGCCGCTGCTACGGCCCGCGCCCAGGGTGGGGTTCCCGATACTCGGCTGGTCGGGGACGTGGCCGGGGCGACCGACCATCTTCGCGCCCTGGCTTCCTCCAACGGCAAGGTGGCCACCATCGGGTACTGCTCCGGCGGACGTCAGTCCTTTCTGGCTGCCTGCAGTCTCGAGCTCGACGCCGCTGTCGACTGCTACGGCGCCTTCGTCATCGGCTCGCCACCCGAGGGATTCCCGCTCAGGGTCGAGTCGCTGGCCGAACGGGTCAAGGACCTGTCCTGCCCGCTCCTCGGCCTGTTTGGCGCCGAGGACCAGTATCCGGCGCCCGAAGAGGTGGTCGAGCTCGAGAAGCTGCTCACCGAGGCCGGTAAGGACTTCGAGTTCCACACCTACGAAGGCGCCGGCCACGCTTTCTTCGCCACCGACCGGCCGAGCTACCGGCCCGAGGCCGCGGTGGACGGCTGGCAACGGATTTGGGATTTCTTCGGTCGGCATCTGAGCCAGGGCTGAGAGGGGACCGACATGTGCACGTACCGGACGACCACGCTGCCGGTCAGTGGGAGCGGCAAAGGGGTACAGGGATGGTTCCGCCTGACCGATGCCACCGTCTACTTCGACCATCCTGTCCACGCCCCCGCCGAGCACACTGTCAACGTCGATCTGCTCAACCCGGTCCTCGGGGCCGGGGCCCGGGTGGCTCTGGAGCTCGACCCGGATTCGGCCCGGGCGCTGGCCGAAGCCATCCTCGAGACCCTCGAGTCGATCCCTCCCTCGTTACGGGGTGACGCCGTCTCTGCCGCCGGGCCGGGCTGAGCGCTGCCCGCCGGCCCCGGCTGCCCGCCGGTCGACCCGGGCCGGGGATGACCCGGCCAGGAGTCACAGCCTGTCGGTAGGGTCACCTCCGTGATCCACGTCTATGCGGCCGGTGGGGCCGAGCCGCTGGCCGCCCGTCTGGCCCAAGTCTGGGCCGGGCCGGTGGCCGACCCGTTCACACCCGAGTGGCTGGCCGTTCCCTCGGACGGGATGCGTCGCTGGTTGACCCTGGAGCTGGCTCGCCACCTGGGTGCTTCCGGATCCGGAGGCGACGGGGTGGTGGCCAACGTCGTCCGGGCCTATCCGGGTACCCTGCGGAGCTGTGTCCTGACCGCAGCTCGGGGGGGCGATGGTCCCGATCCGTGGGACATCGATCGGCTGGTGTGGTCGGTGCTGGCCGCCCTCGACCGAGGCGGGCTCGATCCGGCGCTGGGTGGACTGGGGACTGTGCCGGCGGGCGGTTCGCGCTTCGCCCGAGCCCGTCGCATCGCCGACCTGTTCGATCGCTACCACCTGCACCGACCGGCCATGATCCGCGCCTGGGCGGCCGGTGGCGACGTGGATTCCGGCGGGGAGGCGCTGCCCTCCCACCACGCCTGGCAGCCGCACCTGTGGCGCCTGGTCCGGAGGGTGGTGGACCAGCCCAGTCCTCCCGAGGAGTGGCCCGAGCTCCTGGGCCGGGTGGCAGGGAACGAGCTTGCCCTCGACCTTCCCCCCCGGCTCAGCCTGTTCGGATTCTCACTCCTACCCGGGGGCGGCTTCCTCGAGCTGGCCCAAGCGGTGGCCGTCCACCGGGACGTCCACCTGTTCCTGCTCGAGCCGTCCTCCTCCGACCCCGGCGACCTCCGCCGGGTCGGCTCACGTCGGTCCCCGTCGGTCACCCGCCCCGTGGGCGACGAGTCGACAGAAGGTGGGTGGGCCCACCCTCTCCTCCAGTCGTGGGGACGGCTCCACCGCGAAACGGCGCTGATCCTGGCCGACGCCGAGGCGGACGGGATGCCGGCCCGCCAGAAGGTGGACGGGCAGACCACCACTTCGCCCTCCTCGCTTCTCGGACGGCTCCAGACCGATATCCGGAACAACAACGGGTCGGGCGGGACCTACGCCTTCGATCCCTCGGATCGATCCGTCCAGTTCCATGCCTGCTTCGGCCCCACTCGACAAGTCGAAGCGCTGCGGGACACCCTGCTGCACCTACTCGATGACCGTGCGCCCGAACTCACCGAAGAGGACATTCTGGTGGTTTGTCCGAGCCTCGAGCGCTTTGCCCCCCTGATCGAAGCCGTCTTCGGCCCGTCGGTGGAGTGGCCGTCCACGTCGGACGAGGGGAGGCCGACGCAGAACGGAGGTGGCACCCCGGCGCTGCGCTACCGGATCGCCGACCGCTCCCTGCGGTCCACCAATCCGTGCCTGGCCGCCACGGGTACTCTCCTCGACCTGGTGTCGGGACGTTTCGAATCGACGGCTGTCCTCGATTTCCTCGCCCTCGGTCCGGTCCGGGCCCGGTTCGATTTCGACGATGACGATCTGGACGACATCGCTGGATGGGTGGCTGGCACCCAGGTGCGTTGGGGCATCGACCCGGGTCACCGCCAGGGGTTCGGGCTCCCGCTGTCGATCGACGGCAACACGTGGCAGTCCGCTCTCGATCGGCTGCTCACGGGGGCGGCCGTCGACGACGGGGCCATGACGCTGGCCGTCGGCGACGTCTCGCCCTACGGGGTGGAGGGGGCGAGCGCCGACACGGTGGGCAGGTTGGCCGAGGCCATGGGGTGTCTCGGCGCTCTGGTGGCGGAGACATATAAGGCCAAGCCGCTGGCGGAATGGGTGGCCGTCCTGCGCCGGGCCTGTGACGGTCTCTTCGCCTACGACGATCACGCCCGGTGGCAAAAGGAAGCACTGGACCGGCTGTTCGATGACGCCGTCCAATCGGCCACCACCGCCGACGGACTCTCGTCCACACCGCTCCAGTTCGTCGACGTCCGGCGCCTCTGGGCCGAGCATCTCGAGGCCGTACCCGGGCGAGCCGACTACTTCCGGGGTGGGATCACCGTTAGTTCGATGACCCCATTGCGGGGTGTTCCGTTTCGGGTGGTGTGTCTGCTGGGGATGGACCAGGACGCCTTCGGGCCCCTGTCGGCGGCCGGCGACGATCTGGTGGCCGTCACCCCCGAGCGAGGTGACCCCGACCCCCGCGCCGAGATGCGCCAGTCACTGCTGGAGGCGGTGCTGGGCGCCACCGACTGCCTGGTCGTGGTGCGAGACGGACGTGACGTGCGGACAAATCAGGTGGTACCACGACCGGTGGTGGTGGCAGAGCTGTTCGAGGCGGTGACCCGACTGGTCGACCCTCCTGCTCGGACCGGGTTGGCGACAGCGCTCGAGGTCGACCACCCCCGGCAGGCCTTCGACGAAAAGTGCTTCGCCGAAGGGGGCGTACGAGCCGACACGGTGTGGGGCTTCGACGGCGGCGACCTGGATGCCGCCCACGCCCGGCGCAGTCGGATCTCGTTCCGGCCCCCCTTTCTGGCCGAGCCCCTCCCTCCTTCTGAGCGGATGGAGGTCGAGCTCGATCAACTCCATGCCTTCTTCAAGAACCCGGTTGCCTATTTCATCAGTCACCGGCTGGAAGCTCACCTCCCCGTGTCCGATGAGGAGCCTTCGGTGCTGCTCCCGGTCGAGCTCTCGGGCCTGGATCGCTGGCGGGTGGCCTCCCGGCTCCTCGAAGCCCGTCTGGCCGGCATCGACACCGGTCGGTGGTCCGCGGTCGAGGGTCAGCGATCCACCCTGCCCCCGGGATCGTTGGGCCAGCGAACGGTGGAGGCGTGCGCCGATGAAGTCGAGGCGGTGGCGGCGGTGGCCGCATCGATCGGGGTCGGCAACGGGCCGCCCGATCCCTTCGAGATCGAGGTCAACCTGCCCAGCGGGATCCGGATCCTCGGCACCGTGCCCTTGTCCCTGCCCGCTCCGCATCGGGGACCGGCGCGCATCAGCTATTCGATGCTCAAACCCGAGCACCGGGTGCACGCCTGGCTCGACCTCATGACTCTGGTGGCCACCGATCCCCGGCACCGGTGGCGATCGGTGGCAGCGGGGAGGCCAAACTCCGCCGGGGGGGATGCCCAAGTATTCGACATCGGCGTCGCCGGAGGAGAGGCCGACTGGCGGGGGGTGGCGGAACGGGCACTGGAGGTGGCGGTGGACTGCTATCGCCGCGGCCTTCGGGAACCGCTCCCCCTCTTTCCCAACTTCTCCTACGCTGTCCATACCAACCGGGCCGGGCCTACCGACTGGTCGAACGGCCACACCTTTCCCGACGGCGACGACCCCTCCGTGGTCCTGGCCTTCGGGGGTATCGGGTTCGACGAAGTTCTGGCCCTGACGGCAGGACCTGACGATCCGGGCGACGGGGAGGGCCGGGTCCTCCGATTCGCCCGCCATCTGTTCGGAACCATCGAGGCGACCACCCTGTCCTGGCCCGATCTCATCGAAGCAGCGGCCCTGAGCCCGTCCATCGGGGTGTCGTGAGCTCCGATGCCGGTGCACCCTTCGTGGTGGACGACCCCCTCCCGTGCCGGGGGCTGGCCATCGAGGCCAGCGCGGGGACGGGCAAGACCACCGCTCTGGCCGATCTGGCCACCCGGTTTCTGGCCGAGTCCGGCGTGGCCACGTCGGAACTGCTCATCGTCACCTTCACCCGGGCGGCCACCAACGAGTTACGAGCCCGGGTACGCAGTCGTTTGATCGAGGTGGCCGACCGTCTTGAGGCGCACGATCCGACCACGACCACGACCACGACCGGACCAGGCGAGGTGGATCCGTTGGACGACCCGGTGGTCCGGCTGCTGGCGTCGAGAGACAGGTCCGTCCATACCCGGCGGCTCCGCGCTGCCGCCGTCGAGTTCGACGCCGCCACCATCACCACCATCCATGGATTTGCCGTCCAGGTGCGCAGCGCCCTCGGTGAATCGGCGGGAATCGATCCCGAGGTCAGGCTGGTCGACGAGGGCGACCAGATCGTCCTGCAGACCTGTGCCGACGTTCTGGCCGAGGCGTCTGCTTCGGGTCGGCCGGCGGCGGATCTCCCCACTCTGGCCGAGCTGGCCACGGCCACCATGCGCGCCGCTTCCCGTCCCGACATGGTTCTCCAACCGCAGACCGTCGATCAGCGAGCCACCCCGGCCCAGCTCACCCTCCGCCAATTGGTCGAGCAGTCGGTAGTGCGGCTGGACGGCCGCCGGCGCCGGCAGGGGACCGCCAGTTTCGACAGCGTGCTGGTCGACCTGTGCCGCGCCCTGACCGGCCCGGGCTCGGAAGCGGCCGTCGCCTCCCTCCGCCGTCGCTACCGGGTGGCCCTGATCGACGAGTTCCAAGACACCGACCCGGTCCAGTGGAGGATCTTCCAAAGACTGTTCGGGGAGCCGGACGCCGGCACCACCTTGGTGGTGGTGGGTGATCCGAAGCAGGCCATCTACGGATTCCGTGGCGGTGACATCGAGACCTACATCAATGCCGTGCAGGACCAGGACCTGCTCGAACGTCGGTCGATGCACGCCAACTGGCGCTCCGATGTCGCCGCTCTCGCTGCTCTCGATGTCCTCTTCGCCGGAGCCACCTTCGGGGACCCGTCGATCCGGTACCTACCGGTAACGGCTGCTGGCCCAGCGCAGCACCGACGTCTGCGGGACGGGAGCGGTACGTCACTGCCGGCGTTGTCGCTCCGACTGGCCATCGACCCCGGCATCAGGCGCACCCGCACGGCCTCGCAGGTGGTGGTGGCGGACGGCGCCCGAGCCATCGAAGAGGACCTGGTGGGCCGGGTCCGCGATCTTCTCGACCACGCCACCATCCCGTCGGCCGGCGAGGACGGACCCCCCCGACCGGTACGTCCGCAGGACATCGCCGTCCTGGTCAACCGCAACGACGAGTGTACGGCCTTCCGATCGGCGTTGGCCGACCAGGGGGTGCCGGCCGTGGTGGCCCAGGGGGGGAACGTGCTTCGATCCCCTGCCGCCGAACAGATGCGGTGGTTGCTGCACGCCCTGGGCCGGCCGTCCGACCCCCGTCGGGCCCGCACCTACGCCCTGTCGTGGTTCGGGGGGTGGAGCGCAGCCGCCCTCGACTCTTCGGTCGATGCCGATCTGGCCTCTCTTCAAGAGGACCTCCGTACCTGGTCCGAGCAGCTGGCCACCCACTCGGTGGCCGAGGTGCTGGCCCGGGTGTGGGCGACCAGCGGCGTGGCCGCCACGGTCCTGTCCGGTCCGGACGGCGATCGCAACATGACCGACCTCGAGCACCTGGCCGAGCTCCTCCATGGGTCCACCCCCGACGGACGTGCCCACGTGGCCGGACTGCTGGCCTTCCTGGATGGTTCCCCCGAGGCCGCCGCCGATACCGATGTGGATGCTGACATCACCGCTCGCCGGGTCGAATCCGATGCCGAAGCCGTCCAGATCATGACGGTATGGACGGCAAAAGGACTGGAGTTCCCCATCGTCTGTCTACCCACCTTGTGGCGATGGCAGGGCAGCAACGATCCCGTCATCTACGTCGATCCCGACACCGGGCGGCGGACTTTCGACCTTGCCCGGGGAACGACGTGGCCGAGCGACCGGGAGGCGAAGGCCAGGAAAGAGAGAGCGGCCCGGGAGCTGGCCGGAGAGCGGCTGCGTCTCCTGTACGTGGCCCTGACCCGGGCGCGGCACCAGTCCATCGTGTGGTGGGCCAACGGGCAGAGCAGTGGTCGCACGGCCCTGGCCCGGGTGCTCTTTGCCCGGAAGGCTGACGGTATCGACCCTGACGCCTACCAGGCAACCGCCGTGGCCGTTCCTGCCGATGATGACATCGTCGATGCGCTGTCCCCTCTGGTCGAGGCCTCGCCGTCGACAGTGGCTGTCAGCGCCATCGGCCACCGGACGCCGGCCGAGCGCTGGAGTGGTGGTCGGGATCTGGCGGCTGACGTCCCCCTCCGTGTGGCTCCCTTCACCGCCCGTCTCGACCGCTCCCCACGCCGGTGGTCGTTTTCGGCCATCACCGACGAGCCCGGTGTTGGCGGTTCGGACCCCTTCGATCCAACCGCTGGGGACGGGGGGGCCGGCGACGAGCGGTTGGGCCAGGAGGCCGGCCCGCCGACCGGTCCAGGCGTTGTGGCCGACCACGTACCCGCCCTCTCCGAGGCCGTGGGTGGTGACCATGCGGAGGGCGCCCTGTTCGAACTGCCGGCCGGCGCCCGCTTCGGCACGCTGGTGCACAATGTCCTCGAATCGATCGACTTCTCCGTGGGACCGGGCCTCCTGGAGCCGGCCCTCGGCGCCGGCATCGACCGACAGCTGGCCCGGCAGCCGATGGATCTGACCCCTGCCGCCGGCGGCACCGCTGCCGGCGGGCGATCGCTGCTCGTCCAGGGCCTCACTGCCGCACTGCGTACGCCTCTCGGTCCACTCTGTGCCTACCGCCGACTGGTCGACCTTCCCCCCGTCGATCTCCTCCGCGAGGTCTCCTTCGACCTCCGACTGGGTCAGGGGGTGCGGCGTCCGACCGTGCGCGATGTGGGCACGGTGGCCGTCGCCCATCTCCAGCCCGAAGATCCTCTGGTCGGGTGGGCCGAGCGACTGGCCACGATCCCGACCGACCTGGTGCTCACCGGCCATGTGACCGGTTCGATCGACCTCGTCCTCCGTATCGACGACGAGACCGGCCCGAGCCGGTTCGTGGTGGCCGACTACAAGACCAACGCCCTGACCGTGCCCGGCCTTACCGGCCGTGTGGGCGACTACGGCCCCGCCCGGCTGGCCGAAGCGATGGTCTCCCATGACTATCCCCTGCAGGCCCTCCTGTACCTGGTGGCCCTCCACCGTTATCTGCGCTGGCGGCTCAGGGATTACCGTCCCACCCTGCATCTGGGTGGTGCCGTCTATCTCTTCCTCCGGGGTATGAACGGACCAACGGACGGCGGCACCACAGAACCCGCCGGTGTCTTCAGCTGGCCTGTTCCACCGGCATTGGTGGTGGCCCTCAGCGATCTGCTCGAAGGTGGGCCGGTGGGGGAGGTGACACCATGACACCCACGGGGACGACGATCTCGGTCCCGGTGGCCGTTCCCGCCGCCGTTTCCGTACTCGCCCCCTACGTGGAGGAGGGCATCTTCGGGCCCTTCGAGGTGCAACTGGCTGCGACCATGGCCCGACTGGTCCCCACCGCGTCGGCCGAGGAGCTGCTGGGCGTGGCCATAGCGGCGCGGGCCCCTCGTTTCGGGCACGTGTGCGCCGAACTCGATCGTCTGCCTTCGGCCCTGGCCGGTGACGGCGACCGTGCGGGGGCCGCCGTTCTGCCCTGGCCGGCGCCGGAGGGCTGGGTTGTCGCACTGGCCGGTTCCCCGCTGGTGTCCACTCCCGGTGCCACCCACCACCGTGTCCGCCCTCTGGTGTGGGACGGGAGTCGCCTGTACCTGCAGCGGTACTGGCGTGACGAGAACGCGGTGGCCACCGATTTGACCCGACGGGCCCGTCCGGCCCGGAGGGGCCGGACGGCATCCCCGGACACCCTGTCCCAGTTCGTGGTGGAGAAAGCCCTCGACGGCCTGTTCGGCCCCGACAACGGTGCCGAGCCGGACCTGCAGAGGCTGGCTGCCCGCCGGGCCCTCACGCCCGGGATCTCGATCATCGCCGGAGGACCGGGGACGGGCAAGACCCGCACCATTGCCCGGCTGCTGGCCCTGGCCCATCTGGCCGCCGCGGCCGAAGGCGAGAGCCTGGTCGTGGCCCTGGCCGCCCCTACCGGAAAGGCGGCCCAGCGGATGACGGAGGCGCTGCGGGCCGAGGTGCCGCTGCTCGAGCAGTCGGGGACGATCAGTGCCTCTTTGGGCCGGACCCTGACCGCAACCGATGCCACCACCATCCACCGGCTCCTGCAGTGGCGTCCGGGTCCACGTTATCTGCACGACCGTCGCAACCCACTCCCGCACCAGCTGGTCATTGTGGACGAGACATCCATGGTGTCCCTGCCCCTCATGGCGCGGTTGCTCGACGGGGTGCGGACCGGCGCCCGTCTGGTGCTGGTGGGCGATCCCTACCAGCTGGCCAGTATCGAGGCGGGTACCGTCTTGGCCGACGTGGTGGGGCCGGTCGGTGATGAAGGGGACGTCCAGCGGGATGATCACGCCGACCAGAGCGCCGATCGAAGCAGCGATCAGCGCGGCGATCCAAGCAGAGTGGCTGTCGCCGATCCCAGCAGTCGTACGTTCGCTGGAGCCGGCGCCACCTCTGCCCGCGGCCGTCCTGTCCTGTCCGGCCGGGTCACCGTGCTTCGTCGCATGCACCGCTTCGGTGCCGACTCGTCGATCGCCCTTCTGGCCGAGGCCGTCCGCTCCGGCGACGCCGACGGCGCCATCGCCCACCTCCGGTCTGGCCGGTCGGACATCGCCTGGGTCGACGCCAGCGACCACGACGGTCTGCGCCGTCTTCGCCGTCTGATCGCCTCGGCGGGCGTCGACGTGGTCCGTTCTGCCCTGCGGGGTGACGCCGGCGCCGCTCTGGCCGCCGCCGCCCAGGTGAAGGTGCTGGCCGCCACCCGTCGCGGTCCCCTGGGACTGGACGACTGGACGGCCCGCATCGAGGCAGACGTGGCTTCCCGCGTGCCCGAGCTCGACCGGCACCACCGGTGGTACGTAGGTCGTCCGGTCATCGTCACCGGCAACGACAGGATCAATCAGGTGGCCAACGGAGACGTGGCCGTGGTCGTCCGTCGCCAGGGAGCCATGGTGGCCGCTTTGGCCGGGCACGGGGGTCTCCGCTACCTGTCTCCCTCACGTCTGGATCGGGTCGAGACCTGGTGGGCCATGACCATCCACCGGAGCCAGGGCTCGGAGTACCCCCATGCCGTCGTCTCGCTTCCGGCGGCCACATCGCCCATCCTGACCCGGGAGCTTCTCTACACTGCCGTCACCCGGGGAAGACAGCGACTGACCATCGTGGGTACGGAGGAGGCACTGAGAGCGGCGATCGGCCGGCGGGTGGCGCGGGCCTCAGGCCTGCGCCACCGACTCTGGTCGCAGTGACCCGTCTCCGCACCAACCGCGGGCTCTCCCGTCCCTCACGCTAGGGAGAGTCCTCGACGGTAGACGTCGCATCGTGGGTGCCAAGCGGTCCGACCACGCTGGTATCGATGAGGGAGAGAGCACCGCCGTTGACCACCTTCCAAGCCGGCTCGGTCATATGGTCGGGTGAGCGCTGTCGGAGGATGGCCATATCGGTGAGGGCGAGAGTCCCTCCGGACAGGCGAATGCACGAAATCGGTGCCCTTACTGCGCAGGTCAGGCTCCCTCCGAACATCCTGACCGGCTGGTCGGCTTTGGCGTCCAGGATGTGAATGGCGGAAGAGCCTGTGCAGTTCGTGAGAGTCAACGGTCCCTTGAGCGGTTCGACGACGTTCAGCCCGTGACGATAGGTGCAGTCACTGATCGAGATATTTCCTGAACCGAGGTTCGCCACATCCGATTCGAAGTCGAACCCGGAGTCGGCCGGCCTCACAATGTGCACATTGGTCAGGGTGGCATCTTCGACCTCGGCAAAGGTCATGCCCTGTCGACCGGTATCAGTTGTGGTGTAGCCGTTCACCGTCAGGTTGGTGTCAGGTCGGGCCGTATGGCCCAGGTCGGCCACCAACTCCAAGCCATCGCCAAACGTGTCCGTGACCGATATGTCGTCGAGAGTGACATCGGTCGAAGAGATAACTTTGATCCCGGCCTCGTTCACCAACAATGGATGGTAGGTGCCTTCGGTATTGTCTCCGTCGATGGTGAGGCCAGACAGGGTCACATCCGACGTGTCGAGGATCCGGATGATCGGATGGAAATGCCCACCGGGCCGGGGGGTTTTCGCTGATGATTCGTCTTTGAAGGTGCCCCCGATGATGGTCAGGGGATGGGTGATCACCACTCCCTCGTCCACCTGGTAGCAGGCGCCGACAGGGGCCTTGAACACAGCACCAGACGGCAATGCGTCGAGAAGGGCGGTCAGTGGGGCGGACACGTCGGTCGAGCAGTTGTCCGCTACGACCGGCGGCGGTGCCGTTGTGGTTGTGGTTGTGGTCGTCGTCGTCGTCGTCGTAGTGGTCGTCGTGGTTGTGGATGTCGTTGCCGTTGTCTTGGTGGTTGCCTTCGCCGCCGGCGATGGTGACGTGACTTTCACCGTGGTCGTCGCCGCGTTGGCCGTGAGCGTGGACGCGCCCATGGTGGCCACCACCGCGGTGCCGAGGGCAACCATCCCGACCAGGAAGGCCACGCCTCGGGGCCGGTGACACGCCTGCTGTCCGCCTCCGTTGAGAGCCTGATGCATCGCCCCTCCTCTCCGAGGGGCGGGCGTGACTCATCAGATCGCTCGAAGGGGAGCAATCGATTCGGCAGCCCGGCTAACTCAGGGAGTCCCGTGGTTTTGCGTCCCCTCCTCGCAGAGGGTTTGCCTTTGTCGTCTGTGTTGCTTCGCTCCGGAACCAATACTCCGGACCGCCCCAAGCCTACGTCTCGGCGGGGCAGTCAGACAAGGGCCAACACGAAATATTATGAATCAGCCCGGCTCGCCGACTGTGTGCTCATCGACATTGCCATGGCGTTGCCACGTCTCGAACATGTCGGCGTAGCGTCCCCCGGCCGCCACCAGCTCGTTGTGCGACCCCACCTCGATGATCCGGCCGAGGTCGACGACGACGATCCGGTCGGCGCGCATGGCCGTCGACAGGCGGTGGGCGATGAGAATGGCGGTGCGGTTCTCGAGCAGTACGTCGAGGGCGTTCTCGATCTTCGTCTCGGACTGCAGGTCGAGGTTGGAGGTGGCTTCGTCGAGGACCAGAACCCGGGGATGGGCCAGGAAGGCACGAGCCAGGGCCAGCAGTTGGCGTTCTCCCGACGAGAGGGTCTGACCCCGCTCATGGACAACGGTGTCCATGCCCTCGGGCATCCTGTCGACCACATCGGCCAGGCCCACCTTGTCGATGGCCTCACTGATCTCTGCCCTGGTGGCCGAGGGACGGGCGAAGGCCACATTGTCGGCGATGGTGCCGGCGAAGAGGAAGGGTTCCTGCGGTACGACGCCCAGCTGTCTGCGCAGAGAGTGCATGGTCACGGTCCGCAGGTCGTAACCGTCGATGAGGACCCGGCCTGAGACGGGGTCGTAGAAGCGGGTCACCAGCTTGGCCAGCGTCGATTTGCCGGCGCCGGTGGGTCCGACGAAAGCCACTGTCTCGCCCGGGGCGATGCGGAGGTCGACATCCTCGATCACCAGCCGTTTCGGGTCATAGCCGAAGGACAGGTGATCGAAGACGATCTCACCCTCGATGGGCGGCAGATCGATGGCATCGACCGCTTCTCTGACCTCGGGCTCGGTGTCCACCAGGTCACGGAGTTTGACCACGGAGGCCTGGCCCTGCTGGAAGGTGTTGTACTGCTGGACCAGCAACTGGATGGGCTGGAAGAACCGGTTGAGATAAAGGAAGAAGGCGGTGAGGGCGCCGATCGACAGGGTGTGGTGGAGGACCATGTCACCGCCGATGGCCAGCAGTGCGGCCTGACCCAGGACGCCCAGCAGCTGGGTACCCCCGGCGTAGGAGGCGTTGACACGAGCGGTCACGTTGTTGGCAGCCCGGTAGTCACCCACCACATTGCGGTGGTGGATCACGTTCTGACGCTGCCGGTTGTGAGCGGTCACGATCCGGACGCCGTGCAGGCTCTCCGACAGATCAGCCAGCACGTTGGCGATACCGTCCCGCACCCTGTCGTAGCCGCGCTCAGAGGCCCGTTTGAACCACAGCGACATCAGCACCAGGGCGGGAATGATCAAGAGGACGGTAATGGCCGCCAGCTCCACGTTGGTGGTGAACAGGATGACCGTGATCACCACCATGGTCAGGGCCTGAATGGCCAATTGCGAGAGCCCGTCCTGGAGCAACTGCTGGAGGTTCTCGATGTCGCTGGTCATCCGGCTCATCACCACGCCGGCTTTCTCCTCGGTGAAGAAGCTCAGTGACAGGCGCTGTAAGTGGGCGAACACCTTGACCCGGAGGTCGTTCATCACCCAGGCGGCAATCCTCCCGGTGACCTTGACCTGAGCACGTTGGGCCAGTGACGTGATCACGATGAAGACCAGATAGAGGAAGGCCATCAAGGCCACGATGCCGAAGTCCTTGTGCGGGTACAAACCGTCGTTGATGGCGATTTCCGTCAACTTGGGCCCGGTCTGGGCGAACACCGAGATGGCCACCACCAACACCCCGGCCAGCGCCAGCATGCCGGGGTACTTGGTCAGCAGGCGCCACAGGCTCAGCCGCTTGAGCTCGTCTTCCGAGCCGTTCTGGTTGAAGACGATGTCCGGTTCGGCATACTCGGGCTCGCTCTTCAGGAGCAGGTCTACGCCGTCCTGCAGCTCAGAGGGAATGCCGGCGAAGGGGAGACCGGGCGCGGCTGGTCTGCCGAATCCGCCCGGGGCGCCGCCCAGGCCGCCACCGAATCCGCCGCCTCCCCAGCTCATGACCGGCCCGCCCCGCGGGCTGCATCGAGGAGGTCGGCCAGCCCTCGGCCCGTCTCCTCGCCGTCATCCTCTGAACCGGTGGCTGCCCCTTCCGCACCATCGGCGTCGTGCTCGAACTCGGCCGCCTGGGCCAGAACCTCGGCATAGAGCGGTGTGGTTTCGAGGAGCTGGGCGTGGGTCCCGTCGGCCACCACCTTGTGGCTGTCGACCAGCACGACCCGCTCGGCCAGAGAGATGGTCGACAGCCGGTGGGCGATGATCAGAGTGGTCCGTCCTTGCATGGCCACGGACAGGCTGGCGTGGATCATCTGCTCGACCTGGACGTCGATGGCGCTGGTGGCATCGTCGAGTACCAGGATGGGCGGGTTGACCAACAACGTCCGGGCAATGGCGATCCTTTGACGCTGGCCGCCGGACAGCGTGTAGCCGCGTTCGCCGATGACGGTGTCGTAGCCGTCGGCCAGGTGGGTGATGAAATCGTGGGCACCGGCGGCGCGGGCTGCTGCTTCGATTTCCTCGAACGAGGCGGACGGCTTGCCGTAAGCAATGTTGTCGCGAACGGACACGGAGAAGAGAAAGGGCTCGTCGAGCACGACGCCGACATTGGCCCGGAGGCTGGCCAGGGTCAGATCCCGCACGTCGTGCCCGTCGATCTGGACCGATCCGTGCTTGACGTCGTAGAACCGGCTCAGGAGTCGGGCCACGGTGGACTTGCCGGCGCCGGTACGCCCGACGATGGCCACTGTCTCCCCCGGAGCGACGTGAAGGTCGAAGTCGGCCAGAACCAAGTGCTCGGCATCCTTGTCGTAGGCGAAGTCGACGTGACTGAACCGGACATCCCCCTGGCAATCAACCAGATCGACGGCCTCCTCCTTGTCGGTGACTGTCGGCTGCTCGTCGATGATCTCGTAGATGCGGTCGGCCGAGGCCGCCGCCCGCTGTCCCATCATGATCAGCATGCCGAGCATCATGAACGGGGCCTGGAGCATCAACAGGTAGGCGTTGAATTTGAGAATGGCCCCGAGCTGCAGGCCCCCGTGGATGACCATGTACCCGCCGAAGAAGAGGACCAGGGCCAGGCCCACCTGCGGAAGATTCTGCACAAGAGGAGTGAACCGAGCGCGAAGATCGGCGTCTTTGATGTAGCCCCACTGGAGCTTGTCAGCCGAACCGGAGAGCGCCCGCAATTGCTGCTGCTCGGCGGCAAAGGATTTGACCACTCTGACGCCATTGACGTTCTCGTCGACGATGGTGGCCACGTCAGCCAATCGGGACTGGATGATCCACGAAACCGGGAACATCGACTTCCGCATTTTTACGCCGGTGAGATAGACGAACGGCATGGTGGCCATGGCGATGAAGGCCAGCGGGACGTCGATGGCCAGCATGTAGATGAAGGCCACCACCGCGATCGAACACTGGACGAGGATCATCGGGGCGAAGGTCATGTACATCTGGACCGATCGAATGTCGGAATTGGCCCGCGAGATGAGCTGGCCCGATTGCACCCTGTCGTAGAAGGAGAAGGACATCTTGGTCAGGTGCTCGTAGATGATGTTCCGCAGGTCGTACTCGATGCTGTAGGCAGTCTCGAACAGAAACCGACGGGAGATGTAGGTGGCGATGCCACCGACGACGCCCAGTCCCACCACCCACCACACGTAGTTGCTCAGGGGCACCGTGTGTGCGGTGATCGAGTTGTCGATGGCGTTGCCCAGCAGATTGGGGATCTGGACCTGGAGCACCAGTCCGACGAAGGACAGGGTGAGGGAGGTGATGAAGATGCCCTTGTGCGCCTTCATGATGGGCAGCACCCGTCGGAGCCAGGTCAGGCTCCTGTCGGGATCGATGGTGGCCCGCGGTGCCTCGCTCCGGGCCTCCTCGGCGATGGGCACGAACTGGGTTCCTTGCTCAGTGGGCAACCGCCGACCTTTTCGCAGGACGGCCGGGGTCATCGCTTGAGCCTTCGAGCTTGCAGGTAGGCGCCGAAGGCGGTCCGCCAGGCGGCCAGGCCGTCGAGGGCCCGGATGGTGTCGGTCGGGTCGGGGGCGTATCCGGCGATCTCCTGCAGGCGAGCCCCCACTGCGGCGTCGGCGGTGACCAGCGCCCGCCGTCCGCTGTCGGTGAGCACGTGGTCGACTCGTCGCCGGTCGGAGACGACGTTGCGCCTCTCGACCAACCCGCGTGCCACCAACCCGTCCACCACGGCAGTCACGCTCGGGGGTCGGACGGCCAGACGCTCGGCCAGGTCAGAGGAAACGGCTGAGCTCTCGTCGAGAAGCCCGAGGATGCGGTACTGGGGCAGGGAGAGTTCCGCCCCATTGAGGCCGATCTCCACTTGCTTGGCCAGCCAGGCCGCAGTGCGTCCGATGGTTCTCTGGTCGAGCGAGTGCGTCCCCGTTTCGGGCGCGGTTGCTTCGAAGGTCACATAGTTAGACTATCGAACAATGTCGTGGTCTCGAACCGGGCTGGCGCCCACCGGTCCGGTCCTGACGCCCGTGTGGATCGGGACGCGCCGGTCCACGGCGGAGAGGACCGGCGCCTAAATCCGGAGCTGGACGGCGGATCTCGCTCAACGGACTTTCCCGAATGGTAGCGGAAGTGTCACATTCAGGAAACCTGCCGGTTACTTTGCCCCGGCGTCAGGGCCCTATGTCAAATGACGCACCGACCCCAGGGGTGCGGATTATCGTCCACAACCTCCAAATAAACTGACCTCAGCCAGACCCGTAGAGGGAGGATTGATCGCCTCACTCCGGGCTTGACACCCCTGAGCACCTGCCCCTTGGCTCAGGGGTTCCCACCCCGATATCGGTTGTAGTCGATCAAATCGGGCAATTTTCGAAATTGACTATCGGCAAGTGCCGGTCGGGTCTACGCCCCGGCATGGCGGAGATTTCGGGGGATGTCGGACACTCAGGTGATTCGGGAGATTCAGGAGACGAGTCCGCCGGTGTTGAGGTTGAGCCCGTCGGTTCCCTTGGAGCGGTAGACCACCTGCATCTCACTGAATTCGGCCAGGCCCCACGGTCCGTTCTCGACGCCCACTCCGCTCCATTTGAACCCGCCGAAGGGCTGCTGGGGAGCCAGGGCCAGATGGGTGTTGACCCACGCCGTGCCGCACTCGAGCTGGCCGGCAATGTCGGCCGCCCGCTCGGTGTCCGTCCCCCACACCGAGCCCGAGAGACCGAAGTGGGTGGCGTTGGCCCGTTCGACGACATCGTCGATATCGCGGTAGGAGATCACCGGAAGGGCCGGTCCGAATTGCTCCTCGTCGACGATCCGGGTCCCGTCGGACAGCCCGGCCAGGATGGTCGGCTCGAAAAAGTAGCCGGGCCGGTCGATGGGGTGCCCCCCGGTTGCGGCACGTGCCCCATGGGACAGTGCGTCGCCTACGAGCTCCTTGACCCGCTCGAACTGAGGCTTGTTGTTGATGGGGCCCAGCTTCGCGTCGGCCTCGGTACCGTCACCAACCTTGATCGCCGAGGCCTGCGCGGCCAACCCTTCCACTACCCCGTCGTAGAGCGACTCGGGCACGTAGACCCGTTTGATGGCCGAGCACACCTGGCCGTTGTTGTTGAAGGCGCCGGCGAAGATGGCCTTGCTGACCACTGCGGGGTCGGCGTCGTCCAGCACGATGGCGGGATCATTGCCGCCGAGCTCGAGCGTGACCCGCTTGAGGTCAGGGGCGGCCGACAGAGCCACTTTTTTGCCTGTCTCGATCGAGCCGGTAAAACTGACCTTGCGGGGAACCGGGTGGCCGGTCATCCACGCACCCAGCTCGTCACCCCCGCTGACCACGTTGACCACGCCGGGGGGTACGACCTCCCTCAGGAGCTCGCCCACCTTGAGAGTGGTGAGGGGGGTGAAGGGTGATGGCTTGAGAACCAGGGTGTTGCCGGCCAGAAGTGCGGGGGCGATCTTCCAGAAGGCCAGGGTGAGCGGGAAGTTCCAGGGGGTGATGGCGGCCACGACCCCCACGGGACGGCGCACCACCTCCACCCGGGCCTCGTCGTCGTCCTGGATGACCTGCGGGGGAATGTCGAGATTGGCGAAGTACTGGCACCAGATGGCAGCGGCGAAGACCTCGATGTTGGCGTCACCCAGCGGCTTCCCCTGCTCAGCGGTCAGAACAGGGGCCAGTTCGGCCGAGGAGGCCAGAAGGAGATCGGCCATCTTGAGCAGGGTCTCCCGCCGGAAGGCGTCGTCGGACCTCCAGTCCCGCTGGGCCTTGGCTGCGGCATCGAATGCGGCGTCCAACTGGGTCGCACTGCAGTCGGGGGCATGGGCGAATACCTCGCCGTTGGCCGGATTGACCACCCCGAACGATTCTTCAGCGGGAACGGTGTCCCCTCCGATGGTCATCACGAAATCGGGCATGCGGTCCCCCAGTGCTCGGTGGATATCTCTTGACTGAAGCTAAGACGTGAGCCAACCGGTCTGTCAAGGAGGTGGCGGCCGGTGGTGGCCCGTATCCACGGGGCAGGGGTGCAGGAACAGGGTGGAAGGGGCCGGCGGGCAGGAGCCGGGCCGGCCCACGGCCCTCAGACCCGGACGGGCTGGCGCTGAGCTGGTTCCTCGGGCTCGTCCGGACGGGGTGCCTCGGCTGGCGGAAGCTCGGGATCGACGTGGAGGTGGGGGAGGATGCGGTCGAGGCTCCGGGGGAACCACCAGTTGACCTTCCCGAACATGAACATGAGGGCGGGAACGATGGCCATACGAATGAGCAGGGCGTCGATGGCGATGCCGGCGGCCAGGCCCAGTCCGAACTCCTTGATGACCCGTTCGCCGCCGAGGATGAAGGAACCGAAGACCAGGATCATGATGAGGGCGGCGGCGGTGATCGTCTTGCCGGTGGCGGCCAACCCCTTGCGCACGGCGGTCCGGTTGTCTCCCGATATGAGCCATTCCTCTTGGATGCGGCTGATGAGGAAGACCTCGTAGTCCATGGACAGGCCGAACAGGATGGCGAACAGCATCACCGGCAGGAACGACTCGACGGGACCGGCCCGGCTCACCTGGAAGACGGACCCCAGCCATCCCCACTGGAACACGGCGACAAGTACGCCGAAGGCCGCCCCGATGGACAGGAGGTTCATCACAGCTGCGGTCAGCGGAATGATCAGGCTGCGGAACACCATGGCCAGAAGGAGGAAGGACAGGACGACAACGAGCCCGATGAACAGGGGGAGCTTGGACGAGAGGACACGGGCGAAGTCGACGAAGATGGCCGTGTTGCCGCCCACGTCGACCGTGACACCGGTGCCGTCCACCACGGACGGAATGGTGGTCTGGCGGAGGTGATCGATGAGGTCGGTGGTAGCAGCTGCTTCCGGCGATGTGGTCGGGTAGACGGTGAGCAGTGTCACCTGCTTCCCATCCTTGGCGGGAAGGGGGACCGGCACGATCTTCTGGTCGACCACCCCACTTTGGTTTTGGACGGCCGCGGCCAACTTGTCGATGACCGGAAGGTCGGCGGCGCCGGCGTTCTGGGTGACCAGCAGCAGGGGGCCGTTGAAGCCGGGGCCGAAGCCGGTGGCCAGCAGGTCATAGGCCTGGCGCGTCGTCGTCCCGACCGGGTCGTTGCCCTGGTCGGAGGAGCCCAGCCGGAGTGAGAAGAAGGGGAGGGCGATGAACAGCACCACCAGGAGAGCCACCACTGCCGGAATCACCGGGCGACGATCGACGAACGCCGCCCACTTGGGCCAGAACCCCTTGGTCCCGCTGCCCACGACCCGGGGCCCGTTGGCGGCCAGGTCCCGCTTCTGCCGGCGGCTCAGCACCCGGGGCCCGATGAAGCCGAGGAAGGCCGGCAGCAGGGTGAGGGCGGCGATCATGGTGAAGGCGACGCCGATGGCGGCGGCAATGGCCAGTCCGTAGAGGAAGGAGACGCCGAGGGCGAACATTCCCAGCAGGGCGATGCAGACGATGATGCCGGCGAACATGACCGCTCGTCCCGAGGTGTTGACAGCGTTCACGATCGAGGATTCGACGTCCCTTCCGGCGATGAGCCCCTGCCGATGCCGGGTGACGATGAAGAGGGCGTAGTCGACGCCCACGCCGAGGCCGATGAGCAGGACCAGCTCGGCGGAGAACTGCGGCATCTTGAGCACGTGGCTCAGGATGCCGATCAGCCCGATGGCCGTTCCCAGGGAGGCCAGGGCGGACAGCAGGGGGAGGGCCATGGCGAAGACCGAGCCGAACACGAGGAGCAGGACGACGCCGGCCAGGATGACCCCGAGTCCTGTGCCACCGAAGGAGGGTTTGTCAGCCGCCTCGGCCACCTGGCCGGCCACCGCCACCTGGAGGCCGGGCCCGATGGCGGTCTGGGCGGTGGACACAAACTTCTGGGCCTCGGTGGTCGGGATGTTCTGGGCCAAGGTGTCGAAGGTGACGGTGGCGAAGGCGGTGGTGCCGTCGGCACTGATCTGGTTGGCGCCGAGGGGGTCATAGGGACTGGCGATCTTCGAGACATGCGGCAGGCCTGCCACTTTGGTCAGCATCTCGTTGACTGTGGTCTTGACGGCCGGATCGCTGACCTTGGCACCGTCAGTGGTGTGGAAGACGATCTGCTCGCGGTCGCCGGCCACGGCTGGCTCCGCCGCCTGGAGTAGGTCGAGGGCCTGGGTCGACTCGGTATGGGGCAGGGTGAAGCTGTTGGTGTAGTCGGTGCCCACCGCCCGCGACAGCCCGATCATCCCGATGAGCGCGACCAACCACAGGATCAAAACCGTTACTCGATGGCGGACGCACCAGGTGGCGAGCGACTTCATCTACTGATTACTCCTCATGGTCGATGGCGGTTGATGATCGATGCCATTCACTGTCGATGGTCATACGTCTGTCGATGGTCATACGTCTGTCGCCGATGACGTGGATTGTGAGCGGCGAGCAGCACGGATGGGGCGTTGTCGTTCGGTACACGGGCCGGAGGTCTGTGGGGAAATGTTTGTTGGAGGTGTGATGTGGACGCTGAATGGTGGCAGTACGGCGGGACAGGGGCCCGCCCTTGTACTCCCTGGCAGGCCGGATCACGCTCGACAATGGACGGTACTGGTGTGATCGTCGCCGGCGACGATGCACTTGAGTCCCGCACCTGATCGACATCTGTGGATCTTGACGCTGCCCCGTGAATTTCCGCACGGTGACCACAGCTTAGGCCCACCTCGACCGCAGGCGGTGATCGGTCGACCATGATGGAGGGATGGAAGCCCGCCCCCGGCTCGTCCCCCTCGATGGGTCCTTCAACTTCCGCGACCTGGGGGGTTACCCGACGGGCGACGGGCGTATGACCCGGTGGGGGACTCTTTTCCGTAGCGACACCCTGCACGAGCTCTCCGCCGGAGATGTGGCCCGGCTGCGGTCGCTGGGGCTCACCACCATTGTCGATCTGCGCACCTCCCGCGAGCTGGAGCACACCGGTCGTGGACCACTCGGCCCCGAGCCGATCGCCTTCCACCACCTTTCCGTCATTGAAGACGGTGACAGCGGCGAGTCGGTGGCCGCCCCTGCCTCCCCCGGGGACGACCTCACTGATCGGTACCTGTGGTACCTCGATGTCGGTCGACGGTCGCTGGTCACCGCCTTGACCTTGGTGGCTGACGCCGCCCATCTCCCCTTGGTCTTCCACTGCGCCGCCGGCAAGGACCGCACCGGTGTGCTGGCCGCCCTCATCCTGAGCATCATCGGCGTCGAGGCCGAGGTCATCGTGGACGACTACCTGATAACCGAGGGCCGGATGGAGTTGATTCTCGGTCGTTACCGGTCCGACCCGGCCTTCGCCGACCGGATTTCCCGCGTGCCGGCGTCACGGTTCGGCGTGAAGAGCGAAACCATGGTCGGTTTCCTCGGTGAGCTGGACCGCCGCTTCGGGGGAGCCCGCGCCTGGGCCCTGGAGGCGGGACTCACCCAGGATGACATCGATGACATGGAGGAACTGCTGCTCGATCCGCTGGTGTGAGGGTGCCGGGTGGTCGCCGAACGTCGCCCTCCGACAAAACGACGACCGACCTACACTGGTGGGGTGATCGCCTCGCTGTGGGAGCCTCTGCTTGTCGGGATGCTGGTGCTGGTCACCGCTGTTCTCGCCGGCTTCGTGGTGGCTGCATTCCTCGCCTGGCGCTATGGACGCAGGAAGTGGCGTGCCTTCCACTCACACGGGCTGGTGGTAGCGGGGTTGGCCCTGTGGGAGGCCACGTCCTCCCGTAGGTCACCCGGACTGACGTGGTCGCCCGACGAGGTCTATGGGTGGACTTCCCGCCAGGTCCGTCGGGAGCTCTGGCGCTCGGTCGACCGGGCCGGTTCCGCTGTCGAGGCGGCAGAGGATGCCGATGGCTCGACAGCTTCGCTACCCGAACTGTGCCGGAGGCTCCGCGAGGTGACGGCCAGGCTCGACCGGGTGTTGCGCATCGACGGTCAGCGAGTGGTCCCTCCCGATGTGGCCGCCCAGGCCATCGAGGTCATGCAGGCCGCCTCTGACGTCCAGAGGGCGGCTATGGCTTCGGCCAGCGACGCCAACGGACAGCGGGTGAAGACGCTGGTACGCGACGCCGATCAGGAGATCCGATGCGTGGACGCCGGTCTGGCCTCGGCCCAGGCCGTGTTTCCCCCCACCGAGCGCTGACCACCCGCCCTGTGGCCAGTCCCCGAGGCCACTCTTCTTGCCGGGGCTGTTTCCGTCAGGACACCGGTTCCGTCAGGACAGCGGTTCTGTCAGGACAGTGAGCCGGCCCCGCTGAGGACCTCGGCGGTCGCCCCGGACAGGACGTCGAGGCCGTCGGTCAGGAGACCGTCGTCGATGGTCAGCGGTGGCAGGAGGCGGATGACGTTGTTGTAGCTCCCGCAGGTCAAGACGACCACACCCGCCTGATGGCAGGCCTGGACGATGCGGCGTGTGGCATCGGCATCGGGCTCCATGGTGCCTGGCCGGACGATCTCCATGGCCATCATGGCCCCACGGCCGCGCACGTCACCGACAGCCGGGTAGGCCTCAGCCAGAGCGGACAGCGAAGCCGACACTTTCTGGCCGATGAGCCGGGCCGCGCCGGCCAGGTCCTCTTCCCGCATCAGGTCGATGGTGGCCAGGGCGGCGGCGCACGCCACCGGGTTCCCCCCGTAGGTGCCGCCGAGCCCGCCGGTATGGATCTGGTCCATGAGGCCGGCCCGGGCGGTCACGGCGGCCAGAGGAAGACCTCCGGCCAGTGCCTTGGCCGTGCACAGCAGGTCGGGGACGACACCCTCGTCGTCGCAGGCGAACCAGTCGCCGGTTCGACAGAACCCGGTCTGGATCTCGTCGGCGGCCAGCAAGACGCCTCGTTCACGACACCATCCGTTCATGGCGGGAAGGAAGCCCCGGGCCGGAACTACGAACCCGCCTTCCCCCTGGATGGGCTCGATGAGCACGCAGGCCAGATTGTCCGCACCGACCAGGCGCTCGATCTGCTCGACGGCCCGCGCCGCCGCTTGCTCGCCGGTCATCGTCTCGGGATCACGGAACGGGTAGGACATGGGTACCCGGTAGATCTCGGGGGCGAAGGGGCCGAACTTGTCGCGGTAAGGCATGTTCTTGGCGGTGAGGGCCATGGTCAAGTTGGTCCGGCCGTGATAGGCGTGGTCGAAGACGACGATGGCGCTCCGTCCGGTGACGTGGCGGGCGATCTTGACGGCGTTCTCCACCGCCTCGGCGCCCGAGTTGAACAGAGCGGTTCGTTTGGAGTGGTCACCCGGTGCCAATCCGTTGAGGGCCTCGCACACCGCCACATAGGTCTCGTAGGGATTGACCATAAAACATGTGTGGGAGAACCGGGCCATCTGGTGGCGGGCGGCCTCGACGACGGTGGGAGCGGCGTGTCCCACGCTGATGACGGCGATGCCCGCCCCGAGATCGATGAGCGAGTTGCCGTCGACGTCGACGAGGATGGCACCGGACGCTTCCTCGACGTACACCGGAAGTACCGAGCTCACCCCGGGGGCGACGGCGGCGGCCCGTCGCCGCGCCAGCTCCTGCGATTTCGGGCCGGGAAGCTCGGTGACCAGGTTCCGCTGTTGCTTTATGAGGGGCACCTCCACGCCGAGGACAGTACCGGAGCTACTCCCGTCCCGAAACCCGGTCGGCGGCAATCAGCCGCTGAGGCGGACGGAACTGCGAACCCCACCGGACCCTGCCCGGAGGGCTCACCGGCTCAATTGCCGAAATTCCAGCTCTCGCCGCTCTCGTAGCGGTGCAGGATGTTTTTGGCCATCAGGATCTTGTGCACCTCGTCGGGTCCGTCGGCCAGGCGCAGCACCCGGGCCGTGAGGTACATGCCGGCCAGAGGCAAGTCATTGCTCACTCCCGCACCGCCCCATACCTGGATGGCCCGGTCCACGACCCGGTGGTAGGCGGCCGGCACGAAGACCTTGATGGCCGAAATGGCTGTGCGCACGTCGGGGTCGCCGTGGGCCACCTTCTCGGCGGCGTTGATGGTCATCAGACGGGCTGACTGCACGTCCATATAGCTTTCGGCGATGAACCCCTGGATGAACTGTTTGTCCTTGAGAAGGCCACCGTGCACCTGACGGGTCAGGGCCCGTTCCACCATGAGGTCGAAGGCGCGCCACATTTGTCCGACCGAATTCATGCAGTGGTAGACACGCCCCGCTCCCAGCCGGTCCTGAGCGGCCTGGTGGCCTTGACCCACCAGGCCGAGAGTGTTCTCCACCGGTACGCGTACGTTCTCGTACCGGATCTCGCAGTGGTCGGAGGTGGAGTGGCCGAAGATGCCGATGCCGCGGATGATGTTCACGCCCTTGGTGGCGGTGGGCACGATGATCTGGGTCATCCGGCCCGGGGCCCCGAGCTCCCCGGAAGGGTCGTTGGCTCGGCACATCACGATGAAGAAGTCGGCTTCGATGCCGTTGGAGGTGAACCACTTGTGGCCGTTGATGACCCAGTCATCACCGTCACGCACCGCTTCGGTTTGAATGGAGCGCGGATCCGATCCAGCGTTGTCCGGCTCTGTCATGGAGAAGCCGGATTGCATGGTCCCCTCGATCAGCGGGAGGAGCCATTTACGCTTCTGCTCCTCGGTGCCGTACTTGACCAGGATGGTGGCGTTGCCCGAGTTGGGGGCGGCGATCCCGAAGAGAGATGACGCCCCGACGGCGTAGGCCAGGATCTCGTACATGTAGGCCAGAGCCAGAAAGTCGAGACCCATGCCGCCGTACTCAGCGGGGAGATGGGGAGCCCACAGCCCGGCCTTTTGCACCTTGGCCTTGATCTCCTCGCGCAGCTCGACACTCCTGCGCCGGCCGTCCTGGCGTTCCTCCTCGGTCAGCCCCGAGTCGCGCCGCGACCGCCACAACACCTCTTCGTAGGGGAGCACCTCCTGGTTGATGAAGTCGGCTGTGCGCCGCCGAACGTCATTGATCTCCGGGTCCAGGCCGGGTATGGGCGTCACGTTGATCGCCACTGCATCTCCTTTTGTGGTCGGAGCGGCCGGAATGTGGGGCTCGGACCAACTGTCGCTGGGTCGACCAGTATGGCGCCGACCCGGTGTATGGCGCCGTGCCCGTCAGTTGTGGGTGGGATCGAGCGCCGAGCCCGCCGCCCCGGCCGCCGCAGTCGCCCCGTTACTCCCCGCCACCCCGCCGCCGCTTCCGCCCGAGCCACCGCCGGTGCCGGTGCCGCCCAATCCCCCCATGCCGCCGTTGCCCCCACCGCCTCGTTACCGGCGATGGTGTCATCGGACAGCGAGACGGACCCAGACTTCACGTGGATGGCACCCCCCCGAGGCGCTGGCCCCCGCCGTTCCGTTCTTTCCGGCCGTGGCGCTGGTGCCCCCACCGCCGGAGCCACCTCCGGTACCCGGTTCACCCACCACGCCGGCCGTCCCCGGCGTTCCGGGGGTTCCTCCGGTCGTGCCCGATGTCCTTGCCACTCCGTTGGTTCCAGCAGCGCCGATGGCGGCACCCTCTTCGAGCTCGATCCCGGAGATCGACAGTGCCCCGCCGGACACTGAAAACAGCTGCACCGTTTCCCCGCCGCTGATCTTGACCTGGAAGCCGTTGCCTTCGATGGTCACATTCTTCGACTTGGCGAACTTGACCGTTTTGGTAAGGGTGAGCGAGCAGGCCAGACCGAACTGCACGGTGCCCGTCTTCTTGACCGCCTTGTCGAAGGCTTTCTGGGTGCAGGTGGTGATGGTGGTGGTCCCACCGCCTGCCCACGCCGGCGCCGACGCCGCCCCCACACCGAGCAGGATGAGCGGAGCCACGGCGGTCATGACCGCCATTGCCTGAGGGACAGGATCCGCCCTGTCCGTTGAGTGCTGGGAGAGCCCACAGTGACCCCTTCGCGCCTCGCTCCCCTGACCTCCGACGGACGGGACAGGGTCGACGGTAGCCCGACCGGCATCGGGTGTCCACCGGCTCGGCGGTGCCGTCGGACACCGGTTATCGGCTACGGGCCCCGACGGCGGGGTGGGTCGGACGGGGAGAGGGAGATGCGCCCCCGTCCCGGGTCTACCGACCGGTGGTGAGGTCGTAGAGGGTCACGCCGTCCACCGTCCGGGCCGTGAAGTGAGTGGTCACCCACGCCTCTATCTGGGAGGCGTCGGAGGACCCCGACGACCGCCCGCCACCGAAGCCCCCACCCAGCGCCCCGCCGCCGCTGATGTAGTAGTGGATCTTGCCGGCGGCCACGTACTTCTGGAACTCGGCCAGGGTAGGGGCGGGGTCGGTCCCGTTGAAGCCACCGATGGCCATGACCGGGTCGTCGGTGGCCAGCTGGTAGCCCGACGCCGAATTGGATCCGGTGGCGGCGGCCACCCAGGTGTAGCGGGAGGCGTCTTCTTCGAGCAGGGCCACGATCTGCTTTCCGGGCGTCCCGGCGTTGAGCAGACCCCCGTTGGCCACGGCGCCTCCGGTGGCACCCCTTCCTCCGAAACCTCCCCCGCCACCGAAGCCCCCCCCGCCACCGAACCGGCCGAAGCCGCCCCCCGGACCTCCGGCTGCTCCGCCCGGACCTGTCGTCCCGGCTCCGCCCGGGGCCCCTCCGAACCGGTGTTTGAAGAAGCTCGGCGGGAGGCTGATCCTGCTGGGCAATTTGGTGCCGTTGGGCAGAGTGAAGCCCTTGGGCAGAGTGAGCCCGTTGCGGGCGAAGTTCCCGAACCCTCCGGCACCTCCGAAGCCGCCCGCACCTCCGAAGCCGCCACGTCCCCCGAAGCCGGCCCCGCTCTGGACGGCCGGGCCGGCCGAGGGGATGGCCCCGCTGTGCGGCGTCGACGCCGTCTCCAGCGAGTAGGCGGCGGGAGCGGCGATGATCGAGGCGATACCCAGCCCGGCAACACCGGCGGCCAGGACACCGCGGGCCCGGGGGGTGAGGGCGATGGCCAGGGCGACGGCGATGCCCACGCCGAGGATCACCCAACGGAGGGCCGGATACCACGTCGGGCTCCATCCGAGGATGACGAACGCCCAGGCCACGGTGGCGGCGATGGCGACGGCCAGGGCCACTCGGGGGAAGATCTGCTGGCGGCGCTGCCACAAGGTGGACGCCCCCATGCCGACCAGGGCCCCCACGGCGGGAGCCAGAGCCACCGTGTAATAGGGGTGGATGATGCCGTGGGCGAAGCTGAGCACGGCGCCGGTAACCAGCAGCCAGCCCCCGAAGATGAGGAACGCAGCCCGTATCCGGTCGGTGCGAGGGGCGCGTCGGGTCAACCACAGGGCGGCCACCAGGCCGATGAGTGCCCCGGGGATGAGCCACGAGATCTGCCCTCCCATCTGCGACAGGAAGAGCCGGTTCCAGCCGGTCGGGCCCCACATGCTGCCGGCCGCTCCGTTGCCTCCGACGCTGCCGGTTTCGTTTCCGGTGAGTCGGCCGAAGCCGTTGTAGCCGAAGATGAGGTTGAGCTCCGAGTTGTTGGTGGAGCCGCCTACGTAGGGACGGTCGGCGGCCGGGGTCAGCTGGACGGCGGCGACCCACCATCCGGCCGATACCACCAGGGCGATGGCCGTGTAGACCAGCTGGACGATACGACGGCCGAGCTCGGGCGGACCGGCCAGCAGGTAGACGAGTGCCAGTACGGGCAGGAGGATGAGGGCCTGGAGCATCTTGGTGATGAAGCCGAACCCGATGAGGGCACCGGCCAACACGATCCAGCGGGTGCGTCCACCCTCGACGGCCCGGACGGTGGCGTAGGCGGCGGCCGTCAACACCAAGGTGAGCAGGGCGTCGGGATTGTTGTAGCGGAACATGAGGGTGGCCACCGGGGTGAGGGCCAGCACAGCGCCGGCCAGCAATGCCGCCCCGGGCGAGAACCACCGCCTCACGGTCACGAACAGGAGGCCCACCGTGGCCACCCCTTCGAGAGCTTGGGGCACGAGGATGCTCCAGGCATTGACACCGAACAGCCGGGCGGAGATCTCCATGACCCAGAGCGATGCTGGCGGCTTGTCGACGGTGATGAAATTGGAGGCATCGGAGGATCCGAAGAAGAACGCTCGCCAGCTCTTCGTTCCGGCCTGCACCGCCGCCGAGTAGAAGCTATTTGCCCAACCCGACTGGCCCAGTCCCCAGATGTAGAGGAAGCCGGTGCCCACCAGCAGGGCCACCAGAGCGGGGCGGACCCAGGCCGGATCCTCGGGGCGTCCCCGTATCAGCCGCGAGAGCCGCCGGTGGGGAGGGAGCGGCGTGGGCGGCTCGTGCTCCGGTGGACCGCCAGGACCGGCCGACATGGCTTCCGGGTCGGCTGGCGCGGGCTCCCCGCCTGGTGGGGTGCCGGAGGGAGGCGCCGGGGGAGGGGTCGGCTCGAAGGTGGTGGCGGCGTGGGTGGCTCCGCTGTCGGCCGACACCGTCCCTGTGTCGGCACCCAGATTGGTGTCGGTCACAGGGCACCACCGGTGGGGGTCGGCCGTCGGGTCCAGCGGTCGGGTGTGTACGGCGGGACGGACAGCCGCGTGCCGAATTGGGGACGGAACACCCAGGTGCGCAAGATGCCGAACCGGATGAAGGCTGCCCCGGCGTTGGCCACCGTCACGGCACAGAGGGTGGGGAGCATGGTGGTCAAGCCGAGGGCCCGGGTGGCGGCCAGTGCTCCCGTCGTGAAGCTCAAGCTGACCCCGAAGAGGGCGGTGGAGGTGAGCACGCGCTCCCGGCGATCCAGCCCACTGCCGGCCGCACCGGCCATGCCCCGGTGGGCCGCCGTGTTGCCCAGGCTGCACAGGCCGATGGCCACCCCGTTGGCCAGGTAGCTTCCGAGGCCCGGTTCGAGGGCGGCGAACAGGGCGGCGTAGGCCACCGTGCTGGCCGCACCCACACCGGCAAACCGGAGGATCTCGTCGGCGAAGACCTGGGGGGGTGCAGCCGGTACGGCGGGGGACGCCGACGACGGATGGGCGACATGACCGTCCAACCGAGCGTCGTCGCTGCCCTCGACCGGTCCTCTGCGGAACGCGATCAGGTCGGCCGTCTTTCCCCCGATGGTGGAGCCGGTGCCCGCCGCCCGGGTCACCTGATCGGAGAGATCGGGCCGGGTCGGCCGGGCGGGGCGAAGGGCGACCCGGCGCCTGGCGGAGGGACCGAGCAGCCGGATGACGCCCCGCAGGTCCTCGAGGGCGGTGTGCACAACGTCCACCCGCGAGTCCTCGTCATCCACCCAGTCGACCGGCACCTCGTGGATGCGCAGGCCGATGCGTTGGGCGGTGACCAGCACCTCGGTATCGAAGAACCACCGGTTGTCCTCGACCAACGGGAGGAGCTCGAACGCCACCTCACGGCGCATGGCCTTGAATCCGCACTGCGCATCGGTGCATTGGCTGCCAAGCGCACCGCGCAGCACCAGGTTGTAGCCGCGGGATATCAACTCGCGGCGCACGCCCCGCACAACGTGGGCACCCGTCACCAAGCGGGTGCCGATGGCGACGTCGCTGTGTCCCGAGAGGAGCGGGGCGACCAGGGGAAGCAGGGCATCAAGGCCGGTGGCCAGGTCGACATCCATGTAGGCGACGACCGACGCCGCGCTGCGGGACCAGGCTGCCCGCAGGGCCCGCCCCCTGCCTTTTTCCGTCAGGTGGATGGCGGCCACACCGTCCAGGGTGTCGGCCAGCTCGGTGGCCACCTTCCATGTTCCGTCGGTGCTTGCGTTGTCGGCGATGGTGATGGTGGCCGTGAAGGGAAAGGCTGTGTCGAGGTAGCGGCCCAGGGCGGTGACGCTGGCGGCCAGGTGCAGTTCCTCGTTGTACACGGGGATCACGATCTCCACCTCGCACGTGGATTCCGGCACGGGGCGACGAGCAGGGGCCAGGGAGGCGACGTTCATGACGGTGACTCTGGTGGATCCGGTTCTGTGCGCCATGAGAGCTGGCTGTGGCGCCCGTGGGAGTGTGTCCCGTTGTCGGGAGCGGAGGCGCTCTTCACCCGCATGTCGGGAACACCACCGACGGGGGAGGCCGGAGCCGTACGAACAGGCGAAACCGGGGGCGTGCCCGATGGGTAAGGAGGCCCACCGGGGGGAGGGACCGGCCCGGCCGGCGCCGTCGGCAGATGGACGATGAAGGTGGCCCCGGTGCCGGCGTCGCCCCGGGCGGCGACCGTGCCCCCGTGGGCGGCGACGATGGCGCCCACGATCGACAGGCCCAGCCCGGCGCCGCCGTGGGTGCGGGAGCGGGAAGGGTCGGACCGGTAGAAGCGCTCGAAGACGTGCTCGGCTTCGTCGGGGTCCATGCCCGGTCCGTCGTCGGCCACGGTGACCACCGCACCGGTTTCGTCGTTGTCGACCCGGACCCGTGTGGTCGTCCCCGGGGGGGTGTGGGCCCGGACGTTCCCGAGCAGGTTGTCGACGACCTGACGCAGGCTGGTGGCGTCCCCCATCACCTCGATGGGCCGGGAGGCCTCGAAGGTCACCGGCCACTCGGGGCCGACGGTGGCCGCCGTCTGCACCGCTTCGGCACACAGGGCCACCAGGTCCACTGACTTTTGCTCCATGGGTCGGCCCTCATCGAGGCGGGCCAGGAGCAAGAGGTCGGCGACCAGGTGCTCCATGCGCGTCGTCTCGTGACGAATTCCGCCCATCAGGCGTTCGAGATCCTCCTTCTGCTCGGACGCCCCCCGACCGAAGAGCTCGGCGTAGGCCGATATGGCCGCGATCGGTGTGCGCAGCTCGTGGGAGGCGTCGGCCACAAATCGGCGCAGTCGTTGTTCCGAAGCGCGAAGGCGGCTCTCGGAGGCGAGCCGGGCGCTGAAGGCGGACTCGATGCGGGAGAGCATCAGATTGAGGGTGCGGGCCAGCCGTCCCACTTCGGTGGTGTCGTTCTCACCCGGCACCCGCTCGGTCAGATTTCCGGCGGCGATGGACTCTGCTGTCAGCTCCATGTCGCGCAGTGGTCGGAGTCCCAGACGGACCAGCCAGAGTCCGCCGATGAGCGCCACCACCACCGCCGCCGCCGTCACCGCCAGCTCGACCAACAGCAGGTGGTGCAAGGTGCTCCCGACGTCACCGAGCGGCTCGGCCACGATGAGAACCTGGTTGTCACCCAGTTGCGAGGCGCGCACCCGAAAGGCCGGACCGTTACCTTGGACGGCCGAAGCATCAAAGTAGACGGCCGTGGTCGTACTGGTGGTCAGGCCGGCGATGGCCGTGGGGATCTGGGGCGTGTAGGCGGTGCCGCTCACATAGGCGGCGCAGCTCTCCGAATCCACGATTCCACCCGACAGGTAGCGCACCTGGACGGCGAAGGATTGAATGGCGTTGGAGGGCTGTCGGGGGATCCCGCCTTCAGGCTGGTCGGAAGGCCCGAAGCGCGGAGCGAAGGGTCCGGCACAGGCGGTGGGGGTGAGCAGCGTCCCCGTCTCCACCATACTTTCGAAGCGACCGTGGAATTGATCGAGCTGTTGATCGACCCGCTGGTAGAGGAAGGACTGGAGGGCCGAGTAGGTGACCACATCGGCGATGGCCAGCGCCACCACGGCGATGACCCCGATGGCGATCAACAGTCGGGTCCGGAGCGACATGGGTTAAGTGGCAGCGGGCTCGCGTAGCGCGTATCCGACCAGTCGGACGGTGTGAATGACCGGGGGACCCACCGCCTCGAGCTTCTTGCGCAGGTAGCTGACGTACGTCTCGACAACATTGCCGTCCCCCCCGAAGTCGTAATGCCACACGTGATCGAGGATCTGGGCTTTTGACAGGACGTGGCGGGGGTTGAGAAGGAAGAACCGGAGGAGGTTGAACTCGGTGGCGGTGAGCGTAATGGACACCCCGGCCCGAGTTACCTCGTGCGCATTCTCGTCCATCTCGATGTCGGCGAATCGGAGGACACCTTCGTCCTCGGGTTCGCTTCCGACCCGCCGGAGGATGGCATGGACGCGGGCCACGATTTCGGCCAGTGCGAACGGCTTGGTCACGTAGTCGTCGCCTCCCACGGTGAGCCCGGCCACCTTGTCCTCGGTTCCGTCACGTGCGGTGAGGAAGAGGATGGGGACCCGGATGCCGTCGGCCCGGAGCCGTCGGGTCACTTCCATGCCGTCGAGGTCGGGAAGCATGACGTCGAGCACGATGAGGTCGGGCGGACTCTCTTGAGCCGCAGCCAGAGCGAGCCGGCCATTGACCGCTTCGTCCACCCCGAACCCCTCATAGCGCAGAGAGGTGGAGACGGCGTCGACGATTGAGGGCTCGTCGTCGACGACCAGAATGCGCTGACTGCGGGTGGGTTCCATGCACCTTCTCCTTCCGGACCGGCTCACGGGAGGTGGCCCCCTGACCCAGGACGTGCTCGGCGTCCTCCCCAGCATCGCACCGGGTTTTGGGGCTTGGGTGGGAACCGCCTGTGCGCTGGCTGTGTGAAGACTCAACGGCGATGTTCACAGACTGCTCCCAGCTGGATCGGAGCTGGCCCAACAGGTTCGCCTGTCCAATGGCCCACGGGTCGGAAATCCCGAGACGGGCCCCGCCCGTATGTATCCGTATGTGGAGACAGGCCCCTCCCAGCCAGCCGAAAGGACGAGATATGCGTGACCAACCCACCTCGGCCGGCGGGCGACGACGCCCGTCTCCGGATCCAACGGTCCGGGACCGTGCCCGGTCACGGGTCCGTCGGGCCACCATCATGATCGGTGTGGCTTCGGTGTCAACGGGGATCGGTCTCGGTGCCCTGGTGGCCAGCGAGGCCGGCGCCCACTCGACGGCCGGCGGGCGGGCGGTCGTCGCGGCCAGGGCGTCCTCGGAGCCGAAGACCTCGACGCGGTCCGGATCGGCCTCGGCCACCACCACCACCACGGCCCCGACCACCAGCTCGGCCCCGACCGCCAGCTCGCAGGGAGCCATGACCACGTCGGGGCAGACGTGAGTGCCTCCCCGGTCCGTCTTCGCCGTCGTGCTGCGGTCGACGATCCGCCTGCGGTGGCCGTTCGCTCGATGAGCGCCATCGGCACCACGGCCAGCGTCGCCGTCACCGCCCCGGATCGGGCCGACCGGGCATTGGCGCTGTTGGCCGAAGCACTGCGGGCCATGGATGAGGCCTGCAGCCGTTTCCGAGCCGACTCGGAGCTCCGGCGTCTCGAGGCCCTCGGGCACGGCCGACCGACCCGAGTGAGCCGTTTGCTCTTCGACGTGCTCGAGGTGTCGTGCGTAGTGGCCGTCGAGACGGCCGGCGCGGTGGACCCGACGGTGGCATCGGCGGTGTCGGCACTGGGTTATGACCGGCACTTCGACGAGATCAAGAAGGGCGTATCGGTGCCGGAGGCCAGGTCATGTCCGGCGCCGGGCTGGTGGCGGATTGTCCTCGACCCGGCGGCCCGCACGGCGGTCATTCCGCCTGACGTCCGCGTCGACATCGGGGCCACCGGCAAGGCCCTGGCCGCTGACCGCAGCGCCGCCCGGATCGCCGACCGTCTCGGCTGCGGCGTGCTGGTCAACCTGGGAGGAGACGTATCGGTGGCCGGTCACCCTCCCGACGGCGGGTGGAGCGTAGGCATCGCCTCTCTGTGCACGACGCCCACCGACCAGGTCGACCAGGTGGTGGCCATCACCGCCGGCGGCCTGGCCACGTCGGGGACGACGGCTCGGGCCTGGGTCCGCAACGGTAAGTCGGTACATCACATCGTCGATCCGCAGACTGGCGGGGCGGCCGAACCGGTGTGGTCGCTGGTGTCGACGACGGCCCCGACCTGTGTGGAAGCCAACGCCCTGTCCACCGCTGCGGTGGTGTGGGGCGAGGACGCCGTCGGAAACCTCGACGCCCGTGGCGCGGCCGCCCGACTGGTGCGGGCCACCGGCGAGGTGGTGTGCCTGGGAGGATGGCCGACCACGGCAGCCAGGGGATCCTGATGGTGGCCGTGTCCTCCATCGCCCTGTGGTACTCGACCCGGGCCACCGGAATCGTCGCCCTGCTCCTGTTGACCGCCTCGGTGGTGCTCGGCATCACCACCGCCGGACGGGCCGGGGGCCGGCGGTGGCCCGGTTTCGCTCTGGCCGATCTGCACAAGAGGACCTCGGTGATGGCCACGGTCTTCGTGCTCCTTCACGTCCTCACTGCCGTGGTCGACAGCTACGTCCACATCGGGTGGACATCGGTGGTGGTGCCTTTCACCTCCGGCTACCAACCACTGTGGACCGGCCTGGGCACGGTCGCTTTCGATGTGCTGGCAGCCGTGGCTGTCTCCAGTGCCCTCCGCCATCGCCTGAGTGCCCGCCTCTGGCACGCCATCCACTGGTCGACCTATGCCTGCTGGCCGATCGCCATGGCCCACGCCCTGGGTGAGGGAACCGACGCCTTGGCCGTGTGGATGGACGTTCTGGCCGGGGTGAGCACGGTTTCCGTCCTGGTCTCGTTGGTGTGGCGGATCAGGGGTCATCAACGGAGCCGGGCGTGGGCCGAGGTACGGGGTGCCACCACCCGGGCTCCGGCACCGTCGACGGTCGGGGCCGGTCGACCGTGACCGCCCTCCGGGAGGATGCTCGCCGCCTGATCCGGTCCGACCGTCCGCGCCTGCTGGCCGGTCTGGTGGACGCCGACAGCAGGCCCGACCTCGAGGCCCACCTGGCTGTCCACGGACCTGCGGGGTTGCCCGTCGACGACGATCCGAGGTGGTGCGCGGCGATGTCCCGGTCTGTGTCGGCATCCGGTGTCACCGGCCGGGGAGGGGCATCCTTCGCCGTGGGCCGCAAATGGGCCGCCGCCGGCCGGAGCTCTCGACGTGCGGTGGTGGTGGTCAACGCCATGGAGGGAGAGCCGCTCAGCATCAAGGACAGGATCCTGTGCGAGCGCGCCCCGCACCTGATCCTCGACGGCGCCGAGGTGGCCCGCTCCGTCGTTGGTGGATCAGAGGTCGTGGTCTGTGTTCCCGAACACCACCAGGCGGCGGCCGCTGCGCTCAGGCGGGCCATCGTCGAACGGCAGAGGGTGGGCATGGTCGGCCACCCGGTATCGGTGCAGCGCCCCCCCGGCAGCTACCTGGCCGGCGAGGAGTCGGCTCTGGCCGGTTGGCTGGGGAGCGGTCGACCTCTTCCTGCCCTGCGCGTGGACAAATCGGTGCCGCTGACCGTGGGACGTCGAACGGTTCTCGTCCACAACGCCGAAACCTTGGCCCAGGTGGCCCTCATCGCCCGTCACGGTCCCCAGTGGTTCCGCCAGCGCGGCACGGTCGAGGCGCCGGGAACGACGCTGGTGACAGTTACCGGCGCCGACCGGCTTCCGGTGCTGGTGGAGGTCGAGTTGGGCTGTGCGGTGGGGGCGATTCTCGACCGGGCCGGTATCGACCACCCGATCAACGGCGTCCTGGTCGGCGGCTATGCCGGCGCCTGGCTCGGCCCTGGCCATCTGTCCACCCGCTACGCTGCCGGACCCTTGGCCGACATGGGAGCTGCCCTCGGGGTCGGTGTCCTGGTCGCCCTGCCCCGTACGTCGTGTGGCATCACCGAGACGGCCCGGGTGGCGCGCTACATGGCCGGGGAAAGCGCCGGACAGTGCGGTCCCTGCGTTTTCGGCCTGCCGGCGGTGGCCGAGGATGTGGAGCTACTGGCTCACGGATTGGGCGGCGCCGACCTCATGGGCCGGATGGAGAGGCGGTTGTCCCAGATCGATGGGCGTGGTGCCTGTCGGCATCCGGACGGGGTGGTCCGCCTGGTGCGGAGCGCTCTGGCTGTGTTCGCCGAAGATGTGCGGGCCCACCGTGCCGGGCATCCCTGCCCGGGGGCCCGGGCACCGACGGTGATGGTCCCGCCGAGCGGTGGGTGGCTGCCGTGAGCGGGTCCGGTCGGGCCCTTCTCCGCCTGCGGGTGGACCCGGTGGCCTGCGACGCCTACGGCTTCTGTGCCGAATTGCTGCCAGAACGGATCACCCTCGATGAGTGGGGTTATCCCCTGGTCGACGGCGTGCCGGTCGACGCCCATCTGGTGGCCATGGCCAGGCGGGCGGTGGCCGCCTGCCCCCGTCGGGCGCTGGTCCTCGAACCGGCTGACTGATCAGTTGCCCAGAGATGAGTTGCCCAGAGATCAGTTGCACACCGATCAGTTGCACACCGATCAGTTGCACACCGATCAGTTGCACACGGTGCCGACCGGGGGCAACCCGCCACCGGTCAGATAGGTGGTCACCCGTTGTTGCATGCAGACGTCGGTAAAGCCACTGAGCAGCCAGGTGTGGCCCCACCCCTTCCATGTGAGGAGACGGGCCGACGGAATAGCGGCGGTCAGGTGGCGGGCCCCGGTGATCGGCGTGTTGGGGTCGCCGGTGTTGCCGATGACCAGGATGGGTGGGGCGTCCCGGGGGTGGAGGTCGACCACCGGCTGACGACCGGCCGGCCAGGCCACGCATCCGCCCATGGTGTAGGTGACGGCGTAGGCGCCCATGAAGGGCAGGCGGGCGTTGAGAGTCCGGGCCAGGGTGCCGGCTTCGACCGGGCTCGGGTGGACGGCGGCGTCATTGCAGGTGATGGTCCACAGGGCATCGACGAGGGGAGCGCCGTTGGTGTCGGTTTCGAGTTCGAGCGACAGGGCCCGGAGCGGGGCGCCGTTTCCCTCATGGGCGGCGACCAGGGCGGACAGGTACGCCGGTTGCGACTGGGTAAAGCTGAGAGCGAAGAGAGTGGCGGTGTCCAGATCACCCTCGGTGACCGGATAGGTGTCGCCCGATCCGGGGGCGGGGAGCGGGTGGGCGCGCAACGAGTTGGCCAGTGCCGCAAAGAAAGCGGCCGGGTGCGGCCCCAGGGGACAGGATCCCTGGGCCGTGCAGGTGGCGAACAGATGGTTGAGCGACTGCTCGGCGGCCGGCGCCTCCTCCTCGGCCTGTCGGGTGAGGCTGGCGTTCACGTCGACGGCGCCGTCGAGGACCATGGTGGCGATCCGGTGGGGGAAGAGGTCGGCGTACACCGCCCCGAGCACCGTGCCGTAGGACAGGCCGTAGAAGCTGATGGTGGACAGGCCGAGCGCTTGGCGGATCCGGTCCATGTCCCGCGCCGTGTTGACCGTGTCGATAAAGGGGACCCTGCTGGATTGAGTGGCGCACGCCTTGGCCATGGCGGTGAAGGCGGGGGTGCCCGGCAGCGGCTGGCCGGCTGCCGCGGGGAGAGAGAGGACACTGGCCAGTTGTGAGGGCGAGGTCCCGCAGTGCAGGGGATCGCTCGTTCCCGTCCCTCGGGGATCGAAGCTCACGATATTGAATTGGTTGCGAATGGTGGCGGGCACGAGGGACAGGGCCACCGGCATGAGAAGGTTCCCGCTCTCGCCGGGCCCACCGGGATTGAACACCAGAGTGCCTTTGACGTCGCTCGGGTCGAGGGCTGGTGCCCGGCTGACGGCCAGGCTCAGGGACGGCCCCTGGGCATGTTGGTAATCCACCGGTACCGATACGGTCCCGCATTGCAGGGTGGGCCGCGAGGGACATGTTGACCAGACGATGGGTGCTGGCGGCGGAATGGCCGGCACCGGTGCGGACAGGGCCGTCGGGTTCGATGCGGGCACCGATCCGGCTGAGGGGGCAGTCGAGGAACTGCAGCCGGACACGGTCACCACCAGCACGACCAGGACCAGCCATGTGACGAGGCGTCCCCGACCGCCCGCTGCCATGGCGTGCAAGATAGCAGCAGATTGGAGAGAAATTCCCTCGTTCCACCCTCGTTTCACGTCGATAATTCGGGTGAGGAGCGCAGGACCCTCCCACAGGACCTAGGGTGAGGGGGCCATCGGCCCGTAATCGGGTCGGGGCACGGAGGGCTTCACAATGGATCCCCGCGTTACCGTCAGGAATTTCAAGGAGACTCAGTTATGGGTGTAGGTGCAGTCAAGTGGTTCAATGCCGAGAAGGGTTTCGGCTTCATTACGCCGGACGGCGGGGGGGACGACCTGTTCGTCCATCAGTCGGAGATCCAGATGGAGGGCTACCGCGATCTGGCCGAAGGCCAGCGTGTCGAGTTCGAGACCAAGCAGGGCCAAAAGGGCCTGCAGGCCAGTCAGGTTCGCAAGATCTGACCACGTAGTTCCCGTTTCGGCCCGACGACTGCCCGCATGGCGGTCGGTCGTCGGGCCGTGTAACGGTTTTCACGCAAGACGGCAAGGTTGGGGCCGCGCTTTCGGTCGTACACGAGGCCGGGTTGGCGCGTTATGCCGTCGTCACCAGCCGCGGCAGCCGTCCTGATCGGGCGGTTCGGCTTGGATGCGCTCGGCCACCATGATCTGTTGGTCCTCGCTGGCCATGGATGCTTCGGGAGCGAATTGCTCGCCGCCGTAGGCAATCCAGTTGGCCCGGCTGATACCCAGCCCTCCGTCGAAGATCGGTCCGTTGAAGGACCAGTCCCCTCCCTCTTCGCAGTCGGCCACCTGTTGCCAGGCTTCTCGCTGGTAGGCGGTGACCGTGTCACTCGAAATGGCGACAGGTGCGGGTACAGGTGTCGGTGTCGGTTTCACGGCTGTCGATACCTGGGATGCCCGGCTTTGGGCGGCAGCGGCGTCGCTCAGCAACGCCACGTTGAGAGCGCCGAGTAGAACCGGCGGAGCCGTGGGCTGTGCACCCCGGCTGTGGGCCCGGTAGACGACCAGCCGGTCGGAAGGCATCACGACCGGTTGTGACGGCCGGGTCTTGGACAATGCATGTGTTTCGGCCTGAGCCGACGGTGCTGAGACCGCCTGCGTCAGGATGCTGACGGTGATGAGGGCGATCGGAACAATCGCCACGAGTGCAATGCGGGTCCGCATGGCACCTCCCTTCGTAGGGCGCGTAAGAGCGCCTTCCTCTGCTCGGTGTTGGCGGGCTCCGGCCATCGCATTCGTGCCCCGGACGGCGAGCGGGAAGGCATCGCCCGTCCTGGCTTTGCGCCGCAGGGTGTGCGGCCGGTTCAGTTACGCCCAGGATTGCGTCGTGGGTGCACCACTCATTTCGTGCTGGTCGGTCGTCATGGGAACTGTGCCGGTAGCCGGCTCGGCCCCGTGGCGCGCCGGAGGAACGTCAATCCCTCGGTTCATGCTGTGTCATCACGGTCCGTCGGTCATCTCCGACGTTCCACGTGCCCTATCGATCTGTGATCGAGCGCTAACCAACATGGGTGCGTTGGGAAGACTATAGCGGGTTCCGCATCCAACTATGTTCACCGAGGGAATAAGTGCTTGTGACCTGGGAGGATCATCGACAAAGTATTGGTTATCCACAGAGGTAAAGGCAACTTAAAGAGTGGATAAGAGCAAAGTTATTTTGTGGTAATACGGTCACTCAGTGTGAGGAATTGAGACACGAACATTTCGCTAGCCGATAGACGGGATATTTGTCCAATCCGCTGGTCTACCCGACCCCCGACCGTGTCTTCCGCCGCCGCCTTGGCGCCCATACTCCCGTTGACTGGACCCCCGTGGGGAGACGAGGGAGACGACGTCGGGGAGGGTCCTGACGCCACCGAGGAGAGGGACGGCAGTCGCCAGTTCCTCTCCTCGGTCGGTTTTCGAACGTCTGCGTCGCCTAGTTGTTGTCGACCCCCCCGATGAGGTAGTTCGAGCTGTTGTTCGACTCAGCCACTGCGTTGTTGTTGGTCGGGGCCAGAAAGTGGCTGTGGCTGATGGTGAAGACTCCGGGGAAGTCGCCCGGGTTGTTGTCCGAGTAAACCTGCACCGCCATGCCCTGACCGCTGATGGTGTCGGTGCTGGCCGTTTCCGCCGGTGCGTAGGTCTGGCTTCCCTCGAAGGCGTTGTCGATGTACTGCATGATCTGGATGCCGACGTTGCCGGTGCCGTTGATGGTGTCGTCGTTGAGGCTGGCATCTCCCTGGTCGAACTGCACGCCGATGTACCGGTTGCTGGTGAAGGTGTCGTGGCTGATGGTGACCTCAGGAGATGTCGGCTCGGTGGCAGCTTCAGATCCGTAGTAGAGGCCGACGTCGTTGTCGCTCACAGTGGAGTGTGTCACCGACGATCCCTTGGCCGCTCCATAGAACAGCAGGGCGTCGGCTTGATAGTTGTAAAGCCCGTCGGGCCCGCAGCTCGGGGCCGACTCGTCACATTCGATCTGGGAGATGTTGGCCTTGGTAATCACTCCCTTGGCGCCGTTCTTGATCTCGATGCCGTTAGTACCTTCTTCTGCCGGCCCGTATCCGGTGAGGGTGGCTTTGTTGACATTGACGACCGTGCCCGATCCGTCTGCGTAGATCCCGTTCTTCTGGAAGTCCGTGACCGTGACGTTCTTGAGTGACGCTTGGGCTGATTCGTTGGGAGAGGTGCGCGACGTCCCGACTTGGATGCCGTCACCGTATTGGCAGCTGAATACGTCGCTGTCCTCGGGAACACCGGCGCCCGTCACAGAGACGTTCTTGGCCACGAAATCTGAGCCGCCGCCGACGAAGATCCCAGCCAGGTTTCCCTCACAGGTCTGGTAGCTCTCCGGCCAGATAGCCGACACATTGAGTCCCGTCATATGCACGGTGGCTCCGCAGATGGAGACGGCTTCCTGGTCGTAATTGTTCCAGGCCGCCCCGTAGGCATCGTCACATGTGGTCGTGTCGTTGACCGGTGAGGCGGGGAGTACCAGGTTGGCCGATCCCACCGCCTTGATGTTCAGATCGGTAGTGATGGTGAGCTGCTCGGTATAGGTACCGGCGCACACCTCGACGGTGTCACCTGTGGCCGCCGCGGTAATGGCCGATTGGATCGTGCTGTAGCCCGGGCTGGAGCAGCTCGTGCCCGGCGCCGACGAGAGAGCCGCCACATTGGAGACCCAGAGGCGGCCACCGCCCGATGCTCCCGCCACTGCGGCTGGAAGCACGATGAAACCGGCCATCGCCACTGCCGATAGCGCAGCAACAATGATTGAAATTCTCCGCATTCTGTCGCCTTTCCGCTCAAAGTCGACGCGACCCAAAGATCATCCCAATCGCCCGCCGTTTTCGCGCCACCGCCGAGGCTCCTTGCCCCAACGGACCCTTATCCGACGGACAGTAGGCGAAAACGACACCCGATTGCATCGCAAAAAGTGAGGAAATTCAATGCCCGCGGTGCCTTATGTGCCTAGTTGGGTGGTAACTCCCGACGTTGAGCAGGTCGACCGGGGGAGGGAGGCCGGTGCCAACCTCGTCCGTTCACCGGTTGGGTGCACCACCAAAAGCAATGAATGTCGAAAGTGCCGCGATCGGGCCGTCCCGCCACCCACTGTGGTGGTGCCTGTTGCCACGGTTTTGCTGACTCCGGATTCCTTACCCACCTCAGGGCGCCACGTGGGCCGTCCCTCCCGTGATGGTGATCCGACGGAGGAAGAGGGGGCGGCTATTGGGATAGCCAACCTTGTCGGGCAGCCAGGCGGCGAAGGCCAGCCACAGGTTGCCGTGGTCGTCGGAGAAGACGTCCGGTCCCCCGGGCCCGCTCATGGTGCTGTCCGAGGACAGGATCGGTTGGTTCGAGGAATCGGTGCAGGGCCCGAGTGGCCCGGAGCAGGAGGCCATCCCAATGGCGTAGCCGGCCGTCTGCCAGTTGTTACCGGCGTAGAACAGGTCGTAGCTGCTGCCCGACACCCACATGTCCGGACCCTCCACCACGCCACCTTGCCACGCCTGGCTGGGGGTGAGGAGGGCAGATGGTGCGCCGCCGACCAGGGCGGTCCCTCTGGGTGTCATCTGTTGAGCCCACACGGTGGGCGGCGATCGGCTGGCTCCCTGAGACTTCCAGGTGAGGTACATGTTCCCGTTTGCCGTCACGTACGGGCTGGGATCGAGTGACCCTCCCTGGTTCAGTTGGCAGATCAGCGGGGTCTGGGTGGTGTCGACATAGGGCCCCTGGGGCTGGGTGGCCACTGCGTCGGATATGCACTGGTCGCCCGTCGTCCCGTCCAGGGCCGAGTAGTAGAGCACGTACGAGTTCGCCCGCTTGAGCACCGACGGTGCCCAGGTGGCACCGGGCTGAGCCCACGAGGCCACGTGGGGGAGGGCGTCGCCGACGGTGGTCCAGTGGGTGAGATCGGAGGACTCGAGGATCTGTATGTTGCCGGCCGCTGCGTTGGTGGCGAAGGCGTAGTACTCATCACCGTCGGTCAACACGTACGGATCGGGGAAGTCGAACGGATAGACCAGCCCGCCGTTGGAATTGTCCACGCTCAGGCAGGCCGAGGAGGCGGAGGTGATGGCGCTGACCGCTCCCTTGAGATCGGCTGCGGCGATGGCGTTGACCGCGCTGGACACGCCGCCCAGGCAGGTGTGGAGTGTGCCCAGGTCGAGAACCTGAAGGTCACTGGTGCGCGAAGCCGAGGCCAGGTTCGAAGCGGTGGTAGCAAGCTCGTCATTGGTACGAGAGATGGCTTGGCCCCGTGCCTCCCGGGTGGTGGTTGCCGATGCCATCAGCCGACGTGTACTGGAAATCGAACCGTCGGTGTCGGCCAGGGAGCGCTGGGCGGTATGCAACGAGTGGTGCACATGGTTGTTCGACGAGAGCGCGGCCACGTCATAGGTGACCGCCCACACGATCAACGCCGCTGCCACCGCCAGACCGGTCAGCATCCAGCGCACCGACGGGGATCGGGGCTCCCGCTGTTCGGGCCCGGGTTCGGGCTCGGCACCCGGCTCGAGGAGGGCGTAGATGGTGCGGCGTCTCACGTCGAAGTGGGTTCGGCGGCCCGGCAGTTGGAGGCGACACTCTGCAGGGTGGCCACCGCCCCTGGCTGATCGGCCAGCGCCAACTGGTTGAGCGCTTTCTCCACCCCGGCCAAGCAGGTGTCGAGGTTGGAGATGCTCACCCCCTGCGTGGATACGTCGGCCTGGGCCCGGGCCAGTTGCGACTGGGCCGTGGCCAGGCGGGAGGAGGCAGCCGACAGGGCCCGTCCGGCCGTGTCCGACTGGCTCTCCACTGCGGCCAACCGGTGTCGGGCGGCATCCAGCTGTGCGTCGGACTGGGACAGCCGTATCCGTTCGACCCCGAGGGTGGCGGTGGTGTGCTCCAGGTTCCCGTGGGCAACGGCCCCCACCACCACCAGGGCGGCCAGAACGAGGAGGGCGGCACTCAGAGCCATCATCAACCGACGACCGGTCCGATCCGTGCCCACAGGGGCGGGCGTGCCGGTGGTCTCAGCCCCCTCCTCAGCGGCCCGACCCGGGTGGGGTGCCGTGGGTTGGTCCAGAGCACCGCCCGGCCGGACGGCGTCGAACACCTCGGCGGCGGACGCCGGGGCCGGTTTGGCTCGTTCAGGTTCCATAGAAGTATTCCGCCACCGTCCGGCCCATCAGCCGGTGCCCCAGTGGTGCCGGCTGACCGGCCGAGCGTGTCGGGGCCGGCCGCTCCAGTGTCCCACCGTACGGGGCCGATGTCGCGGTCTGCGTTCTTTTTGTTCAACCCCCCACCGCCTACGTCCTTCAGACACGGATGTGGGGGACAAAGGGTCCGAGCGAGCGGGAACGCGCGCAACCTGCCCACACCCCGGCTCCGTAGGAGGCGTCGTCGGCGATGGAGGCCAGCAGCCAACGGAGCGGGTCGATGGCGGGCCGCCGCTGGACCCACGCAACCAACGGTGGGGCGACCAGAAGGAGGCCGGCACCGACACGGGCCCGTCCTTTGTGGAGGAGGGCGCCGATCAGAATGGGTGCGCCCAGGATGGTGGCCGCTCGTCCGATCCCGACCATGGTCCAGCCGACGGTGGCCACGCCCCAGCGTGCGGTGGTGGCCAGCGGGATGTGGTGACCCCGCAGGCGCAGGGCCAACAGGGCGCCACCGCCAGCCGTCATGACTGCAGCCGAGAGGTAACGGCCACTCACCATGGCCAGGGCGGCCGCCGCCGGCCAGGGACGCAGCTCGACCGGGGCCAGCCGTCCCCGATGGCGTCGGGCCAGGGGGCCGGCCGAGGTTCCGTAGGAGAAACGCCGGGCCCACAGTGCGCCCCACGTCCGCGGCTCTCGGTGGGATACGGTCACCGAGGGCTGGTAGCGAACGCTCCAACCGGCATCGACCAGCCGCCATACCAGATCGACGTCCTCGCCCACCCGCAGCTCGGTATCGAAGAGGCCGGTCGACGCCTCGAGGGCGGTGGTGCGCATGACGATGGCCGCGGTGGGAACGTAGCGGACCCGACATCCCGGCCCGACCCCACTGGGCTCCGGTCCCATGTCCAGCGAGGAGTGGCTCTGGCTGAATCGAGCCAGCAGCGAAGGACGATCGCTTCCGCCCGGGTCGTGGCCCTCGGGTCGCACCCGGGGAGCCACAGCCCCCACGGCCGGGTCGTCGAACATGGCCACCAGGCGTCCGGGCCACCCGTCACCTACCGTGCAGTCGCTGTCCACGAAGGCCACCAGCGGCGAGTCGACGACGGCCATGGCCTGGTTGCGGGCGGCGGCCGGACCGCCGTTGACATCGCGTCTGATCAGCCGGGCGCCGTGACGCCGGCACACGGCGGCAACAGCCGCCGGGTCGTCGGAAGCATCGTCGACCACCACCACGTCCGCATCGGGTCCGAGTGAGGCCAGGCACCTCTCCAGCGTGGCGGCCCGATTGTGCACGGGGACCACCACGGTCGGGGCGGGACCGATCAGGTCCGCCCGCCGGCCGGGGGCTTCCGGGTGGGCCATGCCGGCGTCGATCAGCCGTCGGGCCAGTCGGCCTGTGTCGGCCGACACCGTTCCGTCGGCCAGGAGCGTCCGCAGCACCGTTGCGCCGTGGGTGCTCAAAGTGAGGAGCCGGCCCGGGTGCCCGCCGACGACGACCGTGCCGCCGGCGAAGATCCGTACCGACCGGTCGAGGACCACCCGGAACCCCGACGGCACGGCGTTCACAGGGGACGGCACCGAGGTCACAGCGAGAGGCCGCCGTCCACCGGGATGACGGCCCCGGTCAGTGGCTCGCTGTCCAAACCGGCCAGCCACACCAGGGTGTCGGCCACCTCGTCCGGCGTGAGCAGCCGGCCGATGGGCTGCTGTTCGGCGAACGACCGGGTGTCGGCCAGACCGTAGAGCCGGGCACTCTCGTTGAGCATGGCGGTGGCTGTGGAGCCCGGGCTCACGGCGTTGGCGGTGATCCCGGTGCCGCCCAGCTCGACGGCCAGACCGCGCACCAGACCGGCTACGCCGGCCTTGGCCGCACCGTAGGCGGCCAGCTTCGGCAGTCCTTTTGTGGCCGCCGCTGAGGCCACCGCCACAAACCGACCGTGCCGGGGCGGCGGTCGGCGCAGCATGGCCGGGATGGCCACCCGCGCTGCGGTCACCGGCCCGCCCAGGTCGACCCCCAGAACGGCGCCGAGTTGGTCACCGGGCATCTCCCACAGGGGGACACCGCCGGCGATGACCCCGGCCACGCACACCATGGCGTCCAGCCCGCCGAACCGCTCTTCGGCCTCAGCCACCGCACCGGCCAGGGCCGCCGGATCGGTGGTGTCGGCCATCACCGATACGACCCGATCGAGGGCGAGCCCGTCGGTGTTGGCCTCGTTACGAGGGACGAGAGCCCGGGCCGAAGCCACCACACCCCGTAGTTGGGGCTCGGTTCCCATCGGGTAGGGAAGCCGGGGATCGTCACTGGCCCGATCGACCGCCACCACCGCCCACCCGGCGGCGGCCAGGCCCCGCACCGTGGCCGCCCCGATGCCTCTGGCCGCACCCGTCACCACCGCCACCCGGTTCATCCGGTCACCTTTCCCGTCACTGCCTTCTCGGTCACTGCCTCGCCGGTCGCTGCCTCCCCGATGAGGGTGCCATCCCCTTCGCCCGGCGCTGCGCCGTCCTGCCCCGTCCGGTTGCCGGCGCAGTGCAGCCAGGGGTCGACCGTGTCCACCAGCTGATCGACGGCCAGAGCCAGCAGGGCTCGGCCGTGAGCGGGGTCGGCACCGTGCGGGTCGCCGAGGACTCCGTTGGCGCTGACCGGGCGGACCCCGTGCCGACGGAGCAGGGGGAGGAGGTCGTCGAGGGCACGGAGGTCACCCGCTTCGGCCAGGTCGAGGTGTACACGCCCGGGGGCGATGGCCAACATGACCGAGGTTTCGGTCCGGCCGGCGTGGAGGTCACCGGGCCAACGCGGCGACCAGCACGAAACCGACTTTCCCTCGGCGGCCAGCCGGGCGACGGCCGCCGCCACCGGTTCGGCATTGCCCCCGTGGGTCGAGACCAGAGCGACGTGTGCGTAGTCATGGGCCGCCGATCGGCCGAGCTCCACCAGAACCCCTTCGGTGGCGGCGCCGCCGATGGACAGGGTGCCGGGGAAACCCTGGTGTTCGCCGGCTGACCCGTAGGCCAGGGCCGGCGCCACCACCAGTTGGTCACGACGCCCGGCCGCCCCGGTGGCGATGGCCACCGCGATGTCGGTATCGGTGGTGACGGGCAGATGGGGCCCGTGCTGCTCGGTCGAACCGACCGGGAGCAGGAGGACTGCGCCGGACCGGCTGCGCTGGCCGGCCTCCGGCCAGGTCATGTCCTCGAGTCGGTTCACTGGTCCGCCTTTCCCCGTCCGGATGCCGGTGACCCCTCGCCGCTGGCGTCGTCGTGCCGGTACCCGTGGCGGTCCAGAAATCCGAGAAGCTCGTCGGCCGCGTCGCCGGCACTGACCGGCCCGATCACGGTGGGAGGATCGTGGGCCACCAGCACGCCGGTCAGGGCCAGCAGCCGGATCCGGGGATCGTCACCCTCCGGCGGGGACACCACCCGGGTGCGAGGCCGGAAGGGGCGAGGCGGGCCCACCCGCACCCACCGGTCCGGGCTATCGACAGCGGTCGGCGGTGTCCCGCCGGAATCGACGGCGATGGTCGAGGACCCGGCGGCCAGAGCTGCGGTCAGCGACGCCCGGCGGAGCCGCACGCCGGCGCCCTCGACCGAGCACACCGCCGGCAGGGGTACCCGGAGGCGTTCGCGCCATCCGCCGTCGAGGCGGCGTTCGGCCAGGACGGCGGGCGCTCGGGCCGTGCTGTCCGGATCCGGAATCAGGGACACCAGACCCAACGCTTGGGCGGACGCCAGCTCGTGGGCCAGGAAGGCGGGCAGGGCGCCGGTTCCCCGATCGGTCGAACGGTCGCCGCACAGGACGACGGAAGGGTTTCCCCACCTGGTGATCACCGACGCGATGGCCCGGGCCAACGGGCGCTCGTCACCTCCCAGCGCCCCGATGTCGACCTCCTCCCGGCTCGGCCCGTCGTGGTTCCCCTGGGTCGGGATGCGGACCACGGAGACACCGAGGGCCGACACCTCGCGGAGCACACCGTCGATGGACGAGGGACCGGCGGCCACGGCCAACACCCGTCCTGACCAGGCGTCACTCAGTCTGAGGGCGTGCTCCAGGGCGGCGGCATCAGCGGCGGACAGTCCTCGTCGGAACCGGTCGAGGCGGATCGACCCGGTGAGTGGGTCGACGTCGGGGCGGCGGTCGGCCACGCTCAGGCAGGCCACCACCAGGGGTCGCCTGCCCTTGCCGCTGGGGCCGGGGCCAGCGGGGGCTGTGCCGTTGGGATGGCTGGTGGTCATCATCCGTGGTGGAAGACGACACCGTGGCCGCCGTCCGGATAGGTCCAGGTGATGGCCCGCTCCCCATCGCACACCATGTAGCAGGTACCGCACTCGAAGCACTCTTCGTAATTAAAGAGAATGCCGCCGTCGGCGGTGGGCGCAAACAGGTTGGCCGGACAGGCGGTCACACAGGCGCGGGTGGTACACGAGCGGCACACCTCAGAATCGACAGTGATGTGGGCCCGTTCCCCGACGCGGAAGTCCACGGTGGCCATGCGCTCCTCGAAGGAGATGCCTCGCCACTGTTCGGGACCGGGGTCCGCCCGGTCGCCCGCCGCGGTAGAGGCCGTGGGCTCGTTGTCCGACCGGTGGGCGCTCATCCGAAGATCCTCATGCCCCGCACCGTGTCGGCCGCCAGCTGGCGGAGCTTGACACCGTGCTTGGCGGCGACGGTGCGGGTGATGCGCAGGGCCCCCGGCTTGGGTGCCGGATTGTCCACGGTGAACATCCCCTCGGCCAGGTCGCAGAGGAGACCGGGATAGCGCTGCTGGACACGATCGGAGAGCAGGAGGGACGGGGCCCGCCGCAGACGTTTGTGGTCAGCCAGGACGAACTGGCGCTCGAGGCCGGCCCGGTACGGGGCCAGCCCCTCCACCGAGCAGTCACCCGATCGGATGGCACGGTCGGAGGCCTGGCCGGCGGCGTAGCCCGAGCCGATGGCGAAGTTGACCCCTTCGAGCCACAGGCCGGCGGCCAGCGTCATGGCCGCCGCGTCACCGGCCAACAGCAGGCCATCGGCAGCCAGGGTGGGCATCGTGTCGTACCCGCCTTCGGGGATGAGATGGGCGGCGTACTCACGCAACGACGAGCCGCGCAGCAGAGGGGCAATCGAGGGGTGCTGCTTGAGATCGGCCACCAGTTCCTCGGGACGCACCTTGGCCTCGGCCAGGGCGGGCAGGGACACCACCACCCCCACGCTGACCGTGTCGGCATTGGTGTAGAGGAAACCGCCACCGGGGAGTCCACGCGTGCAACCCAGCATTTCGATGTCCACGCCCTCGTGGCGCCCGACCCCGAAGCGTTCGTCGATCACGTTCGGTGGAAGATCGAGCACCTCTTTGACGCCCAGCGTGTAATGGGTGGCGTCGACGTGGGTCACCAGCCCTGCTTCCTTGCCCAGCAGCGAGTTCACACCGTCGCAGGCGATGACCATCGGGGCGCGGAGCTCACCCCCCGGCCGGTCGGTGTGCACGCCCACCACCCGGCCGTGCTGGTCCTGTACCAGTCCGGTGGCCACCGTCGAGGTCAGGAGGCGGGCTCCCGCCTCGACCGCCTTGTCGGCCAGCCACGAGTCGAAAGCCGACCGCAGCGTGGTCATCCCGTTGAAGGGGGCGGTTCCCCAGGCCTGGCTCCGGAAGTCGACCGACAGCGACTGGGTCTCCGTCATCATCATGGTCGAGCGACGGACCACCCATCGCTCGACCGGCACCTCTTCCCACCAGCGGGGCACGATGGCGTCGAGCACCCGCCCGTAGACCACCCCGCCGTAGACGTTCTTCGACCCGGGGAACGGACCCCGCTCCACCATGACCACCGATCGCCCGGCCCGGGCCAGGGCCAATCCTGCCGCCGCCCCGGCCGGACCGACGCCCACCACGATGGCATCGACGTGCTGGGCCGCGCCCATCTCCTCTTCGCCGGTCGCCGGCGCTGCCGACGGCCGGTGGGGACGGGAGGGCCGGTGGGTTTCAGACATGGCCGACCTCGGGCTGGGTCTGCGCCATGTCGACGGCGCTGTTGTCGCCGGCGCTGTCGATGAGGCGACGGTCCAGCTCGTCCAGCAGTCCGCGGGCATCGGTCACCAGACCGAGGTCGGCCATGGCCGTCATCGGGCAGGAGGGGTCGGTGTTGACGCTGATGATGTGGCGGGGGGAGCCGAGCCCACCCACGTGCTGGGCGGCTCCCGATATGCCAAAGGCGATGTACAGCTCGGGGTCGATGGTCACACCGGTGGTGCCGATCTGCCGTTCGTAACCGGTCCAGCCGGCATCGGTGGCTACCCGGGTGGCTCCGGCCGAGCCGCCCAGGGCGCCAGCCACCCGCCCGAGAAGCTCGAACACGGCGCCGGCCTGCTGGACGTCGCAGCCGGCCACCAGCCCCGCCCCTCCGGCCAACACCCGGACCGCGTCGGCCAGGTCCATGGTGCGGGGGTCGGGCGGGAGGACGGCGGTGACCTGCGGATCGGATCGACGGGCCATGACGTCGACCGAGCCGGTGGGAGGAACCGCAGGCAGGGGCTCGACGACGGTTTGGCCCATGGTCGGCACCACCGTACGGGTGCCCGAAACCAGGGTGACGACAGCCGGTCCGTGTACCTCGACGGGCAGCAGCACCCGATCGTCGATTCGGGTCACCGTGGCCCGAACCCGGTCGGTTCCTTCTTCTGTTCCGGAGTGGAGCATGACCCGGACCTCGATGGCCCTCGACACCAGGGGGCGGTCGAGTGCGGCGGCCAGCCGTGGTGCCAGGTCTCGTCCGTCGGCTGACGCCGGCAGGATCACCAGGGCAGTGGGGGCGAGGAGCGGGGCCAGCCGTTCGGTGAGCTCTGCCGGCCGGAAGCCCTCGCCGGTTTCGGCCCATGCCACGCGGGTGGCGGCCAGCAGTGCACCGGCTGCGGTCAGCGCGCCGCTACCGATGACCATCGCCGCGCCACCGGCTTCGGCCACCGCCTCGTCGGCACCCACCGGCAGGCGCCCGCCCCGGGCCACCACCACGGCCACCGCCTGTTCGAAGGCTCCGTTCACAGCGCCACCGCAACCCGGTGTCCCTCGATGACGGCGGCATGGGCCCGGCGGGGAGCCAGGCAGTCACCGATCCGGTGGACGGGAACCGGCCCATCCTTGAGCTGGTGCCACAGCTCGTCTTCGGGATCCTGGTGCACGCTGCATACGATCCAGTCGCAGACACGCTGCTCTTCGGTGGCTGTCGGATGGTGCTGCAGGGTCAGCGCCAGCCTTTCCTCGCCGCCTCCGGACGGCTGACCCCGGCCGGAACCGGGCAGGACCGGCTCTACTCCCATGGGCACCAGGTCGACGCTCTGGACGATGCCCTTGGCGTGTGCCTTCACGTTCCAGGTCTCCATGTCCAGGGTGATCCCGAGGTCCTGGCCGACGACCATCCCGTTGGTGACGATCTCCACCCGGCAGCCCCGATCGGCCAGCAGTTCGGCCACCGAGGTGGCCTGATGGAAGCCGAGCTCGTCGACCACCACCACCGACCCCTGGGGGTGGGCCCGCCCTTCGAGCACGTCGCGGACATCCACCACCCGCCGGTGGTCTCCGGCCCAAGGGGGGCGGGCCGGACGGGCGCCGGTGGCCACCACCACCACATCGGGCCGTTCCGCCGAAACCCGCTCGGGTGTGGCTTCCACCCCGGTTTGCAGATCGATGCCGAGCCTACGAGCGGCCACGATGAGGTTGCGGCTGATGTCGAGGAACTCGGCCCGGCTGGGTACGGCTGCGGCCACCGGGACCTGACCACCCAATCTGTCCTGGCGCTCGAACAGGGTGACCCGGTGACCGAGCTCGGCGGCGGTCACCGCCGCTTGCAGCCCGCCGGGCCCTCCGCCGGCCACCACCACCCGACGGTGTGGCCCGGGCGGCAAGACGGCGACGGACTCGCGCCCGGTCCTCGGGTTCTCGATGCACCCGAGCCACCGGTTGAGGCCCATCCGTCCGACGCATTCCTGGTTGCAGGAGAGACAGGTGCGGATGTCGGTGGCGTGTCCTGAGCGGGCCTTGGCCGCGAACTCGGCGTCGGCGATCTGGCCACGGACCACGCCCACCAGGTCGCACATGCCGTCGTCGAGGGCCCGCTCGGCCTGGTGGGGGTCCTTGAACCGGCCCACCCCCACCACCGGGAGATCGACGGCCTGGCGGATGGCGCTCGGGATGAAGAGGGCGTAACCGGGCGGGACCTGCATGCTGGCCTCGATCATGAACAGGGTGGCAGTGGCCACGCCGATCGAGGTGTTGATGTAGTCGACCTGTCCGGAGGCTTCGACCATTCGGGCCACGGCCACCGCGTCGTCGATGTCGGTGCCACCCTCGATGAGCTCGTCACCGCACAGCCGTACCCCGAGGACCTTGTCGGGCCCGATGGCCTGGCGGACGGCATCGACGATCTCGAACAGGAGCCGCGCCCGCTGGACCAACGGGCCGCCGTAGGCGTCTTCCCGGGTGTTGGTGGCGGGAGACAGGAAACCGCGCACGATCGAGGAGTGCGAGCACTGGAGCTCGACGCCGTCGAACCCCCCCTCCATACAGTGCCCGGCCACCAGGGCGTACCCTTCGATGATCTCGGCGATCTCCTCGAGCTCGACGGCCTTCGGGACCTCGCGGAACAGAGGATCGGGGACCGGGCTCGGGGCCCACACCGGCAGGCGGGTGTACATGCTGGACGCCTGACCGCCGTTGTGGTTGATCTGGGCCAGGATGGGCACGTCGTGGGCGTGGACCCGATCGGTGATGCGACGGTATCCGTCGACCACCTCGGGCCTGAACCCGTGGATGAGCTTCTCGTACGGCCAGTCGGTGGGGTGGGTCGAGTGCTCCTCGGTGATGATCAGTCCCGCGCCCCGGCGGCGCGGGCTTCGTAGTAGGCGGCGTGCTGCTCGGTGGGGAGACCGTCCTCGGCGTAGTTGGTGAGGTGGGCGGCGAAGACGATCCGGTTGGGGACGGTGATCGGGCCGATGCGGAGGGGGGTGAACAGCAGACGGGGGCGGGTGGTCGAGGTCATCGGGAACCGTCTGGGTCAGACGCGCCGTCGAACCGGCATCGACGGTGAGGGTGAGCCCGGTCACGTACCGCGACTCGTCCGAGGCCAGATACAGCACCGCCTCGCTGACGTCTTCGGCCTCGACGAGGTCGACGGGTAGGGAGTTGAGGAAGACCGAGCCGGTGTCGGGGCTGTCGGCAATGAGCTGGCCCAGCCCGCCCAGGCCGGCCAGCATGGGGGTGTCGACGCCGGTGGGATGGATCGAGTTGACCCGGATCTTTCGGGAGGCGAGTTCGTTGGCCAGTGTGCGCATCACCCCCACCACCCCGTGCTTGGAGGCGGCGTAGGGACCGAAGAAGGGTTGGCCCTTCAGGCCGGCCACCGAACTGATCAGGATGAGCGAACCCCCGCCGGCTTCGATGAGATGGGGGATGGAGGCGATGCAGGTGTTCCAGGTGCCGGTCAGGTTGGTCCCGATGACCGTGTCCCACACCTCGGGGGTCACCTGGTCCCAACGCTGGACGGTGCAGACGCCGGCGTTGGCGATGGCGATGTCCAGCCGGCCCAGTCGGTCGACCCCGTCGGCCACGGCCGTCACCAGGGCCTCACTGTCGCGCACGTCCACCTCTGCGCTGATCATGGAGGCACCGGTGGCCGTCACCAACCGGGTGGTTTCGGCCAGATCGCCCGGCCCGGCCAGCGGATAGGGAATCGACTTGACGTCGGCGCAGAGATCGATCCCGATGATGTCGGCACCCTGGTGGGCCAGCCGGACAGCGTGGTTTCGGCCCTGGCCCCGGGCGGCCCCGGTGATGAGGGCCACCTTTCCCGACACCCGTCCGGTTCGGCCCGACCGAGGCGCACTCACCGGCCCGCCCCCACCGGGGTGCCGGCCCCGACGGTGGTCCGGCCACCCCCGACGGCGAGGGCCATGCGCCGCCCTTCGAGCATCGCCTCGAGGATGCCACGCGGGGCCACGCAGTCACCCGCCCGCAGCGTGCCGGGGCGGCCCCGGTAGAGGAAGTCCTCGGGGAGCCGTGGGCCGCAGTCGATGATCGAGGCGCAGGGGACAGCCTGCTCTTCGCCGGTCCAGCGATCCTCCAGGAGAGCGTGACCGTCCTTGGTCCCCCGGAACAGTGAGCGGAGATAGCGGTGCACACCGGCCCGCTGCAGTCGACTGTTGGCCTCGGCCAGGTCACCGGTGAGGGAGAGCAGGGTACCGACGATCTGATCCGGCGTGACCAGGGCCACCGTCAAACCGGCGCCGGCCAGCCACTCGGCCACCCCGACTCCGATCGGTCCACCCACCGGATCGTGGACGAGCACCGGGCCGTCGTCCAGGCTGTCAGCCCCGGCGGCCAACAGTGCCACCGGGTCCACCACCGCGCAGGACCCGTCCATGGGAACGCCCGGAGGCCGCCCCGCGACCCGGTGGCCAGTACCACCTCGACGCCGGCGGCCCGGGCCGCGTCCAGCTCGTCCACCGTCACTTCGGTACCGGTGTCCACCACCGCGCCGAGGGCGGCGCACTCCCGCACCAGCCAGGCCGCCAGCCCGGCCAGGCGTTGGCGTCCCGGGCCGACGGCGGCCACCGCCACCACGCCCCCGGCCCGGTTGCACCGTTCGCGCACCCTGACCCGGTGTCCCCGGGCGGCCAACACCCGGGCGCACTCCAGGCCGGCCACCCCGGCCCCCACGATGAGCACGTCACGCCCTGTCTCATCTGTTCCTGCCGGGTCGGGTTCGACCGTCTCATGACCACTGCGTGGTTCACCCACGCAGCTGACCAACGGGTTCCGGTTGTCGCGCACCTGACAGGACTGGTTGCAGAGGATGCAGGGACGAAGCCGGGCGACCTGGTCGTGGCGCACCAGACCGACCAGCCGGGGGTCGGCGATCTGGGCTCGGGTCATCTCCACCAGGTCGGCCACCTCGCAGTCCAGGGCGGCCTGGGCATCGGCCGGGTCGACCATGCTTCCCTGCAGGACGACCGCCGTCCGCCCCGATGCGGCCTGGCGCATCCGAGCGCACAACTCGGTGTTGAAGCCGGCCTGGGTGTGGGCGTCGGGACGGTAGGCCCACGCCGAGTAGGGCCCACCCCGCACCACGACCAGGGCGTCGACCAGCTCGGCCAGGACGGCGACCTGTTCGGCCGCCTGTTCGGGCGTCACCCCGGCCCACGGGGCCAGCTCGTCGCAGGACAGACGGAGGGCCACCACGCCGTCGGCACCGACGGCTGTGCGCACGGCGGCCAGGACGGCGGTGGTCACCCGCAGCCGGTCGGTCCCGTAGGCATCGTGTCGGTGGTTGGTGAGCCCGGAGTGGAATTGACGGAGGAGGGAAGTGGCCCCGGCATCGATCTCGACCCCGTCGAGGGAGGCGGCCATGGCCGAACTGGCGGCCACGGCGAAGGCGTCGATGAGGGCGTCGATGTCGGCCCCCTCCATGGCCGCCGGCATCTCGCGACTGACCACGTCGGCCACCGGTGACGGCGCCCACAGCACCGACTGCGAGTAGGCGCTTGACCCCTGGGCTCCGGTGTGCCCCAGTCCGGCCAGCACCAGGGTGCCGTGCACGTGGCAGGCGTCAGCCACCGCGGCCCAGCCCGGGCGGCACTGTTCGGCCAGGGGTGCCCGCTCGTAGGGCCAGTCCGACGGATGGACCGAGGCCGTCTCGGTGACCACCACGCCGGCCCCGCCTTCGGCCCGCTCCCGGTAATAGGCAACGTGGCGTTCGCTCATCCGGCGCCCCCGGCCCAGGTTGGTGACATGGGGGCCGAACATGACCCGCGACGGGGCCAGCCGACCGCCGATGGTCACCGGGTCGGACAGGAGGGACATGGTCAGCCCGGGGCCGTGGCCGACCCGAGCGGGTGGAGAGGGCTCGCGTCGCAGGCCCGGTCGGGCCGGCGGGGGAGGAGGGTCACCGGTGCCGTGCGAGGACGGCGGGAGTGGTCGGCTGAAGGACGGGGGAGGGCGACGGGCTGGTTGCCGACGGGGTGCTGACCATGGCCCAGCACGCATTCGGGATCAGGACCGTCGAGGGGGAGCCCGGTGAAGAACTTGGCGGCCATGCACCCGCCGCGACAGGCGTCGTAGTGGCCGCACGACCGGCAGGTGCCTCCGCTGGAGGGCCTTCGCAGCTCGGCGAACAGTGGCGCATGGCGCCATACCGTGGTGAAGCCACCGGGTGAGCGCACGTTTCCGGCCAGGAACTCGTCGTGGATGGCAAACGGGCAGGCGTAGACGTCGCCGACCGGGTCGACCAGACAGACCACTCGACCGGCGCCGCACAGATTGAGGCCGGGCAGCGGCTCGCCGTACCCGGCCAGGTGGAAGAAGGAATCGCCGGTCAGCACGTTCTCGCCGTGGGCCACCAGCCAGTCGTAGAGGATCCTCTGTTGGTGGGCGGTGGGATGGAGGTCCTCCCAGACGTCTGCCCCCCGCCCCGAAGGTCGCAACCGGGTGAGGCGCAGCTGGGCATGGTGATCGTCGGCCAGACGCTTGAACTGGTCGAGCTGGCTGATGTTGTGGCGGGTGACCACCACCGAGAGCTTGAACCCAGTGAAACCGGCGTGACGGAGCCGACCCATGGCGGCCAGCGCCGTGTCGTAGGAACCGGCGCCCCGTACGGCGTCGTTGACCTCTCGAGTGGCGCCGTCAAGCGAGATCTGCACGTCCACGTAGTCGCTGGCCGCCAGCCGGGTTGCCACCTCCGAGGAGATGCGGGATCCGTTGGTGGAGAATTTGACCCCGACGTGATGGGCGGTGGCGTAGTCGACCAGCTCCCAGAAGTCCGACCGGACGGTGGGTTCGCCGCCGCCGATGTTGACGTAGAAGATCTGCATGGCCTCGAACTGGTCGATGAGCGCCTTGCATTCCCCGGTGGTCAGTTCGTCGGGGTCGCGACGACCCGAGCTCGAGAGGCAGTGGACACAGGCCAGGTTGCAGGCGTACGTGAGCTCCCAGGTGAGGCAGATCGGAGCGTCGAGGCCGCGCTCGAATGTGTCGACCAGTCGCCCCGGTGATGCCGACCCGGTTGGCCGGTCGCCGACCAGGGTCATGGGATCTCCCGTGGGCAGATCATGCCCGAGGCGGCCAGGGTGGCCAGGGCTTGCTGGTAGCGGAAGCGCTCGTGGTCGGGTACCCCGACCGCCCGGACGGCGTCCTCAGCGGTGGGTTGTCCGGCCAGCGACTCGACCACCGAGACGAGCAGGGGGCTCTTCAGGAAGGAGAGCCGGCGGGTCCCGAAGTGGTAGGCCAGAGCCCCGAAGGACTCGGGTCGCAGGGACACCTGGGGATGGAGGGTCCACGGGCGGGCGCCGTCGAAGGCGACAGCCACGGCCGAGTCGGGTGGCATCTAGTAGACGCCGCACATGCCGTCGATGGACACGTCCTCGACCAGCAGATCCTCCTCGACCAAGTGGTCGCCGGGGGAGGTGTCGGTGGCCGTACCGTCGGCCCCCACCTCGGGGCGGTGGCCGTCTTCGGGGGTGGACGGGCTTTCGTCGGTGCGCAGGGTCATGGCTCCTCCGGGAGGGGAAGGGCCGGCAGATTAACCGGCCGCTGACAACTGGGTTTCAATTTATAACACTGGATGCCAAAATGGAAGTCTGATGACCGTGCCGGTGGCCAATAGTGCGGGACCACCCCACGAGGGGGTACGAGGCCGCCGGCCGTCCACGTCCCGCCAGGCCGTGGCTCGGGCCGCCCTCGACCTCTTCGCCCGCCACGGCTACGACAACACCACGGTGGACCAGATCGCCGCAGCGGTAGGCGTCAGCCGCCGGACCTTCTTCCGCTACTACGACTCGAAACGAGAGGTGGTGTGGGGCGAGTTCGACGCCGAGCTCTCCCGGCTGGAGCGCCAGCTGGCCGACGCCCCCGAGGACCAGCCCATGATGGAGGTGCTCCGACAGGCCGTCATCGACACCAACCGGTTCGGCGCCGGTGAGCTCGACGAGCTTCGCATCAGGATCGGCCTGACCAGCTCCGTCCCCACCTTGGTGGCACATTCCGCCGTCCGTTATGCCGAGTGGTGCGAGGTGGTGGCCCGCTTCGTGGCCAGCCGGATCGGCTGTGGTCCGGACGACCTCGGTCCTCAGACGGTGGCCCGGGCCGCTCTGGGTGCGGCCATGGCTGCTTTTTCATCATGGGCCCGTCAGACCGACACCGACCTGGTCGGCCAACTGGACCGCGCCTTCCGGATACTGGCCACCGGGTTCGACGAGCGACGCCTGCGTCACTGACCGGATCACCATCCGGCTGGTCCCGTCCCGTCCTCTGTGACCGACTTGTGCGGACCGTGTGCGCTCGGACCGCGTGTAATCGGACGGTGTGATCGGACCGTGCAGTCAGACCGTGCAGTCAGACGCCGTGCAGTCGGCCCGTGGTCGATGCGGGAACAGTTGCCCGCTTCCGCATCTGGTCAGATGAAAGTGTAACCGTTGGTCACCGTGAAGCTCCCGCCCGGGGTGGTCACCGTGACATTGACGGTGGATACCGGCTCGGCCGGCGTGTAGGCGGTGATCTTGGTGCCCGCCTTGTTGACCACGACGGACTCGGCATCCAGAGGTCCGAACTTGACTGTGGATGCGGTGGCTCCCTGGAAGCCCTTACCGGTTATCACGACCTTGGTATGACCGGCCACCGAGCCGTTGGATGGCTTGATGGCGGTGATCGTCGGTCCGATGAAGGTGAATTGATCGGCTGGAGTGGTGATGGTCGGCCCCGCCGGTGTGGTGACGACGATGTCGACGGTGCCGGCCGACTCTGAAGGGGACATGGCGGTGATCTGGGCCCCTTTCTTGTTGATCGAGAAGCTGGTGGCCTCCACCGATCCGAACATCACCGAGGTGGCTCCGGCGAGGTCACTGCCAACGATCTTGACCTTGGTGCCTCCGACGCCGGGGCCGGTGTTCGGCTTGATCGACCGGACGATCGGCCCGATGATCGTCCAGGTGAAGCTGGCCGATCCGTTGAAGCCGGCACCATCGGTGGCCGTTACCTCCACCGGGTAGACGCCCGAGTGCAGAGGGATCCCGCTGATGATGCCGGAGGAGGAATCGAGGGAGAGCCCCTCGGGCAGCCCGGTTACTCCATAGGTCAGGGTGGCCGTGCTCGACGAGTCCTGGGCGGCGATGTGGAGGTTGGAGATGGCCGTTCCCACCGTGTTGGACTGGTTGCCCGGGTTGGTCACCGACACCGTGTTGGTGATGGTCCAGGTGAAGCTGGCTGAACCGGTGAAGGCGGCGCTGTCGGTCACCGTGATGGTCACCGAGTAGGAACCGGCGGTGGTCGGCGTGCCGCTGATGGCGCCGGTCGACGAGTTGATGGCCAAACCGGGGGGCAGGGTGCCGCCGTCGGCGTAGGACAGGGTGGCCGTCGACGAGGTGTCGGTGGCGCCGATCTGAAGCGTGCTGATGGCGCTGCCCGACAGGTGTGACTGGCTACCCGGGTTGGTCACCGACACCGTGTTGGTGATGGTCCAGGTGAAGCTGGCTGAACCGGTGAAGGCGGCGCTGTCGGTCACCGTGATGGTCACCGAGTAGGAACCGGCGGTGGTCGGCGTGCCGCTGATGGCGCCGGTCGACGAGTTGATGGCCAAACCGGGGGGCAGGGTGCCGCCGTCGGCGTAGGACAGGGTGGCCGTGCTCGAGGAGTCGGAGGCGACGACCGACAGCCCGCTGATGGCCGAGCCGGACAGGTTGGACTGACTGCCCGGGTTGGTCACCGACACCGTGTTGGTGATGGTCCAGGTGAAGCTGACCTGGGCCTCGAAGTTGGCGCTGTCGGTCACGGTGATGGTCACCGGGTAGGTGCCGGCCGTGGTCGGGGTGCCGGCCATGAGGCCGGTAGACGGGTTGATGGACAGCCCCGGCGGCAGCGTGCCGTTGTCCGCATAGGACAAGGTGGCGCTCTGCAGCGAGTCGGAGGCCTGTATCTGAAGGCCGCTGATGGCCGTACCGGACAGGTCGGACTGGCTGCCCGGGTTGGTCACCGACACCGAGTTGGTGATGGTCCAGGTGAAGGCGGCGTTGGCCGAAAAGCCGCCACTGTCCACCACGGTGATGGTCACCGGGTAGGTACCGGCGATGGTCGGCGAACCGGTGATGATGCCGTTGGACATGTTGATCGACAGCCCCGGCGGCAGGGTGCCGCCGTCCGAGTAGGTGAGGGTGGCCGTCGACGACGAGTCGGAGGCGACGATGCCCAGGGGGGTGATGTCATTGCCGGACACGTCCGATTGGGCCCCCGGGTTGGTCACCGACAAGGTGTTGGTGACCGTCCAGGTGAATGACGTGTGGGCCGAATAGGCGGCGCTGTCGGTCACCGTGACGGTCACCGGGTAGGTACCGGCGGTGGTCGGGGTGCCGGTGATGGCGCCGGTCGACGAGTTGATGGCCAGCCCCGGCGGCAGGGTGCCACCGGCGCCATAGGTGAGGGTGGCCGTCGATGACGTATCGGTGGCACTGATCTGGACCGTACTGATTGCCGTGCCGGACACGTCGGACTGGTTGCCCGGACTGGTCACCGACACCGTGTTGGTGACGGTCCAGGTGAAGGTGGCCGTACCCGAGTAGTTGGCGCCGTCGGTGGCTTTGGCCGTGACGGTAGAGGACCCGGCGGTGGTCGGCGTGCCGGTGATGGATCCGGTCGACGAATTGATGGCCAGTCCCGCCGGCAGACCGGTGGCGCTATAGGTGAGGGTGGCTCCCGACTGGGTGTCGGTGGCATTGATCTGGACCGGGCTGATGGCCGTACCGGACAGATTGGACTGGTTGCCCGGACTGGTCACCGACACCGTGTTGGTGACGGTCCAGGTGAAGGTGGCCGACCCGTGGTAACCGGACCCGTCGGTGGCGGTCACCGTCACCGAGTTGGATCCCGCCCCCGCCGGCGTGCCGGTGATCCTCCCGCTGGACGAGATGGTGAGTCCCCCCGGCAGGCCGGTGGCGCTATAGGTGAGGGTGGCTCCCGACTGGGTGTCGGAGGCATTGATCTGGATCGGGCCGATGGCCGTACCCGACAGACTCGACTGATTGCCCGGGTTGGTCACCGACACCGTGTTGGTGACGTTCCAGGTGAAGGACGCGTTCTGGCTCAACGCCTCGGAGTCGGTGGCGGTCACCGTCGCCGAGCAGGCACAGGCCGCTGTGGGGGTGCCGCTGATGACTCCGGTGGTCGAGTTGATCGAGAGCCCGGAGGGAAGTCCGGTAGCGGCGAAGGTCACCGTGTTCCCGCCGGTGGTGTCGTGGGGAGCGCTGACGGTGAGGTTGGAGATGGCCGAGCCCGACACGTTGGACTGGGTCCCCGGATTGGTGACCGACAGGTTGTCGACGTTCCAGGTGAGGGACACCGATCCGGTGGCACCGGTGTTGCCGGTGGTGGCGCCGCCACCACCGTTGCCGTTGTAGGAGACCGAGGAGGCGTAGGACGAGTTGTCGGCCGAGGAGCCCCCGCCGCCCCCGCCCCCGGTGTCGTCGCCACTGGTGCATTCGTCGCCGCCGCCACCACCGCCGCCGGTGTAGCCACCACCGCCACCACCACCGCTGGCCCCGGCCTCGTCAGGGAAGCCGCCACCACCATTACCGCCGGTCCCGCCGGTCGAGCTGGTGGGTGTGTTGCCGCCGGTCGACCCGCTCTGCTCGGCACCGTCGCCCCCCGAGCCGCCCGAGCTGGTGCCGCCCCCACCACCGCCCCCGCCGTCCGACGACCCATCCCCGCCGGCGGTACCGGCGGTCCCGGCGCTGACCGTGGACGATCCGCCCGACTCACCGGCACCACCGGTGCCGGGTCCGTCCGAGCCGGTGCAGTCCCAGCGGCTGCCGCCCCCGCCGCCCCCGGCGGCCACCGCCACCATGGTGGTGCACCCCGAAGTGCCGAGGCACAGCCCCGAGGCCGCGCCGCCGCCGCCGCCGGCGGCGATGCCGTCCACCGAGACATCCTCATCGGTGGCGCTGCCGCTGGCCGCTCCGGCCGCGTAGCCGCCGCCGCCGCTGGCCCCGTTGATGGAGGAGCCGCCGCCCCCACCGGTGGTGCCGCCACTCCCACCGCAGCCCAGCTTGATCGACACCGCACCCGTGTTGTGGGTGAGGGCGAAGGTGCCGGTTACCTGGCCACCGTTCCCACCGGTGCCACCTGATCCCGAGTTGGTATTACCGCCGCCGCCACCACCGCCGTTGAGGGTGACAGTGGCCGACACCGTTCCCGCCGGGGGAGTGGCGGTCACGTAACTCGAGCAATTGGGTCCGGATCCGCTCCAGCTGGCCGCCACCGGCGTGGTGGCCGCCCCCGCCACCTCGGAGGTGGTGGCCGCCACCAGCGAAAAGACACCGGCCATCAGGACGGCCGCCGTGGCACAGGTGACGACACCGAAGGTGCGCCTCCGCCCGCCCCGCGCCCCGAGACGAGAGGTCGTCCGTCGTTCGGCGGCTGAATCGGTTGGATCTGGTCACTGCTCCTCCAATGAACGGGCGATGATCCCGTCGCTATCTGCCGTGCGGATGGTCATAGGTGTGTGGTTGCGGCCGGCCTCAGCTGTAGGTGTACTGGTCACCGGCGACCGGCCCGCTGGACCCGCCCGGGGTGGTGACGATGACATCGACCGTGCCCGACCCGGCCGGCGCCGTGACCACCACCTTGGTCCCCTTGGCGTTCACGCTCACGATGGAGGCGGGGGCGCCGCCGAAGGTGACCGAGGTGGCCCCGCCCAGCTCGGTTCCGGTGATGGTCACCTTGTTCAAGCCGGCCGGAGGGCCGCCGGCCGGTGACACCTCAGTGACGGTGGGTGCTACGTAGGTGAACTGGTCGGCCGGAACGATGGCCGAGGGTCCGCCCGCCGTGGTGACCACGATGTCCACCGTCCCGGCCGCTTCGGCAGGTGCGGTGGCGGTGATGACCGTGCCCGTCTTGTTCACCGTCGGGTTAACGGCGTTGTCCGGGCCGAAGGCCACCGAGGTCGCCCCGGCCATCCCCTTGCCGTGGATGGTCACCGTCGTCCCGCCGGCGGTTGATCCGGTGGCCGGGCTGACGGCCAGGATGGATGGCCCGGTGTAGGTGAATTGATCGGCGGCGGTCGGGCTACTCGCTCCCCCCGCAGGCGTGGTAACGATGATGTCCACCGTGCCCGCCGCCTGAGCAGGGGCGTGGACGGTGATCTTGGTCCCCTTCTTGTTCACCTTGAACCCGGGGGCGTTGACCGACCCGAAGCTGACCGACGAGGCGTGGGCCAGGTTGGTCCCGGTGATCACCACCTTGGTCCCCCCTGACCCGGGCCCGGTGGCCGGCTTCACCTTGGTGATGACCGGTGCGATGGTGAAGACGGACCACTCGAAAGACGTCGAGCCGGTGTTGGTCGGGTTGGCGTTGTCGGTGGCGGACACGGTGACCGAGTAGATCCCGTCGGTGGTCGGCTTGCCCGAGATGTGGCCGCTGGACCGACCGATGGTCAGCCCCGGTGGGAGGTCGGTGGCCGTCCAGGTGAAGACGGGAGCCGGCGTGGTCTGCGAATCGGTGGCCGTCGGCACCAGGGGCGTGATGTCCACGCCGGTGGCGCTGGACTGCTGGCCGATGGGAGCCACCGTGACCGTGTTGGTGATGGTCCAGGTGAAGGTGGCGTTGCCCGTGTAGCCGACGCTGTCGGTGGCGGTGATGGTCACCGGGTAGGTCCCACCGGTGGTGGGGGTGCCGGTGATCGAACCGCTGGACGGATCGATGGACAGCCCCGGCGGCAGGGTGCCGCCATCCGAGTAGGTGAGGGTGGCCCCCGCCGACGAGTCGGTGGCGGTGATGGGGAGGGCGGTGATAGCCGTGCCTGATCCGTCGGACTGGTCACCGGGGCTGGTCACCGACACCGTGTTGGTGATGGTCCAGTTGAAGGTGGCCGACCCGGAGGCACCGGAGCCATCGGTGGCGGTGATGGTCACCGCGTACACGCCGCCGGTGGTGGGAGTGCCGGTGATCGACCCGCTGGACGGATCGATGGACAGCCCCGGCGGCAGGGTGCCGCCGTCGCTGTAGGCCAGAGTGGCCCCCGCCGACGAGTCGGTGGCGGTGATGGCCACGGCGGTGATGGCCGTGCCTGATCCGTCGGACTGGTCACCGGGGCTGGTCACCGACACCGCGTTGGTGACGGTCCAGTTGAAGGTGGCCGACCCGGAGGCACCGGAGCCATCGGTGGCCGTGATGGTCACCGCGTACACACCGGCGGTGGTGGGGGTGCCGGTGATCGAACCGCTGGACGGATCGATGGACAGCCCCGGCGGCAGGGTGCCGCCGTCGCTGTAGGTCAGGGTGGCCGTCGACGACGAGTCGGTGGCCGTGATGGCCACGGCGGTGATGGCCGTGCCCGATCCGTCGGACTGGTCACCGGGGCTGGTCACCGACACCGTGTTGGTGATGGTCCAGTTGAAGGCAGCGTTGCCGGAGGCACCGGAGCCATCGGTGGCCGTGATGGTCACCGCGTACACGCCGCCGGTGGTCGGGGTGCCGGTGATCGAGCCCGTGGTGGGATCGATGGACAATCCCGGGGGCAGGGTGCCACCGTCGCTGTAGGTCAGAGTGGCCCCCGCCGACGAGTCGGTGGCGGTGATGGCCACGGCGGTGATGGCCGTGCCCGATCCGTCGGACTGGTCACCGGGGCTGGTCACCGACACGATGTTGCCGATGGTCCAGCTGAAGGTGGTGGTGCCCGAGTAGCCGGCATCGTCGCTGGCGGTGATGGTCACCGGGTAGGTCCCACCGGTGGTCGGTGTGCCGGTGATCGAGCCGCTGGTGGGATCGATGGACAGCCCCGGAGGAAGGGTGCCGCCGTCCGAGTAGGTGAGGGTGGCCGTCGACGACGAGTCGGTGGCGCTGATGGGCACGGCGGTGATGGCCGCGCCCGACACGTCGGACTGGGCACCGGGGTTGGTCACCGACACGGTATTGGTGATGGTCCAGTTGAAGGTGGCGTTGCCCGAGTAGCCGGCGTTGTCGATGGCGGTGATGGTCACCGCGTACACGCCACCGGTGGTGGGCGTGCCGGTGATCGAGCCCGTGGTGGGATCGATGGAAAGCCCCGCCGGCAGGGTGCCGCCGTCCGAGTAGGTGAGGGTGGCCGTCGACGACGAGTCGGTGGCGGTGACCGGCGCGGCGGTGATGGCTGTGCCCGATCCGTCGGACTGGTCACCGGGGCTGGTCACCGACACCGTGTTGGTGATGGTCCAGGTGAAGTTGGTGTTCCCCGAGTAGCCGGCGTTGTCGATGGCGGTGATGGTCACCGGGTAGGAGCCGGCCGTGGTGGGGGTTCCGGTGATCGCACCGCTGGCGGCATCGATGGACAGTCCCGGCGGCAGGGTGCCGCCGTCGCTGTAGGCCACGGTGGCCGTCGACGACGAGTCGGTGGCGCTGATGGGCACGGCGGTGATGGCCGCGCCCGATCCGTTGGATTGGGCACCGGGGTTGGTCACCGACACTGTGTTGGTGATGGTCCAGGTGAAAGTGACCGAGGCCGATGCATCGGAGTCGTCGGTGACGGTGATGGTTACCGGGTACACGCCACCGGTGGTGGGCGTGCCGGTGATCGAACCGCTGGCGGGATCGATGGACAACCCCGGTGGCAGGGTGCCGCCGTCGCTGTAGGCCAGGGTGGCCGTCGGCGACGAGTCGCTGGCGCTGATGGGTACGGCGGTGATGGCACTGCCCGATCCGTTCGACTGGGCACCGGGGTTGGTCACCGAGATGGTGTTGGTGATATCCCAGTTGAAAGAGGCCGTCCCCGTGTAGCCGGCGCTGTCGGTCACGGTGATGGTGACCGGGTAGGTGCCCTTGGTGGTGGGCGTTCCGGTGATCGAACCGCTGATGGGATCGATGGACAGGCCGGGCGGCAGGGTTCCGTTGTCCGAGTAGGCCAGGGTGGCCGTCGACGACGTGTCAGTGGCGCTGACCGACACGGCGGTGATGGCACTGCCCGACACACTGGACTGGTCACCGGGGCTGGTCACAGACACCGTGTTGGTGATGGTCCAGTTGAAAGTGGCCACGTTCGAGTAGCCGGCGTTGTCGGTGACGGTGATGGTCACCGGGTACAGGCCACCGGTGGTGGGTGTTCCCGTGATGTCACCGTTGAGGGCGTTGATGGTCAGACCCAGAGGGAGAGTGCCGTTGTCGGCGTAGGCCAGAGCGGCCGTCGAGGACGAGTCGCTGGCGCTGATGTCCACCGCGGTGATGGCGCTCCCCGACCCGTTCGACTGGTTGCCCGGGCTGGTCACCGACACCGTGTTGGTCACCACCCAGGTGAAGTTGACCGCAGCGTGGTAGCCGGCGTTGTCGGTGACGGTGATTGTCACCGGGTAGGAGCCGGCGGTTGTGGGGGTGCCGGTGATGGCGCCGCTACCACCGATGGACAACCCCGGGGGCAGGGTGCCCCCGTCGGCGTAGGAGAGGGTGGCCGTCGATGACGAGTCGCTGGCAGTGACGTCGACCGCGGTGATGGCGCTGCCGGACAGGTTTGACTGGGCACCGGGGTTGGTCACCGACACCGTATTGGTCACATTCCAGGTGAAGGTGGCCGTTCCTGAGTAGAGGGCGGCATCCTGGGCTTTCACCGTCACCGAGCAGGCGCACGCCGTGGTGGGCGTTCCGGTGATCGAACCGGAGGAGGAGATGGTCAGTCCCGCCGGCAGGCCGGTGGCCGAGTAGGTGAGGGTGGCTCCCGACTGGGAGTCGGTGGCACTGATCTGCAGAGCGGTGATGGCGCTGCCCGACACGCCGGACTGGGCGCCCGGATTGGTGACCGACACCGCGTTGGTGATGTTCCAGGTGAAGGTGGTCGAGGCGTGGTACAACGACCCGTCGGTGGCGGTGACCGTCACCGAGCTCGAGCCGGGCGCTGTCGGTGTGCCGGTGATCAAGCCGGAGGAGGAAATGTTCAATCCTCCAGGCAGGCCGGTGGCCGAATAGGTGAGGGTGGCTCCCGACTGGGAATCGGTGGCGCTGATCTGCAGGGCAGTGATGGCGCTACCGGTCACATTGGACTGGGTGCCCGGGTTGGTCACTGCCACCGTGTTGCTCACCGTCCAGGTGAAGGTGGCCGAACCCTGGGCGCCCCGGTTGTCCGTCGCCGTGAGGGTCACCGAGCACGAGCAGGCCGTCGTCGGGGTGCCCGAGATAGCCCCGGTGCTGCTGTTGAACGACAGTCCGGACGGCAGGCCCGACTGGGCCCACGACGAGATGGTGCCGCCCCCGGTCACCGAGGCGCTGGGGGTGAATCCGGTGATGGCGGTGCCGGACACGTTGGACTGGTTACCCGGGTTGGTCACGGTTACCACGTCGTTGACAGTCCAGCTGAAGGCGCTACTGGTTCCGCTGAAGCTCTTCGAGTCTGTAGCGGTGGCGGTTACCGAATACGTACCGCCGGTGGTCGGCGTGCCCGAGATGACACCACTCGAGCTGATGGTCAGGCCCGGGGGAGCATTCGAGAGCGACCAGCCGGTGATGGTGGCCGTCGACGAGGAGTCGCTGGCCGTCACGGTGACGTTGGCGATGGCTGTGCCTGCGTTCGACGTCTGGGCCGACGGGGCGGTCACGGTCACCACGTTGTTGATGGTCCAGGCCACGGTGGTCGTTCCGTGGAAGCCGGCCGAGTCGGTGGCCTGGATGGTCGACGAGTAGCTGCCCGCCGTGGTGGGGGTGCCGGTGATGACCCCGGCGGTGGACAGGCTGAGCCCGGTGGGCAGCGAGCCCGACGACACCGACCAGCCGGTGGGCGAGATGGTCGCCCCTCCGGCCGAACCCGATGTGGTGGCTGACATCGAGACCGGTGAGATAGCCGTGCCCGAATTTTTGGTGAACGGACCCGGGTTGGTCACGGTCACCGCGTTGTTGACCGTCCAGGTGAAACCGGCTGTGCTGGCCGTGGCCGCCTGGGTGTCGGTAGCAGTCACCGTCACCGAAGAGGGGGTGGCACTTCCTGTAGTCGGCGTTCCCGAGATGACCCCGGTCGAGGAGTTGATGGACAAGCCCGGCGGAAGGCCGCTGGCCGAATAGGTGAGACCGAGGCCGGCCGAGTCGCTGGCCGAAATGGCCAGGTTGGAGATGGCCGTGCCCGAGGTGCTGGTCTGGGCGCTGGGGGTGGTGATGGACACCGAGGCCACGTTCCATGTGAGGCTGATCGAGCCCTCGGTTCCGCTACCCTCGCTGCCACCGCCAGCGGACCCGCTCCCGTAGCTTGCCCCGGAGGTGTAGGAAGAGTTGGCGTAGGAAGCGCCTCCACCCCCACCGCCGCCGGCATCAGAACCCGACGTGCAGCCGTCTCCGCCGCCGCCGCCGCCACCGGTGTAGCCGCCGCCGGCGCCGCCGCCGCCGGCTCCCGCCTCGCTCCCCTTGCCGTTCCCGCCATTCCCGCCGGCACCGGCGGGGCTGCCCCCGCCGGTCGAGCCGTTCTGGTTGTCGCCGGATCCGCCCGACCCTCCACCGCTGGAGGTCCCCCCATTTCCACCGGCACCGTCGGAGCCGTCACCGGTCCCGCCATTGGCGCCATTACTTGTGCCGCCCTCTCCGCCGCCGCCCGGTCCGGTGGAGCCGGTGCAGTCCCAGCGCGCTCCCCCGCCGCCGCCGCCGCCGCCCACCGCGACCAGGGTGGTGCAGGTTCCACTGCCGAGACACAGTGCCGAGGAGCCACCGCCTGCTCCGGCAGACGACTCGCCGTCGATCGACGCGAATTCGGAGCTCCCGCTGCCACCATTACCGCCGGCCGAGTAGCCGGTAGCTCCACTTGGTCCGTTGATGGTCGAGTCGCTCGAGCCCGACTCACCACCGCCGCTCCCACCGCAGCCGAGCTTGGCCGAGACGATTCCCGAGGTGTGGGTGAGGGAGAAGGTGGTGCTGGTGATCTCGCCGCCAGCTCCACCACTGCCCCCTGAACCCGAGTTGGTTCCACCGCCCCCACCACCGCCCCCGGAGAGGACGAGCGTTGCCGAAACGGTTCCGACCGGTGGTGTCGCCGTTTGGTAGCTCGTGCAGTTCGGGGAGGAGCTCCAGGTGGCAGTGACCGGCGTGGTCGACGCTCCGGCCACGGTGGCCGTGGTGGTGATGGCCACCACGGAGAAGACACCGGCCACCAGAGCCGCGGCCATGGCGCACGATGCTGCAGTCACCGCCCGCCGTCGGCCGCCACCCAGGGGAGCGGTCGGAGAAGTTGTTACAGCTTCGGTGTCGCCACCGTGGTTTCCGCGCGTCAGCAACCGAATCAAACGCATCGAACCGAACCTCCCCTAACTCCATGCGAAGGTTCGAGTACCGCCCCCGCCCCCCTGGCCACGTCCGCGACCAACAATCGCAACTTAAAACATCAACTTCTGAAAGGCAATCAGTTTCACGTGTCGTAGGGGTGCGACCACGGAAAGAGACGATACGAAATCTCACCCTTGAGCTCAGACGGTGAAATATCGGCGTGGCCGGAATGCGAATTCCCTGTTTGACGCACCGTCAGATGGCAAAGCACGACCGAAGCAAGACAAAGAGGGCCTGCGGTTGATGGTTGTCATCGCTTTGCCAATGCTTTAACTTGAATGCGACTGCTGATCGCAGCCGCGCCAGTTGAAGTCGGCGGAGCCGACTGGCGGGCCTACGGAGGGGGAGGGTTCGCCCAAATGGTTTCATTGCCGACGTCTGTTCGGGTCGCCACACTTGTGAAAGCGGCCCTAGCCGCCCTGGTCGCCTGCGTCGGCGTGTCCGTGGTGGTGGCTCTGCCGGCCGCGGCCGCATCGGCTCCGACGATCGCCAACGGCAACGCCGCCTATACGCCGGGCTCGACCTCACCCCCCAACCAGTTCAACGTGCTGACCCTGGTCAGCGGGGGGGCGACGGCGGTCAACACGGCTTCCTTGACAATCGTGACCCAGCCGTCCAGCGGCACGGCTACCGACACCACCAGCGGAACCAACGGGATTGTCACCTACACACCGGCATCGGGGACAACCGGCGTCCAGACGCTGACCTTCGCCTACTGTGCCCCGGGCGATACCTATCCCAGCGCCGGCAATTGCACCGCGGCAACCCTCACCTATACGCCCTCATCGGGGCAGTACTTCGGTGCCCAGGTGGTGGGGCAATCTGTGGTTGAGCAGCTCGAGACGGGCGTCAACATTCCGGCCACCGCTCCGGAGGGTTCGACCGTCACCATGTCGGTTGCGCCCGTCGCCACCAACATCCCTTCGTCCGAGAGTGGCGCCACCGTGGAGAGCGCGTCCGAGTTCGGCGTGGTGCTGCCCGTGCCCCCCGGGTTCAGCTATGTTCCGGGCTCCGTCGGCGTCACCGGAGGCGATGCCGTCACATCCGGCAACTTCACGGCCACCTACTGCACGGCACCGGTGGCCGACGCCTGCACGGCCAATATCGACAACGGCAATTACAAGACGACCTATCCCTACATCGAGACTTATCTGAACACCACTATTTCCGGTGGGTCCAACGTGACGCTACCTACCGTCACCGCCCAGTTCACCGCCAGCGGCTCTGCTGGGACAGTGGTTCCTGTGGATCTCACTGAATTCCAATTGGAAACAACGGTGACCGAGGACGGATTCACGGTCAATGCCGATTTCGATGGCTACCCGTCGTGCTCCTCCTGCGGGTCGGCCAATCCACCGACCTACGCGGCACCCACACCCCTGGCCACCACCACCATTACGCCGGTGCCCACGGTGACAGGCATCAGCCCGGAGACCGGCACTCCGGCGGGAGGAACCAGCGTGACCATTACCGGCACCGACCTGGCCAACGCATCCGCCGTTGACTTCGGAGAGACCCCGGGCGCCATCACCGCCGATTCGAGTACTTCGATTACGGCTACGTCTCCTGGCGGTTCGGGCACGGTCGACATCACCGTCACCAATCCTGACGGAACCTCAGCAACCGTGGCGGCGGACCAGTACTCCTACGTAGACGTCACCCCTCCGCCCACGCTCACCGGTCTGAGCCCGTCGACGGGACCGGTTACGGGCGGTACCAACGTGACCATTTCGGGCACCAACCTGGAGGGGGCAACGGCTGTCGATTTCGGTCCGGGCAATCCCGGGGTGATCTCCTCGGATACGGCCGCCTCGCTGACCGCCACCTCGCCGGCAGGGACGGGAACGGTCGACGTGACCGTCACCACCCCGACGGGAACCTCCCCCCCGGTCGCTGCCGACCAGTACTCCTTCGGGGTCCAATCGGTCTCCAAGCTGGCCACCTGGACCGATACCCAGGCCTGCAGCATCCAATCGACCACCACGGCGCCGACAGTGGCCAGTGAGGCCGTGGTTTCCACCAACGGCGCCCCCGGCGGCGGCGGCGGGGGCGCAGCCAGCAGCGACTCGGGGGGATCCGGTGGCGCCGCCTCTTCGGTGTCGGCCACGGTTCCCGTCACCGGCGGCCAGCATCTGACCGGAGTATCCGGCTGTGCCGGCGCCACCGCCCCACATGGGTCGGGCGTGGTCAGCACGGGAGGGGTCGGCGGTGCCGGCTTCAGCAACGGCGGCAGCGGCGGTAATGGGTACTACTGCGCCGGCATCGACATCGAAGGGGAGTGCATCGGCGACGGTGGCGCTGACGGGAGCGGCGGCGGAGGGGGCGGTTCCAGCGCCCTCTGCGCCGGTACCAACTGCGTGGCCGGAACGACGCCCCTGGCCGTGGCGGCCGGCGGCGGCGGCGGCGGCGAGTCGATGTGCGCCGGTTCGGACGGCGGCGGAGGTGGAACAGGCGGCGCCGGTTCCTCGACGTCGGATGTCGACCTGACCGGAGCCGGGCCCAGCGGTACCAACGGCGGGATGGGGGCCACCAGCGGCGATGTCGGAGGCACCGGCGGGGTGAACAACACCGGTGACAGTCCGGGCGGCACCGCCGGTGGTCCCGGCTCGGACAGCGTTTCGGCCGGCGACTCGGCCGGCAACGGCGGCGGCGGCGGCGGCTACGTCGGGGGGAACGGCAGCACCGCTACGGCTGGGGTCGACTGCGGCGCCGGCGGAGGCGGAGGCGCAGGCTCCTCGTGGGCCGTCAACGGTTCGGGTCCGACCTTCGGCACCACCTCCGCTGCCGGAGCGGTGTCGCTGACCTACTACGGGTTCGTGGGTACCGGACCAGCTGTCACCACCCAGCCCACCAATGAGACCTCGAACGCCGGCCAGCCCGCCACCTTCACCGCAGCGGCATCCGGCAATCCCGCCCCCAACGTCCAGTGGCAGGTCTCGACGGACGGAGGAAACACCTTCACCAATATCAACGGGGCTACCAGCGGGACACTGACTCTCACCACGACGGCAGCCGAAAACGGCAACCAGTACCGGGCCGTCTTCGCCAACTCCATCGGGTCGGTGACGACAAATCCGGCCACGCTGACGGTCGACACGCCGCCCACGGTGACCACCAATCCCGTAAGTGTGACGGTGGTGCCGGGGCAGCCGGCCACCTTTACGGCGGCGGCCAGCGGCGACCCGACGCCAACCGTCCAGTGGCAAGTCTCCACCGACGGGGGTACCACCTTCACCAACATCGGCGGTGCCACCAGCGACACCTACACGCTGACCACGGCCACCGGCGAGAGTGGCAATGAGTACCAGGCGGTGTTCACCAACGCGGTCAGCTCGGTGGATACCACCGCAGCCACCCTCACCCTCGACACTCCGCCGGTGGTGACCACAAATCCCACCAACGTCACGGTCATCGAAGGCCAGACCGCCAACTTCAGCGTGGCGGCCTCCGGCCTTCCCGCCCCCACCGTCCAGTGGCAGGTGTCCATCAACGGGGGTTCGACGTTCACCAACATCGGCGGGGCTACCAGCGACAGCTACAGCCTCACGACCGCATTGAGCGACAACGGCTATCTGTTCAGGGCCGTCTTCACCAACGTGGTCAGCTCGGCTACCACCACGGCGGCCACACTGACGGTCAACGTCACACCCCCTCTGACCATCACCACCACCACGCTGCCTGGTGGGAGCGTCTACTCCAAGTCTGCGCCGGCAACCTACTCGGCCACCCTCAACGCCACCGGAGGCAACCCGCCGTACAAGTGGAAGGTCCAGTCGGGGAGCCTTCCGCCTGGCCTCAAGCTCAAGCCCACGACCGGCATCATCGCCGGAAAGGCGTCGATAGCGGGCAACTTCACATTCACGGTGAAAGTGGTCGACACCAAGCAGGGTCGTCCGAAGACCCAGAACTCGGCCACCCAGACCCTCACCATCGTGATCTCCTCCTGACCAGCCGGCCGGATTCCTGTCGGGATGCGGTGGCCGGGGAGGGTCGGAGTCGTGGGGTCGCAACCGTTGCGGCCGGTGCATAGCGTGTAGCCATGCGCATCGTGATCGGGTCAGACCATGCCGGATTCGTACTCAAGGGGGCGGTCAGCCAACATCTTCTTGACGGCGGTCACCTGGTGGAGGACATCGGGACCTTCTCCACCAAGCCGGTCGACTACCCGCCCATCTGTGCCGAGGTCGCCCGTCGGGTGGTACGGGGTGAGGGTGACCGCGGCATCGTCATCGGCGGTAGCGGTCAGGGCGAGGCCATCGCCGCCAACAAAGTGCGCGGTGCCCGTGCCGCCCTGTGCCATGACGAGTACACCTCGAGGTACGCCCGGCTCCACAACGATGCCAACGTGCTCTCACTGGGTGCCCGGTTGGTGGCCACCGAGCTGGCCCTGGACATCCTCGACGTGTTCATGGCCACCGACTTCGAGGGGGGTCGTCACGTCCCTCGTCTGGAGGAGATCACAGCCATCGAGGACCAGCAAGCAGGCGGTTCGGACGGACCATTCACCGCACGTTGATCGTTCGTCATATGGGAGACTGATGGCGTGCGCATCCTTGCTGTCGCCAATCACCTCGGGGCGCTCGGAGGCCTGGAGCGGACGCAGATGACCATGTGCCGATCCTTGGCGGCCAGGGGTCACCAGGTGGACTTGGTGTACCAGTCGGCCGGCAACTTCGCTTCCGATTGGCGGTCCTTTACCGAGACGATGGTGCAGATCGAACGGTCGCTGCCCTCGGGCCGGGCACCGATTTCGTCGACGCGGGCGGCGGCGCATGCCGTCAATGTGGCGCGCCATCTCGATCCCGACATCATCTATGCCTATCGACCGCTCGATATTCCGCTGGCGGTAGCAGCCGGGAGCCTCTGCTCTGCCCCGGTGGCACTGCATCTGTGCTTGCCCCGACCTCGGGTCCTTCCCTTCCTGGTCCGTCAGGGCCTTTCCCGGGTGGCCATGACCCTGTCGGTGTCCCACAACACGGCCGAGCTGTGGCGTCGGAAGGGCATCCCGGCAGGGAGCATCACGGTGGTCCACACCGGCATCGACATGAGCCACTACGTACCCGCCCCTGCTGAGGACCGCCTGGCCACCCGCCTCGAGCTCGGCATCGACCCCGACGCCTTCATGATTCTCTACGCCGGGCGAATCGGTGCCATCAAGGGTCTGGACCACCTGGTGCGGGCCTTCCGACGGATGGCAACCAGCAAGCCGAACGCCCGCCTGGTCGTAGTGGGGGGCCCTTCGCTGAGCGCCGATCCGACCGAGACGGCCCGATACAATTCCGAGCTGCGGGCCTTGGCCGGCCGCTCGGCAGTCCTCTGGCTCGAGCCGCGCAGTGAAGTCCTTCCGCTCATCCAGACTGCCGACGTGGCTGTCGTCCCGAGCGTGTGGTCCGAGCCCTTCGCCCGTTCAGTGATCGAGCCTCTGGCCTGCGGGGTCCCTGTCATTGCTTCGCGGGTGGGTGGAAATCCGGAGATCCTGACCGGCTGGATGTCCGAATTTCTGGTGCCGCGGGGCGACGCCGACGCTCTTGCCTCCCGGATCAGTGCCCTCGACGGATGGCGCAAGGCGGACCCCGATCTGGGCGAGCGTTGTCGGCAGGCGGTGGTGACCCGCTTGGATCTGCGCCGCGAGGTCGACAGCGTCGAGAGCCTTCTCGCTTCGATCGCCCGACGTTCGTCCTGAGGGCGAGAACCTGTTCAGTGATTGGGCGGCCGAGGATCATGGCGCTCGTCGGCATAGCGTGCCACCGAGGCGGCGAAGCCGTTGATCATCCTTCGCAGAACGGCAGCCATCAGCCGTCCGGTCCCCGGTATCTTGGCGTCGAAGGTGGATGACCAGGTGACGAGCGTGCCGTCCCCATCCGGGGCCAGAGTGACATCGGCCACATAGTCCCGCACGGGAAAACCGGAAAGGATGGTGTAGCGGAGGTGGTGGGGGGGATCCCAGGCGGCCACCAGCTCCTTCGACCCCATGCCCCACCGGGTGAACCTTCTAACCGCCCCCACCCCGTCGGGATCGGGGGCGCCGGGGCTGACCAGATCGGACCGGGTCAGGAACGACCACTCCTTCCACCGGTGGGCCTCACCCACCAGCGGCCAGACCTCCGACGCCGGTGCCGAGCAGTGGGCCCGTGCCGCCACCGACCATCGGCCCCGAGCTTCGTCGGCGGCTCCGGTAGCCGGTGCCGTCATTCCTCGACGTGGGCCTTCAGGGCGTCGAGCGCCTGCTGGTAGATGGTGGCCATCAGATCGGCCATCTCGTCAGGCGTAGCTTCAACGTCCCACGTCACATGGCAGGCGTCCGCTGCCGGGGTGACGGTGATGGTGGCGTGGTGGCTCTCGACCGGCGCTCCATCGGCGATTGTGTAGGTGAGAGCCCGGTCGCCATCGTCCCTCTTGACCAGATGTTCGGTAATGGTCATGCCCATCGTCTCGATGACCCGGTCCTCGCCCTCTACCCGGCAGGAGTCGATGCCGGGCATCCAACCGCCGATGCCGCCAAAGTCACCGACGACCGCCCACGTTGCATCGGCCGAACCATTGATGTCGATCTCTGCCTTACCTTTTCCCATTTTCTTCCTTTACTGGTCGTGGTCACCGGACGTGTAGGTCGGTCGTCGCCGGATGCCGTGGGGTAAGTGGCACGCTCGGCTATGGCATCGTAGCGTCGCGACAGTGACTGCTGAGCCCAGCGTGGCCGATCTGCTGGTGGCCCGGGCCGACGATGACCACCCCGGTCTCCTGTTCGATGACGACCGGTGGACCTGGAGCCAGGTGGTGGCGGCCAGCGCCCGGCGCGCCTCGCTGATCCGCTCCTCGGACAGCGCCGACCGACTCCATATCGGTGTGCTGTTGGGCAATGTCCCCGAATACCTCTTCTGGCTCGGCGCCGCCGCCCTGGCCGGTGCCGTGGTGGTGGGTATCAACCCCACCCGGCGAGGCCAAGCCCTGGTCGACGACATTCGTCGGACCGATTGCCGGTGGATCGTGACCGACGCGGCGGGGAGCCGGTTGCTGGCAGATCTGGATACCGGGGTGGCCGATCATCGGGTGTTGCGCATCGACAGCGTCGGATATGAACGACGACTCGAGGAACACAGCGACGCTGACTACAAGGCGGTGGTGTCCCTGTGGTCCCCCGGTCCCGAGGACCTCTTCCTTCTCCTGTTCACGTCGGGCACCACCGGCGCCCCCAAGGCCGTCCGGTGCACGCAAGGCCGCCTGGCCGCCATCGCCGTCGTGTCGGCCGGAGCCTATGGATTCGAACGCAACGACGTGGCCTACTGCACCATGCCCCTCTTCCATGGCAACGCGCTGATGGTGCTGTGGGGTCCTTCGATGGTGGTGGGGGCAACAGTGGCTCTTGCCCGTCGGTTCAGCGCCTCCGGGTTTGTGGCTGATGTGCGCCGCTACGGAGCGACCACGTTCACTTATGTGGGCAAGGCCTTGGCCTACGTTCTGGCCACCCCGCCGGAGCCCGACGATGCCGCCATCACCTTGCGTCGGGGATTCGGCACCGAGGGATCGGTGGCCGATCGGGCTGCTTTCGAGCAGCGGTTCGGCTGCGTGCTGACCGAGGGCTACGGCTCGAGCGAAGGGGGAGTGGCCATCAGCCGCACTCCTGAGACGCCACCGGGGGCCCTCGGGCGACCGATCGACGATGTGGTGGTGGTGGACCCAGAGACCGGCGCCGAGTGCCCTCCGGCCCAGTTCGACCTGGACGGCAGGCTGGTCAATGGCGAACGAGCCGTCGGCGAGATCGTCAATCGGTCGGGCACGGGACGGTTCGAGGGGTACTACGCCGACCCCGAGTCCACCGCGGCACGAACCCGTAACGGGTGGTACTGGACCGGGGACCTGGCCTACCGCGATGAGAAGGGCTACCTGTACTTCGCCGGCCGCCGGGGCGACTGGATGCGGGTCGACTCCGAGAACCTGACGGCCGGGCCGATCGAGCAGGTTCTGGTGCGCCACGACGGGGTGGCCACCGTGGCCGTCTACGCCGTCCCTGACCCACGCACCGGTGACCAGGTGATGGCCGCCCTCGAGATGCTGCCGGGGCGCTCGTTCGACCCTGGCCGGTTCAGCCGGTTCCTGGACGATCAACGTGACCTCGGAACCAAATGGATCCCTTCGTTCGTACGGGTCAGCAGCGGCCTCCCGCAGACAGCCAGCGGAAAGGTGACCAAGGATCCTTTGCGGGCCGAAGGCTGGTGGAGCGGGGAGGACCCCGTCTATCGGCGTCAGGGTGGGTCACCTGCTTACGTCACGATGGATGACCAACATCGGGACCAGTTGCGCCGCCAGTTCGACCGGCACGGTCGACGAGCCATCCTCGGTGAGTGACGGCGGCGACCCACCCCCGGTGACCCGGATTTCGGTGAGAGCGGGCCCAGCTGGCGCCACGGGCCGCCTGGTAGAGCGGGCCGACGGGTTCCAGCAGCGCCACCGGGTGACGGCCATCCTGGGGGCGGTGGCGGTCAAGTCGTCGGACGATCAGACCAGCCGCCTGGCCGGACAGATCTCCTATGGCGCTTTTCTGGCCGTCTTTCCCCTTCTTCTGGTTCTGTTCACCCTGGTCGGCATCGTTCTGCACGGTCACCCCGATCTGCAGGAGGACATCGTCGATTCGGCCCTGCGCCAATTTCCGGTGGTCGGTTCGGACCTCAAGGCCAACGTGCACCAGCTGTCGGCCGGCAACATCTGGGTCCTGATCATCGGGTTGCTCTGGCTGCTCTACGGGAGCTTGAAGCTGACCCGCAGCGCCCAGGAGATGATGGCCGTGGTCTGGGGCATCGATCGTGAGGACCTGCCCCGGCTCAAGGGATGGATCCCCCGGGCGGTCGGGTTCCTGGTGGTGTTGGGGGTCGGGTTCGTGCTCGGCGGTGCGCTGGCCGGGCTGGGCGCCTTTGGTCGCCTGGGCGTCTTTTCGGCCTGGATCGGATTACTCCTGTCACTTCTGGTCAATGTCCTCATGTACGGCGCCGCTTACGCCACCCTGGTGGCTGTTCCCGAGGGAGCCCGCAGCGTGTGGCCGGGAGCCTTCCTGGGGGGGATCGGGTGGACTGCCCTCCAGTTCGCTGGAGCTCTACTGGTCAGTCACCAGCTTCGGCATCTGTCAAACCTGTACGGCACCTTCGCCACTGTGCTCGGACTGGTGTGGTGGATTGCCATCGGCGTCATGATCACCGTCTTCGCCGCCGAGTTCAACGTGGTGCTGGTCCGGCATCTTTGGCCCCGGTCGCTCAAAAGCCGCACCGGTCACCCACCGGGCTGAGCAGTAGGACGGTCGGCAGGTTTGATGTCAGTGGGAGGACATCACCGGGAGGACATCAATGGGATGAGATCAGTGGGACAGAGATCAGTGGGACAGCCACGCATCCGGGTCTTTGGTCAGCTCGACCACCGACCGGGGAAGGGCGCCCGACGTGATGTCGGCGATGGTCACCTGCTCGAGAACTGTACGAAGGCTGGCCCGCACGGCCACCCACACCGACTGAAGGTGCTCTGCCGATCCTCCGTAGGTGGCGGCTTCGGGTCGTAGTCCTCGGACCTCGGCCAGGGGACCGTCCAGCGGACGGATCACGTCGGCCACGGTGATGGCATCAGCCGGACGCGACAGCCGATAGCCGCCTTCGGCTCCCCGCTGGCTCAATAGGAGACCGGTCCGGCGCATGTCGTTGAGAATGCTCTCCAGAAACTTGGCCGGCAGCCCCTGAGACTTGGCTAATTGCTCCGCCGTTACCGGTTTTCCGTCCGCATCGGCCAGCGTGCAGAGCGCCCGAACCGCGTAGTCGACTTTGGCGGAGATGTACACACTCTGATTCTTTCAGGCTTTGCCCCGCCAACGGCGCCATTGGCCACTCCGACGGGCCATGGGCACGGCATTAGGGCCGTCAGCGTGCGGCGTCCACCAGGCCGTATCGGCGGAGCACGGTCCTGTCGATGCGGGTGAAAACGGTGTCGACCACGATGCCGATGAAGACGATGACGATCATCATGGCTACCACGATGCCGTAATCCCCCTGGGTGTCGGCGTTGACGATGCGACCCCCCAGACTGAGCGGTGTGACCAGAATCAGGAACTCCCCGGCCATGAGGGCGTGCCAGGCGAAGGCCCAGCCCTGCTTGAGGCCGCCCAGGATGCTGGGGAAGGCGGCCGGGAGGACCACATGGCGCTCGAGGGCCAGCCCACGGGCTCCGAGGATCCGTCCCACTCGCAGCAGGCTCGGTGGCACCTGGTCGATGCCGTTGATGAAGCCGTTGGCCACGGCCGGCGCCGCCCCGAGGACCATCATGAGGAGGATGGCATTTCTGGTTATCCCGAACACCATGATGCCGAGGGGATACCAGAGGACCGAGGGCATGGTCTGCATGCCGGTGATAAGAGCCCCTATGCCGGCTCGCAGCACGGGTATGCGGGCCACGGCGGTACCGACGATGCCACCGATGATCACTACCAGGGCATAACCAATGGCCGCCTGCTGGGCCGTCACCCAACAGGACTGCCAGAACTGGGAGGTGCCGAGAAGGTCCCAGAGCTGCTGCGCCGCGGTGGCCGGCGACTGGAGTATGTAGGGCTTCCAGTGGACCCATACGGCAATCTGCCAGACCAGCAGGATGAGGCCGAAGGCGATGAGCTTGGGCCACGTCGCCCGCCACAGGCGGTAGGACAGCGACCCGCGGGTGGCACTCTCGGTCCCTTCGAGGGCGTCGAGCCCGGCCATGGCCCGGTCGAGTGAGGAACCGCCTCCCGAGGCGGTTCTGGTCGCTCCGTTGGTCGTGGGCGGCGCCGTCGTTACCGCCGAGGTCAAAGGATCGTCAATTGCCATGTCGGCCTACCTCAGCCCGCAGTTGATCGGTGACGGTGGCGGCCAGGCCGGCAATTTCGGCAGAGTCGATCCGACGGGGACGGACCAAGTCGACCGGGTAGGTGGCCGCCACCCGGCCCGGGCGGCTGGTCAGCAAGACGATGCGGTCCCCGAGGCGGGCCGCTTCACGCACATTGTGGGTCACGAACAACACAGTGAACCGCCGGTCCTCCCACAGGGACTCGAGCTCGTCGTGCAGCAAGTCGCGGGTGATGGCGTCCAATGCACCGAAGGGTTCATCCATCAGAAGGAGACCGGCGTCCTGGGCCAGAGCCCGGGCCAGGGCAGCCCGTTGACGCATCCCCCCCGACAACTCGTGCGGCCGCTTGGGCCCGAAACCGCCCAGGTGGACTCGTTCGAGCAGGTCCTCGGCCACCGACCGGCGCTCCGATTTCCCCACCCGGCGCAGGCGCAGTGGGAGCTCGACGTTGGCGGCGATGGTCAGCCACGGGAACAGGGCCGAATCCTGGAAGAGCATGGCCGTCGCCGTGCCCCCGGTTCGGCCCGCCGACGGGTCACCCGTCACCCGCAAGCCGCCGTCCGAGCCGGCGGCCGTCACGTCCACCGTGCCCACCGACGGGCGGTCCAGCCCCGCCACCAGGTTGAGCAGCGTCGTCTTCCCACATCCGGAGGCCCCCACCAGACACACGAATTCGCCCGGTTCCACCTGCAGGGTGATGTCGGACAGGGCCACCACGGCGTCACTCCCGCCGCCGTAGCGTTTGGACACGCCGGTCAGGGCGACCGAGGGCGACCGGATACCGACCGTGTCGGGTGCTTGGGTGACGCTCGAGGTCATGAGCTCAGACTCGACTGTCCTTGGGCGGTCAGCACCTGGTTCACCGGGCCCAGATCGAAGATCCCGCTGATGTTCGACGTCGAGAACCCGACCGCTTTGGCGTGCATCTCGTCGGCCAGGATGGTGGCAGCTAGAGGATTGTTGGTGAAGGCCATGTCGGACCACGCCGCATCTAGCTCACTGGAGCTGAGGGCCTTACCGGTCAGTGCGGCCAAGGCGGTGTTGGCGTCGGTACGGGCGGCAGTGGGCGACGACTTGATGAAGGCGTTGGCAGCCAGCTGTCCCTTGAGAAGATCGGTGACAACGCTCGGATGGGCAGCCAGAAAGGGGGCAGCTACGACCAGCACGGTCGTCGAGAAGCGACCCTGGGGCCACTGGGTCTTCTCGTTGACCAGCACGTGGCCGCCCTTGGACACCATTTCGGCCACATAGGGTTCGGGAACCCAGGCTCCAGCGATGGTGCCGGCCTCGAAGGATGTCACGGTAGTGGCATTGGCTTCGGGAAGGATGGTCACCTCACCGCTGCCCCCGTTCGGGCCGGGAAACGTAAGGTTCTGTTTGGTCAGCCAGGTGCGCAGCGCGACGTCCTGGGTATTGCCCAGCTGAGGGGTAGCCAGGGTCTTGCCCTTGAGCTGACTGGGAGACGTGATCGAGGAGGACACCACCAGAGCGGCTCCACCAGAGGTGGCCCCCGAGATGATCCTGATGGCCTTGCTGTGCGCGTAGGCGGTGATGGCCGAATTGGGTCCCATGTAGGCGGCATCCAGAGAACCGGCCAGCAAAGCGGTGACCTCGGCGGGGCCGGCGTTGTAGGTGGAGGTCTGGAGAGTCACGTTGCTCGGGAGGTTCTTCTTGAAGATCCCTTGTTGCACCCCGATGAGGGCGGGGGCGTGGGTCAGGTTGGTGAGGTAGCCGAGCTGCAGGGTGACCGGCGCCCCCGAGGTCGTGCCTGTCGCTCCGCCCGCGGTCGTCGTCGGGCTACTGCTGTTCGAGCTGCAGGCCGCACATAGCAGGGCCACGCCGACCAAGGCGGCGAGAAGGGCAGACCCAGGTACTCGGCGCTGGGAATGGCGAAACGGCATAGTGCTCCTTAGTTGGTGCGGCCTGATGTTGTCGTGCGCCCGGTCGCATCTGCCCCTGTCAGCTTGCACACGGTTACCACCGGACCGACGGGCTTGGTCGGGAACCTTTCCCTCCTATAGAACCATTTCCCCTATGTATATAGGAATTAACTCAAAAACAGACTAGTCCAAACGATGTGCTTTGGCCATGGCGGGGCGGAAATGATGGGCATCATCGACAGGCAGCATTGGGGCCCCACGCGCCGACCGGCGGCCAGGATCGTTGGCTCAATCAATCAGGCGTTCGGACAGTCGCTGGCGATGGCGAGGCCATTCGTCTGCCAGCATGGAGTAGGTAGCCGTGTCGCGGACCGTGCCGTCGGCGGCAGGGCGTTCGGCCCGGATCACGCCGTCCAGAAGGCAGCCCAGACGCTCGATGGCCGCCCGCGACCGGGTGTTGCGGGCATCGGTCTGGAGGCGCAGGACGCGCACGCCCCAACGCTCGAAGGCGTGGCCCATCATCAACAGCTTGGCCTCGGTGTTGACCGGCGACCTTTGAGCCGACGGGTGCAACCAGGTGTAGCCGATACTGGTGGTGTCCAGCTCGACCCGGTCCGGCTGACCGGAATGGGGGAACAGCCCCGACCAGTTCCAGTGGGCCATGTCATAGAACCGGGTCGAGCCGAGGATGCGATCGCCGTCCCCGTCGTAGGTCACAAATGGATAGTGGATGCCCGCGTCCCGCTCGGCCAAGGCGCTGTCGACGTAGTCGGCCATGCTCGACCGGTCCCACGGAACCGGCGTGAAGGTGAACGTCGTGCGGTCCCGGTTGGCTACCTCCAGCAGACCGTCGATATGGGCCCACTCCATCGGCACCAGGCGCACGAATCGGCCCTCGAGCGAGAAGAGGTCGGGCACCGCGCCACTATCGGACACCGCCCCATTGTCGGACACCGTGCCATTGTCGCCGACAACTCTTCCGAGGTGGTCAATCCCGGTGGCCGGTGGCGGCGTTAGCCGGCCGAGGCCATCCCCACCACCGGCTTGTTGAGGGCGATGCCGCCGGTGGAGCCGTGGAAGGCGGCGTCCCCGTAGGCGAAGATGCCGCCATCGGTGGCCACCAGCCAGTAGCCCCGGCCGTCGGGAGTGGCGGCCATCCCCACCACCGGCTTGTTGAGGGCGATGCCGCCGGCCGAGCCGTGGAAGGCGGCATTCCCGAAGGCGAAGATGCCTCCGTCGGTGGCCACCAGCCAGTAGCCCCGGCCGTCGGGGGTGGAGGCCATGCCCACGATGGGCTTGTTGAGGGTGATGCCGCCGGTCGAGCCGTGGAAGGCGGCGTCCCCGAAGGCGAAGATCCCCCCGTCCGAAGCCACCAGCCAGTAGCCCTTGCCGTCGGGGGTGGAGGCCATCCCCACGATGGGCTTGTTGAGGGCAGTGCTGCCGGTCGAGCCGTAGAAGTGGGCGTCACCGAAAGCGAAGATCCCCCCGTCGGAGGCCACCAGCCAGTAGCCCTTGCCGTCGGGGGTGGCGGCCATGGCCACCACCGGTTTGTTGAGAGCGATGCTGCCCGTCGAGCCGTAGAAGTGGGCGTCGCCGAAGGCGAACAGACCGCCGTCGGAGGCCACCAGCCAGTAGCCCTTGCCGTCGGGGGTGGTGGCCATGCCCACCACCGGCTTGTTGAGGGTGATGTTGCCGGTGGAGCCGTAGAAGGGGGCGTCGCCGAAAGCGAAGAGCCCACCGTCGGCTGCCACCAACCGGTAGCCGTTACCGGTGAAGGGAAGGGTGGTCGAGCCCGGGTTCCCGACGGTGATGGTGCCCGTCTGGCACTTGGCCACGTCGGCGGCAACCCAGGACAGCTTGATCTTGATGGAGCCGGAGGGATTGGACCAGCCGGTGAAGGTGATCGCGAACTCGGGAGTGGTGCTCTGCATGACGATGTCCAGGGAGGACAGGTTGACCGATCCGCTCCCGTCCACGGTCTGCACGGGGATGCCGGACAGCGGCGTGCCACTGGCGTTGTCGACCTGGACGGTGGCCGACTGGTAGGCACCGCGCCCTGGCGACAGCACCTGCAATGAGGAGTACTGGGTGGGGAGGCATTTCTTGTAGGGAGCCAGGATCGAGCTGGTGTCCACCGTCACCGGTCCGGAGGGACAGGCCCCTCCGGTGTAGGCGTCGAAGTTCTGGATCTGGTCGGCTCCGTGGTCCGAGTTCACCCACAGGCAGTCGGGGCGGTAAGGGTCAGGATTCACCGTGTAGAGCGAATCGAGGTTTTGGAACACTTTGGGAAAATTGGCGCACGTCGAGGAGGTGGCGAAGTTGTAGCAGTCGACCGAGTTGGTCGGGTCGTTGGGGACGTAGACGCGGGTGCCCAGGAAGTAGGCCGGTCCGTCGAACTGACTGGTGGTGCCGACGGAGTCCAGTCCGGGGGGAGAGGCCACCGTTGTGCCGATGGAGGAGTAACAGGGCTCGCCGGTCACCGGCAGGCAGATCCCGGTGTCGGTGCCGGCTGTGTTCTCGAGGGCGAAGGGTGCACCGGCAATAGTGCTGACATCGACCGGCCAGGCGCCCAGGCAGTTCCCCCCCGCGCTGGTGTTGTAGCAGGCCAGCTCGTTGTCGGTCGACCCCACCACCTGCACGATGACGTCCGAGCCGGTGACCCCGATTTCGGCGGCGAAATTGAACGTGGACAACTCATCACCGTTGACGTCGAGGGCATAGGGCTGGTCGGCACAGGCGGTGTCGGTGGCCAGGTCGAAGCAGAGCAGGGTGTCCTCGGTGCCGGTCGGCGCCCCGGCCACCTGGTTGAAGGAGTACCAGTCCGATCCCACCTGAACCGGGTCGGAGACCCCGGCGGTCAGGTTGATGGGTGCGTCGCCCACGGCCGACAGCGCGGTGAACCCGCAGAACCGTTGTGATCCGCTGGCCCCCACCCCCAACGTGGTGTTGATGCACACCACCCCGGCGGTCGAATCGGAGGTGCGCACGGCGAAGACGTACATGAAACCGGTGGTCTGGTCGAGGTAGAGGCCGGGGGCGTCGGAGGTGGCGAAGTCGTGGTTCTGGGCATCCTTGATGGTCTCGGGCCCGGTCCAGCACGGCTGGGCGTTGGACTTGAGATGGCAGTTGACCTGGAGGGTCGACGCGTGGTGGAAGACGTTGAATATCTCGGTGGCGTTGGTGGCCACCGCCCACCCGTCGCCGCCGGCCGAGCCGGCGAACTTGGAGGGGAGAGGGACCGGGATGGTGGCGGTAGCCGAGTAGGCGAGCGAGCCCTTGGCCGCCGGGCTGGCCGCCTGGGCGGCCGACGTCGAAACCGCGGCCCCGATCACCGACAGAAGCAGACCTGCTCCGATGACCACCGCGGCCACCACCCGCGTAGCCGTGCGTGCTCGAAGATCCTGAGCGCCGTGCGTGTTCATGTCGGTACCCCTTCGAGGGGAACGGAAAGGTCGGTGGTGATCGCCCGCCGGCACGCACAGCACGACCTCGACGGTCGTGTCCGATGATTGCCCGTCGTCACCACTAGCCCCTGTGCCCCAGTTGCCCCACGGGTTCCGCATGCGAACCCGGACCGACGTTTTGCCGGCTCGCCGCGAAGATTACTGCACGCTAAGTGGTTGACGGAAGCAAAACGACGGAGAGTAGTGGCGCCACCACATCGTCCGCCTTGGAGAGGCGGGGGATGTCACCGGCGAGGGGGACGCGATCTATTTGAGGATGCGCGAGAGCCGTCGATCGGCCAGCGGCTTGCCGCCGGTCTGACAGGTCGGGCAGTACTGCAGCGACTTGGTGGCGAAGGAGACCTGACGGATGGTGTCGCCGCACACGGGACATTTCTCGCCGGTGCGACCGTGGACCTGCATGGCTCTCCTCTTGTCCCCCTTGAGCTCGGACACGTCCACCGCCGCCGCCCGCCCGACCGCTTCGGACAGCACGCCGACCACCGCGTCATGCAGCTGAATCACCTCAGCGGCGCTGAGGCTGGAGGTCTTCTTGTAGGGCGACAGGCCGGCTCGGTGGAGGGCTTCGTCGGAGTAGGCGTTGCCCACCCCGGCGATGAGTGACTGGGTGGTCAGGGCCGTCTTGAGGGTGGCCGACGTCTCCTTGAGGACCGTGGCCAGATGCTCGACCGTGAAGGCGGGGTCCAGCGGGTCGACGCCCAGCGCGGCCAGCGGGGCCGCCGCCTCGGGTACGGGCACCACCCACAGGGCGAGCCTCTTCTCCGTCCCCATTTCGGTCACGTCGAACCCGCTTCCGGAATCCAGAGCCACCCGGAGGGCGATCGGACTACGTCCGGGACGGAGGGTGGTCGACGGCAGATTCTCGTACCAGGTGATCCAGCCGCCCCGGGCCAGGTGGATGACCAGCCAGGTTCCTTCGACATCGATGCACACGTACTTCCCCCGTCGCTCGATGTCGCTGATGGTGCGGCCGACCAGCTGGTCCAGCGGGGGGTCGACCGTCTTGAGGGCCGAGAACGAGGCCAGCTGGCAACGCTCGATGCGGTGGCCGGCGGCCCGGGCCGCCAGACCGTGGACCAGGGCGTCGACTTCGGGAAGTTCGGGCACAAGGGCAATTGTGGACCCTCGGCACCCGTAGTATCAGGTCCGCCCCACCACCTGCCCGATCCCCAGCCCATTTCGAGAGGACGACAGTTGTTCCGCCCGGTCCCGCCCGACCCTGACTTCACCGCCCTCGAGACCGAGGAGCTGGCCCGTTGGCGTGACCATCGGGTGTTCGAGCGCTCTGTCGAGATCCGTCAGGGGGATCGACCGTGGATCTTCTACGAGGGTCCGCCCACGGCCAACGGCCGCCCCGGCATCCACCATGTGTGGGCCCGGGTCTACAAGGACCTGTTCTGCCGCTACCGGACCATGCGGGGTTACGCCGTGCCCCGTAAGGCCGGATGGGACACCCACGGCCTCCCCGTCGAGGTCGAGGTCGAAAAGCAGCTGGGGATCACCGACAAGCGCCAGATCGAGGAGGAGGTGGGCATCGCCGAGTTCACCCGGTTGTGCCGGCAGTCGGTGCGCAACTACGTCGACGAGTGGACGGTGTTGACCGATCGGATCGGCTACTGGATCGACAGCGAGAGCGCCTATTGGACGTTCTCACCGGAGTACGTGGAGGCCGTGTGGTGGAACCTCAAGTCTCTCTGGGACCAGGGCCTTCTCTACGAGGACATCAAGGTCGTTCCCTACTGCCCGCGCTGCGGCACGGCCCTCTCCAGCCATGAGCTGGGTCAGCCCGACGTCTACCGTGACGTCGTCGACGAGTCGGCCTACGTACGTCTTCCGCTGCTCGACGAAGGTGAGGCCGCCGAACGGCTACGCCAGTCCCTCGACCGTCCCTCGCTGTCCGGTCTTTCGCTGCTGGTATGGACCACCACCCCGTGGACGCTCTTGTCCAACACCGGCGCGGCGGTGGGACCCGACCTCGAGTACGCCGTGGTCGACGACATGGTGGTGGCCGTCGATCGGGTGGAGGAGGTCTTCGGCCCCGATGCCGTGGTGGGGAGGCGGATGGTCGGACGGGACCTGGTCGGACTGCATTACCAGCGCCCCTTCGACGACGTCGATCCGCTGCCGGCGTCGCCGTCCGGTGACGGCTGGCGGGTGGTGGCCGGTCCCTTCGTCGAGGCCGACGAGGGAACCGGTGTCGTCCACCTGGCTCCCGCCTTCGGTGAGGTCGACCGGGAGACGGGACGGGAGAACGACCTGCCCACCCTCAACCCGGTCGGGCCCGACGGTCGCTTCACCGACCAAGTGAGCTGGTTGGCCGGACAACCGGTCCGCGCCACCAACACCACGGTCAACGACCGGCTCGAGGCGGCCGGTCTCCTGTTCCGGCGTCTTCCCTACGAGCACTCCTACCCCCACTGCTGGCGGTGCGACACTCCCCTCATCTACTGGGGCAAGCCCAGCTGGTATGTCATGACCTCGGCCCGCAAGCAGGCGCTGGTCGAACAGAACCACACCATCGGCTGGCACCCCGCTCACATCCGCGATGGCCGGATGGGGGAGTGGTTGGCCAACAACGTGGACTGGGCCCTGTCGCGCGACCGCTACTGGGGAACCCCTCTGCCGGTGTGGCGGTGCGGTGAGGGTCACGTCCGCTGCGTGGGATCGCTGGCCGAGCTCTCCACACTGGCCGGACGGGACGTCACCGACGTCGACCCCCACCGCCCCACCATCGACGCCGTCACCTTCCCCTGCCCCGACTGCGCCGCCGACGGCGAGATGGCACGGGTGACGCCGGTCATCGATGCGTGGTTCGACTCGGGCTCGATGCCCTCGGCCCAGTGGGGCTATCCGTTGGCAGAGGGCTCGGCCGACAGCTTCGTCTACCCGGCCGACTTCATCTGCGAAGCCATCGATCAGACCCGGGGCTGGTTCTACTCGCTGCTGGCCGTCAACACCCTGGTACGGGAGTCGACCCCCTACCGCAATGTCCTGTGTCTCGGACACCTGGTGGACGCCGACGGGCGCAAGATGTCCAAGAGCGTGGGCAACGTCATCGACCCCTGGGAGATCCTCGACTCCCGGGGGGCCGACCCGTTGCGGTGGTGGATGTTCTCCCAGGGCTCACCGTGGACGCCCACCCGGGTCAGCTTGGGGGCTATCGACGCGTCCATGCGGGACAGCCTGCTCACTCTGTGGAACACCTGGTCCTTCTTCACCACCTACGCCTCCATCAACCGGTTCGACCCCGCCGACCCCGACGTCCCGGAGCCGGCGGCGCGCTCGGTGCTCGACCGCTGGATGCGGTCGCGGCTCCAGGCCACGGTGGCTGTGGTCACTCAATCGCTCGACGGCTACGAGCCCTTTGCCGCCGCCACGGCCATCGCCGGTCTCATCGACGACACCTCCAACTGGTACGTCCGTCGCAGCCGCCGCCGCTTCTGGCGGACCGACCCCGATGCCGACCCGCGGGACGCACTCGGGGCCCACGCCACCCTCCATGAGGTCCTGGTCACCCTGGCTGTCCTGCTGGCCCCCCTGTGCCCGTTCCTGGCCGACCGCATGTGGCGCGACCTGACCGGCGCCGGGGTCGAGGACTCGGTCCATCTGGCCCTCTGGCCCTCTGGCGATGACCACGCCGTCGACGCCGGCCTGGAGGAGTCGATGGCCGTCGCCCGCCGGCTCTCCTCCCTGGGTCGGGCCGCCCGGGCCGAGGCCGGGGTCAAGGTGCGCCAGCCGCTGGCCCGGGCACTGGTCTACCTGCCGCCGGGCAGCGCCTCCCCTCCCGAGGGCGTGGTCGAGGACGAGCTCAACGTGGACAGGGTGGAGTCCATCGACCGGGAGGGCGAGGTGCTCGACTACGAACTGGTCCCCAACTTCAAGCTGCTCGGCCCCCGGCTCGGGGCACGGGTGCAACAGCTCCGGTCGGCCATGGGCTCGGTCGACGGCCCGGTGGCGGCGGCCGATCTGGCCGCCGGGCGCCCGGTCACTGTCGCCCTTCCCGACGGGCCCCTCGAGCTCAGCGGGGACGAGGTGGAACTGCGGGTGCGGGCCCAACCGGGGTTCGCCGTCTCCCGCGACGGGGCCGAGGTGGTCGCCCTCGACCTGGCCATCGACGACGACCTCCGCCGACGGGGGCTGGCCCGCGAGGTGGTGAGGCACATCCAGGAGATCCGCAAGGCCGAAGGGCTCGAGGTGTCCGACTGGATCCACCTCCACCTGGCCGGCCTCGACGACCTGGCCGAAATGTTCCCCCTCATCGGCCGCGAGGTCCTGGCCCGCACCGTCTCCACCTCACCGACGGACGGCGCTGACGCCGGCACCGGGGCCACCATCCAACTCGACGACGGAGGCACCCCACGGTCGGCCACGGTCGGGTTGGTCAAGGCGTGAGCGGCCCCGGTCTCCGGCGGTGAGCGGCTCCCCCTGGGCCGGGCCGGCCGCCGAGCAGTACGTCCTGGCCATCGACCTGGGCACGGGGGGGCCCAAGGTGGCGGTGGTGGGGACGACGGGGAGGATCGTGGCCAGTGCCTTCGAACCGGTGCCCCTGTACCTGTTGGCGGGGGGCGGGGCCGAGCAGGACCCCGAGGGGTGGTGGACGGCTATCGGCGCCGCCTCCCGCCGGGCCCTGGCCGAGGCGGACGTGGCCCCGGCCGACATGATCGGCGTGGGGTGCACGGCCCAGTGGTCGGGAACGGTGGCTGTTCGGGCCGACGGGACGCCGGCCATGCGGGCCGTCATCTGGATGGACTCCCGCGGCAACCGGGCCATCCGCCGGGTGGCCGGCGGTGCCGTCAACGTCCTCGGTTACGACCCCCGCAAACTTCTCCGGTGGGTGCAGGTGACGGGCGGCGCCCCCGGCCTGTCGGGCAAGGACCCGGTGGCCCATATCCTCTTCATCGAAGAGTCCTTCCCCGAGGCCTACGAGGCCACGGCCACCTTCCTGGAACCGGTGGACTACCTCAACCTCAGGCTGACCGGCCGGTCCTGTGCGTCGTTTGATTCGATCGCCGCCCATTGGGTGACGGACAACCGCGACGTGAACCGGGTCGCCTACGACCCACGCCTCCTGGAGGTGACCGGTCTCGATCGCGGCAAGCTACCTGAACTGGTGCCGCCGGGCACCATCGTCGGCCCGCTGACCGCCGAGGCGGCCGCCCACCTGTCCATGCCCAGTGGTGTGCCCGTGGCCACCGGATCGGGGGATGTGCACTCCGCCGTATTCGGATCCGGGGCGGTCGGAGACTTCGACGGCCACCTCTACATCGGGACCTCCTCGTGGATTTCGGCCCACGTACCGTTCAAGAAGACGGCCCCTTCCAGCAACGTGGCCTCGATACCGGCCGCCCTGGCCGGCCGCTACGTCATCGTCGACGAGCACGAGACGGCCGGTGCCTGCCTCACCTTCCTGCGCGACAACCTCGGCCTGGCCCCGGACTTCGAGACCATGAACGCCATGGTGGACGAGGTGGCACCGGGCAGTGGGCGGGTGCTGTTCACCCCGTGGCTCAACGGTGAGCGTTCGCCGGTGGACGACCACACTGTGCGGGGAGGCTTCCACAATCTGTCGCTGTCCACCACACGGGCCCAGATGGTCCGGGCCGTCTACGAGGGGGTGGCCTTCAACTCGCGCTGGCTCCTCGACGCCGTGGAGAAGTTCGCCGGCCGACGGTTCGACTCGCTGGCCTTCATCGGCGGAGGGGCCAATTCCGACGGCTGGGCCCAGATACACGCCGATGTGCTGGGCCGGGAGATCCGCCAGATGGCCGACCCCGTCCTGGCCAACGTGCGGGGCGCTGCCCTCATTACCCTGGTGGCCCTGGGCCGCCTGTCGGTGGAGCAGATCCCCGCCATGGTGGAGGTCCGCCGCACGTTCACACCCGACCCCTCCCGCGCCGAGGAGTACGGCCTCTTGTTCGGTGAGTTCGTCAACCTCTACAAGCAGAACAAGGCCATCTTCAAGAGGCTCAACCGGTTCTGAACCGAGCGATTTCACGTTCTAGTGTGCAGTGCACAGTCCCGGATCGATGAGCGCCGGGCAGGACCGGGCAGCCGGAAGGGCAAAGGAGTTTTGATTGTCAGTGGCACCCGACGTCGGTGGTCCGGTAGCGGTAGGCGGCGTCGGAGGGAGCGGCACCCGGGTCATCGCCTCGATGGTGCAGAGCCTCGGCTATCGGGTCGGTACCAACCTCAACCGCGAACAGGACGATCTGTCCCTTACCGTGCTGTTGAAGCGCCCGGATTTCTACCGCGACGTACGCGGGCTCATCCCGGCCGACAATCCTTTGGCCCGGGCCTCCGTCCACGCTTTCGTCGGGGTGCGGACGGGGCACCGGGGTCTCCGGTCGGAGGTGTTCCCCATGATCCGCGCCAGCCTCTCCCTGCCCGTCAACGACGGCCAGCACGGCATCAAGCGTGTGGGCATCCGGACCCTGCGCCGCGTGGAGAGGCTGCGCCGGCTGAGGAAGGTGTTCGCCGCCACCGGCGACGCATCGTCCGATCCGTGGACCTGGAAGGAACCCAACACGCTCCTGTACCTTCCCACCGTGTACGACGTCATACCCGGCCTGTCCTACATCCATGTGGTGCGCAACGGGTTGGCCATGGCCATGAGCGGAAACGACATGCAGCTCAACAACTGGGGCCCGCTGTTCGGCGTGGACGCCGACGGTCGGGACCCCCGGCTCCGGCAGTTGGTGTACTGGGCCCGGGTCAACCTGGCCGTGGCCGACTTTCTGGCCGGGCAGCCCCGCTCCCTCATCGTGAGCCACGAGCGGACCGTCCTCGAGCCGGAGGCGGTGGCCAAGGAGATCGCCGCCTTTGTGGGCCGGCCCCTGACCGACGCCACCAGCGATGTCATCGCCGGGGTACGGAGGCCGACCGACTTCGACCGGGTCTACCAACCCCCTCGGGACGATATGACCGAGGCTGAGGGGGAGGACATCCGCCTGGCGCTGGTTCGGTTCGGCTACAACGCCTGAGAAGGCGTCGTGGTCGTGCCGTCGGGAGCACGAGCGGGGCGCGGCACAGTTCGCTTCCGGGCCCGGTCGGCGGCACTGACCACGGCGTGGAGGGAGGCTTCGAGGATGCTCGAGTCCATGCCCACTCCCCACCAGGTCGATCCGTCGGGCCCCTCCGCCTCCACATAGGCCACAGCCGATGCTTCACTGCCGGCGGTGAGGGCGTGCTCGCTGTAGTCCTTGACCCCGAACTCGACGCCGAGCTCGGCCCGGAGCGCTCCGACCAGCGCGTCGATGGGGCCGTTGCCTTCCCCCATGACCGTGTGGGGCTCGCCGTCAACCAGTAGTTGGGCGGTCACCGTGGTACGACGGCCGCCGGTGGTGACCTCGCTCCCGATGAGCCGCACGTCGGCGTCGTCGGCCAGGTAGGTCCGCGAGAAGACGTCCCACATCTCCCCGGGTCGGATGACCGTGCCGCTGTCCTCGGTCACCGCCTGCACGGTCTTTGAGAACTCCATCTGGAGTCGGCGGGGCAGGTCCAATCCGTGTTCGGTGTCCATGACGTAGGCCACCCCCCCCTTGCCGGACTGACTGTTGACCTGGATGATGGCCTCATAGGTCCGGCCGGTGTGGCTCGGGTCGATGGGCAGGTACGGCACCTCCCAGTGGTCGTAGTCGTCGCCGATGGCGGCGAAGCCCTTCTTGATCGCATCCTGGTGGGATCCGGAGAAAGCGGTGTAGACCAGGTCGCCGGCGTAGGGGTGACGCGGGTGGACGGGCATCCGGGTGGCGAACTCGGCCACCCGGCGGACCCGGTCGATGTCGCTGAAGTCGAGGGCGGGGTCGACGCCCTGCGAGAAGAGGTTCATGGCCAGGGTCACCACGTCGACGTTGCCGGTGCGCTCCCCGTTGCCGAACAAGGTGCCCTCCACCCGGTCGGCACCGGCCAGCACGGCCAACTCAGCGGCGGCCACCGCCGTACCCCGGTCGTTGTGGGGGTGGAGGCTGAGGATGATCGCATCCCGGTTGGCGATGCTCCGGCCGAACCACTCGATGACGTCGGCGTAGATGTTGGGGCCGTACATCTCCACCGTGTTGGGCAGGTTGATGATGATCGGCCGCTCGGGGGTGGGTTCGATCACCGCCATCACCGCCTCGCAGATCTCGACGGCGAAGTCCGGCTCGGTACCGGTGAAGCTCTCCGGGGAGTACTCGTAGCGGATCTCGGTGCCGGGCACCGAGGACTCGAACTTCCGGCACAGACGGGCGGCGTTGACGGCGATGTCGATGATGCCCGCCCGGTCGAGGCCGAACACCACCCGACGCTGGAGCTCGGATGTCGAATTGTAGAAGTGGACGATGGCCCGAGGCGCACCGGTCAGCGATTCGAAGGTCCGCTCGATGAGCTCTTCCCGACTCTGCACGAGCACCTGGATGGTCACATCGTCGGGGATCAGGCCCTGGTCGATGATCTGGCGCTGGAAGTCGAAATCGGTCTGCGACGCTGAGGGAAAACCGACCTCGATCTCTTTGAAGCCGACGTCCACCAGCGTCTCGAACAGTTTGAGCTTGCGCTCGGAGTCCATGGGGTCGACCAGAGCCTGGTTGCCGTCCCGCAGGTCCACGCTGGCCCACCGCGGCGCCCGAGTGATGTCACGGTCCGGCCAGGTGCGGTCGGGAAGGGTGAGAGGCCGGTAGGGCCGGTAGAGGCGGAAGGGCATGGGCGAGACGTCGCAGGGCATGTCGAGGCGGGGTCGTGCGCCTTCGGTGCCTGTCGGACCGGCGGGGGAGGGGCTGTGGCTCATCTGTCGTGCTCCAGGTGTAGGGGTGGTTCGGATGGTGATCGTGCTGGCTCTGATCCCGTCGGCGCTCGGCCACTAAAAAACCCCCTGGCCGATTCGGCTCAGGAGGTTGCGGACGAACGCGATGGGGCGTTCGCCGTCAGGTAAGGAGGAGCTCCACGTGCATGGCTGGGTTCCTGGGTGTCACTGGCGCTGGATACATCATCACCAATGCTGGCAGGTGCCGCCGCCGGCGTCAAGGATGCGCCTGCCCTCGAGGACCGGTGAGCTCAGCGATGATCTGGCCGATACGGTCCTTGGCCGATCCCCACTGGTAGCGCTCCAGGTACAGATCCTCGGCTGCGCCGACCAAGCGTTGGCGCAGCCCGACATCGGTCAACAGCCGCCCACAGGCGGCGGCGAAGTCGTCGGGGTCGTCGGCCACCAGTAGGTGGACCCCGTCCTCGACGTCCAGTCCCTCTGCGCCCAGGGTGGTGGACACCACCGGGATCCGGTGGGCGAAGGACTCGAGGATCTTGATCCGGGTGCCGCTTCCCACCCGTAGGGGGACGACGGCCAGGTCCGCCCGGGCCAGCTCCGGCTCCATGTCGGGCACCCTTCCGACCACGGTGACGGCGGGAGGACAATCCCAGCGCTGCACCCCGGGCGCAGGGTTTCCGACCAGACGGATCTCGACCGCCGGGCACTGGGCCCGCAAGCGAGGCGCCACCCGACCCATCAGCCATTCGACGGCGTCCATGTTGGGTGCGTAGGTGAGCGTCCCCTGGAGGAGGAGGACGGGGGGATCACCGATTCCCTCCCGGCCCGAGCCCCCGGCCGGCCGTTGGGGCCGGGGGTAGCTGTTGGGGAGGACCACGGCGTTCCGGAAGCCGGCCCGGCGGGCATCGGCGTCGGTGCACACGACCACCCGCTCCACCTGGGCCGCTACCGACTGCTGCAGATTGCGCCACCGGTGGGCGTTCATGACGGCCTGGGCCACCGCGGCGCGGGTGCGCAGCCAGGCGCCACCACCACCACCTCGTTCGTCTCCCCGGACCCGGGCCCACTGCAGCGCTTTCTCGTCCTCGAAGTCGTCGACGTCGATGATGGTCGGTCCCAGCCGGGGCCGACCGAGCCAGTGGAAGACGGCCGTCGTCTCGAACCAGACCACGTCGTAGTGGTCGGCCACCCAGGCTTCGAAGTGACGGCGGGGGCCGGGGTCGCCGTTCCGCATGGCCACTTCCAGAGGAAGATCGCCATGGGTGGCCCAGGCGGCGCGCCACCGGGCCGCTCCGTCCGGCGTCGGGTAGAGGGTGGACTCCCGTCGGGCCAGCCGCAGACCACCGGGCACCGGAAACGAGGTCCGACGCCGGTCATAGAGAGTGAAGAGGTCGACCTCGCCCAACTCGGCCAGGGCTTCGATGACCTTGCCCAACCGGATCAGTCCGCCGCGGTTGGCCGGCCACGGAAAGTCCTCGCCCACCACCAGTATCTTGAGCGGCGTGGCCTGGCCGCCGGGGTCGGTCACCGGCGCGGTACCGGGTACGCCCCCCGAGCGGTCATCGTGGCGGGCAAGGCGGTTGTCACCGTCCCGTCCGCTGTCGGAGGCGAGACAACCACACCTTGGCCCGCACCTGAGGGAAAGCATCGAGGCGGGCCGACAGCGTGTCGAGGTCGGCCTCGAGCGACCCGATATAGGCGTCCTTGACCCGAATCTCGTCTTTGGCGGCCCGGAGCTCGCGGGCCGTGTGATCGAGCTGCTCGCCCATCACCCCGAGCTCCTCTTCGAGCCGGCCGAACTGTGCGCCTCCGTCCTGGTTCCCCTCACCGGTTCGTGGGCCCGGCTCCTTGGCGCTCATCACCGGAGGATACCGGCGTCAGCGGAGCCCGTCCCCGTGGACCGGGGCCCGCCGGGCAGCCCGGGCCACCTGGTCGACCACCCATGCATCGCCGGCCCGACCGTCGCTCGCCGGTAGTCGCACCACCGGCGCGGCCGAACCGTCGGAACGGAGGATCGGCGCCGGCCGGCCGCCCGGCTGCCCGACCACAGCGGCCTCGAAGTCGGTCCCCAGGGAGGACAGCGCCTCGCTGGCGCTCGGGCGGCGGTCCACTCCGGCATCGACCAGCGCGTCCTGCCGCTCAGGACCTCCGGTGTCGGTCGGCCCGTTGCCCTCGTACCCGGGGACCAGAGTCACTGCCCAGCCCTGACGGGCCAGCTGTTCGGCCACGTCCGCGGCGAGCGCGCCGATCTGCCCACCCGTCGCCCCTGCCACCACCAGGACCCGCGGCGGGGCACCCCGGGCCCGGTGGATGGCCCATTCGACGGCGACATCATCGGGGTGGGTCGGACGGCAGGACCGGACGGCCAGCTCGTCTGACCACTTGGCCACGAAGAGGTCACGGTTGTGCCGGAGGAGGAAATTCCGGTAGCGCGGCGATGTGCTCTGCCCCTCGAGGTGGGCCAGCCGGGCCCGGGGCTCGTAGACCACCCGGTGGTGGTGACGGCGAAGGGTCAGGCACAGATCGGCATCCTCGAAATAGGCGGGGAAGTACCGCTCATCGAATCCGCCCACCGCATCCCAGGCGCTCCTGCGTACCAGCAGTCCGTTGGCCGAGGCATAGTCGACGTCGCGTACGTAGGCGAAGCGGTCGGTGTCGCCGGGCAGACCGGCACCCACGTGGGTGGCCCACCCGTCGCGCCACAACACCGAGCCGGCCTCCTGCAGTGACCCGTCAGCCGAGAGGATGCGGCAACCCACCGCTCCGATGGCGGGATCCGCTTCGGCGGTGGCCAGCAGACGCTCGACACAGCCGGCGGCGACGGTGCTGTCGTCGTTGACAAGGAGGAGGTAGCGGCCGCGGGCGTGGTGGGCGGCCAGGTTGTTCCCACCGGCGAAACCGAGATTTGTGCTGCTGCGTACCACCACGATGTCGTCCCGGCCTTCGAGCACTCTCCGGTCGGCCACCGAGAGCCCGTTGGCCATCACGATGACCTCGGTCAGACCCTTCTCCATGACAGAGGTCAATGAACCGATGCACCCGAGGGCCCGGTCGGGGGCGGTCATCACCGGCAGCAACACAGACACGACTGGTGCATCGGCCACGTCGGACCCCCTGCGCACCAGGCCCGCCGATTCCCGGCTTGTGGTCATGACGCCATCATGGCGCGTCGGACAGGCCGGCCCCGGGAAGCCCTCAGATGCGCTCGAAGTTGCGGGCCAGTTCCCAGTCGGTGACGGTCCGGTTGGCCGACGCCCACTCCTGACGGGCAGCGTTGGCCAGATGGTGATGGACCTGGGATCCGAAGGCCTCGGCCGCAACCTCGCTGCCCTCGAACAGCCCGATCGCTTCGACCAGGGTGGTGGGGATACGTTCCACTGCGGAGTCTTGGTAGGCGTTACCGGTGAAGGCCGGCTCGAGGGTGAGCTCGTGCTCGATCCCCCACAGCCCGCCGGCAATGGTGGCGGCCAGGGCCAGGTAGGGGTTCACGTCTGCGCCGGGCATGCGGTTCTCCACCCGGCGACCGACACCACTTCCCACCGTCCGGAATCCGCAGGTGCGGTTGTCCTCGCCCCACACCACCGCGGTCGGTGCCCACGAGTCGGGGACATAGCGCCGGTAGGAGTTGACCGTGGGTGCGAAGCACCAGGCCAATTGGGAGGCGGCGTGGAGTTGGCCGGCCAGGAATTGGCGGCCCACCGCCGACAGTGCCGAGCCGCCGGCGTCGCCTTGCGCCGGGGCCATCAGAGCTTGGCCGGAGGTGCCGTCCCACAGACTGGCGTGGATGTGGCACGAGGATCCTGCGCTGTCCATCGACCACTTGGCCATGAAACTGGCGGCCCGGCCCAAGCCGGCGGCGATCTCCTTGACTCCGTTCTTGAACACAAGATGGCGGTCGGCGACCTCCAGCGCCCCTCCATAGGTGACGTTGATCTCGTGCTGGCCCGCCCCCGCCTCCCCTTTGGAGAATTCGACGGGGAGGCCGGCCTCGAGCATCTGGCGTCGCACCCGGCCGATGACGTACTCGTCAGCCGATGTCTGCAGAAGCTGGTAGTCCTCCACCGTGCCGGCATGGGGGACCAGTCCGTGCCAATGTTTGGCCGCCGCCTCTTCGAACGAGTCGCGGAAGAGGTAGAACTCGAGCTCGGTGGCGCACCTGATCTCGAGACCGAGCCCTGCCGCCCTCTCGATCTGTCGGCGCAGGATGCGGCGAGGCGAGACTTCGACCGGCTGGCCCTCCATGGTCAGAAGGTCGCAGAGGACCAGTACGCTGCCGGGCAGCCACGGCAAGGGCCGGACCGTCTGGGGGTCGACCACCGCGTGGAGATCGCCGTACCCGGTGTCCCACCCGGCCAATTCGAACCCGGGCAGAGGCGTCATGTCGATGTCCGAGGCCAGCAGGTAGTCGCACACCTCGATCCCGTGATGCTGGACGTGGTCGAGGAAATAGGCGCCGGTGACCCGCTTCCCCACCGGCCTCCCGTAGAGATCGGGAAAGGCAACCACCACCGTGTCCACATCGCCGGCTTGGATCTGGTGGGGGAGCGTCTCGAGGGTCAGCATCCCAGAACTCTGACCCAGTGCCGTCCGGTCGTCCAGCCCTACTCGGGCGTCACGTAGGCGGCGGTGATGCCCCCGTCGACCACCAGCGCCGATCCGGTCACGAAGGAGGCGTCGTCGGAGGCCAGGAACAGGGCAGCCCTGGCGATCTCCTGCGGACGACCGAACCGCCCCATCGGGATGTGCACGAGCCGGCGTTGGCGACGGACGGGGTCGGACAGCAGCTCGGCCAGCAGCGGCGTCTCGATGGGGCCCGGACAGATCGAGTTGGCCCGGATCCCCTGACGGGCGTATTCCACGGCCAGCTCGCGGGTCATGGCCAGAACCCCGCCCTTGGACGCGGTGTAGGCAATCTGGGCGGTGGCCGCTCCCATGAGGGCGACGAACGAGGCGACGTTCACGATGGAGCCGCCACCGGAGGCCAACATGGCCGGTACGGCTGCCCGGCAGCCGAACCACACGCCTCGTAGGTTGACATCCATCACCCGCTGCCAGGTCTCGGGCGGGGTGTCGAGGACGCCTCCGTCGTCGTCGGGGAAGATGCCGGCGTTGTTGAAGAGGACATCGAGCGAACCGTAGGTGTCCACCGCCGCTGTGACCATGTCCGCCACCTGGTGCTCGTCGGCCACATCCACGACCACGGCTACCGCCGTACCCCCGGCCTCGATGATCTCGCCCACCGCCTGGTCGGCCTGCTCACCGACGACGTCGGCCACCACCACCCGGGCCCCTTCGGCGGCAAACAGTGTGGCCGCCACCCGCCCGATGCCACTGCCGGCCCCGGTGATCAGTGCAACCTTGCCGTCCAGTCGTCCCATCGGTGCCTCCGGCGGACGGGATGGCTGTCGTCCGCTCCGGCCTTTTCGGGTGGCGCGTCGAGGACACGTCCGCAGGGCGCACCTTAACCGGGCCGGTTGGGGGCGGTGGGATACTGGGGCGGTGCCCATGGCCCACCGACCCCCTCTCATCGGGGTGTCCATGTACCGGGTGACCGCGTCGTGGTCGGCCTGGGAGGCCGAAGACGCCGCCCTGGTGCCGGGGTCCTATCTCGACATGATCGAGGAAGCCGGTGGAGTCCCGGTCCTCATTCCCCCGTCGGGCCGGCCGGGCACCCGGTCGGAGAGGCGCGGCGGTGGAGAGACGGGAGACCGATGCCGGCGGATGGTGGAAAAGGTCGACGGTCTGGTGCTCATCGGTGGTGGCGACATCGTGCCCGGGCGTTACGGACAGCCGACCGACGGGCACACCGGTGGGGAGAACGATCAACGCGATGAGCTCGAGCTGGGACTCCTGGCTGAGGCACTCAGGCAGGACATGCCGGTGTTGGCCATCTGCCGAGGGGTGCAACTTCTCAATGTCCACCTGGGCGGTGACCTCGTCCAGCATCTTCCCGACCGACTGGGGTCGGTTGCCCATCTGCCCCGACCGGGGGGCTACGGACCGGTGGTGGTCCGCACCGAACCCCGGTCTGTGGTGGGTCGCCTGTACGGGGAGCGGACCGAGGTCATGTGCAGCCACCATCAGGCGCTGGACCGGCTGGGCGACGGACTGGTGGTCACCGCCCGCAGTCAGGACGGTGTCATCGAAGCGGTGGAGCTGGCCGGTCATCACTTCGTCATCGGGGTGCAGTGGCACCCCGAGGCGAGCGGCGATGGCACGCTGTTCGAGGCGCTGGTCGACGCCGTCCGTGCCCTACCGTTTCCCGAGGCCGCCCGTGCCTGACGTGGTGACGGTCGTCAACCCGGCCACCGAGAGGGTCATCACCGAGGTGCCGCTGGCCGGAACCGACGAGGTGGACATGGCGGTAGCCCGGTCGGTGGCGGCCGGGCCCGGCTGGCGCAGGGTGGCTCCGGCGGACCGGGCCCGACTGTTGCGGCGGTTCGCCGCCCAGGTCGAGGAGCACGGTGAGGAGCTGGCCCGACTGGAGACGGCCAATGTGGGCAAACCCCTGGCTGACAGTCGGGGGGAGGTGGCCATGGTGGCCGAAGTCCTCTACTTCTACGCCGGGGCGGTCGACAAGCACCGGGGGGCGACCGTTCCGGTGGCCGGCGGCGTGGCCATGACCTTCCACGAGCCGCTCGGCGTGGTGGCCGCCATCATTCCGTGGAACTTCCCCATCGCCATCATGTCGTGGAAGGTGGGACCGGCCCTGGCCACCGGCAACACCATCGTGGTCAAACCGGCCGAGACGACGCCACTAACGGCGCTGCGCCTGGCCGACCTGGCCCTCGAGGCCGGACTGCCCGAGGGGGTCCTCCAGGTGGTGGTGGGGGAGGGGCCGGTGGCCGGAAACCGCCTCGTCACCCACCCGCAGGTGGCCAAGGTTGCCTTCACCGGTTCGACATCGGTCGGCCGCCGGGTCATGGCCGACGCCTCCGCCACCATCAAGCGGGTCACCCTCGAGCTCGGCGGCAAGTCGGCGTCGGTCGTCTTCGCCGATGCTGATATCGAAGCGGCGGCCGCCGCCACCCCCGCCGGGGTGTTTGCCAATGCCGGCCAGGACTGCTGCGCCCGGAGCCGGGCCCTGGTGCAGCGGTCGGTGTTCGATCGCTATCTCTCGCTGCTGGTCGGGGCGGTCGATGCCTGGCGGGTGGGCGATCCGACCGATCCGACCAACGAGATGGGACCCCTGGTGACGGCCGACCACCGCCGGCGGGTCGAGAGTTTTCTGGCTCCGGGGATGGGCGGTCCCGACGGGGAGCCCGTTCCCGTGCACACGGCCGGGTCGGTTCCCGAGGGACCGGGATACTGGTTCCCTCCCACGGTGGTGGCCCCTGCCGACTCCGGGTGGCCCATGGCCCGGGAGGAGATCTTCGGACCCGTCCTCGCCGTCATCCCCTTCGACGACGAGGACGACGCGGTGCGGCTGGCCAACGACACGCCCTTCGGGCTTTCCGGCTCGATCTGGACGAGGGACACGGGGCGGGCCCTGCGCATGGCCCGGGCCGTCCAGTCGGGCAACCTGTCGGTCAACTCGAACAGCTCGGTGCGGGTGCAGACCGGCTTTGGGGGAATGAAGCAGTCGGGGATCGGTCGAGAGCTGGGACTGGAGGCGCTGGATGCCTATACCGACGTCAAGAACGTCTTCGTGGCCGACGACCGGTGAGGACTGTCGGCCACCGACCCGGGTCCACGTCCCCGAACCAGTGATCAGGCCCCCTGGTAAAGTGTCGCGTCCATGTTGTCGAGGGGGCACGGGGGGACCGTTCGATGACCAGCGCAGCAACAGACGGGCGCCAGGACGTCACGCCGGTACCTGATGGGGCCAAGCAGTGTCTCCATGTGATCGGGATGCACCGCAGCGGGACTTCGGCGGTCACCGGTCTCATCACCATGCTGGGACTGCGCGGCCCCGCTGAGGAAGACGTGTTTCCGGGGACGGGGTGGAACGAGCGGGGCAACAAGGAGAGTGCCACCCTCACCAGGTTCAACGAGGGGATCCTGGTGTCGTCGGGTGGGGACTGGTCGGCCCCGACTGTCCTCGAGCCCGGCTGGGAGAAAGGACAGGCAATGGTCGACCGGCGGGCCCGGGCCTCCGCCCTCCTCACCCAGGCCTTCGGTTCACAGCCTTTCGTCTGGAAGGACCCCCGTAATTGCCTTCTGCTTCCGTTCTGGCAGGGGATCACCCCTCCCGACGCCGCCGTGTTGGTGTACCGGAACCCCCTCGAGGTGGCCGGCTCCATCCGGGCCCGCGACAACGCTCCTCTGACCCACGGTCTGGCCCTGTGGGAACGATACGTGCGCTCGGCAGCGACCAACCTGAAAGGGGTACCGACCCTGGTGACCGGGTTCGATCGGGTCATGGACGGCACCGAAACATGGTGCCGGGAGCTGGTCGACTTCTTGGCCACCGCCGGCCTCGAGGTGGACAGTGGATCGTTCGACCGGGCCGTGCACTCGCTCGACGCCACCCTCCGCCACCAACGACCGTCATCCCTGCCCGACGACGGTATCCACGCCAGTCAGCGAGACGTCATGTCGACGCTGGATCGGCTGCAGGGACCCCACTTTTCCTGGCCGGCACCGGATCTGGGGGACGAGCCGGACTGGGTAGAAGACGTCCTGACTCTGCGACGTGCGTTCGTAGTACTGCGTGAACAGCACCGGCCCTCGGCCGCGCTGCTGGCCCGGGCCGGTCGCGGGCTCGAGCGTGTCTCCCGTCGCCTCCAGAGCTGAGGGGATCCGGGCCACGGTGGTCGTGGTGATGATCCACTCCTCGTCGGGCCAGTGGATCGGTCGACGATCCACTTGGCACTCTGCCCAGCGAGGACAGCGCATCACCGACCCGCCTCAGTGGAGATCGTGGTTTCGAGTGGTACCCCAAAGAGCTCGCTGGTGCGTGTAGCGCTCTGCTCACCCGTCGGCGGTGTCTACCGAGATGTCGAAGTCGTCGGCGGACCAGGTCTTGAGCGGGAACTGTGCCAGAACCCGCTGCATCTCGGCGATCTGCTGCGGCGTCAGCCTCCGCTTCCAGTCGCCGGGCAGTTCGGCCGACACCCTTCGCGTGCGGAACCCCTTCCCCGGGCGGTCGTTGTCGGCGATGAATGATTCCGCCTGTTCGTTCCACTCCAGCCCTAGTTCGGCATAGAGCTGACGGAACTCCTGCGCCGGGTCGCGGCAAAGCTGTTCGTGGGTGCGCACCACCCACTCCGGATGATGGGCCGCCGCCTTCTCGAGGGAGGTCAGCAGAACACCGACCTGCCAGATCATCCTCTCGAGGTGGTCAGGACCGGGGGCAGGCACTCCCCACCCTTCGGCCACGCCGCGGATGGCCGGGACATCCGAAAAAGGGACGTACTGGGCGTCCATATCGAGTGAGATCCAACTGGCCAGGATCGAGCCCGGGTGCCTGAGGAGGACCAGGACGTCGATGTCGAACTCGGTACCCAGCCAGTCCAGGGCCAACGGGGCGTGGACGGTCTTGACCAGGAGCCTCCGTCCATCGACGTCGGGGTTGGGACGCACGGGGGGATTACGGGCGAAGGCGCCGGCCAGCCACATGGCTGGCGAGAACCCTCCCCGCAGATACCTGCGGCGTTCCAGCGCGGGCAGCGACCGGAGCCGCGATGCCTTGCCCATGGCCGGTGGGGACACCGCGTCGAGGATCTTGCCGCCCACCCGAAGGCGCGGCGTCTCTGCGGCCCCGTCCAGGATCCATGCCCACAGCAGGCGGTAGGTGTCGTTCCGATCTCCCGGCGACAGCACTGGAAAGCGACCGGTGTCCCGCTTGGCCCAGATGGCGGAGGCCCGGTCCGCTTCGCTGTCGGGCTCCTTGAGCGGGTAGAGGTTCGGATCGTGCTGGAGTGTCCCCAAGGTCCAGGTCGTTCCCGATCGGGGCATTCCCGCGATCACCACGGGCCGGCGCCTCACCACCGGGTCGGGCGGAGGCGCCAATTCGTCCGTGCCTGCAGACAACGTCGTTCCGGCAATCTCGTTGGATCCATCGAGCCCAGATACTCCGTCAGCACCCCCGTACATGCTGGTTACGATACCACCGGCCGTTCGATCGGGATTCGGAGGAGTGCACCGTCATGTGCTGTACTGAGCCACCGTTCCTAGCCGCCCGAAGCCTCATTGCCGGCTTCGACTCGAGGTCGCCGGCTAACTGGTTACGGGTCAGGCCGGCTTCGCCGGCTCCTTGACCTTGGCCGTATTGGTCGACACAAAGCCCAAGACCATGCCGAGGGAGGCACGTTGGTTGAGGGCCTGGATCTGGTGCACGTCGGGTGATGTACCAACCCTCGGTGCACTCGACGACGCCACCACGGATGCCCGCTCGCCTCCGACCGGGTGGCGATGAGCTCGCGCTTGGTGGCAAAAAGGGCTCGAAGGCTGCAATCGGCTCTGACCTACACTGGGGTATTCGCCGACCAAGGGGCGCCTTATGGATGGCTCGCCGCACATCCTGCTCATCCTCCTCGACACCGTACGAGTGGATGCGCTCGGAGATGATCTCGAACAGTCGGGGCGGTCCATTAAGGCCCGGACCTGTATGGCTTCCGCCCCATGGACGCTGCCGTCGTGCTCGGCCATGCTCAACGGGATGACCTCTGCCCACCTCGGCAACTACTGGCGCAATCCGAGCTGGCGTCGCAATCGGCTTCTGGACGCGCTACCGAGTCGGTATCGGAAAGCGGGTTTCGTCAACAACACCGCTCTCAGCAAGGGATCCGGCGCCGAAATCGGCTTTGATCGGTGGAGCTTCATTGGGGACCACGACGCCCCTTTCGAGGGAGCGCTGCAGATGATCGCCAAAGCCGGTCGGCGCCGCCCTTGTTTCATACTGTTGCACTCGAATATCGCCCATGACCACGGCTTCAGGGGTGCGGCGCGGTATCTCCCGCCGGGTGCGCCCCCGGGACTCGGTAACCGGATCATCACCTGGAGAGACACCACCGCCGCCGAACGGAGTGCCGCAGTCACCACCTACAAAGCATGTGTCGCCGCCCTTACCGAAAAGGTACGCGTCGTGCTCGACGTCGTACGCCAGCGAGATGACTTCGTGACGGCGATCACCGCTGACCATGGGGAAGGCTTCGATTATGAACGATGTCGGATCCATCACGGCGGCAGGGTCCACCAGGACCTGATGCAGGTGCCCCTCTCCTTCGATCTGCCGTCGTCGTTGCCCGCCAGTCGTCGCCAGTCCCTCGGTGATGCGCTCGCGTCGCAAACGGTCTCCACCACGGACATTCTCCCGACACTGTTCGATCTGGCCGGCCACCACGATCTGCCGGATATCGACGGGAGCCCGGCGGAGCGGATCGGACCGCGCACCTTGGTGGGCGAGGACCGGCGCTATCTCTATCTGAAGGACAGGTTCCGTCTCAACTTTCGAGGAAAGCTCATGCGGATGACCGAGGAGGAGCTGGAGCGAAATTCTCGAACGCTCGGCCTCCTCGAACAGGGCCCGATCCTGAGATCTTTCGTTTGCCGATCCGACAAGCTCATCGTGACCTCGTTCCGTTTGGCGTCCACCGGGTCCGCCCGTTCGGATCGGGAGGCTCTACTCGGATTGGGGGAGCAGCTCCTCGGCGCACCTGTGGCCATCATCAAGCAGAAGCAGCTCTTTGCATTCGAGCGCTACGACCTCGACGCCGATCCCCTCGAGAGTCGCAACCTGTTGGCTGAGACGTCGAACTGGACGCAGGAACTTCTGGGTGGCCCGTGGGCCTCCGATGTCTTCATACCGGGTCCCGATTCGACCGAGGTAGGGCTGGCCGCCATCGTCGACGGGGGAGAAAGAGTCCAACAGCTCGCCCGCTGAGCGCCGCCCGGCCTTAACGGCTCGGTGTGTGAGATTTGCCTATCCCCGTCGCCGGATCAGCGGAGCCGACCATCGATCGTCGCACCAACGCCGACAGTCACGTGGGCGAAACGCGGCCACGCTTCGATGGGAATAATACCGGCCGTGGGGCGCGCCCGACGGGCATCCTGTGCACAGAGCTCTGGTCCGGGAGTTGGGTGACTATGAAAGCTCCGTTGCATCGAACTCGAGGTAGAACTCCGGATCGGATTGCAATCGCTTGAAGACCGATGTCTCGAAGGGATCCTTTCGTCTGTATTGGCGTGTCTTGTGTTTGACGACGGTCATCCTCGCCGCCTGTGGCCATTCGGCCACGCGTATGTCGGAGACTCTGGATGGTTTGCGGACCACCTGCATCATCAAACCCTGAAGTGTGGGACCTGATGGTGGGGCTCCATGTTCGTGTGTGTCAAGTCGGGAATGTCGCTCTCGGAAGCCCGCACCGTGGTGATACACGCGATGGTCGTAGACGGCGAACCAGACTGGATGATGGGCGTTGTTGGTATTGGTACGAAGGAGGGGAAGCCACTCGATGTTGCGCTCTTCCAGGATCTTCATCAGATTCCCTCCCGGGTCGGTAACCGCGTCACCGAGGGAGTTCGTCCATGTCACGCCCTCCCTCCAGTCCCCACCGATCTCCTGCCAGAACCCACACGTCGTGACGCTGAAGCACGGATGCGGTTGAGGGTCGCCCAGGTTCTCGTCGCGACGCACGGCAGCCAACGGATAGGCATCAAGGACGCTCCTGATCCACGAGCTGAGCGGTCGGACGGGCAGGGCGTCTCCGTCGATGAACATCAGTGTGTCCCCCGGATCAGACTGCTCGATCGCCAGTTCGGCCAAGGTATTGAGCTTCATGGGATGAGAGCCGCCGAGGTCTTCAGCGTGGTAGAAGCGCTTCCAAAACTGGGGCTCGATACCGTGCAACGCGGCAAACACCCGGAAGGGTTCGTCAATGTTCCGTTCGAGGTAGTCGAGCTGAGGATCGATCCACTTGGCGGAGTTCCAATGGACCGTCACTACGTTGAGCATGCCGTATGTCCTTGACGTTCGAGAGGGCCCCATCGCACAGCGCTACAGAGAGACCAGAGACAGTCGGACTGGTTTCCCCTGCGTGACAGCCTCGCATGCAGCAAAATCCGGGTCAAGATTCGTTCGTGCAACCCGTTAATCGGACATCGGCGGGTGTACGTCCTGAGCGGATGGTGATGGCCATGTGAAAATTGGCCAACACTCCATGCCGTGCCCGAGGTGCGGGTAGACCCTCCGGGGGCGCCGTGCCGGCCGAGGTCGCCGTGTGCAGCAGTGCCGGTCACCAGCCGGGCTGGGAGGAACGGCGGAAACAACGTCCAACAGCCAGCCGGGTGAGCGACGGGAAGACCAACAAGTAGCAGCACCGTTGACGCAGCGAGCTAGAGCCGAGGTCAACGTGACCTCGTGACCACCGGGGGGTGGCATGCCCCCGGGTCGGTCTGCGACGCCGGGTCCTTCGGCTGGTGTGCCTAAGGTTTGGCCCATGACCAACCGCTCCAGTGCGCGTCCTGTGAACGTCCTTTTCATCATCACGGACCAGCAGCGGGCCGACAGTCTGGGCGTGGTCAACGGATGGGCCCGAACCCCCCATCTCGACGCTCTGGCCGCCGAGGGAACCCTCTTCACCAGCTGCTTCACCAACTCTCCCGTCTGCGTACCGGCACGGTTCAGCCTGATGTCTGGTCTCTACCCGCACAATCTCGGCGTGCAGAGAAACGCTACGGTGAGCTACCCCGAATGGCTGGACACCTGGTTCGGTCGATTGCGTGAGGGTGGCTACCGCACCAGCATGTTCGGGAAGCTTCACCTCCATCCCCACAAGGGTGACCTGCGTAAGAGGGTCGGACTGGTCCACCGCTACGGCTTCGATGACGTCGACGAGGTGGGCGGTCCGCGGGCCATGCGTTTCTGCTCGGCCAACCTCACCGACCTCTGGGAGCGTGAGGGGGTGCGGATCGCCTACCGCAGGGACGTGGGCGACCGCCAACGTGGGAAGCCCTGGGTGGTTCGTCCGACGCCGGTGGGCGTCGACCTCTACTACGACACCTACGTGGGCCGGACGGCGGCGCGCTATATCCGTGAGTACAAGCGCCCGGAGCCGTGGTGCTGTTATGTCGGGTTTCCCGGGCCCCATGAACCGTGGGACACCCCGGGTCCCTGGGCCGATGCCTACAGGCCGGCGGACATGCCCGCGGCCGCAGCCGCACCGGAGTCGGTTGCCGCCCGCTCCACCGGTGTGCTGGATGGGCGGCTGAGCGCCCGGCCGCCCCTGACCGACGCCGACATTGCCGCCCTGCGGGCCGACTACGCCGGCGAGGTGAGCCTCATCGACGAGGCCATCGGGGAGCTCTTCCAGGCTGTGCGCGACAGGGGCGAGTGGGATCGCACGATCGTCGTCTTCACCTCCGACCACGGCGAGATGAACGGCGATGCCGGTCTCCTCTACAAGGAGGTCTTCCTCGATGGCGCCGTGCGGGTGCCGCTCATCATCCGGCACCCTGGCCACCCCGGCGCCAACACTGTCACCGAGCCGGTGGAGCTGCTGGACGTGGGTGCTACTGTCCTCGATTTTGTCCAACCGGAAGCGCAGGGAGCGTTCCGGATGGGACGGTCGATGGCCGGCGTCGTCCTCGGCGACCGGGGAGCGCCACCGCGGACAGACGCGCTGTCCGAGTACCAGGGTGAGGTCATGCTGGCCACCCCGGAATGGAAGATCGGTGTCAACGCCGAGGGGGAGACCTACCTTCTCTTCGATCGGACGGCCGACGAGTCGACCAACCTGGCCAACGCACCCGAGGTTGCCGATACCCAACGGGACATGGAGAACCGGGTCCTGCAGCGGTTGGTCGCCTCCTCGTCACTCGAACCAACCTTCACCCCCGCCGGAAGCGGGACCGGCGGTGCAATCGGGGTGGCCCGTAGGTGGCTGGGGGAGGAGCGGTTCAAGGTGGTGCACGAACGGCTGGGCGGACGGAAGGCCAAGGCCAAGGCCAAGGCCAAGGCGAAGGCGCGCCAAGGTCCGACCTCGACGGCACCGCACTGAACGCAGGGCTCATCCAGCCGGCTGAGCATGGCCCCGGTTGCTGACCGTCACGGTGATCGACGGTCCATCGACCGTCTTCACGTCGGCGGAGGTGACCCCGCTGTCTACGGGGACGGCGCTGTGCAATTGGACAGCGCTGTGCAATCGGTAGGTACCGTCGGCCACGGTGGTGGTGTCCCACCAGGCCAACCAACCGTAGGTGGAGTGCTGTCCGGTACCCACCGGGGCGTCGTGGAGCCCGTGCCCGGTGACCAGGAACTGCACCGTGACTATGTCGGTGGTCGACGTGGCGCTGGCGTCCAACAACGCCTTGCCGGACAGCACCGCCCCGTTGGATGGGCGGACCACTCTGGTTGTGGCCGCAGCGATCAGGCCCGAGCGCCGGTCGGTCGAGCCGAGCGAGGTGGCAAACAGACTGAGGCGGTCGGCGCTGGCGAAGGCGGCCAATCGCCGGACCTCTTCGGTCGAATAGGCGTAGGGACCGAAGGTCCGGACCGCCTGGTCGGAGGCGTCGTTGATATTGGCGGTGACATCGGCCACGTCCGACTGGCTCTGGTGCCAGCCCCGCCCCTCGTTCAAGCCGTTGGTGAATCCGAGCAGGACCTGGAGGACGAACAGGCCGGAGAGAATGCCCATGGCTACCGTGGCCACCACGGTGGATCGGGTGACGGCGGACGGACCGACGGCCCGGTCGGTGCCCTTCCATCGGACCGCCAGCTCTCTGACGGCACCGGCCACCGGGCCGAGGAGGACCAGGTAGGCCCCTACCCATACGAACAGGTCGAAGGTGGCGAACCGCGATTCGTCGTACAGCCCCAGTTGGATCCGGCCCAGCGTGGTGAAGGCCACGAAGATGAGTCCGTAGCAGATGAGGGCGACGCCGAGGGCTCCGCCACTCTCCTTCCCGCCCCGGAACCCGAGGATCAGGGACACGAGGGCCACGGCGAAGACGATGATCCCCAGGACCAGCGCCTGCGTGTTGACCGAACCCGGGACGGCGCTGACCGGTGAGCCGGTGACGTTGCCCAACGACTCGAGGAAGAACCGGAGGGCGGGCCCGGGGTGCGAAAGGGCTGACGAGGCGTGCCCCCCGGTGGCGGCCCAGTCGAAGTCGACGAAGTAGAGGACGGTGGTGACCACGGCGGCCACCAGCCAGACCGTCACCATTCGTAGCTCCCGACGGCGCAGGTAGAGAAGCACCAGCCCGGCCGGCCAGATGACCAGTCCCTGGAGCGAGGAGTAGCTGCCCACCACGGCGGCGGCCAGTGCGCCGGCGATGGTCATCCAGGTGAGTGTGATCCGGTCGAGTAGGAAGAGAGTCACGGCCAGCGCCACCATGACCAGGTACCAGCTCACCAGAAACCCGAAGAGCGAGCTGGCCAGGGGGGCGAACGATAGGAAGACAAGGACCACCGGGCAGTAGAGGATCCACGGCACGGCGGGCGAGCGACGCTTGTGGGCGACCACCAGCAGCGCCGTGGTGACGACCACGAAGATCCCGCTCACCATGGCTTCGACCACGATGTTGAAGTGGGTGGTGTGGGCCAGGGCCAGAACGATCAGATTGGGAAAGAGGATCCGGTTCTCGTTGTGCTGGTCCCAGAGGGTGGCGAAGCTGAGCGTCCCGTCGTGAGCGTGCATGATCACGTTGATGTCCACCCACTGGTCGAAGAAGATCGTGTTGACGGCGAAGCGATGGATGAACCAGAAGACCCCGACGCCGACCAGTACGAAGACGATGACAGCCACGATGTCGGTCCGGTGCCGCAGCGAGGGCGGGTCGGGAGGCGGCACCGTAGGGAGCGCTGTCCTCTGATCGACCGCGACCGCCATGTCCTGCCCCTTTGCCCCCCGATGCCCCGGGCTGCGGCCTTATCGAACCGGCCCGCTGCCCACTACCCCCAAAAGAAATCGTAGACCAGGAGTGGTCACATGGCTTCACGTCGCCCGCCATGCTCGTCCGGCCGCGCCCCGGGATCGGTCATCCGCTGCGTCCCCGACCAGAGAACGGCCCTGATCGATGACCGAACGGGTAACGTCAACGGGATGCCCTCCCGTTCGCGCAAGATCGCCAAGCCTGCGGCTGCATTGGGCGTGCTGGCCACCATGGCCAGCATCTGGTGGTTCGCCCTCCGGCCCCGCCGCAAGAACAAGCTCGACTCCTAGAGACCCTCATACGAAGGGGGCCGGTGAGCGGGCGGGGACCCGGGCCACTTCGCCCGTGGCCGCGGTCCCGGTAACCTCGCCGCGGTGGCACTGGCATCCCTCCGTCCCCTGCGGTCGCGCAACTTCGCGCTCATCTGGTCGGCCGCCCTCGTGTCCAACGTGGGCACGTGGATGCAGACGGTGGCCCTCGGGGTCCTGATATTCGCCCGCACCGATCAGCCGGCATGGACCGGGCTGGTGGCCGCCGCCGGCTTCCTGCCCATCGGCCTCCTGGCCCCCTTGGGTGGTGCCCTGGCCGACAGACTCGACCGCCGGCGGTGGTTGATCGCCACCACGCTGGCCGAAATGTCCTTCGCCGCCATCCTGGCTGTCCTGGCCGCCACCGGGCACGATCCCCCGGGGGTTCTGGTGCTGCTCTCGTTTCTGGGTGGTGCCTCGGGCGCCATCGGGTTCCCCGCCTATCAGGCCATGGTGCCCGACCTGGTGCCCAGTCACGACCTGTTGGGAGCGGTCTCCCTCTCCTCGGCCCAGTTCAACCTGGGACGGGTCATCGGGCCGGCGCTGGCCGGGCTGGCTCTCCTCACCCACGACTACGGACTCGTCTTCGGGATCAACGCAGCATCCTTCGCCGCCGTGGTGGTGGCGCTGGTCATGGTGCGGTTGCCGGCACCCCTGGACGGCGGGGGACCGCTCGGCATCACCGCCCGCATCCTGGTGGGGGCACGCATCGCCTTCGGCGAACCCGGCTGCCGTGCGGCCATCGCCCTGATCGCCGTTGTGGCCCTGCTGGCCTCCCCCTTCATCGCCTTGGTGCCGGCCATGGCCGGGGTCGTCCACCGGCAGGGTTTCACCGTGCCGGTGGCCACCGCGCTGCTGGTCACCGCCCAGGGCATCGGCGCCGTTGCCGGCGCGCTGCTCCTGCCCACCCTGGCCGAGCGTCTCGGTCGCCGCACCATGATGGTGACCGCCCTGTTCCTGCTCCCACTGCTGTTGGTCAATTATGGTTTGGCCCCGACGCTGTGGTGGTCGGCGCTCAGCTTCGTGGCGGTGGGCGCCGTCTACATCTGCGTGCTCTCGGGACTCAACACCGTGGTTCAGCTACGGGCGCCGGCCGAGTTCCGTGGGCGGGTCCTCAGCATCTACATGATGGGGCTGGGCATCGTCTATCCCCTGGGGGCCGTCCTCCAGGGCCTGGTCGCCAATCACGTCGGCGTGCGGGTGGTCACCGTGGTCGCCGCCGGTGCCCTTCTGGTGGTGCTCGGAGGGATCGCCGCGCTGGCACCGGGCGTCCTCTCGGCCCTCGGCGACCCTGTGTCCGGTGTCATCCCCCCGGTGGCCGGCGCCCCCATCGACGCCGGGTGAACTCGATGAGCCCGACAAAACAGTCACCGACGGTAGAGCTGCTCACCTGGTCGGAGGCAGAGCCGGCACAGCGTCGTGCCGCCGGGTCCCTCAGGGCCAGGGGACTGGGGGCGGGGGACAGGGTCGCCTTCTGCCTGCCTTCCTCGGCTGGACTGCTGTGCGCCGTGCTCGGCGCCGCCCGTATCGGCATCGTGCCGGTGCTGTTGAACGCCACTCTGACCGAGGGCGAGCGTCTCGATCTGGTCGCCGACGCCGACCCGGCACACCTGGTCACCACCGCGGCTGCGTTGGCTGCACTCGATACCGGGTACCCGGTCGATCTGGCCCCGTACCCGTTGACCCGACCCATGCACTACACCTCCGGCACCACCGGACGGTCCAAAGGCGTGTGGACCGGCCTCTGGGACGAAGCCACCGCCGAAGCCGTCTTCGCCGACGAGGCCGACCTGTGGTCGTTCGGTCCCGACGATGTGCACCTTGTGTGCTCGCCTCTTTACCACTCGGTGTCTGTGCGGTTCGCCGGCGGCACCCTGCTGTCCGGCGGGTCCTGCCTCATTCTCAGACGGTTCGATGCAGATGTGGCCGGCCGCGCCCTGCGCGGCAGTTACGGACCGCGGCCCGACACCGCTTTCATGGCGCCGGTAGCACTGGCCCGACTGCTCGACGCGGTCGACGAGGACACCCGGACCTTCGACCGGTTGCGGCTTCTGGTTCACGCCGGCTCGCCGTGTCCGCCACCGCTCAAGCGGCGTGCTCTGGCCCGGGTCGCTCACGGTGTCCTGTGGGAGTTCTACGGCTCGACCGAGGGTCAATTCACCGTCTGCTCACCCGACGAATGGATGGAACGGCCGGGCACAGTGGGTCGGGCCCGGCCGGGCCGGAGCCTGTCCGTGGGTGAGGGCGGCACCATCTGGTGCCGCCCGCCGTCGTTTGCCCATTTCGAGTACTGGCGGGACCCGGCCAAGACCGCCGCCGCCTGGCGCGCCGGCTGGTTCAGTGTCGGTGACGTCGGTCGACTGGACGACGACGGCTATGTGTTCATCGACGGGCGCCGTCACGACCTGATCATCAGCGGCGGTGTCAACGTCTACCCGGCCGAGGTCGAATCGGCCCTCAGCGTCGTCCCCGGCGTGGCCGACATCGCCGTGTTCGGACGTCCTGACGACCGCTGGGGGCAAAGGGTGTGCGCCGCCTTCGTCCTCACCTCCGGAGATCGCCCCCCGCCCGTGGACACGGTGGTGGCCGCCCTGCGCCACCGGGCCTCTACCCATCTGGCCCCGTACAAGCGACCGAAGGAGTACACCGTCGTGGCTGACCTTCCTCGCACTGCCACCGGCAAGGTGCAGCGCCACCTTCTGCCCCAGTTGGTGGGGGTGCGCTGAGGTCCTTCGCCCGGTACCGCCATGGTTGCCGATCGGGAGCGGTGGGGAATACTGGAGAGATGAGCCCTGCCGATGCCGGTCCCCCCATCGCCACCGTCAACCCGACCAACGGAGAGCTGCTGCAGCTCTTCGAACCCTACGACGCCGCCGCTGTCGAGACCCGACTGGCCAAAGCGGCGGCAGCCGCACCGTTGTGGGCCCGGGCCACCTGGACCGAGCGCTCCCGCCTGTTGGTCACCGTGGCCGAGCTGCTGGAGGCGGAGTTGCCCGACGTCGCCCACACCGTGACCACCGAGATGGGAAAGCCCTTCGCCCAGGCCAAGGCCGAGGTGGCCAAGTGCGCCAGCGCCTTCCGGTGGTTCGCCGAGCACGCCGAAGGGATGCTCAGCGACGAGGAGGTGGCTGTCGACGCCTCGCTGGGTCTGGTCACCTATCAACCGCTGGGGACGGTGCTGGCCATCATGCCGTGGAACTTCCCGCTCTGGCAGGTGACCCGCTTTCTGGCCCCCGCCCTTATGGTCGGGAACGTGGGTCTTCTCAAGCACGCCCCGAGCGTGCCCCGTACCGCTCTGTTACTCGAGGACGTGCTGCGTCGGGCCGGTGCTCCCGAAGGTGTCTTCCAGACCCTGCTGGTCGGGACCGACCAGGTGCCGGCCATCATCGCCGACCCCCGGGTGGCCGCCGTCACTCTCACCGGATCGGTCGGGGCCGGCCGGGCGGTGGCCACCCAGGCCGGGGCGGTGGGGAAGAAGGTCGTGCTCGAGCTGGGCGGCAGCGATCCCTTCATCGTCCTGCCCTCCGCCGATGTGGCCAGGGCGGTGGCCGTGGGCGTGCAGGCCCGCGTGCAGAACGCCGGTCAATCCTGCATCGCCGCCAAACGCTTCATCGTCCACCGCCAGATAGCCGATGCCTTCATCAGCGGGTTCGTTGAGGGGATGGGCGCCCTGGTCGTCGGCGACCCTTTCGACCCGGCCAGCGAGGTCGGGCCTCTGGTCACCGCCGCCGCCCGGGACAACATCGCCGCCCAGGTGGAGGACGCCCGTGACAAAGGAGCGCGCATTCTCTGCGGGGGTGAGCCTGCCATCGGGCCGGAGGGGTCGGATAGGCCCGGTTTTTTCTACCGCCCCACGGTGATCACCGACATCACACCGGCCATGCGGGTGGCCACCGAAGAAGTGTTCGGGCCAGCGGCTCTGCTCTACGTGGTGGACGATGCCGATGCCGCCTTGGACCTGGCCAACGGGACGGAGTTCGGGCTGGGGTCGAGCGTGTGGACCAACGATCCGGACGAGCAGCAGCGCTTCGTGGTGGAGCTACAGGCGGGACAGGTCTTCGTCAACGGCATGGTGGTCTCCATGCCCCAGCTGCCTTTCGGGGGGATCAAGAGCTCCGGCATCGGTCGCGAACTGGCCCGTCACGGTCTGCACGAGTTCTGCAACGTGAAGTCGGTGTGGATCGCCTGATGGGAGACCACCGCGACCGGGTCTACCTCGACCACGCCTCCACCACGCCGGTCCGACCCGAGGCGGCCGAGGCCATGTGGCCGTTTCTGGCCGGTACCTTCGGCAACCCCTCGGGGAGCCACGCCGAGTCCCGCGCCGCCCGCCGAGCGGTGGAGGACGCCCGCGACCAGACGGCGGCATTGTTGGGGGCGTCCCCGGCGAGGTGGTCTTCACGTCCGGGGGGACCGAGGCCGACAACCTGGCCGTGTTCGGCGGGTGGGCGGCCGCCACCGCCGCCCACCCGGGGCGGACCGTCGTGGTCTGTGCGGCCATGGAGCATCACGCCGTGCTCCTGAGCTGCCGAGCCCTGGCCCGACGCACCGGCGCTGTCCTCCGCGAGGTTGCCTCCGACAAGGACGGCTTGATCGACCTCGACGAGCTGGCCTCCGTGTGCACGGACGAGGTGGGTCTGGTGTCGCTGATGACGGTCAACAACGAGATCGGTACCGTGCAGCCCCTCGACCAGGCCTTGTCCATCGTCCGGCGAGGGTCGCCCGGGGCTCTCTTCCACACCGACGCCGTTCAGGCCGTGCCCTGGCTCGACGTGGCCAGGGTCACTGGAGCGGCCGACCTGGTAGCCGGCAGCGCCCACAAGTTCGGTGGGCCGAAGGGTGTCGGAGTGCTCATCGCCCGCAACGGGCTGTCCCTGCCTCCACTGGTCCACGGCGGCGGCCAGGAACGGGACCGCCGCAGCGGCACCCACAACGTCGCCGGCATCGTCGGCCTGGCCGCAGCCCTCTCGGTCACCGTTGCCGGGCGCCACCAGGATTCGGCCCGGGTCGGGATGCTGCGTGACCGGCTGGGCGACGCTCTGGTGGCTCAGCGTACCCGGCGCGGTGGAGACCGGTCCACGGCACGCCAGGGTCCCCGGCCACCTGCACATCCGCTTCGCCGGCGTGGAGAGTGAGGCACTGGTGGTCCTTCTGGATGAGGCCGGTGTGGCCGTATCGGCCGGGGCCGCCTGTTCGAGCGGCGCCGTCGAGGCCAGCCACGTTCTCACCTCCATGGGCTACAACCGTCACGAGGCCATGAGCGGAGTTCGCTTCTCCCTCGGGTCCACCACCACCGGCACCGACATCGAGAGGGCGATGGTGGCCGTACCCGGGGCGGTTGCCCAGCTGAGAGACTGACGGGCATGAGGGTGTTGGTGGCCATGTCCGGCGGTGTCGACTCCTCGGTGGCGGCCGCCCTGGCCGCCGAGCGCTACGGGCGGCGGCGGGTGGTGGGGGCCACGCTCAAGCTGTGGGGTGGGGCGTCGGACTCGGGCTGCTGTTCGGTGGCCGACGTCGAGGACGCTCGCCGGGTCGCCGATCAACTGGGACTGGTCCACCATGTCTTCAATTTCGTGGACGATTTCGAGGAGCATGTGGTCACTCCGTACGTGCAGGGTCACGCCGAGGGCCGCACACCCAATCCCTGCATCGAGTGCAACCGGCACATCAAGTTCGACCGCATGCTCGATCGGGCGCGGGCGCTGGGCTTCGACGCCCTGGCCACCGGTCACCATGCACGGCGCCAGACCACCCCGTCGGGTCGCTTCCGCCTGTGCCGGGGGGCCGACCCGGACAAGGACCAGTCCTACGTTCTGGCCATGCTGGGCCAGCACCAGCTGGCCCGTACCCTCCTCCCGGTGGGGGACATGACCAAAGCCGACGTGCGGGCCGAGGCCCGTCGGCTGGGATTGCGCACGGCGGCCAAGCCCGACAGCCAGGACGTCTGTTTCATACGGTCGGATGAGGGGCGGCAGGGATTCCTCGGATCGCGTCTCCCGCTCCATCCCGGCCGGATGGTCGACCATGTCACCGGGGCCGAGCTCGGTACGGTCGACGCCGTCGAACTGGTGACCGTGGGTCAGAGGCGGGGCATGGGTCACAGTGACGACGGTCGCCGACGCTTCGTTACCGCCGTCGACGTCCCCGCCCGGCGAGTGGCCGTCGGGTCTCCCGAGGCCGCTCACAGCGGCGGTGTGTTGCTCCACACGGTGACCTGGGTCGACGCCAGCCCGCTCGGGCCACCGGACCCGGAGGGAGGAGGAGCACCGGCCATCGCCCAGTGCAGTGCCCACGGCCGGCCGGTACCGTGCCGGTTGTCGCCATCGGACGAGGGGATAGCGGTGGCTTTCGACATCCCTCAGCGGCGTATCGCCCCCGGTCAGACCGTGGCCCTGTATGACCCCGCCCGTCCCGATGCCGTCATCGGATCCGGCGTCGCCCTATGAGGGCCGCCTGGCCAGCAGCGTGGTAGGGGGGATGTGCGTTGAGCAGGCCTGATCTGTCGGCGCGTGCCCAGGAGCTGAGGGCGCTCATCGTTTACCACAACGACCGCTACCACCGTCTCGACGATCCGGAGATTACCGACGCCCAGTTCGACGAGCTCGTACAGCAGTTGCGGGCCATCGAGGCCGATCACCCTGACCTGGTGGTACCCGGGTCTCCCACCACGACCGTGGGGTCGCAACCGTCGACGCTCTTCGCTCCTGTCACCCACAGGGTTCCTATGATGAGTCTCGACAACGCCTTCAGTGCTGAGGAGTTGCAGGCGTGGGCGGACCGTCTGGCCAAACAGATTCCGGCCGACACCTCCTTCGTGTGCGAGCTGAAGATCGACGGTCTGGCCATCTCCCTCACCTACCGCAACGGTCAGTACGTGCAAGCGGCCACCCGGGGCGACGGTCGCACGGGCGAGGACGTCACCGCCAATGTCGCCACCATCGTCGACATACCCCACCGGCTCCGACAGGACGTGGGCCCTCCTCCTTGGTTGATCGAAGTGAGGGGGGAGGTGTACATGCCAAAGTCTGCCTTCGAGAAACTCAACAGCCATCAGGCTGACGTGGGCGAGCGGCTGTTCGTCAACCCGCGGAATTCGGCGGCTGGCTCTCTCCGCCAAAAGGACTCGTCGATCACCGCCTCGCGGGCGCTTTCCTTCTGGGCCTATCAGGTGGGCGACCTGCAGGTCGCGATCCCCCCGGGTGGGGAGGACGCATCTCGGGTCCCCGACGTTCTGGCTCCCACCCATGCTGCCACCCTCGACTGGCTGGACCGGGCCGGCTTCCCGGTCAACCCCCAGCGGCAGACCGTCAACGGTCTGGCCGACGCCCTCGCCTTCTGCCGCCGGTGGGAGGAGGGCCGGCACGCCCTCGACTACGAGATCGACGGGGTGGTGATCAAGGTCGACGACATCGCCCTGCAGCGACAGCTCGGGGCCACGTCGCGGGCCCCACGGTGGGCGGTGGCCTACAAGTTCCCACCGGAGGAGCGCACCACGCTGCTCAAGAACATCGCCGTCTCCATCGGCCGGACCGGAAAAGCCACACCGTTTGCCGTGCTGGAGCCGGTCTTCGTAGGAGGTTCGACCGTTTCGTTGGCCACTCTCCACAACGAGGATCAGGTGCGGGCCAAGGATGTACGACCCGGAGACATGGTGGTGGTCCGCAAGGCCGGCGATGTGATCCCCGAGGTGGTGGGCCCTGTCCTCGGCGCCACCACACGCCGTCGCCGGCGCTGGGTGTTCCCCACGGTGTGCCCCAGTTGCGGTGCGCCGCTGGTGCGGCTGCCCGGCGAGAGCGACACCTTCTGCACCAATCTCGACTGCCCTCAGCAACGCGTCCAGCGCATCGCCCACTTCGCCTCCCGCTCGGCCATGGATATCGAAGGGCTCGGCGAGCAGCGGGTGCAGTTGTTCGTCGACCACCGGCTGCTCGACGACGTGGCCGACCTGTACTCGTTCACCGCCGCCACTTTCGAGGGCCTCGAGGGATTTGCCGCACTGTCCGTGGCCAACCTGCTCGGCGCCATCGATAACTCGCGATCCCGGCCGCTGAGCCGTCTTCTGGTCGGGCTCGGGATCCGTCACCTAGGCCAGGTCGGGTCGGTCGCCCTGGCTCGTGCCCTCGGGACGATGGATGACATCATGGCGGCCGGCGAGTCCGAACTGGCCGGCGTTGACGGTGTCGGGCCGATCATCGCCGCCAGTGTGGTCCGCTGGTTCGGATCGACGATCAACCGGTCCGTGGTCGAGCGGCTCCGGTCGTCCGGCGTCAATCTGACCGAGCCGGGTACCGAAACCGGGGGAGCATCCTCCGACCTGCGCCAGACCTTGGCCGGCAAGTCGGTCGTGGTCAGCGGCGCACTCGTCGGGATGACCCGGGAGGAGGCCGAAGATGCCATCGTGGCCCGGGGGGGCAAGTCGCCGGGTTCGGTCTCCAAGAAGACCTTTGCTCTGGTGGTGGGGGACGCGCCGGGGGCAGCCAAAGTGACCAAGGCCGAGCAGCTCGGCGTGGCTGTTATAGGAGCCGACGGGTTCGACGCCTTGCTCGAGACCGGGGAGCTCCCGGGCCCAGCGGCGGGCTGACGAACCGAACACCGCTGACTTCCCTGATCCCGGCATCTCCCTCACCCGCTCCAGCCCGTTGCGGCGTGAATCGGGGCGCTACGCCCCCGGTGACCCGATGGGGGCCGCTCGAACCGGCGACCCAGTGGGCGGCCGAAAGGGAAGTACCCGACCCGTCGGCGGTTGGCTTTCAGCGGGATAGTCCCCCATCGATTCCCAGCCTGTTCCAAGTAATCGTAAGAGGATTGCCGTCACTGATCTATCCAATACATTCCCAGGCTATTCCAATAGATCAGCGAAAAATGGCGTAGGCAGGTACTCAGCTTCGTCCAATCAGTTCTAAGCCGGCGCCAAGTATTGCTGGAAATCTCAGCTCGCTCTAAGGAAATTCTCAGAAATAGAAGAAAAGTCGGAGACAGATACGGCTGTGGCATAGAAGATAGATCCGACACTAAAATGTCACAGTTATTAATTGGTAAACCGCTTGAATCACTCGTCCATAACCGTTAACGTACGAAACACCGTCGGACCGATACAGGGGGGATGGCACTTCGCAACTGAGGTGCACCTGGATCTGCCCTTCGGAATCCAGAAAGCCCAATCCGATCCGCTCGAGGGCCAGCTTTTGTGGGGCGTCGAGTGTGCTCGGGCCTGTTTGGGCTGGTTCATTCATGTTGGGGGGCACCGGTCACCCAACCAAGCCCGCGGCAACGCGGAAAAAGGAGCACGTATGTTTCGAAAGGTCCTCTTAGTCGCGGCCGCGGCCGCCCTGCCGGTAAGCATGGTCGTTGCCACCGGTACGGTGGTCGGAGCCAAAGCGGCGCCGCCAGTCAACGTCACCAACAACACGGCGACATGCACGGGGCTCAAGGGAGCGGCGAAGTTCAGCCCGCCCATCAGCGCCAATGAGACGGTGGGCGCAACCGAGGTCACCACGATTAAGGCCAAGTTGACCGGTTGTACGTCCAACGCCACCGGGCTGACCGTCAAGGACGGCACAGTGACGGGCAGTTTTTCCGACACCATCACCTCGGCCAACGGGTGTGCCTCCTTGCTGGGCAGCAACACCGAGAACGGCACCCTGAGCACCAAGTGGTCGACGACGCCCAAACTTTCGTCCGGTGACAGCGTGGTGACAGTTCACAGCGTTCAAGGCGGGGTGGCCCCCGACGGCACCAACGCCGAGTTCCAGATACCGGGCACCGTCGCCGACAGCGCTACCGGGTCCTTCTCCGGAACCAACGGCGGGGCCACCGGCTCCACGGCCGCCCAGAGCAAGCAGACGGTCACCGCCCTCGGTAAGTCTTGCGCCGGCAAGGGCATCAAGAGCCTCACGATTGTCCCAGTGACCGGAAGTGGTGCGCCGGTAGCCGCATTCTTCGGCTGACGCCAGCTTGATCCCCCTGAGCGGGGTTAGCCGTACCTGACGAGGACGGGGCTTCGGCCCCGTCCTCGTCGCGCCTGCCGGCCAGGAGCGCCGGCGCGGCGAAGGTGGTGCAGCCCACGTCGGCTTTCCCCGATCCCCGCATTCCTCCGGACCGGCGCCTCCCGAGCCAGCCCGGCCATGAACGACCTGGTGGAGCGGCGCAGCGCTGCCAGGCTGACGCCGCCGCCCCGGATCCTCCACCGAGGGGTCCCTTGTATCGAAGGGCCTGACCCGTTAGGGTGACCGTACCGAGTTACTGGTGAGTAAGAGGGGAATCGCAGGGGGGCGAAGGTTGCGTCAGGTCTGGTTCGTGCGTTTTTGTGACGAACGGAGGTCTGCGGGCACTCTGACCCTTGAAACGTCTTGAACGCGCCTGCTCGGTTCTGCAATCCATGTTGGGGGAACGAATCACCCGACCTAGCCCGTCCATTGGACGGGAGACAAAGGAGCACAACTTATGATCCGCAAGTTGCTTTTGGTCGCTGCTGCGACCGCACTGCCGCTGGGCTTCATCGCCGCCACCGGCGGGGTCGCCTCGGCTAAGACCACAGTAAATGTGGCCCATGACAGCATCACCTGCGCTGATGTCAGCGGGACCGTCACGTTCTCCCCGCCGCTCACGCTGACCGGAGGGGCTCTTCACTCGCAGTCCACCACCGTTACGGCCAGTCTGAAGAAGTGCACGGTCACCGGTCCCAATGCCGCCAAGATCTCCAAAGCGACCGTGTCAGGGACCATCGTGGACCCGAGCACCACGGGATCCTGCACCGGTCTCTCCGGAGCCAGCGCTGTGACCGGCAACCTGACCACCACGTGGAAGAGCTCGGACATCCTGCAGCCTGGTGACACCAGCACCACGACCTTCAACCAGGACGTGGGGAGCACGTACACGAAGGGCAAGAACTCTTACGGTCTGTTCGAGATCCCGGGAGCAGGCGGGACCATCGGTGTCACGGGTGACTTCACCGGCACTAACGGTGGTTCGACGAGTTCCGTTGAGGCCCAGACCAAGGACACCGACGCGCAAATCGCCACCCAGTGTGAGGCTCCCGGTGGCCTGTCGTCACTCACCATTGAGCAGCACAAAGGCGCTTCTGCAGCGGTCCTTAGCTGATCACTGCAGTTCGGATGCCTGAGCTCGCTCAGGTTGGCTGACCGACGAGGACGGGGCTACGGCCCCGTCCTCGTCGCGTAGCGCCCCGAGTCCTAGCCTTGTCGCACAGGGTCGCCGAACAACTGTGGACCGATCGACCACCCCGATACAGCCGCCCCGCTATCGATCTGGCCACTCACGCCAACGTGCTTTCGGCAGTCAGGGCAGTGAACAAGTAACTGCGCTTCTGCGGCGTGCACTGTCGATGGGCATAATGATGTCCTGGCGGCAGGGACGGAGCGAACATGCACACCAACCGACGGAGACAGGGGCGATGGCCATGTCCGACACAGTCAGCTGGGTGCGTCCGATGGGTTGTAACTTGGCGGACCGCCGCGCTGATGGTCATGGCGGTGATCCTGCCGTTGGGGCTGGTCAGTTGCAGCTCGGGGCCGTCCTCCGCTACCGGGTCGGCACCCTCGTCGCCGAATCCCCCGGGTGCGACCTGTTCGCGATCCCCGCGCGCCCCGACGACGCCAACCTCCGTCCCGATACGAGTCCAGCGAACGGGGGGGAGCGTCCGGGTGCTGGTTTCGATGTGCGTCGACGGGAGCGGACCGTTCCCCTTCGTCATGGATACCGGCGCTCCCTCGACGCTGTTCGACACCCACTTTCTGGATCACGTGCGCTTGTCGGCGAACGGACCGGTGGGCCTGCTTCGCCAGCCCCGGTGCACGGTGGTGGTGATTCACGATTCCGTGCAACGGTGGTCGATCGGCCCTATCGGCCTGACCGCACAGCCGGTATCGGTGATCCGGATGCCTGGCTTCGGGCTGGCGGGACAGCCGATGGGGGTGCTCGGCTCGGATGTGCTCAGCCGCTTCGGGGCCGTTCGCGTCGACTACGACGCCCAGCGGCTCACCGTCGCCGGCCTCGAAGGTCAGAGCTCTGTCCCGGGCACGTCGGTCAACGGTCCCACCTCTGCACCGGTGCCCCAGGGTTTGCTCGGTCCCGGCATGCCCACCGTCCTCCCCCTCGACGTCTCCACCTCCACAACGGGCACGTCGGTGATGACAGCGGTTACTTTCGACGGCCGCGGCCCCTTTCCCTTCGATGTTGCCACCGGTGCTGCCAACTCTGCTGTCGCCGCCGGGCTGGTGGCACAGCAGGGTCTGGTCGAGACCGGGCAGACCGAGCCGGTGAGGTCCTTCGGTTGTTTCCGGAGTGCCCCGGTGGTCAAGAGCGGCCCGTGGGCCATCGGAGCAGTGGCCCTGCTGCCCCGCCTCCTGACGGCCGCCGTGTCGGTTACCTCTCCCGCTCAGGCTGAAGGGCTGCTTGGTTCGGACGTACTCGGAGACTATGGCTGGGTCGTCCTCGACTACCGCTCGGGGAGTCTGCTCCTCGGTGCCCAGTCATCGTCCACCCCGGCCAACTGACCCAGCCGAAGAGTCCTTCGGAGGGGGCTCTCGACCTGGGCGGTCCGTTAGACTCGCCGCAGCCGGAAGGGCAGGACAACTATGGGGCTAAATCGGAGTTTCGAGAGGTCGGCACTGTCGATCGTGCTGTCGGTGGTTGTCACACTGCTGGTGGGCGCATCGGTGGCGAGCCTGTCGGCGTCGGGGGTGAGTGCCGCGGCAACGGGACGTCGGGCACCGTCGAGCAGAGTGGTGGCCTCGAGGGAGGCGCCCGCCCACGCGGCGGAGGCGGCCCCATCCCCTTGGCAATTCGATGCCACCTACACGGCCATTCCGAACACCATTGCCGTCACGTGCACGTCGACCACCTCCTGCTACGCCGCAGGCGACAACGGCTCGGCGTACGGCGACATCCTCGCCACCACCGACGGAGGTGGGACCTGGACCACCCAAACCGTACCGGCCTCAACGGGTGGGATCAACGCCATCAGCTGCCCCACGACCACGGACTGCTACGCCGTGGGGTACGTCAGCGCGGTCAAAGGGGAGATCCTGGCCACCACCGACGCCGGAGCCAGCTGGAGCACCCAGACGGTGCCGGTCGGCGCCGCCGATCTCTACGGCATCGCCTGTCCCTCGGCCGCCATCTGTTACGCCGTAGGGCTGTCCAGTGCCGGATACGGGGAGATCCTCGGCACAGCCAACGGGGGGGCCACCTGGACCGTGCAGAGGCTGCGCTCACGTAAGTCGTACCCGGCGGCCATCGTTTGTACGTCAACCACCACCTGTCACGCCGCCGGCACCAACAGCGCCGGTTACGGGGTCATCCTGGCTACCTTCGACGCGGGCAAGAAGTGGACCGTCCAGACGATTCCCGCCGGGCTGTACGGGATGTCGGGCATTGCCTGTACGTCCGCCACGACCTGCTACGCCGTTGGCGAGAATGTCTCGCTCGAGGGTGTGGTCCTCACCACCGCCGATGCAGGTAGCGCGTGGACCGTCCAGACGCTGCCCTCGGACAGCATGGGTCCGGCCGGCATCGCCTGCCCTTCCACCACTACCTGCTATGTCGTGGGCGACCAGACCTCGGACGCAGGTGACCTCATATCCACCTCCGACGCGGGGAGTACGTGGACGGCCCAGACCTTGCCGGCCGGGGTAGCCGGCCTGTTCGGCATAGCCTGCCCGTCGGTCGCCACCTGCTACGCGGCAGGCATGGAGCCGTCGGGGGCGGGGGCCTTCATGCTCGAGGGACCGTTCTCGATAGCCACCGTGGCGCTGTCGGGCGGAACCACCGGCGTGGCCTATTCGGCCACCCTGACCGCCAGCGGGGGCACCGCTCCCTACGCCTGGTCGATCACTGCGGGATCGCTTCCTGCCGGGCTGTCCCTCAACGGGTCCACCGGGGCGATATCCGGCGACCCCACCGCGGCCGGCGTCCAGACCACGACGTTCGAGGTGACAAACGCCGAAGGGTGGACGGCCACTGCTCGAATTGTCGATCACCATCGCCAACATGACAATCACCACGGGTTCGCTTCCCCCGGCAACGGTGGGTGAGCCCTACGCCACGTCGTTGACGGCCGTTGGCGGCCAACCGCCCTACACCTGGAATCTGGTCAAGGGGTCGGGAACCCTGCCGGCCGGACTGAGGCTCAACAGGTCGAGCGGGGTGATCTCCGGCGTGCCCACCACGAGGAGCACATCGTCGACCTTTATCGTCGAAGCGCGAGATGCAAGGTCAGCGTCGCCCCCTCGTAGTCGGGACACCGCCACAGCCACCCTCTCGATCACCGTCTCTTCGGCCGCCTGAACTTTCGCGGGAGGTGACCGGTGTACATGGCGGCTAGAGCTTGGCCAGCCGATCGGTTCCGTCGGCCACCCAGATGTCGACTCCGTCGAAGGCCAGGTTTACCGGCTCGCCGGCGGGGAGGGTATAGGTGCCGATGATGCTCCCGGTGTCCGCGTTGAGCTTGGTGACGGTGTTCGTTCCGCCGTTGGCCACCCAGATGCTGGAGCCGTCGAAGACGACCCCGAATGGGTTGGTCCCGACCGGGTAGGTGCCCACCACCGCTCCGGTAGAGGCGACCAGACGGGTGACCGAGTCACTACTCACATCGGCGTTGGTCACCCAGACATCCGTTCCGTCGAAGGCCACCCCGAAGGGTGATCTCCCCACCCCGTAGGTTCCGACGACGGCCCCCGTCGCCGCATCGACTTTGATCACTTGGTCGGTGCTGGGGTTGGTCACCCACAGAGCGGAGCCGTCGAAGGCCACGTTCTCCGGGCCGGTACCCACACGGTATGTTCCCACCCGACGACCGTTCGACGCGGCCAGACGGGTCAGGGTCCCGCTGCCCTGATTGACCGTCCAGATGTCGGTCCCGTCGAAGGCGACACCCACCGGGTAGACCCCCACCCGATAGGTGCCGATGACCCGACCGGTGGCAGCCTGCACCTTGGTGACGGCATTGCTCTCACTGTCGGCGACCCAGAGATTGGCGCCGTCATAGGCGATGCCCTGGGGATGTTTGCCCACCCGGTAGGTTCCCACCACGGCGCCGGTGGAGGCCAGAAGTTTGGTGACACTGTTGCTGCCGGAGTTGGTCACCCAGACGTCCGTTCCATCGAAGGCCACCCCCCAGGGGTACTGACCCACACGGACACTGATGCCGGCCTGGTTGGCTTGATACCACCTCAGAGTGGCGATCTGCAGCAGATTGGGGCCGGGAGACGAGCCGGTGAGGGCTGGGTCTGGTCCGCCGGATGCCGCCCCGACCTGATCGGACACCAGGCCGGCTGGACGACCACCAGCCGAGCGCGGCCCACTGTGGGCGGACAGGATCACCACGGCGGCGATCGACAGCACGGCAGCCACGATGGTCACGGTCACCGGCGCTGGCCGACGCGTGCGGCCGGTCAGTCGTTGAGCCTCGCCCCTCGCCATTGCCGATCCTCCTCGGATCTCTGTGCCTCGCGGGTCCGGACACGCTCGAGGGCGGGGCCGAGGCCCCGCCCTCGAAGACGCACTGTCTTACCGGTGGATCAAGCCTTGCTTCTGATCGATCAGAAGTTCGGTCCGATCTCCAGGTTGTCACCACCAAGGTCGTTCATCTTGAGCGATTTGAGCCCAGCCTTGCTGGCACAGTCCTTGGCCAGGGTGGCGGTGGTGAGACCCAGATTGATCTCGTAGGTCGCCGCCGGTGGCGTGCTCCATCCCGAGGTCACGTTGCCGGTCAAATTCAGCGTTGTGTTCGGGCTGCCCGGAGTGATGGTCACCGTTGCCGCACCGAGCACGGTCTACGTGATCGAACTAGGCGACCACTTCACGGTGATAGGCGGAACCGCGTACGTGCCACCCCCGAGGAGCGAGCCGCAGCCCGGCGACCCCGCCGGAATGTTGACCGTCACGTCTTCCGTGCTCTTCTTCAACGTCACGCCACCTTGGGTGGTCGACGTGCCAGAGAGACCGATGCAGTCATCGTTCTTCAGCTTGGCCGTGACCACGTAGGGCCCGGTGCTCGTTGAGGTGATGGCCGGCACGATCTTCGCCGATCCTGACAAGTTGCAGCTGATGTTGCCGTCGAAGGTGACCGTGGTCTTTGATGCTGCCGCCACTCCCGCACCGATGGTTGCGATGAACCCCATCGGAAGTACGACGGCCATGGTGATCATTACTAATTTTCTTCGCACGTAAATCCCCCTTGCTGTTGTGTCTGCGCCATTTGCGCTCTGTCAGCGGGCCTGCCCGCCCGCGGCAACCGTACCAGTGAACGCTGGAGCGCGCTCGGGTGGTGTTCTGACCGGAACTCACGGTGGTTTGGTGGCCGAGCCACCCGGCCCGGAGGGTCATGTCAGCTCACCCGGAATCAGGTCTTCGATCAGGAAGAATGAGCTATCGAACAGGGAAATAGACACCGCCCGGGGAGAACGACCCATGCTCATCCAACGTTCGTTTGAGGTACTTCATCCACGCATTCGGAGGACAGGGGCTCCGGTAATGGTGAGAGCTCAGTTACCGAGCACGCGGAGAAAGACCCTGGCGGCAGGCCCGCATTGGGTGTTTAATTCAACTCGTTGCAAGCATCCCCCTTTGCAACATGGCGGATTGTAGGGACAACCTCCCCTCTCCGTTGGACAGCAGTCGAACGGCTCTCGCCGGTGCTCCTTGTGAGAGCGGGACGACGTGTCTGCGATGACCCCCGGCTCCGGCCGGGGGTCATGCGCGCCGGGCGGCCCTCGACAGACGCCCGTCACCGGCCGGCGGGCCACGATCGCGGTGCGGTTGCTTCCGGCGTGCGACGACCAGGTCAGCGCCGCCTTCTCGAGCACGGACGGGTTCTTGCCGAGCATCGCTACCTTCGTGCAGACGGTCAGAGACCGCTGAGTCACAGCCGTCCGGGACCGGAATCGTGACCTCCGAGGTTCTGGCCAGCTCGACCCTCCACCTGTTGCCTGCATGCGATCGGTAATCTGACCCGGAGTAATCATGCCGAGTATCACCGACTCCATCGGGCGTGTCCTCGGCGGCCGCTACCGACTCGTCACTGCCCTGGGGACCGGTGCGTCCGCGCACGTCTATCTGGCCGACGACGTCTCCCTGCATCGCCGGGTGGCCATCAAGGTCCTCCATCCGGCCTTGTCCGGCGATTCCGCCTTCCTCAAGCGTTTCCGGGCCGAGGCTCGGGCGGCGGCAGCCCTCAACCACCCCAACATCCTCCAGGTCTACGACTGGGGCGAAGAGCACGATGAGCCCTATCTGGTCCTCGAGTACCTGGCCGGCGGCAGTTTGCGGCAGGTGTTCGACACCGGGGCGCTCCTCACTCCCGAACAAGCGGTCCAGGTGGGCATCGAGGTCGCCGCCGGGCTCGAGTACGCCCACCGACGGGGCGTGGTCCATCGTGACATCAAGCCGGCCAATCTCCTCTTCGACGCCGATCGCCGGCTGCGCATCGCCGACTTCGGGCTGGCCCGCGCCCTGGCCGAGGCGTCGTGGACCGAGCCCGACGGGGCCATCCTGGGTACGGCCCGCTACTCGGCCCCCGAACAGGTCGAAGGGTGGGTCCTCGACGGCAAGGCCGATGTCTACGCCTTGGCCCTCGTCCTCTACGAAGCGGTCACCGGTGAGGCGGCGTTCATCGGCGACACCACGGTGTCCACGCTGATGGCCCGGGTGGGCACCCTGTTGCCCGAGCACCGGGCCCTCGGTCCCTTGAACGACGTACTGGTGTGGGCCGCCGCCCCCGATCCGGCCGAACGATACGACGCGTCGCAGTTGGGCCAACGACTGCAGGCGTTGGCTGTCGCCCTGCCCCGACCCGATCCGCTTCCCATCACCGAGGCGGTTCCCGGTCACGACGACATCGACACAGGGGCGGTGCGTCCCCATCGCCGCACCGGCCTGGACGCCGACCCCACCGAGCTCGGCGCCCCTGCGGCGCTCGACCCTTCGCCGGTCGACCGGACCAAGCCGTCGGCAGGACGGCCATCACCGGGCCTGCGTCGCCGTCGGCGACGTTGGCCCTGGTGGGCCGCGGCCGGGGTGGTGGTGGCCGCACTGGTCGCTGCAGGAATTGTGTCGGCCACCCGTCAGGGCCTCTTCACCCCGAGCCACCCGGTGCCGGCGCTGGTGGGCAAGACGACCGCCCAGGCCGAGGTCGTCCTGGCCAAGGACAAGTTCCACCTGCGTGTGACCGGGCACCAGAGCAGCATCACACTCGGTGCCGGGCGCATCGTGAGCCAGCAACCGCACCCCAGGGCCGGCACCACTGCTGTCTCCGCCAAGCAGGGCACCACCATCGACGCCGTGGTGTCCACCGGGCCGCCGCCGGTGGCCATCCCCAGCCTCAGCTCGGCCGCCAGCTGCACCGCCGCCATCCAGACGTTGGCGTCCGTCCACCTGGTGGGAGTGTGCCCGGCCGCAGCCGCCCAGTACAGCTCGACGGTGGTGGCCGGCGCCGTGGTGGCCACCACCCCCACCGGCACGGCACCCTACGGCTCGACGGTGACCATCATCACCTCCAAGGGGCACGCCCCGGTGGCCGTTCCTTCTGTTCCGACCACCGACACGTACGCCCAGGCCTCGGCCACCCTGGCCGCCCTCGGGTTCAAGGTCGCCCAACAGAATGCCTATTCAGCCACCGTTCCTAGCGGGCAGGTCATCGGCACCGCACCGGCACCGTCGGCCGGTCCCCAGCCCTACGAGTCGACGGTGACTGTCACCGTGTCCGAAGGCCCGAAGCCGGTGATCATCCCCGATTTCGGTCCTGCGGAGTCGGTGGCCGCCGCCACCAGCGCCCTCCAGGCCCTCGGGCTCCAGGTGGGCGGCCCCTACGGGCCGGCCGGGGCGAGCCACGTCCTGTCCACCGATCCGGTGGCGGGCACGTCGGTGAAGCCGGGGACCACTGTCTATATCTATTCGTTTTGACCGTGACCGTCCCCGAGTGCGAGCTGTGCGAGGCGGCCCGCCTGACCGAGTGGTTCCACGAGGACGACGTGTGCTGGGTGGCGGCCTGCGAGGTGTGCGACGTGCCCATGGTGGTGTGGAAGCAGCACGGCAACCAGCCTCCCGAGGCCGACGTCGAGCACATGCTGTCCGCCCTGGCCCGGGTGGCCGACGCCCAGCTGGGATCGGGTGTCTGGTCGTTCGACCGGGTCATGCGCCAGATACCCGATCACTTCCACGCCCACGCCCGCGATCCCGACTGGTGGTTTCGTCGGTTCGGACGGCGATGATCAAGTACCTGGGGTCCAAGCGACGTCTGGTGCCGGCCCTCACCGTGTTGGCCGAGGCGTCGGGGGCCCGCACCGGCCTCGACCTGTTCTGCGGGACCACTCGGGTGGCCCAGGCCTGGAAGCGGGCGGGCCTGGCTGTCACCGCGGTGGACAGCGCCCGCCTGGCCCATGTCTTGGCCCGTTGCTACGTGGCCTCCGATCCCGACGCCGTGCCCGATCTCATCGACCGGGTGACCGAGGGGGTCGACTTTCTCAACGCCATCGAGGGCCGACCCGGCTATGTCACGGCCACCTTCTGCGAGGCGTCACGGTACTTCCAACCGGCCAACGGGGCCCGCATCGATGCCGTGCGCCAGGCCATCGACCGCCACTACGCCGGATCCGACCTGTGGCCCATCTTGATGACCAGCCTGCTGGAGGCGGCCGACCGGGTCGACTCCACCACCGGGTTGCAGATGGCCTACCTCAAGCAGTGGGCGGCCCGGTCGGCCCAACCCCTGGTCCTCCGGGTTCCCGAGCTCATGGGCGGCCCGGGCCGAGCGGTCAAGGGTGACGCCTGTGTCCTGGTCGGGTCGGGCCAGCTCGGCCCCGTCGACCTGGCCTATATCGATCCTCCCTACAATCAGCACCGCTACGACGCCAACTACCACGTGTGGGAAACCATCGTGGCCTGGGACCACCCCCCCTTCTACGGTGTGGCCTGCAAGCGCCAGGACCTGCGCGACCCGGCCACCAAGAGCGCCTTCAACGGTCGCCGTACCATGCCCGACGCCTTGCGGGAGGTGGTGGCCGGGGTGGCCGCCGATGTGGTCGTCCTCTCCTACAACAACGAGGCGTGGCTGACCTTCGACGAGCTGCGCGACCTGTGCGCCGGGCGGGGCCACGTCGAGGTCCTGGCCTTCGACTCGGCTCGTTACGTCGGGGCCCGCATCGGCATCCACGACCCCACCGGACGCAAGGTGGGGGCGATCTCCCACCTCCGGAACACCGAGTATGTCCTGGTCGGCGGGGACAGGGCCCGGGTGCGGTCGATGGTCGGGGCCGTGGTGGCCGCCGGCCTGGGCACCAGGGTGCGTCGGCCGGTGAAGGTGCCCACCACCCCCGTTCCGGTTTGACCGGGCGGGGGGCGCCTGCCAACGTGGAACGGAACGTTCGGCATGTCCACACCGGCGTGGCGGCCACGTCGAGACCGCCGCGGGGGAGTGTGACATGGGAGAACTGGAGGGACGAACCGCCATCATCACCGGGGCCGGCCGCGGCATCGGACGGGAGCACGCGTTGCTCTTCGCCGCCGAAGGGGCCAAGGTGGTGGTCAACGACCTGGGTGGGGCGGTAGACGGGTCGGGGGACGACCGGTCGCCGGCCCAACAGGTGGTCGACGAGATCATCGCCGCCGGGGGCCAGGCGGTGGCCAACACCGATGACGTCTGCGACTGGGAGGGCGGCCGACGGCTCATCGACACGGCCGTCGACGCTTTCGGCGACCTCCATGTGCTCGTCAACAACGCCGGCATCCTCCGCGACCGGGTGCTGGTCAACATGTCCGAGTCCGACTGGGACTCGGTCATCCAGGTCCACCTCAAAGGGCATTTCGTCCCGACCCGGCACGCCGCCGCCTACTGGCGGGCCCGGACCAAAGAGGGAAAGGAGGTCAAGGCGTCGGTGGTCAACACCTCTTCGACCTCGGGCCTGCTGGGCAACCCGGGCCAGGCCAACTACGGGGCGGCCAAGGCCGGCATCGCCGCCTTCACCACCATCGTGGCCGACGAGCTGGTCCGCTACGGGGTCCGGGTCAACGCCATCGCCCCGGCGGCCCGCACCCGCATGACCCAGCAGACCCCCGGCCTGTCCCAGATCGTGCAGGCCCCGTCTGATGCCTCCACTTTCGACAGCTGGGACCCGGCCAACGTGGCCCCGCTGGCCGCCTACCTGTCCACCGAGGGGTGCCCGGTCAGCGGGAGGGTCTACTTCGTCCAGGGCGGCCAGATCCGCCTCTTCCAGCCGTGGACCATGACCGCCACCCTGGAGAAGCCGGAGCGGTGGACGGTGGCCCAGTTGCAGGCGGAGATGCCTCGTCTGACGGACTGACGGTGGGGTCGGCCGCGGGGCCCGGAGGGGCGGGGGGTGATCGGGGCTTCGATGCCGGCGAGGTGATCGAGGCGGAGGCCATGCTCTCGGGCAGCGGGTCCGGTGCCGACGGGGGGATCGTCGTTCCCTGGCCGCTCCTCTTCCGTCACCGGATCCACCACCGACTGACCCGGTCGGAGCGCTACCAGTGGTGGGTACTGTGGACGGTCCTGGCCGGACTCCTGTCGGTCAACATCACCTTCACCGTCTTCGTGGTCGCTCTTCCCCAGGTGGCGGCCGAGCTGCATACGACGGTGTCCACCCTGACCTGGACCTCGACCGGGCCCCTCCTCGCCTTCGGCGTGGCCGCCCCCATCCTCGGAAAGCTGGGGGACCTGCGGGGCTACCGGCGTCTCTATCTGTGGGGGCTGGGCGGGGCCGCCGTCAGTGTGGTCCTGACCGCCTCGGCCCCGACCGCCGGGGTGCTCATCGCCGCCCGCCTGTTCGACGGCATCCAGGGAGCAGCTACCGGTGCCGCCTCGATGGCCCTGGTCCTCCAGGCCTTCTCCCACGGCGACCGGGTCAAGGCCATGGGATGGTGGGCCCTGGTCGGGGCGGGCGGCCCGGTGCTGGGGGTGACCGTCGGTGCCCCCATCATCCAGTATTTCGGATGGCGGGCCCTCTTCTGGAGTGAGCTGCCCCTCATGGCGGTGGCCGCCATCCTGGCTGTGGTCGTCCTGCCCTCGGGCCACGGCACAGCCGACGGCCGGACGGAGGTTGCCGTCGACAGCGCCGGCAACGGCGGTGAGCCCGACGGTGACACTGCCCGGGCGGTGGCCCGGTCGTCGGGCCCCTGGGCCCAGCTCGACTGGGTCGGCTCGCTCACCTTGTCGGCGTCGGTGACAGCCGGCCTGTTGGGACTCAACGTGGCCCCGTCCTCGGGGTTCAGCGCCCCGACGACCGTGGGACTGTTCGTGGCCAGCATCGTCCTCGGGGTTGTTTTCGTGCTTCACGAGCAGCGCGCCCCGCGGCCGCTCATCCCGCTGCGCTACTTCCGGATGCGCAATTTCGTCTTCCCCCTCGGAGCCCGGACCTTCGTCAACTTCTCGTACATGGGTGGGTTCTTTCTCTTCCCCATCCTCATGGAGCGGGTCTACGGCTACAGCGAGACACGGGCCGGCCTGGTCTCCACGGCGCGCCCGCTCATGTTCTCTGTGGTGGCCCCCATCGCCGGCTACGCCGCCGTCAAGGTCGGCGAACGGCTCTCGACGGTGGCCGGGGCGGTTGCCCTGGCCGCCTCGATGCTGGTGTTCACCCAGCTCGGGGCCGAGCCCTCCCTCACCGTCATCCTGGTCGCCCTGGCCCTGTCCGGGGTGGGGAACGGGCTGTCCACCCCGTCGACGGCGTCGTCGGCATCGAACGAGGTGGCGGCCGACGAGCTCGGGGTGATGAGCGCAGCCCAGCAGTTGGTCACCCAGATAGGGATCGTGGCCGGCATCCAGGTCATGGTGACGGTTCAGGCATCGGGCCACGGGGGGGTGGGCTCGCTGGCCTCATTCCACCGGGCCTATGCGGTCGGGGCGGTCGGCGCTGTACTGGCCGGCCTCTTCGGGCTCTTCATGCACAATACCCCCGGGCACGGTCGGCGATCTCCGGCCCGTTCGCCGGGTCGGGGGTCATCGACGGGAGGATCATGAGGTTGGCGAGGTCCCTTCGACCTTGATGCCAGGGCGTCACTGATGACTGTGGCCCTCGGTGAAGGTGTCGGGGCGCCTGTGCGGATCACAATCGACAATGCATTCCTGCCTCCCGAGGGGAGGGGTAGACACAAGGCACCAGTCGAGGTCGATACGGGCGTACGGGTTGCTTCTGGACGGGTGTGGGTGGCTCGTCATCCACTATTTTGGGGAGAACAATGGGTACCATCAAAGATTTTCGTAAGGAAGTTAGGCGCGCCTGGGAACACCCCAATAACACTGATCATCGCCTTGGAGCCCTTTTGGGCCAGTCAAAAGTGCATATCTTTGGCAAGATGCATATACCGGTGAAGTTTGCCCTCGGTGATCATTCTCATATTTTCGTCGAGGGTCGGTTTCCCAGTACTCAGAAAGTTGCCTTCGGCAATACGCGGGAGCTTTTTGCCTGGAAAAGATTTTTAGGGTCCGACACGCTGTTCATTGACATCGGAGCTAATGCCGGTGTCTATTCGATATGGGCGGCCGATTTCGGTTCGCAAGTCATTGCCGTCGAACCAAATGACGAGGCACGCAGTGCCTTAGAAAAAAACGCCACGTTGAACGGTTACCACTTCGATATTGTTTCGGCAGCCCTTTTTGATCACAGCGGCACAATGTGGATGACGGAAGGCCGCGGACCGCAAAGCCGTTTGCTGCAATCTGAATTTGATGGAGGGGTTGAGATAGAAGTCACTACCCTTGATGATGTCTTGGGTGATCGAGTGGCCAACGGCGTAAAGATAGATGTGGAGGGAGCGGAACGCTTCGTTCTCGAGGGGGCGAAAAAGGCTTTGAGTCAAGGACGAATACGAGCCATCCAACTGGAATATAATAATTGCGCAGAAAAGTACTATGGAGAGACGAGAGATCCACTTAGGGATATGCTAAAAGACTACGGTTATCACTTTTGGCAACCCGATAAGGAAGGTGTTCTTCAAAGCACTGATCCGGGCTCTGGCGGTCGCTTGCACCCCGACGTCTTCGCTATATTGCCCGAATAGTCCAGAACCTGTTGACAGGGTCAGGGATTGACCGGTCCGCGCTTCCGCCTCCCGTCGGCCTCGCCCCTGACCCATCTGCACTGGCAGCACGGCACATCACCGCGCCTGCTGTCGCGCGTCGCCGGGCTTGAATACTTTGAGTCGCCACTACCCCGGTTACCGGTTACCGGTCCCCGGGAGGGAGCTGACCGTGCCCGAACCGAGCCGGAGGGCGCGCTACTCAGTCATGGCCAGGATGCGAGCGGCAATCTCGGCCGCTGCCGGGTCCGGGGTCATCGACTGGAGGGCCATGAGTTTGGCGATGTCCCCTTCGACCTTGATCTTGCCGGCCATGAAGGCCTGCATTCCCGCCTGGGGGTTCCCTTCCACCAGAATGGCCTTGGCCACGTCGTAGTCGAGTGAGACGGTGAGATCGACGGAATCGATGTGACCGGTGTCGAGCACCAGCTCGCCCGAACTGGTGTCCACGTGGGCCTCGACGGTTCCCTTGCCGAAGGGCACCTCCCCGATCACCAGGTTCATCCGGATCGAGTGCTCGATGGTGGCGCCCTTGCCGTTGAAGTCGGCCCGGATGACCCGGGCCTCAGCCAGCCAGTCGTCGCTGAGGAATTGATAGGTGGCCATCGGTGTCCTGCTCCTTGCCCGTCGTTGGTATCTGGCCGACAACACTACCTGTGACGTCCCGACCCCCCGGGGTCCGGAGTGGGCCGGTTACGCGCAAGCTCTTCGACGAGCTGGGGCTGAGCTGGGCGGACCGGACCCACGCCCACCTGCGGAACCACGACAACCCGGGTCATAGTTCTCCGATTTCCGGGGGACCGACGGGCTGGGGCGGGCCTGGCAGAAGAAACTCGACGACGACCAACTGGCCATTGTGCGCCGGGTGCTGGCCTGGTTCCCCGTGACCCAGTGGGGCGACCACGACCTCGAGCGCCGCTGAGCCAGCCGGGGCCGGGCCGGAGGGTGGCCGGTCGTCGGCCCGGCGGGATCCGACCGATAGCATCCCGCCCATGCCTGCTCCGATCATGCCCGGCGCCGAGCCCTGGTCTGCGCCCGGTGGACCCGACGGCGTGCTGGTCCTCCACGGCTTCACCGGCAACCCCCAGTCGATGCGCCCGCTGGCCGAGGCGCTGGCCAAGGCCGGACTGACCGTCGAGTTGCCCCTCCTGCCCGGGCACGGCACGGCCATCGAGGACATGTTGCCCACCCGGTGGGAGGACTGGTCCTCGGCGGCCGATGCTGCCTACCGGGCCCTCGCCGACCGGTGCCAGAAGGTGGTGGTGGCGGGACTGTCCATGGGGGGGACCCTGACCTGCTGGCTGGCCGAGCACCACTCCGAGCTGGCCGGCATCGCCGTGGTCAACCCGCTCATCGTGGCTCCTGAACAGGCCGACCGGGAGGGTATCGCCGCCCTGGTGGAGGCCGGTACCGACGTGTTCGACGCCATCGGCTCGGACATCAACAAGGAGGGGGTGGAGGAGGCGGCCTACCCGGGCACGCCCCTCCCGCCGCTCCTCTCCCTTTTCGAGGCGGCCGACGAGGTAGCCGCCCACCTGGGTGACATACGGTGCCCGACCCTGTTGTTCTCCAGTCGCCAGGACCATGTGGTCGACCCGATGTCGGGCGACGTGTTGGCCCGCTCGGTGGGTGGGCCCGTCGAACGGGTCCACCTCGAACGGAGCTACCACGTGGCCACCCTCGACTGGGACGCCCCCCTCATCGAGCAGAAGGTGACCGACTTCGTCGAGGCGGTCACCGGCGGCAGCGGGAACTCCTCCCGCCGATGACCCGGCCCGCCCGGCTGACCCGCCAGGAGGTGGTGCACGTGGCCGCCCTGGCCCGCCTCCACCTCACCGACGAGGAGGTGGACCTGTTCACCGAGCAGCTGGCCGAGGTGCTGGACCACGCCGCCGACGTGGCCTCCCTCGACCTGGCCGGGGTGGACACGACGGCCCACGCCTTGGCCGTCACCAACGTCCTGCGCAGCGACGAGATCCGTCCCTGTCTCGACCGCCACGAGGTACTGGCCCAGGCCCCGTCGGTCGAGGACCACCGTTTCCGGGTGCCCCGCATCCTGGGTGAGGCCCCGTGACCGCCCCCCGGCCGGCTGCCGAGCTGGCCGCCGCCGTGCGCGCCGGTGACCGGACCGCCACCGACGTGCTGGAGGAGCACCTGGCCCGCATCGGGGCAGGCGACGAGGAGATCCACGCCTTCAACCTGGTCACCGCCGACCAGGCCCGGGCCGAGGCGGTCGCCGTGGACCGGATGGTGGCCGACGGGGGTGACCCCGGCCCTCTGGCCGGGGTTCCCGTGGCCCTCAAGGACAACCTGTGCACGCGGGGGGTGGAGACCACCTGTTCATCGCGCATCCTGGCCGGCTGGCGGCCTCCCTACGACGCCACCGTGGTCACCCGGCTGCGCCGGGCCGGCGCCGTCCTGGTCGGCAAGACCAATATGGACGAGTTCGCCATGGGCTCGTCCACGGAGAGCTCGGCCACCGGACCCACCCGCAATCCCCACGCCACCGACCGGGTGCCCGGCGGGTCCTCGGGGGGCTCGGCCGCTGCTGTGGCCACCGGGTTCGCCCTGGCCGCCCTGGGCTCCGACACCGGGGGCTCGATCCGCCAGCCCGCTGCCCTCTGCGGTGTGGTGGGCATGAAGCCCACCTACGGCGCCGTCTCCCGTTACGGCCTGGTCGCCTTCGCCAGCTCGCTGGACCAGATCGGCCCTCTGGCCACCACCGTGGCCGACGCCGCCCTCGTCTTCGACGTCATCGGGGGCCACGACGCCGCCGACTCGACGTCGCTCAACCGGCCGACCCCCCGGGTCCTCTCTGTCCTGGACGACGGTGTGCCCGGTCTGACCGTCGGGGTGCTCACTGAATTCCTGGAGGGGGCCGACACCGACGTGGCCGACCGGGTCCGTCAGGCCGCCGAGGCCTGCGCCGCCGCCGGCGCCCGGGTGCAGGAGATCTCCGTGCCGGCGGTGACGCTGGGGCTGTCGGCCTACTACCTCATCGCTCCGGCCGAAGCCTCCTCCAACCTGGCCCGTTACGACGGCGTGCGCTATGGCCTGCGGGTGGACGCCGAGGACACCACGGCCATGAACACGGCCACCCGGTCAGCCGGGTTCGGCGCCGAGGTCAAGCGACGGATCATGCTCGGCACCTATGTGCTGTCCGCCGGTTACATGGACGCCTATTACAACCAGGCCCTGCGGGTCCGGACCCTCATCATCGAAGGCTTCGACGAGGCTTACCGGTCCTGTGACGTCCTGCTCGGTCCCACCGCACCCACCACCGCCTTCGCCCTGGGGGCGAAGACGGGCGACCCGCTGACCATGTACCTCTCCGACGTCTGCACCATCCCTTCCAACCTGGCCGGGCACCCGGCCATCAGCGTCCCCTTCGGCACCGGAGACGACGGCCTGCCGGTGGGGGTCCAACTGCTCGGACCCGCCTTGTCGGAGAGCACCCTGTTCAAAGTGGCGGCGGTGGTCGAGGCGGCAGCCCCGCCGCTGGCGACACCGGTAACGGCTGCCGGGGAGCGGTCATGACCGACCAGTGGGAGACGGTCATCGGCCTCGAGGTCCATACCGAGCTCAAGACGGCCACCAAACTGTTCTGCGGGTGCCTCAACGCCTTCGGTTCGGAACCCAACACCAACATCTGTCCGGTATGCCTCGGGCTCCCGGGGTCGCTACCCGTGCTCAACCAGCGGGCGGTCGAACTGGCCATGGCCATCGGCACCGCCCTCCACTGCGAGGTCCGTCCTTCGACCTTCCACCGCAAGAACTACTTCTACCCCGACCAGGCCAAGGACTACCAGATCAGCCAGTACGACGAGCCGCTCAACGTGCTCGGTCATCTCGACCTCCCCGACGGCAGCCGGGTAGGGATCGAGCGGGCCCACATGGAGGAGGACACCGGCAAGACCACCCATGCCGGCACGTCGGGCCGGATCCACGGGGCGGACTACTCGCTGGTCGACTACAACCGTTCGGGCGTTCCCCTGGTCGAGATCGTGAGTGCGCCCGATATGCGATCAGCAGCCCAGGCCCGTTCCTACGTGAGCGAGCTGCGGGGCGTGCTGGTGGCGTCGGGCGCCTCGGACGGCAAGATGGAGGAGGGCTCGATGCGGGTGGATGCCAACGTGTCCGTCCGCCGGTCCGCCGACGATCCCTTCGGCACCCGCTGCGAGATCAAGAACCTCAACTCGGTGCGCTCTCTGGGCCGGGCCATCGAGTTCGAGGCCGAACGCCAGATCGCTCTGATCGAGGCCGGCCAATCGGTCGACCAGCAGACGCGGCACTGGGACGAGGGCGCCGGCCGGACGGTCACCCTCCGGTCGAAGGAGGAGGCCTACGACTACCGCTACTTCCTCGAGCCCGACCTGGTCCCCCTGGTCCCCGACGCCGACTGGCTGGTGGCGGTGGCAGAGACACTCGGGCCCATGCCGGCCGAGCGCAGGGCCGTCCTGGCCGAGCTGCTGGTGGCAGGCGGCGCCTCGTCCGGCTCGGCCACCGACCAGGTGGAGACCGTCGTCGACCTCGGACTCGACGCACTGGTCATCGAGGCGGTGGCCTGCGGGGTGGCCCCGGCACTGGCCCTGGCCCGCACGGCCAACGAGGCAGCCGCCGACCCCGAGGCGGCCCGCCGGCTCCCCGTCGACTCCTATGTGTCCCTGCTGACCCTGGAGGCCAGCGGCTCCCTGACTGCCACCCAGGCCAAAGCGGTGTTGGGCGAGTTGTTGGCCCAGGGAGGCGGTGACCCGGCCGCCATGGCCGCCGCCCGGGGGTTCGAGGCCATGAGTGAGGACTCCCTGGTGGCCACCGTGGCCGCCGCCGTCGAGGCCCACCCCGACGAGTGGGAGCGTTTCCGCCAGGGGGAGGACAAGCTGGCCGGGTTCTTTACCGGGGCGGTCATGAAGGCCACCCGGGGCCAGGCCGACGGCAAGGCGGTGGCCGCCGAGCTCCGGCGCTTGCGCGGCTGACCCCGGCCCGGTGGCGCTGTCACCGGAAGGGCGTCACGGGAAAGGAAGGGCGCTGGCCACAAAGGGATCGAGCAGTGGCGGCGGCCCTCCGGCGGCCAGATAGGGACCGGCCGGGCTGAAGCCCAACCGGGTGATGTCGACCGGACGCGGCGGGTAGACGGGCGGTGCCACCAGGGCCCGCCACGGGCTGTAGAGCAGCCAGACGCCGTTTCGGTCGGCGAACACCGATGCCTCGCCGGGGCCGGGGCCCTGGGCGTTGGACGCCAGCAAGGGGACGTCGGAGCTGTCGGCACAAGGGCCCTGCGGGCCGCGGCAGGCGGCCGCACCGATGGCGTAGGCCGGCTGGTTGAACCAGTTGCCCGAGTAGAAGACCCAGTAGCGCCCGTCCACCTCGACCATGTCCGGGGCCTCGACGATGGTCCCCTGCCACGGTTCGTCCGGGGCCATGAGGAGGGACGGCCTGCCGGTGAGCCCCAGCCCGCCCCCGGTCAGCCTCTGCGACCACATTTCGGTCGGCCGGGTGGACCCGCCTATGTTCTGGTCCGACTTCCACAGCATCCAGGACCGGTGGCGGTTGTCGGTGAAGACCCGGGGGTCGATCGAGCCACCGAGGGCGGGTTGGCAGATGAACGGGGCTCGCCGGGCGGCAAAGGGCCCCTCGGGGGCGGTGCCCACGGCGTCCCCGATGCACTCCATGGCCGGACTGGTCCCCCTCTCCATGGCCGTGAAGTAGAGGATGTAGTGGGCACCGAACCGGTTGACGGTGGGGGCCCAGGTGTAACCGGGCACGGCCCAGCCGGGCAGATGGGGTAGGGCGTCGACCACCGGGCTCCACCTGTCGAATCCGTCGGCCGAGGCCACCGGCACGTTGACCGTCGGCAGGCCGGGCACGCCGCTCGTGTACAGGAAGTAACGGCCGTCGAAGACGGCCAGGTAGGGGTCCGACTCGTTCTCGCCGGAGGGCACGACCACGCCCGGCGAGGACGGACGGTTGTCCGGTGGCGGATGATCGACCACAGGAGCGCCCCGGCTGGAGGCGACCGGGGCGCTCAGGGTTGGTCGGGGTCTGCCACCACCGACCACAAAGGCCACGACGGTGACGACGGCAATTGCGACGGCAAGGACGACGACGACCAGGACGACGGTCCCGAGGCGCAGGCCGGGCCAGTGCCGGGGTTTTCCCGGATGGGGGTCTTCGACCACCGGAGACACCTCGACGCTCACGGTCATGCCCCTTCCCCGGACGAGCCCACCGGGCGTGTCAACACCGCTTCCGATTGGATGCCGTCGCACAGGCTAACGCCGCCTCCTCAGCCTGGGGAAGAACAGTGGACATCTGTTGGTGGCCTTGGGAAAAGCATAGAAATCCGGAGGATAAGGTAGGGATTTCGCGTCACGCTCTTGACCCCGAAACACCCACCCTTCACAGTGTCAATTGCCGGGACGCCGAAGCTCCACCGGAGACCGGAGGCGGTTGGAAGAGAGTGGCAGGACTCCACTCGGCGAAGGGTCGCAAGACTCCTCGCACGGGGCGGAGTGCAGGCCACGTCGGACGACCGGTTCGCAGGTACCGAGGAACCGTAGGTGACCAGTGTGGTGGTGTGGAGACGGAACGATGTGCTCTTCGGAGGGCAACGGTTCGGTGCCTGCTGCAGGGTCGTCCGACACGGCTCGGCGTGGGTGAGTCCGCACGACCGGGTGCGTGGCCCCGAGGAGCTGGGTCGGTCTCGACCGACCGGTTACTCGGGGCTGCGTCGCGTCCGGGGCTCGATGGTCGTCGTTCACCAACCACCCGCGTTCAGTGATGATGGGCGGAGCCGGGTACGGGGACAGACTCCATGCGACACGGGTCGTCCTCGTCGTTGCACCGTTCGCACTCGAGCTCGAGCGTGCTGTGGGATATGGCGAAGGGCCCGGCGATGGCCGCCTTGACCTGATCACCCACCACCTGGGCCTCCTCCAGGGTGGGATGACCGGTCAGGACCATGTGGGCCGACAGGACCCGTACCTCGCTGGACAAGCTCCAGACATGGAGGTCGTGCACCTCGCCGACCCCCGGCACGCGGGCCATCACGTCGGTCAGGCGGTGGAGGTCGAGGTCCGACGGTGTCGACTCGAGGAGGACGGCGATGCTGGACCGGAGGACCCGGTAGGCCTGGGTGACGATGATGGCCGCCACCACCAGGGCGGAGACCGGGTCCAGCCAGCTGGCCGACGGTACCACCAGGAGGGCGATGCCGGCACAGACCACGGCCAAAGAGGCCAGGGCGTCACCGGCCATGTGGACCAGGACGGCCCGCATGTTGAGGTCGTTGGTCCCGTCCCGCAGGATGAGGGCGGCGATACCGTTGACCACCAGCCCGCCCAGGGCCACCACCACCACGATACCGGCCCGGACCTGTTCGGGGTGGCCCAGACGGTGGACGCTGTCCACCACGATCAGCACGGTGACCACGGCAATGAGGGCGGCGTTGGCCAGGGCAGCCAGGATGGTGGCCCGGTGGTTCCCGTAGGAGCGCTCGGCGCTCGGGCGGCCGGAGGGCCAGCCGGACCGCCACCAGCGAGAGGATGAGGGCGCCGACGTCGGCCAGGTTGTGGCCGGCGTCGGCCAGCAGGCCGGTCGAGTGGGCAACCACCCCGAACACGATCTGCACGACCACCAGCCCGATATTGAGGGCGAGACTGATGACGAGCCTGCGGGTTCTGTCCATGGAGGTCCTCACCCCAATCCTACCGGCGCCGTCGGTGGGGACGCTCGGGACCAGGGAGGATGGCCCTCACCATCCGGGGTCGGTCTCGTAGCCCAGACGCACGGTGAGGTCGCCGGTCAACTCCTTGAACCGCTCGATGTGGTCGGGGGCCAGCCGGTCCTGCCACTCGCCCGGCCGCCCCGAACGGGCGTGACGGGGAATGGCGCCGCCGCGGCGGAGGCTGAGCCTGTCCACCGCCTCCAGTGCGACGGCCACCGCCGCCTCGTCGAAGCCGTACCAGCGGAGGAGCGTGGCGAAGGTCTCGCTCTCGTCGGCCACGGCCTCCTCGTAGTGGAGCTCGAGGAACTCCGGTTGGTGGTAGTCCCAGTCGGACATCTCGGCGGCGGTGGCCGTCGCCATCCACTCGATCTCGGCCATCAGCCCGTCGTGCTCGCTCAGCGAGCGCAGGTAGTCCTGGTAGCCCAACCCCCCGTAGGCGGGGTCGGGACGCCGGGTCCAGGCCTCGTGGCACACCTGGTGGTACTCGTAGCCGGACACCACCAGGTCGCGTGGATCGCGGACAAGGTGCGACCCCCGGAACGGTCGGCCGCCGACCTGGTCCAGCCGGAAGCTGCCGGCGTGGGCGTAGAAGGCCAGGTCGGTGGCGGGGTCGAGGGGGCCCGCCCTCCCTTCCTGCTGGCGGAGCCCGTAGTGCCTGATGATCGACAACAGGACCTGACGGAACCACACCGTCCCGGCCTTGTGGTGTCCGCAGTGGACCACCAGCCGCCGGGGCGCCCCCGGGGGAAGGGGTTGCGGATGGTGCGCAGGAGCTCCCGCCGGGCCCGCCGGTGGACCCGGGTGGCGAGCGAAGGACTCGGCGGAGCGGGTCCCTGGGGTGCCGACGACGGTGCCCGGTCGGCTGCCGGTTCGCCGCTGGCGGCCATCAGTGTCCGAGCGGCACGAGGCGACGCACCAACGAGCGGAACCGGTAGGGAAGGGTGGGTGGAACGCTGCCGGGACCTTCCACGTCGACGGCCACTCGGCCCCGACCCCGTCGAGTTGGTCCTGCACCCATGAGGGCTCCGGATCGAGAGCGGGGAGAGCGAACGACCGATGCGATCCGACCAGAGCATCCAGTGCGTCATAGAGGATGGCGCTGCCACTTTCGCCGAACGCACTGTCGAGATCGTCGCCACTGTGGTTGCTGTGCTGCAGCTTCGGGTCGACGAAACGCCGGATCGATCTCGCACTGAGCGTCGGGTTGACGGCCATGCCCAGGTCGGACAGGAAGGCGCCCACGGTGGTCGACCAGTGACCGGGGTCGCCCACGATGTCGTCGTAAGGGGACACCAGCACCGGCATGCCGGCTGCTTGTTCGAGGAGCAGACGGGTGTAGCGCATCCACAGGGCGCCGCCGAACGTGAGGGGGATGTGGTCGCGCTTGTGGAGCGAACGGGCCACGTCGATCGGGTTGCGGAAGACGATGACCCCGGCAACCGGCCGACCCAAGGCCTGACGCCAGTAGGAGAGGGTGACGCAGGTCCGGGGGTCCTTCAGACCCAGGGTTCGACAGGGTGGACCAGGTCGAAGGTGTCCCGCGCCGTCTCGCCGCCGACGGCGGTACCCCTGTCCATCCATAGGGCCAGTTGGCTCGAGGTGGGGGGTACCACCAGGCGTGCCCGGTTTCGGCCAGGAGGCGGTTGTTGAGCCGGTACATCGACCGGCTCTCCCAGTGGCCTTTGGCGTTGGTCCTGGTCCCCATCATGAGTCGCCGCTGACACTGGGGGAGAGGCCGAGGAGGTTCATCAACCCGGTGGCAACCGACGTGCCACTGCGGTGCATGCCGAGCACGATGACCCCGACCGGGGCCGGTCCGGGCCAGGTTGGTCCCCCGGGGAGTGGCTCAAGGCGCCGCTCCCGCCTGGCGGCCATGGCAGGGGCCGAATCCGGCCCTCCCCCCGACACCGAGCCACACGACCATGGTAGTGCCTGTGGCTCGTGCGCCCTCGTCCGACAGGCGATCGGTGGGGCCTACGAGAACACCGGGTGGGACCGGTAGGGTGGCCGGCCATGCACTTCCCGTCGTGGCGCGGCTGGTTGGTGCTGGCGCTGGTCGTGGTGGTGCTCGTGGTGGCGGCCACCGCCCGGCTGTTCGTCTGGCCACCGTCGGATCCTCCTCAGCGGGCCGATGCCGCTGTCGCCCTGGGCGGAGACCCAGGACAGCTCCGGGCCAAGGAGGCCATTCGGTGGTGCGCCAGGGCTACGCCCCCGGTGGCGGTGACCGCCGCGGGGCACCACCCCGCACCCTGTCCGCATCCGGAACCGAAGGTGGCGGTGATCTGTTTTGGGCAATCCCCTCCGACACCCGCGGGGAAGCGGAGTACGGGGGCGCCCTCGCCGCCCGCCGGCACTGGCGCCGCCTGATCGTGGTCCCCGAGCGCAGCCAGGCCACCCGCGCCCGCATGCTCTTCGAGCGGTGTACCAGCGCCCGCCTGATCGTGGTGCCCGTCGCAGACCCACCGTCGTCCCTGTTCGTGGCCATCCCCTACGAGTGGGGGGCCTTGGTCAAGGCTCTCATCGTGAGGGGGTGTTGACGGCCATGGGCGCAGCAACCGGCAATGCCGATCCCGTCGGTTCCGTCCACGAGATACCGATTTCGCAGCCGTCGGCCCAAACACGATCTTCGCCGCCCAGCCTCGAGAGGTGAAGGGTGGAGCCCGGCCTGCCCTTACGGGTGGCGAGGACTTCTTTCGCGTTCGGAAGGAATATTCGAGGGGAGACGCTCAGCGGAGTTTCGACAGGCGCACCTCGATAGCTCGGGGAGTCGTGTGAGCGAAAGTACTGAGCCTCCCCGAACTCTCCAAGACGGTCAGCTTTGCTTCATGGAGGTTCACGGCAAAGGGGCGGACCAAGACCCCGAGTTGTTGGGACCGAACCTCCGTCAACTCGCAGCTCTGCTCGGCGGTAGACATGTGGCTCTGGTTGACGAAGAGCGGCGCTGCTGCCAACCGCCGAAGGGCAAAGGGCTACCGCATCCGCGCACTGCTCAACGCCGGCATGCCCAATTGCGACCTGCGGGCCAGAGTCAAACCCCGCTAAGATCCGAAGCGCCGGCCAGTTGTCGCGCGACCTCGAATTGCGCTATACCTCAACTTCCATGGGGCGAAACAGAGGTCGCTTGAAACGGGGACGCACAGGGGCCTCACGGTACCCAGTTCGATCCTCGGCGACGTGTCCGGTTCACGAGTTCGGCGGGGAAGAGTTCCTGCGGGTGGCCGTCGGTGGAGCAGTCCGACTGCAAGGCGCAGTCCCGAGTCCAGTCGAGTGGAATGGCTGAAATGGACCTCTTGAATCTTCCCCTTGGTGATACCAAGCGCATTGCCGAGTTGCGCGATTCATACCAGAGAGCGGCACCCTTTCCACACATTGTTCTGCACGATGTCGTGAAACTGCCGGGCACGGCGATCATCGACGCCTATCCCGATCTCGACTGGAAGGGCTGGACGCGGGCGCATCAGGACGATTATCAAAAGGGAAAGCGGGCCTGTCGCAATATCGAGCGAATTCCCGATGTTCTTCGCCAACTCATTTATGAATTGGAAATGCCGCATGTCTTAGAATTCCTCTCCGCAGTGACCGGAAAAGAAGCGTTAATCCCAGATCCGTATCTGGAAGGGGGTGGACTTCACTGCAGCGCCCCGGGGGGTCAACTGGTCCCACATACGGACTTCCACCTCTATGACAGGCTCAATCTTTACCGTCAACTGAACTTGCTCCTCTATCTCAATCCCGGATGGGTTCCCGGAAACGGGGGCGAGCTGCAGCTATTCCACAAGGGGCAACATGAGCCCGTAGCGAGCGTGGCACCGACGTTTGGTACGTGCGTCATCTTTTGTACAGACGACGAGTCAGTACATGGCGTCAGCCCGATTTCGGCGAATTCCGAGCCGCGCAAATCGGTCGCTCTCTATTACTACACGAGCGTCGAAAACGAGACGTACAGCGGCGACACGATTACGTATTGGCAGACACACGAAGGGAAGGACATGAGCAGAGTGGAACTCGCCGAGCTTCGTGTGTCAAAAGGCCTGACCCGAATGGCTCGCTCCTTCTATCGCTTGGGTCATCGAATAAATCCGATTCACAGGAGAGCAGGCAAGGCGGGAACCTCGAAGGTCGAGTAGCGAATGGTCCTGTTAATCGCCGCACTGCGCCGGGTCATGCTGGTGCCTCGTTGATGCGACGAGCGAATGGGCGGAGCGGGCCAATCAAAGGAATCAACTAGATTGGTCTCGCCTGCGTTCGTCCTGGCCTGGGCACCGGGAGGGGCTGGGACTGGTGCTGGGGCAATTGAAAGGGGGCAGAAGGGCAGAGCCAAGGGCGACATGAGGTCTCGGGGACGGGCGGCGGCGGGGGCCCGGCTCAGGCGGAGCGGAAAAGGACCTGAGAAGGAAATCGAGGTCTGCGTCGCAATGGCTCGAAGTGGCGGTGGAGCTTGAGCCGACGACGTCCGCCGTCGGCGGGCTCCTTGGCGTGCTGCTTCGTCCCCCCTCGGGAAGTCTCGGTCGAAGCCGCCCAGTCCTGACCAATGGAGTACCGAAGTCGGTCGTCGGCGGCGATAGGTGAAGAAGCTCTTCGTTCCGCACTACGATTACGCTCTCGCGGCCCTGGCACACATGGGCGAGATCATCTGTCCAAGCTGCTCGGCGGAGCCCCCCCGGCTGGCGTAGGAAGAGTCTCTGGCGCCGATCGCTGCGCTGGCCGGAGAGGACGAAGCCCTCCTCCCTGACCGGCCATATGTTCGGATTCGAGCCGCACGGGTCCATCTGGAACGACTCGGTCACCATCAATGGCTTTCGTAGTTTTCAGCCGAGCACTGGGAGATCTGAACTGTTCAACCGGGTCGCTTAAGAACCACGATGAACCGGGGGTCGAGCCCTGAAGAACGTCCGGATGGTCCGCACGGGCGAGAGGGGGTGGAGAAGAAGAGAGGGGGTTGATTCGCGAACGAGCTGCCCGTTGTGTCGTATGGGGAACTTCGACCGGGACCAGCGCGGGCCCGCGGGGGGACTCGCATCGAAGTAGTGGAGCTCGTGGATCGGGTCGGTGTGCATCTGCCAATGAGTGAGGTGAACGACATGGTCAGTGACGTGGTTCCTGGTGCCTTTGCGTGCTCATTACGATGAAGCTCAGGTCGCTTGCGGAAGCCGTCTGTAAGTCGGCCAAGCCCGAAGTCTCAGGGGTGAGTGCTGGACGGCGTGCACGAGGCTGCGGTTCTGCGGTACGCCATCCTCTTGATCCTTGCACGCATGCCCTGAGGAGAAGAGCGACGCGGGCTCTCCCTGGTCTGGGGCTCAAATCCCCACGCCGTGACCGCAGCGGAACCCGGCTCCGCCATCGTAGCGAGCAGCCCGACAGGCAGGCTAGAGCTGACCTCGGGGGAGCCGGCTGCAGGTCTGGGTGGGTCCCATCGGAGCAAGTTGACCCGCGGACGAAAGGCGCCCTTCAACTGCATGCGTCCCCGTAGTTCGAACGCCGCGCGGGCCTCCGTTCGACCGGCGACCTCGGGGTCGATCTCATCCTCGACAGGCTGGGCCCGACGGGGTCCTCCTAACCAGGCCGGGGGCCACCGGTTTCTACACTGGGCATCGTTGACCTGGGTACTGTGGCTCCGCTGGTATCGTTCTGACCTGGATGATAGGTGGAGGCCGACGGTGCCGTTCGGCGGTGCGCTGGTGTTGACGATGCCAGACGGCCGTGAGCCGATCAGCGAAGCTGACGGACTTACTCGCTGGCTCCATCCGCCAGACTCGCGAAAAGTTCAGATGTCATGCTGCGTCGGCGATCATCTCGCCTCGGCGTCCAGACGATCGGCCCAGCTGGCGACCTGATCATGGTCCGGGCCGACAGGGGGAGCAGCGGCTTTCGGCGAGCGGGACGCGGCCCCCCCCGAATCGGCTGCCACTGCAAACATGGGCGTCGAACCAGAGCGAGTTCGACGGGCGACCCTACGTGGGGGCAGGGTGCTCGGTCGTCATGTGAAGGCGCTGGCTTTGCGAGAGGCTATGTCTTCTCGGAAACCGCTGTGGATGTTGACCCCGTCGGCACATTGGAAACCACCTCGTCCAAGGGGCGTTCGGAGGCGGACCACGGGCACATTATGTCCGACAGAGCGCTACTGTGGTGTTTTTTTGCGCTTGGCGAATTGTGCATTGCGAAGTAATGACAGGCAAATCCAAAGTTCAGCCAGGGAAGATCTCTCTGGCCATCGAATCCTTCCAACAGGCCGGCGGGTGGCTGTTGGCATTCGTCGGAACGGAGCTCTGGGCGGTAACCGACCCAATCGGTGACGCATCGTCTTGTCGGAAAGAACCGGTGGCTCGACGTGATCGACGATCCTTTCTTTTTTGCAGGACGGTGCCTGGGATGTCCGTTCGCCCCATCGAACGTGGAACGATGGCACATGGCTTCATCCGAGATGACGGGACCTGTTCGGACCGAAGGGCATATTCCACGTAGCGTCTGTTGTCTGCTGCTTCTGCTTCGGCACGCGGGCGATCAATGCAGCTTCGCGAGAGACAAGAACATCGGAACGGCTCTAGCGACGACGTCACGACGGGGACAGAGCAAGGGTCGCGCGTCGGCTGTGCGAAGTCTGCACCCGATTGTAACTGAGGTTGGGAGATCGCCTTGCCGGACTATGTGGGAGTGGGAAATGGGAAGACGCGAACGATGTGGCTTGTTTTGGTCGATCGCATCGGATCTTGAGGTCCAGTCTGGATGGAAAGAGCTTCATTTCTTTCAGGACAGTTGGAACAAGGAATCTGCGGAGCCGAAGCAGTGTCTCGATCAACTTAACTTTCCCCGGCCAGCGGGCGCCTTCGTAGGGCGAATGGACGCCATGTAGATGCTCCATCCGTGGACTCCTCGACAGCTGTGAGGTCAGTGCCATTTGTATGTTTTTTTGCTCTCCTCCTGGATCCGACAGCGCGCCCTTATGCCCTGGGTCTCCGTCATGCGTCTGGTGAGCAACTCTGATGAGCCGGCATCCCTGTTTTGTGAACGAGGCTGTTTCCTTCTGGGTCAGACGGCGAAGCAGTCTGAGACACTTTCTTGCCATTACCCTTGTGAAGAGGATACATTGGGGCCCTTGAACTCTAGTCACTGTAAATTGAGGATCTGTAAGGCTAAGCTGGGACTTACATTGTGCCTTCATCTGTGTCTCACTGAATTTTTGTTCCTGAAGGTCTTCATGATCGGGTCAAATGAAAGTTCATGCACCCATTTGATGTGATCCACTCTGATCTGTGATTTGCCAACCATGCCTGAGAGCTTGGATGGAGCCCAAAGCAAGGACCTTCTTCTCTCTGAGTGGGAATGGCATCTATTTCCACCTCTGGTCAGAGGTCATTCCCTAGCTGGGGTCTGGCTCTAGTTCTCGGAGACGGCAGGTGTGGTGGTGCTGGGATTGTCCTCCCAGGATATGGTCGCCGGGACATCCATGTGAATTTGCCTCAATAATGATGGGGTGTCAGAACCCTCTAACGAGCTCAAGCACTCCATACCTTCCAAGAACACCTTGTGAACTGTCTGTGGACTGAACTGCCTACAGTCGTGGGGTCTGAAATGCAACATGTATGTTGGAGTCCCCATCACTCTATTTCCTCTCATTAATTTAAGGAAGTGCTTTCAGAAGCCGTGTCACTTTGTATCTTGAGCTTCTGAGCCTGAACAGGGGCACCTTCTGGGAATGTGCTTTGTGAGGCCTTTGAAGCCAAGGAGACCTGATGTAGAAATATTTATAAGGCCCCAGCAAATCTGCCCTACCTCAGCGAGAGTCAGCGAGCAACGCCTGGTCGTGTTATGACATTACCTTGGAAATGATGAAATCTGAATGAATCATCTTCAAACATCGAAAGGTCGTTTGCGCTTCCCTGCACCATTTCGAAGGGGAGAGCAGGGGGTCGAGATCCTGTGGACCCTCAACACTCACTCTGAACACATTCGACGGCCGTATTCTGGAGCGAGACGGCATTGAAAAAATTGAACCTTTGAGCTTCGCTGGTGCGCCGAACTCCTTAACGTTTGCTCCGCCTGCAGGGTCAACCCCTAGAGTCGGTCAAAGTCTCCACAGACAGCTCGGTGCACAGCGGCTCTCTCGATCGACGGATCAGGGCTGATGACGGTCTATGACTTCTAATGCCTGGGAACCATAGACGCTGAGCCGAAGATTCATCGTCGTGTCGGCGGCCTTGCTCATGGCCGTGGAGCGCGATGGAACAAGGGCGGAGCCCGGTGTTCGAGTGGAAGCTAAGGTGGCTGTCTGTCTGTGAAACCCGTGTCGGGCGCCGAGGTCAGCCGCAGCTGGCGTAGGCGGCCGTGCCCGGCTGATGCGCCTGGCCCGAATCGGGGCTCACCTCAGGCACGACTCGTCGACGGCGTCGAACCGGCGGCCGGAATCTGCTTGAGCTGGTCGACGTCGGTGTCGGTCCAGCCGTGTCGCGCCCCTGGAAGAACCAGTTGCTCCCGTTGTCGGCGAGGATCAGGCCATAGGTCTTCATCGTCGTGATGACGGTCTGGCAGAAGGCCGAGCAGCTCGAGGCGGGAGGGTGAAGCCGGCGTCAGGCGGAAGCGGGCCCCCATCGGCGGGCAACTCGTGTCGGCCTGGCCGGCCTCGTGGCGGGCCGGCCACAGGTAGGACTCCTGGGTGCACGCGGCGGTGAACCGGATGGCGTGGTCCATGACGCCCGACGTCGCCTCGTCGTAGTTCACCAGGCCGGGGAGGATCGGTAGGCCGGCGGCGTCGGCCGAGGTCCAACCGGCCGGGCGCAGGCATCGGACAGAAGGCTCCGGATCGCACCGGACCCGGCCGTGGAGCCGCGCCGGTGTAACAGGCGTCCCAGAGCTCGTACAGGTTGCAGGTGGACGGATTGACCATGATGGCGTGGCGATCGCCGGTGGCGCTGTGGCCTCCCTCGATCGGAGTCGATGCGGAGAACGGGTACGGGCGCTTGTCGCTCTCCGAGGCGTACGGTCGAATTTGACCGTTGTAAGTGGCTGTCGCGGCGGCTTCACGACCGTCCACGGGAGGCCGTAGGGGTGGTGGGGACTGCCCGACGGGCCGTAATCAGGATGGAGGAAGGTGGCCCGATGCGCCCATGGCGGCGAGCCAGGTGGCGCTGTCGGCCATGACCGGCAGGGTCGTGATCGGCGTATTCCACACCGCATCGGCCGGAAAGGACGGGACAGGAGGTTCCGGGCAGCTCGGTGCCGGAGCTTGCGCCTTCGGTCAGCGAGTGTCCCGACGAGGCGGCGGCGGAGGTCACGCCGGCCACCCCCATGGTCCCGAGCGGCACAGCCACGCAGACCATGCCGACGGCGATTCTGGCCGCCCTGCGTGTGCTTTTCGTGTGTATCAGCCCTTCTGGATGAGCTTAACCGGATCATCATGGCGGTGCCCCTGTCTCGTTTACGGTGTGGTCGCCTCGGCCACCGAGCCGGCTACATCCCGCATGGACATCGACTGCATGCCCTCCACCGCGGCCAGCCTGTCGAATTCGTCGAGCAGCTGCTCGAGAAGAGCGAAGCTGGCATCGGGATGGCGGGCGAAGTTGTGGGGGTGCCACCACAGATGGAAGATCCGGTGGCGGCGGGCGGCCTTTACGCATGCCGGCCACCAGGCGCCGCTTCCTCAGCGGCTCGAGGTGCCGACGACGAGGCGAGTAGGGGCGCAGGAAGGCGCTGGCCGGAATGTCGGCGAGCCCGTCGTCGCCCCGGACGTCGGGCCAGGCCGTGGTGGGCGGCGGGGTCACGCCGGCGTAGGTGTCGACCAGCCGCCCCGCCCTGGTCACCAGCGATTGGTCGTCGCCCCGCTGGGCCCGGTGGCTCCATGACGGTCGGGGACCACGCGGATGCAGTTGAAGCCACTCTCCCGCACCGCTCGGGCGTAGCGCGGGTTCCACTGGTTGCGAGGCAGGACCAGACTGGTGAGCTCGGTCCCGTGCCTATGGGCGATGGCCTGGGCGGCGGCCAGGTCCGCCCGCAGGTCGGCCTCCTGTTGGCCCTCTTCCAGGCAGTAGAAGTGGGAGAAGGTGTGGGACCCCACCTCCTGGCCCGGGGTTCCGGCCAGCATGCCCACCAGCGATCCGGCCAGCTGCTCGGGGGCCGAGCTCTCGTCCTTTCCCAGGTCTCGGTATAGGGATCGAGGGCAGGCAGCCGGTACCGGGGTCGCACCGCCGGCCAGATAGCCGGTCAGCTCCTCCCGGTCGAGGCGAACAGGAACCCGACGGTGGCCCAGGTGGCCCGGATGCCGCGCCCGGCGGAGGAGGGCAGCCAGGTCAACTACCACCTGACGGGAGGCAGCCAGATCGGCAAAGGCAGGACTGCCGCGGTGTACGTGGTCCCGCATGCCCCAGTACAGCTCGAAGTCGAGCGACACGACGAGGGCCCCGGGCAACCCGTGGTGGGATGTTTCCACCGCTGCATGGTAAGGGGGCGGCTCTCACCGGACCCCCTGGGCCAGGCGCTGGTGTGCGTACTCCCACAGGGTGGGGTGGAGCCGGAGTTGGCTGGTGACCCAGGGTGCCCTCGACCAGGGGGGCGAGCGGTCGTCCGGCCAGTGCGTGCTCGACCTGCTCGCCCAGCAGGGGGAGACCAGCGGCCAGATGCAGGTAGGGATAGGTGGCGATGGAGTCGGTCGGCGTCACCGCAAACGTCGGGCTCGGGCCAGACCCCGCCGGTGTCGATACCGGGGTCCACCAGGTGCACGGTGGTGCCTACCCTGGTCCGGGCGCCCGTCGACCAGGGCCCAATAGCCACCGTGGACGCCGCGGTAGCCGGGGGTGATGCCGGCGTGGGTGTTGATGACCGGGCAGGCGATCCCGTCGAGCACGGCAGAGGCGATGATGCGGGTCCCGTTCACCACCACCACGTCGGGTCGGGCGGCCCGGAGGAGGGCAACCGTGGCTGAGCCGTTGACCGAACCCACCCGGTGGTCGACAGGGTAGGGGGTGGCGTCGAGCCCGGCCTCGGCCACAATTTGTCGATCCGGCTCCGTCCCCGGCGCCGGAGGAGAGGGAGGGCCAGGGTGACGAAGAGGATCTGCCCGGTGACCGACGGCCACCCCCGGCGCCTGGCCCGCCGGCGAGCGAGCTCGACGCGGGACTGGGGCTCCTCGACGATGACCTCGAGGTGGGCCACCCGTGCGGCCAGGTAGTGGGCCACAATGTCAGAGGCCTCGTCCCGGCCGGCCAGAAGGACAACCTTGCCCCGGGGGGCAGGTGCCGTGTCACCCATCAGTCCGGTATTCAGGAAGCGTCGCTCGAAAGAGCGTGGTCGAGATCGCGACTGTTGGCAATGGCTACGGCGGCCAGCTGCGACCGCACGCCGAGCTTCCGGAGGGTGGAGCGGATGTGGGAGCGCACTGTGGTGAGCGAGACGACCAGCTGGTCGGCTATGTCCTGGGCCGCCCATCCCTCTGTCATGAAGTAGAGGATCCGCCGCTCGCTGGCCGTGAGGTTGACCAGCGCTTTGAAGTGAGGCGGGAAGGCAACTTCGGTCCTGTCGCCAGTTCGTCGCCCGACTGGAGGGCCAGCGTCTCGAGGGCCTCGGGCAGCTGCTCGAGGCCGAACAGGGCCAGCGCTCCCTGGGCCGCGCAACTGGCCACTGCGCCGGCCCCGGCGCCGGCACTCACCGCCAGTACCGGGAGGCCGGCGGCCCGGTAGATAGCGGTCAACGAGGCCGGGATACCCCATGCCCCGGTCGGCCAGGTGGACGACGGCCCGGACCATCCTCCTTCGAGGACCAGGACCACCAGGTCCAGGGCGAAGCCGTCGATGGCCAAGGCGGGGTCCCCGTCCAATGAGGCGGTGACCGCCGCCGACCGGCAGCCCAGCCGTTCGGCCACCGAGGCCGCTGTCATGGTGGCGAACCCGGGTTCGTCGGGCCGGTCGGCCGCCGGGTCGATGACCAGAACGGTGAGATCGACCCGGGCGTCGTGACCGTTCCGACCGCCGGCGAGTACCAGGGGGGACAGGACCGTGGTAGCCCGGCCTACCCGATAGCGGTAGACGGAGCGGCGGTGCACCGCCGCCCTACTCGACGAGGCCGGTGACATCGACCGACCCACGATCCCGTCCACCGTGATCAGGGCATTCGACGGTTCTGTCCGGCGAAGGCCGGCGGGTCAGTTGGGAGCTTCCGGCCGACGAAGCGGCCAGGGCCCGTCGGGTCACGTCCGAGGCGTGGGGATGACCCTCGGGCGTGGCCATGCCCACCGATACGGCCAGCGAGGAGGAACGGGTCTGCGAGGGCAGATCGCGGCCGAGGGCCTGGGCCAGGCGGTAGCCCAGGACCTGGGGCGGGACGCTGTTGGCCACCGGGCCGAACTCGACCACCAGGCGGTTGGCGGTAACCGGGCACACCCGGTCCTCGGCCCGCACCGCGCCTTGGACCCGGGACAGCGCCGACTGGAGCAGCGTGCTGGCCCCGTCGCCGTCGGCATCCCACTGCATCTCGATGGAGGCGACCGTCAGGACCGGCCGAGTCCCCGTCTCGGGTGGTGCGACGACCTCTGTGCTGTTCGACATGCTGCCCCCACGCCGGTCGTGGCTGCTCTTCCGGCCTCACCGCTGATGACCCCTGGACCATCCACACTAGCGCCGGTCCCATCTGTTGCAAAAGGCTCCTCGTCATAGTTGAGGATGGCCGGAGGGTGCGCCGAGCGGATCGGAGTGGGCCCCTACCCCTTCGCCGGACCCGGCGTCGGCGGGGAGGGTCGGGGCAAGAGGTGGAGCACCCGTCGACCAGGAGCACCACGCCAACCCCGAAAGCGGCCCCACCCAGGGCATCGCTCGGATAGTGCCAGCGCAGCCCGATGACGGCCCAGGCCACCGCCCCGACCACCACGGTCACCACCGGGATCACCATCCAGCGCAACCACCGGGGGACAGCCAGGGACCAGGCGGCGGCCAGGGCGGCCACCGTGGTCACGCTGCCGGAAGGGAAGGTGAGCACGCCGACGTAGCGACGGGCCACAAAGGGCTTGAGGTACCACTCGACCACCACGGTGGCCAGGGCGGGACCGGCCAGGCAGGCCACCGCCCGCCACCGGTCGCGACCCACCACCACCAACGCCGCCCCGACCGACCCGACCACCAACACGGGCAGATCGCCGATCTCGGTGAGCCGGACCAGAAAGTGGTTGTGGGGTGTGGGCGTGAGCAGGTCGAACCCCCAGCGGTCGAAGCCGGTGGGTCCGCGGCGGTGGCGGAGGGCCAGCCCGGCCAGAACCGTCCACACCACCAGGATCGCCCCGGCCAGCGTCTCCCCTCGTCCGCCGGGCGGGGTGGGGCGACTGGGAAGGGACTGGGTACGGCTCGGACGCGCCCGTAAACCAGTCGAGGGTGGACCGGACGCCCTCGGGCAGCGGCACCGGCTCGATGTCGGGGAACAGGCGGTGGAGCGAGGTGGCGTCGGCCTGCGAGTCCCGTACGTCGCCCGGCCGGGGCTGGCTGTGGGTACGGGTCAGTTCCTTCCCCAGTTGACCCTCGAGGATGGCGATGAGCTCCAGCAGGGAGACCCGCGACCCGAAAGCCAGGTTGACCGGACGGTCGCTGGTCACCTGGCGCCGCACCGCGTCAGCCAGGACGGCGGTGACGGTGCCCACGAAGGTGAAGTCGCGTGTCTGGCAGCCGTCGCCGTGGACCGGCAGGGGATCGCCGCGCAGAGCGGCGGCCACGAAGGTGGGGACCACGGCGGCGTAGGCGTGATCGGGCGCCTGCAGGGGGCCGAAGACGTTGAAGAACCGGAAGGCCAGCACCGGAAGGCCGAAGGAGTGTCCGTAGGCCAGCGCGTACGACTCGGTGGCCAGCTTGCTGGCCGCGTAAGGGCTGACCGGCATGGCCGCCATGTCCTCCCTCTTCGGTAGATCGGGATTGGCGCCGTACACCGAGGACGACGAGGCCACGATGACCTGGCAGGAGGGGTGCCGGCGAGCCGCCTCCAGGACCCGGACAGTTCCAGTGGCGTTGGCCTCATGGCTGGCCACCGGGTCCTCCAGCGAACGGGGGACCGACGGGCGGGCAGCCAGGTGCACGACGGCGTCGGCCCCGACTACCACCTCGTCCAGCAGCCCGACGTCGAGGATGGAGCCCTCCACCAGTTGGGCGTCCACACCTTCGAGGTTGGCTGCTTGCCCAGTGGACAGGTCGTCCACCACCACCACCTCCGGCTCCAGGCCGGGGACGGTGGTGGTCAGCAGGTGGCGGCACAGATTGGCGCCGATGAACCCCGCACCCCCGGTCACCACGATCTTCATGGGTGGCATCGGCAAGACACCCACAAGTGAGACAGCTGTCTGGATCGCACCGCTGGATCAGAGTCGATCGACGTTGGGTCCGTCCAGTCGGTTGCGGGTGTCCAGCACGTAGCGGGCGTGGATGGCGATGCTCTCGTAGTCGAAGAGGTCGTGGTCCGTGATCAGCACGGCGGCATCGGCCGCCGCCAGTTCGGCCGGCGTGGCCTCCACCCGTGGGTAAGCCAGAGCGTCGTCGGCCAGGTGGGGATCGGCCACCCGCAGGTCGGCGCCCAGGGCGGCCAGCGACCGGGCGATGACCGTTCCCGGTGCTTCGCGGGCGTCACCCGTATTGCGCTTGTAGGCCATCCCGAGGAGCAGGATCCGCGAGCCCTTGATGGACCGACCCCGCTCGTTGAAGGCCAGGGTGAGGCGCCGGACGACGTAGTCGGGCATGTGCTCGTTGACGTCGTTGGCCAACTCGACGAAACGGAACGACTGGCCGAGGCTGCGCCGGACTTTCCACGACAGGTAGCTCGGGTCGATGGGAAGACAGTGGCCACCAACCCCGGGCCCGGGTACGAATCGCATGTAACCGAAAGGTTTGGTCGACGCCGCGTCGATGGCCTCCCAGACGTCGATGCCCAGATCGGAGGCGAACATGGCCAGCTCGTTGACCAGAGCGATGTTGACGTGACGGAAGGTGTTCTCCAGCAGCTTGGTGAGCTCGGCCTCGCGGGTGCCGGACACAGCCACCGTCCGCTCCACCAGGTCGTCGTAGAACGAGGTGACCGCCTCGAGCGACGGGAGATCGATGCCCGACACGACCTTGGGGGTGTTCTCCAGTCGCCACTCGGTGTTGCCCGGATCGATCCGCTCGGGGCTGTAACCCACATGGAAGTCACGTCCGGCGATGAGCTCGGACCCCTCTTCCAGCAGCGGGACCACCAGCTCCTCGGTGGTCCCCGGGTAGCTGGTGGACTCGAGGATGACCGTCGCCCCCGGTGTCAGGTGGCGGGCCAGGGTGGCCGCCGCGTCCTCGACATAGGTCAGGTTGGGGACGCCCTCCTCCAGCGGGGTGGGCACGTCGATGACGCGACGTCGAAGCCGGCCATAGCGTCGGGGTCATCGGTGGGGTGGTAGCGGTTCGAGGCCAGCGCCGCCGCCAGCTGGGCGGCGGAGATGTCCTCGACATACGAGTCCCCGGCGGCCAGACGCTTGGTCTTGTCCACGGCGCGGTCGAAGCCGACCACGTCGTAGCCCGCCTCGACGGCGCGCAGGGCCAGAGGCAGGCCGACGTAGCCCTGACCGACGACGACCAGCCGCCGGGCACGGTCAGCCGGGCTCAACGGTGCGGTCCCGGCGCCTGGGTCATGCCGACACCTGGTCGGCATCGCCATCGGGATAGCCGGCGGTTACCGCTTCGCTGACGTCTACTTCCGTGCCCGCTCCGTTGGACGGGTGCCAGCCGTTCCCGTTGGTGGCCACCGGCCTCGGACCCTTGCCGTTGCCGTTGCCGTTGCCGTTGGTGGCGGCCGGTTGCTCGGCCTCGTGGGCCATCCCGGCGGTGAAAAGCAGGCGGGTGGCGGTCTGACGGTCACGGCTCCGTCCGGCTTGGGCCAACTCGTCGAGCTCGGCTGTGAACAGGGGAGCAGAGGCCCGCACCGGGACCAGCTGGTTGATGTAGGGGTGACTGGTGCGCAGGACCTGCTCGTCGGGCATGCTCAGCACCTCGTTGAGATTTTCGCCGGGTCGAATGCCCACGATCTCGATGGGAATATCGATGCCCGCCTGGCATCCCGGGACAGCGGATCATGCGTTCAGCAGATCGATCATTCCGCACCGCAGCACCATCTCCAGCATGGAGGATCTCACCGCCGCGGGAGAGGGCAAGAACTCGAGCCAGCTACTTCACCTCCACGCTCATGGAGGACCGGTCCGTCAGAGACAGGTCGGTCTGGCAGCGGGCCCGGGCGGCCTCGACGATCTCCCCGGCGAAGGTCGGGTCAGCACTTGCCCCGGCTCCCATACGTTCCCGAAGCGAACCATGCAGTTCAGCAGACTTACTCGGAGGCGCGCAGCAGCACCACCTGTTCGGCAGGCGCTTCAAGGACCCCGTCACGCTGGTGCGGCTTAACGGCCTTCTCCCAGTCAAGTTCAAGACGAACCGTCGGCACCGACGCAGCAGCAGGCATCGACCACGTAGCATGCCCGAGGCTCACATTCATCTTCACCGCCTCGGGCGGCCGGCCCACGTCAGCACGGCACGTCTTCTCGCACGCAGCATGGAAAACAGTCTCAGGCAGCTTACTGCTAGAGCATCTCAGACAAAGCATCCCCGATCACCGATCTCGAGCCGAGCCTAAATTCCAGGGCCCGGAGCACCGCGAGCGGCCATCTCGTCAAACATACTCATCGTCGTTCAGAGCAAGCCAAGGGCTCCGGATCAAGGCTGGACGAGCCTGCCGGCAGATCTTTCCCAGAGCCGATCGAGCCGCCCAGCCCCTGTTCACCAGGATTCCTGTCCCCAGTCACAGAACAGCGCACCGACTCGAGGGTCAGATAAGCAGCGCGCGTCCGTCCCGACAGGTCCTCGATACGAAGGCTCGCGGGCCCGTGTCAAGGGCGGCCAGATCAGCCGGCTCGTTGGAGCCGTGTCCTCTACGCCGGGAGGATTCTTCATCAGACGCCGGCCAGCTCTGACGCCCGCGAGCCGCTCCGACCAGCTCCCAGTCGAGGGGAAGAGATCGGCAGCAGCACTTTGCTGGATGGTGTCGCCGTCGGCCCGCCTCAGGATGTCGTCGATCCTGCCGACCACCAGGACGCCGAATCAGGGACAGCCCCATGGGCCCACAGGTCAATTGGTCGAAGAACGGCTAGGGGGACCAGGCCCGGCCCCGGGCTGGCCGGCGGGGTCGCGGATCACGGGCGACCCAGTGTCCGCGACTCCCGATCACCGCCACCCGCGACCCGCAGCGCTTCGAGAGCCACTGCCAGGCAAAGAGCACGAGTCGAAGCACAGGAACCCCATGCCCGCAGCAGAAGGACGCGCGTGCCACCACCACCACGATACGAGGACCAGCTCGATCCAGGGCCGAACGAGCCGAGCAGACCAGAGGCGATTTCAGACGCAGAGCGAGACCACATTCGAGGGCGTGAGTTGCAGCGAGCACGTTCAGCACGGCATCGCGCCACATCCTTCCCGTACAGACCGAGGCGACTTTCCCGGTTGAAAACGATCGTGACCACGGTGGAGAGGCCGCAGGAAGCTGGAGGAGCTGCTGCCAGTAGTCAACCAGAACCCAATTTCCCCTGAGGGTCGGCGACCTTCGGCCAGACCGTGCTCCAGCGATCGACGGGCGGGGGGTGGCGCAGGATCGAGTCGATTCCCGACCGGATCCGGTTGGCGGACATCGCCACCTCGCGCATGTCCGTCCTCGTACACCCTCCACTAGGATCGAGATCATCTCTCCGACGCCGACTCCCCTTTGATCCCGAGCGCGCGTCCACTCAGTCACCCTCTGGCAAGAACCTCGAGGGCCCTCTTCAGAGCCCGTCCGGGCGTCGCTGGTCACCCCGTTCCCCCGAACGGAGGCCCCGTTTTACAGGGTCGACCGTGTCTGCCCGTCGACTGGGATCTGCCTCCTCGACCACCACCCTGGCGGCCGATGAAACATTGACACACCTGGCCTCTCCAGAGCATCCTCGATGTCGGTAGCCCCACTGGCAAAGAGATAAAGATCAACCGCCCACGAGCAGCCTTTCACGTGACCGGCTGCAGTATCTGACCAATCAAGAGGTGGAGAGCCCAGTTCATGGTCGGAGTCGACCGTTTCAACAAGTAGACATGGACAGGTGACCCCCCGCCAGTGGAGCTCGGAATCCGGCGTCAAGGTCATCGAGGGGCCGGCAGCGCGCCCTCGTCGACAGCGTCTAGCCGAAGTCGGTCTGGCCTCATCGTCCGGCGTGCGGGCGCGGGTGGCGGCGGAAGATCGGCTCACCATCATTATTATTGTCTCGCCATGAAGAACAGGACGGCGCGTGGCTCGAGCGGTACGACTTCAGTCGCGCCCTCCGCCGGGCGTCGCGCCTGCTGGCGTCCTTGGCATCATCAGATTTTCATCATCGCCGTGCGCCTCCCAGTGAGCGGGTAGGCGGCGGAAGGAGCAGCGAGCAGGTGCCGCTGAGGAAGCCAGCGGGTCTCATCATGTCCATCGGCCCGGTTCGGAGGCCGCCCAGGGTCGGCAGCCGACCCATCATTCCCCGCCGAGGACGACTACGTCCGGGTCAGACCATCTGAAGCTGCCCGGCATGCGGTTGAGAGAGGTCGGCGCTCGTCCTTCTGATGACGGCCGGCATCACCGCCGTCGCCTCGGGCGGGGGAAAGACAGCGGCCAAGGCGGGCAAGAGATTCACGACCTCGTAGCGCTCACCAGCAGGACCAGAGCCGACAAAGTTTCCTCCGCGGGGCTCGCCGACGCATTTCTCCATCGCCGTCAGCAGCGCCATGGAGAAGGTCAGGATCCAGTCCCGCCGGCGGCTCAGAGCCCAGAGCCAGACCAGAAGAGCAGGAGCAGGTCGGATAGACGATTTCCCAGGTGCTGATTGCAGCGCTTCTCCACCAGAGCCCACTGCCTCCCAGCGCCAGGTCCTCGACCCTGACCAACAGCCCGCAAAGTGAGGGGCCTGGGGGGCATCGTGATGAGGCTGGTTTCCTCTAGGCCCTAATAATGCTCATGCGGGAGGTCGCCGACTGCGGAGGCCGAGGACGTCACTGGCGTCACCACTGTAACCAGTCGCCGGTCGTGGCTTAAATTCTCACCTCTCCTTCAGTGGGAGGGGCGGGCGTCGACGTCGTGCTGCTGGGCCGTGAGTGGAGGACCGCGCTCGCCCGTCGACCAAGGCCTCCCAGAATGCTGCACATGTCAGTGATCTTTCGAGGGGCTGCGGTCGGGACAGCAGCCACCCCATCCCTACGGGCTCGGCGCCTTTTCCGGCCCCGGGCTCAGAAGAGCGCGCAACTCCCATTGGGAACCCTTCGTCGAAGCTGAGCCAGAGCCCCATTCAGGGTGTTTCTCGATGGTCTCCACGGGCAACTGGGAGACGCGCCCCATTGTGGCCGCCAACCTCGGTGCCACCTATGGGAGGCCGGGCGGAAGGCCATTGGGTCAGCACCGACGATCTCGTTCGGTTTTGCCCCGCTCGGTGGCCGTCCTCACCCGGCACCATCGGGCCCAAGTCGTGGCCTCCTATTGCAGAATTCCAGCCTGCCCAATGTGATGAGGTTGACCTCGTCACTTCATCGCCAACAGCGGGCAGTCGTCGAACTCGGCGGCCGAGGTTCTCGAGCGGCCCGCAAGTTGGTCAACGTCATCATGGTCGAGTCGCACCGTTCCTCATCGCACCACGGCAGGCACTGGTCCACGCCGTCGATGCCGTCCTCGTCGTGGTGGAGAGCCGCACCACCACCATCGACCAGGGGAAGCGCACCGGCAGCCTCCTGCGCCGCCTCGGGGCTCCGGTGCGGGTGTCGTCCTCACCAATGTGGCGGGCACGCGGCCCGCACCTCACCGGGCGGCACCATCCGACCGGTAGCCGCACCACCCCCTCAACCGGTCGAAGATCCCCGAGCAGTGCCCGAAGCAGCCCAGAGCTGACAGGCGGGACCGGCTCATGGTCTTTGCCGCGAAGCCTCCAACCCGATCGTCGCGGTAGTCGTCTTCGCCGTGCTGATCGCCATCAGCCGGCCCATCATCGTCCGGGTGGCGGGGGCGGAGGCCAAGCCGTGGCTCGTCTCGATTCTCACCGCCAGTTTGGTCCTCCACTTGTTCTGCGCCCCGGCCCAGATATTCGTCGTCGATCACTTCTACCACGGCATCGCCGACTGGATTCGTTACGACTCCGAGGGGGCGCAACTGGCCCCCGGATTCCGGCACTTCGACTTTTCGTTGGCACCGGGCGACCTGCGCGGCATTGTCAACGACGGATCGGTGGGCATCGCCGCCGCCATCGTCTACGTCCTGGTCGGTACCAACCAACTGGCCGCATTCCTGGTCTTCGCCTGGTTGTCCTTCCTGGGCGGGATCCTCTTCTTCCGGGCCTTCTGCCTGACCTTCCCGGGGGCCGACGCCCGCCGCTACGCCTACCTGATGTTCTTCCTGCCGTCCCTCCTGTTCTGGACGGCGGACGTGAGCAAAGAAGCCATCATGACCGTCTCGCTCGGACTGATGTCCTACGGGGCGGCCAAGATCCTGGCCCGCCGGGCGGGGGGCTACACCCTGCTGGTTCTGGGTACGGCTGTGGGCATCCTGATCCGGCCCAATGAGCTGTTGCTGTTCGTGGCCGGGTTCACGGTGGCCCTGATGGTTTCCTCCAGCGGGGAGGTCGGGGCGAGGGGAGCCGACGGGTCCTCTCCCTGGTGGTCTTCGGATCGCTCCTGGTCCTCTCCGCCTTCCTGACCGTCCACTACCTCTCGCACTCGGGGGGATCGCTGTCTTTGAACCAGATTCAGTCCAACAACGTGGGCAACGGGCACAGCGGCGGCATCCCCTATTCCAAGAGCCCTTTCAGCTTCCCCCGTGACATCTACGAGGTCCTGTTGAATCCTCTGCCCTTCGATTTCCACGGGTTCGGGGAGCTCATTGCCGCCGGCGAAAATACGGTCATCCTGATCATCCTGCTGGCCTCGCTGCGCCAATTGCAGGTGCCTCGGGCATCCTTCGCCCGCCCCTACGTGATGATGTGCACGGTCTACAGCCTGGGGTTCATCTACACCTTCGCAGCACTGGGCAACCTGGGACTCATCGAACGGGAGCGGACACTCCTCTTGCCCTTTCTCCTCGTCCTGGTCTGCATCCCCCGCTCGCCCAAGGGCCAACCGCCCCGGTACCCGTGGGAGCTGCGTCGCCGCGACCGCAAGAGACTGCAGGCGGCCATCGCCGCCGGCCGGGTGCCCCAGACCCAGCCGCCCTCGCCGTCCCCGCGCCGCTGAGCGATCGGGTGGCCCGGGTTCCCACCCCTGGTCCCCGAAGTCAGCTCGTTGCGTGCGACGTGGCCGGCAGCAGTGGTGCCAGTAGGTCCAACCACCGCTGGGCCACCAGGGCCACGCTGAAGTGCTGCAGGCAACGATCACGGGCCGCCCTTCCCATGGTGGTGCGCAGCGACGCATCGGACAGGAGACGTCCTGTCGCCTCCACCAGGGCCGCCGGATCGTCGCGCCCGACGACCAGCCCCGTCTGTCCATCGGCCAACACCGTACGCACGCCGGGCACATCGGTGGCCACCACCGGCACACCGGACAGCCCTGCTTCGATGAGCACCCCGGGCATGCCCTCACCGGCCGGTCGACTGGGGAAGACCATGATGTCGGATCGGCGCAGCAGTTCAGCCACGTCGGGCCGCGACCCGAGCAGTTCGACCCCGGCCTCCCGCGCCGGACCGGTCAACCCGTCACGAAGGGCACCGTCCCCGACGACCTGGGCCCGGAAGTCGAACCCGGAACGCCGGAGGGCGGCCACCAGCGCCACAAAACGGTCGGGACCTTTGCCCTCGTTGAGGGCGCCCACAAAGGTGACCATGGGCGGCGCGGTGGGCGCGGTGGTCCGCGGATGGAAGACGTCGGGGTCGCGGCCATTGGGTGTCATGACCACCCGCTCCGGCGGTACGCCCAACAGCGAGATGCATTCGGCCCGGACCTCGTCGCCCTCGGCCGCCACCACGTCGGCCCCGGCCACCAGACGCCGCCACAACAGGAGCTGCCCCCGCCGTGGCCGTCCGGCGTAGGTGCCGATGGCGTAATAGGCGAGGGGCGCCCGACGAGCGACCATGGCCGGCACCAGGTATTTGAGTGGCTCGCCCCCGTGAGCCACCACCACGGCCGGGTCGAAGCGACCGAGGGCGGCGCGGAGTTTGGGCACCACCCGAAGGTCGAAGCCGGCCGCGGGCGTGTCACCCCCCCGCAAGCGCAGCGCGATGTCGGGATGGACCTCGGGAGGCCCATCGAACAGACTGAGGACGCGGTGGGCCCGCACGCCCGGTCTGTCCAGTTGGTCGGCCAGCGCCCGGGGTTCCGCTGCGCTCCCCGGGCCACCGGGGTGGGGATGACGTGGAGCACGAGAGGCTCTGTCGTCTGTTGCCATTCTTCGATCATCCCGGGGCCCCTTACCGGTGCCGGCCCATCCGGCGGGGGGAGCGTACCAGCACCGACCCGGTTGAGCGGTGACGGCGGCCGCCTCCGCTACCATCGCCACATGCCGCCCGCGGTACCGAGTGGCCGGTCGCCGACAGCTACCGGACCTCGATCGGATTGGCGGCGGTGAGGACACTGGTCATCGCCGGCGAGTACCCGTGGCCGGAGAACAGCGGTTCCCGGATGCGGCTGGCCACCACCCTCCGTGCCCTGTGCCAGTGCGGGCCGACCGAGTTGGTCTCCATCGTCCCCCGGGGGCGGCGGGACTTCGAACCGCCGGAGGAGGGATTGGATCTGGCCAGGGTGGGTCGGATCACCTTCGACGACCGGCCACCCGCCGGGGTTCGCCGAGCTTCCTCGGTGCTCCGTGTGCGCACTCCCCTCGAGTTTCCGTGGCCGGACGGCCCGAAGCTGACCCGGGCGCTCAGCCGGTTCGCCCACGGTCCCTACGATCTGGTCTGGTACTTCGGCGTGCGACCGTGGCGGTTGGTGGGTGGGACCGAAGCGGCGCCGGTGGTGGTCGACCTGGACGATCTCGAGAACCACAAGATCGCCGCCCGGCTGTCGACCTCGCCGTCGGTCGGCGACCTGAAGACGGGGCTCAGACGGCGGGCGGCACGCGCTCTTTCGGCAGAGGAGATGCGCCGGTGGACCCGCCTCTACCGACGGGCCGGCCAGGGGACGACCACGGTCGTTTGCAGCAGGATCGACGCCGACCGGGCCGCGGCGGCCGGTCTGCCCCGGGTCGAGGTCGTGCCCAACGGCTACCGCCTGGTGGCCGAGCCACTGGGGAAGGTAGCGGTCGGATCGCCACCGACCATCCTGTTCCAGGGCACCCTCCGGTACCCGCCCAACGCCGATGCCGCCCGCTATCTCATCGAAGACGTACAACCGGCGATCCGCCGAGTGCTCCCCGACACGGTGGTGCGGCTGGTGGGGGTGGCCACGCCGGCCATCGCCGCTCTGGGGGACCGACCGGGCGTGACCGTCGTCGGCCAAGTTCCCGACATCGATACCGAGCTGGCCCGGGCCGACGTGGTCCTCGTTCCCATCCGGTTCGGCAGCGGGACCCGGCTCAAGATCCTCGAGGCGTTCGCCCACCGCATCCCGGTGGTGTCCACCAGCCTCGGCGCCGAAGGGCTCGATGCCGTCGACGAGCACCACCTGCTCATCGCCGACACGCCCAATGCGATCGCCGCCGCCTGCGCCAGACTGCTGGAGGACGAGGAGCTCCGCGCTCGTCTGGTAGACAACGCCCACCGACTCTTCGTGGCGCGCTACCAGGCCGACCGGGTGCACGACGCCGTGAAGCGGATCGCCGGCCGGGCGGCGTCGCTGTCGTCAGGCCCCCGCGGTGGCTCGGTCTGACCGGGCCGCCACCCACGAAGGCGACGGAGCCGGAAGGCGGGCGTAAGCGGCCAGGGTCTTGGCGATGACTGTCCGGTCGTCGAAGTCGGTCTCGGCCTTCGCCGCCCCCGACGTCCCATGGCCAACCGCTTTGGTTCGTCCCCGGCCAGTTCGGCGATGGCCAAGGTCAGAGCGTCGCCATCATGCAGCGGCACCAACAGGCCGTTGTCGCCGTCGTCCACCACCTGGCGGCATCCCCGGATGTCGGTGGCGATGACCGGAAGCCCGCTGGCGGCGGCCTCCATGGCCGAGCGCGGGAATCCCTCGCGGTAGGAGGGAAGCACGTAGAGGTCGAAACCGGCATAGAGGTCCTCGACGTCGTCACGGTGCCCGCTGAAGACGACGTTGCCCAACGAGCGGGCGGCGGCGATGTCCGAGGCGTCGAGAGCGTCGTCCCGCGCCCGGTCCTCGGGACCGACCACCACGAACACCACCTCGGGCCGGATACTGCGCATGTGACCCGCCGCCTCGAACAGCTCCCGAAATCCCTTCTCCCGAACCAGGCGACCCACCGTCCCCACCACGACGGCCGAGGTGTCGACGCCGAGGGCGGTCCGGGCCCGGCGGATGTCCTCATCGCTCCGGCGGGGTCGGAAGCGGCCCAGGTCGACCCCGTTGCCCAGAAGCTCTGCCTTGTTGGGGGGGAGGTGAGGCGGTTCATCACCTCGAGATCCTCGGGATTCTGGAAAAGCTCGATGTGGGAGCAGGTGGAAGCGGCTCTCTCGATGGCGTAGACGGCGGCCCGACGGCTCCACGGGTCCTCCGGCGCGGCATAGAAGCCATGGACGGTGTTGACGATGCCCGGCACCCCTGCGGCCCGGGCGGCCAGTCGACCGTACACGCCCGGCTTGGGATTGTGGGTGTGCACGATGTCGGGACGAAGGCGTCGGAACAGTCGGGTGAGCTCGAACAGGGCGGCGAGGTCGTGTCCGGGCGACACCGAGCGGGTGGCATGGCGCAGCGGCACGTGCTCGATTCCCCACTCGGTCAGCTGCGAGACGAACGGGCCGGGCGCCGATACACCGATCACCTCCATCCCCTCGGCGGCAAAGACTCGTAGCTGCGGGCCGAGCAAGAGGGCCAGGCTGATGTCGGCCGTGGTGAGGTGGATCAACCGCCGACCTCCGAGATCGGTCATCGGCGGGCACCGGCGACGTCACGGTAGATCCCCTCGATCGGCGGCAGGCCGAGGTCACGTCGAACATGGTGCTCCGCAGCTTGGCCGCCGCCCGAGTTCAGCACGCAGATCGGGTCACCCAACCGATCGCACGAGGGCATCGAACCAAGAAGCAGGGATCACCGGGGGGTACGACCGGTCCGTCGACTCCGTCGGTGATGACCTGGGCACGCCGCCCACCGACGTGGCCACAATGGCGGCCCCGACACTGGTGGCCTCCAGGCTGACCGGCAAACCCTCTTGCGGGAGGCCAGTACGAAGAGGTCGGCAGCAGTCAGAAGACGTAGCACGTCGTAGCGTTGACCAGAACTGCAGCGACCTTCCAAGCCGGCTGGCCCCTGCGTTCCCTGAGCTCGTCCTCCAGTGGAACGCTTCCCACGGCGGCGAACCAGAGGGGGAGGCCGCGGTCGGCGGCCAGACGGGCCACTTCCAGAAGACGTCGTAGCCCTTCTTCAGGCACAGGTTGGCCACTGTCAGGGCCAGAAGCTCCTAGCTGTCAACCCCGAGTTCGGCCCGTACCTCGGCCCGTACCGCGTCCCTGTCGGCGATCAGGGCATCCGAACGCGAGAGGTCCACCCCGTGCACGATGACCCGGGCCCGCTCTTTGAGGCGGTGGGGGAGGGCGTCGTGGGCCGCTTCGGACACCACCACCAGGGCCTGGTCGCGGCCGATAGTGGCCCGGTGAGCCCTTTGATCGAGAACCGCCATCTTGTTCGACAGACTGTGCTCGGTGTACACGACGGCGGGACGGCGGGCCGCGGGGAGGCTAGCGACGACCAGACGTCCCAGCGCCGCCGTGTAGGGCAGATGGAAGTGGACCACGTCAAACCGGCCATCGACGATCAGCCGGCGGAGATGGCCCATCCACCGGAGGTCACCGTTTCCGTGCCTCTTTCCAGTCCATGGACCGGTGTGCCGGTGGCTGATGATATCGGGGACCAGCGCATGCTCGGCGGCGAGCACGTAGGCAACCTCGTACTCGAACGAGTGGGTATCTCCTCGAGCCACCATGTCGACCAGCAGCCGTTCGGCTCCGCCGAAACCCAGGCACTTGATGACCAGAAGAATACGGAGCCTCGAAGACGAGACGGAGCCGGGCTCGACCTGGCTCATCTGCCCCTCTCCGTACACATCCCGATGCTAGTGCTGCCTCAGTGAGCTCGACCGCCCCGCTTCACTGATCCTGCCAGCCACGCGGTACGATAGCGTCAAAGCTAGAAATTACCTGGGCGAACAGCCTCTTTGTATCGGGCTAGGGGGGTACCAGCATTGTTAACCGAGCCGGCCGCCGCACAGTCACCGCCTGACGCGCCCTGCTCATTGTCACCGATGTGTCGGCTATCGGTGACTGCTCCACCCGAAGACATCTGGTACAAGCGCAAGGTCAAGATGTGGGCTGAGGCGAAGCTCCTGTGGAACCACCGGGAGATCGTCTACACGCTGGCCGAGCGCGACTTCCGTGCCCAGTACAAGCAGGCCACCCTGGGCATGCTGTGGGCCGTCCTCAGCCCGGTGGCCACGTTGGTCGCCCTGATCATCGTCTTCTCCAAGGTCCACCTGTTCAAGATTCCCGGCGTTCCCTACGGCCTGTATGCCTACTGCGGCGTCCTGTGCTGGAGCTATTTCGCCTCAGCGGTCGGTAGCGGTGGGGGTGCGCTCCTCGGCAACAAGGCGCTGATGGCCGGGACCCAGTTCCCTCGTGAGTGCTTTCCACTGGAGACCACGCTGACCACTGCGCTCAACACCGTCCTGTCGTGGTCGGTGTTGGTCTTCTTGTTCGTCATCTATGGCTACGTGCCGCGGTGGGCCATCGTGTGGACCCCGCTCTTCATGCTCACCGAAGTGGTGTTCGCCGCCGGAGTAACACTGGCCATATCGAGCATGATCATTCAGATGCGGGATCTGGCCCAGGTGCTGCCCATCATGCTCTCGTTGGGCATTTTCGCCACACCGGTCATCTGGCCGTTCACCAGTATCCCCAGCCACTATCACGTGGCCGGTGGGCATCTCCTCCACCACCACTGGCACGGGGGCTTCTACATCAACCTACAGATCGTCTACGGCTTCTTCAATCCTCTGGGGCCGGTGATCAACAACGTCCGGGAGACCATGCTGCTCGGCCAGTTGCCGACGGCGGGCCCTTTGGTGGCCGCGGTGGTCGGGGCGGTGTGCTACCTGTTCTTCGGCTACCGGATCTTCAAGCGGCTGGAGGTGAATTTTGCCGACATTGCCTGATGGGAGCATCCGGGTCGAACAAGTTTGGAAGAGGTTCCGCGCCGACAAGAACATCCCTCTTTTCTACGACCAGATGCACCAGCTGAGGAAGTCGGTGACCAGGCGGGGCGGGGCGGAGTACCGCTGGGTTCTCAAGGATGTCAACTTCAAAGTCGAACCGGGGGAGAGCGTTGCCCTGATCGGGATCAACGGCTCGGGGAAGACCACGCTGCTGAAGGTACTGAGCCAGGTGACCTATCAGACGGCCGGCGCATGCACGGTGAAGGGCCGCATCGGTGCCCTGCTCAGCGTGACCGCGGGACTTCATCCGGACCTGACCGGCCGGGAGAACGTGTTCCTGTACGGGGCGGTCCTGGGCATGGGACGCCAGCGGATCAGGCGGCAGTTCGACGAGATCATCGAGTTCGCCGGTCTGGCCGATTCCATCGACCGCCAAGTGAAGTTCTTCTCCAGCGGGATGACCATGCGGCTCGGCTTTTCCATCGCCGCCTATCTCGAGCCGGACGTCCTGTTGGTCGACGAGGCCCTGGCCGTGGGTGACGCCAATTTCCAGCAGAAGTGCCTGCAGCGGATCGGCGAGATCGTGCGGGCGGGAACCACGCTCATGTACGTCTCCCATGACCTGGCCTCTGTCGAAGCTACCTGCGCCAGAAGTATCTGGTTGTCGGATGCCGTGGTGCGTGCGGCCGGCCCGACCAAGGACGTCGTGGCCATGTACCGCGCCGCCGTGGAGAAGAGTGCCGAAATCATTTCGGCCAAGGAGGGTGTCGTCCAGGTCCTGAAGGCGGACATCAGCGCTGCCGACGGGGGCCAACTTCGTGCCAAACACCCGGTAGAGGTGGCCGTGACCTTTAAGGCGCCGGTCACTGCCAATGCCGAGTTCTTCTTCGGTATCTCTCAAGGTCCGGCTTTTCCGATGTTCGTGGTCGAGCACCAGGGCACCATGCCCGAGGGGGAGTTCGAACCCGGGTCACCCTCGACTACCTGCCCCTTCCCAAAGGTCATTATTCGGTGTGGGCAGCAATAACCGGCTTTCCCAAAGGCAGCCGCGATCCGTACCTGCCGTGGCAGCCCATCATGAACTTCGACGCGTTCGGGCCCGACCGAATGCGACCGCCCGAAGGAGTCATGGTGCTCTCACCGATCCATGTCGGCGCGGAGTGGCAAATCAACTGATCTGGTGGGGACGGCCCCTGACGACCCAGTGCTCTCCCTCCCTGCACGACCTCATCACCGCCCGACAACAGCGTCGCTGGGCCACATGAGCAGCTAGATCATCGGTCCGAGCGCTCGTCGGAGTGGGGATATCCGATCGATGGGGTGACAGGGAGAACGTACGGGCCGATGATTCATGTAGCGACCGTCCACTTCAAATCGGCCAAGTGGATCGATGTCCAACTGTCCTATCTGGCCCGTCATGTGCAGGAGCCCTATCGGGTGGTCACCATCCTGCATAATGTCGAGCCCGGCCACGACCACAAGTTCGACCGGGTGGTACCGGCTATGGGTGATCATCCCGGCAAACTCAATTTGCTGGCGTCGTTGATCTTGGAGGAGGCCGAACACGACGATCTGATCATGTTCCTCGACGGCGATGCTTTTCCGATCGCCGATCCCATGCCTACCGTCCACAAGGCGTTGGACGATTCGGTGCTTGTTGCCGTACGGCGCGACGAAAACGGGGGACAGGCAGCCCCATCCGTGTTTCTGTGTGATCCGGGCCGAAGACTGGGACAGGATCCGGGGTGACTGGACACCGGGCTTTGCCTGGAAGAACAAGAATGGTCAAGTTCTCTCCGATGTCGGTGGCAATCTGCTCGGGAAGCTGGAGAGGATCAACGCTCCTTGGACCCCTCTCCTTCGCTCCAACAAGAGGAATCCCCACCCTCTTTGGTTCGGCATCTACGCCGATGTGTTGTACCACCACGGTGCCGGCTTTCGTGATCCGGTGGTCCCGAGTGCCCTCAGCAGACCGCCGGCATGGTTGGACGGCACAGAGAGGTTCCGGCTTCTCGGCAGCCTTGTCCGACATTCCGATGCAGCACGAGTCAAGGTGTTGAACTATCGCGGCATGAAGGCGAGCAGGCAACTGGGTGACGAGATCTTCGCCAAGCTGCAGAGCGACCCGACCTTCTATAAGGACTTCCTCTAATCCCGGTTTGGGTGACGGAGGCCATCGGCTGAGAACATCAGCACCCTCGGTGTCGTCTACTGGAGGTGGCGCTCGTGCAGGGCGACTATCGGGTACCGGATGCCCAGCCGTCCGAACGCACCATCGAACAGACCGCGTCCGATGGCCACCAGGCATTCGGCCCGGTCCTGCCGCTGTCGGAACAGAGCCCTCCCCACCAGACGGGTGAAGTTCTTCGGGTAGCGGCCGACCTTGTGCATGATGTGCCAGTGGAGGTACAGCATGTTGCGGGACTCGTAGTAGTACTTCCACGTCGGAAGATCCCCTCCCTGACGGATGGCATCGTGGTGCACGACGGCGCCCTCGATGAACCGCAGGGGGAAGCCGGCCCGGGGGATCCTCCAGTGGCAGTACTCGGTGTCCTCGGCCCACCAGAAAAGTTCATCCCTCGGGAGGCCGACCGTTTCGACGATCTCTCGGGCGATCAGGAATCCGCACCATGATCCCCACCGCCCGACCTTCCCGTCGGGCTGGATCGATACCGGCACTACGAAGGTGGACTCGGGTCGATCGGATGCCGCATCCCACAGCGTGGCCAAGCACTTGGGCTCCGGCACGATGTCGTCATCCATCAACCAGGCGTGGGTGTGGGCCTGCTCCAGGAAGTCGCGCAGGGCGATAGCCCATCCCCCGGCAGGACCGAGGTTGACGTCGGACCGGACCACCCGTACCGGCACGCCGTTCAGGCGGAGGGAGTCGGCCTCCACCGCTGGGCTACTGGCATTGTCGACAACCACTATTTCGTCCGGTCGGGTGGTCTGGGCGTCGATGGCGGCCAGACAGCGGGCCAGTGCCTGGGGGGCATTGTGGGTGAGTACAAGAGCCGCAATCCGGGGCACTCTGCCGTCTGTCATTCCCCAACCGTCTCTCAAGGCTCAGTGATTTGCGCTTGTGCGCAGGGCGCTCGATGTTACCGTAGCTCCCTCGTCAACGTCCCCAGTCCTTCGAGGGCGTTGGCGAGGCCGTGTTCACTCTCTATTGCAGGAGAGCGAGTGGTATCCTCTCCGGGACGGAGACCCGGCGGTTGTCAGCCCCGCTGGCCCTCGGGTAGAACATCGATGATATGTCGGTGACAGAGAGGGGCAGGACGTAGTGGCCACTGTGACAAACGGTTCGAAGGCTCCCACGGGCGCCGTCCCCTCCGACGGCCCTGCAAAAGGCCACTTCTTGCAGCCCAAGTGGGGAGACAACCCGTGGGGGGGCGGCACGCTTCAGGACAGGTACGACGTGGTCAGGCCTCTCATCCATGGGGACTCGGTGCTCGACCTGGGTTGTGCCTCCCGTTACGGCCGCCCCGACTGGCTGCACGGGTTGCTGGCCAAGGACTTCAGCGAGCTGGTCGGCATCGACATCAACCAGACCACCGTGGAGAAGCTGCAGGCCGAAGGCTTCGACGTCCGTTTGGCCGATGCCCGCAATTTCGACCTGGGCCGTCAATTCGATGCCGTCTTTGCCGGCGAGCTCATCGAGCATCTCGATGACGTCCGGGGCTTTCTGGCCAACATAAGGCGTCACCTGCGTTCCGGTGGCCAGCTCATACTCACCACCCCGAACGCCTTCTACGTGGGCAACTTCGTCTATCGCTGGGGCGGGCACGGCCAGGTACATCCCGAGCACACCTGTTGGTACTGCGAGGACACCCTCCGCCACGTGCTGGAGATCAATGGTTTCTCCAAAGTGGAGATCTCCTTCGCCGGTCACACCAGTCCGACGCCCCTGCGCAAGGCGGCTACCTTCCTGGCCCAGACCGTCTTTCCTCCCCGGCTGGCCCTCGATGAGCTCATCGCGGTGGCCACCGCCGACTGAACAAGCATCGACGGCTGTTTGAGGCCGGTCAGGGGAAGAAGAGCCTCTCCTCGGCCGATCCCTTGAGCCGGCCCGACCGCATTCCCGCAGAGCGGGCCCACTCGAGACGGTGCCCGGGGCGGCGGAGCAGGGGCAATGCGTAGACCAGCCAGCACCACGCCTTTACCGCACCGCGCAGGTTCCGGCGGGCGCCGGCCAGCCTGTAGCGGTGATAGAGCACCGGCCCGCACCGGCCGTAGGAATAGGCCTGGCGGAATACCTGCTTGAACTCGGCACGCTCGCGCTTGGCCACCACGGCGTCGGGCGCGGCGGCAAAACGAAAACCCTGAAGCTGAAGTCGCCAGCACAGATCGATGTCCTCCCCCGGCAGCGGCTCCTCGTTGAAACCACAGACCTTCTGGAACACCTCTCGACGCACGGCGAGGTTGGCGCCGAGGCCGGCGGGAAGAAACCCGAGTTGGCGGATGGCCGCAGGCACAGGGTCCTTGGACGGGCCCCCGTTGAGAGACCAGAAGTCGAAGTACCCGGCCACCACGTCGGCGTGCTCGAGAGCGGCCGCACAACTGGCCAACCACCCCGGTAGTACGACGTCGTCGGCGTCGCAGAAGGCCAGAAGATCGCCCTTGGCCTCCTCCACCGCGATGTTGCGGGCCGAGGGCGCCCCTCTCCGCTCGGACACGTCGACCAGTCGAAAGTTGCCGTGGTGGGCCGACCACGCCCGGGCGAAGTCCTGGCTACCGTCGGTGGACCCGTTGTCGGCCAAAATGACCTCCCATGACTGGTCGCACTCCTGGGCATCGAGAGCCCGCAACTGCTCCTCGAGCCAGGGCATTCCGTTACGGACGGGTATGACCACGCTGATCATGGGACGTGACCAGGGCCAGCTGGGTGCTGGAGATTGATCCACGCTGCCGATTTCGACACCCCGTGCTCCTTGGTCCTCCGGACGCCCCCGCCCCCTGTGGTGCGCTACCGTGCCCCTCCAGCTCGAGCACTGTTAGCCTAGCGCCGTGACGGGGGCAATGAGCGATCGGGAGCGATCGGTCGACGATGTGGGGGTCCGAAAGAGCAGAGGACTCGAGGACGTCACCGCCGTGGTACTCACCTTCATGCGGCCGCGTCTTGCCGGTGACGTCGTTCGCTCGTTGATGGGGGTCGAGGGCTTGCCGGGCGCCCAGATCGTCGTGGTGGTCAACGGGGTCGGTGGTCTCGACGATCCTGCTCTCGAACGAGAAGTGCAGATGGTCCGCCTCCCTCGCAACCTGGGGCCGGCCGGCGGTTTCCGGGTGGGGATGGAAGAGGCTTTCGTCCGGCCCTCCACACAGTGGGCCTATCTGTGCGAAGACGACATCGGGCTCTTCTCGCTGCCCGCACCCCGGGTGGGGAGTGTGCTCGAGCGGGTGGACGACCTCGGCCCGTCAGGCCACGCTCTCGGCTCCGTCGTCGCTTACGGTCGGCAATTCATCGGGCGGGGCGCCCACACCCTCAACGTCGTTCCCCCGACTGACGGGCCAGATCTTCTGCCGGTGGACGTGGCCTGTTGGGGGGCCACACTCATCTCGCGTCGGGTCTTCGATGCCGGGGTCCTTCCCAACCCGAAGTGGTTCTTCGGGTTGGAGGACTTCGACTTCTTCTGCCGGGTCAGGAAGGCCGGCCTGGGTGTGGTGCTCGACGCACGAGCCGCCCGTGCCGTGGCCGCCCAGCAGACCTCGGCCGGGCGCGATGCGGCCATTCGGGCCGAGCGACCCAACGACGCCGATGAATCGTGGCGGGCCTACTACCACAGTCGGAATTCCGTCGAGCTGATCCGCCGTCATGGGAGTCCCTCGTGGTACCTGTGGCAATCGGCCTACTCTGCCGCGGCAGATCCAACGGGCCCGCAGTTGGGGTGAACGGTCTGCCATTGTCCGCGGCTTGTGGCACGGTGCCCGGGGCCGCTTGGGCGAGGATCCCCGTTACGGCCGTCAGGTAGGAGAGTTCGACGCGTCCGAGCGCATCTCGCCTCCGGCTAGGTAGGCGAAGTTCGGCCAGAGGGACAGGTCGATTTCCGGTATCTCTTCGGCCAGCGCCAGCACGTCGGACTGGTACATGCCGATCAACCGTCTTCTGACATCAGAGCTCATGCCGGCATCATCGGTGGGGGACGGGCGTCTGTGGGGCGCCGTCAGACTCGGCGGTGTGAACTCGGGCAAACCCAGGAAGCGAAAGGTGGCGTGCAATTGGCCTACCGGGTCGGTGGTGCATCGCTCGTACTGGAGGATGAGGAGCTGGTCCCGACCGAAGCATTCGAGCCAGCGGGCGAGGGCCTGATGGTAGAAGCCACGCTGGATGGCGTCGCCCGTCACGTCGGGCCCGTCGGGCGCACCCATCCGCCGGTGATGCTCGAGGCCCGAACGGAACCGCTCCACCGGATCTCGGAGCAGCACCAGGAGCCGTGCCTTCGGCGCGGCCCGTTGGAGCAGCTCCGGGGCCCACGAGAAGGTCATGTAGTCAGGAGTCCACTCACCGGTGACGGTCCCGGCGGCATGGGGGAACCAACCGTGGTAGCGATCGACGTCCTCGGCGCCAAAGGGCACCTCACCGAAGCGGTCGAGGAAGTGCCGTTCCTTGTGCAGCTCTGGTCGCGAGGTGACATCCGGATGGGAGAGGATCAGTCGGTACCACCAGGTGGTGCCGGCCTTCTGGGCTCCGATCCCGACGAAGTCGGGAGGGCCGGTGACCTCGCCGGGCCGCAACACCGGTGGGGTGAAGTCGAACTCGGGCTCCCACGGCGCATACCGACCCAGGCGGTGGAGCAGCTGGCGACGAAATCCGGGTGGAAGACGAACAAATTGCCGCTTTGCCCAGTCCCCCAAATTCACCCAGTCCCCTCCGGTCCCACGGCTGGCAGCATGCCACAGGTGGTCCTGACCACACCCACGACGACGAAAATCCACGGGAAAGAACCACCCTTTCACCTCAGGTTACTTGACGTCGCCGCCGGTTCCCGTCGATGATCGGTCCATGGGTCGGGGGTGCGGGCGGCGGTGCGCAGAACCGGCGAAGGGCGAAGCCCACCTCTCCGGCGTGGGACTCTGACCGATGTGTGGTATCGCCGGTCTCTTCGATCCCCGCCAGCGGAGCGGCCCTGATCGGCTCGGCCACTGGGCTGCCGACATGGCCGCCGCTGTCACCCACCGCGGACCCGACGATGCCGGGCTCTGGGTTGATCCGGAGGGTCGGGTGGCCTTCGGGCACCGGCGGCTGGCGGTCGTCGACCTCAGCCCGAACGGTCATCAACCGATGACGTCCGCTGACGGGCGGTGGGTGCTCAGCTACAACGGGGAGATCTACAACTTCACCGAGTTGCGCCATCTCCTTGCCGAGCAGGGTGTGGTATTTCGGGGAAGCTCTGACACCGAGGTCCTCCTCGAGGCGGTGCAGAAGTGGGGTGTCGACGCCGCTCTCGATGCCAGCGAAGGAATGTTCGCATTGGCCCTGTGGGATCGCCACCGGCGCGCCCTGCACCTGGTCCGCGACCGGTTCGGCGAGAAGCCGCTCTACTACGGCTGGGCCGGACAGAGCCTGGCCTTCGGGTCGGAGCTCAAGTCGCTGCGCTGCCTGGCGGACTTCTCCCCCGAGTTGGATCGTGACGCGGTGGCCCTGTACCTCCGGGCCAGCTGCATCCCCGCCCCCCGGACGGTGTATCGAGGGGTGTGCAAGGTGCGGCCCGGTCAGATCGTCACCTTCGACGATCGAGCGGTGCCGGGTGTGCTGCCAGCCGGACGTCCCTTTTGGTCGGCACGTGCGGCCATCGAGGACGCACGCGGCCGGCCGCTGACGGGTTCGTCAGGCTCGTTGGTCGACCAGACCGAGGAGGTCCTCAGCCGGTCGGTGGCAGACCGGATGGTGGCCGACGTGCCCATCGGGGCTTTCCTGTCGGGCGGGGTGGACTCGAGCCTGGTGGTCGCTCTGATGCAGAAGACGAGCGATCGGCCGATCCGGACGTTCACAGCCGGCTTCGCCGAGCGGGAGTTCGACGAATCAGGCGAGGCCGCGGCCGTGGCGTCCCACCTCGGGACCGATCACACCGCTCTGCGGGTGGGCGACAGTGACGCAGCTGCCGTCATTCCCCGGATCCCCGACATCTGGGACGAGCCTTTTGCCGACATCTCGCAGATTCCCGTCCTGCTGGTCAGCGAGCTGGCTCGGACCAAGGTTACCGTCTCCCTGTCCGGGGACGGAGGGGATGAGCTGTTCGCCGGTTACAACCGTCACGCGTGGCTCGAGCGGTTGTGGCGCCGAGGCTCTCCGGTCCCGGGACCGGTTCGGCGGGCAGCCGGGTCGGCCTTGGAGCGGATCCCCCCGAACGTCATAGACGGCGTGGCCGGAATGACCTCCGCCCTGCCCGTCCGCTGGCAGGTGCGCAACCCCGCCACCAAGGTAGCCAAGGTGGGTAAGGTTCTCGCCGCCTCCGATCGCGCCGATGCCTATCGTTCCTTGGTGTCGCACTGGGACGGGGCAGAGTCCATGGTCATCGGGGCTCGAACGAATGGCCTTTCCTATCCGGATTCGCGGGATGGCCCCGCCCTGTCGGGGACGACCGAGCAGATGCTGTGGCTGGACCTGATCGGCTACCTTCCCGACGACATCTTGACCAAGCTCGACCGTGCCGCCATGGCGCCGTCGCTCGAGACCCGGGTGCCGTTCCTCGACCGCTCCGTGCTCGACCTGGCCTGGCGCCTGCCGATGGAGATGAAACTGCACGGTGGCACGACCAAGTGGGTCCTCCGGCAGGTTCTCTACCGCCATGTGCCGGCGGCGCTGGTGGACCGCCCGAAGATGGGCTTCGGCGTTCCGATCGGATCGTGGCTGCGCGGGCGACTGAGACCGTGGGCCGACGAACTCCTCGACGAAAAGCGTCTCGCACACCAGGGGCTCCTCGATGTCGATCCGGTGCGACGGGCGTGGAGCCAGCATCTCGCCGGTCGGCGTGACAACGCCTATGCATTGTGGGACGTCCTTGTCCTTCAGGCATGGATCGAGCGATGGCAGCCCGACCTCGGGGGCTAGCGCCGTCATCAGGAAGACGGCGACCCGGTCCACAGCTCGTAGCCCAGCAGCTCGAACAGCCTTCGGTTGTGCGGCTTGAAGTGCTCGGCCAGCTCGGCCAGCACCTGGGGATCCTCCGGCTCCAGTCGTTGCGACCGGTTGGCCACCTCGAACGGACGGTCGTGGGGCGCCAGACCCAGCCATTCGAGAATACCGGCGGCCGTTGCCGGGTCGGTGTACATGCTTTCGCTCTCGACGACCAGAATTCTCTCACGGCCCACGGCATCGAACCAGGCCTCGAGCTGTCCCGCGTATTCACTACGGGACACGTAGGAGTGACCCGAATGGCGCCGACTGAACTCACCGCGCATCACCCGCTCTGTCTCGCCGGCCAACCGCTCGGGCTCGAGGGCGATGGCCCGTTCGAGGTTCTCCGGCTCGAAGCGCTTCCGCTTCCGGGTGTACCAGTAGTCGGAGACGGTGCGCTGAACGGGCTCGCGCAACAGCACGATGAAGCGAGTCGTCGAGGGTAGGTCCCGGGCGGCCCGGGCAGGGGCGAGCGGATGGTAGAGCATGTAGGGGCTGGCCTCGCCGGTGACCCTGCCGTCCCGGGCAAAAGGGAACTGGGCTCGGTACCATCGGGGGCCCTTGTCGTAATGAGAGTCGAAGTAGTGGATCTCCTTCCGTGTCGGCGGCGACACATCAGGGTGGGTCTTCAGCCACCGGAAGAGCGAGGTGGTGCCACATCGCCACGCGCCGAGGATCACGAAGTCAGGACGGGCGCGGAAGTCGGCGGTGGCGTAGCGCCAAGCGTTCGACAAGGAGTGAGAAGCGCGTTCGAGGGCCGATGTCGGGTGTTTCGGGGCGCTCTTCGGCTGCCGCCATGCGAGCGGGTCGATCGAGTTCCCCATGCATGAAATGTTACGGCAATACGGGTGGGAGACCGTTGGTGATCGGGGTCGGACCACGACTGCCGGGTGGCATTACATGGAATACGTCGGGTCAAGATAGAGTGCCTGTCCGGCCGGCGACGAATGGGGGATGGGAGCGTTGGGAGAGGGGACACAGTCGATTCCTGACCGGGTGGCAGAACTGCTCCGATGTCCGATGTGCGGCGGTCAGCTGGCCAACACCGATGATGGGTCGCTCGGGTGTGACCGTGGACACCGTTTTTTCCGGCGGGATGGCTATCTCGATTTCTCGCAGGAGGCCGCCTCGGGGGGATCGACCGGGCGCACATTTGCCAGCTTCGGCTACGAATGGAACGCCTTCGACGAGGTACGGGGCGAGGACCAGCAGTTCGCCGAGATCTACTTCCGCGACCTGGACCTGGCTGGTTTGCGCGGCAAGGTGGGGCTGGATGCGGGATGCGGAAAGGGTCGGTTCACCCGGTTTCTGGCTTCCCATCTGGACGCAGAGGTGGCACTGGACGGCTCGTCTGCCGTCGAAGCGGCAGGTCGCAATCTCGCCGACCAGGACAACGTTCTGGTGGTGAAATCCGACCTCAGGCATGCGCCCTTTGCCCCCGAGGGGTTCGACTTCATTTCGAGCCTGGGCGTCCTCCACCACCTGGACGACCCCTTCGAGGGATTCAAGCGCCTGGTCGGCCTTCTGGCCCCCGAGGGCCAGATCCTTCTCTACCTCTACAGTCGACCAGCCACTCCGGGGATCCGATCGGTTGCACTCCAAGTAGCGACGATGGTGCGCAGAGTGACCGTCCGGATGTCACATCCGATGCTCAAACGAGTGTCCACCCCGGTCGCCGGGGGCCTCTACGCCGCCTTCGTGCTCCCCGGGCGCTGGGGGCAGAAGCATGCTGCGACCGGTCTCATGCGGTTACCGATGGACACCTACCGCGACAAGCCCTTCAGGAGCCTGGTCCTGGACACCTTCGATCGGTTGAGTGCACCGGTCGAGCACCGCTACGTGTGGACGGAGCTTGCGCCGTGGTTCGAGAAGACGGGTCTGGTGGTAGACGCGGCGCGTGACGAGACCGGATGGTTCGTGCTGGCTCACCGACCGTAGCGGTCTTCCTCACAATTGAGGATTTCTTTCTTATTGCGATGCAGAGTCGCCATTCGAGGCGGGTAACCGTCAATTGGCCGGTAATGTAGCCGCGGGGGAGGTGTCGAGGGATCGAGCGTGAGGGTTATGCGGTTGAGCCGGATGTACCGGTTGGTTGCTGTGTGTGCCATTGCTCTCGTGGCTGCGGGCGGAGTACTCGTCTCCGCGGGCGCCGCGTGGGCAGGGCCCCACCGTGGAGCAACGGGCCACCATGCCGGAACGAGCCACCGTGCCGGAACGAGCCACCGTGCCGGAACGAGCCACCGTGACCGAACGAGTCACCACCATCGTGCAGGGATGCTCTCCATCAGCGATGGTCAAGCTCAGTTGCGGATACCAACGCCGGCCTGCCCACCCGACAAGGCCTCGTGCACCTGGGTGCTTTTCGTCAACGAGCCGCAGGTTCCGGGCAAGACGCTTATCGGTGAGGTGAGCGGCACGTCGGGAACGTTGGTGGTCGACATTCCCCCCTTCTGCGGCAAGGTCCAGGCCGACGCCATCCTGGGCCCCCGGCCCTGGCACAGCCAGGGAGGCACCCGGGTGGTCGAAGATGACTGTGGCTCGGGTGAGTCGAGCACCACCACAACGACAACCACCACAACGACAACCACGACCACAACGACGGACCCGACCCCTCCCACTACCGCGGGGACGAGCTCGGGAGGTGGTGGCTCGAACGGCAGCGCCGCCGGCACGACGGCGTCTTCATCCGCGACCTCGGCCTTGCCCTTCACCGCAGCCGCCGATGGCGCCCACCCGGCGACGTCGGTGCCCGTTGTCCTCGACGCCTCCACCGATTTGCCCTTCACCGGCGCGGACCTGCGACCGTTGGTGCTCCTCGGGGCCGTCCTGATCTTGCTGGGCGGGTTCCTCCTCACCACGGTGGAGTCGCGGCGTCGCCTGCTGCGCCGGGCAGCGATCATAAGGGCCGATCAGGTGAAAGACGGAGTGCGCCGGACCAGCTCCTGGTTCCTCGGACTCTGAATCGAGTCCGGACGATCAGTCGGGTGTGGCGGACGGGTCGTGGCGCCGGGAGGCAACAGACCGTACCGGTTTGGTCATGCGCCAGCTGGTCGACTCCCGCATGTTGGAGATGGTCTCTTCGGACAACGCAAGTCTCCGGGTCAGCCGGGCCACCTCGGCGCGCAGAGGAGCGACCTCCCTCCGGAGCCGGATGATGGCCGACGTGTACGGGGATTCTTCGACCATCGTCACCGGTTCGAGCGATCGGTGACCGCCGCTCAACCGGCTGAGTAGCTCGGCCAACTCCTGTTGCTCACCGGTCACGAGAGCTTCATCCCCGTCGCGGTCGCCCGATTGGTGAAGCAGGCTTCGATCGATGGAGGCGGCGGCCACATCCCTGTTCCACTGATCGGCATGGGGTGCGAACTGGTCGAGGGTACCCAGCCAACCGGCCACCTGGCCCACGAATCGGCCCGGGTCGGCCACGATCGACTCGTACTGTGCGACGTAGGTATCCACACCGAACAGCCCGGACAGGGCTGATCGGTTGTAGCGCTCCCACAGGGCCAAACCATCGACCTCAGCAATCCCGTCGCGCTGGGCGAGCGATCGGGCCACGGCCAGAGGGGACCGCCACACCAGGACTGCGGCCAGAGGGCCGGTCAGCGCTTCCCGCCAGTAGTCGAGGAGAAGGCACACCCGCGGGTCCTTCCACACCGACGGTCCGCCGTCGACGAAGGCCACCGTCAGGAGGCCGCCGGGGTCACGCAGGCCACGTAGAGCGGGCCCACGCGTCCAGTCTTCGGGCACCTCCGGCGGAGCATCCCACGAACCGCCCAACCGTTCGAGCAGGTCCTGGTTGAAGAGCGAGAGCGAGAGGCTCTCCCAGTGCTCGGGATTGCTCTCCGGCCAGTCCATGCGGTCCTTCACCACGGGCACGGTGAAGCCGAGCGCGCCCAACGCCCCGGTTACCGCTGACGTTCCACTCCGATGTGCTCCGACCACGAGGAGCCACGGGGAACCGTGCTGAGGAACCGTCATCTTCTCAACGGACCCGGCCGTACGCCCTCTTGAAGGCTGCGTCCATACGGGGTGACCGAGAGATGCGGCCGAGCAGCGTCTTCTTCCAGGGGGGCAGGGATCCTCCGGCCCCTCGCCGGTCCGCAGTCCGACGGTTGGTTTCGGTGGCCACCAGGCCGATCGACATGAGATAACGGCGGAGGGCCACGTCGTTGTTCGCCGAGGTGTCGGCGCCGGTCTGGGGAGGCGTCTCGACCGCCTCCAGGAACGTCGCCGGCGGATCGGTCACCGAGACGGGCTGCAGGGCCCAGACGAACTGCTTGACCGAGGCGTGGGGGTTGTAGGAGTCAGCCATGACCCGGAGGGCGCCCACCATCTCGACCGGAAGTTCCTCGTTGAGGTCGGGGTCGTACTGGTCGGAATGGATCGAGCTGAAGTCGTTGCGGGCGATGACACGCCATCCGCACCGTTCGGCCATCCGTTCCAGCGTCTCTTCCGTAAAGAAGCGGAGATGGGTGCTGTCCAGCAGACCTGTTTCGCGGGGCTCCCACTTTCCGACCAGCAGGCGCAGGCCGACGTCGAAGTGGGCCACATTGGGTACGGAAACGACCAGTAGCGGGCTGTCGTGCTTGAGCGACCAGTCCGATAGCGCGGCCAACAGCCGTTGCGGGTCGGTCAGATGCTCCAGGACATCGAGGAGCATGAAGCCTCCGACATCGTCGACGGCGTCGAGCGTGGCCTGTAGGCCGTCCAGATCGGTGAGGTCGCAGAGCCGTGCCGGAATACCCTGCGCTTCCATCAGGCCGCGTCCCACGGGATCGATCTCGAGTCCCAGATAAGGGCAGCCGACCTCGTCGAGGGCGTGGCTCACGATCCCCGATCCGGCCCCGAGGTCCACCACGGTGCTGCGGCGGTCGGGAAGGAGATCACGCACCAGTGCGGCGGCGTTGGCCACGGCACTGTCATGCTCGTAGGGATAGAAGTACTCGTAGTCGGAGGCCGTCTGCGACGCGGCGGTGTCGTCCGGTGCGGTCGGGGACTGGTGCCCGGAGGTGGACTCGCCGACCAGAACGGCCCGAGTGGCCTCGAGGAAGGCCCGGCCGAAGTGTTGGTCGGGCTCGAGGTGGTTGCCTTCGGCCCACTCGTTCCAGGCCAGTATGAAGAGGTAGTTCTCCTCCTGGCGCACGTCGGCCACCGACTCCGTCGTTTGCTGCAGCCACCGCCTGTAGGCGTCCGGTGTGGCCCCGGTGAACAGCGTGGCCCCCTGTGGCCGTCGGGCTGTGTTGTCCCATCCCACCATCACCGAAGGGAACCGCTTCCACGCTGGTCGCGGTCGGTCCAGCATCTGGCGGGCCGATGTTTCGTAGTCGAGGAGCCGGTGCCCCCTGACACCCTCCACTGTGGCGAAGACCTCCTGGTCCAAGCGCGGCATGAAGCCCACGGTGGCATCGAGTCCGAAGGCTTCCGGTCCATCCGCAGGCGCCCCCCAGCCCTCGACCCAGCACAGGTACAGGTCGGCAAAGCCGGCCCGCTGGGCCTCGGTCCGCCAGATGTCTGCTGTGCGCCTCATGTCCGGCAACCGCGCCGGGCGGTAGATGAGCATGAGCGGGCGCCCGTCGATCTTGATGTAGCGGTGGTCGGCAAAGGCCGTCAGCAGCCAACGGATGTGGTCGAGGTCGTCTTGGTCGCTGAACTCCTGGGGCATGAGCACCCGACCGGTCCGGGCGTCCCAATTCCTCGTCCACTCCTCGTTGGCCCAGCACAGGGCGAAGGGGAAGTCCGGTGCACCCGAGCTCAGCACCTCGTCGAAGGGACGCTCCAGCAGGCGCTTCCCGTGGAACCAGTAGTGGTAGTAGACGAACCCGTAGATACCGTGCGACCGGGCCAGCTCGGCTTGGGCCTCGCGTACCTCCGGAACCCGCAGGTCGTAGTAGCCGAGCTCACCGGGAACGTGGGGTTGGTAGTGACCAGGGAAGAGGGGCTGCGCCCGGGTCACGTTGTTCCACTCGGTGAATCCCTTGCCCCACCACTCGTCGTTCTCGGGGATGGGGTGGTACTGAGGCAGGTAGAAGGCCAGAGCACGCGGCTTGTTGCCCCGGCCGGCTGCGCCCCCCTCCGATGACATGCCCCGATGATACGGCAGACCAGGGGACCCCACACAAGGAATGCTGTCCGTGGGCAGGGCGCCCGGCTGCTCCTACCTGCGCTTTTCAGTCGGCGGCGGACAGGATGATGTCGATGATGCGACTCTGATCGGCCTCGGCCAAGGCCGAACCGGTGGGGAGGCACAGTCCGCGATCGAACACGCCGGCACACACCGAGCCGCCCAGGGTGGTCACCCCTTCGAATACCGGCTGGAGGTGGAGTGGCTTCCACGTGGGACGCGACTCGACATCCACCTCCTCGAGGGCCAGCCGGAGTTGCTCGCGATCGGCTCCGAAGGCGGCGGGATCGACCTCGATACAGGTCAGCCACCAGTTGGGCTCGCCATAGGGAAGGAGGGGCATGAACGTGATGCCGGCGGCGTCCCCCAGTCCCTGGCGGTAGAGCGCGTCGATACGCCGCCGTCGTTGGATGCGGCTGTCGAGCCCCCGCAGCTGGGCCCGACCCAGGGCGGCCAGCAGATTGCTGAGCCGGTAGTTGTAGCCGATGGCCTCGTGCTCGTAGTGCACGAACGGCTCGCGTGCCTGGGTGGCCAGAAAACGAGCCCGGTCGACCAGGTCGGGTGCGTGGGAGACCAGCATCCCGCCGCCGCCGGTGGTGATGATCTTGTTGCCGTTGAAGGAGAAGACGGCGGCGGCGCCGAAGGAGCCGGCGGGGCGTCCGCGGTAGGTGGCGCCCAGTGCCTCGGCGGCGTCGGCCACCAGCGGTATCTCGTAGTCGGCGCACAGGGCGGTGAGCCGGTCGTAGTCGGCGCACTGCCCGTAGAGGTCGACCGCCACCACGGCGCCCGGTAGCCGACCCACCCTGGCCCGGGCGGCCAGGTCCTCGGCCACCAGGTCGACATCCATGGTCCAGTTGTCCGGTGAGCAGTCGACCAGCACCGGACGGGCGCCGACGTAGGTGACGGCGGCGGCACTGGCCACGAAGGTGAAGGAGGGGACGAGCACGTCGTCACCGGGTTCGACCCCGACCAGAAGCAGAGCCAGGTGGAGGCCCGCCGTTCCGCTGGACAGGGCCACCGCGTGCGCCACCCCCACCCGCTGGGCCAGCTCGTGTTCGAAGGCGTTGATGTCGGGCCCCACCGGGGCGATCCAGTTGGAGTCGAAGGCCTCGAGGAGCATGCGTCGCTCCTCGGGCCCGACCTCGGGGGGCGACAGGTAGATCCGGGTCACGTGTGGACCTCCTGGTCCGGACGGAGGGCGCCGGAGACGGCGGCCAACACCACCAGCACGGCCCCTCCGGCCACGTCGATGAGGACGGCCGCCGACAGAGAGTGCTGGTGGACGGCGATCACCGCTCCGGCGGCCAGGGCTGTTTCCACCCCGATGTAGGCCAGGCTGGCGGCGGGGCGGGGCCAACCCCGGGCCACCAGCCGGTCGTAGGGGTGGCCCCGGTCGCCGGCCACCAGCGAGCGGTGGCTGCGGGCCCGCCGCACGATGGCGAAGGCCACCTCGGCCACCGGCACGGCCACCAGGGCCAGGGCGGCCACCCCGAGGTGGGTCGAACGTCCCGGCCTCCATGTCTCGACCAGCAGCACGCTGAGTACGGTACCGAGGAGGTAGGAGCCCCCGTCACCGAGGTAGACCCGGGCCGGCGGCCGGTTGTAGAGGAGGAACCCGAGCAGGGCACCGGTGAGGGCTACCGCCAGTTGTCGGCCCGGGCCGTGGAGGATGATGGCGAAGCCGACGCCGGCCACGGCGGCCACGCCGGCGGCCAGCATGTCGAGGCCGTCGATGAGGTTGACGCCGTTGATGACCAGTACCACCAGGGCAAGGATGGCCACGGCGGCCAGGACCCCGGTTAGATGGACCGGGCAGATGACTACCACCAACCCTCCGATGGCCAGCTGACCGAGCAGGCGGACCTGGGCCGGCAGGTCGAAGCGGTCATCGGCCACGCCGAGGCCAAGGGCGGCGGCCAAAGGGATGATGACCACCGGGCGTCCGATGGCGGCACCGATGACCAATCCGGCGAAGACGGCCACACCCCCGAGGTAGGGGACGGGCACGGTCTGGGGCTTGAGGGTGCCTGGTCGGTCGACCACGCCCCACCGTCGGGCGGCCACGATGACCACGGGGGTCACCGCCGCCGTCACCACCAGCGAGGAGGCGCCGATGAGGAGCGCTTTCAACCGGGGTCCCCCGGGGCGGCGGGACGCGGGCTGTCCCACTGCATGAGGAGGGATTCGGTCCCCGGGTGGAGCTCGAAGCGGTCGACGGTCACGAAGCCGGCCCGCTCATAGAGGGACACCGCACCGGTGTTGTCGGCGCCCACCACCACGTGGGCCGCCTCGAGGCCGCGGTTGCCCACTTCGTCGAGGAAGGCGCCGACCAACTGGCGTCCCACCCCCCGTCCCTGGCAGGAGGGGTCGACGGCCACGGCCAGGAGCTCGGCCCCCCGTCCGACCCCGGTGCCACCGGCGGACCCGTGCCGCAGGGTCTCGATCACCCGCCGCCAACCGGCCACCAGACGGCCGGCTGCGCCCAACGCCGCCTTCACGCCGTCGTGCCACAGGAAACTGCGGTACAGGCCGGACACGTCGGTCGAACCGGCGATGAACCCGGCCGGCCCGGCTTCCGATTGGGCCACCAAAAGGAAGGACTGATCGGAGAGGGCGATGCGGCGGTAGAGGTGCTCGAGGAAGTGGGGCCCGAGGAAGGAGAGGAATCCCTCGGAGATCTGGGAGGCGTGGAGGACGGCGGCCGAGCCGGCATCCCGGACGGTGCCTCGTCGGACGGTGATGACAGCCGGGGACGGTCGTCCGAGCGCTCCGGAGGGGTCGACCGGCCGCCCCTGGGCACGCCGCGCCTCCTCGTCCGGCCCTCGGCGTCCTCTCCCGTTCGGCCCCATCGTCGTCTCCCCACGACCGCGCTCGACAGGCTCGGATCGGCGTCAGCCTATCGTCGTGCCTGGTGGGAAGTGTGAGGAGCCGGTTCCGAAAACGCAGCCCACGTACTAGATTGGTCGCTTATGGATCGGGGTTGGGGCGTAGCGGGGTCGGGTCAGTACCAGCTGTCCCACCTCGGGAACATCGAGGCGCAGTCCATTCACATCATCCGCGAGGTGGCGGCCGAGTTCGAGCGACCGGTCCTGCTCTTCTCGGGGGGGAAGGACTCGGTGGTCATGCTGCGCCTGGCCCAAAAGGCCTTCTGGCCTGGTCGGATCCCTTTTCCGGTCATGCATGTGGACACCGGCCACAACTTCCCCGAGGTGCTCGAGTTCCGCGACCGGTTCGTGGAGGCGGTGGGCGCCACCCTGGTGGTGGCCTCCGTGCAGGAATCGATCGATACCGGCCGGGTCACCGAGGAGCCGGGCCTCAACCCGTCTCGCAACCGGCTGCAGACACGGACCCTGCTCGACGCCATCACCAAAAACAAGTTCGACGCCGTCTTCGGCGGCGCTCGCCGCGACGAGGAGAAGGCCAGGGCCAAGGAGAGGGTGTTCTCCTTCCGCGACGAGTTCGGTCAGTGGGACCCCAAGAACCAACGGCCGGAGCTCTGGTCCCTCTACAACGGACGGCACCAGCCCAGCGAGCACATCCGTGTCTTCCCTCTGTCCGACTGGACCGAGCTCGACATCTGGCAGTACATCGAGGAGGACATCATCGACCTGCCCTCCATCTACTACTCCCACCGGCGTGAGGTATTCCGCCGGGACGGCATGCTCCTGTCGGTCGGTCCCCACGTGAGCCCACGGGAGGACGAGGAGGTCTTTGAGGCCACCGTCCGCTACCGGACCGTCGGCGACATGACCTGTACGGGGGCGGTCGAGTCGGTGGCGGCCACGCCCGCCGACATCGTCGTCGAGGTGGCGGCCTCCCGGCTCACCGAGCGGGGCGCCACCCGGGCCGACGACCGGGTGAGCGAGGCAGCCATGGAGGACCGCAAGCGCGAGGGGTACTTCTGATGGAACTGCTACGCCTGGCCACCGCCGGTTCGGTGGACGACGGTAAGAGCACGCTCATCGGCCGATTGCTCTACGACTCCAAGGCCATCTTCGAGGACCAGCTGGAGTCGGTCGAGCGGGTCAGCCGCCAGCGGGGGGACGAGTACACCGACCTGGCCCTCCTGACCGACGGTCTCCGGGCCGAGCGGGAGCAGGGCATCACCATCGATGTGGCCTACCGCTACTTCGCCACCCCGGCCCGCAAGTTCATCATCGCCGACACCCCTGGCCACATCCAGTACACCCGGAACATGGTCACCGGTAATTCGACGGCCGACCTGACCATCGTGCTGGTCGACGCCCGCAAGGGCATCGTCGAGCAGACCCGGCGGCACGCCTTTCTGGCTTCGCTCCTGCGGGTTCCCCACGTCCTTCTTTGCGTCAACAAGATGGACCTGGTCAACTTCGACCGCGACGTGTTCGAATCGATCCGCGAGGAGTTCGCCTCCTTTGCCAGCCGGTTGGACATCACCGACCTGAGCTTCATCCCCATATCGGCGCTGTTGGGGGACAACGTCGTCCAGCGCTCGGTCAACATGCCCTGGTACGAGGGTGCGTCGCTGCTGCACCATCTCGAGCAGATCTACATCTCCTCTGACCGCAACCTCATCGACCCCCGGCTTCCCGTGCAGTGGGTGGTCCGGCCCAAGTCCAACAGTCACCACGATTACCGGGGCTACGCCGGCCGGGTGGCCGGGGGAGTGTTCAAGCCTGGGGACGAGGTGATGGTCCTGCCCTCGGGGCTGACCACCACGGTGGCCGGTATCGACACCTTCGACGGCGAAGTGGCCGAAGCCTTCCCCCCCATGTCGGTGACCATCCGTCTGGCTGACGACATCGACATCTCGCGGGGCGACATGATCTGCCGACCGCTCAACCAACCGACGGTCGGGCAGGATCTCGACGCCATGGTGGCGTGGATGACCGATCGACCGGTGGCCGTGGGGGATTTCTTCGCCCTCAAGCACACAACGCGGTGGGTACGGGCCGTGGTCCGCGACATCCATTACCGGATAGACGTCAACACCCTGCACCGGGACGAGACGGCGACATCACTCGGGCTCAACGAAGTGGGACGGCTCAGCCTGCGGGTCACCCAGCCCCTCTACTACGACACGTACCGGCGGAACCGGCAGACCGGCTCGTTCATCCTGGCCGCCGAGGACACCAACGTGACCGTGGGCGCCGGCATGCTGCTCGGGCCCGACTGATCGCCGGACGTCATGACGTCGTCCAACATCACCTGGCACCCGGGCACGGTGAGCCGGCACGACCGTTCCGAGCGATTCGGGGGTCGGGGTGCCACCCTCTGGTTCACCGGTCTGTCGGGATCGGGAAAATCCACGCTGGCGGTGGCCGTGGAGCAGCGTCTGGTGGCCGAGGGCCGCAACGCCTACCGGCTGGACGGGGACAACCTGCGAGCCGGGCTCAACGGTGACCTGGGGTTCACCCGGGCCGATCGCGACGAGAACGTGCGACGGGTGGCCCAGGTGGCCTGCCTGTTCGCCGATGCTGGGCTGGTGGCCGTAGTCGCTCTCATCAGTCCCTACGGAGAGTCACGTCTCCGCGCCCGTCAGATCCACCAAGAGGCCGGCCTCCCCTTCGTCGAGGTGTACATGGCCGCACCGGCCACCCTGTGTGCCAACCGGGACCCGAAGGGCCTGTACGCCAAGGCCTCAGAGGGAACGATCGACTCGTTTACCGGGATCGACGATCCCTACGAGCCACCCGAGTCGCCCGATCTGTGCATCGAGTTCGGCTCGGCCCTCGACCGGTCTGTGGAAGCGGTGATGGTCAAGCTCGCCCAGGTCGAGGCTGCAGACTGATCTCGATCCTCAGTCATCGCAATACTCCCCACAAGGTGGGAAGGTGGACAACGATCACCTCGCTCTTGGCGTCGGGAATATCAACCACCATGCGAGGATCGGTGTAAATGCGGCGATAGGCTATTTGGTGTAGTGCGCCCCCTTTACCTTTGACATATACGGTCGAATAGGCGTTGAAGGTTACCGGTAGCGCAAAACGGGTTGGACCGGCGCATTTCACCGTGAATGTCAACTCCAATGTCTCCAGTGGAGAGCGGGTGGGAACAGAGATTGTACAGGGAGTGCGACTCAATGATGCTGCCCCATTCTGATGACCATGGAGTCGATGATAGAGAGGACCATCGTTACGAACCTCATGTCCATTCCGGTAATCCACCTTTGGGAGGTACTCGTCGAAGAGGATGCCATTGCTACTGAAGATTCCTCCAAAGGTTCGGTGATTTATGAAAGCCGGGGGACGCGAAAGTGCGACATTGGCGAACTGGCCGGGCGGAGTGGCAAAAACCCGGGGGACAATCCAGTTTGAGGTGATCGGTGACAGAAGGATCAATGACAGAAGCCAGAGGACGGCCACGACCCTGGGGATCATCGATGACGGATAGGCACGAAACATGGAATTGGCGATGGCAACGACCGTTATGACGCCCAGTGGAGTGATGAAAGCGAGCATCCGATACGGGTAGTCGATTACTTGCAGGGGGGACAGAATCTGATAGACGAAATAGAAGGAGCGCAGCTGTAACAACATGTAGATGCAAAGGCTGGCCAGAAGGAACAGCATCGATGGGACATGAAAGCTTCGTCCCCAAGCCGTCCGATCCGGCCTCCGGCCCGATGCCGCCCAGTAGATGATGGCGGCAATCATGGTGACGACGATGGGGATCCATATAGCAAAGTCGATCTGAACCAGTCGGTAATGGTGGTCGTTGCTGTCGAGCCAACGAAAGGCACCGTCGTAGAAATACCACCCAAATCCGACGAAGTCGTTGGAAACCTGCTGGCCTGCCAGGGTTACTTTGTGAGCAGGATCGTAATAGTCGGCGAACTTGAGCTCGGCCAGAAGCGTCGGTGCCAGTAGGACCGATGCACCCGCGATCGCCACGACCAGTCGTTTGGCAATTGCCCTAAGCCCTCGCAATCCGGCGATGGCGACGAACGTAATCACGGCTGCGGCGACCGTGAACAGGGAGATCAGACCGATGGCGCTGTGGGCGTCGACGAGCAGCGGCATGATCGGTATGAGCAGAAGTGACACGCGGCGGTTCTTCAGCAGGTTGAGACACCAGAAGAGCAGCCAGGGAACGATCATCATGGCTGAGAACTCGGGGAGATCGCCGCGTGTCAGCCAGTCGGTGAACACATAGTTCGTGAAGAGAAATCCCACCGATCCGACCACCTGCAGGAGCCTGATGTCGGTCACCATCTCCAGTGCTCGGCGCATGCCGTAGGCGCCGATGGCCAGAAAGACCCCTACGCTCAGGACCAAGGTGGGCTTGAGCGCGCCCCCGAGCAGAATGTAGATAACGCCAGACACGTAGAAGAAGGCCTTCTGGTAAAAGAGCAGCACCGGCGTGCCCAGCCCAAGACCATCGGTACTCGACCACACCGGAAAGAAGTCAAGGTGCCTGAAGTGGGCGGCGTAGAGCGGAACGAGAATCAATTCATTGAAGAACTGTCCTCCGAGAGGCCACCCCGAGCGTCGGCCGACGAGTGAGAGAATCAGTGCCGCCGCGGCGAGCACGAGGACCGCATAGACAGCCTCATACACCCATCTTTTGCGGAGGAAAACCCGCACCGAATTGGAAGTCACCCCCTCGAACCGATCGCCGTCCGTTCTCGCCAAAACAGGAGATTCCTCGTCGGTGGCCGTCTCGCTCATCACCCCACCTACTTCGACCACGAATACCCGACTCCCGATTTAACTGGCACTCAATATGACAGAAAGCGGATCTTTGTGCGGATGGGCCAGCCCCAATTGAGCATTCAACGTTCGGAGATTACCCTCTCGCCGCGTTTGGCCACGGGTCGACATCTTCCGGTGATTCCCCGTTCAATGGTCGTAATAACCAGAGTCAAAGCGATGAGGTCGATTCGGTCCGGCCGCCCTGTGTGCTATCTGCGACTCGACTGGCTCTACGCCAATGAATCGGGAGGTGCTTCAAATTGTTTATCGGGATCCGACGCCCCATTGAACCACCCGAGCACCCCAAGCTGGGCATCGAGTTGGGCTCTGCCCTCGATTGGCCGATGGAGTCGGTGAGGTGAAGTTTGCCCAGGTGGAGCGCACAGAAGGTCTGAACAGAACCTCAGGAACCTCTCGGGCGCCTCCTGGTCATCCGGGTTACCCCTGCGTCTAATCTGCTGGCTATGGCGAAGCCTGCGTGGTTCAATCTGGCGACTCTGGCGGCGTTGACGATGGCCGGGTCCCTTGTCCTCGGTTCCTGTGGAAGGAGCGATCCAACAGGACCGTCAACATCGGAAGCAGCAGGAAGTGCCGTGCCTCAGACCGCAGCCAACCTTCCCAAGGACTTGCACCTCTTCACCAAGAGCGGCGTGTGGGTCGTTCCCCAGAGCGGAACCTACATGGTCGGTACCGTGGGCGGCGGCGGCGGCGGCGGCGGCGCGGGCTCTGCGTGTGACGTTGGCGGCATCCCGAACCAAGTGGGAGGAGCCGGCGGTGCCAGCGGTGCCGTGACGCTGAACGATGTCATCGCACGTCGGGGCCAACGATTCTTGATCGCGGTCGGCAGAGGAGGGTCGGGGGGGTCCGGTGGCGCCGCCGATTGTGGCTCAGGATCCCGAGGTGGTCCCGGAGGTATATCAAGCTTCGAAGGGATCGCTTCCGCCGACGGTGGCTCGGGAGGGGCTGGTTCGCCGGGAAACAGCGGCGCCACAGTCCTCAACCCCGTCGGGGCGGGAGCGTCCAGCGACGGCAGCATCCGGGCCCCCGGGTCGGGCGGTGGGGCCAGCGTGACCGGTGGTGGTCGATCCGGATCCTCCTACCTATACGCCTGGCCGGGAGGAGGAGGCGGCGGAGCGTCGGCGAGCGCCCGAGGCGGAAGCGGGGGAGGAGCGGCAGGCGTGAGCGGAACCGATTCGTCTGGAGGAGACGTCGGGAACATGTCCAGCCCGAACGGCGGGGACGGTTCGATCAGCCATATCTACACGAGTGGGGCCGGGGGTGGGGGTGGAGGTGGAGGTGCCCCGACCGGCAAAGGAGGCAACGGTGGATCCGGCCAGACAGGCCTTGTACTCATCACGGGACCATTGCAGTGATATGTATGCCTTTGCTCCATCGAGAGAGATCCAGTTCGGACTGTGATGCCCGGCCACCGCGTCATGCTCGATTCGCGAAGTGATTCACCGGTCGGGCCATTTTTGACCCAGATTCAGCCCGTTTAACCCTGTGACATGAACTGGCAAGCAGGCGACGGGAGTCTTCGCTACAGTCATTGCTCATGAAATGGATCTGGGTAATTGTTCTAGCCATCATCGGTATTCTTGCCGCGATCGTGGCCATCGAGTACTTCGTGGTCCCGATACATTCGCTCCCCAGTTACATTCCCGGTTACCATCACCACAAGCGCGGCCACTATCACAAGCGAGGAGCCATTGCCGCGTTGATTGCCGTTATCGCCTTGGGCGCCGCCGGATACCTCGCATATCGGTTCGCCCGGCCTAAGCCATCCGAACCTTTTGCCTCGTCAAACGACGCTCCGCTGGCCGAGGGCTCGTCAGCCGACCAACTCCTTTCGGAGCCCCCACCTTCGGGCTCGGCACCCGACTGAGGGAACAACGCGGTCCAAATGAGGCCTCCGCATCCCAGTCGTGGAGACCCGATGTCGTGCATGCCCACACAGATGAGTGGTATTCCTGAACTGCCGAATGTCAGCCGGCGGAGATAACCCCGACGGCCCGAACTTCAATCGGCCAAATGATGCAGTCGTCGGAAGCTTGCAGACCTTTGGTTGATCTTGCGGACGTTCGGTTGAGAACGGTTGTGGTCGGTGAAGTCCCGCCTACTTGTCGATCGGTGGGGAGTCGCCATTTCCTGGGGTGTCGCAGCCATCTTGTCCTCAAATCGGCCTGCGCCACGACCGAACTACCTTCCGCTTACTCTCATTAGAGCTCTTATAAATCCCAACGGACTACCATCTTGGCCGTGACCGCGACATGGTCGAGAGACTCCAAGAGTGCGGTCGTAATACTTGCCGTGGTTAGCGCAGGAGTCGCGGCTTTGTTATTGGTGGTCTTTGTCGGCCCGCTCCGTGCTGAGCTTCGCCTCCCCGTCTTTCCCCAGGATGAGGGATTATTGCTTGTCTATCCCTCTCTTATCCTTCAGGGGGCGGTACCCAACCATTCATTTGAATCGGTCTATGGAGCTGTCAATCTTTGGGTCATCGCAGCTGCCTTCAAGTTTTTTGGCTATTCCGTGGCGGTCGAACGCGGCGTCGGGATCGCCTATCGGTTCGTAATATTTGGCTCTTTGACCTTTCTGGCGTGGCGCTACCGAGGTCCATTCGCAGCCTTGGTCGCCGGTCTCACGTGCGCTGTGTTGATGGTTGGAACTTTGGGCCTCGCTGCCTACTCGTGGTTCTGCGCTCTTGCATTTGTTGGAGTGGCATTTGCGTGCGTGGACCTGGGGCTGAGCTCAAAATTTCGGCGGTCACTGGTGATTCTTGGTGGCGTCGGATTCGGATTGGCCGTGGGAGCACGATTGGACATGGTGCCGGCCGTGTTGCTGGCTTTGCTTGTGCTTGTCCTTCGTCGCCGACCCTGCCTCCCTTGGATCTCATTGGGATTCGCTTTCGGCTGCATCCCTCTGCTCGTCAATGCAATACAGGCCGGCCCCTATGCCGTGGTGCGGGACCAGATCTTCCAACCCATCTTCGTGTCAGGCCCATCCCGACGCCTGCCCCTTTCAACATCTACAAAGCAAGAACTCATCCTCCTCTTCCTTTGTGTCGCTGTGGCCCTGGCCAGCATTGCTTTCGGCATCGTGCTGACACGACGCAACGGAGAAGATTGGAACCCCATACTCCTTCTCAGTCTCGGTGTATTTGAACTCGGCATTCTGCCGCAGGCGTTTCAGCGAAGCGATACCGCCCATCTGGCCTATGTCGGTTGCTTCATTTTGCCCGCCGCGGTGATGCTTCCAGCCCTACGCCTACCCCTAAGACCCAGGGCAATGGGCTTCAATGTTCTGCCCGTCATCGTCGCCGGCCTCTATCTCGTGTTGGCGGATCCGTTCTTCGGCAATCTTTATCGTGCCGAATTCGGGTTCGGTAGTGGCGGGTCGGCTGTGCCCATGGTCAGGAATGACGGAAGGTCGGTACCGATCGCCTCGGTCACCGATGTTCTGTCCCTCGATTCGCTTCTGAAGGAGATCGACGCTCGCTCCACCCCAGGTGAGCGGGTGTTCGTGGGACCGTTGAACTTGCGCACGGCGAACTACAACGACACATTCATCTACTACCTTCTACCCCACTTAATACCCGGCAGTTACTATTTGGAAATGAACCCTGGGGTGGCAAATGGGCAGAGCTCCCAGCTTGCAGATGACCTGCAAAGAGATCAATTCCTGATCTTGACCGACCGGTACGACGCCATGTTCGATCCTGATCCATCTACACGCAACGGACCTGAGCAGCCCAACGAAGTTGTGGCCCGCCAATTTCGCCTGGTCGATTCTCAGGGGCCCTGGGAACTGTTTGAGCGAACCGGGTCGCGGCCCTAACCGTTGTTCGCTAGTCGTCCGATTCTGCTCGATCGAGAAGCATGTTTTTTAGGCAATGGCGCGTGTTCGGCCTGGGACCGTTGACCCCATACAAAGACTTCGGACCCAGGCATCAACCAGCAGAGCGCCTGCTGACTCTCGGCCGTCTGGGCCGCCACACGACCAAGCTAGCCACCAGCAGAGCGACGACGGTGCAGGCCGCAATGACAAGTCCTTCCGAGAATCGGGTGGGCCAGTAGCGCAGCTCGATCACGTGATTCCCGGCAGGAATGTGCGCCTGCAGCATCATCGACAAGTATGTTGCCAGGGGCAACGTTCTGCCGTCGATAGTGGCCTGCCATCCTGGAAATGAAGCGACCCGTAGGCGGAGAACCTGTGGCGACGAGGAGTGGGTGACGATGCGCACCTGGGAGGGAGAGGGCCATTTCATATGCACGGGCGTGCCCCGTGCGTCGATCGGAGGCCATGCTCTTGACGCCGACGATGGGACGAGAGTGGCGGTTGCAACCCCGGGTATGCGGTAGAGGTCTTCGCTACCGAGGTGGGCTACGAAGATGCCTCCCGAGGGACCCGCCACGCCGGCACGGACGAGCACGTAGGTGACGCCGTAGCGGCGGGCGACAGTCGCGCTTGGGATTCCCGGGATGAAGTCATAGACCCCAGGGACCCCTGAAGCTGTCCCATTGAAGCTACCCCAGACCTTGAAAAAGGACAGGGGCGCAATTGGGTCGTACTCGGCGAATTCGTGAATCCCGAACGCCATATTGGTGTCAGGTGCGAACCCCAGGCCCAGTCCACCGAAGTCCTTTTGATTGACACCCAGCCCGACCAGCGAGGACCCGACGTATCGCTGAAGCGCGATGACTGCCGCCGTCGGTTTGTACGGTGTGGAGCTTGACGAAGGAACAGGTCCGTCGTCGACGATCAGGAACACTGTCTGGCAGATGAGGAGCGAGCCGACGACCCCTAACCTGACCCACCTCAGTCCGTTCTGTCGCCACTCCTTGACCTTTGACCGTCTGTCGACGATGGCGAGCACCGCGAACACCGCTAGACCCACGGCGGTCGATACCACCGGCCACACGAAGCTATGGTTCCGGATGCGTGTCTCATACGGCAGGAGGTGGCCGCGGGCGAAGAGCCAGATCAGCGCGAGGGCCACGGCCAGTGCCCCGAAGGCACCGAGTGCCCACCGTGTCGCCCTCCGTCTCTCTGAAGACTGGAGCACCGTGTCCAGCCCGACGGCTCCAAGCATGGCCAGACAGAAGGCGAGGGGAATCAGTGCTCGAGACCACCAGGAGTGCCCGATCAGAGGCAGCTGGTTGAGGACGACGTCGACGGGCTGGAGGACACTGGCACCCGCAGCCACCACCGTCGCCGCGGCGAGTGCTATCACCTCGGGGCGTCGCCACCGGACACCGACGGCAACGACAGCCAGCGCAACGGCGATGGCCCCCACGTAGACCCACTGCTCCACATAGAACCCCTGTCCGTTGATGAAGCTTCCTGCCAGCGGCTGACCCCAGAAGCTCTGGAAGACTGTGCCGAGCACCTGGGAGACCGGATTGGCGCTGGCGTAAGCGGATGCGTTGCGCACCGAAGCGCTGGCCAGTTGGAGGCCGGGTAGAGCCAGGGGCGCAGCGAGACCTCCAGCGGCCACGCAGCCGATGAGCAGATCGACGATCGGAGTGCGGATCGGGCCTCCACCCCCTGGGCCGCCGCCCCGGGCGGGGGCGATTCGCATGACCAGAGTCACTGCCGCGAAGACACCTAGGGCGAGAAATACGACAACTTCGATCTGCGGGTTGCCAGCCAAGATGGAGAAGGCGAGACTGACAGCCAGCAGTGTGACGGAGGCGAGTCTGTGGCGGCCACGTAGAATGAGAACGACAGCGGCGAACTGCCATCCCGCCCACGACATGACCGAGGTGTCGGGGAGTCCCAGGTAGCCGAAGAAGGGACCGCTCAGGACCCATGTCGTACCGGCGAAGGCGGAGGCTAATGGGTGCAGCCGCAGTACCCGCCCGAAGAAGTAGGCACCCGTGCCTCCGACGATCAGGGAGACGAGGATCTGCACCCAGTAGATGACCTTGAGTGGGGTGAGGTAGCTGACGAGGGCGGGCAGGCTGAATGCCCCCGACCCCCAATTGAAGGCCAGGGGCATTCCAAGGGCTTCGAAGGGGTTCCACAAAGGCAGGTGCCCGTGGTGCACCTGAGTCCAAGCCAGGCTGATCCACGGTACGACCTCGTCGGTCTGGTCCCCAACTGCTGCGTTGTGAAGGAACACTCCCGGGCGTGCGGTCAAACCGTATTTCGAGAGAAAATCATAGGCCCCGAAATAGGATCCGTGAATGCGCGCCGGCACCAGAGCGAGGCATGCGGCCACGACGACCCAGAGGACGCCGAGGACATCGAACCAGCGCGAGACCCGCTGAGGCGCCGTGGCGTCAACCGGCGTCGCCGTCGGCTCCTTATCCACCCTCAGTCCCTCCGATGACCACCTGACCCCCCGCTCAGTGTAGCGAAACAGTACTGGTCGGCCTCGAAACTGGCAATCCGCACAGGCAGTTCGAAGTAGCCCACAAGAAAGGGTTCCGAGATGGATAGGCTTTCGCCGACGGCTCCCGTAGCTCGTCCTTATGGAGTGGTCCTGACTCACTGGAGATAGGCACTGATCAATGTGACCGGACCCCGATAGCTGGTCCACTCGCTATGCGAGTTGGTGTGCTTGTTGGTGAAGCCAGACCTCGATGAACTCGACCGGGGTGAGCCAGCCGTGTGCACTGTGGGGCCTGTTGATGTTGTAGTCGATCCGCCAGTCCTCCGTGAGGACCTGAGCCTCGAGCAGGCTGTCGAAGAGCTGGCCGTTGAGGTGCTCGTCCCGCATCCGTCCGTTGAAGCTCTCGATCCAGCCGTTCTGCCATGGCGATCCGGGATCGATGAAGACGGTGTCGGTGCCGTTGAACCGGCACCGGTCGGCCACCGCGTGGGCGCTGAACTCGGGCCCGTGATCGAAGCGGACATAGGCCGGGGCTCCTCGGTCTCCGACCAGCCGTTCGAGGCAGCGGACCACGCCGTCGGCGTCGATGGAGCGTTCGACATCGGTGGCCAGGGCCTCTCGGGTGAACTCGTCGATGACGTTCAGGATCTTGAGCATTCTCCCGTCTCTGGTCTGATCGAACTGGAAGTCCATGGCCCAGACCACGTTGGGCCAGATGGGGCACATGGCCCCGACCGGCCGGCCGATGCCCCGCAGGGGCTTCTTGCGCTTCCGATAGGGCACACGCAGGCCTTCTGCGATCCAGAGCCGGTGGATCCGCTTGTGGTTGGCCCGCCACCCGGCCTGTTTGGCGGCCACCGCCGCCCGCCGCCATCCCCAGCGGGGACGGCGCCTCGAGAAGTCCCGGAGGAAGGCCCGGAGCGCCAGCTCGTCGTCGGTGGGGACGGGGGGATGAGCCGCTGGGTGGAGCGGGGCTGGCCGACCACCCGGCAGGCTCGCCGTTCTGTCACCCCGAACTGCTCGCGGAGGGCCACGACGGGCCGCCGGCGGCAGTCCGGGGTCAGAAGTTTCCCCGGTTCAACTCCTTCAGCATGTCGATGTCCAGGGCCTGGTCAGCCACGATCCGCTTCAGGCGCTGGTTCTCCTTCTCCAGTTCCTTCAGCTTCTTGGCGTCGTCGGCCTTCATGCCCCCGTACGGGTTCCGCCACCGGTGCCAGGTCGACTCGGTGATCTCCAGATGTCGGGAGACCTCCTCGACGGACTGGCCCTCGCCGAGAAGGTTTTCGCCCTCGGCCAGCTTGCGGATGATCTGCTCCGGTGTGTGCTTCCGGTTCTTCATGGCTGTGCTGTCCTCCTTCCCCAAAATAATGGGGGTCTGGACTCGCACAACGGGCGGATCAGTTCATGGGGACCCGGTCAAATGGTCAGGCCGCGATATTCGACCTCTGATTGTCTTCGGTTGATCCAAACCTCGGCGTCGGTGCTTGCGTGGCGGCGTCTTAGTTCTGGTTGTGGGAGAGGTGATAAACGGCATGGAAATGTCCGCCCACTCGTGGGTACCACCGTCCAAAAGGCCCCCGGCATTCCATTTGAGTCCCAGAGGGAAGGGATAAACGTTGTGAAAACGTCCGTCTGAGCCCGTTCCCCCGGTTCGTACATCAATGGAAGGTATAGGGCCGTTCCAAAGGGCTGTCTCCGCTGTGGGCGGTGAAACATCACGCTTCACCACCTCGGACTAGCCAATCTTGGGCTCCGCCGACGAGCACCAGATAGTCCGACGCTGGTACCATTCGCCGCCTGAACCAATTGACGTTGTGCCGGGCTGTCGATTCATTTGAGGCCTGGACGAGGGATTCCGTGGTAACCGAAGATGAACCGGCTGCGATCGTCGACAATCATGACGATCTGAGTAATCGAACGCGAAAGGGTGTTTCCACGATCCGGTTCAAGCGGTGTGATTATCTGGTGTGGCGTTCAACGTCGTTTGAGATCTCGTTGAGGCCTGTGCGCGATTCTTCCTGTGATTAATGACACGATTCAGAGACCAAATGCAGCAACGCATCAACGGCATGCTCTCCCGATCCGAACTCCGCACCAGCAGGATGAGTTCGGCGTGAGCCGTGTGGACGAGAGCATTGGCTAAAACTGGCAACGATCGATGCAAAGCGTCCGTTCGGTCCGATCCCCATCTCTCCTATTCGAGCGAATCTACCAATTGCGCTGGGTGCCCGACTTACTTGGAGTGCTCTGGGTTTTAGGATTAGCCGTCGGAGTGCTTGCCCCGGCGCTGGCCCACGGTCCCTTCTTGGAGCGTTTGATTGGCTTTCCAAATATGGACTATCGGCGCACGCTGGAATCATCTGCACAATCGCACAAACGGCGACCAAATCGACACAATGATGCCCTGGATGTATCTGGACTGGACCCAGGTCAACTGCCAGCTACCTCTGTGGAAATCCTATAGCGGAGTGGGCATGCCTCTGGCGTTCGACTGGCAGTCCGCTCCCTTTAGCGTTCCTACTCTTCTCGGCTATCTCGTACCCCTTCGTTACGCCTACGACTTGGCGATGTTTGCGACACTGGTCATCGCTGGAACGGGTGCGCTCTTCCTCGGCCGAGTCCTCCGACTGGGGACTTTGGCCTGCATAGCAGCAGCACGATGTTTGACTCAGTGGACCGTTAGTTGGTTGGATCGGTTGGCCACATGCGTCGGTAATGTCCTGGGCCGGTTGGGTGTTCGGCGCAGCTCTACTTGTGATCCGTGGCAAGCGGCGAGCTAGAAATGTGGCGTTCCTGGCCGTCGTGCGGCCCTCGCGATTTATGCCGGTCAACCAGAGATCATGACCATTCTAACGTTGGCATTGGTTACGTTTCTAGTTGTCCTGCTGATACTGCGCCGACTGATGGGTAATCCGTCGACACCGGTACTGCGACCGGTACTCGATGTGTGCTGCAGGTGTCGCTGGGCTCGGCCTTGCTGCGCCACTGCTGCTTCCAGCAGTTCAAATAACGGGAGTGTCGGTACGGAGCGCACTTGGGCGAGGTGGTGCACTACCTCCTCACGATCTCATCCAGGTCATCTCTCAGGGATTCGACGGCCTACCCTTAGCCGGCAATACCGTCTTTGGAGATCCGATGTTCCAGAGCGAGGCGGCTGCCTACGTGGGAGTAGTTGCAATTGTCTTGGCGGTCATGGCCGTCGCTATTCGCTGGAGGCGTGCCGAAGTCTTGGCGTTCGCGGTGTTTGTCATTGGAACGGCGGCAATCGTATTTCTTCCGGGTCTAGCTAAAGCAATGAACGAGTTTCCCGGAGTCGGAGGAGTGATTTGGCAGCGATCGTTGCTTCCGATGGCCTTTGGCACCGCGGTCTTGGCCGGGGTGGGCGTGGATATTCTCGTTCGCAGGGAACGTGAACGAGAAGTTCGCCGGTGGATGGCAGGGGGTTTGTGCGCGTTCGCCCTATTGCTGATAGGTATTTTCATTGGCGGCCGTGGTCGTCTTCCAGTCTCCGAGGCTGCAGATCGAACCAAAAGCCTGTTTGTGGCCCGCCATCGAGACGACAACGGGCTTGGTGGTCATGGCTCTACTAACACTTCTGAGCCGACGCAGCGCTAGGAGTCGACGAACCGCGGTTGGGAACTCAAATTATGAAGCGGCGGGTGGCACTTCACAATCCGTCGGAGAACTAACGCATTTCCCCATATTTGGTGCGACGAGATGGGCGGCGTTGGTGCTCATTCTTTGTGAGACTACATTCCTCATAGGCTCAGGGATACCCTGGTTTTCATCGAGTACGCGCTCGCCTGCCCACACCAACGGAAATGGCACTCAGAGGTGCCGTCGGTAATTCCATCGTCGGAGTTGGATCTGGCACTTGTGGCAAACTCGGGATACTTCCAGAGACCAACGCCGCATTCGGGATCCACGAGCTGGATTTATACGATCCGGTCGTTCCAGAGGCTTACTTTTCTGAACTGACGAATGTTACGGGTGAGTTGGGCGGGCTCCCGGAGTATCTGAACCAATTTTGCCCTGACATCAAGACGGTCGCTGAGGCTCGTAGGTTTGGAGTGTCATTCGTACTGGAAGCGAAAGGCGCCGCCGGACCCAGCGGCGCCATCTTCGTTGAGCAAATTGGTCAGGAAGAGCTGTATCGGATTCCTGAGTCCGGAATGGCCACGCTCACTTCCTTGTCGACTTCCGGGGCGTGGCCGCCTGGCGATGCTGTCGGCGAGCCCATAAGCGTCAGATTTCCCAATCCAACGACCTGGACTCTCAAGACATCCGCATCGACCACGCAAATTCTGCGCTTGCGATTGACTTACCTTCCAGGGTGGGTCGCATCGCATTGATGGAAAGCCTCTGTCGCTGGAGCGCTACTCCGGGATCATGCTAGAAGCTCGGATACCGGCGGGAACGCACACGATAGTGGTGCATTACTGGCCCCTCTCCTTTACGGCAGGGATCATTTTTGCGATCGGCAGTGCGATGTGCCTTTGTTTCGCAATCATTGCAGCATCGACTCGCAAAGGACGTAGCCAGAAAGCGAACGGCGGCTAGGTCGTTCAGTAGCTTCAACTGCTAGTTGATCGTCGCTGCTAGAAAGAGGGAGGTACCGGTATTCCAGTGCCGTCTGAGGCGAAGCGAGATAGCGCCAACACTGTAGAGCACGTCATTCGCTAATCGAGGAAGGTCTGGGAACTCTGCATCCTCGATTTTGCTAGATCCCTGATCGGCACCCCTTCTCCTTCGCAGTCTCCCAAGGGGCACCATCTCTGGGAATAGGAAACTTATCTCTTGTACGGCGAATGGCAGACCTGCAATAGCGGCCTCAAGAGTGCGGACGTCATAGCGCCGGAAATGACCGAGAGCCACATCCCACTGAGACCAGAGGCTGTCGAGTGCAGGTACTGTGAGCAAGAGGGTCGAACCAGACTCCATCCTTTCGACCAGTTCCCTCAGGAATTCTCTGTCATCCTCTTGGTGTTCAAGAACATCGAGCAGCGTGACGAACTGCGCAAACTGATACTTTGACGCGTCTGTCGCATCGGCGTCGTTGCCGTGTTGTTCCTTGAGGAATTCTCGAAGCGTTTCTATCGGTTCAACGAAATGGTACGTCGCCTGCGGTCGGTCCTTAGCTAAGAAAGTGCCGAGCACGCCAGCCCCCGCACCGATGTCGAGGAGCTCGAACGGTTTATTCTTAGGTAAGTAGATGCTGACTGCGCTCCATCGGACCCGGTGCCAGAAGAATCGGGCGGAATGTTCAATTTGGCGGCGCAGGTGTGCTTCTAGCGCTTCGGTCATTCCACTCCTCCAGGTCCGCTAGCGAAATCCCTCTTAGAATGTGAGAAAACGGCAAACAGAACCACGAAGTTCCCAAGGGCCAGAAACGAGATAATCAGAATTCCGAGCAACGTGAACGTTGTCCAGCCAGGAATCGCTGCGGTTGTAAACACGCGGACACCAACCACAGCCAACGCGAGAAGAATGCCAACTCCAAACACTGCAGAGAATGCTGTCAATGCTCTTACGGCGATACGGTCTGTGAATGGCATCAACATCCTTATGCCATGCATGAGAAGTCTAAGTAAGCTCATTCGTGATTGCCCTGCATAGCGGGCACCTCGGGCACAAGGGATAGAAGTTACCGCTATGTCCAGACTCACCAATGTCGACGAGTAGCAGAGGTCAAAGTAAGGGTGTAACAGCATCCGTTGAGCTAACCACCCGCGATAAGCAGCAAAATTTCCACTTCGCACCGTTGTGCCGGTCAATGTTCGAAACATGGTTCGGAAAAGTACGTAGAGAAATCTGAAGCGGATTGACTCGTCGCGCTTTGTCCGGCGGGCAACGCAGAGAGTCCCTCGCTTGTTTTTTGACGCAATCAATGGTCCAAGCAACTGCGAGAGATGTTCGGGACGGTCCTCGCCGTCTGCGTCCATCGTCACAATGAGATCGGAGTCACGTAGGCTCGGAAGTAACTTGCGGAGGCCGTAGACGATCGCTCGCTGATGCCCGAGATTAAAGGGCGGCGTGATCACGCTTACGTCTGACAATCCCTTTAGATCATCGATTTGTTCATCATATCCAGCTGTATCGTCGATGAGAACAAATCGAAGGTCTAGTCGGCGGAGCAATGGTGTCGCATCCACGACCTCTAAGATTTGAGAGCGCAACATCTCATACGATGTGACGTCATTATAACTAGGGCAAACGATCCAAAGCCCCTCATCACTCAAACTGGACCCGTCCACTCCAGAGACGTTACATCGGGACAGTTCCATCACGCAGCAACCAACACCAACTTTGAAGACTAACGGAGGGTCGTCGCAAGTTCGAAGCGATGTGGCCGGCTGCCACACCTCGCTAACTGCCTCCGCCCAGAGAATCTCGTCTGAGAACCGTTGTAGTATCGCTGCCCGGACGATTGGAGTGTTCACGTCCACTGGGTCGAAGATCCGACACGGCCTCCAATTCCATATCCGCGGCATTTGGAGTCGCTGAATTCACTTGTGAGTTTCGGCAATACTTTCGTGCCGGGCACAGATATATGAACCAATCACGTTCCGCTTATTACGACCACTATCTCCACCCAAGTGTGCCATTATTTCCCATGGATTCTTCTGAACGGTCCGTCAAGGCGATCGGATGCATCGATCTATTCGATGGCTGCCTGTTGCTCGGAGTCGTTTTGTTGTCATCGTGGGTGGTCTTTGTTCTCAACTTTCGACAAGGCCACAACCACATTTGGATTGGGACCGATGGTATTTATGTCGCGGATCAAATGCAGTTCGTCGGATGGGTGCAGAGTGCTTCCCAACACATTCTGATTTCCAACTTGTTTTCGACCTCGCGAAGTCCCGCGGACTTTCTGCAACCCGGGATTGTCGCCTCGGGGTTGCTCGTGCGACTGGGCGTGGACGCCACCACGGCTTACAACCTTTGGATCCCTATTGCAGTTGTGATGCTATTTGTGGCAATGCGCCGGATGGTACGTGCTTCCATCTCGGGGTTGTGGTCGCGACGGTTCGCACTGATTCTGGCACTCTTCTACATCTCGCCAGCTGGCGCCTTGGTTGCGTGGATCGGCGGACCCCATTGGAGCAACTTTTTCCTGACACAACGGTGGACCTGGAGATGTGGCCCGGGTTGTATCTGTGGGGCTATCCATTCACTGCTATTGCCGTGGCGGCACTCGCTCTTGGCTTACTTGCCTATGAACGAGATCGCCTTAGGGGGGACATTCGACTAGCCGCTCCACTATTTGCGATGATTTGTGCCTGGTTGCAACCTTGGCAGGGTGCAACACTCATCGGGATTGTTCTGGTAACAGAACTGATCTTACGCCTTCGGGGTGATAAAGGACATCTGGCACTGCCGGCAATAATGTCTTTAGCTACTATTTGCCCGCTCGTTTACTACTATCTTCTGGGCCACTTTGACCCTGCATGGGCAACGGCGAACCGAGCCAATCTCACCGCACTGCCACTGCTGCCTTGGCAGCCGATCCTGATTTCTTTGGTACCACTGGGATTACTAGCTGTCCTCGCCTACCGACTGCCACTCGTCGATTTTCATTACATCGCTCTGCGGGTTTGGCCCATTGTCGCTTTGGTCATTCTGTGCTTTATCGCGTTCACTCACTTTGGGACATTCCCGCTTCACGCATTGCAGGGTATTAGTATTCCGGTTGCGATTCTTGCTGTCCTCGGGGCTAGAAATATCAGCCTCACTCTAAAGAGGGGCACGAGACTGGCAATCGGCTCGGTGGGCCTCGCTCTGCTCGTGATTCCCTCGGGGATTCATCAGCTGCAGAGTGTTTGGACCGTGGGGTCAACGACTATCCTCGGGCCACAACCAGTCTTCATCACCGCTGGTGAACGATCTGCTCTGAGCTATCTGAGAGAAACCGCACCCCAGGCGCCGTTCTAACTTCCGTCTATCTCGGGCTAACGATACCAGCCGAAACGGGCCGACAGACTTGGGTCGGGTCTTACTATTGGACGCCCAATTACTCTCAGAGGGTCGCGATTGCGAACAAACTGTTCTCTGGCGAGTTGTCCCGGGCGGATGCACTTACCGTAGTGCGGTCGACCAATGCTCGTTTTCTTTTGTCAGATTGCTACGAACACGTTGATCTGGCCCAGCTCCTGCAGCCGCTTCGGATGTCTGTGCATCACTTCGGGTGTGCGACCATCTACGAGATGCAAAAAGCTGACCAATGATTCGCTTCACAGCTTGATCCATGAGGAAGTCCTTACTGCGCGACAGCACTGTGCTCTAAGGCCTCTGGTGAGGACCTGCTCATTTTGAGCGATGCGGGGCTTGGATCGAATGCGCCCTGGCTGAAACGTCGTTGCGGGCGCCCGACCGTTGGGTAGCGGCTGCGACAGTATTGTGCTCTCGACCAAATGTTCGATGTGCCCCAACCAACGGTGATACCACTGGATATGACGTAAAACCAATGAGTGAAAGGGCGTTCGGGCGTTGCGCAATCACTTCGAAGTTTTATCTCGGACGTCATTGTTTGATCTGCTTTAACTCCATTTAGCGCGTGAATGTCCCAATCTCGTCGAGGATGACGTTGATGGGCTGGCGTATACAGGTGAAAGTACTGCGTCCACCTGCCGCAGCTGTTCTGCGCTGCACTGTTTACCGGCTGAGTTATGAGATCACGGTTCTGTCTTGTCGTTACCTGGGGCCTGCTCGATAAGGGTTAGCGAATCATCGATGGCAGGCGGCTTAGCGTCCGCGCATGGTACCAAGTTGATCTCGCTGATTTGCGAGGGTTCTACGCTCCGGCGTCGACGATCCTCGAGCCGATTCTTCCATTCATCATTGGTTTTTCGAGGAGAAACCAGGATAGGAGTGTGAGGGCAAGGGTTCCAGCCATTGCGACCACTACTCGTACGACATCGTTCCAGTGTGGATCAAAGTATCGGACAGCGTAAAAGACAGGTAAATGCCACAGATAGAACCCATAAGAGACTAATCCGAGCGCTACGAATGGCTTGAGTTCAAAGAGCCATCGTCCAATCCAGCGACCATCCACGATCGCCAGGATGAGGATTGCACAGGCTAAATCGATTCCCACAAGTCCGCCCCGATAAAGAAATGGTCCCATTAGATCCGATAACGGCAGGCACACCAAGAGAAATCCTGCCGCAATCCAGGCTCCAATGTGGATGAATTGCTCGGGCACCTCTACCCCCCTAACCCAAATGTGAGCAAGGAGTGCTCCCCACAGGATCGAGTCTGCACGGGTATCGGTGCGGTGGAATAGCGAGCACCACGACTGCGGTCCGTGATACGAGAGTCCTCGGTGAATCGCGATCACCGCGATAAGGGCAAGGAGCACGATCACTACAGTCCGAAGTCGTGTGCGGATGGTCAACGCAGCGATGGTGATCCATGGCCAGATCAGGTAGAACTGCTCCTCGAAGGAAAGCGACCACATGTGTGAAAATCCCGGCGCAAGATTCGCGGCAGAAAGCATTCGATGATGCAGCCTCATAGTAGTTGGAGTAGTAGAAACTGACGGACAGGATTGATGGGACCTCGGTCGGCGTCCACGTATTGGTGAAGTGGGCGAAGAGAGCAGTAGCAACGACGACAACCAGTAGCGCAGGCAACAGCCGCAGCACTCGACGGCGGTAAAAGGCAAGTTTTCCGATACGACCGGAGCGTGCCTGTTCCCGTAACAGAAGTGTTGTGATTAGAAAACCGCTTAGGACGAAGAAAGAGTCGAGGGAGACAGTACCCCCTGGGATGACCAAAAGTGTAGGTATGGGTAAAATGACTTCCATGTGTGATACAACAACGATGAGTACTGCGATACCTCGTAATCCATCAAATCCGTGGACCTGACCCAGTCGACGAATCGACAGCGACGGATCGGGAATGGATTGAGGAGTCGAGTTGCGTGAGTTCAACATATATCTAAGGCCCTCTAAGGCCGTATTCAGCAGGACTTAGCAACCGCAAACCCCACTGGTGCGTTCGAGATGTCGTTAAGTCTCAGCAATAATGGCGACAAAAGGCGCACGAGCACCCATGCCTCAGGTTGCCGTGGCTCGCCGGAAGCCGAGACGTCGGCCAGCTCCGTGGGTACCCCTGTCACGATGCAAAATGATATCAACCGGATGGTCGCGACAACCTAATAGTCCCCCCTGGGGCTGTTAGCCTCGAAAATGCGGGTCTTCTGCTTCTGTCGTGGGTCATGAAGCGGATGACCATGGCAGCTGAGGGGCGATGCCCGCTCGGTTGAGCATGATCATGGTTATGAAGCTCTCGGGGTCGTGGAACCCACGGGCGGCCGAGCGGATCCGTCCGATGGCGGCGTTGTTGGACTCCGAGATCCCGTTGGTCAACTTCCATTCCAATGTGGCCTCGATGGAGTCCCGGTAGTGGCGGATCGTACGTGCCAGCTTCACGAAGGGGGCGAGCTTCGAGCGGGATGCGTAGGCCAGCCATTCATCGAGTGCCCGTCGACCGGCGAAGAGTGGCATGGACATGATGTCCCGCAGTTCCTCCTTCAGCTGCCAGGCCCGAAATGCACGCTTGTTGGCCCGCTCGAGATCGCGAATGGTGCCCTTCTGCTTGGAGGAGAGGTTCTCCCAGTTGCGGAGCAGCATCCAGCGCAGGCCTTTGAACTCCTTGGCAGTGTGTGCCCCTCCGTTCCGGCGGAGCGTGTTCCACTCCTCTCTGCGCACCTCGTCGAGGGCCTTGGTGGCCCAGCCGATCAAGTGGAAAGTGTCCAGGCAGACGGTGGCCTCGGGGGCCCGTTCGGCAATGACGCTGTGGATCCATTCGGCCCCGTCGCAGGTCACGAACTGGAGTTGACCTGCCCGTTCATCACCCAGGGCGTCGAAGAAGGCCCGCACGGTCTCCTTGCTCCTGCCCTTGGCCGCCCAGATCACCCGGCCGGTCAGGTGGTCACAGACGACGGTCAGGTATCTGTGGCCCTTCTTGTACTTGACCTCGTCGACAGCGATGGCCACCAGCCCCTGGAGCAGGTCGATCCGTCCCAAGGCCTCGGTGGCCACCCGGATGCACATGTGGTCGACAGCCCGCCACGAGATCCCGTGACGTCGTGCTGCGGCCAGCTTGTTCGACACGATGGCGTCGAAGACCACGAGGTCCTCGAAGGCCCGGGTGAAGGCACTGTCGTGGCGGGCAAAGGACACCTCAGCCACTATCACCCCGTGGACGGGACAGCTGACCCGGGGAGCTTCGCCCACCAGCTCACAGGTGGCCACGCCCATGTCGATGTGGCGCCACCGGCGCGCACCGCCGCCATTGTCGAACCACGGTGCCGCCCTGCCGCATCGTCCACAGCGCCCACGGGCCCGGACTCTGCGCCGCACACAGACAACCAGCTTCGAGCGTCCTCCCTGGGCTCCCTTCTCCAGCTCTCGCCCCACGACCACCACCGTGGCCACACACAGACCCAGCAGACTTCTCAGTACGCTGTTGTCGCGCACGCCGTCCTCCTTCTCCAGTTTTGGCTTCGAGAACCAGAAACCGTAGAAACGAGGCGGCGTGTCGCCGCGGATGGGTCGGGTCAGGGGAGGTCAGACACCCACGAGAGCGTCACAAGACCCCAAAATTCGTCCCGCCCCTGATCTGACGGTATCCGCGTCCGCGTAAAAGCCCTCCTGCCCTGGGAGAATGTGAGTCTTCACACAACACATCTCGCAGAACCAGGAGGGCTCCTTGAAGGTGCACGATAGTCGCGCCACCCAGTCGATGAGGGTGACCACCGACGGGAAGAATCTGGTGTCCCATGCCGGCACCGCGTTGTTGTCCGAACTGGCCGATCGCAGCGGCCTGACCGAAGCGATGTCTGCTGCCATGGCGGGCTGTGGGATCAACTGGCATACGCACGATCCTGGTGTCGTCCTCACCCACCTGGCCGTGGCCATCGCCGATGGGGCCGACTGTCTGGCCGACATGGCGTCCCTCCGTGAGCAGTCCGAGCTGTTCGGTCCGGTGGCCTCGATCGCCACCGCCTGGCGGGCGGTGGATGCCACAGGGGCCTTCGAGCTGCGAGCCATCCCCGAGGCGATCGCCGCCGCTCGGGCCGTGGTGTGGGCCGCTGCTCCTCCGGGGGGTTCGCTGGTGTTGGACTTCGACGCCACCCTGGTCAACTCCTACTCGGAGAAGGAGGACGCCACCCCCACCTATAAGAAGGGCTTCGGGTTCTTCCCGTTGGGAGTGTGGTGCGACACGACCAATGAGCCCCTGGCCGCCATGCTGCGTGCGGGGAACACAGGGGCCAATGACGCCGACGACCACATCTGGTTGCTCCACCAGTCACTCTCCTCTCTGCCCGAGGAGTACCAGGCCGGTCATTTCGCAGGTGACCACCCGACCCTCGTCATCCACCCCATCCTGGTGCGAGCCGACTCGGCCGGAGCCACCCACGGGTTCGTGGACGCCATCGTTGAGGCCAACTGCGACTTCTCCATCGGATTCGCCATCGACCAGGGAGTACGCGACGCCCTGGTCCTCGTCCAGGAAGAGGACTGGATCCAGGCCAAAGAGACCGATGGCTCTGCCCGTGATGGTGCCTGGGTCGTTGAACTCACCGACCTCATTCCGCTGTCCGCCTGGCCGGAGGACACCCGGTTGCTCATGCGACGGGAGCGTCCCCATCCCGGGGCCCAGCTCACCTTGTTCGACACGGCAGAGGGCTTCCGCCACACCTGCTTCATCACCAACTCAGAAGGCACCGACATCGCCGCATTGGAGCTCCGTCACCGGGGACACGCCCGGGTGGAGGACCGGATCAGGAACTGGAAGGACTGCGGCCTAACCAATCTGCCTTTCGACTCTTTTGTCCGCAACGAGGCCTGGGTGGCCACCAGCCTGATCGCCGGAGCACTCCTGGCCTGGAGCCAGATGGTCTGTTTCGAGGGGGCACTGGCCAAGGCCGAACCGAAGACCATGCGCTACCGGGTCCTCCACGTTGCCGCCCTGCTCGTCCACAAGTCCAGGGGACTCATCCTCCGCTTGGACGAGACCTGGCCCTGGGTGGACGATCTCGCCAACGCCTTCGTCAAACTCCGGGCGGCCATCCCCTGATGAGCCGGGTCACTACGCCCGACCCGAAAGCAAATCTGCAGGGCGTGACATCCGAAACCGAAGGACAACACCGCGGCTCTTCACGCCCACGATGAGGTCCGGCCGCCGAGATCGATCACGACGCCCAACTCGCCGGCGCCTTTGCCGTCACCAGGGGTAGGACGAATGATCGAGGTTAGCGACGATCCTCTGGGGCGCTTCTCGCGTCTACGTCTCCGACCAAGTTACGCGGTGAACGGTGTCTTCCCGAACAGTCCGAACAATCACCAGATCCGGCGCCACCAGCACTAGCACACGTTTACCACAAGCAGAGGTTCGTCAGAGGCAGCACTTGGTCACGAACTGGCGACCTGAACGGGTAGGCACCCACCTACCCGTCTGATTTGTGGTTTCCTGGGTCGCAGCTGATGCAACTGGGTTTCTCCTACTCAGCCCGGCCGCTCCGATTGAGCGAGTGAACTGTCGCATCTGAATGACTTGCCTCGTATCAGCAATCTCGTGGCCGGCTACGTCCTCAACTTTGACGTCGGCTTCAACGGAACAGCCTTCCCGACCACCCACTAGTTCGGAGCGGTGCCGTCGGACGCAAACCATGACGGAGGTCACTATCGTTGTCTCCCTGTCTCCGGATCGTCCCCGTATCCGTGCCAACAAGCGCTGTGTACAATTTGGCCATGACGGACGGTAGGGGGGCAGCCTCATCGGGGAACAGATCCCTCAAGCTGGTGATCCGTCTGGTTTCGCTGGTCTTCGTGGCCTTGTGCCTCGCCTTCGTCGTCCATCTTCTGGTCAGGGACTGGCCGGCGACATCCGCCGCCCTCAGGCATGCCAGGCTCTGGTGGCTCGTACCTGCGGCTGCCTGCGCTTGTGGCGGCATGTTCTTGTTGGCGTGGCGGTGGGGAGCGGCCATCATGGCCGTGGGGGGCCGACCCGCGGGTAACCACCGGGTGATCAGTGCCTTCTTCGTCGGTGAAGCCGGTAAGTACATACCGGGCGCCGTCTGGGCCATGCTCGGCCGAAGCGAGCTTGCTCGTCGCGAAGGTTACGAACGGTCCATTGCCTACTCCAGTGTGGCCCTCTCAGTCATCGGTTGCTACCTGGCCGCTGCCATCACCGCCCTTATCCTGGCTGTCGTGGCCCTCATCGGTGGTTCCATAAATATGCCCTGGTGGCCCGTCGTTTTGGTGGCCGTCGTCGGCCTCACGGCCATCCATCCTGCCGTCAGTCGACGGATCCTGGCACTGGTCAGCCGGGTCCTCGGCCGCACCCTCACCGTCGAGATTCCCAGTTGGACCCGCTGTCTGCGTCTGACCGGCTCGTACATCCCGGTTTGGGTCCTGATCGCCGCGGCCACAACCTTCGTGACCAAGTCATTGGTTGCCCACCCCCCGATCGCCCGGGTGGCGCTCGCCGCCGTGGTGAGCTGGATCATCGGATTCGTTACTCCGGCTCCGGGTGGCATCGGGGTGCGCGAGGCGGTCTTCGTGGCCCTGGCCGGAGTGGCCGCCGGCCCGGCCGCCGCCGCCGCCATTCTCGCCCGGGTCGTGTTCGTGCTGGTCGACGGAGTGGGAGCGGGATCCGGTTGGTTGGTGCTCAGGATCACCGAGCCGTCGAATGCTCTGGTGACAACGGGGAGGGGTGCGATATGAGTACCGGACAGGTTCAACCGACATCGACTGATGAACCGGCGGGCACAGTCGAGCTGGACGAGGCCACCTGGCCCGAAGAAGGCCCGCCACCGCAATCGATCTCCCTGATCGTCCCGGCCCTCAATGAGGCGGAAAACCTGGTGGAGACCATTCCCCAGGCCATTGCCGTGCTCGAGGGGATGGATGTCGAGTACGAGGTCATCGTGGTCGATGATGGAAGCACCGACGACACGCCCCGGGTCATGCACAAACTGCGGGCGGCGTATCCCCACCTGAGGAGTGTTCGCCTGCGGCGCAACGCCGGCAAGGCCGCCGCCATGTCCATCGGCTTCGATCTCGCCGAGGGAGACATCCTTGTCACCATGGATGCCGACGGTCAGGACGAACCGCACGCCATCCCCGTACTGGTGGCCAAGCTGGACGACGGGTTCGATCTGGTAACCGGTCGCCGTGCCACCCGGCAGGACCGGTTCCTGAAGCGGCATACCTCCCAGCTCTACAACGCCACCACCTCATGGGTGAGCGGTGTGCCTGGTCGCGATTTCAACAGCGGCCTGAAGGTGCTTCGCCGCGAAGTGGCCGAATCGATCGACCTGTACGGAGAGCTCCATCGGTACGTACCGGTGTTGGCCTCATGGTCCGGTTTCTCGGTCACCGAGGTGGAGGTCGAGCACCACGCCCGACTGCACGGCCAGACCAAATACGGGATAGCTCGGTTCTGGCGGGGACTGTTCGATCTATGCACCGTCAAATTCATCACCTCCTACAACCGCCGGCCCTTCCATCTCTTCGGCGGTGCCGGGCTCCTGTCAGCGCTGGTCGGGACGGGTCTGCTGATCTGGATGTTCATCCGGCACGTGATGGGCCTTCCGGTTGGCGATCATCCAGCCCTCATCACCGGCGTCCTGTTCGAGGTGGTCGCCGTGCAGCTGCTGTCGTTCGGGCTGCTCGGGGAGCTTCTCGTCTATCTCCACACGACGAGGGGTGGTGACAGTCCGCGGGCCGATGTCTTTCGGGAAGACCGCTCGCCCTGACCCAGCCGGGTCGCAGGGCTCGGCTCGACAGGCCTCGAGACCCATGGGGTCCAACCTCTACGTGTGGGCCGCCACCCCGATTATCCAGGGGAAACAGGGGCGAATGCTGACCTCGGCGAACGACCGACCGAGGAGCCGCCGCAGCGTCGCCGGTCGGAACTGCTGGACGTGCTCGGGATTGTTGCCCAGGTGTCCGATGTCCTTTCCGCGGCAGAGGTTCCCAAGACGGAAGAACGGCTCCCACGGAACGGACACCACGCAGCGGCCGCGGCAGATGCGACCGAGCTCGTCGACGGCGCGTTCGGGTGCTCCCAGGTGCTCGAGCACCTCGAGGCAGGTGACCACCTCGGCGCTGCTGATCGGGGAAGGGGAGCATGCCGGCGTCGGCCCGCACGCCGACCGCCCCCGGAAGACGGTTGAGGGCCATGGTCAGCTTGTCGTGTCGGTATTCGACTCCGATGAGAGATCCGGTTCCGACGTGCATGGCTTCGAGGGCCAGGCCTTCGCCGATGCCTACGTCGACCCACGTTCCCTCGGTGGATCCGGCCGCCACCCGCAGCTGGTCCAGAAGGTGACCGATGAGTTTGCGCACGACGACGTTGTTACTGCTGTATTTAGCCTCGTCCTCCCCGGCCGTCTCGAGCGAGGCTCCCGGAGGCAGTCCGATGGGCGCCGGTCCCGTTGCCTCCATGCCCGGGATGGTAGCTGAGGTCCTCGTCTGTCGCGAGGAGCTGATCAGCTGGATCGGCCGCGCAGCCTGGTCAGAGTGGCCCTGATCGCTCCCCGTCCTCGTGTCGCTGGTGGAACCCGGGTCTGACGCAGGGCCAGCAGACCGATGTCGACGTCGGTGTCTCCCCAATCTCTCACGATCTCTTCTCGGGTGATTTCCAGACCTTCCTTGGCGCACTCGTCGACGACATCGGCCAGCGTGCCGTGTGCCGCCGGTGTCTCGACTTCGATGCCCAGGTTCCGGTTCCACAGCTGCTCCTCCCCTCGGAACAGATCGATGGTGAGCACCACCAGGCCATCGGCCCGCACCCGTGAGGAGATGTCGCCCAACAGGGCCCGCCGCGCCGTGGCCGGGATGTGCTCGATCACACTGATCGAGTAGGCGCCGTCAAAGGGTGGCCGTAGCGGCAGCTTGTCCAGCGTGCAGTTCCACGACCGGTGGGCCAGCCCGGCGTTGGCATAGTCGAGGAAGTGCCATTCATTCCAGTCGGGTTGGGGAGGCCAGGTGCGCCGGTTGGGCGACGGGTCGACGGTGTCGATCACGAAACCGAGCTTGGTCAGAAAGGGAGCCAGGGGAGTGACGCCGGCGCCCACGTCGACCAGGCGGCTCCCCGTCGGTAGTCCTTGAGCGATGAGATCGGCCACCACCGGGTACTCCCACAGCCGTGGCGCGTGGTCGGGGTAGAAGCCGGTGGTCTGTCGGGCATGCAGCCTGAGTGTGGCCAACCCCAGCGGATCGGGGTGGCGCCCGACGAGCGGGTCCAGGGTGGCAGGGGAGAAATCCCGGGGGTGTCGGTCCGGCGACTCCTTGAGGACCACGAAGGTGTCCGATTGGGGATCACTCACCGGATAGACCTCGGCTCCCGGAGCCACCCGTCGGAGCGTGTCCACCAACGGCTGGTCGAAGCTCTCCTGTTCCTCGCCCGTTCCCTCCACCGGCCTCTCCCATCCCGAGACCAGCAGCGCCTTGGTCGCGGCATCACAGAGGAGGCGGATGAGGCTCTCGTACTCCTCCCGCCCGATCGGGCCGGTCAGGTTCCCACAGGAGATGACGAGATCGGCCGTCGGGAGTCTGTCACCGGCTCGGTCCTGGATGGCTCGGCGCAGTGCCTCCAGGGAAGGTCCGCTCGTGGTGGAGATGGCGTTGATCAGGCCTTTCGTCACCTCATGGCCCGCCTCACCGAGCTCCAGGACCGTCGAAGGACCGAGGGCCCCCAAAAGAACCGATGCGATCGCCCGGCACGGGTCGACCGCATCGGCGGGGACCGTGGGCGCGTCCAGCCCGGTCAGCCACTGCTCCTGGGTCCGACCCGGTCGGGCCTCCTCCCACAGGTGGGCGATGGCCTCGTTGGCTATGGCGATGCGCTTGTTGATCGACGGGCTGGACGTGGGCTTGAGCAGACCGGACCGGTCCAATTCCTGGTGGTAGTGGATGATGGCCGGCTCGGCGGCGTCGGCTCGAATACGACTGGCGTCATGGGTCGGGGTGTTCCACCGGACGTCGAGCGCCGTGGAGTCGATGCCCTCGGCCCGGAGGGCGAGAGCCATGGCCACCTGATCGATATAGATCCGCCACTGCCCGAGGAGTTCGATCCGGTCGAGCAGCCACCGGGCCCACTGGGCCCAGGCCGCGGCCAATCCGGACAACATCAATCCGGGGACGAGATAGAGACCCCCGTTGTTGTTTCCCGACGCCGTCTGATCGTCCGAGCCCCACGCCAGCTCGATGGTGCGGGGGGCGGGCAGCCCGGCCAGGGCAAACACCTCGAGCAGGATACGTAGGGGGGGAACGGGGGCATCGACCGGTTTGGCGCCGATCGATCCCGTCGGGGAGCTCGATGGTTCGGGGGTCCTCCAGTACCGCCAGGTCGGTGTCGCAGAGGACGACGATTCCGTCCGCGCTTTCCTCCGCCAGTCGTAGGGCCCCCGAGATCTTGTTGCAGTGGGGCGAGCGGCTATCGAAGCGTTCGACCTCCACGACAGAGACCCCTTTCCCCCTCAGGAAGTCGAGAACGTCCGAGTGGGCGTCACCGACGACGTGGGCCACCAGCTCGCCGGGATGAACGCCCGCCACCTCGGTCAGACAGGCAAACCACCGGAGGGCATCGAGATGGAAGCGGGGGTGCTCGTCGAGCACGCAGGAGAACAGGCCGGTACCACTATCGGTCTCACCGCTCAATGGGCCGGCAGGAGACTGTGGCACAGGTTCATGTTCGTGGTGACACGGGACGGCAGATGGTCCACCGTTACCGGGGGTAGTGCCGACCCGGGTGAAGTCGGGGTGGGTGTCACCACCGCCGGTCCATGGCCGGCGATGTAGTGGTTGAGCATCTTCTCGTTGGTGTACCAATTAACGACCATCGAACTCAGATTGGTGTCGGTGGTGACGGAGATGAACAGCCGCTGGTGGAGCAGGGCACTCGTGACCTTAAAACTCCAGCTGGTGGGCGGCGGCCAGCTGATGGAGGTGCCTGAATTGAGGAGCTGGACCTGAACCCATCCGGGATCATCACGGGCCAGCACCAGCCTGCTGGCACCGTAGGTCATGAGGGTGACCGGGTGGTTGAGGTCGGAGACGGGCTGGTTGAAGGTGAAGCCGATCCTCTGGGTGAACGACGGGCTCTGCTCGACCGGCACCCAGGTGTAATGCTCGATCTGTTGGCCGGGCACGTCGGTCATGTTGTTTCCTGTTGAGAGGTACAGACCGGAGCAGTTGTTCATGGCGAAGAGTTGCCCTGCCGGTGCCCAGTAGGGAAGGGCATTGCCGTGCAGCACGGTGCTCCTGAGTGAAGTGAGGCTCAACCCCTTCTCAGCCGTCACGTAGTTGACGATCTGGGTGTTGGTCCAGGGGGCGATGGGAAAGGCGGCCACCGCCAGGTTGGCGGCGACGCAGTAGACGGCGACCACGACGGTCACACCGAGCACGGTCCCGCGTGCCCGCCGGGGACGGTTCTCCAGTCGCCGCCAGACGTCGATGAGACCGATGCCGCCGGCGATGATGAAGAAGGGCATCAGGTCGCCGAGATACCTCTGGGACATGTATCCCCACAGCAGGACACCTGCCGCCCCGGCTGCACCGCCGATGAGGATGATCCGGGTCAACATGACCTTGCCGATGCCGTTGGGCCGGAAGGCGGTGATGGTGCCCCATAGCCCGAGCAGGAACAGCAGGGGGGAGCTGGCGGTGAAGCTGGCCGTCGGGTAGGACTGGTCCATCACCGCCCCGATCCACGACGCCGGCTTGCCCGGAGGCAGGATGAATGGGAAGAGCCCGCTGATACGGATGCCGAAGGGTTGAAAGTAGGCCCACAAGGTGCTGGGCAGGAAAGCGAAGCTGAAGGCCTTGCCCCCGTTGGCGGCCAGGAAGTAGCGGCGGTGGGCGTTGACGGCGGTCCACGCCTGGTCGGCCATGGGCAGCCCGACGGGGATGCCGAACTTGGCATAGGTGACGGCGCAGCTGATCACGAAGGGAACCAGCCCGACGAGGACCATGGGAATTGCCCATCGGCGGTTGGCCACCTGGCTGCGTCCCAGTCCGAACCAGGCTGCCACCATGAGGGCGGCGATGGTGCAGGCCCAACCGGGCGGTGACCGGTCAAGATTGGCGCAGAGGATGAGAATCCCGCTGGCCAGGACCCGGCCCCGGGTGGGTTTCTCGAGAACCCCGAGCAGGGCGAAGAGACTTCCCACGGTGAGAGGGATGCTCCAGGCAAAGTCCTCGTTGTAGATGAAGGGAGTGGCGGTCAGATACAGGATGACCGATCCCCCCATGATGGTGGCCATGAGCAGGCCGTAGGATGCCGCCTCTGCTCGTCCCAGCAGGGCCTCTCCCCGCATCAGAAACCGCAACCGCCACAGCATGAGGGCGCTGGTGACGGCCGTGAACATCCAGGCGAAGAGGATCGATGGTGCGGTGAGCTGTCCGTCGAAACTGTTGGTGACCAACAGGATCGGCATCCGGATGATCGAAGGGAAAATGCCGAAGTAGGTGTACTGCCGGCCGTCGTGTACGAAGGCCTCGATCCCCATTCTCCCGTTGGGGAGATAAAGGTGGCCTTGGAACATGGCCCTCGCCTGCAGGTCGTAGAAATCGTCGTACGGAACGCCCCGTAGTGGATTGACCGACCCGGTCCAGAGGTCCCACAGGAGCCACAGCACCAGAGGAACGATGATGGCCGTCCCCACCGTGACGGCGATGATGAACCGCCTGCGGCTGTGGTCGACGTCGGAGGTCGGGCGGCTTGCTCCGGCCACAGCCAGAGGACCGCCGGCGGCGGGGGGATCGGCCTCCCGTTCGATGACGGCGGAGTCGGTCATCAGTCCTTTGAGATCCTGTTGCGGAGGCGGTCGCGGTAGCCCAGCACCTTGCTCGCCGTCTCGTCGGAGATGCCGAGGTGCCTCTTGGCCCAATCGTAGGCACGGAGCATCTTGGTGTCGGCGAAGATCAGGATGGAACGGGCGCCGTCGCCGGGTCGCGGACGATATTCGGTCGACCGGACCACCGGGTCCTTCTCGACGCTGAAGTAGTAGAGGGCGAGGGAACGCCGAGCCATCCCTTCGGGACAGGTCATCGGTTCGGGATGTCCGTGGAACGAATGTGGCGTCCGTCGTGAAGATCAAGACCCGGTTGGCCATGGGACGAACGCTCTCCACGCACCGCTTCATGTCGGCACTCCAGAGCTCGAGATCACCGCCGTACTCGGGGAGCCAATCCTCATTGAGGTAGAGCAGCAGGTTGACCCGACGCTGCCAGGTGCGGTTGTGGGGATGGACCGTGTAGTCGGAATGGATATTGAGAAACCCGCCCCTGGTCGACTGGTGGAGGCCTCCTCCTTCCAGCGAGGGATCGGCGATGAGATTGTCCACCCCCAGCAGGTCGCCTATGAAGGCCACGAAGCGGGGCGAGTTGAGCTCGTCCAGGATGGCCCGCAGGCTCGGACCCCACGTCGCCGGATCGGTATTGGAGAATTTGCGCTCGTTGACGTGGAGGTAGTTGGTCCACTGGTCGGGGGCCAGAGGGGGGAATTCGGCCATGGCCGCCGCCGCCGCCGCCGGCTCGAGGAAATCGTCGATGACGATATGGGGATACGGCTGGGCCGATTGATAGGTGGACCGCAGGTGTTGGATGTCCCGCTCGAAGCGGTCGATGTCGAGAACCGGCGACGGCACCGACGTTTTGGGCTCGGAGCTCATGGCTGTTGGGCCCGGGTAGACGGGGGACCTACCGCTCCGCGATCGCTCAGGGTCTCACTGGCGATGTCAGTCCCCCTCATGCTCAGCCTCCATCAGCGGCCTGGCTCCCCGGTCGAGAGCCAGACTACCGCCTCAACAGGCCAATTCCTGAGCCGTACGGCCAATGTCGTCAATATTGGGTACGGGTTCGACGGCGGTTACGTATCGGCACCCACTTCGGCGTCGGCGATCTGGGCGAACAAACGGTTGAGGATGAGGAATTTGAGGATCCAGAGAATGCCGAAGGCAGCCACGTTGGCCCCGACCACCAGGACCGTCCGGGCCAGGTGATGGAGGTGGTGGGCATCGGCGAAATTGTGGGCCAAGGTGGCCGTGTAGAGGGCAAATCCGATGCCGGTGAGCGACATGACCCAGAAAGGCAGGATCTCCCGCCAGATGTGCGAGCGCCCTGATTTTCCCCAGACCCACCGCCGATTGAGGATGTACGAAGGGATGCCGGCCATGACATTGGCGAAGAGGGTGGAGATGACCTCGGTCCACAGGCGGAGGACGCCGTAGACGACCGTGAGGATGATCAGCGAGGTCAGGGCGGAGATCGCCGATACGAGGGTGTAGCGCACGACCTTCAGACCTTCGGGGGTCTGACAGAACCGCCAGAGTCGGACGACGGTGCTCCTCATGGCACAACGCTAGTCCGGCCGACCCCTCGAGCCTCGATGTGGCCGGTGGGATCGGAACGGAGACCGCTGCGCCTCCCGTCGCTCGACAGGGATCGGCGTATCACGGTGGCTACAATCGTTGGCCATGGGGGAGCAAGGCGGCGGTGCCATAGGAGTCGCCGAACTCGGAGGCAGTGAGTCGCATTCTCTGGCCGCCGAAGGTACCGATCCTCCGGTGGCCACCGACAGTGGGGCGATGCGATCCGCCTTGGCGGCGGGCCGCCGCCGTTTCGTCGTAGCCGCCACGACGGCCATAGCGCTGATGGCCGTTCCCTTCCTCTGGATCCTCTGGTCGTTGTGGGGCCCGGTCAACCTCCTCCGTCCCACGGTCTACGAGAACAACTTCTACGACCTTCAGGCTCGGGCCATGTTCCACGGCCATCTGTCGCTGGCCCCCGGATCCCTGGGCATCGAGGGGTTCGTCCACGACGGACGGACTTACACCTATTTCGGTCTGTTCCCGTCGATCGTCCGGATGCCGATTCTGTTGGTGACCAGCAGCCTGGACGCCAAGCTCACCCCGACCTACATGCTGTTGGCCTGGCTGTTGACCGGAGTTGTTCACGTCCCTCCTGCTGTGGCGGGTCCGGTTCCTGGTACGCGGCGACGTGGTGATGGGAAGGATGGAGGCCGCCGCCTTTGGCGGCCTGGTGGCCACCATCATGGGTGGCACCGTCTGGATGCTCCTGGCCTCCACCCCCTATGTCTTCAACGAGGACATCGCCTGGAGCATCTGTCTCACCATCGGCAGCATCTTCGCCCTCCTCGGCGTGGTCGAGCGGCCCACCTGGCCCCGGGTCGTGTGCAGCGGCCTTCTCATTCTCTGCGCCAATCTCGATCGCGCCACCACCGGGTGGGCCTGTGTGGTGGCTGCCGTCTTCATCGCCGGATGGTTCGCGCTGGGCTTCGGGGGCGCGGCCAACCGACGGTGGTGCCTGCCCCTGCTGGCCGCCGGATTGATCCCTCTGCTCGTGAGCTGCCTGGTCAACTACGCCAAGTTCGGCGCCCTGTTCGGCGTCTCCAACGAACTGCAGGTGTGGACCCACGTGAACGCCTACCGGCGGAAGTTCCTGGCCGCCAACCATGGTGCCGAGGAGGGACTGGTCTTCGTCCCCACCAATGCCCTGGCCTATCTGAGGCCCGACGGCCTGCGCTTCACGTCGGTCTTCCCCTTCATCACCCTTCCTGCCGCCCCCCCTCGGGCTGTGGGCGGGGTTCTCTTCGACCGGCTGTACCGGACGGCCAGCCTTCCCTCCTCGACGCCCCTCCTGTTCCTGCTCAGCTGCTGGGGACTGGTCACCGCCTTCCGGCCGCGGCTCGGTGGGCCGGGTGGCCTACACCCGTCTGCTTCTGCTGGCGGCCGGAAGTGCCGGGGCCGCCCTCCTCCTGTGGGGGTACATCGCGCCGCGGTACCTGGGCGACTTCGTCCCCTTTCTGGCCCTGGCCAGCGCCGTGGCCATGGCCGACATCTGGCGTCGGCTGGAGGGCCGGAGGGAGACCGTGCGGGCCGGAGCACTTGTCGTCATCGGACTGGTCGCCCTGTTCAGCATCGTCGCCAACATCGGCATGGCCGTGGTTCCCAACGAGGAGTGGAGCACGGCCCAGACCCTCGGCTTCGTCAAGGCCCAGAACAGCATCAGCGACAGCACCGGGAACCCGCTCAAGGGCAACGTCGTTCGACGGGGCCACGCTTCCTCCCTGGGGACCGGCCGGTCAGCTCTACGTGGTCGGGGACTGTGAAGGTCTGTACATCTCGAACGGGGAGGACTACTCGACGGTGCCGAGCCAGCAATTCACCCGCACCACGTGGATGACGGTCGAGCTCGGTCATTCCTTCCAACACGTGTTCGCTTTGACGGCCGAGCCGCCGGTCGCCGGCGGCTCGGCTTCGGTGTCGTTGGTCACCGTCGGAAAGGACACCGTGGCCGTGAGTGCCACCGCCACCGGCAACCCCCGTCTGGTCCGGTTGATCGTCGGTTTCTATGGTCAGGGCAAGCCGGTCTACGGTCACCCGGTCGACGTGGTCTCCGGCGCCTCCCAAAAGCTGGTCGTGATCACCGACCCGGCCAAGCACCAGGTGGAGGCCACCGTGGACGGCGTCACTCGCCTGTCGACCACGCTGGGGGCGGGCGTGCCGGTCCCTATCTCGAGCGATGTCTCGCCGGCCAGACCCACACCGGCCGCCCTGTCGGTGGTCGACGTGACGGCGTCCTCGGTCGAACCCCTCCTGTGCCGGAGCCTCATCCGCTGAGTCGTGGCGGTAGGCGTTGACGGTTGAGAAAGAGCGAAGAGCGGCGAAAGCTCACCCGGCCGGCTTGCGCCCCCGGAAGTTGACGATGCCGCCCTGGTCGCACAGCCAGGCCACCGTCTCGTAGGGCAGGGCCGCCACCAGGAGCTCCGTGTAGATGGGCGTCTTGCCGTTACGCATGGTCGGTCGCCAACCGCGGCGGACGAGCGAGTTCTGGAGCGAGATGGTGGTCTGGATGTGAGGGGCCGACCGGATGCTCACGTCGGTGAACCCGATGTCCCTGAGCAGTGCGGCCAGACCCTCCTTCGACGGGATCTGCAGATGGCGGGGGTAGTGGTAGCCACCCCAGTTGCGCCCGAAGATGGCGTTCTCCCATGACGACACCGTCGGCAACTGACCGATGAGGTACCCGCCCGGTTGCAGCAGATCGTGGGCGCGCTCCAGCATGGTGCGCGGGTTGGACCACATGCTCCAGGACGTGGTTCATGGAGACGACGTCGTACCGGCCGACATGGTCGGTCAGATCGGCCGTCTCGAGTGTCCCCTCGAGCACGTCGTAACCGCGCTGGCGCCCCTTGGCTGCGATGTCCGGTTGGATCTCGATGCCCGCGCATTCCAGGTTCAAGAACCGGCGGAGCTCATCGAAATGACGGCAGTCACCCGGTGCCCACGTCGAAGAGGCGACCGGGCGTGTGGTGGATCAGCCGTCCGTAGTAACGAGCTCGTGACCGGGCCCGCAGCTCGACCAGCAGCCGGGCCACCCCTCCGTGGTTCTCGTTGTAGGCGTGGTAGTCGTCGGGATAGAAGGGAGGGAGCTCCGACTCGACCGGCCGGGGGTCGAGGAACTCCGATCCACAGTCGTCGCACTTCTGGACGACGAAGGGCCGAAGGGGCACGACGAAGTACTCGAGGTCGACCACGTCGGCCCGGAGCAGCCTCGTAGCGCGACGAGCCGCAGATGGGGCACTCGACCGGCCGAGGGCCAGGCGCATGTGCGCTGGTGGCGCTGGGTCCGAGGTCGATGCGGGCCTCCCCGTCCGGCATCATGCATCGACCCCCTCTCCGTTGCTCGCCCCTTGCCGGTTACTGTACAGTCGGACCCGGGAGGGCACGGAAGATGGCGATGCAAAGCAGGTTCGACGCATCAGCCAACAGCGAGCGCATCTGGCGGGAGCAGCTCGTTGAGCTGGTCAGCCGCCAGGAGATCGATTCCCTCTCGAAGCCCTCTCTCGTGGACACCTTTGCTTCGATCGGGGCTCTCTGGTTCGAGGTGGTCGTCCTCATCACCGCCGCCAATCTTTTGCCCCGGCTACCACTGGGCTGGGCGGTGCCTGCCGGCGTCGTCCTGGTCCTCCTCTTGGGCCTGCGCATGAACGCCTTCGGCGTCGTGCTGCACGAGGGATCACACGGCCTCCTGGCCGGCTCGCGCCGCCTGAACGACAGGATCTGCAACTGGGGTATTGCTTTCTGGACCATCAACTCGGTCGAGGAGTACCGTCCCACCCACCGACTCCACCATCGCTATCTGGGACAGGAGCGTGACCCGGACCGCACCTTCTACCTGGTGCCGGCCCGTCGGGGCGGACTGACGTTCCTTCTGCTCCAGGACCTCTTCGGGGTCACCGCCTTTCGGAGGGCGACCACCCGCATCTCGGGTACCTCCCAGGAGTCGGAAGCGCCGGCCAGTCTGCTCACCCGACCGCAGCTGTTGGTGGGGAAGGCCGTCACCCAGCTGATCGTGCTCGGACAGTTCATACTGTTCCAGGGCGTGTGGCGGGGGATCCTGTTCTACGCCGTCTTCTGGCTGGTGCCGATCGTCTGCATGTACCCCTTGATCCTCCGCTTGAAGACGATCACCGAGCACTTCGATCCGGCCCTCCGCGATCCGAAGAAGGTGCGATGGATCGCCCGCACCAGCCGTGCCGGTTGGCTCCAGAACCGCTGGGTGGGGGCGAGGATGGAGTACCACTTCGAGCACCATGTGCTCCCCACCATTCCCTACCGGGGTCTCAAGCGGCTGCACCGGCAACTGGAGCGGGCTGATCTCTTCGTCCAGCATCCCGATCTCGACTCGCAGGGCTATGTGCTCTTCCTGGGCCGAGCAGCCATCGGCAGCTTCGGTGCGGCCAACCCGCGGCCCTGACCCGATCTACCAGAGCCGGCTGGGTCTGATTCCCCACGCCACCTGACGGGCCAGTTCGGCACTGACCACCGGAAGGTCGGCGGCGTGGGTGACCCCGACCAGCTTCTCGTCGGTGACGATGACCCGCACCGGCAGGCCCTCCTGCTTGGCCACCATGGTCGCCACCACTTCGGGCAGGAGCACCTCGGCCTTGGGAAGGTCGGCCCCGGCGGCCACCGCATCGAGCAGAGCCTGCTCGTCGAGTTCGGAGCTCTTCATGGCCGCATCGAAATACTCCCAGATGGCCGCCTGGAATCCCCACAGGTTGACCGAAGCGGGCAAGGCGCCGTCCAGCTTGGAGGGTTCCAACCCGTCTTCGGAGGTGAAGCTGAGTCCGTTGTCGTGTCGGGTGACCTGTCGTCGCTCGGTGAGTGCCCGAAGGTAGCCGTTGGGGTCGACCTCGCAGATGCCGCGGGTCACCGGATCGTCGGTGGCCACGGTGGCACTCAGGTGGTAGCCGATGAGCGCATGTTCCGGCATCCCGGTGCTGAGCTGGTCGACCAGGAGGCCCATGGCCCTCTCGCCGTAGACATCGTCGGCATTGGAGACGGCGAACGACGAACCCTCGTCGAGGGCTGACCGAGCCGCCAACACGGCGTGCACCGTGCCCAGGGGCAGCCGTTGCTCGGCGAAGTGGACATCCACCGACGTGGGCCAGCAGCGCCTGACGTGGTAGCGGATGGCCGGCCCCGTTTCGGGATGGAGGACCAGAACGACCCGGCCGAATCCGGCAGCCACGGCGTCGCTGACCAGAAGATCGATGACCGCCTCGCCGTTGGGTCCGATGGGTGCCAGTGGCTTGCACCCTCCGTACCTGCGGGCCATGCCGGCGGCCAACACCACCAGAGCGGGCGCCACGCTCCCTGTCATCCGCCCCAGCGCAGCACGGCACTGGCCCAGGTCATGCCGCCACCGAATCCGGTCAGCAACACGTTGTGGCCCTTCTGCAGCCGTCCGGTTTCGAGCGCATCGACCAGGGCCAGTGGGATGGAGGCCGACGAGGTGTTGCCATAGCGGTCGATGACCACCACGGCCTTCTCCTCGGGAACGCCGAGGCGCTGGCAGGCGGCATTGATGATGCGCAGGTTGGCCTGATGGGGGACGATCAGATCGATGTCGTCGGGGGTCAGTCCGGCCTCGGCGATCACCTGCTCGGCCGACTCCACCACCACCCGGACGGCCTTACGGAAGATTTCCTTGCCGTCCATGTAGAGGTAGCCACCGTGGTCGCACTTGAGCAGGTGGCGGAGGGAGCCGTCGGCCCCCAGCGTCCAGGACAGCAGCTGCCCCGGACCGTCGACCGCCTCCAGCACCACCGCTCCGGCCCCGTCGCCCACCAGGACGGCCACCGACCGGTCGTCCCAGTCGGTGATGCGGCTCAGGGTCTCCGACCCGATGACCAGGAGGCGCTCGGCCCCGATGGCCAGCATCCCGTGGGCCACGGACAGGGCGTAGACGAATCCGGAACAGGCGGCGTTGATGTCGAAGGCCCCACCGGGGACGCCGATACCGTCCTGCACGGTGGCCGAGGTGCCCGGCACGATTTGATCCGGCGTGGTGGTGGCCAGGATGACACTGTCGATCTCGTCCGGGCGCCGACCGGCGTTGGCCAGGGCGGCCAGTCCGGCCTCGATGGCCAGCTGGGAGGTGGTGCCGCCGATCCGGCGCTCCCGGATACCGGTCCGCTCCTGGATCCACGCGTCGTTGGTGTCCATGGTGACGGACAGGTCGTCGTTGGTGACCACCTTGTCGGGGACGGCGATGCCCCACCCGGTGATGATGCCCCCGCGGCTGGCGATCATGGTCGGTTGGTGGTCATAGGGTCAGTCCGCCTCGAGTACGTGGATGCCGATGAAGGCTGCGTCAGTACCGATAATGCCACCGGTATTGGCCGCCACCGCCAGTCGGGGGTTCTGCACCTGCCTGGCGCCGGCCCGGCCCCGGAGTTGATCGGTGAGCTCGACCAGCTGGGCGATGCCGGTGGCCCCGAGCGGGTGACCCCGGGAGACCAGGCCCCCGCTGGTGTTCACTGTCACCCCGGAACCGCCGATGGTGGTCGCCCCGGTCAGTGTTGCCGGTCCGGCGTCCCCGGGCTTGAAGAAGCCGAGCGACTCGAGGGCGTACAGCTCTTCGGCGCTGGTGGCGTCGTGCAGCTCGACCAGGTCGGCGTCGGCCGGGTCGATGTCGGCGTCGTCCCACGCGGCCAGGGCGGCCTCGGCCAGCCGTTCGTGGTAGTCCATGTCACCGTTCCCGGACCGGCTGATGCTGCCCCGGATCCGGGGCGACCCGGGCTTGGGTCCGGTCGACAGCACCACGGCGGCCGCCCCGTCGGTGAAGGATGAGCACATCAGGCGGGTGAGAGGGGGGACGATGGAAGGGGAGTGGAGGACCTCGTCCAGCGTTACTTCTGACTGGAATTGGGCTTTGGGATTGAGGGCACCGTGTCGTCGGGCCTTGACGGCGGTGGCGGCGAACTGCTCCACGGTGGCGTCGCGCTGTTCCATCTGGGTGACCGTCCACGCCGCGTTGAGGGCCATGAGCACGGAACCGGAGGGGTTCTCGAGCTCGGCGTGCATTCGGATCCGGTCGCTGAGGGGCACGCCGTCCTCGATGCCGGCCAGGGTTCCCGCCCTGTCGCCCGTCCACATCTTCTCGACGCCCACAGCCATAACGGTGCCGGCGCCACCTCGAGCGGCCAGGTTGGCCAGATGGAGGGCCGATGCCCCACCGGCGCAGGAGTTGTCGACGTTGACAATGCCGGCATTGCGCAACCCGGCCTTCCGCAGGAACGTCTGGCCGCGGATGCAACCCTGGTCGACCAGCCGGCCGGCGGTGGCGTTGCCGAAGATGACCAGGTTGACCTGGTCCGGGGGGATGTCGGCATCGGTGAGGGAGTCGGCCACGACTTCGGTGGCCATCTCCTCGGCACTGCGGTCGCGCCGGTTCATGGCCGTCATGGCCGATCCCACGATGCGAGTCTTTTGGTCCACGGTCACCTCTTTACCCTCATTCTCTCGCTCGCACCCCGGCGGCCGGCAGAGCGGAAACCAGGCGCTCGAACTGACCCAGGGGTTCGTCTGCAGTCACATAGATGGCCACGTGGCGGGCGCCGGCGGCGCAGAAGGCGGCCACCACCGAGGCCACCTCATCGGCGGTCCCGCTGACCAGGTGGCGGGCGAACGCCTTGGCCGGAAGGCCGTAGAGCGACCCCATCCACCCGGCCCCCCGGGACAACCCCCGGTCGGGATCGTCGTCGATGGAAACGAAGAGGGCTAGCGAGGGCGTGACTTCGTCCGGATGGCGACCGGCTCCGTCGCACTCCTTACCCAGCCTCTCCACCGCGTCGGCGTACTCCTGGACACTGAGGAAGAGAGGCATCCACCCGTCGGCTGAGCAGGCCGCCCGCCGCAGGGCTGCCTCCGATGATCCACCCACCCATACCGGAACGCTCACCGGCTCGGGCAGTTGCCGGTAGCGGTCCGGACCGGCCCCGGCCGGATCGCCGGAGGTGATCCCTCCGCCGCTGGCCCACGATCGCTCCAGTTCGGCCATTCCGGCGTCCAGCAACCGGCCCCTGGTGTGGTAGTCGATCCCGGCCTGGGCGTATTCGCCAGGGTGACTGCCCACACCGACGCCCAGTATGAACCGCCCTCCGGACAGGGTCTGGAGGGTGGCCGCCTGCTTGGCCACCTCGGGGGCCTGGCGCAGGGGGAGCTGCATCACGCTGGTGCCCAACCAGGTGGTCGTGGTGGCCGTGGCCGCCACCGTCAGTGCCACCATCGGTTCGAGGCAGGGCCCGTGCCAGAACAGGTGGTCACAGGCCCACAGCACGTCGGCCCCCAGGCGTTCGGCCTGGTTGCACAGGGAGCCGAGGTGATCGAGGGGGGACGGGGGGGCACCGTCCATCGGAACCGGCTGCTCAGCCTCGCCGAAGGGGCTCCCGGCCACGGCCCACGGGGGGGCTGTGTCTTGCACGAAGGTGGGCAGGATGAGTCCGATCGGCCCTGGGAGAAAAGCGGTTCGCTCCGTGGCCACAATGCATGGTAACCGCCCCCCACCGGGGGCAGGTAATCAATTTTGACCGAGGGTGGTGCACGGGATGAGCAGCTCACGCGGCAGACTGGAGGGGCGCCGGAGTGCGCGGGCCGCCGTCAGCGGTCCCACCCGGTACCGGGGCGAGAGGACAGGTTGTGGGATCAGACCAAGGTGACACACCAGATACGGACGAAACAGCCCCGGTGGAGGGAGCTGTGACGGCCCCGGCCGCCGTCAGCGACCAGGAGCGCACCGAGCGCATGGGCCAGCTGACCGGTCTCATCGAGCTCATGCGGCCGGCGGTACAGGCCGACGGTGGCGACCTCGCCCTCCTCTTTGCTGATGTGACGACCGGCGTGGTCGAAGTCCAGCTCCAAGGGGCCTGCAGCTCCTGCGCGGTCAGCGCCTCCACCCTCCAGGGGGGAGTTGAGCGGATCCTGCATGACCGCCTGCCCTGGGTCACCGAGGTCCGCGGTGGCGTCGACGAGTCAGTCGATCCCTTCGAGAGCGAATCGATGGGCCGTGGGGGCTACGTTCCCAGCCTCTGATTGCCGGACACCCCGAGCCCCTGACCCCGGGGATCCCGTCCACCTCTGAGTCCTCGAGCCCCGAACCAGTAGCGGGATCGGTACCACAGCAGCGTGACCAGACACTCGCCCTACGATCCATCTCGCCCATTGTATTAGTTCCGCTAACTAACTACTATGATGGTGACGTGAGTGTGACAAACGAGACCGGAACGGCGGAGCAGGCCGACACCGAGCTGGCGTCGAGGCTGCGCATGGCCGTCACCCGACTGCAGAGACGCCTGCGCCAGCAGGGGGTGGGGGGTCTGTCCCCCTCGCAGTCATCGGCTCTGACCAGCGTGGCCAAGCTCGGTTCACCCACATTGGGGGAGCTGGCCGCCCGTGAGGCGGTCCAACCTCCGTCGATGACCCGCATCGTCGGGGCGCTGGAGACCATGGGCTACGTGACCCGGGTTGTCGATCCCGCCGATCGGAGGGTTGCCCGGGTGACTCTCTCCCCGCAGGGACGGGCGGTCCTCGACCACAACCGGTCCGCCAAAAATGCCTATCTGGCCCAGCGACTGCTCGATCTGACGCCGGAGGAACGGGCCTCCCTCGGTGATCTGACCGTTCTGCTCGAGCGCCTGGCCGCTCTGGACGAGGCATGACCGCGGCCCGCGCTGCCATTCACCAGACGTTCGGTTCGCTGCGAACTCGGAACTATCGCCTGTACTTCATCGCCCAGCTCATCTCGGTGTCGGGCACCTGGATGCAATCGGTCGCCCAGGCCTGGCTGGTCCTTCATCTGTCGGGCAGTGGCGTCGACCTCGGGATCGTGGTCGGACTGCAGTTCCTGCCCATGCTCCTCTTCGGCCCGGTCGGAGGTCTGGTTGCCGATCGGGTGAACAAGCGCCGCCTGCTGTACTTCACCCAAGCCGCCGGCGGTGTGCTGGCGCTGGTGCTCGGATCGCTGGTGGTCAGCGACATGGTGCAGCTCTGGCAGGTGTATGTATTGGCCGTCCTGCTCGGGGTGGTCAACGTCTTCGACAATCCCGCCCGCCAGACCTTCGTGATGGAGATGGTCGGGCGCGACGACCTCCCCAACGCGGTGAGTCTCAACACGGTGGTGATGAACGCGTCGCGGGTTGTGGGTCCCGCCATCGGTGGGGTGGTCATCGTGGTGTTCGGGCTCGGCGTCTGTTTCTTCGTCAACGCCGTCTCCTATGTTGCCGTGCTGATCGGTCTGTCGATGATGCGTCCGTCCGAGCTCCATCCGACCGGGGAGGTCGTGCGGGCCAAGGGCCAGATCCGCGACGGCTTCCGCTACGTGTGGCGCACGCCGGCTCTACGCAACACGCTGTTGGCCGTCGCCATCATCGGGATCTTCGCCTACAACTTCACGGTCACTCTGGCCCTGTTGGCCAAGGACACCTTCCACGGCGGAGCGGGGACCTACTCGACTCCTGACGGCGTGCATGGGCATCGGGGCGGTGGTCGGGGGTCTCATCGCCGCCCACCGGTCTCGGCCGACGCCTCGCCTCCTGCAGGTGCTGGCTCTGGTGTTCGGAGGGTTGCTGGCCGCCGTGGCTCTGGCCCCCACCCTCGCCGTCGCCGCGGTGTGCATCGTTTTCATGGGGGCGGCCTCGATCGGGTTCATCGCCACCGCCAACGCCAGTCTCCAGCTGGGCGCCGATCCGGCCATGCGGGGCCGGGTCATGGCTCTTTACGCCATGGGCTTCCTGGGCAGCACGCCGATCGGAGCACCACTGGTGGGGGCCATCGCCGAATGGACCAATCCCCGCGTCGCCCTTCTGTGCGGGGCCGTAGCCACGGTGGTGGCCGCCGGTGTGCTCATGTGGCGCCATCAGGCCGGACTCAAGCGTAGCGGCGGCGATGTCGGCGACACCGCCAGTGGGCAGGGGACAGAGGACAGGTCGAGCCGTGCCTCTGAGCGGGTGGCTGCCGATCGGTCACGGGGAGACGCCGCCTGATCGTGGGCGACGGGAACCCAGTCAGCGTGGTGGGGCGTCGAAAGTTACGAACGGAACGTGATTGTTACTGGGCGGTAGCGAATGTCTGTGGGTGATTTTGAAAGCGCAGGAGGTGGTTGAAACGCTTGATTGGCCGGGTGGGCCACTGTAGGTTGCTCGTGCTGCGGAATGTTTCCGTCAGCATTGATCAGCAAGAGGGGGAAGCATGCGTCGTCGCAAGCTCACGCTTGGACTCGCGATGGTCGCCGCAGTGGCAATGCCGGCAACCTTGGCCGTTACTACTTCGGGCGGAAGCGCCTTTGCGTCCGGAAGTCAGATCAGTTGCACCAAGCTGAAGGGGACGGAGACCGGTGTCGGACAAGCTGTCAGATTGTTCGGGTCCTGCTGCGATCATCGGTAGCAAGCCCGGTAAGGGAACGGCCGTATCGACCGCCACTGTTTCTGGGATGGGGGGACGGAGGTCACGACGTGGGGCAAGAAGGGTGCTGGTGGGACCGATACCGCTTCCTTCACCTACACCATCGTGTCTCCGAACACCCTGTGCAGCAAGAAGGACATTCAGGTTGTGGAGTCGAGCACCGTCACCAGCGGTACAGGTGCTGCGATGGCTCTGGTAGGGTGACACCGGTTCTTCAACCGTGTGCGTGACTACTAAGGGTGGCGTCTCGAACATGAAGGGAACAGACGTCACTAGCTGAGACGTCTGGCCATCTGGATGTTTCCGAGAATGGCCCCGGGCAACCGGGGCCATTCTCGCGTCCACGTTGCGACTGTGCGTTGCGACTGTCTCTATGCCGAGAAGTGAAAGTCCTGCGTGGGCTTCGGAGCTTGGGTCGACGAATGCGCAGCACAAGAGTCGACGACTGCGCACCAGAAGGATCGACAACCGAACGCGGAGAGTAGTCAGTATTCGAAGTACGTCCGCGTTCGGTTGGGAACTCATCCGTCGTTCAGTCAAAAATTTCAGTCAGACATCGTACGAAAATGGATTGTCAATTCCCGTTCTTGATGTTAGGTTTCTCTGGCCACGGACGGTCCGGGGGGACTTTGCAGCAGATTCGGGGGACTCATGCGTCGACTCCTTAGTTTGGCGACGATTGCCGTGGCACTTTCGACCACTTCCGTCGCCATGTTCGGGTCGGCCAGTCCGGCTTTTGCCAAGTCTGGGCCGACCCCGACCGCCGGATCGAGCGTCGTGTGTACGAGTCTCAAGTATGTGGAAAAGACGGGCGCAGCCAACCTCGGCAAGTGCTACACAGCGTCGGGGGCCACCGCCAAGACTTTCAAGACGCTCGGGGTGGCTTCGTCCTCGACCCTCCTCTACGGCGGCACTTTGAACTGGTCGCCCGGGCCCGCCACTGTTACCACCGGCAACCTGGCTGCTACCGCGGCTATCGGGACCTGCCCCAAAAAGGACACCGATCTTGCCTTTGCCGGCTCCATCACCGGGGTTTCGGGAGATGGCAATCCGGTGGCCGGCGGTGATGTGGTCTACGTCAACGTTTGCGTCGGCCGCTCCGTCAGTCTGGCCAAGGGTTCGTACGCCGAGTTCTGATCCGAACCGCCGTGGGGCGCCGGTCAATGTGACTCGACGGCCGTGAAGCGAACGGTTGTCCGAGTCGTTTGCGGAAGCAGCTTGGGAAAAGCTTGGACAATTAGGGGCTCATGCACCCGCAAAAGACGTTGGGACGGTGACGTTTTTTGTTACATGTTGGCTCGTCGCTATTTGACGGCTCGACCAATGAGGACGCAAAAGATCTCATCGCGTAATCAGTTTTTGCGGTTGTTGCCTGGCGTTTTGGCGTGGGCCAATGGGGAGCGTGGCCTACGCCTGAGTTCTCCTTCGCACCTTGCAGTGATCTCCCGCCCGCCAAGTCATTCTCAGGCCATTCTCAGGTTTCTCGACCGCGGAGAGTGGTGGGACGAGGACATGCCCTTGTTTTAGTTGGAAGTTACCGATTGTTAACTTCGCTATTGGTCAGAAAATCGCATCAACATGCATTGTCATTTGACTCCGTTGATGTTAACGTTCGTTCGGTCACGGATGGTCCGGGGGCTCGGTAAGAGATGGGGGGAATCAGAAGGTTGCAGGCATATTTGCCTGCCCGTGAACGGCACGACTGGAGCACTGCTAGGTAGCGGGGATGCCGCAAGGCAGGTTGTGCCGATCTGTTGTAACGAACTGTCGTACCAATTCGTTTAGACCTACGGCGGAGTCGAATGACTTCGCTCACTTAGCTAAAGGGGAAAGAAATATGCGTCGTTTACTCACTACGGCCACGGTGGCTGTGGCTCTGACTATTCCAGCCGTCGCCACTTTGGGCTTTGGTGGGGTGGCCGGTGCCAAGACCGTCGGTGCCGACTGCGGGCTCGAGCGTGGTCTGCACCAGATTTGAAGTCTTCAACTGTCGGCCAACACGGCCAGCGTCAGCAAGTGCTATACGGCTACCGGTGCACCAGTGGCCAAGGCGTTCAAGACACTCAACGGCATCGCCGGCCACGGGACTGCTCGATGGTGGCACGCTGAACTGGGCGCCAGGGCCCCAGGTGGCGCACAGTCACCAACAGCGAGCTGCACTTCACAGCACCCCCACTGGGACGTGTGCTCGAAGAAGGACACCAATGTGGAATACACCGGCATCGATCACCGCAGAAACCGGAACGCGGTAATCCGGTGTCGGCTACTCGGGGGACAACGACGTGTTCATCGATGTGTGCATCGCCACCGCCAAGCAGGCCGTCAAGGTCAACTTCGCCAAGGGAACGCCGCAGAATTCTGATCCGATCCTCGAGGCGACCGCACCGACGGTCGGGTCCTAGATCCGCCGTCCGGGTGGTGACCTGACATGAAGTGGACGATGCCCCGCCTCTATGAGGCGGGGCATCGTCGCGTAGGGCGCGGTTCGCTGATGCATCGCTTCGAGCGGCGCCACTCGATAGAGGCGCCGACTGGCCGGCCGACCGCTCCTCCGCTCAGGCGGCGGTCCCCGCCGGCTTGGGCTCCTTGGGCAGACCCAGTACCCGCTCGCCCACGATGTTGCGCTGGATCTCCGCCGTCCCTCCCCAGATGGTCTCCGACCGTGAGAAGAAGAAGGCGGCCTGCAGGTCGCTGACCGGGTAATCGTCTCGTCCCCGCTTGAGACGTATGTCGACAACGTCGTTGGGGTCGCCGGTCAGGATCTGGCCGTCCATGCCCAGGATGTCGAGGGCCAGTTCCATGACCGCCTGGTGGTACTCGGACCAGAACATCTTGTTGCAGGCGCCCAGGGCGGCCATGTAGTGGGTCCCGTTGAGGGCGTCGGTGAGGGAGCGGTAACCGTTGATCTCCATGATCTTGACCTTGGTCCACGCCGTGGCCAGCCGTTGGCGGATCAACGGATCGGTGGCCTGACCGTTCTTTTGGGCCAGATTGATGATCTGGTCGAGCTCGCGCAGGAAGCGACGGTGGCCGGTGGTGGCCGACGAGCCCCGTTCGAAGCCCAGGGTGGTCATGGCCACCTTCCAGCCGTTGTTCTCGCCTCCCACCACGTTCTGCCGCGGGCAGCGGGCGTTGGTGATGAAGATCTCGTTGAAGTCGGCGCTCCCGTCGATCTGGGCGATGGGCCGGACCTCGATACCGGACTGCTTCATCGGTACCAGCAGGTAGGAGATGCCGGCGTGTTTGGGGACGTCGGGGTCGGTCCGGGCCAGAAGGAAGATGTAATCGGCGTACTGGGCCTGGGTGGTCCACACCTTCTGCCCGTTGATGACCCACTCGTCCCCGTCCAGCTCGGCCCGCGTCGTGAGTGAGGCCAGATCCGATCCGGCGTCGGGCTCGGAGAACCCCTGGCACCAGGAGATGGTGCCGCTCAGGATCCCGGGGATGAACTCCTTCTTCTGCTCCTCGGTGCCCCATTGCAGGATGGTCGGACCCACCAGCGTGTCACCGAAGAAGTCGGCCCGCAGCGGCGCCTCCACCCGGGCGAACTCCTCGTTGAGGACCACCGACTCCATGAGGGATAGCCCCTTCCCTCCGTACTCGGTGGGCCAGGAGGCACAGATCCACCCTCCGGCGTACAGCTTGGCTACCCACTCCTTGTTGAAGGCCTTCTTCTCCTCCCTGGTCATCGAGAACCCCGGTGTTCCCCAACCCTCGGGCAGGTTGTCGGCCAGCCACTGGCGGATCTCGGCCCGGAAGGGCTCGGTTTCGGGGGGATAACTGAGGTCCATGGAAAGGCAGATTACCCCTCTCTTTGCTCCGGCCGGCTGCCGGTATCCGGCCATCCACCCCTGTCCGGACGCCCATTTGTAGCCTCGAAGGGGACAACCTTTTCTCCAGGGCCGTGCTGGTCACGAGGTTCCTCGGACCCAGTACCCGGTCGACAGCGGAATGGAGCGGCGCAGTGAGGCGACGGGTGACGGTGGTGGCCGCGGTTGTGCTGACGGTCGCCACCGGCTACGCCACGGTGGCTCTGGTGGCCCCCGGACCCGCTCGGGCCGCCCAGACCCCCCTCTCCACCGTGGGCCCCTGGTCGGTGGTGGCCACCCCCGACCCCTCGTCCCTCGATGCCAGCCAATTGGTGAGCGACTCCTGCGTGAGCACCACCTTCTGTATGGCCGTCGGGGCGGTGGGCAGCCACAACGGCGAATCGCCTCTGTCCGCCAGGTGGGACGGGACCACCTGGTCGCCCGTAGCCGTTCCACTTCCGGTGCCCACCCCACCTCTTACTCTCAAGAACGTGAACCAGGGTGACGCCCTACTCGACGCCGTCTCCTGTACCTCGACCGATTTCTGCATGGCCGTCGGATCCGACGACGGCACCGATCAGACGCTCACCGAGGTTTGGCACGGCACGGCCTGGTCGGTGGTGTCCAGCCCCACGCCCTCGTCGGACACGGTCAGCCCGGTGCTGCCGGTGGCACCGGCGCCGACCGCACCGCCGGCCGCGGCCATCGTCCCTCATGATTCCCCCAACAAGACCGATCCTCTCAGCGCCGTCTCCTGCACAGGACCCACCTTCTGCGTAGCCGTGGGGGAGACACCGGGACAGGCCGGCGACCAGGCCCTGGTCGAACGGTGGAACGGGGCGGGCTGGTCGATCGTGCCCTCACCCACCCCGGTACCGCAGGCGCCCCAGGTGTTCGAGAGTGTGTCCTGCACCAGCCCGGCCTTCTGCATGGCCGTCGGGCTGACCGAGTCGGTACCGTCGGGGGACATCGCCCCGCTCTTCGAACAGTGGAACGGGACGTTGTGGTCGTCACCTCTCCGCTCATCCGGTAACGCCGACGGCAGCCAGATGCTCGGTGTGTCGTGTTGGGGGACGTCTTTCTGCATGGCCGACGGCTACGCCAAGGGCTCCCCTGGTGCCCGGGATGTGATCGACCAGTGGGACGGCACCTCGTGGTCGGCTGACCCGGTGGCAACCCCCGCCGTCGCCGAAGGGGGTGGTCTGGCCGGTCTCTCCTGCGTCGGTCCCTCGCTGTGCGTGGCCACCGGTGTCAGCCTCACCCAAACCGGCAACGACGGCCCCGAGGGCTCACCCCAGATCGCGGTGTGGGACGGGCATGCCTGGGCGCAGGAGTCGGCGCCGGATCCTGACCCCCCGACCAACGAGTCCCTTCTCTACTCGGTCAGCTGCGTTGCCCGGCAAGCGTGCATGTCGGTCGGCTTCAGTGCCGACACGGTCTCAGGGGACGCCACCACCTTGGCCGAGCGGGCCGTCCTGGTCTCCCACGGCTATTACCTCGCCTCGGCCGCGGGAGGCGTCTTCGCCCTCGGTGGTATCCCCTTCCACGGCTCGGTGGCCGCCCTCACACTCAACCGCCCCATCGTGTCCATCGCCACCATGCCGGACGGCGGGGGCTACTGGTTGGTGGCCTCCGATGGAGGGATCTTTGCCTTCGGCGACGCCCACTTCTACGGGTCGACCGGGGGGATAAGCCTTCGTGAGCCCATCGTGGGTATGGCCCCCACCCCCGACGGGCGTGGCTACTGGCTGGTGGCCGCCGACGGAGGCGTGTTCTGTTTCGGCGACGCCCACTACTTCGGCTCGACCGGATCGCTTGCCCTCCGGTACCCCATCGTCTCCATGGCCGCCACTCCTGACGGGGGTGGTTACTGGTTGGTGGCCTCCAACGGCGGGGTGATTCCCTTCGGGGACGCCGTGTTGCACGGGTCGACGGCCGGTGTGAGCCTGGCCAAACCCATGGTCGGGATGGCCGCCACCCCGGACGGTGGCGGGTACTGGCTGGTGGCCGCCGACGGGGGCGTCTTCAACGGCGGTGACGCCGGCTTCCACGGGTCGGCCGCCGGTGTGGATCTGGCCGCGCCGATGACCGGTATGGCCGCCACCCCGGACGGGGGTGGGTACTGGTTGGTGGCCGCCGACGGGGGCGTCTTCAACGGTGGTGACGCCGCCTTCCACGGGTCGGCCGTCGGCCTCAGTCCGGACAGCCCCATCGTGGGGATCGCCGGCTGACCTGTCTGGGCTGCCCGAATGCGGTCACCGGGGGTAGACTGCAGGGGTTGGAAGAGCCTGACGGAAAAAGGAGGTGTGGCCCATGAAACGGGGAGAACCCCCCAGTAAACCGGGAGCCCACCCACACCCTCCCGTCCACCTCGCCTGAACCACCGGTTCGGCACAGCCGCCCGAGGACTCCCTCGTGCGCGGGCACCGACGTGAGGGATCCCGCTTTTTCGTTCGCGTCCATCCGGACCGCCTGAGCCCGTTCGCCCCGACAATCGGAGGCGAGGCCTTCGGCGCCCGGTTGGGACGTTCTCTCACGAGACCGAGGTGTTCCCATGACTCGACTGTTCAACCGGCTGCCCGTCCCGCCTGTCCGCCGCCACCCTGACACCCCCGACCAGGGGGGATCGGGACCCATCGACACCGACACCGACACCGCGCCGCCGCCGGTGACGCCGACCCACCGGTGGCCACCCGCCGGCACCACACCCCCCGCTCCCGCCTTCGCAACCGGTCGGAGCGACTGCTGGCCAGCCGCTCGGTCCGTGACGCCATCGTCTCGCTGGCCGGTCTGGTCGGTCGACCGGTCCGCAACCAGGGCGGAGCGGAAATCGGCCGCTTGGTCGACGTGGTCTGTCGGTGGTCCGGCGACCAGACCTATCCGCCGGTGACCGGGCTGGTGGTCCGGGTGGGGCGTCGGCTGGCCTTCGTCACCGCCGAGGCCATCGACACCATCGAGCATGACCAGGTCCGCCTCAAGACGGCCCGGCTGGATCTGACCGACTTCGTCCCTCGCCCCGGCGAGGTGACCCTGGCTGACCAGGTCCTCGATCACCAGTTGGTCGACGTCGACGGTGTGCAGGTCATCCGGGCGGCCGATCTGTACCTGGCCCCGCTGTTCGGCCGGTACTGCCTGGTCGGGGTGGATGTGTCGACCCAGACCCTGCTGCGGCGGTTGGGACCGGCTCGCTGGCGGCCGACGCCCACTCCCGACCGGGTCATCGACTGGGGCGCCATCCAACCCTTCGGCGAGACCGAGCGGGGGGAAGCGCCCGAAGTGCGGCTGCGCACCACCAACGCCGGCCTCGAACGGCTGCGCCCCGGTGAGCTGGCCGACCTGCTCGAGGACCTCATGCGACCCGAGCGTCAGAAGTTGCTCGACTCGTTGTCGCCGGAGGAGGCGGCCGACGCCTTGGAGGAGATGGATCCTGAGGAGTTGGCTTCTCTGCTCCGGGAGGCGGAACCGAGCCGTGCCGCCCAGCTGCTGGGCGCCATGGAACCCGACGAGGCCGTGGACGCCCTCCGCGATCTGACCAGCGAGGAGCGGGCCGACGTGATGGCGGCCATGCCCGCCGACCTGGTGGCCAACCTGGTCCGTCTGCTCGGCTATCCGGAGAACGAGGCCGGCGGCTTCATGACCACCGCCTTCGTGGTGGCCGGCACGGCCGAAACGGTGGCGTCACTTTCGGAGCGACTGGCCGATCACGATTCCTGCCCGGAGGAGCTCGATGCCGTGGCCCTGGTCGACGAACAGGGCCTCCTGGTCTGGGACCTGCCCCTGCTCCAGTTGTTGATCAACCCCGGCGACACCGTGCTCGGCGACCTGGTGGGCGAGGCCGAGCCGGTGACGGTGGGCATCCATGCCGAGGTGGCCGAGGTGGCCGAGCAGTTGATCGAGGCACGGCGGATGTCGGTGGTGGTGGTCGAGGACGGCCGTCCGGTGGGGCGATCCTGGCCGACGACGTCCTCGACGCCCTGATGCCGGAACGGGGGCGGATCCACTTCCCCCGCTTGCTGCAGTGAGCGAGTTGCCGAGTTTGCCGTGAATGTCGGTAGCGGCGGGCGCGGCCCGTGCAGGTAACGGGGAGCCGCTGGTTCCGTGGCTTTCTCATCTATCTGGCTGCCGCCGGGCCCGGACTCATCGCCGCCAACGCCGGAAACGACGCCGGTGGGGTGGCCACCTACGCCTCGGCCGGCGCCCAGTTCGGCTACCGGACACTGTTCTTCATGGTGGTGGTCACCGTGGGCTACGTCTGCATTCAAGAGATGGTGGCTCGCCTGGCTGCCCATACCGGAAAGGGCCTGGCCGCTCTCATCCGCGAGCAGTTCTCCTTGCGTCTGTCCGCCTTTGCTGTTGTCGCCTTTGCCGTGGCCAACATCGGGCTGGTGGTCACCGAGTTCGCCGGCATCGGCACCGCCTTCGAATTGTTCGGCGTGTCGCGCTACATCTCGGTGCCCATCGCCGCCGTGGTCATCTGGAGCTTGGTCATCGTGGGCTCCTACCGCTACGCCGAGCGGGTCTTCCTCCTGCTGAGCCTGGCCTTCATCAGCTACCCCCTGGCCATGATCCTCGGGCACCCCGATTGGAAGGCGGTGGCCGTCAACACCGTCATCCCCCACGTGATCCGATCCAAGGCCTTCTTGCTGGTAGCCGTGGCCCTCATCGGTACCACCATCACCCCCTACATCCAGCTTACACGGCCGGGGCGGTGGTCGACCGGGGCATCGGTCCTGACGAGTACAAGTACGAGAGGGTCGACGCCGTGAGCGGTGCTGTGGTGTCCGACCTCGTCTCGATGTGCATCATCATCGCCACCGCCGCCGCCATCGGAGGAACCGGGGCGCTGAGCTCGGCGGCCGATGCGGCCAAGGCCCTGGAACCGGTGGCCGGCCGCTTCTCCGAGTACCTCTTCGGCATCGACTGCTGGGGTCTCCGCCCTGGCCACGGCGGTTGTGCCCTTGTCCACCTCCTGCGCGGTAACCGAAGCGGTGGGTGTCGAGCGGTCGGTGTCGCGGACCTTCCGTCAGGCTCCTCTCTTCCTCGGCCTGTTCACCGCCCAGCTGCTGATCGGAGCCGGGGTGGTACTCGTTCCCGGCAATATGTTCGCCCTCATCGTCAAGATCCAGGTTCTCGAAGGGGTGATCACCCCGGTCACCCTGGTCTTCGTCCTGGTGCTGGCCAACCGCCGGGTCCTTCTGGGGGCGGCCGCCAACGGCCGACTGGCCCGTTCGGTGGGCCTGGTCACGGTGGTGGTGGTCGGGGGGTTCGCCTCCCTCTTGGTTCTGGTCACGCTGGCCGGCTGGCTGGGCCTCTCCTTCTAGTGCGCGTCGGGTGACGGACCAGCCCGGCGGGGCTGGTGGCGGCCGTGGAATTGCCGCCGGTTTGCGCCGAAGTACCTGGCCGGGGGAGTATTTGGCTTCCATGTGCCCGTCCGCTCCGGTTGTCCATGCCTAGCTTCGGGTTCAAGAGACACAAGGTCAAGGGTCCCAAATACCCGCCCCCCGTCCCCGAACGCATCGCTCCCCGCCCCCCAGCGGCGGGCGGGCTACGCATCGCCTTCCTCGTCTACCGGGGCAACCCGCGCTGCGGCGGTCAGGGTGTCTATACCCGCCACCTCACGCGTGAGCTCGTGGCCCTCGGGCACTCGGTCGAGGTATTTGCCGGACAGCCGTGGCCCGATGTGGACGAGGGGGTCGGCTTCACCCCGGTGGCCGGCCTCGACCTCTACCGTGAGCCCGATCCTTTTCGAGTCCCCCGGTTCCGCGAGTTCCGCACCCCGTCGCATCCACCGTCCATCGCCGCCCTCGAGTTCGGCGTCATGTGCACGGCCGGATTTCCCGAGCCGTGGACCTTCAGTCTCCGGGCCCGGCGTTTGCTCAACGCCCGCCGCCACGATCGATCTGGTCCACGACAACCAGTGTCTGGGCAACGGCATCCTCCATCTCATCGAGGACGGATGGCCGGTGCTCACCACCCTGCACCATCCCATCACCGTCGACCGGCAGCTGGCCCTGAGCCACGCCTCCAACCCCTGGCAGAACCTCACCCAGCGTCGCTGGTTCGGCTTCTTGCGCATGCAGGTGAAGGTGGCCCGGGCTCTGCCCCGGGTGGTGACCGTGTCCGAGTCGTCCAAGGCCGACATCACCACCCAGATGGGCGTGCTGACGGAGCGGATGACCGTCGTCCCGGTCGGCGTCGACCACACCGTGTTCCGGCCCCGCCACGACGTGGCCCCGGTGCCCGGACGCATCATGGTCACCTCGTCCTCGGACGTGCCCATGAAGGGCCTGGTGCCGCTGTTGGAGGCGGTGGCCAAGCTCCGCACCGAGCGTGAGGTCGAGTTGGTGGTCATCGGCAAGCCCCGACCCGACGGCCGGGTGGCCAAGGCCATCCGCCGTCTCGACCTCGGAGCCGGTGGTCCGCTGCGTGACCGGCATCAGCGACGACGAGCTGGCCCGCAATTGCGCCAGGCCCAGGTGGCGGTGGTGCCGTCGCTCTATGAGGGCTTCTCCCTCCCGGCCATCGAGGCCATGGCCTGCGGGGTCTCCCTGGTCGCCACCACCGGCGGCGCCCTGCCCGAAGTGGTCGGGACGGACGGGGTGACCGGGCTGCTGGTGCCGCCTGACGATCCGGGGGCACTGGCCGCCGCCATCGGGCGTCTGCTCGACGACGACGAGCTGCGCCTCCGCCTGGGCGCCGCCGGTCGGGAGCGGGTGCTGGGCCGCTTCACCTGGCAGGTCACCGCGGCCGGAACCGCCGACGAGTACCGGGCCCTGATGGACGGGTGGGTCGGCCCTTCGCCCGACGCCGCCCCGGGCGCGGCGTCCTCGCCGGTAGCGGCAACCGTGCCTGCATCATTGTCCGAGCCCGAGTTCACGGAGGTCCTGTCATGCTGACCGTCGACTATGGCCGGCTCGGGGTACGCCCGGGGGACCGCCTACTCGACCTCGGGTGCGGGTCGGACGGCACGCCTACCAGGCCGCCCGGCTGGGGGCCGAGGTGGTGGCCTTGGACGCCGGTGCCGACGAGCTGCGCTCGGTGCTCGACACCTTCGGGGCCATGGCCGAAGCCGGCGAGATCGACATCGACAAGGCCCGGGTGGGAGCGGTGCGGGGCGATGCCGTCCGCCTTCCCTTCCCTGACGCCTCCTTCGATCGGGTCATCGCCTCCGAGGTCCTCGAGCACATCCCCGACGACGAGGGGGCCATGGCCGAGCTGTCCCGGGTGCTGCGCCCGGGCGGTTCGATGGCGGTGACCGTGCCCCGCTGCGGGCCCGAGTTCGTGAACTGGGCCCTCTCCAACGAGTACCACGATGTGCCGGGCGGCCACGTCCGCATCTACCGCAGGAGCCAACTGGTCGGCCGGCTCGAGCGCACCGGTCTCACCGCGGTGGGAAGCCATCACGCCCACGGTCTACACGCCCCCTACTGGTGGCTCCGCTGTCTGGTCGGCCCGACCAACGACTCCCATCCGGCCGTCGCTACCTATCACCGGCTGTTGGTGTGGGACATCGAAAAGGCTCCGGCGGTGACCCGCACCGCTGACCGGGTGCTCAACCCGCTGATGGGCAAGAGCCTGGTCGTCTACCTGCACAAGCCCGAGACACAGCAGTCCTCGCCGCTGTCACCGCCTGCCCGGGTGGGTCCGGTCCCGTCCGATCCGGTCCCCGCCGTAGAGTCGGTGGCCGGTCCTTCTGGAGCGTCCGCCTCCGTCGACCGGGTGGCGGCCCGCCAGGAGGCGGTTGCGTGAGGTCGATCCCCGAGGTACCCGGTGTGATCTCTGCCGCCCAGGTGATGGACACCGCCCGGGCCATCGCCGCCCTGCAGAGGCCGGACGGGATGATCCCGTGGTTTTCCGGTGGCCACTGCGATCCCTGGAACCACGTGGAAGCGGCCATGGCCCTGACCGTGGCCGGCATGGACGACGAGGCCGACGCCGCCTACCGGTGGCTGGTCGACAGCCAGTTGCCCGACGGGAGCTGGTTCAACTACTACCTGACCACCGGCATCGAGGATGCCCGGCTGGACACCAATGTCTGCGCCTACCTGGCCACCGGCGCCTGGCACCGTTACGTCTCCACCGGCGAGGTCGACGGCCTCCATGCTCTGTGGCCGGCGGTCGAGGCCTCGATCGATTTCGTCTTGCGCTGGCAGCGTCACGACGGGGCCATCGCCTGGTCGCTCGACGCTTCGGGCTTCCTCGAGGACTACGCCCTGCTCACCGGATCGTCGTCCATCTACCACAGCATCCGCTGCGCCATCGCCTGTGCCGAACGGCTGGACCACGAGCGGCCCGACTGGGAGTTGGCCGCCGGTCGCCTGGCCCACACCCTGGCCCACCAGCCCGACGCCTTCGCCCCCAAGGTCGAGTTCGCCATGGACTGGTACTACCCGGTGCTGGCCGGTGCCCTCCACGGGGAGGCGGCCCGCCGCCGGATGGATCTCTCCTGGGATGTCTTCGTCATGGAGGGCCGCGGCGTCCGCTGCGTCTCCACCGGCGAGTGGGTGACGGCCGCCGAAACGGCCGAATGCGTGCTGGCCCTCGATGCCCTGGGTATGGACGACGTGGCCCTCACCCTGCTCACCTGGGTGCAGGCCCTGCGCAACCAGGACGGTTCCTACTGGACGGGAATGGTCTACCCCGAGGAGGCCACCTATCCGCCGCTCGAGCGATCGACCTACACGGCCGGCGCCATGGTGCTGGCCGCCGACGCCCTGAGCCGGACCACAGCGGCGTCGGGGATCTTCCGGGGCGAGGGGCTGCCCAGCCACCTCGACCTCACCGAGCCGGCACCGGGCGCCCCGGTGGAGCCGGTGCTCGGCGCCCCCGGGGGACCCGTCTCGGGCTGAGACCGCCCTTCGGTCTGGCCGTGGCCCTCTTCGGCGGAGCGGCGCCCGCCACCGTCACTCGGCCACATCAGCGGTGAAGTCGTCGTCGCTCCACCGCTCGAGGGGGAACCGTCCAGCACCCTTCTCATCTCCCTTATCTGGTCTGCGGTCAGTCGCTGTTTCCAGTTGTCAGGCAGTTCCGAGGCCAGCCGACGGGTGCGAAAGCCCTTGCCCTCCCGGTCGTTGTCGACCAGATGGGCTTCGGCCCGGTCGTTCCAGGTCAGACCCAGGTCGGCGTAGAGGCGGCGGAAGGCGGTGACCGGATCGAGGCACAGCTCCTCGTGGGTGCGCACCACCCACGTCGGATGGGAAGCCACGGCCTGCTCGAGGGCGGTGGTCAGCAGTCCGATGCGCCAGATGGTCCGTTCCAGTTGGCCCGGTCCGGGTGGCGGGACATCCCACTTCGAGGCCAGCTGACCCACCCCCGGCTTCTCCTCGAAGGGGACGTACTGGTCCACGAAATCGAGAGCCAGCCAGCTGGCCAGCACGCTGCCGGGGTGACGGAGGACCACCGCCACATCGATGTCGAACTCGGCGGCCAGCCAGTCGATGGACAGTGGGGCGTGCACCGTCTTGACCAACAGCCGGCGGCCATCACCCTGCCCCGCCGATGAGCCTCGGGGATGGGTTCCGAGGATGCCCGCTGCGGTCATCTTGATCGAACCGCGCCCCCGCAGGAAGGAGCTCTCCTCCTGCTGGCCTACACCACGCAGGATCTTGTCGGCCAACCGGAGACGGGGTCCCTCCGGAGCCCCGTCGAAGATCCACGACCACAACTGGCGGTAATGGTCCGACCGATCGCCCGGTACCAACACCGGGAACCGCCCGGTGCGCCGCTTGGCCCAAATGGCCGAGGCCCGGTGGCGCTCGCTGTCGGGCTCCATGACCGATCGCAACGAGGAGTCGCACTCGACCACTTCCTTGGTCCACGTCGAACCGGAGCGGGGGAGTCCGGCGATGACGATGGGGCGGTCATCCCCGGCCCGGTCGGGTCGAGACTCCGGCCCGCTCACGGTCTCACCCTGCCGGTCGCTCCCTGCCGGTGGTGCACCCCGAACCGTTTGTTGGCGTCATCGAGTGGCAAGGTCGGAAGGCTAATTGAAATTCCCCCTGCCCTGATTCCTGTGGGGCCAGCGATGCGTCCCCATGGTGATGGCCTGAACTGCCCCGGATTGCCGTTGCGCCGGTCAGCTCGGGCGGGCCGGCCCGGAAGGTGTGGTGGTGGTCGGACGGGTCGGGACCAGCCGGCGGATCCTCTTGCGGACACCGGCCAGGCCGCTGTTCTGGCCCGGGGCCCACAAGGTTGTGTGAGCCACACCGTCGGTCACTGTCGGCGTGGTGTAGTAGTACCAGGCCAGCGACCGTCGGTACATCCCCTCCGGCACGGCCAGTTTGTCGGGGTGTCCGTGGTAGGTGGTGGAGGTGGTCTCGAACACCACCATCCGGTTGGCCACCGGGGCCAGCCGGACCACAGCCCGGGTCATGTCCGGGTCCCACAGCTCGAGATAGCCGCCGTACTCCTCCTGCCAGTCCTCGTTGAGGTAGAGCAGTACGTTGAGCCGCCGGTCGGCGCGCAGGCGCTGGTGCTTGTTGAAGTCGGCGTGGACCTTGAGAGTGCCGCCCCGCGGGATCTGATGTAGTCCACCGCCGGCCAGGTGAGGGTCGGGAATGAGGCCGCGGATGCCGGTCAGGGTTTCGAGGAACTCGATGAAGACCTGTGAGTTGAAGTGCTGGATGACCGAGCGGATGACCGGCGGCATCGCCTCTTCGTTCGCGCAGCGCGAATTTGAGCTGATAGGGGTCGTCGAAGTGCAGCCAACCCGGACTGGGCGGCGGGAAGGAGTCGATGATGGCCCGCATCGTTCCGTCAGCCAGGAGTCCGTCCACCACCACATGGGGAAAGGGCTCGGCCGCCGCGAACTGCGGAGCGAGGCTCTCGGCGAGTGCCTGCAATTCCTGGCGACCGGGAAGCGTCTGGACCACAACAGCAATCTACTCGCACCGTCTGTCGGTCGAAAGAAAACGGCGCCGTGTCTCGGCTTCCATCGTGGGCATCCTCGATCTGATGTCGTCTCGCCCTCGTGACCAGCGGTCAGACTCGTCGCACCACCCGTAGCGATCCGCACTGGCCGTCTTCCACGAACTCGCCCGAGGCGAGGGCGGCCCGCCAGATGTCGTAGGGCGGCCGTCCCCCGTCCGCCGGGTCGGGGAAGACGTCGTGGATGGCCAGCCACCCTCCCGGGCGCACATGGGGAGCCCAGCCGCGGAAGTCGGACCAGGCCGGTTCGACCCCGTGGCCACCGTCGATGAAGCAGAAGGCGAGAGGCGTCGACCACTGGGCGGCCACCGTGGGGGAATCGCCCACCATCCCGATCACCGATGGTTCGAGCTCGGCACCAACGATGGTGCGGCGCCAGTGGGGCAGGGTGTCGATCCTGCCGGATTCCGGATCGACCAGCGACTGGTCGTGGTGCTCCCACCCGGCCTGGTTCTCCTCGGAGCCGTGGTGGTGGTCGAGGCTGTAGAGGACGGCACCACTGGCCTCGGCGGCGGCACCGAGGTAGACGCTCGACTTCCCGCACCATGCCCCGATCTCGACGAAGGCGGCGTGGGCGAATGTGTCGCCGGCCCGACGGGCGGCGGCGTACAGGGCCCGTCCCTCGTCGTCGGGCATGAAGCCGTTGGTTTGGCGGGCCAGGGCGAAGAGGTGGTCGCGGCGTTCCGCCCCATCGGGAGCGGCCTGGCGCCACCGGGCGGTGTCAGTCAAGGCTGAGACCGTAGACGGGATCGCCGTTCCCATCGACGTCGTAGATCTCGATGCCTTGGTCGACGTGGGGGGCGTCGGCACCCATGGCCACCGCCACTTTGTTGAGGGCGTTGCGGGTCACGTCCAGCACCAGCTCGACCCTTTGTGCCGGCGTGGTGAGGGCCACCAGGGCTTCGGTTACCTCGGGGTCGATGGCCCCGGGCGTCCAGATCATGGCGTCGGTGAAGGCGATGGCGGCCCGCTGGTCGGGCGGAAGGTCGCTTGCGTCGAAGTGGTCGACGGCGGCAAAGGTGGCCTCGTCGGCCCCGGCCAGCAAGGCGGGACGGCTGCGGAGCGACTGGCAGAGACGGCAGCGGTGCTGACGGGCGCCGCGCAGCCTGATCAGTTCGGTGGTGACCGGGTCGAGCGTGTCGAGACGGGGAACGACCCGGGCCAAGGACACCAGGGCGTCCCACAGCCCGGTGTCACCGGCCGCCGTGTGGGGGTGATCGTCGATGGTCGACGGCGATGGAAGGATCCAGCACATCCAGGGCGGCCCTGGTGCGGGGGACGAAGTCCATCACGAACACGATGCCGGCCGCCGTCATGGCCTTGTTGCCCACCCGTTCGAGGAAGCGGTGACGTAGGTCGGGGGTGACCGAACTGACGTCCATCGTGAACTGCTCGGTCATTTCCAGGATGACCGACTCGGCAACGGTGAGGTCGGGGATGGATCGCCAGTCGGCCGCCTCCCATCCGGCGAAGCGGCCGGCAGGAAGGGCGGCGGAGGGGCGGAGCGGCGCAACCCCCAAGGAGACGGCGCAGAGCCGGCTCAGCAGCTCGGTGACGTCGTAGAAGCCGGTCCTTTGGGCATCGGACCATGCCGTGGCCTCGACCAGATCGAGGATTTCCGCGGCGTCGGTTGCGTAGCTGGTGAGGGCCGAGGTCCGAACGGTCATGCTCGGGGCACCCTACTCGGCACCGACGGGCCGGCGATCGCCGAACCCGGGGGCGGGTGACGCCTTGGCCAGGCCGGGGGCGCGGCCCGGTCAGGTCCGTAGCAGGTTGACCAGCGAGTAGATGGCAAAACCGGCCAGCAGCACGCCCCCCACCCTGCGGATGACGACCAGGGGAAGATAGCGGAGAAGTCCACGCCCGACGAATGCCCCCAGGGCAGCCACACTGGTCAGGGCGGCGAAGGCCCCGACCAATACCGACAGGGGCTGGTGGTACTTGGCAGCCAGGTTGGCGGTGAGGATCTGGGTCAGGTCGCCGAACTCGCCGACGAAGATGACGACGAAGGCCGTTCCCACCGTCTTCATCCCCACGCCGGCGCTGTCGGCCTCCTTCTCGCCCTCCTCCTCGGCCTCTTTTTCGGGTACCACCAGCAGGTAGACGGCACCGGCGGCAAACAGGAGGGTGGTGACCGCCTCGATCCACCGGTGGGGCAGCAGCTGGAGAACCTGTCCGATGGCCACGGCGATGGTGGCGTGTATCCCGAAGGCCAGGGTGGCGCCCAGCCACACCAGCACCGGACGATAGCGACTCCCCATAATCAGGGTGGCGATCATGGTCTTGTCCGGCAGCTCGGCCACGAAGACCAGAGCGAAGACGGTGACGACGATGCCGGGCTGCACCATCCCAGGCTAGAGAGTGCGACCGTCAGGGCGGCGGAGGGGACCGATCACGGAACGGTGGACGTGCCCGATCACGGAGGAGGGAGTGGGTCGCAGGGGGAAGCGGGTGACCGCCGGGCTCGCCTCGGTGTCAGTCGGGCGTGGCGTTGAGGGCGACAGCCAGATCTGGTCCCTCCCGCTCGCCGAAGGCCACATTGACGCCCAGGCGTTCGAGGATCTGCTCGACGCTCCGACCACCGGCGGCCAGCGGATGGTCGTTGACGAAGGCCGTCACTTCGTCGGCCAGGGCCCGTGGGGTGCACAGGCCGCGCACGCCGTCCAGCATGCGCGGCAGCGAATTGGAGGGGAAACGGGTGACGACCGCATCCCACTCGGCGGTCAGTCGCCGCCAGATGGTCGGCCCGGTGATCCGGTTGGCCAACATCGATCCGAGGAGGTAGGGAGCGTTCTGGGTACGCACCTGGCTGAGGGCCAGATCGAAGGTTCGATTGGCCAGATCGTCGTCGCCGAACGAGCCCAGGGCGTAGAGATAGCGGATCTCCTCTTGGGGGTTGGCCGGAGCCCGGTAGCGGGCCAGGATGGCCTCGTAGACATCCGGGCCGCCGTGGGAGGCGACGATCTCCAGGATGGCCGCCTCGGTGTCGGGATGGAGCACCGTCTCGCCGCCGAGGGCCTGATGGAAGCGCAGCAGCGCCTCGGCCTGCACGTCGGGATCGTCGCCGATGACGCCGAGGGTGCGCAGGACCGATGCCCGCAATGACGGCGTCCTCTCTCCGTCGTCGGGGCGTGGATCCCAACCCAGGTCGCTGACTACCGGGGCGACCAGGTCGCGCACGGCGTGCGGCCAAGGTGGTCCGGTCGGCCTCCGGTATCACCCGGTCGAACAGGCCGAGGGCCCCGAGTACCACCGACCAGACACTCGGGTCCCGTTCGTCCGACTCGACCAGGGCCCGGGCCAGACGCATGACGTCGGTGACCGGGGCCCGCCCGGCCAGCGACGTGGCCCACGTGTCGGACACCAGGTTGTAGCGCTCGAGGGGGGCGAGGTCGCCCAGTCCGGCGGCCAGACGTTCGACCATGGCGGTGGGGTAGGCCACCCGGAAGTACCCCGAACCGCCGGCGTTGACCACCCGGTCCCGTCCGCCGCCGGCCGGCCCCTCACTGCCCTTGGCGTCGAGCAGGATGGGCGCCGAGTCCACATCGGTGTTGGGCAGCGAACGGGTCAGCACCGGCACCAGCCAGTCCGAGCCGATCGATCCGCCCGGCCCGCTCTGGTAGGAGAACGGCTCCTGGGTGAGGCCTCCGTCGTCGGCCACCCGGACCAGCGGATAGCCACCCTGGTTGATCCAGGTGTCCATGATGGTGCGCACGGCCCGCCCGCTGGCCCTCTCCAGGGCGTCCCACAGGTCGGATGTCTCCGTGTTGCCGTGGCGATGGGTGGTCAGGTAGTCGTGGATCCCGTCGCGGAAGACGTCGGGCCCGAGGAATTGTTCGAGCATGCGGAGGACGCTCCCGCCCTTCTGGTAGGTGAGGACGTCGAACATCCCCTCGGCCTCCTCGGGCCGCCCCACATGGAATTCCACCGGCCGGGTGGCATGCAGTCCGTCGACGGCCATGGCCGCTTCCCGCTCGACGCCGAAGCTCACCCACCGTTGCCACTCGGGGCGGAAGGCGTCGACGGCCAATACCTCCATGAACGTTGCGAACGCCTCGTTGAGCCAGATGCCGTTCCACCACTTCATGGTGACCAGATCGCCGAACCACATGTGGGCGATCTCGTGGCAGACCACGTCGGCCACCCGCTCGAGCTCCACCCGGGCCGACTTGTCCGGGTCCACCAGGAGAACCGACTCGCGGAAGGTCACACACCCCAGGTTTTCCATGGCACCGAAGGCGAAGTCGGGTATGGCCACCAGATCGAGTTTGTCGGAGGGGTAGGGGATACCGAAGTACTCGCCGAAGTAGCGGAGGGCATGGGCCCCGACGGTGAGGGCGAACGGGGTCAGGTGGCCCTGGCCCGGGCGGTGGACGACCCGCAGCGGGACGCCGTCGATTTCGAGCGGTTGGGTGGCCTCCAGCGGTCCGACCACGAAGGCGACCAGATAGGTCGACATCACCATGGTGGGGGCGAACCGGACCCGGCGCTTCCCGTCCGGAGCGGGGCTCTCCTCGACCACGGCGCCGTTGGAGAAGGCGGCGAGGGCGTCGTCGACCACCAGGGTGATCTCGAAGGTGGCTTTGAGCTCGGGTTCATCGAAACAGGGGAAGGCACGGCGGGCGTCGGTCGACTCCATCTGGGTGGTGGCGATGGTGTGTTCGGTGCCGGCCTCGTCGGTGAAGGTGGACCGGTAGAACCCGTGGAGCTTGTCGTTGAGAATGCCGGTGAAGGCCAGATGCAAGGTGGCCGGGCCCTGCTCGAGGGGCTGGGCGAAAGTGAGTGTGGCCCGCTCTTCGTCGCCGTCGAGATCGATGGCGGTGGGGACGAGGGCCCAGCCGCCGTCGGGATCGCCGTCGTTGAGCTCGGCGAAGGTGATGGCCAGCTCGGCCGCGTTGAGAGTGATCGAGGCGGTCGGCTCCACCACCGAAAGGTCGATCTCGACGTCGCCGCTGAAGGTGGCTGCGGGGAGGTCGGGCGTGAGCACTAGTCGGTAGGCGTGTGGTCGGACCGACGGGGGCAGCCGGTAGGCGGGGGTTTCGTCGCCGTCGTTCTCGTATGTGTCTGGGCTCATGCTTTGAGGCTACCGTTCGGGCCGTGCCTAATTCCTCCGGACCATCCGGCCCCCGACTCGACGTGGTGGTGCTGGGCAACGCCCTCGTCGACGTGCTCTCGTTCGCAGGGGACGATGACCTCACCCGTCTGGGTCTGGTCAAGGGGACCATGGTCCTGGTCGACAACGACCGTTCGGAGGCCATCTACGCATCCATGGGGCCCACCACCGAGGCGTCGGGGGGATCGGGGGCCAACACCGCCGCCGGTGTGGCCGGACTGGGAGGACGGGTGGCCTTCCTCGGACGGGTGGCCGACGATGCCTTCGGCCGCGCCTTCATCCACGACATCCGCTCCATCGGGGTGGCCTTCGATCCCAAGCCGACACCGGCCGTGGCCGGATCGTCGGTGACCGGGCACTGTCTGGTGCTGGTCACAGAGGATGCTGAACGCACCATGGCCACCCACCTCGGTGTGGCCGCCCGGTTCGGGACGGACGACCTCCACGACGGCCACCTCTCGTCGGTACAGGTCGTGTATCTGGAGGGCTATCTGTGGGAGCAACCCGAAGCCAAGGCGGCCATGCGCCAGGCCATCGAGTTGGCCCACGCCGGCGACGCGGCGGTGGCCCTCACCCTGTCCGACCCCTTCTGCGTCGAACACCACCGCAACGAGTTCCTCGAGCTGCTGCAGGGCGATCTCGAGATCCTCTTCGCCAACGAGGACGAGCTGATGTCACTGTTCGGCTCCCCGACGTTCGACGACGCCGTCGCCGCGGTGGAGGAGACCGGCGTGCTGGCCGTCGTGACCCGCGGCGCCGCCGGTTGTGTCGTGGTCACCCCGTCCGGCCCGGTGTCGGTGGCGGCGGCGCCGGTCGACAGTGTGGTCGACACCACCGGTGCCGGCGATCTGTTCGCCGCCGGATTCCTCTACGGGATCACCAACGGGCTCTCGCCGGAGGATGCGGCCAGGCTCGGCGGGATCTGTGCCGCCGAGGTCATCGCCCACGTGGGTGCCCGTCCCCAGGCCGATCTGCGGGTCCTGGCCGAGGAAGCAGGACTGTTCGGCTGAGCTGTTGTGACCACCCCGAACCCCGAAGGTGGCGCCCCGCCCGGCCCGCCGGGGGACCTCGGCCGGACTCGAGGGTGGCACCGGCCGGTCTGGCTCATTGTCCTGGCCGCCCTCGGATTGGCGGTTCCTCTGGTGGCCTACGGATGGTTCGTCGGCCATTTCGGGGTCAACGCCCTCTACGCCGACGACTGGTCCGACGTCGGTCTCATCTCCCGGGCCTACGGAGGCACGCTCGGCTTCGCCCAGCTGTGGGCGGTGCACGGTGAGAACCGGATCCTCTTCCCCAATCTGATCGTCCTTCTGCTGGCCTACACCACCCGGTTCAACGTCGTCGTCGAGGAATGGATCAGCGCTGCCATGCTGGCGGCGGCCACCGTCCTCTTCATCCTGGCCCACCGGCGTCGAGCGCCGGACATCCCCTGGATCGCCTACTGCCCGGTGGCCATTCTCATGCTCTCCTTCAGCCAGGGCCGCAACGCCATCTGGGGGTTCCAGATGGCGTGGTACGTGGTCATTGCCGCCCTGGCTGCCACCCTGTTCCTCCTCGACCGCCCGGAGCTGGGCCGGGTGGCGTTGGCCGGGGCCATCGTCACCGGTGTGATCGGTTCGTTCTCCTCCCTGCAGGGTCTGCTCGTATGGCCGAGCGGTCTGGTGCTGCTGTGGTTGTGCGGGAGGACGAGGAAGGTCATCGTCTCGTGGCTGGTGGCGGCCGTCGTCACCACCGTCGTCTACTTCATCAACTTCCAGTTCCCGCCCGGAAACCTGGCCTATGTGCTCAGCCATCCGGTGGACGGCGTGCTGTTCTACTTCTTCGCCGTCGGAGACGTCGTCGGCCTTCAGGCGCCGTCGGGAAACCACCCGGGGAACGGGGCGGTCATCGCCCTCGGCATACTCATCTGCGCCATCGCCGTGTGGACCGTGGTCATGTACTGCCGCCGGCGGGATGCCTCCGAGGCGGGACGGGATCGGTGTGGCCGTCATCGTCTTCGGGCTCCTGTTCGCCGGGGTGATCACCGTGAGCCGGGCCACGTTCGGACCGAGTGTGGCCCTTCGCTACGACCCCTTCGATCTTCTGATCCTGGTGGGCTGCTACCTGGCGCTGATGGGCCCGGTGGCTGCGGCACCGGCCTTCGGATGGGGGCGAAAAGCCATGCTTGCTGCCCGATCGCTCCTGGCCGTGGTCATCTGCGGCGAGGTGGTCCTCAGCATCCTGTGGGGCGTGAGCAACGCTCGGATCTGGCACCAGACCCAAATCGACTCGGCCGACGTCACGGCCAACCTGGCCAAGGCCCCGGGTCCGCTGGTGGTGAGCGCCCTCTTTCCCAGTCCTGACGTCGGCCCCGGTTACCTCCGGGGGCTGGCGGCGGTGGCGGCCTCCCATCGCCTCAGCCTGTTCGGCACCAACGCCGCCGCCGCCGACCGGGCCCGCGGTCTTCTCGGTCGACAGGTCGGCGCCCGTCTGCACCGTGGTGCGACCGCAGGCCGGCGCCACCGTCGGCGGCGCAACGGTGCTCGTGGCCGAGGCCTCGGCACCAGCCGACATGTCCAACGTCCACCTCGACTTCGGCGTGGCCAAAGTCGAGTTCTCCGTTGACCGGCGGCGATGGCCGCTCGACCGGCAGCGATGGCGGCCGGGTCGTCATTGCCGCCGCCGACACCCCCTACGGGTGGATCGCCCGATGGGAGAGTCGATCCGTGGCCAACGGCACCTACGAGCTGCGAGCTGTGGCCTTCGGCTCGAACGGGCTCAGCACCGAGAGCGCCGGGGTCGGTGTCGACGTGGCCAACGGGGCCGCCGGCCGTTCGCCGGGGCCACCTCGGGCGGTCGGCGCCGTTCAGGCGGGCGGGCTCTCGACCGTTCGGAAGGTGAAGGGGAGATCGCCGATCCTGACCAGCACCGACGCCACCGCCCGCCCCAGCGGAGCCAGGCTCTCGTCGAGTCGGGCCGGATCGTCCAGCGTGGCCTCGTCCAGCTGACAGGACCCCTCGTAGGACACCTCGATGGCGCACTCGGGTCCCTCCGGTTCGTCCATCAGTACCTGCTCGACGGTGGCTGCGCTCCGGGCCAGTGGCTCGCCCAGGAACTCCAGGGTGAGGGGCAGGACGGCGAGGAGCGGGCCGGCGTCGGGGACACCTTGGAGCCCTTGGACCCGGAAGGCGATCTCGACCAGGACCTCAGGCACCTCATCCGGCTCTTCGCCGATGGAGCGGCTCCGGTAGGCCGTCTGGCTCCACGTGGGCCAGTCGAGGCTGGTGTCGACCCGGATACGGGCTGGGCGCTGTTCCCCGGGCAGGCTGTAGGAGGTTTCGAAACTCACGTCGCCCAGGAAGACGTCCACCTGGAAGCGCTCCTCGACGGCCTGGCGTTGGAGGAGGGCTCCCTCGAAGGCGCGCCGGTGAGAGCTGACGAGTTGGGTGAAGACGTGGTCCAGCATGCCGGGGCAGAGGCTACCGTTCTTCCTGTGCCCGCTAACTCCGAGCCACGACGGATCTCCCCGTGGCTGGAACGGCGGGTCATCGCCTACGCCCACCAGGGCGGTGCCTGGGAGGCCCCTTCTTCCACCCTTTACGCCATCCGGGCCGCTCTCGATGCCGGAGCCACCGCCATCGAGCTCGACGTCCACGCCACCAGGGACGGTCGCCTGGTGGTGTGTCATGACGCCACCGTCGATCGAACCACCGACCGCTCAGGAGTGATTGCCCAGATGAGCTGGGACGAGTTGCGGACACTCGACAACGCCTACTGGTGGGCGCCGGGTGCCGACGTGTCGCCCGGGCTCGATCCTGACTGCTATCCCTACCGGGGTCGGGCGCCGGGGGACCGGCGGTTCTGCTTCGCCCTGTTGGAGGAGGTGCTCGAGGCCTTTCCCGGTGTCGTGCTCAATCTCGACATCAAGCAGACAGCCCCGGTGGTCCCCCCCTACGAGCAGGCCCTGGCCGTCATGCTCCGGAGTTTCGAACGAACCGACGACGTCATCGTGGCCTCATTCCTGGACACGGCCACCGACGCCTTCTCGACCTTCGCGCCGGAAATTCCGACTTCCGCCGGAACCATGGCGGTGGCCGCCTTCTATCAGGCGGTCCAGTCGGGAGCGTCCCCCGAACCCTTGCGCCATGTGGCCCTCCAGGTACCGGTGCAGTACGGCGACCTCACCCTGGTCGACGAGCGGTTCGTGGATGTGGCCCACCACGAGGGTCTGGCCGTCCACGTCTGGACCATCGAGGAGGAGCCGCTGATGGAACAGCTCTGTGGACTCGGCGTGGACGGGATCATCACCGACCGCCCCAGCGTCCTGGCCGGTGTGCTCGAGCGGCTCGGGTGCTCGTGGCCGTCCCGCCTGTGAAGGTGGTGAGCCTCCCGTCGCTGGCACCGGCCCCGGGTTGGGGCGTCAGGTCGCCGACCCCCGGTCGGGGAGTCAGCCCCGGCCGCAGTTCGGCTTCTTGCCGTGGTTGGCCTTCTTTTTGGCCCGCAGTTTCCGTTTGTTGGTTCGCTTGGACACAGAAAGAACACCCTAATCGAATTGGTGGACTCTCCGACAGCGGCGGCCGGCCATGACCTGGTTGCTGCGAGACGGCGACGTGCTGGCCACGGTCGAAGTGGCCGACACCTTCGCCGCCCGAGCCCGGGGGCTCCTCGGTCGCCGAAGCTATGAGGGCGCCATGATCCTGCCCCGGACCCGCTCGGTGCACACGCTGGGGATGCGGTTCGCCATCGACGTCGCCTTCTGCGACAAGGAGATGGAAGTGGTCGGGGTCACCACCTTGGCGCCCTGGCGGATGAGCCTTCCCCGCCGCCGGGGACGGTCGGTCATCGAGGCGGAAGCCGGGGCCTTCGACCGGTGGGGACTCCGTGTGGGCGACAAACTGGAGCTCCGCTGATGAGCGCCGGTGGGGGCGAGACCGGCGAGGATCCCGATCCCGACATCGATCCCGATCTCGATCTCGATCCCGATCTCGATCTCGATCTCGATCCCGACATCCTCGAGGAGCTCGAGTCCTGGGGCGATCCGACCGGGCCCGACGGTGGCGACGACGGGGATGGGCTTCGGGCCACGACCACGCCGGGAGCCCTGGTTCTGGTGGGAACCCCCATCGGCAACCTGGGCGATCTGTCACCGCGGGCTGTCGAGACGCTGCGGTCGGCCGACGTCATCTACTGCGAGGACACCCGTCATTCGCGCAAGCTGCTCACCCATGCCGGCATCACCGGGGTGCGACTCCGGTCCCTCCACGACCACAACGAGGACGACCGGGTGGCCGAGGTCCTCGGTGCCGTGGGTGAGGGCCGCACCGTCGCCCTGGTCAGTGACGCCGGCATGCCCGGTGTCTCCGACCCGGGAAGCCGGGTGGTGGCCGCCGCCGCCCGGGACGGCCTCACCGTGTCCGTGGTCCCCGGGCCGTCGTCGGCCGTGGCTGCTTTGGTGATGAGCGGGCTTCCCACCGAGCGCTACTGCTTCGAGGGCTTTCTGCCCAGGTCCGGTCGTGACAGACGGGACCGGCTCGAGGCCCTGGCCCAGGAGCGGCGCACCTCGGTCGTCTTCGAGGCCCCCGGCCGACTGGCCGGCACCCTGTCGGAGCTGGTCGACGCCTGTGGTGGTGACCGCCCGGTGGCGGTGGTCCGCGAGCTGACCAAGGTCCACGAGGAGATATGGCGGGGCCCACTCAGTCGGGCAGCCAGCTGGGCTGCCGGCCACGCCGTGCGGGGCGAGGTGGTGGTGGTGCTCGGTGGGATGGTCGGGGTCGAGCAAACGGTGGGCGACGATGTGCTGATCGCTGCCCTGAGGCAGCACCTGGAGGTAGGAGAGCGCACCCGTGGTGTGGTCGACGACATCGCCGGGGCCTACGGGGTGCCCCGCCGCCGGGTCTACCAGCTGGCTCTGGGACTGCGTGAGGGTCTGTCGTCGGACGCCTCGTCGGTCACTCAGTGGGCTCCCGACACAACTAGCTGACCACGGTCAGCCGAGGGGCTGGGGCTCCAGTTGCCCGGACTACTGCCCCCGATTGATTGTTGCCGCAAGTAATCTGCGCACATACGCAAGTAATCTGCGCACATAGAGGTGCAGATCAGAGGTCGGATGAGTTACCCCTCACCACAGGGCGGTCTCCACTCGACATTCCCATCACCGGTTTGGCAAGGGTCTGCCTCCTTCCCAGGGCCGGTTATGAGTGCCATAGAGTAGAATGTCCGTTCGCGACTCTTCGCCGAGGGGCGTCCACTGCCGCCGAGGGGACCAGTGAAGAAACCGTTCTCCAAGACCCGGCGGTCCAGCGCCGGGGACACACCAACCGACTCCCTGCTCTCGGTCATGCGAACGCTCGGGGTGGGCTCGATGCGTCTGAAGATCGCCGCCTTCACCCTCCTCTCCCTCATCGGTGGTCTGAGCCAGGCGCTCCTGTTGGTGCTCATCTCTGAGGTAGCGGTATCCGAGGTCCAGCGCAAGCACTCGATCCATGCTCTCGGTCGCTCCTTTTCACCGACCATTGCTATCGTCGCCTCGTTCGTGGCCCTGGGGTTCTTCCTCGTCACCAACATCGGGGGCGCCCTGATCAGCACGTCTGTCTCCGCCCAGGCACTGACAATGACCCGTAACCGGATCGTCAGCGGGTTCTTCCGGGCCAACTGGTCCCTGCAATCCACGGAGCGGCTCGGGCACGTCCAACAGCTCCTCACCTTGAACAGCAACGCCACCGCCAACGCCGTCCAGAACTTGTCGGGCGGCCTCCAATCGAGCCTGATGCTGGTCGGGCTCTTGGGGGTGGCCCTGATAGTCGATCCCGCTGCGGCTTTCGGGGTCATCGGCCTCGGCGCCGCTCTCTCGCTGGCTCTCCGGCCGTTCAACCGGCGCACCAGGCAGGCAAACCGGGAGCTCTCCAAGACCACGAGAGCCATGGCCACGCAGATGACCGAGTACACCCGTGTGAGCCGCGATTTCCGATTGTTTGGTGTGGAGACCCGGGTCCTGAGCAAGCTTCGTCAGTTGATCCAGAACACCGGTCACGTCTACCGCAGGGCCGCCATGCTCGGCAGCATCGTGCCCGTCCTGTACCAGTCCGCCGCACTCGGATTCGTCATCGTGGCCATCGTCCTCCTGACCGGAGCCGGGCCCGGAAAGCTCGCCGAGCTCGGAGCCATCCTCATCCTCGTGCTGCGATCGGTCGGCTACGGATCGGCCGTCCAGTCCTCCTTCCAGGGCCTCCGCGGTGCTCAGGGCATGCTGGAGGACGTCACCAGCGAGCTCCGTCGCTTCGATGCTGCTCGGATCACCCCGGGAGAGCGGGTGCCCGCGTCCTTCGAGGTGGACTTCGATTCGGTGGAGTACTCCTACGACGGGGTGGCCCTCGCCCTCTCCGGCGTCACCATGCACATCCCGGAGGGGAAGATCGTCGGCATGCTCGGACCCTCGGGCAGCGGCAAGACCACCATCAGCCAGCTCCTGCTGGGCCTACGCGAGCCCACGAGCGGTCGGGCCATGATCGGGGGCGAGGACGCGGCGGCCATCGCCAAGAGCGATGAGCGCAGCACCGTGGCCCTCGTGCCCCAGGAGCCGGTGCTGCTGCAGGGCTCGGTCATCGACAACATCAAGTTCTTCCGTGACTTCGAGGAGCAGGAGGTCATCGAGGCGTCCAAATCGGCCCACCTCCACGAGGACGTCGTCCGGATGCCCGCCGGTTACGACACTCCCGTGGGTGAGGGTGGCGGCGCCCTGTCGGGCGGGCAGAAGCAGCGCCTGGCCATCGCCCGTGCCCTGATCGGCTCCCCGAAGCTCATCGTGTTGGACGAGCCGACCAGCGCGGTGGACGGACGCACCGAACAGCTCATCCGCCGGACCCTCTCCGAGCTCAGAGGGCGGGTCACTGTGGTGATCATCTCGCACCGCACCGAGACGACGGCCCAGTGCGACCTGCTCCTGGTCCTGGACAACGGGAAGATCGCCGACTACGGCGAGCGGGACACGGTGCTGGCCGGATCCGCCTACCAGAACATCGTGTTGACCCGGCACGACCTCGGGCCCCCAGACGTCGGGAGACCAGGGGGTGAGGAGTCAGGCTCGGACGGCCGGTTGAGCCCGGGTCCGGCGTCCGGGTCCGAGTCCGGCTCCGAGGTCCCTCCCGAAGCGACGACGCCCACCGTGCCGTGGTAGCGATGTGCGGGGCGGGACGGACGGGTGCACGAAGCCCTGTGTCAGGGGAGTCGGTGCCGGAACAGGGGAGTGAACGATGTTCGGTAGAGCGCAGAGGGACAAGACCCGAGCGCCGGGGATAGCACCCGACGACATTCCTGAGGGACTGGATCGAGCTGCCTTCGCCGCCGGATGCTTCTGGGGGGTCGAGGAGTTCTTCCGGGCCATTCCCGGAGTGGAGGACGCCATCGCCGGCTACGAGGGTGGTCACGTGGACCACCCGTCCTATGAGCAGGTGTGTAGAGGCCGGACCGGTCACGCCGAAGCTGTGCTGGTCACCTTCGACCCCGACCGGGTCTCGTTCGGCACTCTGCTGGCCGAGTTCTGGCGCCATCACGACCCCACCACCCTCAACCGGCAGGGTCCCGATCGCGGCACGCAGTACCGCTCAGCCGTCTTTGTCCACGATGAGGCCCAGGAGAAAGCAGCCCACGCTGTCGCTCGACGAGTACCAGGCGCGGTTCAAACGGCCCATCGTGACCGAGGTGGAGCCGGCCACCACTTTCTGGCCGGCCGAGGAGTACCACCAGCGCTACACCGAAAAGACAGGCTTCGGTGGCTGCCACGTCGCCAATTGGTGAGCAGTGACCAGCTGACAGCAGTGGTCCGCCGGCAGCACCGCCGGTCAGCACGGGTGCGTCGGCAGCATTGGAGTGCCCCGCTCAGCGCAGTTGGCGGAGGGCGCGTTCCACGTAGGGGGAGAGGGGGAGGTCGAAGACCTGTCCGATCGGTGCCCACCGGGCTGCATCCGACGAACCGTCGGTTTCGTCGCGCAGGGTGCCCGAAAACGAGGCGATGCGGTAGATGATGCGTACCGTGTGCAGGTTCCTCCCATCGGGAAGGACAAAGACATCGGAGAGGACACCGCGCAGCTCACCCACCACCACGTCGAGCCCGGTCTCCTCCTTGAATTCACGGCGCAGGGCGGTCTCCGGGTCTTCCCCGTGGTTGATACCGCCTCCGGGTAGGAACCACCGCCCGGCCACGGTGAGGTAGGACGCGGCTCGTACCAGCAGCACCTGTCCCTCCTTCTCGCAGATGCCGTACACGGCCACCCGCTGCTCGCGCTGGGGCAGGACGGACTTCGGGGAGGGTTCACCGGGCGCAGCTTGTACGGGGGGTGCGGGCTGGTCGGGTGCGGGGTGTGGGGGCACGAGTGGACGGGTATCGGATGCGAGGGGCAGGAGGGTTGGGTGCCTTCCTGGGGCTCGACAGATCCTACGGCCGGCGTCACCGGCCGGCCCAGCTCGGCCGGATAGGACGCTTCTGTCGGCCAGGATCGCCCGGATCGGTACGCTACGGGAAATGCCCCGCTTCTACATCACCACCCCCATCTACTATGTCAACGACGCGCCCCACGTCGGCCATGCCTATTCAACGGTCAATGCCGACGCTCTGGCTCGTTGGCACCGGCTGATCGGGGACGACGTCTTCTTCCTCACCGGAAACGACGAGCACGGTCAAAAAGTGGCCCGGGCCGCCGAACAACACGGACTCAGTCCACAAGAGTGGACCGACCAGTTGGCCCCCCGGTTCCTGTCGGCCTGGGCCGACCTGGACATCGCCAACGACGACTTCATCAGGACCAGCGAGCCCCGTCATCACCGAGCGGTCCAGAAGTTCCTCGGCCAGATCTATGAGAACGGCTTCATCTACAAGGACACCTACCGCGGTCTCTACTGTGTGGCCTGCGAGCAGTACTACGGGGAGGACGAACTGCTCGAGGGTGGCTTGTGCCCCATTCACCGAACACCGGTGGAGGAGCTCGAGGAGGAGAACTACTTCTTCCGCCTGAGCGCCTTCGAGCAGCAGCTCATCGACTGGTACGCGGCCAACCCGACCGCTGTGGTGCCGGAGTCGAAGCGCAACGAGGCCCTGCGCTTCGTCGAGGGAGGGCTCCGTGACATCTCCATCACCCGAACCTCCATCGACTGGGGCGTGTCCGTCCCCTGGGACGAGAAGCACGTCTTCTACGTCTGGTACGACGCCCTCATCAACTACGTGACCGCCATCGGCTACGGCGAGGATGAGTCACGCTTCGAGACGTGGTGGCCGGCCGTTCACCACCTGATCGGCAAGGAGATCATCCGGTTCCACTGCGTGTGGTGGCCGGCCATGTGCATGGCCGCCGGCATCGAACCGCCGGCCCACATCCAGGTGCACGGGTGGTTGCTGGTGGGCGGCGAGAAGATGTCCAAATCCAGCCTCAACCAGATCACCCCGGGCGAGCTCACCGCCGAGTACGGCGTCGATCCCGTGCGCTACTACCTGGTACGGGACACGCCCCTGGGGTCGGACGGCGATTTTTCGGCCGAGGGGATCACGGCCCGCTACAACGCCGACCTGGCCAACAATTTGGGCAATCTCCTGTCCCGGGTGGCCACCGTGGTCGGATCCAAGTGCGGGGGCATCGGAACGACGTCGCAGGTCGACAGCCGGTTGGCCGGGGTGGCTGCCGACGTTCTGGCTGAGGCCGCCGCCGCCTGGGGGGCCGGTCAACCGCACCTGGCCCTCGAGGCCACCTGGCGTCTCCTCCACGAGACCAACGCCGAGTTGGAGTCGGCTGAACCGTGGAAGGCGGATCCGGGCCCCGCGGTCGACGCCGTCATGGGGAGCGCCCTCGAGGTCCTTCGCATCGTGTCCCTCCTCATCGTTCCGGTCATGCCCACCACCGCCCAAACCATCTGGGCGCGGATCGGGCTGGACGGCTCACCGGCTGAGCAACGCCTGCCCGAAGACGGCCGATGGGGGCTCTACCCGGCGGGCCGCCCCATCGACAAGGGTGCACCGCTCTTCCCCCGGCGCAAGTCCTGACAGGGCACGCCGTGCGTGACGCTGTCATCGAGTGGTTCGACTCCCACTGTCATCTTCAGGACGAGTTCGGTGCCGATGGTGAATCGACCGAAGCCGGTGCCCACGCCACCCGTCTGGCCGGGGCTATCGCCCGCGCCGCCGAATCGGGAGTGAACCGGATGGTGTGCATCGGCACCAATGCGGGATCGTCGGCCGAGGCGGTCTCTTTGGTGCGCTCCCTGCGCCGGCCCGAGGCGGTGGCGACAGCCGAAGGTGTCGAGATCTGGGCCACTGTGGGGCTCCATCCCCACGACGCCTCCTCCGGGGTCGACTCCCTGGATGGTCTCCTGCAGTCAGAGCTCGGCTCCGGAACGCCGGCGGCGCCCTCGGTCGAGGGCCCCGTGGTGGTCGGCATTGGCGAATGTGGTCTCGACTACCACTACGACCATTCCCCCCGACACCAGCAGAGGGAGGCCTTCGCTCGCCAGATCGACCTGGCCCACCGCTATGACAAGGCCCTGGTCATCCACACCCGCGACGCCTGGGACGATACCGTCGACATCCTCAACGCTCAGGGGGTGCCGGAGCGGACGGTGGTCCACTGCTTTACCGGCGGTCCCGAGGAGGCCCGTCGCTGTCTCGATCTGGGTACGTGGTTGTCGTTCAGCGGCGTGGTGACCTTCAAGAATGCGTCCGATGTCCGTGAGGCGGCCGCCCTGTGCCCGATGGACCGCCTGCTGGTGGAGACCGATTCCCCCTTTTTGACCCCGGTTCCCCATCGCGGAACGGCCAATGAGCCGTCGCGGGTTCCTCTGGTCGGAGCGGCCGTCGCCCAGGTCAAAGGGGTAGGTGCCGCCAGGGTGGCGGAGGCATCGACGGCCAACGCCCTCTGTCTGTTCGGTCTACTGACCTGAGAGCCACCGGAGGAGCCTGAGCTCCCCCCATTTTCCCTGGCCGCTCCCAGGCAGTTCCACGGGACTCTGGACCGTGGTCACCAGAGTAGAGAGGTAGAGAGGAAGGTTCGGCCGGAGGGAAGCAGAGAAGTCCAGGTCGGGCGGCCTCCAGCCCCTCGGGTTTGATATCCGGCCGGACCCCCGCCTAACTTCCATGGGGCGGCCGGCTGATCTCAGCGGCCGTTTTGCTTTGATCTCGGAGTGCGATTGTCGGGCGCATCTGGGGCCGGCTCGGAGGAGACGTCCCCCTCCGCCTCCTGTGGCGGAGTTTCCGGGTGCCCTCGGGACATCGATCCCGTGGGCGGCCTGTCCGCCGCACAAGGAGAGTGGAGTCCTGACGACCAGAATTGGAAGAGGGCGCCGGCCTGGCGCCGCCTTGCTCCTGTGTGGCTCCGTGCTCGTCGCTCCTCTGTTGTTGATCCATAACGAGCCGGATGCCGGCGCGGCATCCACGCCCAAAAATGGCGCAGCTCCCGCCCATCCCTCCCGTCCGGAAGGCCACCAAGGCAGCTCGGGCCGTCGTCAGAACAGGCGGCTGAGCCTGGCCTCGGACGTCCATCGGGCCCGGCGTCAGACCGGCCATTCCCGCCGGCCCCCCGGCACAGCGGCCGACGGCGACGGCGTCAGGCAGGCCGAGGTAATCCCCTCCGAGTCAGCAGCCGAGAGGTCAGCGACTGAGCAGTCAGCGGCCGGGCAGTCAGCGGCCGGGCAGTCGGAGGCCGGGCAGTCGGCGACCGGGCTGACAGCGGCGCCGGCCAGGGTGGTCGCCGCTCCTCCGACGACGACGACCACGACGACTGTCCCGCCTGCTGCTCCGGACCCGAGCGCCGTCCAGGTCTCAGACAGTCAGGCCGACGAGGTGGCCACAGTGGGCCAGGTCACCTACTACGCCCACCCGGCCGGCGAGTGCGCCAGCCCGTGGCTGCCTTTCGGAACGGTCGTGCGCATCACCAACCCGGCCAACGATGCGTCGGTGAGTTGCGTGGTCAACGACCGCGAAGCCGACACGGAGCGGGCCATCGACCTGTCGACGGCCACCTTCGCCGAAATCGCCCCCCTCGGACAAGGTGTCATCGACGCCCACCTCAGTTGGTAGGGGGCCGGAACCGATTTCCGGATGAGTGCTTCAATCTCTCCGATCCGGGACGTGCCAACCTGTTCTGTCCGAGAGGGCCAACCGGGTCGGGGGCCGGCCACGAGTGAGACACTGGCCCCCGTGACGCACGGCCGAGCAGAGATCCGGGCCCTGCTGGACGCCCATGACCTGCGACCCAGTCGCGCCCTCGGACAGAACTTCGTGGCCGACGGCAACACGGTCCGCCGAATCGTCCGCCTGGCCGGTGTGACCCCCGGCCAGCGGGTGATCGAGATCGGGGCCGGACTTGGCTCGCTCACGTTGGCCCTGGCCGACGCCGGTGCCGTCGTGACCGCCGTGGAGATCGACCGTGGCGTTCTCCCCGTACTGAGGGAGCAGGTCGAGCCGCGGGGTGTACGGGTGGTCGAAGCCGATGCGCTGGCCGTCGACTGGTCCCAACTGTTGGCCCCCGACGGGCCGGCGGACGGCCCCTGGACCCTGGTGGCCAACCTCCCCTACAACGTGGCCGTCCCGCTGGTCATCGGTGTCCTGGAGGATGCGCCACAGGTGTCGACACTGTTGGTCATGGTCCAAAGGGAGGTGGGGGAGCGGATGGCCGCCACCGTGGGGGACAAGGCCTACGGGGCCGTGTCGGTGAAAGTGGCCTACTGGGCCGATGCCTCGGTGGTCGGGCGGGTGCCGGCCGCCGTCTTCATCCCCCGGCCCCGGGTGGAGTCGGTCCTGGTTCGCCTCGACCGACGGACCGACGATTCGGGGAAGGCCATCGAGGGGAAGGGGTCGGCTCGTTACCAGCGAATTTTCTCCCTGGTGCGGGCCGGGTTCGCCCACCGCCGCAAGATGCTCCGGGGTTCCCTCGAGGGTCACGTCGCACCGGAGGCCTTCGCCGGCACAGGCATCCAGGCCACGGCCCGGGCCGAAGAGCTCGATCTGGCCCAGTGGGAGCGGCTGGCTGCGTGGCCACCGCCTCCGGGTCCGGTCCAACCGACGGGAGCCTGACGGTGACCGCCCCGTTCCCCGGGCCGGCAAACCTGTCGGCGCCGGCCAAGCTCACACTGTCCCTCCGGATCACCGGTACCCGCGGCGACGGTTTCCACCTCCTCGAGTCCGAGATGGTGACCGTCGACCTGATGGACACACTCCGGGTGGAGGAGGGCGACGGTCTGACCATGGCCATCGAATCCTCCGCCGCCGGCTGGCCTCCGACGCCCATTTCGGTGGGACCCGACAATCTGGTGGCGAGGGCCCTGGCCGCGGCCGGGCGCACGGCCCAGGTCCACGTGGTCAAGCGGATTCCCCCCGGTGCGGGGTTGGGTGGCGGTTCGGCCGACGCCGCCGCCATCCTGCGTTGGGCGGGGTGCGCTGAAGGCGACCTGGCCGTCGGCCTGGGCGCCGATGTGCCCTTCTGTCTGGTCGGGGGCCGGGCCCTTGTCCGTGGCGTGGGCCAGGAGGTGGAGGCGCTGCCCCACATCGACCGTCGGTTCACCCTGTTGCTGGTGCCCTTCGGCGTGGAGACGGGCGCCGTCTACCGGGCCTGGGACGAGCGGGGTTCCAGGGGGGAGGGGCTCCGACCCGCTTCAACAGCAACGACCTGGAAGAGGCGGCGGTGGCTGTCGAGCCGCGCCTGGCGGCCTGGCGGACCCGCCTCGAGGAGGTCACCGGAAGGCAGGCGCTCCTGGCCGGGAGCGGCTCGACCTGGTTCGTGGAGGGATGGCCCGAGGAGATGGGACTGGGTGACCGCCGGTTGATGGCGTTGGACGGAGCGCAGGCCAACCTTGTTCCGGTGCGAACTACCCCGCCGATTCGCTGAGAGAGGCAATCCCGACCGATTGGTGATCGGGTCCGCCCGTGGTCTACTTGCCCGCCGCCCGTCGTTGCCAGCGGGTGGCCTTCAACATCTTCTTGTGCTTCTTCTTGCGCATGCGCTTGCGGCGCTTCTTGATCAGCGATCCCATCTCGACGGGCACCCTAGCCGAACAGGTGGTTTGGCGCCATGCGTGGCGGGACCCGATTCAGCTACCGCGCCGCCTACCTTGCTCGTCTCCGCCGGTCGTTTTCGCTGGTCGACTTCGCAGGTCGGCCCGTCTTTACTCCTCGTCCCCGTCCTCGTGTCCCGGAGGGGGCTCCACCTCGGGCAGGCTGAAACGGAATACCGCCCCCCCGCCCTCGGCCCGGTAGACGTCGACCCGCCCGCCTTCGTCGCGGGCAACCTGAGCCACGATGGCCAGTCCCAGCCCGGAACCGGGTTTCCCCCGGGCACCCGGGGCCCGATAGAAACGATCGAAGATGAAGTTGACGTCGCTGTCGTCCACACCCGGTCCGTGGTCACGCACGATGACCATCCCGTTGGAGCACGCCACTTCGACCACCCCTCCGTCCGGACTCCATTTGAGGGCATTGTCCAGCAGGTTCCCGATGGCTCGACCGATCCGGGCCGACGAGCCCGATACCCAGGTCGGGGCCATCCGGGCGTCGAAGATCACACCGCGGCTGCGACCGTGGGTGGTGGCTACTGCCACTGCCTCCAGGACGATGGTGTCCAGCCGCACGGGTCCAGCAGTGAGCAGAGGCTGTTCCCCTCGGGCCAGCTCGGCCAGGTCGGCCACCAGCGTGGTCAACTCGTCGAGCTGGGTGATCACGTCGTTGATCAGCACCTGACGCTCCTCGGGGGCCAGCTCCTCGAGGCGGCTGGCCACCTCCATGTTGGTCCGCAGACTGGTCAGCGGGGTGCGCAGCTCATGGGAGGCGTCGAGGACGAGCTGTCGCTGACTCTCCCGCGACGAGTCGAGGGCACCCAACAGGCGGTTGAAGGCCCGTCGTAACCGACCGAGCTCGTCAGGGCCTCCGGGGTCCAGACGCTTGGACACGTCGGTGGTGTCGGCCAACTCCTCGACCGTGCTGGTCAGATTGTTGAGGGGCCCGAGGACGGTGCGCCCCACGCCCAGGCCGAGTAGGACGGCCACGCTGATCCCCACCAGCACGATGAGCCACAGGGCGATGGCCAGACGGCCGAGCTCCTGGTTGACCCCGGTCAAGGGTGCGGTTATCTGGAGGGCCCCGCCGCCGGACGGCACTTCTACCGGGCCGAGGTTGCCCCGGTAGACGCTGGCCGGCTGCAGGGGAAAGACGATCTCCCGCACGGCTACGCCGTTGACCGTGGTGGAGAAGTAGTCCTCGGGCCCGGCCCCCTGGCTGGTGCTCACCTGGCGGACCCGGCCGCTAACCGGAAGCACCTGGACGTCGCCACTGTCGATCCCCCCGGGGGACAGCACCGCCTGGGTGCACACCCCCGATGTGGTCGCTGAACAGGCGTTGTTGATCACCTGCTCGGTCACGCTGGCGTGCGCCTCAGCATTGAGAGTGACGTCCACCGACCCGACCAGGGCATTGTCGGCCACGATGTATGTGGCCAGGGAGCCGAGGACGACCACCACCAACACGGCGGCGGTGGCGGTGAGGACGAGCCGGGTCCCGAAGGTCATCGGTACTGCCGGGCGCCGGTGGTGCGGTCAGGGTCAGATGTGGGGACGTCGGGGCCGGCCGGCACGGGTCACGGCTCGCGCAGGACGTAGCCCACACCGCGGGCGGTGTGGATCAGCCGCGGTTCGCCGCCGGCCTCGGTCTTGCGTCGCAGGTAGCCCACGTAGACGGCCAGCGAGTTGGTCCCGGAATCGAAGGTGTAACCCCAGACCCGGTCGAGGATGAGCTCCCGGGTCAGTACCTGCCGGGGATGGCGCAAGAGGAGTTCGAGGAGATCGAACTCGATGCGGGTCAGGGTGAAGGACCGGTCCCCCCGGTGGGCCTCGCGGGTAATGGGGTCCAGGCTGAGGTCGGCGAACCGGAGTACCTCGTCCGAGTCTTCGGGGCGCCGTCGCAGCAGGGCGCGCAACCGGGCCAGCAGCTCGGCCAGGGCGAAGGGCTTGACCAGGTAATCGTCGGCCCCGGCGTCGAGGCCCTGCACCCGGTCGTCGATGGCGTCACGGGCGGTGAGCATGAGCACCGGGGTGTCGTTGTCGGCCGCCCGTAGGCGCCGGCACACATCGAGCCCGTCGATGGCGGGAAGGCCGATGTCGAGGATGACGGCGTCGGGAGGGCGGATGGCAATCTCCTCCAGGGCCACCTTGCCGTCGAGGGCCACGCTGACCTCGTATCCCTCGAGGCGGAGGGCACGGTTGAGTGCTCCGCTGACGGCGGGATCATCGTCGACGACCAGGACTCTCATCGGGCGCGCAGCCTATCGGCAGAACGCCTTTCTCCCGCGGCAGCGGGTTGGGTGGACCGGATTTGGGTCCCGTGGGCGCCGAGCTAGCGGTCTCCACCGGAATCAACATCCAGCCCGGCCAAGCGTTCTCCGTCCATCACACCCACAACGGTTCATTGGAGGCGGGGACCGACTGCCCCGATACGGAGCCAGTCTCTGGTCCACGGGCTTCCAGATCCCCTCGGCATGATGGCACCGGACATCCGTGGCTCCGTTCCTTTTGGTATTCCGGGCAGCGTCGGGAGCCGACAGCCGGAGGCCCGAATTCTGCCGCCGATGAACAATATCCAGGTGACCAAGGCAAAAGCGGCCTCACGAAACGTGACTTGCGGGAACCCTGCTCCCGATGAAGGATCCTGACCAGTGTCTACGGTCTATGCCCCAGAGATCCGCCGGGATGTCGCCCAGCCGGTCGGTGAGGGTCAGGCCGGCAACGTCAGGGTCGCTGACGGGTCCGAAGGTTCCCATGACAAGTCCACGCCGACAGATGACAACCAAATCTTCTACCTCGTATCCACTTTTCGCCAGCACATGGATGAAGGCAAACTGTCGGGGGTGCGATGGGCCCTTGGTCACCCCCTTCACACTCGCACCATCGTCCGCTGGGTGCGAGGACTTCCGAAGGTGGCGATCTCTCCAGCCGATGATCTTGCCGGTCACGTACTGAGAAAGCGCTTTGGGGGCCTGGGCCTATTGCAGACTGGACGACACGCACAGGCGGCACTCGTGCTTCCCGCCAATCTCGCTGACTTTTGGAAAGGCCAAAAGCGAAAGGTATTTCGGAACAAGGTGGCCAGCGCAGAGCGCAATGGACTGACCTGGAGACTTCTGGCTTCGGATGAGATTGCCGGCGCTGTCCAGGCCATATTCGATGGCCGGGGATGGAAACACAGCATGCGATCAGAGATGACTGCGTTCCTCGAGATGCCTCTCGAATCGGCGCTCGGCTCGGGATCTTTTTCTCCAGACGGCTCGGTGCTTTCGGTGTGTTTGGCCGTGGCCAGTGGCGAGGCGGCACAGATTCGATGGGGAATGTCCGTCGCCAGGGGGTCGGCTCGCTGGGCCGCATTTGCCGGATTGCTGGAGGGCGCCCACGCCTCGGGATACACCACTCTTTTAGTCGGTCCCATGGTAGGTGCGGCTTCGGAGGATGAATATTTCCTGAGAAGGACCGGCTTCGGTCCGCACAATGTTTCTGTCGTCGCGGATGGCCGTCATGGGGCACGCATTGCGAAGCGCTTGGCGGATAGTTCGAGTCTGGCCACGCTGCTTGACACCGGTCGCAAGTGGCGAGAGATCATCCAACATCTCTAAATGTGGTCTCCGCCCGGGTCGGCGGAACGTCGAAGCGCCAGATCCGGCCTCGTGAGGTCATAAGCCTCATGAGGTCATAAAAGGAAAGCTCTCACCACCGGCGTGACGGACCGGCGGCCATCTGGCCGTCCGCCCGGTTATGCCTTCATCCTCGGGTGCCGGAGTAGCCTGGTCGGGGCGCCGGGAGGATTTCCGCCACCACTGTTCCGAGGTAGTTCAATTGGCAGAACGCTGGCCTTTGGAGCCAGATGTTGGAGGTTCGAGCCCTCCCCTCGGAGCTCCAACGGGTTCTGGTCGGCTTTTGGGGTCAGCCGGCTTGTTTGCGGGCCCGGCTCCGGAGCCGACCCCGGGTGGCTTGGTCGAGCACGACCTTGCGCAATCGCACCGAGGCGGGGGTGACCTCAACGCACTCGTCGTCGGTGATGAACTCGAGGGCCTGTTCCAAAGAGAGCAGCAAGGGGGGCGTGAGGCGGATCGCATCGTCGGCGGTGGCCGCCCGGATGTTGGTCTGCTTCTTCTCCTTGGTCGGGTTGACGTCCATCTCGTCGTCTCGGGCGTTCTCGCCCACGATCATGCCCTCGTAGACCTCGGTGCCGGGTCCGACCAGTAGGACGCCGCGCTCCTGCAGGCTCATGAGGGTGTAGCCGGTTGTCACCCCGCGCCGGTCGGAAACCATGGAGCCGTTGCGCTTGGTCTTGAGCTCGCCATGCCACGGCTCCCACCCGTCGAATACGTGGTGGAGCATGCCCGTACCGCGGGTTTCGGACATGAACTCGGTGCGGAATCCGACCAGTCCTCGTGCCGGCACCCGGAAGTCCATCCGTACCCAGCCGCTCCCGTGGTTGACCATCTCGACCAGCCGGCCCTTGCGCAGAGCCATCAGCTGGGTCACCACGCCCAGGTAGGCGTCAGGCACGTCGACGGCCACCCGTTCCATGGGTTCATTGACGGTGCCGTCGATCTCCCTGGTGACCACCTGGGGCTTTCCCACCGTCATCTCGAATCCTTCGCGCCGCATGGTCTCGACCAGCACGGCCAACTGGAGCTCACCGCGCCCCTGGACCTCCCAGGTGTCGGGCCGCTCGGTGGCGTTGACCCGCAGGGACACATTGCCCACCAGCTCGGACTCGAGGCGGCCCAGGATCTGGCGGGCGGTGAGCTTGGACCCGTCGATGCCGGCCAGCGGCGACGAGTTGACCCCGATGGTCATGGCCAGACTGGGCTCGTCCACGGTGATGACGGGAAGGGGGCGCGGGTCGTCGGGGTCGGCCAGCGTCTCCCCGATGGTGATGGTGGCCATACCGGCGACGGCGGCGATCTCACCGGGCCCGGCTTCGGCCGTATCCACCCGGTCGAGGGCGTCGGTCACGTACAGCTCGGTGATCCGGGTCCTTTCGATGGTGCCGTCGATCTTGCACCAGGCCACCGTGGCCCCCTTCTTGAGGGTGCCGTTGTGGACCCGGCAGATGGCCAGCCGTCCGAGATAGGGCGAGGCGTCGAGGTTGGACACGATGGCCTGCAGCGGGGCATCGGGGTCGAAGTGCGGGGCGGGGATGTGGGTGAGCATGGTCTCGAACAGGGGCTCGAGGTCGGTGCCCTCCTTGTCCTTGTCGGTGGAGGCCCACCCGGCCCGGGCGTTGGCGAACAGGATGGGAAAGTCGATCTGGTGCTCGTCGGCGTCGAGGTCGAGGAACAGCTCCTCCACCTCGTGGACCACCTCGTCGATGCGGGCGTCGGGCCGGTCGACCTTGTTGACCACCAGTACCACCGGCAGACGGGCCTCCAGTGTCTTGCGGAGCACGAACCGGGTCTGGGGGAGAGGACCTTCGGAGGCGTCGACCAGGAGGAGGACACCGTCGACCATGGTCAGCCCCCGCTCGACCTCTCCGCCGAAGTCGGCGTGGCCGGGGGTGTCGATGATGTTGAACTTGACCTTGTTGTGGAGGACGGCCGTGTTTTTGGCCAGGATGGTGATGCCCTTTTCGCGCTCGAGGTCACCCGAGTCCATCACTCGCTCATTGACCGCCTCGTTGGCCCGGAAAGCGCCGGATTGCCAGAGCATGGCGTCGACCAGGGTGGTCTTGCCGTGGTCGACGTGGGCCACGATGGCCACGTTGCGGATGTCGTCGCGGGTCAGGAGGGACATGGATACTCTTCAGGCGGCACGGGAGAGGCAGGTTACCCGGTCGAGATGGTCGATCGGGTCCGGGCCGGCGCCCACCGCGGGCGGCTACAAGGTGATCTGCGTTGTCGCCGCTGACTGGGTGCCGGTGCCGACACCGTTGATGGCGGCCACCTTGAAGGTGTACTTGCCGCCGCTGTTGAGTCCGGTGAGCGTCTCCGTCGTTGCCGTCGAGCTGAATGTCTGGGCGGTCTGGGCCGTTGTGCCGTTCAGGTACGGGGTCACCACGTACCCGGTGATGGCCGAGCCACCGTTGGAGGCGGGCGCGGTCCAGGTCACCGAGGCCGACGTGAGGGACTTCGCCGTTGCCGTTCCGATGGTGGGAGCCCCCGGCGTGGTGGCGGTGGTCACCGAGTTGGACTGGGCTGAGGCTGTCCCGGTGCCGACACCGTTGATGGCGGCCACGGCGAAGGTGTAGGCGGTGTTGTTGGCCAGACCGGTCACGGTGTCGGTGGTGGCCGTGGTGTTGAAGGTCTGGGTGGCCTGGGCAACGCCGGCGATGTACGGGGTGACCACGTAGCCGGTAACGGCCGAGCCACCGTTATTGGTCGGTGCCGTCCAGCTGACCGACGCCGAGGCGACCCCTGCGGTGGCCGTGCCGATGGTCGGTGCGTTGGCAGTGGTGGCCGGGGTCACCGCGGCGGAAGCCGCAGACTGGGTCCCGGTGCCGACCCCGTTGATGGCCGCCACCTTGAAGGTGTAGGCGGTGCCGTTGGTCAGACCCGTCACTGTGTCGGTGGTGGCCGTCGTGTTGAAGGTCTGGGTGGCCTGGGCGGTCGCACCGATGTACGGGGTGACCACGTAGCCGCTAATGGCCGATCCACCGGTGACGGTGGGAGCCGTCCAGCTCAGGCTGACCGAGGCATTACCCGAAGTGCCTGACACCCCGGTCGGCGCCCCCGGGGTGGTGGCCGGGGTGACCGCGGTGGATGCCGCTGACTGCGTGCCGGTGCCGACCCCGTTGATGGCGGCCACCTTGAAGGTGTAGGCCGTGCCGTTGGTCAGGCCGGTGACCGTGTCAGTGGTGGCTGTGGTGTTGAAGGTCTGGGTGGCCTGGGCGGTCCCGCCGATGTACGGGGTGACCACGTAGCCGGTAATGGCGTTGCCACCGTTGCTGGCCGGAGCCGTCCAGCTCAGGCTGACAGAGGCATTACCCGATGTGCCGGTACCGATGGTGGGAGCCCCCGGCGTGGTCGGGGTGGTCACCGAGTTGGACTGGGCCGAGTTGCTTCCCGTGCCCATCCCGTTGACCGCGGCCACGGCGAAGGTGTACGCCGTGTTGTTGGCCAGACCGAGCAGAGTCTCGGTGGTGGCCGTCGAGGAGAAGTTCTGGATGGCCTGGGCCACGCCGGCGATGTAGGGAGTGACCACATAGCCGGTGAGCGCCGATCCGCCGTTGTTGGTCGGTGCTGTCCAGGTGACAGTGGCCGAGCCAACCCCGGCGATGGTAGCCGTGCCGATGGTGGGTGCATTGGCGGTAGTGGCCGGTGTGGCCGAGGCCGATGCCGCCGAGGCCGTCCCCGTGCCGACACTGTTGATGGCGGCCACCGTGAAGGTGTAGGCGGTGCCGTTGGTGAGGCCGGTGGCCGTTTCGGTGGTGGCCGTGTTGTTGAAGGTCTGGGTGGCCTGGGCGGTCGCACCGATGTACGGGGTGACCACGTAGCCGGTTATGGCTGCACCACCGGTGGAGGCCGGTGCGTTCCAGGTAATGGCCACCGATTGGTTGGCCGGCACGGTGGCGGTGATGGTCGGGGCCCCGGGCGTGGTGGCCGGCGTGACCGAGTTGGACTGGCCCGAGGCCGTCCCGGTGCCCACTCCGTTGATGGCGGCAACCGTGAAGGTGTAGGCGGTGCCGTTGATCAGGCCGGTGGCCGTTTCGGTGGTGGCCGTGGTGTTGAAGGTCTGGGTGGCCTGGGCGGTCGCACCGATGTAGGGGGTGACCACGTAACCGGTGATGGCGTTGCCGCCGTTGCTGGCCGGCGCCGTCCAGGTGACGGTGGCCGAGGCGTTGCCGTAGGTGGCGGTGCCGATGGTGGGCGCCCCCGGCGTGGTCGGGGTGGTCGCCGAATTGGACTGGGCCGAGGCCGTCCCGGTGCCGGCGACGTTGATGGCCGCCACCGTGAAGGTATAGGCGGTGTTGTTGGCCAGGCCGGTGGCCGTTTCGGTGGTGGCCGTGGTGTTGAAGGTCTGGGTGGCCTGGGCCACGCCCGCCTTGTAGGGGGTGATCACGTAGCCGGTCACGGCCGCTCCACCGTTGTTGGTCGGTGCCGTCCAGCTGACAGAGACCGAGCCGACCCCGCCCGTGGCCGTGGCCGTCCCGATGGCGGGGGCGTTGGCCGTGGTGGCCGGGGTGACCGCGGCGGAGGCCGTCGAGGCGGTCCCGGTGCCGGCGATGTTGATGGCCGCCACAGTGAAGGTGTAGGCGGTGCCGTTGGTCAGCCCGGTGACCGTGTCGGTGGTGGCCGTGGTGTTGAAGGTCTGGGTGGCCTGAGCGGTCACACCGATATAGGGGGTGACCACGTAGCCGGTCACGGCCGAACCACCGTTAGCGGCCGGGGCCGTCCAGCTGAGGGACACCGAGGCGTTGCCGAAGGTACCCGACACGCCGGTCGGCGCCCCCGGCGTGGTGGCCGGGGTGACGGCGTTGGACTGGGCCGAGAACGTGCCCGGTGCCGGCAATGTTGATGGCGGCCACAGTGAAGGTGTAGCTCGAGCCGTTGGTCAGCCCGGTGACCGTGTCGGTGGTGGCCGTGGTGTTGAAGGTCTGGGTGGCCTGGGCCACGCCGGCCTTGTAGGGGGTGACCACGTAGCCGGTCACGGCCGAACCACCGTTGTTGGTCGGGGCCGTCCACGTCACGCTGGCCGAGGCGTTCCCGAAGGTGGCGGTGCCGATAGTGGGGGCGTTGGCCGTGGTGGCCGGGGTGACCGAGGCGGAGGCCGTCGAGGCGGTCCCGGTGCCGGCGATGTTGATGGCCGCCACAGTGAAGGTGTAGGCGGTGCCGTTGGTCAGCCCGGTGACCGTGTCGGTGGTGGCCGTGGTGTTGAAGGTCTGGGTGGCCTGAGCGGTCACACCGATATAGGGGGTGACCACGTAGCCGGTCACGGCCGAACCACCGTTAGCGGCCGGGGCCGTCCAGCTGAGGGACACCGAGGCGTTGCCGAAGGTACCCGACACGCCGGTCGGCGCCCCCGGCGTGGTGGCCGGGGTGACGGCGTTGGACTGGGCCGAGAACGTGCCGGTGCCGACAATGTTGATGGCGGCCACGGTGAAGGTGTAGCTCGAGCCGTTGGTCAGCCCGGTGACCGTGTCAGTGGTGGCCGTGGTGTTGAAGGTCTGGGTGGCCTGGGCCACGCCGGCCTTGTAGGGGGTGACCACGTAGCCGGTGATGGCCGAACCACCGTTGCTGGCCGGGGCCGTCCAGGCCACGCTGGCCGAGGCGTTCCCGAAGGTGGCGGTGCCGATAGTGGGCGTCCCCGGAACCGTGGCCGGGGTGACGGCGTTGGACTGGGCCGAAGCGATGCCGGTGCCGGCGATGTTGATGGCCGCCACCGTGAACGTGTAGCTCGAGCCGTTGGTCAGCCCGCTGGCAGTCTGGGTGGTGGCCGTCGAGTTGAAGGTCTGGGTGGCCTGGGCCACGCCGGCCTTGTAGGGGGTGATCACGTAACCGGTCACCGCGGACCCACCGTTGGTGGTCGGGGCCGTCCAGGTGACAGTGGCCGAGGCGTTCCCGAAGGTGGCGGTGCCGATGGTGGGTGCGCCCGGCGTAGTGGCCGGGGTGACCGCGGCGGACGCCGTCGAGGCGGCCCCGGTGCCGGCGATGTTGATGGCGGCCACGGTGAAGGTGTAGGCGGTGCCGTTGGTCAGGCCGGTGGCCGTCTCGGTGGTGGCCGCCGAGTTGAAGGTCTGGGTGGCTTGGGCGGTCGCACCGATGTAGGGGGTGACCACGTAGCCGGTCACTGCCGACCCGCCGTTGTTGGCCGGTGCCGTCCAGCTGAGGGACACCGAGGAGTTAGCGAACGTTCCCGTGACGCCGGTCGGCGCCCCCGGAACCGTGGCCGGGGTCACGGCGTTGGACTGGGCCGAGGCCGTCCCGGTGCCCACCCCGTTGATGGCAGCCACGGCGAAGGTGTAGCTGGAGCCGTTGGTCAGGCCGGTGGCGATCTCGGTGGTGGCCGTCGAGTTGAAGGTCTGGGTGGCCTGGGCCACGCCGGCCTTGTAGGGGGTGATCACGTAGCCGGTGATGGCGTTACCCCCATTGCTGGCCGGTGCCGTCCAGGTGACGGTGGCCGAGGTGTTGCCGAAGGTGGCGGTGCCGATGGTGGGCGCCCCCGGCGTGGTCGGAGTGGTCACCGAGTTGGACTGGGCCGAGGCCGTCCCGGTGCCGGCCACGTTGATGGCGGCCACCGTGAAGGTGTAGGCGGTGTTGTTGGCCAGGCCGGTCACCGTCTCGGTGGTGGCCGTCGTGTTGAAGGTCTGGGTGGCCTGGGCCACGCCCGCCTTGTAGGGGGTGACTACGTAGCCGGTCACGGCCGCCCCACCGTTGCTGACCGGTGCCGTCCAGGTGACCGAGGCCGAGCCCACCCCGGCTGTGGCCGTGCCGATGGTGGGCGCCCCAGGTGTGGTGGCCGGGGTGACCGCAGCGGACTGGGTCGAGGCCGACCCGGTGCCGACGTTGTTGATGGCGGCCACGGTGAAGGTGTAGGCGGTGCCGTTGGTCAGGCCGGTCACCGTCTCGGTGGTGGCCGTCGAGTTGAAGGTCTGGGTGGCCTGGGCCACGCCGGCGATGTAGGGGGTGACCACGTAGCCGGTCACGGCCGACCCGCCGTTGTTGGCCGGCGCTGTCCAGGTGAGGGACACCGACGCGTTGCCGAAGGTTCCCGACACGCCGGTCGGCGCCCCCGGCGTGGTAGCCGGGGTAACCGAGGCGGACGCCGCTGACTGTGTCCCGGTACCCACCCCGTTGATGGCGGCCACCTTGAAGGTGTAGGCGGTGCCGTTGGTCAGCCCGGTGACCGTATCGGTGGTGGCCGTGGTGTTGAAGGTCTGGGTGGCCTGGGCGGTGCCACCGATGTAGGGGGTGACCACGTAGCCGGTGATGGCCGCACCGCCGTTGCTGGCCGGTGCCGTCCAGCTCAGGCTGACCGAGGCGTTGCCCCGAAGGTGGCGGTCCCGATGGTGGGCGCCCCCGGAGTGGTCGGGGTGGTCACCGAGTTGGACTGGGCCGAGGCCGCGCCGGTACCGACGCCGTTGATGGCGGCCACCGCGAAGGTGTAGGCGGTGTTGTTGGCCAGACCGGTGGCCGTCTCGGTGGTGGCCGTCGAGTTGAAGGTCTGGGTGGCCTGGGCCACGCCGGCCTTGTAGGGGGTGATCACGTAGCCGGTGATGGTCACTCCACCGTTGGAGGCGGGAGCCGTCCAGGTGACGGTGGCCGAGCCCACCCCGGCCGTGGCCGTGCCGATGGTGGGTGCACCCGGGGTGGTCGGGGTGGTCACCGAGTTGGACTGGGCCGAGTTGCTTCCCGTGCCCATGCCGTTGACGGCCGCCACCGCGAAGGTATAGGCGGTGTTGTTGGCCAGGCCGGTCACCGTTTCGGTGGTGGCGGTCGAGCTGAAGTTCTGAATGGCCTGGGCCACACCGGCCTTATAGGGGGTGACGGTGTAACCGGTGATGGCCGCCCCGCCGTTGTTGGCCGGTGCCGTCCAGGTGACGGTGGCCGATCCGACACCGGCCGTGGCTGTGCCGATGGTGGGCGCCCCCGGAACGGTGGCCGGGGTTGCCGTGGCCGAGGCGGCCGACTGGGCTCCGGTGCCGATGGCATTGATGGCCGCCACCTTGAAGGTGTAGGCGGTGCCGTTGGTCAGACCGGTAGCCGTCTCGGTGGTGGCCGTCGAGTTGAAGGTCTGGGTGGCCTG
>CAVSII010000005.1:0-361480 GCA_963727955.1 uncultured Acidimicrobiaceae bacterium
ACAGCCCCCGCCCGTCCGACTCCCCGGGTGGGGGAGATCCCGTCCTCATCGGCAAGCGCTATGTCGAGCCGACCTCGGGCATCGAGGTCCTCTGTACCCAGGCCGGTCCCGGGCCGCTGGCCTATAACGGCCTGCCCTTGTCCGCTAACGCACCCAAACCGCTGCCGGCCTCGGACTGACCGGGGCGTGGAGGCTCCCGTGCCGGTTGAGGCCATCGAGTTCGACCCATTCTCCGACACGTTCTTCGACGACCCCTACGACACCTACGCCCGTCTGCGGGACGAGGCGCCGGTCTATTTCAACGAGACCTACGGCTTCTACGCCGTCTCCCGCTACGCCGACGTGGTAGCCGTGCACGCCGATCCGGAACGGTTCGTGAGCTCCTACGGGGTTACGCTCGAGATGCTCCGGAAACGCCAGCCCGTCGCCGTCAACATGATGATCATGATGGACCCGCCCGAGCACACCCTCCATCGGCGTCTGGTCAGTCAGGCTTTCAGCCGGCGGGCCATCGGCGACCTCGAACCCCTGGTAGCCGGCGTCATCGACGGTCTGCTCGACGGATTGGTCGGACGCCGTCAGTTCGACATCGTGGCTGAGTTCGCCGCCCTGTTCCCGGTCGAGGTCATCTCGTCGATGCTGGGCGTCCCCGACGGCGAGCGCCAGCAGATTCGGCTCTGGGTGGACACCATGCTCCACCGGGAGGAGGGCGTGGCCGACACCACCCAGGAGGGGATGGAGGCGGCCCTGTACATGGTCGAATATCTGCTGGCACTGTCCGAGGCCAAACGGGCGGTGCCCGACGGACTGCTCATGTCGCGGCTCATCGAGGCCGAAATCGAAGACGGTGACGGCGCCATGGTCAGGCTCAGCGACGAGGAAGTGGCCACCTTCGCCGCCCTCATCGCCAGTGCCGGCAGCGAGACGGTCACCAAGCTGGTCGGCAGTGCTGTCGTCCTCTTCGACCAGCACCCCCACCAGTGGGACCAGGTCGTGGCCGATGCCACTGCCGTGTCCGGCGCCGTCGAGGAGGTGCTGCGTATGCATCCGCCCTCCCAGTACCAGGGACGCTATGCGGTCGAGTCGGTCACCTTCGACGGGGGTACAATCCCGGCCGACACGCCGGTCCTGTTGCTGACCGGTGCCGCCACCCGGGACCCCCGGGAGTACGACAACCCGGACGTGTTCGACATCACCCGGGGCGGACGGACCACGCTGGCCTTCGGGTACGGGGTCCACGGCTGCCTGGGGGCGTGGCTGGCCCGGATGGAGAGCCAGCTGGCCCTCAACGGGATCCGCCGACGGTGGCCGGCGTTCGCCGTGGAGCGGGACGGCTTGGAGAGGGTCAACATGTCCAACGTGGCCGGGTTCTCCCACGTGCCGGTAACGGTGCCCGCCTGATATCCGCTGACACCGGCTGACAACGGGTGACCCACACTTCTGCGGCTCACGAAGGCGGTTTGTCGTTCTCTGCCTCGAGTTCCTGACGGAGGGCGCGTCGGAGCAGCTTGCCGGTCTCCGTATAGGGGAGGCTGGCCTGGAACTCGACCTGGTCGGGGGTACGGGACCCCCTCACCCGTGTCCGCACCCAGGCCCGCACATCGTCGGCTGTCAGGGTGGCGTCGGCTTCGGGGACGATGACGGCGGCGATCCGTTGGCCCCAGTCGTCGTCGGCCACGCCGACAACGGCGCAGTCGGCCACCCCGGGCTGGGAGGCGATGACTTCTTCGATCTCGACCGGGGCGATGTTCTCGCCGCCCCGGATGATGGTGTCGTCGAAACGGCCCATGATGAACAGATAGCCCTCGGCGTCGAGGTAGCCGGTATCCCGTGTGGCGAACCACCCACCGCCACCGCCACCGGTTGGGTCGGTGGTGCCCAGGTACTCTCCCGACACCTGGGCCCCCCGTACGTGGATCTCCCCTTCCTGACCCGACCCGAGAGGGGCTCCGTCCGGGTCGCGGATCTCGATGTCGATGCCGGGCACGGCCCGACCGGCCGACCGCAGCCGATCGCGGGCCGCCGGGTCGGCGTCATTGAGGGCCCGCCGGTGGTCATCGGGACCGAGAAGGGCAATGGTGGAGGCCGTTTCGGTCAGCCCGTAGGCGTTGACGAACCCAACCTCCGGGAAGAGAACCAGCGCCGCCTCGAGAACACGCTGGGGCATGGCTGCCCCGCCATAGACGATGGACTCGAGGGACGGGGGCGCAGATTCCCCCGTGGCCTGAAGACACTCGACGATCCGACCCAGCATGGTCGGGACCACCATGGCGTGGGTCACACTTTCCTGGCGCACCAGGCGCAGCCAGTCCTTGGCGTCGAAGGCGTCGAGGTAGATGACCCGGCGCCCGCTGTAGAGGTTGGTGAGGACGTGGGCCACGCCGGCGATGTGGTACGGCGGGACGGCCACCAGGGCGGCATCGGTGGCAGAAGCCGCTCCGTACTCCACGGTGCCCAGCACGTAGCTGGTCAGGTGGCGATGGCGCAGGACGACCGCCTTGGGCTCGGACGTGGTGCCACTGGTGTAGAGGAGAACGGCCACATCGTCGGGATCGGGCTCGACGGTGACTGTGCCATCGGCCGGCCCGGTGTCGCCTCCGAGCGCCAGGAACTGGTCGGGACTGACAGCCCGGCGCCCGGCGTGGTGCAGGGCTGACAGGCGGGGTTCGTCGGCCACGATAAGGGCGCCGGGATGACGGTCGAGGATGTCGTTCTGGCGGTCGTCGGCCAGGCGGTAATTGACCGGAACCAGGGGGATCCCCGCCGCCGAGGCGGCGAAGACGGCCACCGGGAAGGCCAGGCTGTTGGCGGCGGCGAAAACCAGATTGGACGTGCCCTCGGCCACTAGAGAGGCACCGATCCGGCGAGCGTCGGTCTGAAGGGCGGCCGCCGTCAGCTGCCGGTCGTCGAAGCGGAACACCGGGCGGTCAGGGTCGACGGCACCGGCCATCTCGAGCAGAAGGAGGAGGTTCACGGTCGGGAGATTTCTCGGGAGAGGAAGTGGTCGAGGTCAGGTGGGGGCGATGAGCACGAATAGTTTCGAAGCCGTCACTTGGGAGCGAAGCGCTGGCCTGCGTCAAGACGGATGGTACCGCCGTTCAACATGGGGTTCTCGATGATGGCCACCACCAGCCGGGCGAACTCCTCCGGGCGGCCCATCCTCTTGGGAAAGGCGGCGTCGGCGGTGAGCTTGTCGGCGTAGTCGTCGGGGATGCCGGCGGTGATGCCGGTCAGGAACAGGCTGGGTGCGACGGCATCGACCCGGATCCCGTAGGACCCCAGGTCCCGGGCCATCGTGAGGGTCATGCCGGCGATGCCGGCCTTGGCCGCGGCGTAGGCGACCTGGCCGATCTGGCCTTCGAAGGCGGCGATCGAGGACGTGTTGACGATCACCCCCCGCTCACCGTCCTCGGGTTGGTTGTCGGCCATGTGCATGGCTTGCAGCCGGTTGAGGTTGAAGGTGGCCACCAGGTTGAGCTCCACAACCCGCCGGAATTCGTCGAGCGGGTGGGGTCCCGAGCGGGACAGGGTCTTGCGGGCGATACCACCACCGGCGGTGTTGACCGCTACGTGAAGCCCACCGAGAGATCCGACCGCATCGGCCAACGCCGCCTCGGTCTCTTCGGCGTCGGTGACGTCGCACGGGTGGAAGGTGGCCCCGTCCCCGAGGCTGGAGGCGACGGTGTCGCCGGGCGAGCTCGGCAGGTCGAGGATGGCCACCCCCGCCCCTCTTTTGGCCAGGAGCTCGGCCGTGGCGCGGGCCATCCCCGATGCGCCTCCCACGACAACTGCCTTCTTGCCTGCAATCTCCATGCGGTCCTCCCTCTGTGGGGTTCTCTCTGGCCTTCTGTGCGGGGTGGGTCCTGTACGGCCCGGTCTATGAGGTGAAGCTCGTGGGTGGGCTCGTGCGGCGGTGCAGCTCGGGTCTGAGACGGCTCCGGTGGGGTCAGCGGCCGGGGACGACGCCGGCGCATCGGGGAGCGAGCAGCGTGGGATCCTTTCGAAGCTCGCGCCGGGCCATGGCCTCGAAGAATCCTGTGAAGCCCTCACCGTCCGATGAGGCGAAGAAGGAGCGGGCCGGGTCGGGGAGCTGCCGGCCGGAGCCCAACGATTCGACGTACCAGGCACGCCGGCTGCGGTACTCGAGGGCCACGGCGCGCTGATGGGCGGCCCGGATGCTGCCGGCGGTGATGAACACACCGTGATTGACCAGAAGGGCCAGGTCGGCTGTTCCCATGGCGGCCACGGCCCGGGCCGCGCTGTCGCGGGAGTTGACCGGTCCGTCGTACTCGTCGACGATCACCACCTCCCCGCCACCCAGGGCCGAGCTCTGGTCGTAGCAACCGGGCAGTCGGGCCAGGTCGGCCCACACCGTCCCGAACCGGGGATGGCTGTGCACGGCCACGATGGTGCCCGGGCGCTGCCGGTGGAGCTCGAGGTGGAGGGGGATGCCCAGGGGAACCGGCCACTCCCCCTCGAGAACGTTGCCGTCGAGATCGATGCGCAGGATGTCGTCGGGGTGCAGCTCTTCCCACAGCAGGTACCACGGGTTGCAGAGGAGGGTCCCGTCGGGCTGTCGGTAGGTGATGTGACCGGCCAGATGGTCGTCGTAACCCTCCCGCCAAAGGGTGCGGGCCAGCAGAACGAGCTCCTGGCGGGGCGAGAGCTCGGGGAGAAGAGCGTCCGCGGTGGGAGTGAAGGCGACCGTCACGGCAATACCTTGTCGGGCAGGGGCCAGCGGTACAGAGCGGCGGCGTTGCCACTACAGAGCTTCCGCAGCTCGTGGTCGGGAAGGTGGCCCCAGCACCGTTCGATGACCGACTGGGTGTCGGGCCAGGTGGAGTCGCCGTGCGGATAGTCGACCTCCACCATGATGTGGTCGATGCCGATCCGGTGGCGGGTGTCAATGGTGGATGGATCGTCGATGGTGCAGAACCAGAAGTTGCGAGCCAGCGCTTCGGCCGGCAGCAACCCCGAGGAGTCGTAGTCCCGCCCGTAGCCCGAACGTTCCACAATGTTGTCGAGGCGGTCGGCCAGCATGGCCACCCATCCGATGCCGCCCTCGCTCATGGCGATCTTGATACCCGGGTAGCGCGCCGGGATGCCCGACCACACCCACTCGGCACAGGCCGACAGGGACATCTGGCCGAACAGGGTGGCTCCCAGCGCCACCAGGGGACCGTCGACCGGCAGCTCGGGCATCCCCGAGGAGCCGACATGGAGGGAGACGACGGTGTCGGTCTCCTCGCAGGCAGCCAGTACCGGATCCCAGTATCCCGAAAACAGGCTGGGCAGCCCGATTCGGTGCGGTCGCTCCGGAAGGGTGACCGAACGGAAACCACGCTCGGCGTTGCGCCGGATCTCCTCGGCGCCCTGTTCGGCGTCGGACAGGAAGGTGATCCCGCACGGGATGATGCGATCGGGGTAGGGCTGCCACCACGCTTCGTAGAGCCAGTCGTTCCACGCCCGGGTGACGGCCAGTCCGAGCTCGGGGTCCTGGGCCGCCGAAAACACCCTCCCGCAAAACCCGGTGATCATGGAGGGGAAGTTGAGGGAGGCCCAGACACCGTTGACATCCATGTCGGCGATGCGGGCGTCGATATCCCAGCAGCCCCGGCGCATGTCCTCGAAGCGGGTCGGCTCGAGCGTGACGCACTCGGGCCGTCGCCCGGCGACGGCGTTCATACCCACCTGTGAGTACCGGGCGCCGTCGAACTCCCAGAGCTGGTGTCCTTTGGAGTTCTCGATGACCCGAGGGGCACGATCGACGAATTTGCGGGCAAGACGGCCCTCGAACATGTCCGGCGGCTCGACCAGATGATCATCCACCGAAATCACCGTGAACCGCACCAACCGGGGATCCGGATCCGGCAGCAGTGTCTCGGGTCGGGTCGCGATCCTCATCCGGTTGTCCCCACCCGGCGATTATGCCAGCTCAATGGGGCGTGCCTCCTCGGGGGTGACCGCCCTACGCTCGGACCGAGCCCCCCTCGCTTCCTCGCTGAAAGGAACCCCATGAAAGTCGGCATCCACTACGCCAATTTCACCCTTCCCGGTGGCCCCGAATCGATGGCCACCACCCTGGCGGCAACGGCCCGGGCCGCCGAGGCATCGGGTTGCGACACCTTCACCCTGATGGATCACTGGTTCCAGATGGAGCAGTTCGCCACCGCCCAGGACCCGATGCTCGAGGGCTACACCTCTCTCGGCTACCTGGCCGGACTCACCCAGACCATGACGCTTGGTCTACTGGTCACCGGCGTGACCTATCGGTACCCTGGACTGCTGGCCAAGATCGTCACCACCCTCGACGTCCTGTCCGGTGGCCGCGGTCAACTGGGTATCGGGGCGGCCTGGTACGAACGCGAACACGCCGCCCTCGGGGTTCCCTTCCCGCCTCTCAGCGAACGATTCGAACGGCTGGAGGAGACTCTCCAGATCTGCCACCAGATGTGGAGTGACGACGACGGCCCCTATGCCGGTGCGCACTATCAGCTGGCCGAGACCATCTGCTCGCCCCGTCCGGTCAGCCGGCCGCGGCCGGCGATCCTGGTGGGCGGCAGCGGGGAGCGCAAGACGCTGCGTTTGGTGGCCCGCTATGCCGACGCCTGCAACCTCTTCGCCCCCGATCCCGATGTGGTGGCCCACAAGCTCGAGGTTCTGGCCCGCCACTGCGACGCCGAGAGCCGCGATCCGGACAGCATCCGAAAGACGATCCTCGGGTTCGCCGATCCCTTCACCGATACAGCCGCCTTCCTTGCCACCATGGACAACTACGCCAATCTCGGTGTCGACCTGGTCGAGTTCATGCCCCCCGCTTCCGATCCGGCGGCGTGGGTGGACCGGCTCGGCGAAGAGATCGTGCCGAAACTGGCCGAGATGGGTGGGGCGAGGTAGACGAAGCTGGGACGATCGGCCGTCACGTGGTCAGCCGGAACGGGAGTGCTCGAGTGAGTGGTAGTGCTGTTGCCATATGAGCCGGTAGACGCGACTCCAGCGCGGGATGGAACGCAGCCCCGGTATGAAAGGCAGGAAGACGAGGCCGAGGGTCAGGACCATCATGATGGCCCACACCTGCAGGTCGCCACTGGCTGACGTGCTCATGGGCGGGACCTGGTACCAGAGGGTATAGAGCCAGAGCCAGGCCTGACCGGGATAGTTCCCGGTCTCGTTCATCATTCCCCACTGGTCGCCCGACAGGTGCTGACCTTGGGCCAAGTCGGCCAAATAGGTACCGTCGGCGATGAAGAGGAGGGGCTTGGTGTAATCGGTGCCGTAGAACTGCCGGGAGCTGAGGAGGGCCCCGTCGAGGGATCCACTCTGGGCCATGGAGGTGAGCGAGGCGATGATCGGCCCGACCGGCCCGTAGTGGCCGGGGGGAACCCGCAGGGCGCCCTGGACCGAGGAGGCGCTGGCCACCGCTTTCTCGTAGGCCGCCGTCCATTTTGCCTGTTGGTCCGGCGAGGCCGTGGTGTACCTGGTGAGAGCGGCCTGCACAGCCGGGTGGTCGGGGAGGGTCTCGAGAGGGGCGATGACGAAGTCGTCGGCCGTGTTGATCGGGTGGTGTACGCCCAACCACTGCTCCGGTGAGAACGGTCCGATCGACTGTGACGATCCCGAGGTGTTGTTGTACGGAGGACCGTAAGTGGCGGTACCGCTGGTTCCATCGAGCTCGGTGACGGCCGTTTGCGCGAAATCGACGGGATTGGCGGTCGACCACGACTTGACGGTTACCGGCTTTTCGTCCGGCGAGGAAAAGACGACGGCCAGGGCCACGACGAGCAGGACCACCACCACGAGGGCGATGATGAACTCTTTGACCAGGTCGTAAGGCTCGTAGGCCCCGTGCCATTCGACGACGTCCCGGTCGGGATTGAACTTCCGGCGTCGTGAGGTCACCCGACGCCATCCTGCACAGCAGCGTCCGCTGGAGCGAGCCCGCTGTCGCCATCAGCCGGCTCGTCGGCGCCCGCAAAGGGGGGCACGACACCCCGGCGGCGGACCAGAAGGACATGGACGCCGACCAGGAGAACTACGCAGAGGGGTAGCAGGACAATGTGCCACATCAGCATCTGACCGAAGTTGGTCACGTTGAAGATGGCGCCTGCTCCCGTGGAGTTGATCCCGTCTTTGGCCTGGGTGCTGATCCATTGGGAGTCGAAGTTCTGTTGGGACAGGTAGCCGGTGAAGGCGGCGCCGACGGAGATGACGAACGAGACGACTCCGGTGATCCAGGTCGCTCGTCGGCGTCCACGCCAGGCGGCCATGAAGAACTTGCCCCACAGGTGGACGACCATGGCGAAGAAGAAGACCTCGACGCTCCATAGGTGGAGCGAGTTGACGAACAGGCCCACGGTGGAGACGTGCCACCAGGTGGGCCCGAAGACGGCCAGGACGCAGCCTGTGACAATGACAACCGACAGGGCGGCCAGGGTGAGGACACCGAAGACGTAGATCCACGACGCCACGTAGGCTGGTTGCCGGTCGGGCAGCAGTCGGCTGGGAGGGAGGGCGCTGACGGCGGCGTGCCGTAGCCTGGCTGTCAGCTGACCAGCGTCTTCGGGCCGGTCGGCGCTGTCGGTAACCACGGCAGACGGCACCTCATCGGTGCTGGTGTCGGTGGTCATTGCCCGCCTCCCCCGTGGCGACGGAAGGGAATGAGGATGGCGGCCACGAAGACGATGACCATCAGCCCGATCAGCACGAGGTTGGCCACCGACATCTGGATGAACCCCCAGTGGATGTAGCGGCCAGTCCCGTTGAGATCGATCAGGCTTCCGGATAGGCGGTCAGGGAAAAATACGAAAGACACCATGTTCGCAACCTCCTGGGAGCGAGGTTAGGTATGCCGCTCCGGTACGAACAGGGCCGAAAGTCCCGATGACGGACGGGGTTTGTCCGGACGGGAGTGGCCTACGAATCCTTGGGGGCACAAGTCCCGGCATCGGGTAGCGGGAGTTCTGCCACCGCCCGGTGCCGACCGTGGGCGGCGAGGTGGGACCAAAGGCCGGCTCGGGCGCCATCATTTCCGCTTTTCGTGCCGTTAACGTGGTCGCGCGCGCTCGACCCACGAAGCAGATGTGGCCACGACCAGAGGCTCCGACTCGGGCCGCGGCGCGAGGCAGCGCCCGGTCGTGCTCATCATCGTTCTGGTGGTGATAGCCGGTGCCGTCACCGGTGTCTCTGTCGTGGCTCTCACCAGGAGAGATCCCCGTCGAATCGCCCAGCAATCGGTCAAAACCCCGCCGCAGTCGCAGGCTCTCGATCCCGCCGTTTTCGCCACCGGATCGTGTGTGGCCTTCCGACCGACCAAGGGTGACCGCAACGTCACGGTGGTGCTCGACGCCGGCCACGGTGGCCTCGACCCCGGAGCGGTCGGGATCACCCAGCTCGGGAAGACCGTCGACGAAGCTTCCGAAACTCTGCCGGTCGAGCTCGACGCCATGGCCCTCCTGCGGGCCGACGGGTTCAGGGTGGTGGTGACCCGGACCGGCAACTCAAGTGTCGTCCGCCTGACCCCGGCCGACGTCTCGGGCAGCGAGCTCAGTCTGCAAGGGGCCCATGACGACGTGGCCGCCCGGGCCCAATGCGCCGACGATGCCAAAGCGAACGCCCTGGTCGGCATCTACTTCGACGCCGGAGGAACGGAACAGAACGCGGGCATCATCACCGCCTATGACGCCAACCGGCCCTTTTCGGCGGCGAACCTGACGCTGGCCAATCTGGTCCAGAACGACGTCCTGGCCCGGATGAACGCCCAGGGTTGGGCCATACCCAACGACGGGGTGCAGACCGACGACACCCTCGGCTCGGTAAGTGGCGATCCCTACAGCGGGGGGCTGGCCGCCGAGGCCGCCGACTACGGCCACATCATGTTGATCGGTCCGTCCATGCCCGGTTACTTTTCGACACCCAGCGACATGCCCGGCGTGGTGACCGAACCGCTGTACATCACCGATCCCTTCGAAGGGTCGATCGCCGACAGTGCCGTCGGACAACAGGCGATCGCCCAAGGCATCGCCACCGCCGTCGAGCAGTTCCTTCCTCCGCCACCCCCACCGGTCGCGAAGGCACCCCAGGCCAAAGAATCCAAGGCGGCCAGCTGATACCGATCATTTGAGCCATCAGCTGAGCCCCATCATTTGAGCCAACAGCGCGGGCGATCATGTGAGGCGGATCAGCGCGCCCTGGCCGGGACCGAGGGTTATCCGGCCCTCGACGGCCTGACCGTCGTGGTTCCGGTCGGTGGAGATGGCGATGGCCCCGGTCACACCCTCGACGGTGGCCGCGTCCGTCCCGAGGTTGAGGACAGTGGCGAACCCGTCCCCCCGGGTCCACACCCAGGTGTCGGGGGGCGAAGGCCGGGACCGGTAGGCGCCGCTGTGCAGATCGGGGCTGGCTCGACGCAGGGCGATGAGGTCGCGGGTGAGGGTGAGGACCGAGCCCGGTTCGTGGCGCTGGGCGACGACGTTGCACTCCGTCGGGGTGGTCATCGGTAACCATGTTTCGGCGTCGGATGTGGTGAAGCCGCGCCCGGGACCGTCGTCCCAGGGGAGAGGGGACCGCTCCGGGTCTCGCCCAGTGACAGCCGGCCAGTAGCGCCGGCCGACCGGGTCGCGGAGCGCCTCCTCGGTCAGGACGGCGTCGGGCAACCCGATCTCGTCCCCCTGATAGATGACCGGCGTGCCGCGCAGGGTGAGCAGGGCCAAAAGGATGCACCGAATGGTGCCGGGATGGCCCTCCGCCCACCGGGTGGCCAGCCGGGACGTATCGAGATTGGAGCCGGTCCACACCGGCCACGCCCCTTCCGGCAGGATGCGCTCGGTCTCCTCGACCACCGCCCGTAGGGCGTCGGCTCGGAAGTCGGCGTGCAGCCAGGGCAGGTTGAAGGCCATGTGCAACTCGTTGGTGCCGTCGCCGTAATAGGGGGGAATCATGTCGAGCCGGTGGACGTCGGTCTCCCCCAGGAGGACCCGGGGCGGGTTGTAACTGTCGGCCAGCTTTCGCCACCCACGGAGGATCTCGTGCACTTCGGGTCGGTTGGCGTTGTAGGCCATGCGTTGACCGAAGATCTGCTCCATCAACGAGTCCTGGTCGGTGGCCGGCGGGTTGTCACGGAGAGCGGCGTCCTTGATCAGCATGTTGCACACGTCGATGCGGAACCCGGCCACACCGCGGTCCCACCAGAAGCGGATGATGTCCTCGAAGGCGCGGTGCACGGCCGGGTTCCACCAGTTGAGGTCCGGTTGCTCGCGGGTGAAGTTGTGCAGGTAGTACTGGCCCGAAGCCTGGTCCAGGGACCAGGCCGGTCCCCCGAATTGGGCGATCCAGTTGTTGGGCCGGTCGTCGTCGGGCCCGGGATCGGCCCACACGTACCAGTCGCGGTGCTCGGCCTGGGGCGACGATCGGGCGTCGACGAACCAGGGGTGGTGCTCACTGGTGTGGTTGGGCACCAGGTCCAAAAGGATCTGGATCCCGCGCCGGCCGGCCTCGGTCACCAACGCATCGAGCGTTTCGAGTGATCCGTAGGCGGGGTCGACGGCGCAGTAGTCGGCCACGTCGTAACCCCAGTCGGCGTTGGGTGATGGGCTGACCGGCGAGAGCCACAGTCCGTCCACGCCCAGCCAGGCCAGGTGGTCGAGGTGGGCGATCACCCCGGTCAGGTCGCCGATCCCATCGCCGTTGGAATCGGCGAAGGAGCGCGGATAGATCTCGTAGAGGACGCCGGCGCGCCACCACGGCAGGGAAGACGGCGAGGGGGAGTGGGTGCCCATGGGTCGAGACACTACCGACCGGTTGCCGTCAGGTCGGTGCCGGATCCCCCGGTCGAACTCCCAAAGCCGCCGACCGCAGGCGGTCTTCGGCCCCGACCGGTGCGCCCACGGCGTCGAGACCGAGGAGGGCGGCACCGAGTACTGGGGCGGCGTCCATGCGCCGGAAGGTGGCCCCTGGCGCGTCGACCAGGACTCCGGACTCGACCTGCTCGGCGAAGGGGCGGTAGGTGCTGTCGAACAGGCCGCCGCCGAGGACGACTTCGAGCGGCTGGTGACCGAGTCTCAGTCGTCCCACGATGGCGGTGATCATGGCCACCACCTCGTCGGCCAGGATGCCGGTGGCGTCGATGGACGCCGGGTCGCCGACAGCAGCGGCGTCGAGGCACACCCGGGCCAGTTCGAAGAGGCGGCCGTACTCGAGGGTACCGGTGTAGACGGCACTGAGCACCGCCTCGGGGTCGTCGAGGCCGAAATGGGCCGGCACCAGATGGGCCAGGGCAGTAGGTCCTCCCCGGCCGTCCCGGGCCCGCAGGGCCAGTCCGAGGGCCCGCACACCGAGCCACGACCCACCGGGGGCGAAATCGCCGGACAGCTCGGCCAGAGAAGGGAATCGTTCGACCGCGCCGTCGGGCCCCCGGCCCACGCAGTTGAGACCCGAGCCACACACCACCGCCACCCCCCATCCCGATCGGGCTCCGGCCCGGAGCACGGCCAAGGTGTCGTTGTGGATGAGGTCACGGGTGGTCCATCCTCCACTCTGGATGGCCCCGGTGAGGCGTTCCTCGTCCACCGGGAGGTCCACCCCGGCCATGCAGTACACCCCGGTGGCCGCGGCCGGCCGGGCCCGCGGGTCGAGCCCGGCGCTCTCCAGGGCGGACTCGACGGTGGTCCCGAGCGCCTGCATGGCGCCCTCAATGCCCGAGAACTGGTGGTTGGACCCGGCCCCCTGGGCGCCACCGAGGAGGGCACCGCTGCTGTCGACCACCCACACATCGGTCTTCGAGGCTCCCCCGTCGACGGCCAGAACCAGCGACGTGGCGGGCGACCCGCCGCTCACCCCGCTCTCGCTCTCGGATCCACCTGGCGATGTTACGTTCCACAGGTGGGCACCAAAGTGGCTGTGGTCGGCGGCGGGAGCACCTATACGCCGGAGCTGGTCGACAGCCTCTGTACCCACGAGGACCGGCTGGTCGTCGACGAATTGGTCCTGCTCGATCCCGATGCCGACCGGCTGGATGCGGTGGGCGGTCTGGCCGAGCGGATCCTGCGGAGCCGGGGCTGGGCCGGAACTCTGGTCACCACCGATCAACGGGACCGGGCCATCGACGGGGCCGACTTCGTCATCGTGCAGCTACGGGTGGGCGGCCAGGCGGCCCGTCACACCGACGAGACGCTGCCCATCGGTTACGGCTGTCTGGGCCAGGAGACGACCGGGCCCGGCGGTCTGGCCAAAGCCCTGCGCACCGTCCCCCTGGTCCTCGACATCGCCGAAGAGACGGCGGAGCGCGCCGCTCCTGGGGCCTGGTTGGTCGACTTCACCAACCCGGTCGGCATCGTGACCCAGGCCCTGGTCGACCAGGGCCACCGGGCGGTCGGCCTGTGCAACGTGGCCATCCACGTCCAACGCCGCATCGGCCATTACCTGGGGATCGATCCCGACACCGTCGAGCTCGAGCACGTGGGACTCAACCACCTGACCTGGGTCCGATCGGCAGTGGTCGGAGGGGTGGACCGGCTGCCCGAACTGCTGGACCGCTTCGCTCCCGAGCTCGAACTGGAGAGCGGTGTCCCCGCCGGGCTACTCCATCTCCTCGGAACACTGCCCTCCTACTACCTGCACTACTACTACCGCCTCGACCAGAACCTGGCCGAGCAGTCCGCCCCCGGCTGGCGTTCGCGGGCCGAGGTGGTGGCCGAGCTCGAGGCCGAGCTGCTGGCCGAGTACCGGGACCCGACCCTCACCACCAAACCGAAAAAGCTCTCCTACCGGGGCGGTGCCTTCTATTCGGAAGCGGCGGTGCGGCTGATTGCCTCCCTCCACGCCGATACCGGCGACACCCAGGTGGTCGATGTACGCAACGACGGTGCCATCCCCGGCCTGCCCGACGACGCCGTGGTCGAGGTTCCGTGCACGGTCGGACGACAGGGCGCCCGGCCCCTGTCCCAGCGGGCTCTGCCTCCCGACATGTCCGGTCTGGTGGCCCACTGCAAGGCGTACGAACGACTGGCCGTCGAGGCCGCCCTGTCGGGGAGCAGGGCGACCATGATCCGGGCCTTGGTGGTCAATCCTCTGGTGGGCCAGTACCCCAAGGCCGAGCTGCTGGCCGACGCCCTCCTGGCCGCCAACCGCCACTACCTGCCCCGGTTCTTCCCCGGGGGCTGAACGGCCGGGGCACGCGGCCCCGGTGCGGTGGTGGACGGAAAGGGAGGCGGGACGGTGAGCAGCTCGGCGCGGCCACAGCCACGGCCGCCACGGCCAGGACCAAGGTACCACGGCGTGACCACGTCGTTGGGGTGGAAGGCCACGAAGAAGGCGGCTGCCGCGCACCAGGACAGCGAGCGGGTCGGCCATCGCCGGGCCACGAGGTGAGCAGGAAGATGAGGACGCTGGTGGCCAGCAGGTAATACGGGAAGACGACGATTCGAAGACCAACCGACTGGCCACGCAGGCCAGGGCCAGGGCCACGCCGGCGGTAGGCGTCCAGCGCAGTCCCCCAACGCCGCCGGGCCACAGGCAGGCCACCACAGCGAAGAGCACCGGGGCGTCGCGGGCGACGGCCGACGACACATGGCCGGTGGCTCCGGCCAGGCTGACCACCGTTGACCCGGCCACAGCCCCACCGGCGCTGAACCGCTCAGATTCTCGAGCGTAGCGTGGGGGGCGGCAGCCAGAAAGGGGAGAAGGCCGACGGCGAACACGGCAACAGCAGGCCCGGCCAGGCGCAAGACGCGACCGGCCGTCGGGGCAGACGGCCAGGGCGGGGAGGAGGACGAGGACGGCGAACTGCTTGGTCAGGCAGGCGGCGCCGAACAGCACCGCGGCCAGTACCCACCGCCGCCGGAAGGTCTGGGCCAGCGCGCCGAGGGCGAGCCCCAGGCTCACAATGTCCTGCGGGTGGAAGAGCTGCACGATGGCGCTGCTGGCCGCCGGGAGGAAGGCCAGGAACACCAGCAGCACCGCCTGACGACCGAGGTCGGCGTTACCGGTGGCCCGGAGGAGGGCCAGTGCGCCGAGGGCCAGGACCAACCAGCCGGCCAGCCCAAGAACCCCCTGGGCATGATGCCAGGGGGGAAGGACGACCCCGTTCGGGGCTGGCCGGTCGCCCGGCCACGACCAGGCCGGCGAACGAATGAGGGAGGGAAACGGAGCGAAAGGGGTGCGGCAGGATGGCGTAGCCGGGCGGGTTGGGCAGGCCGGTGTCGGAGGCGGCCTGGCCGAGGTCGCCGTGGGCCAGGGACGAGGTCACCGCGGTCAGAGGGGGGGTATCGCCTCCGGGCGGAGGCCCGTGGCGCACGGCCACGATTCCCATGTAGCAGGCCGTGGCCGCCACCAAAAGAGCGACGGCCGCCCATCGGCGGGGCAGGAACGCTTTCGTGTCCGTGGCCCTCCGCCGGCTGTGGGACGCCGTCACCTGAGCTCCCTCACGCCCGAGTCCGATGGCGCCACCCTACCCACGGGCCGCCGCACAGGTGGAGGTCGGGTCGGCCGTGGGAGGCTGGGGGGCGAGGAGGCACCTGTGCGCACCGCCGTCGTCCCGTCCCGCTCCGGACATGGAACCCGCTGAGTCTGTCGTCACCGGAGGTACGGCCACCGGAAGTACGGCAACCGCAGGTACCGCGTCGGAGGTGGCCCTCCTGACCGACCCGGCAGGACGACCCGGGGTCCCCGGCACCGACGGCGCCCCCTCTCCGGCGACGGACCCGCCCGAACCTGGCCGGGGTCCGGTGGTCAGCGTGGCCACTCTGGCCGCGGTGGTGATCGGGATGGCGGCAGCCGCCCTCTACCGGCAGGGCGCCTTCTACCCCCGGGACGCCTTCGGCCTGGCCGTGGCCTGCCTCGCTCTGGCCGTCGTGGCTCTCCTGGTCCGAAGGGACCGGGCCAGCGCTGGCGGTGGCCCTGGTCGTCGGGTGTCTGGCCGGCTGGTGGTTGGTGCGGGCGCTCATGGTAGCGGAGTCCCGCACGCCTTCCTGCCCTTCGGGGCCGCCGCCCTCGGTTTCCTCGCCGCCTTTGTGGCCGTGCGGGGCCTCGGAGAGCGGGACCGGGCCCGGGTAGCCGGGGCCGTGGTGGCCATCGGCACCTTGAGCGCCGCCGCGGGGGTAGTCGGCGGGCTGGGCCGCTGGCACCCGTTGGCCCAAAGGATCGACGGGGTGTGGGTGGTGTCGACCACCCTGACTTATCCGGCGGCTTCCGCTGTGCTCTTCATTGTCACCCTGCTGGTCGGTCTGGCCCTCGACCTCAGCCGGTGGTGGCCCCGGCTGGCCGTCTGTCTCGGGCTGATGGCTTTGATCGGGACGCAGAGCCGCTGGGAATTGGTGGCCCTGGCCGTCGGCGGTCTACTGGTCCCCCGGGACCGGTGGCGCCTGGCGCTGAGGCCGCTGGCCATGGGAGCCCTGGGGGGAGCCGTGGTGGTGGGATCGGCCTCCGGTGGACCTCCGCAGTGGTGGTCGTGGTCGGCCGTGGCCGTGGTGGCAGCGGCTTCCACCCTGGCACCGGGGCGGATGATGGTCCGGTGGGGAGCCTTCCGGTCCGGCCCGGCAGCCGGGGGGCCCGATGGCTGGCCACGGCGGCCTTCGTGGTGGTGATCGGCTTCTCCGTCCTGGTGGTCGTCCATCCGCCCGTCGGGCGGACGTTGGGCCCGACGGAGGCCCAGGGTCAGACATTGGCCTGGACGGCCGCCGGTCAGGCATGGCGGTCCTCGCCGATCACCGGCACCGGACCTCCGCGCTCGCATACCACCGGCGGCCCGGTGAGCACCTATCCGGGACTGGTGCCCGACGGGTACCTGACCATCCTGGCCGAGGGGGGGATCATCGGACTGGTCCTGCTGGTGGCGGTGGGAGCCGCCGTGGTGGCCACCTTCGAAAGGCGCGACCTGCTTTCGTCGCTGTGGTGGGTGCCGTCGCCGCCTTCGCCGTGGCCGGGATCGTGGACTACGACTGGTTGCTGCCCGGACTGGCCCTGGTGGGTGGATGCGTGGCCGGCCTGGCCTCGGGACTTCCCTCTGGAGACCGGCCGGTTCTCCCGCCTGGGCCGTCGCTCCCACCCGGGTCGCCGTCCTCACCCGGGCCGGTACCGGCCGTCTCCTCCCGCCACCGCCGACTGGTGGCTCCCGGGTTGTGGGTGGCGGCGGTCGTCCTGCTGGTGGTCATCCAGTTGCTGGTCGGTGCGGCCCGGCAGGCGGGAGGAACCACCCCGACCCCGACCCCGCCGCTCCCCACCCGCCATCCTGAGGCACCGGCCCGGGTCATCCTGACCGGGGCCGATCCAACCGATCCCTTCATGATCAGGGTGGGGGGACACGACTACCTGTACACCAGCGAGGGGATCACCTTCTTGAACGTCCCCCTGCGCATCGGCTCCCCGGGACACTGGGGGCGGGTCCGCCGAGGCCCTCCCCCGTCTGCCGGCCTGGGCGGAAGGGGGGATCACCTGGGCCCCCGACGTCCATCGGGTGAAAGGAGGTTGGGCCCTCTACTTCACCGCCGTGCTGAAGGGGGTCAACCCCTTCACCCACTGCATCGGATCGGCCTTCGCCTCCTCGCCGGCCGGTCCGTTCGTCCCCACCGACAGCCCCTTCATCTGCCAGCTGGACCACCGCGGCTCCATCGACGCCCGGGTCTTCGCCCAGCCAGGGGGAGGGCTTGTCCTTCTGTGGAAGTCGGAGGACAACGCCAATCCTTCCGTGCCCGGACCGGACCAGAACGGGTTTACCGGCATCTACGCCCAGAGCCTGAGCCCCGACGGACGCACCCTGTTGGGCGAGCCGGTCAAGATCCTGGCCCCCACGGAGCCCTGGGAGGGGACGATCGTCGAGGCCCCCGACATGATCGAGGCGTGGGGTACCTACTGGCTGTTCTTCTCGGGCAACTGGTACGACTCGACGTCCTACGGGATCGGGGTGGCCGCCTGCCAGAGCCCGTTCGGGCCCTGCACCGATCCCGATCCGCTGCCTTTCATCGGCTCCAACCTGCAGGGAGCCGGACCGGGCGAGGCGTCGCTCTTCCGGGACGGGAGCTCGGTCTTCCTGCTGTACAACCCCTTCAAGGCCAACGACCCCGGCCCGGTCATCCCCCGACCGGTGGTCATGGTGCGCCTGGGGTTCACGCCCAAGGGCCCGTACCTGGCCGCCGGCTGAGGCTGACCGGCGGTGGCCGCCCCGGGTGCCCGGGGCGGGGGTGGGCTAGCGTCGGCACCGGCGGTCGGGGCGAGCCGAGGCGGAACGGGGGCTTCTCAGATGAAGCGGTGGCAGCAGTGGACACGGTTGGGGGTGGTCGCCGCCGCCAGTTTCGTGCTGTCGGCGACGGTCCTGCCCCAGGTGGCCTCGGCCACGGGCTGGTTTCGGGGCCGGCTCTCGAGCTCCGCCTCGTGCAGCGGATCGAGCGGCAGTTCGTCGGGCAGCTTTCTTCGAGCCAGTGTTGTCGGTACCGTCACCGGCAGCGTGGCGGTGACGGGGGCGCCGAACGGGTTCGTTCCGGCTTACATCGGTATGGGCGCCTGTCCCTCGTCGGTCCCCCCGGTTCAGTTGTGCGCCGACCCTGACTACACCCTGGCCGAAGATGGGACCTACAGCCTCTCGCTGACCGCCGGCACATGGGACGTCGCCGCCTTCTACGAGATCAATCCCTTCGGCGGTGTCTTCCTCGGTACGTTCGAGACGGTCACCGTGCCCTCCGGAGGCTCGGTGACCGAGAACCTCACCGTGGCCTACCAGAAATCGTCCACCCTCAAGGGACAGGTGCGGGTGACCGGCGTCCCCAAGGGCCTGCCGGTACAGGAGCTCTCCGTCCTCCTGTGTCCCTCCTACGCCCCCTACAACGGCGTCGACCAGTCCATCGCCTGTGTGAACGACTACAGCGACGGGAGTGGCAACTCGATCACGTCGTGGAACTACAAGATCGGCGGTCTGCCGGCTGGATCGTGGACGGCCTACCCGGGCTACTGCACCGAGTACGGGTGCGCCATCAACGCCGAGGCGGGGACGCCGGTGACGTTGGTCGCCGGCGGCACGGCCAAAGCCGACCTCACCACCCCGTTCCTCATCCCCGGCGAGGGGCTCCTGTCGGCCACCGTGACGGTGACCGGGGCCCCGGCCGGCTTCGACGATGAGGTGGCCGTCACTGCCTGTCCGACGGGGACGACCGACGAGTGCCAGACCTTCTACCCGGACGAGGGCATCGACGGTGTCGTCCCTCCGGACGTGGTGGACTCGGTCACCGTCCTCCTGACCGCCGGGTCGTGGACCGTCACCGGCATGTATCTGGCCGATCCCTTTGACAACGCCGTGCCGGGGCCGAGCCAGACGGTCACGGTGACCGGGGGGGACACCACCACCGTGCCGCTCACCGTTCCCTATCAGGTGCCGGGTACGGCCGCCGGCTCCATCACGGTCACCGGGCGCCCGACAAAGGACGAGGTTCTCGACTACACCGTCCTGGCCTGTCCCGCTTCCGCACCGTATGACGGGCTCGAGATCTCCCCCGAGTGCGCCAGTGAGTATTCGGGCCCGGCCGGTTCCGGGTCCGGCGGCGGCGTCATCGTGAACCCGGAAGGCACTGCTCAAACAACCGCCCGCACCGCGGCAAAAGTCGGCGCCGGGCGCCCGCCCGCCCCGCACCGGGAGCACGCCGGGTCACCCTTCGACGCCTACCAGTTCACATCGCTGACCCCGGGGGCGTGGATCCTCTATGCGGCCTACCAGACGGCGTTCGGCTCCTACCTGGACCCGACGGGCACGACGGTCACGGTGACGGCCGGGTCCACCACCAACCAAGTGCTCAGCGTCCCCTACCAGCCGGTCACCGTGGGGGCCGTGGTGGGCCAGCTCGACGTGGTGGGTGCACCCCCCGAGGGGTACCAGGCGGGGGTCGAGGCCTGCACGGCACCACCCACGGCCACCTCGTGTTCGGGCGAGCAGGCTGTGTTCATCGAGACGGGTTCTGCCTATCAGCTCCCCCTGCCCCCGGGCACGTGGTGGGTGGCCGGCTTCGCTCAACTGTTCACCGGCAACGATGACCAGTTCATAAGTGCGCCGCGGAAGGTGACGGTCAGCGTCGGCGCCCAGCACAAGGTCAACCTCACCGTCACCGTCGGCTCCTGAACGCCGGTCCCGGCCGCTGCCGGGAGCAGGGCGACCATGGTCCGCGCCCTGGTGGTCAATCCTCTGGTGGGCCAGTGCCCGAAGGCCGAGCAGCAGGCCGATTCCCCTACCGCCAACCGCCCTAGCTACCCCGCTTCCTCCCTGAGGGCTGGCGGTCCACCGGTGGGGGCGGTCGGGAGCGGGCTAGCTCGATCGAAGGTGATAGTGCTCGTCGAGGGGTCGAATTGCAACGAAGAGAAGCCAGCATCCCCTCCGTCGCCGTTGCATATGGTGTTGTATTCGTCCGCCGAATCGGCGGTGGGGTTGAGCGTGGCCGAGACGGTACCGGCATACGACCCGGTGGTCGTGCCGGTGACGTCCCCGCCCCGCCGCCCACGTCGAGTCCGATCATGGTGTCTACCTCTAGCTTGGTGTGTGTCTTGGCCACCCGCGATCGCCCGTCCAGGTTGCGGCGCCCTTCCCACTGGCGTCCGGATCGAAATCGCCGTAGCCGCAGCCACCGAGCACGTTCATGATGTGACCCATGAATTCGACCGGGGTGTCCTTGAGGTGCGTACGGAAGGTCACTGTGCTCGTGGTCGGGTTCGGCTGAGGGGTGTTCGAATCGGGACCGGTGCAGTTGGTCAACAGGAGAGTGATGTCGACGGTCTCCGTTTTAGCCCCGTCACCTTTAGGCGTCCCGTACTCGTTCATCGGCGGGTGAAGCCGACCCCACCCCCGACCGAGCATGTGACACTGCCGGTGCCAGTGGGTGCGGGAGCCCTCGAGGCCGAGGCGGAGCCCGGTAACGCCACCAGGGCCATGCTGGGGACCACGAGCGCCGCCATAAGAGCCAGCTTTCGACGGGTCATGTCTCCGCCTCCTTCTGCCTCTTGTACTGCACACAGCACAATAGTGACCAGGCGAGAGCCGCCCGGGTGCTACGGGGCAGGTAGCGGCGGGGAGCGGTGAGCGGGTTTCTTAAGGGTACAGGGGGAGTTGTCGGTGCCGACCCTCAGGGATGCCGGTGTGAGCGCCACGCCTCGGCCTTGAAGGCGACATCCACCGTGACCTCGCCCTCCACCCCGAGGAATTGGCCCAGGAGGCGACGGGCCTCGGTCAGAACCCCGTTGCGGGTGGCCTCGTCCATGGCGATAATCCAGCTGAAGGTGTTGAGCAGACCGATGAGATCGTCGGCGGTGAGGGCCACGTCCCACCGGAACACCTGGTGGTCGGGCTGGTCGAAGGGCACCCCGTCGGGTATCTCGAGGATGGAATCGGGTCGGTCGGCATCGGTCATGATCTGCTGGGCCAGTCCGCTGCCCGACGACTGACCGTCACGCTCTCGGTCGATAAGGGACCGGGCCTGCATGAGGAAGGGCCCTTCGGGATCGGGTCCCGACCACACGACGCCGAGCACCCCTCCGGGTACGAGGACACGTGCCACCTCGCCCAGGGTGGGCAGGAGATCCATCCAGTGCCACGACGACGAAGCCAGTACGGCGTCGGCTGATCCGTCGGGGACGGGTATCGACTCGCCCCGCCCGGCCACCGCCCGGCACCCGGGCACCTCCCGGGCCAGGATGGCCCGCATGCGGTCGTCGGGCTCGACGGCGACAACGTCGTCGGCCCGTTCGACCAGCAGGCGCGTCAGTGCACCGGTGCCGGCCCCGAGGTCGACCACCCGGCCCACCCGGGACGGCAGGATCCAGTCGACGGCTGGCCGGGGGGGACCTGGCCGGTACCGCTCGTAATGGGAGGCGGCCTGGCCGAATACGCCCGACCGCTTGGCCTTTTCGTCGGCCGGAAGATGGGAAAGGGGAACGGCATCGGCGGGTGGTGTATCGGTCACGACGGCGACAGTACCGGGCCGGCGTCGGCCTCGCTCTGGCACTGGCGAGAGCTGGGCTGTCCCCCGGAGGAGGTCAGCCGAGGAGGGCGGGAGCCAGGGCCCCGTAGGCCTCCACGGGAAAGCCGGCGGAGCGGTCGGACACCACCTGGATACAGACGTGGTCGGCGCCGGCATCGTGGAACTGGCGGACCCGCTCGGCGATCCGGTCGACGTCACCCCAGGCCATCACCGCATCGACCAGCCGGTCGCTGCCTGCTCCCTCGACGTCGTCGGGTCCGAAGCCGAGGGCGAGCAGATTGTTGGCATAGTTGGGAAGTCCGAGATAGCCACGGGTGTACTCCCGGGCGGCGGCCCTCGCCGTGACCGGATCGGGGTCGAGCACGACGGCCAGTTCGGGGGCCAGAAAGGCGTCGGGGCCCATCTGCTCTCGGGCCCGGGCCACGTGCTCGACGGGGACGAAGTAGGGGTGGGCCCCGGCGCAGCGCTCGGCGGCCAGCTCGAGCATGCGGGGTCGGAGAGCGGCCAGCACCCGGCGGTCCGGTCCGACCTCGGGCCCCTGGCGGTCGAGTCCATCCAGGTAGTCGACCATCCGGCTGTAGGGGTGGGCGTAGGCGGTGTCGAGCAGTTCGACCATGGGCGCGTGGCTGACTCCCAGTCCGAGGACGAAGCGCGAAGACAGCTCCGGCCCGAGGGCCCGGATCCCGTCAGCCACCTGCTCGGGGGTGGCGTGCCAGATGGAGAGAATGCCGCTGGCCACCGCCAGCCGTTCGGTGGCCCTCAGCAACCGGCCGAACCGGTCCGGGAATCCGTTGTCGAATCCGCCCGACGCCCACAGGGCTCCGTAGCCGAGCGATTCAACGTGACTGGCGCTGCCCTCCGGCGATCCATCCGCTCCGGACCACGTGCCGCTCCACCAAACGCCGACCGGACCCAGGTCCATGGTCCGACTCTAACGGTCCGGTGGCGTCGATTCGGCCCTCGGGGCCCTCGCCCTCCCCACCCGTGGCCGACGGCCGGTGGGTGAGGAGGGTGGTCGATCAGGAAGGCGGCCCGCTGGTCAGGACGACCGTGGCCGTCTGGGTCTGCCCGGAGGTGTCGACCCATTGGAGTTGCACCGAGGCACCGGGATGCAGGGAGACCAGCGCATTACTCAGGTCGGTGGAGGAGGTGATGGGCCTCCCGTTGAGACCGGTGATCACATCGCCCTGGACCAGCCCGGCCTTGGCCGCCGGAGAACCCGACAGGGTGCCTTCGACAGTGGCTCCGGATGTCGTGGTCCCGCTGCTGCCGCTACCGGAACCGTTGTCCCCGAAGCCGCCGCCGATGCCTCCTCCGAAGCCGCCGTCACCGTCTCCATTTCCGATTCCACTGCCACCGCCACCGCCACCGCCATTGCCATTGCTAGTGCCACTGGTGCTCGACGCCGCCACACTGACTCCGAGGAAACCGGTGGCACCGATGTGGACGACGGATGTGGCCCTACCCGCTTCGATCTGCCTGGCCGTGGTGAGTGCGGTGTGGATGGGAATGGCGTAAGCCTGGGTGCCGGACACCTCGTAGGTGGAATCCTCGGAGGCGGCTGTGTCCATGCCCAACACCTGCCCGGAGGCGTTGACCAGTGAGCCTCCCGAGTCGCCCGGCTCGATACCGGCGTTGACCTCGATGAGACCGGACAAGTTCTCCGAGTTCCCCCCGTTGTCATCGCTGGCGGTGATGGACTGGCCGAGGGCGGTGACCGAACCGCCAGCCGCACTCGGCGTTCCACCCGAACCACCGGCGTTACCGATCCCGACCACTGCCTGACCGACGGCGGCGCTGCCGCTGGCGATGGAGACGGTCTGGAGGCCGCTGGCGTTGACCAGCTTGATGACGGCCACGTCGCCGGTGCGGTCGTAGCCCACCACGTTGGCCGAGTAGGTCTTGCCGTTGCCCACGTCGGTCACGCTGATACTGGTGGCTCCGTCGATCACGTGGTTGTTGGTCAGTATCACTCCGTTGGATGTGAGGACCATGCCGGTTCCGGCCGCCTGCTCATTTTCGTAACTGAGGTTGGTGTTGATGTCCACCAGACCGGGGTCCACCTTGGCGGTGATGGAGGAGATATCCGAGGGCGCTCCGGCGCCGGTCGACGAGTTGCCCGAGGAACTCCCCGAAGAACTCCCACCGAAGGGTGAGCCGTCTGAGCCCGAAGAGCCACCGCCGAATGCTCCCGAACCGGACGATCCTGCCGAATTGCTTGGTGATGCAGCCAGCGTTCCTCCCGAGGTCCACACCAGCCGGCCCACGCCGGCCCCGATCAACAGGGCAGCCACGACGACCAGGGTGGCCAGGGTGGCCACCAACCCGGTCCGCTTCTTGGGGGGCGCCGCCGGAGGGCCGAGCGGCCCGTAGGCGGGAGCGGGCCAACCGCCGTAAGGAGGAGGGGTCGTTCCGGGGGGCCAGCCGCCCCCCGACCACCCTCCACCGGGCCAACCGCCGGGCGTCCACCCACCGGCGTAGGGATCCTGGGGATGGGGGGCGCCCCAGGATCCCGGGGGCACGGGCGATCCCATGCCGGCCGGTGGTGTTGGCACTCCGGTGGTCACTGGAGAAGTGGGACCGGTCGGAGGAAGTTCGCTGTGCGGGCTGGTGGGGTTGGGGCTGGTGGGGTACAGAGCCCCGCCGTCGGAACCCGCCGGGGGCAGGGCAATCGCACTGTCGGGCGTCGGCTCGGGGGCGGCATTGCCCTCGGTGGGGTCGTCGGGCGCATTCGCCGTGTGCCAATTCTCACTCATGTGTCTTCTTCCGCTTGCGATCGACTCGGGAGCGTGCCGCCCCCGAGTGGGCCAACATCACTCTCCATTTGACTCTTCCCACCTAAGTTCAGGTTCAACTCAACATATGAATCTCGTAAGTGCTGAGTTTGCCGGGCCGACACGCTGACCAGGGAGAGCCGCCTCCCACACGTCCCAGTGGGACAACATATATAGATCTGGCCAGCCAACCAGATCCCTGGGTGGGTGGCGAACAGTCCAGCGCCGGGGTAGCGGCTCGACCGGATCGGGGGAGCGCCCGGTCCGACGACCGGAGGGGTCAGTGGGCACGCTGCCCACGGCTATTCCTGTGGGCGACCCGTGCCCGACGGATCAGACCGGTCGCCCCCCTTTGCACCAGGCGTTGTCAGGGACGCCTTGGCAGGGATTGGGCATGGAGGGCAGATTGGTGGGCACGCTGGTGATGGTGGGCGGTGTGGACGGCTTCGGATAGTTGGCGCCCGCACAGGAAATCCCGACCACACCGGCGAATCCGGTGTCACAGAGGACCTGGTTGAACAACTCACCGCCGGTGTTGGCGGCCGTGGTGGTAATTCCGCAGCTGGAGAGCGGCTGGGCCTGCTCGAGGTTGGACGGCGTGAATCCATTCGGCGCCTTGTTTCCCCCGAAGCAGTTCTGCCCCTCACCGGCGAAGAGGGTGATCTGACCGAAATCGCCGTTGGTGGGATTCCCGTAGCCGCCGTTGCCCGAGTAGGTGTTGTCCACCAGGGCGTCCCCCTCGGGGTCGTAGATGCAGTAGCCGGGCAGGAGGGAGGACGACTTCCCCCCCGAACCAGCGCATACGCCCGGCGGGCCGACGTCGTTGTCCGGATAGGGAACGAACAAGTTTCCCCAGGCGTCGTTGTCGGCGAAGGTGTTGTCCATGATGGTGTCGTTGCGGGCTCCCGAAACGGTCATGCCCGTGCCGACCGGTTCGCCGGACAGACCGGCGCCGGGCGCCTTGGGGTTGTTGTTGTCGTGGCTGAAGTTGTCCATGAACACCCAGCACGAGTGGGTCTGGGTGATGGCGCTGATCCCTCCGTACGGGCAGGCGCCGTTCTGGGGCGGGGGCGGATCGCCGGCGCTCTGGGTGTTGGTGTCGAAACCGTCGTCGTTGTTGTCGAATTGCGAGTTGTCGACGACCAGGGTTCCGCCCGAGTTGGTGCCCGAGTACCCGATGGCGTTGTTCTCCATCCACGCATCGTGCATCCAGGCGTCGCACACCTGCTGGCAGGCCCCGATGTAACTCCCCGAGTCGGCAAAGTTGTTGGCGTAGATCTGGTTCCAAACTCCCGGTCCCTGGGATTCGCCGGAAAAGACGCCATAGTTCCCGAACGCCGTGTCTGAGCCGACGGAACCGTAGAAGCTGTCGGTGGTGGTCAGGTAGCTACCGTCGTAGCCGATCACGCCGATCTTCCCTGAGTTGTCGCCCCCGTCCCACCAGATCTCGTTGCCCCCGTTGCCGATCTGGTTCCCCTGGCTGTTCTCGACCAGCTGGAAGTTGCAGATGGTGAGATTGTCGACGCTCACGTTGTTGGCCCAGATGTCGATGCCGTTGCGGCCGAGGGGTCCACTCGGGCTCGGCACCCCGAGGTCCTGATCGGCGGGAGTGCTGCTGCAGGGGGGTGAGCCCGGCAGGGTGCCGTCGACGATGACCGAGTTGCGGTTCATGCCCCGCAGATGGATGTCGCTGGTGTGGATAGCCACACCCCCGTACCAACCGAGGGAGGTGTCCTCGGCCGATGGCGGATGGTCGTGGTCGGCTTGCTCGTGGTAGTCGCCCGGAGCGATGAGGATCCAGTCTCCCGGCTGGGCGGCGTTGACGGCCGCCTGAATGGAGGCGTACTGGCCGGCTATCCCGTCGAAGGTGCCGACCAGCAACGCCTTCCCGCCGATGGCTCGGCCCACGCGGGCCATGCCCACCACCGGGCCGTTGAGGGTCGTGCCTCCCATCGAGCCGCGGAAAGGCGCATCCCCGAAGGCGAAGATCCCCCCGTCGGCGGCCACCAGCCAGTAGCCATCGCCGTCGATGGTGGAGGCCAACCCGACGACCGGTTTGTTCAGCACGGTGGCGCCCATCGAGCCCCGGAAGACAGCATTGCCGAAGGCGAAGATCCCCCCGTCGGCGGCCGCCAGCCAGTAGCCGTCGCCGGTCGGCGTGGGGGTAATGCCCACGACCGGTTTGTTGAGCACGGTGCCGGCCATCGATCCATGCAGCGTGGCGTCGCCGAAGGCGTACACGTTCCCGTCCGATCCCACCAGCCAGTAGCCGTTTCCGGTCGGGGTGGCAGCCATCCCGACCACCGGTGCGGTGATGGCCTTACCGCCCATCGAGCCGCGGAAAGGCGCATCCCCGAAGGCGAAGATCCCCCCGTCGGCGGCCACCAGCCAGTAGCCCTGGCCGTCGGGGGTGGCCGCCATCCCCACTACCGGAGCGTTGAGGGTGGTGCCGCCCATGGAACCGAAGAAGGAGGCGTCGCCGAAGCTGAAGACCCCCCCGTCGGCCGCCGCCAGCCAATAGCCGGTGCTGGAAGGCGTGACCGCCATGCCCACGACCGGCTTGTTGAGGTGGGTCCCGCCCATCGAGCCTTCGAAGGGGGCGTTTCCTTCGGCGAATACGCCACCGTCGGTGGCCGTCATCCAGTAGCCACTGGGAGCGTTGGCGGTGGTCGCTGCGGGCCGGCTGGGCGAAGCGGCGCCCGCAATGTGCGGGGAGGCGAGGGCGGTCGACCCGGTCATGATCCCGACAACCAGTGCCCCGACCGCCAGGACCGTGGCCGCCAGGGCTGCTGGCCCCCGGGTCACCGATCCCCTTGTCACTGCATTGGCTCCACCACCGATGACCTAGATATCACCCAGGCGAGATGGCGTCAACCGCGTCTGTATTCAGAGGCCAACGGGTGGCGCGAGGTTCGGTCTGATCTACAGCGACGGGGGAGCCGACAGAGCGAACCGGGGGCGTGGGGTCATGGCGGCCAGGTCGGCGGCGTCATCGGCGCTGACCGGCGCCGAAAAGAAGTAGCCCTGTGCGGTTTCGGCACCGATCTGGCGAAGGATGGCCACCTGTTCGGCGGTCTCGACGGCCTCAGCCACTGTGCAGATGCCGAGCGAATGGCTCTGCTTGACGATGGCTTCGGCGATGGCGCGGCTCGGTCCTTCCGGGTCGGTGAGGCCGGCGGTGAGCGTGGCGTCGATTTTGGCCGTGTTGACCACGCATCCGTGCAGATCCTCGAGGACGGACCAGTCCTCCCCGATGTCATCCAGCGTGAGCTGGATGCCCAACCGGGTCATGACCTGGAGGTCGGCGGCGGCTTCGGCGTCGTTCACCGAGGGGGCGGTGACCTCGACGGTCAACCGATCGGGGTTGAGACCCGATTCCTCGAGGGCGGCGGCCGCGGCCATGGCCGCCGTACCTCGGTGAAGCTGGAAGATGGAGCAGTTGACGGCCAGTTGGAGGTCGACAGGCCAGCGGGTGGCCTGCGCACAGGCCTCGGACAGTACCCAGGCGTTGAGCTCGTTCATGTGACCGTGATTTTCGGCCCAGGGGATCAGGATGTCCGGTGGGATCTCCCGTCCCGTCGAGTCGTGCCACCGCAGTAGTGCTTCGAAACCGAGCAACCGTCCGGTAGCCAGATCGACCGCCGGCTGGAAGACGAGAGTGGCCGCGCCTTCAAGGCCTAAGTTCGGCGCTGGCCTCGGCGGTGCCTGTTCCCCCGAGTCCACCTCGAGGGGTGATCTCGTGGCTTTTGTCACCCCCGGGATATCGGCGCTTGAGGCGGCCCGCTTGAGCAGGAATTGTGCCGGTGCCTGTCAGGGTGGGAAATGAGAGGGAGAGCGCTGGTCGGCGAATTCCTCAAGATAGGGGAGGCGGATGCCGACAAACTGCCATGGCCGCGCTGCCTTTTGCCCGTCATATCAAGAAGAAGGCCGAGACAGAGCCGCCTGCCCCTGCGCCCTCGGACCAGTCGACAGGCTCCTGGGAGGTTGCGGAATTCTTCTCCAAGGATCCCCGGCCCCGGACGGCCGAACCCGACGAGACTGCTAGTCCCGACGAGGCGACATTCGAAGCGGCCGCCTTCCAGGGGGCGACGTTTGAAGGTGCCACCTTCGAGGTGGGCTCAGTGGCTGAGGTCACAGTGGTCCCGCCCCAGGCGACAACTCCCGATCCGTCACCCCGTATGACGGTGCCACCCGCCACGGCCAACCCGCGGAAGCCCCAGGAGCAGCCCACGGCCCAGGAGCGCGAGCAGCCGGAGGGAGCGGCCGATCCGGCGACGGAGGTCGCCACCCCGGTGCAGGGCGATCCGGGGTGGTACCCGGACGCTGCCGAGCCCGGGCTCATGCGGTACTGGGACGGCTTCCACATGACAGGGCAGACCGTGCGGCTCAATCCGCCTCCTCCAGCCCCAACCCCCCAGGCCGACTCACCTCTCTCGCCGACGGCCATCACCGACACACCAGCGGCCACTGACCCCTCTATCAGCCAGGGCGACGACGAACCCTCCGCCATCGAGGAACTCTCCGCCATCGAGGAACTCTCTGCCATCGAGGAACTCGCCACCATCGGGGATGAAGGCGGAGTGCCGGCCGCCATGGCCCTGGCTCCACCGCCGTTGCCGCGCAAGGAGTCGGCGCCCACGATGTCCGCCCCCAATCCCGCCCAGTACCCATCGGGCCGCCCGGTCGAGAGGGGTCAGATCTGGTCGGTGCTGGAGGGAATCGACAGCATCGAACCGAAGCCCGTCAACGGTGCTGATGAGGCCAGCCCCGTTGATGAGGTCAAGCCTGAACAGGCAGAGCCTGCCGACCTTGTGGACGAGGCCGACCCGGAGCCAGAGCCTGCCGACCTTGTGGACGAGGCCGACCCGGAGCCAGAGCCTGCCGACCTTGTGGACGAGGCCGACCCGGAGCCAGAGCCTGCCGACCTTGTGGACGAGGCCGACCCGGAGCCAGAGCCTGCCGACCTTGTGGACGAGGCCGACCCGGAGCCAGAGCCTGCCGACCTTGTGGACGAGGCCGACCCAGTTACGGGCGAGGAAAACGACGCTGTCGAAGACGTCGAGGAGAACATTCAGATCACCGAAACTCTGAGTGCGGAGTCGGAAACCAAAACCGAAGCTCCGAGCGTGGAGTCGGAAACCAGCACCGAGCGAGCGAACGTGGAGAGCGAAGAGATGAGTTTCGTTGCAGACGAAGATACAGACGAGGTTGAAGATTCAGACGAGGTCACGGATTCGGACGAGGTGACCGATTCGGACGAGGTGACCGAACCGGAAAGCAGAGCTTCCGAGACGCAAACGCACGAAACGGTCCGGACCCTCACGACACCGGAGGGGAGTCGGCCGTCCATGACGTACCGGGATGATGCCGACAAAGGCGGGACAAGCGGTCGATGGGTGGAGGAAACCGAGCGGGCTGTGGCACGGGCGCGTGCCCTGGGCACGCCGGAAGCCTGGATGGAGGCAGCCAAGGCGGCCGAGGTCGTTTCGGAGATGGCTCGCACCATGCAGGCGGCTGCCGACGCCAGCCAAACAGCGGCCCGACTGGCCAAGGTGGCCGCCGACGCTGACGAGGAAGCCCGCAAGGCCGAACGCAAGGCGGGCGACGCCGATCAGGCGGTCATCGAGACAGCCAGAGCGGCCAGCCAGTCTGCTGAAGCTGCACGGGCCGCCGAACAGGCGGCACGGGCCGCCGAGCGGGTAGCGGCCGAGGCCAAAGAGGCCGCCGAACAGGCCGCGCTGTCCAGCCCCCGGTTCGCCGAAGCTGCTCGGGTGGCTGCCGAGGCCGCGGCCGATGCCGACGCTAAGGCTCGCGGGCTGGGAGACATCGTGGCCAAGGCGTACGAGACCGATACCCCGCAGGGCTGGAGTCGGGCACTGGAGCTTGCCTCGTCAGCCGATGGTTCCTCGGAGGACCGGGCATTGGCCGCATCCGCCTTCTGAGCGACGGGCGTCTTAGCCTTCGCTAGCACCTCCCTCCGCCCCGATGGCGGGGGCCGTGGGTGCCTGGGTGTGCGAACATGAGCGGCGTGAAATTCGCGCTCTTCTACGAGATCCCTGTGCCCAAGCCCTGGGAGCCTGACAGCGAGTTGATTGCTTACCGCAATACTCTCGAACAGGCGGTAGCCGGCGAGCGATTCGGATGGCATGCCTTCTGGACGGTGGAGCACCACTTCCTGCAGGAGTACTCCCACTGCTCCAATCCTGAGGTCCTCTACGGCGCCATCGCCGCTCTGACCGAGCGGATGCGGCTCGGGTACGGCGTTCGATTGATGCCTCAGCCTTACAACCACCCGGTGCGGACCGCCGAGTCGGTTGCCGTCCTCGATCTGATCTCCAATGGGCGGGTCGATTTCGGCACCGGCCGTTCGGCAACCCGCGCCGAGCTCGAGGGATTCGGTGTCGACCCCGGGCAGACCCGACAGATGTGGCAGGAGGCCATCGGCCACGTGGTCGGGTGCTGGACCAACGAGGAGTACGAGTTCGCTGGTCAGTATTGGCAGATGCCGCGCCGCCGGGTCCAACCGAAACCCTTGCAGAAGCCTCACCCGCCCATCTGGGGAGCGACGACCAGCGAGGACGGGCACCGCCAGGTCGGCCAGTTGGGTCTCGGGCTGTGTTCCTTCGCCGTCGGGATCTCACCCGAGGAGGTCAAGCAGAAGGTCGACGTCTACCGCCAAGCGGCAGCCGGCTGCACTGAGCCACTCGGTGCCTACGTACACAACGAGACAGCCACCTTCACCATGGCCCTGTGTGCGTCGGACCGTCAGCGCGCCCTCGACCTGGCCCGCGAATCCTTCGAGTGGTATCCGAAAGTCGGGGCACGACAGATCGCATCGGTCTCCGAGTGGATGGCCGAACGCAGCGAGGAGCTCGGGAGCTACTCGTACGCCGCCGATATGAAACAGCACAGCGACGACGGGTCCCTCGATCTTCTCAGCCTCGAGTATCTGATCGAAGCCAACGCCTGCGTGCTGGGCACCCCTGAAGAGTGCGTAGAGATGTGTCGCCGCTACCAGGCCGCCGACATCGATCTTCTCCTCTGCCTGGTCAATCCCTATTGCATTCCCCACGAAGCGGTAATGGAGACCATCGAACTCATGGGCAAAGAGGTCATTCCCAAGTTCGCCGACTGAGCACCGCGAACCTCGGTCCGCATCTCTTCGGCCAGGCCACCGTCCGTTTGGCGACGGCTGCGGCGTCCATTCAGGCACTTAGCTTAGTGACATGATCTAGGGACGTTCTGTGGAATCGGGGGGCCACCCCGACGGGCTCTGGGGGGAGTTTCATGCGAATCCGACGGCTGGGCAGGTTTTCGACGGCGGCGATGGTCGTCGTGGCCCTGCTGGGCACGGGGGCGCTGGTGGCGGCCGGTCCGGTGGCCGTGCGTCCGGCCGGGGCCAGTGCGGAAAACTCCCTTCAGGGGCGAGGATCGGTCGACGAAGCCTGGCTGACCGGTGCCCATCCGGGTGATCGCATTGTCCTCATGAGGAACGGGTCGCTGGTGGCCGTGACCGGTAATCCGGGGAAGGCCGATCCGCTGGGCTCGTTCATCGTCCGCAACCTCACCGCTCGGTCCGGCTACTACTGGGTCGACAAGACCACGGGACAGCGAACTCCGGATTTTGCCGTGTTGGCGCCCGGGTCGAACCCCCCGACCAACGGGCCCCTCTACACCGACCAACCCATGCACGACGGGCTCAACTACATCACTATGCGTGACGGCATCCAGCTGGCGGCCACCGTCCGCTATCCGTATGACAAAACCTGCAGTGCCACCAGTCCGTGTCCTACGGTCATCGAGTACTCGGGCTACAACGTGGCCGGGCCGACGGATCCGATCCCGTCGCTGCTCTCGCAGGCGCTCGGCACCCCGTGCACAGACTGCGGTGACCCCAACCTCCTTCCCGATTCCGCTACCGATGTGGGAGCGGTGGTGGCCAGGGTGTCCGGCTTCGCCACGGTGAGCCTGCAAATGCGGGGAACCGGTTGCTCGGGAGGTGCCTTCGATCTGTTCGGCTATCCCTCCGATTACGACGCCTACGATGCCATCGAGATCGTGGCCCATCAGTCGTGGGTGGCCAACCACAAGGTCGGCATGGTGGGAATCAGCTACTCGGGCCTCTCGCAGCTCCCCTCGGCCGGTACTGATCCGCCGGGGTTGGCGGCGATCGCCCCCATGAGTCCCACCGACGACCTCTTCTCGACCGGCTACCCCGGTGGCATCTACAACGACGGTTTCGCTGCCAGCTGGCTGAGTCAGCGCATCGACGACGCCAAGCCCGCCGCCTCCTACGGCGACGGTGGACTGGTCCCGCTGGCGGCCACGCCGGTCAACAACGTGGCCCAGCCGTGGACCTACTACGAGATCGATGCGGAGATGGTCAGCGGCAACGGGACCTCGGCCTGTCTGGCCAACCAGGCCCTGCACGAGGAATCCGAGAGCCTCGAGAGTCTGGTCGGTCCCCGACTGGTGGCACCGCGCTCGGGTCCGGGCCGACAGCCGTCCCTGTTCACCCGGCGGTCCATGATCGACTGGGCCAGCCACATCACGGTGCCGGTGTTCCTGTCCGGCGCCCTCCAGGACGAGCAGACTGGGCCGCAGTGGCCGGCGCTCATCGGTGCCTTCCCCAAGTCGACCGAGGTGTTCGCCAACATGGTCAACGGCGACCACATCGATTCGACCGATCCCCAGACCATCAGTCGCTGGCTCGAGTTCCTCGATATCTTCGTGGCCCGCAAGGTCCCGACCAAGCCCAACCCATTGGCGGCCATCATCCTCGACGAGTTCACCGGCTTCGCCTCAGGCGTGTCAGCCCAGGCCCCGTTGCCGGCCATCCGGTTCACCAAGGCCACCAGCGTTGCCCAGGCCCAGAAGGAGTTCGCGGCTCAGACACACCGGGTGCGGGTTCTGTTCGACAACGGTGCCGGCAGCGCCGGGCCCGGTGACATCGAGTCCACCTACTCGGTCGAACTCTCGAGTTGGCCTCCGGCAGGCCGGATCGAGACCCTCCACTTCGGCAGCGACGGTTCGATGAGCGCGTCGACCCAGCAATCGCAGAAAAGCGCCACTTTCACACTGGACCCGTCGGTGCGGCCTGCCACCAGCTTGCCGGCCAGCGGCAACGCCTGGTCGGCGGACCCGGACTGGGACTGGACGCCGGTACCGGCGCCTGACGGCATCGCTTTCCAGACCAACCCGTTCACCAGGGCAACCACCATCATCGGTCCGGCCACGCTCGACCTGTGGGTCAAATCCAACGCACCGGTCCTGGACTTTCAGGGGACCATCACCGAGGTGCGGCCGGAGGCCGATCAGGAAGAGTATGTGACCTCCGGGTTCGTGCGCAGCACCAACAGGGTCGAGGCGACCGACTCCACCAAGCTGTTCACCGATCCGACCTATCGGGGGAGTGAGGGCAAGGACCTGTCGCCCGGCAGCTACTCGTTGGTGAAGATCCCCATCGATCCCATCGCCCACACCTTCCGACCGGGAACGGAGTTGCGGGTGGTGATATCGGCGCCGGGCGGTGATCGACCGGTGTGGGCATTCGACACGCTGGACCACAAGCAGAAGGCCACGGTCGGCCTTGGTGGGGCCACCCCGTCGGCTCTGGTGGTCAACGTGGTGAGCGGTGTGAGTCCCACGAAGACCTTGCCGGCCTGCAACTCGCTCCGGGGTGAGCCCTGCCGGCCCTACCAGGCCGAGAGCAACCAGGCGCACAACCCTTCCTGACCCGACGGGGGTGGATCATTTCCGAAACGCGGTGCAGGACGGGATGAGCTGGGCCGAGCTGAGTTGGGCCGATAGGTGAAGAGAGGGTGCGCACGCGGTACCGGCAGTGGCTGCGACTCAGCCCGTGAGCTTCGACGCCTTCGTCGGCGGCCCGGCGCTGGCTGCATGCCTTCATGACGGGCGAGACCCGGACCCCTGTTGAAAACTGAGGCTAGAGTCCGCTGGGGATACGAAACCCTGGTGACAGGAGGCGGCGCCATGGCCGAACGGCGACTGCGCAAGGACGACAAGATCGAGATGCTGAAGCGGGTGGACCTCTTCTCGAAATGCAGCAAATCGGAGCTCGGGCGGGTGGCCTCGCTGACCACCCAGTGTTTCGCCGAACCGGGCGAGGTGCTGACCGAGCGGGGGGAGATCGGGGTCGAGTTCTTCGTCATCGTGAGCGGCCAGGCCATCGCCTCGCGGGACGACATCGTCCTGGCCACGTTGGGGCCGGGCTCGTTCTTCGGCGAGCTGGCCCTACTCGACGGGGGCCGACGGACGGCCACCGTCGTAGCCAAGACGAAGATGCAACTGCTGGTGTTGACCACGGCGGAATTCAGCACCGTCAAAGAGCTCGTGCCTTCGGTATCCGGCAAGATCATCTTTGAACTGGGATCGCGGCTGCGGAAGACCGACGAGATGCTCAACCCTTCCCCGGCCCTCAGCCGGCGGGTGGGTCCGTGGGCCCTGTAGATGGGAGTCCGGACAGTCACAGACGGTGACCGGACCGTTCACAAGCGGAGGGGTATCCGATGACTGACACAACAGAGACCGATCTGGTCGACCTCCTCTTCTCCCAGGAGGTGGCCGACAACCCGCACGCCATGTACGGCCGACTGCGGGACCAGTGTCCGGTGAGCCGCACCCAGAGCGACGGCGAATCGGCGTTGGTGCTGATCTCCAGTTACCAGGATGTCCTCTGGGCCCTCCGCCATCCGGAGATCTTCTCGTCGGCCGGCGGCACCGTGGCCTTGGGGGAGCAACCCCTGATCCCGGTCGAAGTCGACCCACCCCGTCACACCGCCTACCGTCGCCTGCTGAACCCGCAGTTCGTCCCACGCGAGATTGAGCGGCTGGGGCCAGACGTTCAGGGCGCCGTCAACCACCTCATCGACGGTTTCGTCGATCGAGGGTCCTGTGATTTCCACGACGATTTTTCGACGCCGCTGCCCTCGGGCATTTTTCTGGCGCTGATGGGTCTGGACATGGCCGATCTGCCGATGTTCCTCCAGTGGCGCGACGACAGCATCCGACCCAAGGTCGAGCCGGGCGATTTCGACGGAGCCGAGCGCATCCGGCTGGCCACGGCCCGGTCGATCAGTGACTACTTCCGCTCGGCCATCGAGGAACGACGTCGTCATCCAGACGACACCCTGTTGTCGTCGTTGGTGCACGCCCGGATCGGTGACGAGATGCTGACGGAGACCGAGCTGTTGGGTATGGCCCACCTCCTGCTGCTGGGTGGTCTCGACACGGTAACGGCCACTCTCGACTGCATGATCGCCTACCTGTCCGGTCATCCCGAGGAACGGCGTCGTCTGGTCGATGAGCCGTCCTGCATCCCCGGAGCGGTCGAGGAGATGCTGCGGTGGCTTACGCCGGTCCAGGTCGTCCCCCGGCTCGTCGGCCAGGAGGCGGAGCTCAACGGAGTCGGTCTGTCAGAGGGCGACAGGGTGCTGCTGGTACTGGGAGCGGCCAACGACGACGATGAGTTCGACGGTGGGGTCGATCTCGGACGGACCCCCAATCGCCACCTTGCTTTCGGCGCTGGCAACCATCTGTGCCTCGGTGCCCACCTGGCCCGGCTCGAATTGCGGATCGCCCTAGAGGAGTTCCACCGTCGCATCCCCGACTACCGGATCGCCGACGACGCCGAAGTGCACTTCTCTCCAGGTATCCGTCAGGCTGATCATCTGCCCATCGTCTTCGGCTGACCACAACGGAGCCTTCAACTGTGACCGTCCGCATCGTCATCGACCGCGAGGCCTGCATGGGCTCGGGCAATTGCTCCTACTGGGCGCCCGGCCTCTTCGACCTCGACGATGACGGTATCGCCGTTGTTGTCAGCGATCCCACCGGACGGGACGAGGACATTCGGCTGGCTGTCGAAGCCTGTCCCACCCGGGCCATCAGCACCTCGGAGACCGACGGACCGCCGTGATGCCCGGACCGAGGGGAGGACGGTGATCAACGAATCGCTGGCCAAGATCGTCGGGGAGAAGAATCTCGATCTGGGGGCGGAGATCGACGACGACGATACCCACGACGAGTCCCTGGGCGGTACCTGGACCCGCCCCCTGGCCGTGGTGCGGCCCGGCTCCACCGAAGAGGTGTCGGCCCTCGTCACAGTGGCTGCATCCGAACGGGTCCCGCTCATTCCGCGTGGTTCGGGCACAGGCCTGTCCGGCGGGTGCATTCCGGTGAGCGGAGGGGTTGTGGTGTCATTCGAGCGGATGAACCGGATCCTGGAGATCGACCGGGCCAATCATGTAGCCGTCGTCGAACCGGGTGTCACCCTCGTGCAACTCGACGAGGCGTTGATCCCGTCCGGACTCATCTACCCGGTCTTTCCGGGGGAGCAGTCGGCCAGCATCGGCGGGAACATAGCCACCAATGCCGGCGGTCTGCGTGCGGTCAAGTACGGCGTCACCCGCCATCACGTGCTGGGCCTCGAGGCGGTGCTCGGCACCGGTGAGGTCATCACCGCCGGCGGAAAATTCGTGAAGTCGACCAGCGGCTACGACCTGACCCAGCTGATCGTCGGCTCGGAGGGCACGCTGGCCCTGGTCAGCCGGGCCACCCTGCGACTGCATCCCCGCCCCGACCACCAGGTAACCCTGCTGGCCCCTTTCGAGACGGTCGAACGGATCGCCGAGGCGGTTCCGCCCATCGTGGCCAGCGGAATCGGCCCACTCATGGTCGAGTACATCGATCTGGTGACCATGGCGGGGATCACCGCCAACGCCGGCATCGACCTCGGGATCCCCGAGGACGTGAAGGAGCGGGCCCTGGCCTACATGGTGGTCGTTCTCGAGGACCACCACGAGAATCGGCTCGAGGAGGACACCCAGGCCCTCGGCGAACTGATGGCGACCTGGGGCGCACTCGATGTCTACGTTTTGCCGGACAACGCCGGGACCCGGCTCATCCAAGCCCGGGAGCAGGCCTTCTGGCTTTCCAAGGCCAACGGTGCCGACGACATCGTCGACGTCGTGGTTCCGCGTGCCTCGATACCGGCCTACCTCACCGCCGTCGGCGAGCTGGCTCGGTCCACTTCGTCCCTGGTGGTCGGGTGCGGTCACGCCGGCGACGGCAACGTTCACCTGTCGGTGTGGCAGTCCGACGTGGACGTTCGCCGGCGACTGGTCCACGACATCATCGTGAGCGGGTTGTCGTTGGGGGGCGCCATCTCCGGTGAACACGGAATCGGCAAGCTCAAGCGCCCTTACATGGCTGAATTGGAGGACCACACCAAGCTGGCTCTGATGGGTCGGATCAAGTCGGCATTCGATCCGCAGGGAATCCTCAATCCGGGCACCATCTTCGACGACGCCCGGTCGCAGGTCTCCACCTCGTGAACGGCGCCGAGTCCCTCATCCGAACACTGGTAGTGAGCGGGGTCGACACCTGCTTCATGAACCCCGGAACATCCGAGATGCACTTCGTCGCCGCCCTCGATGAAGTGATCGACATGCGGGGTGTCCTCGCTCTTTTCGAGGGCGTGGCCACCGGGGCGGCCGACGGGTACGCCCGCATGACCCGCCGACCGGCGGCGACCCTGCTCCATCTGGGGCCGGGGCTCGGGAACGGCCTGGCCAATCTGCACAACGCCCGTCGTGCCCGGAGCCCGGTACTCAACATCGTGGGGGACCACGCTCTCACCCACCAGCCCTTCGACGCCCAGCTCCAGTCGGACATCGAGACAGTGGCCCGCAACGTGTCGGGGTTCGTCCGCTCCTCCACGTCGTCAGCGGAGGTGGGCCGCGATGCAATTCGACGCACTGGTCTCTGCCTGCGGTCCGCCGGGCTCGGTGGCCACTCTCATCCTGCCCGCCGACGTCTCGTGGTCAGAGGGGGGCGTCGTGCAGCCTGCTGTCGGAACCCTCGGACACCTCCCGCCGGGCCGGGCCCCCGATGGAGCCGCCGCCGAGGCCGCCGCCGCCCTGCGCTCGGACGAGCCGGCTGCCCTGCTGATCGGTGGTCGAGCCTGCTCGGGAAAAGCCCTCGACACCCTGGCCGCCATTGCCGCCGGTACCGGAGTCAGACTGCTCGGCGAGACCTTTCCCGCCCGACTCGAGCGCGGTGCCGGCCGACCGCCGGTCGACCGCCTGGCCTATCTGGCAGAATTCGCCGCCCTCCAGCTAGACGGGCTCCGACACCTGGTGCTGGTGGACGCCGCCTCGCCGGTGTCCTTCTTCGCCTACCCGGGCAAGCCGAGTGACCTCGTCCCTGCCGGGTGCACCGTCCATGCGCTCGCCGGTGGCGCCGATGACCTGGAGGCAGCGGTGGAGGCGCTGGCCTCCATGGTCGATATCGGTGCAGGATCGGCCCTCCGCCAGGAATTCGACCAACCCCCTGTACCGTCCGGGCCTCTCACCGCTCAGGCCGTCTGCCAGGCCCTCGGAGCACTCATGCCGGAAGGCGCCATCGTCTCCGACGAGGGCAACACCTCCGGCCTCTGGGCGTCGGGGGCCACCGCCGGGTCACCGCCCCATGACTGGCTCTGCCTCACCGGGGGGGCCATCGGCCAGGGCCTGCCCGTCGCCGTCGGTGCCGCGGTGGGTGCGCCCGACCGTCCGGTCATTGCCCTCGAATCCGACGGAAGTGCTCTCTACACGCTCCAGTCGTGGTGGACCATGGCCCGCGAGGGGCTCGACGTGACCACCATTCTCCTCAACAATGGCTCCTACGCCGTGCTCAACATGGAGCTCGACCGGGTCGGAGCGAAGGCCTCCGGGCCCCGGGCCCGAGCCATGCTCGACCTCGGCCATCCCTCTATCGACTTCGCCCATCTGGCCCGGGGATTGGGAGTGCCTGCAGCACGAGCCGACACGGCCGAGCAATTCGCCGACGAACTGGGCCGGGCACTGGCCGCACCGGGACCGAGCGTGGTCGAGGCCGTCATCCCTTCTTCGCTCTGACTCCGGCTGTCCAGCGCTACTGAATGGATCCGAATGGACCGATCAGAGCCGGGTCACACCACTTTGCGGACGTTGTCGAAACTCTCCTCGAGGCAGGCGGCGAAGACATCAGGATCCGGGATGGCCGCCGGATCGCTGTTGATGGCGATATGGAGCTCGTCGAGGTGCGAGATCACCGTTATGTTGACGGCGGCGCCAGACCGAGGGCCAAAGCCGAAGTTCCCGACGGAACGAGCTCCAGCCACATAGAGGGGGATGGGCGAGCCGGGTATGTTGCTCACGACGACGTCGATGCCGCGCATGACGTGCTCGAAGGCCGGAACGACGAAGGCGGCGGGCAGAGTGTTGATGGCCCGAGCCACGGGATCGGCGAGCGCCAGGCCGGGCTCGCCTTTCTGGGCCCGCGTGACGTCCCGGGCCATCGCCAGCAGCTCCACGGTGTCGGTGATCGAAATCGGCAGTGGGAATCGCGTCGGCGAGAAGTGGTTACCCGGCGAGCCGCTGCTACCGCCACGGGTGCTGATGGGCATGGCACACCGGAGCGTTGCGACGGACATACCGTGCCGCTGGTGGTAACGGCCGAGGCCACCGGCCACCGCCGCCAGGAAGGCGGTGTTCAATTTACCCTCCACCCGTCTGGCCGCAGCCCGCAACTGCTCCAGGGGAACCACCAGCGTGTCGAAACGAGCGCCGATCGAGCGGCCGCGCATCAGGGGACTCAACGCACCCGATCCGGGTGCGGCCAACCGCGCCGCCGAGCGACTGGTGGCCAGTAGCGATCGCCCATGCCCGGCCGGATGGCGGGCAAAGCCGATGAACTGGCCCGGCGCCAGCCGAGCCATATGTACCATCGTCAGCGCATCGATCAGGAAGCCGTGCCCGATGCGGGACGCGGTGGACAGGTGCTCGACGCCCAGGTCGTCCGGCTCAACCAGGGGGTCGTCAGGGTCCCGCTCGAAGTCGACGAAGAGAAGGGCCATGTCGAGCAGGCTCACCCCGTCACCGAGGGCGTGGTGAATCTTCTGGATTGCTGCCGCCTGCCCGCCTTCGAGGCCGTCGATCACGTGGGACTCCCAGAGGGGTCGAGCGGGATCGAAGGATTGCACGGCGATCAGGGCGGCTTGATCGAGCAGCGCCCTCAGGTCGTTGGACCCACTCAGACGGGCGAACCGCAGGTGGTAGTCGACATCGAAGTCATTGGCCGCCTCCCAACTGGGCGGCACGCCCGGCAACAGGTTAGGAACCGGTACCTGGCGGAACCGGGCGATTTCGGCGGTGCCCCGCACCACCTTGGCCCGCATCCGTGCGGGATCGGGGGGTCCGTTCAGCAGTGCCACCTGCACGATCGTCGAGCGCAGGAGAGCGGAGCGCTCGATCCGAAGCATCAATGCGTCGGTGTTGCCCATTCGCCGGTTCAAAGGGGGACGGTCAGCCATCTCGCGTCCGCCTTCCGGCAACGTTTCCCCCACCTGAAGGCGTCACGCTGAGAGCGGGCCTGCCCGAGGGGCAACGGCCGCCTACCTCGCCCGGGTCGTGGCCGGGCAGCACCGAATGGGAACCGCTCATTCGTCACCCCCAACCAGATTGCCGTAGAGGTCGGGGCGCCGGTCCCGAAACAATCCCCAGCCGGCTCGGTCGGCGGTTGCCTGGTCCAGGTCCAGCTCGGCATAGATGGTCTCGACCGTGTCCCGCCCGGCCTGGGCCAGGGGCCTACCCCGATGGTCGATGATGAAAGAGGATCCGTAGAAGGTGATGTCGTCCTCGGTTCCCACCCGATTGGCGGCGACCACCGGGACGTGGTTGGACACGGCGTGTCCCTCCATGGCCCGCCGCCACATGTCGGAGGTGTCGTTGCCCGCCTGGCTTCCGACCTCGCTGCCGATGGCGGTGGGGTAGAGGAGGATGTCGGCCCCCTGGAGGGCCATGGCCCGGGCCGCCTCGGGAAACCACTGGTCCCAGCAGATGGCCACGCCGATCCGACACTGACCGGTCGTCCAGACTCGGAAACCGGTGTCACCGGGTGTGAAGTAGAACTTCTCCTCGTAGCCGGGCCCGTCCGGTATGTGTGACTTGCGGTAGACGCCCAGCACGTTGCCGTCCTCGACGACGGCCACCGAGTTGTAATAGGAAGGTCGTGCGTCCTCGAAGAAGGAGACGGGCACGACCGCTCCGGTCCCGGCTGTCACCTTCTGGATGGCCAGGATGGCCGGGTTCTCCTCTGTCGTGGTCGCCCACGAGAAGAACTCCTGCCGTTCGAATTGGCAGAAGTAGCGCCCCTCGAACAGTTCGGGGGGGAGAACGATTCCGGCGCCGGCGGCAATGGCCTCGGACACGACGCCGACGATGCTGTCGCGGTTCTCGTCCCGGTTGTCACCGAACCCCTGTTGGATAGCTGCCACTACGACCGTACGGTTCATCGGGTTCCTCTGTTCCAACTTCGCCACTCAGGCTTCACCACTCCACCCTTGGCTATACGGACCTTGGCTACACGGACCTCGGCTGTACGGACCTCGGCTGTACGGAAGAGGCGATCCTGGGCCATCTCATCCTCTGACGGACGAGACTACCGGCCGGGCCTGCCACAGTAGGATCTCGGAACCCACTTTCGTCGGGCCAGGAGGTCTGTCGTTGCCCTCGCCCACTCTCGAGTCGACCCCCGGTGCCGACGGGTTCAGCATGCCTGCCGAGTGGGAGCCACACGAAAGTTGTTACCTGATCTGGCCGGAGCGGACCGACAACTGGCGTTTGGGTGCGAAGCCGGCGCAGACCGCCTTCGTCCGGGTGGCCGAAGCCATCGCCCGCAGTGAGCCGGTCACCATGCTGGTGTCGGCCGCGCAGTGGGAACATGCCCGTTCGTCCTGCTCGGACGCGATCAGGGTGGTGGAGATCACCACCGATGATGCCTGGGCGCGCGACACCGGCCCCACTTTTGTGGTCAACCGCTCCCTCGGTGAACGACGAGGGGTGGATTGGATCTTCAATGCCTGGGGCGGCCTCGACGGGGGGCTCTACTTCCCCTGGGCCAACGACGATCTGGTGGCGGCCAAGGTGTGTGAACTGGAGGGGGCGCCTCGCTACCGCGCCCCTCTTGTCCTCGAGGGCGGCTCGATCCACGTGGATGGCGAGGGGACCTGCATCACCACCGACGAGTGCCTGCTCAATCCCAACCGCAATCCGAGCCTCTCCCGCCGAGACATCGAGTCGCTTTTGGACGACTATCTCGGCGTGGAGAAGGTCATCTGGATTCCCCGTGGGATCTTTGGCGATGAGACCGACGGCCACGTGGACAACCTGGCGTGCTTCTCCCGTCCCGGTCGGGTCCTCCTGACCTGGAGCGAAGCGGCCGGCGACCCCCAGTCGGCCATTTCGAGGGAGGCCCGGACGGCTCTGGAGTCGGCCACCGACGCCCGCGGACGCCAGTTGGACGTGGGTCTCCTCCCTGCCCCTGGTCCTCTCACCATTACCGCCGAGGAGGCGTCCGGCGTCGACCGCAGCGCCCACGCCGTGGCGCGCACTGCCGGCGACAGGATGGCGGCCTCCTACGTCAACTTCCTTCTCGCCAATTCGGTGGTGGTCCATCCCCTTCTGGACGAGCGTCTCGACGACGAGGTGGGCGCCCTGCTGCGCGCCGAGTTCCCCGATCGCCGGGTCGAAGGTGTGCCGGGACGCGAGATCCTGCTGGGCGGGGGAAATGTCCACTGCATCACCCAGCAGGTGCCCAGTGTCTGAGGGGCCGGTGTCTGAGGGTCAGTCGTCCTGGCTGCGGCTGGCGCTGGTGCCGACGTGGGCGGACATCCCTCCGTCGATGGTGATCATTTGGCCGGTGATGTAACGGGACTCTTCCGAGGCGAGGAAGATCACCAGGTTGGCGATGTCCTCGGGTTGCCCGAGGAAAGGGGTGAGAGTCAGGTGACTGAGCCGCTGCAGGATGTTCTCGTCGAGATGGGCGCGGACAGCGTCGGTGATTATGAGTCCGGGAACGATGGTGTTGACCCGGACCCCCTCTTTGCCGTGACCGGCGGCGGTGTACATGGTCAAAGCATTGACCCCGGCTTTGGAGACCCCGTAGGCGGTGCGGGTACGGTCGCCCTTCAGCGACGCGCCCGACGACATGTTGATGATCGATCCCCCGCCGTTGCGGACCATGGCCGGAATGGCGTGCTTGCTGGTGAGCATCTGGCTGCGCAGGTTCACGGCCATCGTCCGCTCCCAGACCTCCAGCGCCAGCTCGGTCACCCGGGTGTCGCGGGAGAGAAATTCCGAATCGGTCAGGGCGGCATTGTTGTGGAGTACGTCGAGGCGCCCGAATCGATCGACTGTGGCGGCGACCGCACCGATCACGTGGCTCTCGTCGGCCAGGTCGGCGTGTACCAGCGAGGCGGACCCACTGGCCGCCTCGATGGCAGCCACCGTCCGAGCTGCTCCATCGGTATCGATGTCGACCACCATGACCGACGCACCTTCGTGGGCCAGTCCCGCGCGCTGGCGGCACCGATTCCTCCAGCGCCCCCCGTCACCATGGCCACCTTTCCCTCCACCCGCCCCATCTCAGGTCACCCCTCCCCGGAGGTCGGGATCGGGGGGTGCCGCGGCAGGACCATTCTCACCTGGGGTGTGACCGATCAGGGACCATGTCGCCCGTTGACACTAGGGGAGATCCCCGCCGGGCGAACGCGAAGACGGCGTCGAAGGCGGTGGCCCGCCGGTGGCCGGGGAGCAGGGCCCTTCGACTGGTCAGGCGCCGGGCGTGCCCTGCGGAGGAGTGACCGGCACCGGGTCCTTGTCATTGGGGCCCAGGCAGATGAAGACCTGCTTGCCCGGGGCGAACACCGGCTCGTAGACCGTTCCCTGCACCTGTACGAAGGAGGTGCATGCGGGCAGGGTGACCCCGGTGTGGTTGACGGCCCAGTTGACCGGGGCCGACACCCCATTGGCGGTGAAGTTGGTGATCTTGTTGGTGGCCTCGATGACGTTGGCCTGGGTGATGTTGTTGCCGACTGCCTTTATCCCTGCGGCGATCAGAGCGGCCGATTGCCATCCGAGAAAGGCCACCCCGTTGTAGGTATCGGCTGGCTCGTATTTGTTCATGGCTACGATGTAGGCCTGCAAACCCGGGTAGGTGTTGCCGTATTTGGCCCTGTTGGCCGCCTCGAAGGGCACCGCTGAAGCGTTCAGCACGTATACGCCCTGCATCAGGTTGCTGTACTGGTCGAGGAGCGCCTGGTTGTATCCATTGAGCCAGAGCTGCTTGATCCTGAGTCCGTACTGTTGGATGTCGCGAGCCAGGGTGATGTTGTCCGAGGCCTGCATACAGGTGACCACAAATTGGGCCCCACTCTGCTGCAGTTTCTGAACGTCGGCGTTGTAGCTCCCGCCCACCTGAGCCCCCACGTCAGCCAGAACGACGTTGACCCCTGCCTTCTTCATGCCTTGGGCGTAGGTGCTGCAGGCGTCATACGAGGAGGCAATGGACGGTCCGTAGCTCACGAAGGCGACCGACTTTGCGTTCAGCTTCTTGATCACGTAGGCCATCGTCGGAAACCCATTGGAGTAGACCTGGGTGGAGCCGCCCACTGCGAAGAGGTTGGGCGCGGTCTGCCAGTTGGCGCTCACGTTGTACCCGTAGGTCGGGGTCTTGGTGGTGACGAAGAGGCTCGGGGTGAACCACGCCGAGGCCACACCGATGGCGAACACGTGGTCCTGGTAGATCAGGGTGCGGGCGTCCTGGACGAATTGGGTGTCCGATCCGCCGTCGTCCAGTGAGTTGGTGAGCACGAGCTTGCGCCCGTTGACCCCTCCGTGGGCATCCAAATTGTCGAAGTAGGCGATCATGCCGGGGGCCAGCCCTCCGAAATAACCGGCCAGCTGCCCCGTGAGAGTGGAGATGGCTCCGATATTGACCTGTTTGGCTGTGACGCTAGAGGGGGATCCGGATCCCGACGCTGGGGTGGTGACGGACGACTTGGCCCCCGCTGTGGTCGATGTCGTGCTGGCCGAATTGTTCGAGCACCCTGCGGCCGCGCCCACAATGGCCACGATCAGCACATACCGCCAGGTCGAGGAGCGCCTGCGATCGTTCACTTCGAGTCCCCCTTGGCGCATCCATTGAGAAGCGCCGTCGCCGTCGCCCCAACCAGCACCCGGAGCCGGGGCCCGTGGGCTGGTGGTTGGTGCGACCGACATGACCCTAGTTGGCCTGGAAGCCCGAGGGTCGGGATCCATCGACAGACGAGGACCGGATCGGCCACAGCATTCAGTCCGCCCTTTGGCCGGCCAGGGAGCGTGTCATGGGCCTATGGATGTGCGGCCCGTTCCAGCCTGTTCAGAGCCCGCCGGAGTATCGACGCTTCTGCACCGGACAAGCTCTCGGCGAAGCGGAGCAGGGCAGACTCGGGATCCTTGTCCTGGTGGAGGGTGGCATGCATGAGGACGGCTGTGTGGGAGCCCTTGTTGCCGACCGCGGCGAACTGGATCTTCCGACCGACCAGCCTCCGGGTCAGCATTCCCTTACGCCCGAGACGATCCAGGATGGTGGCCACCGTCGTATAGGCGTAGGCCGGGAGCTGGTCGGCCACCTCCCGACCGGACACTTCGTGACCCTCCGATTGCCAGAGAATCTCCATGACCCGCCGCTCGAGCTCGCCCAGGTTGGCTGCGCCGCACCGACAGTCGTCGCAGCCACAGGGATCGCACGAGCACATGGGGTTGTCGCACGTTGAAGTGATGGTCATCGCATATCTCCGTTTGCCTCGGATCGGTCGGTGAGTGGCCTGAAACCTCGAGTACTAGAGCATCAGTATGAGCATGAAGCCCATGCCGATGCACATGACGACATGGCTTGCGTCCTCGAGCCAGGGGGCGGTGATGAGCGCCTCGACGGCTCCCACCGGCGGTCTCCCCCTCTCGCCGATAGCAGGCGGTGCTGGGGACGTGGCCACGCCGCTGATGGCGTAGACGGGCACGTGCGTGCCGTGGTGGGAGGCACCCCTGGCCGGTGAGGCCAGGGTGAAGACGGCAGAGGCGAAGAACAGCACCGCCAGGAGGAGGCCCAGACCGGGATCCAGCTTCGCCGCGGTGGGCGAGGCGGACATCGACATCGACACCGTCGCCCCACTCCCGGCGGCACCCACCGCTGGATGGACTGCAGGCTCCGGGCCACGAACCAGGTGTCGCGGCGCCGGAGAAGATACGGCCCAGTCCCTCGCCGAGCCACCAGACGCCAACCGACCACACCATGGAGAGGACCAGGGCCGGCTTGCAGGTGCGCTTCGACACGATGCCGAAGGCGATCAGAAACTGGACGAGGGCGAACGCGGTATTGGTGGCGATCGGTTGGTGGTAGACGATCGAGCCGTTCCAGGTGATGGTGTGCGCCACCCAATCCGGGTTGCCGCCGGCCGTGCCGTTCGTCCCAGCGGTCGGTGGAAGACCCTCGTCCGGTGGCCGGAACACCGGGCTTCACGTCGGCTATCACCAGGCCCCACTGCCTTCCTTCGTCGGCCTCGGTCTTCATCGCCCGGCCCCAGCCACGGTCATGCTACGACAACGTGTCGTACTTACTACCACCTGTAGTAGTTGGGGCGCAACCAGTCGGATCCCGACGCCGGCACGGCGGTGGCCGTGGCAGTGGCACCGGCCGTGGCGGTGCCGCCAATTTCGCTGGGGCCCGGACCGGATTTCTAAAGGTAACTCCCGGAGCGGTCGATTTGTCACACATGGCGACAAAAGAATCCCTTACGGCGATGGACCACGACTTCCGTCTGTTCAGAGCAGGGCGGCGGCGGTTTGCCCTGGTGGCGGCCGTGCTGGCCATCATCTCGGGAGGCCTGGTCATACCGTCCCTGCCCGGTCTGGTGGCACCGGCGGGGGCCACGGCCTCGACCGTCACCCAGACCTTCGGCTTCAACAGCGACACCCTCCAGAACTTCACCGTCCCCACCGGTGTGACCTCCCTCACCATCACCGCCACCGGCGGCTACGGCGGATGGGGCGGCGACGACAGTTCCGGACGTCCGCCGGACGGCGGCTATCTGGGCCAAGTGACCGGCACCATGGCGGTCACTCCCGGGGACTACCTGACCATCGGCGTCGGGTCCGGTGGCGATGAGCCCATCGACACGGCGTGCACCAAGGGCCTGGATGCGTCGTCGCCGGTGGACGCCAACGACGCCCCCGGCGGTATCAACCCACTCACCCAGTACGACGGGGGGATGGGCGGGGCCCCCGGCCCCAACGGCTGCTCCGGCTACGGCGGCTCAGGGGGTGCGGCCACCGCGGTGGAGGTGGGTAGCTCGGCGACTGCGCCGTCCAGCATCGGCACCGTCGTCGCCGCCGGCGGCGGCGGGAGCGGAGGCTCGGGACAGTACGCGTTGGTCAGGGGTCAGATCAGCCTGGCCTCCTACGCCCCCCAGTCGTCCCCGACTCCCATCACCTACGGCCTTCCGGCTTTGTGCAGCGGTAGCGGCTGCACGTCCCACAACACCATCGAGAGCCCCTCGCCCCTGCCCACTGATGCCACCCAGGGCCAACCGGGCATCGCCGTGTTCACCATGTGCGGCGGTTCGCAAGGTGCGGACACCGCCAATCAGTACTTCAACGCCGATGCGCCGGCTGGTGAGGCCGGATGCGACGGTGGTGGCGGCGCCGGCGGCGGTGGCGGCGCTGCCGGAGGGGCGGCGGGTGCCGACCAGTTCGGTTCCGGTAGTTCTGACGAGTGGTACGGCCAGGGCGGGAGTCCCGGTGAGAACTCCACCGGGGGGATTGCCGGATTGAGCGGAGTCGACCAGTACTACTCAGGCGCTGACAGTGGGGCGCCGTCGGTGTCCAACACCTTCGTCGATCCGGGTTCGACCTACGACGGCTCGGTGGTCATCACCTATTCGACCGGGATCCCCGGAATTCCGACAGTATCGGGGACAGCCGGTAACCAGAGTGTCGCCCTCCAGTGGACTGCGCCCAGCGCCGGTGCCGACCCGATCAGCGATTACGTCATCCAGTACTCGAGCAACGGTGGGAGCAGCTGGACCACCGACGACACCGATTCGACCTCGACGTCGGCCACCGTCTCCGGATTGACCAACGGGACCGGCTACATATTCGAGGTGGAGGCGGTCAATGCCATAGGCGACGGCCCCTTCTCTTCCGCCACCGGCACCCTGACCCCGTCCGGGCCCCCGGGTTCCCCGGTCATCACGTCGATCGCTCCGGAGGACGGGGCCCTCCAGGTCAACTTCACGCCGCCGTCGTCCAGCGGGACGATCACCGGCTATCTCTACCAACTCAACAACATTGGCACCTGGCTCTCGAGCTCGACGACGTCCAGCCCACTGAATATCTCGGGCCTGACTGACGGGACCGCCTATTCGGTGGAGATCGAAGCGGTCAACGCCATCGGCCCCGGTACGCCCTCCAACTCGTTGACCCAGACCCCGGTGGCACTACCCAGGGCTCCCACCCTGACGTCGGTTCAGGTCGGTTCGACCACCGTCTCTATCGCCTTCTCCCCCGGTAGTGACGGAGGAAGTGCCATCACCGGATACCGGTACAGCACCAACGGAGGGGGCAACTGGTCACCTACGTCTACGACCAGTCCCGTGTCGGCGACCGGCCTCAGCGACGGAACCAGCTACAACTTCGAGCTCGAAGCCATCAACGTCAGCGGGAACGGCGCACCGGCGACGACTTCGTTCACCACCACTGCTCCACCCTCTGCACCGGTCATCACCTCCATCCTTTCGCAGAACCAGGCTCTGGCCGCCACCTTCGCCGCGCCGGCCAGTGGCGGGTCGCCCATCACCGACTACGACTGGTCCACCGACGGAACCACCTGGTATTCGGAGGACGCCTACGGGACACCGTGCCAGAGCGGTAACGGTTCGTCGGTCACCTGCGAGATCGCCGCCCTCTCCACCGACGGGACCACGGCCCTGACCAACGGAACCTCCTATCCCATCGAGCTGCGGGCGGTCAACGCGGTGGGGACCGGTACGGCGTCCGCCTCCCAGTTCGGCACCCCGTACACCACGCCCGGAGCGCCGACCATCACCACCGGCGCAGGCGGCATGGTGGCGGCCAACCAGTCACTGACCGTCAACTTCAATGCATCGGCCAGCACAGGAGGGTCGGTGATCACCGCCTACCAGTACTCGACCGATGCCGGAGCCACGTGGCACAACCGGACGGATGGCCAGACGGCCACCGCGACCACCATGACCATCTCGGCCATTTCGGCCGACGGCGTGACCGGGTTGACCGACGGCGACACCTACGACGTCGAAATCCGGGCGGTCAATGCGGCCGGCGACGGCCCCGGTTCAGCGGTGGCCACCGGTATTCCGGTCGCCGTTCCCGACCCACCGACCATCACCACTGTCATCTCGGAGAACGGATCCCTGGGGGTCAGCTTCACCCCGGGGTCGAACGGTGGTTCAGCCATCACCGCCTACCAGTACTCGATCAACGGGGGACCGTGGACGTCGACGGGTTCGTTGTCGTCGACCTTCACCATCGGCAGCCTGACCAACGGCACCAGCTATTCGGTCGAGGTGGAAGCCGACAACGCGGTGGGAGACTCCACTCCCTCGACGGCCCTGGAGGGGACGCCGGCCACCGTTCCCGGACAGCCGACCATCACCGCCACAACCCGCGGCAACGCCACCATCAGCGTGTCGTACGCCGAGGCGTCGACCGGCGGCAGCCCCATCCTCTCCTACCAGTACTCGACGGATGCCGGAGCCACCTGGCAGACCGCCTCGTCGAACGCCGACCCGATGGTCATCACCACCCTGTCGACCAATGGAACGACCCCGGTGTCGAACGGCATCGAGTATCCGGTGGAGGTCCGGGCGGTCAACGCCGTCGGTGACTCACTGTCCTCCACGCCGGTCGAGGCGGAACCGGCCACGGTACCCGGCACACCGACCGTGACATTGACCCCGGGAAACGGCACCATCTCGGTTGCGGCCTCGATCGCCAACAACGGGGGATCCTCGGTCACCGAGGTCGACTACTCGTTGGACGGTGCTCCCTTCGTGTCCACCGGTACAACCAGTTCGAACTTTTCCATCACCGGTCTGGTCAACGGGACCAGTTACACCGTCTCCGTCCGGGGCGACAACGCCATCGGGGCCGGAACCGCGTCCAATCCGGCCAGCGCAACGCCGTTGACGGTGCCGGGGGCGCCGACCGGCGTGCAGGCCACCAGTGACACGGCGTCGGCCGATGCGAGCTGGACGACCCCGGTCTCGAACGGAGGGTCGGTGGTGACCGGCTACACCGCCACCGCCTTCACCACGTCGGCCGGGACCACCACCGCCGGAACGGCCTGCACGACCACCACGCTGGCCTGCAGTGTCGCTGGCCTGACCAACAACACCACCTATTACATCGGTGTGGTCGCCACCAACGCTGCGGGCTCCAGCCTCTCGTCCACCCCGCTCCAGCCGGTGACGCCGATTGCCCGTCCCGCTGCGCCTTCCCTCACCACTCTCACTCCGAGTGACTCGGTTCTATCGGTTGTCTTCACCGCCGGCTCCGCCGGAGGGGACCCGATCACCTCGTACCAGTACTCGTTGAACGCGGGGAGCTCCTGGACCACCGCCAGTGGCACCACATCGCCGATCATCATCGACGGACTGACCGATGGGACCAGCTACACGGTGTACCTCCGGGCGGTCAGCGCGGCCGGCGTGGGGGCGACCTCCACACCCCTCACCGGCACCCCCTACACCTACCCCGACCCACCGGCGGCGTCGTCGGTGACGGCCAACGGTGAGTACGAGAGCGCGGTTGTCGCCTGGACGGCGCCGTCCTGGAACGGTGGAGCACCCATCAGCAACCAGACCGTGGACGGCGTCAGCGACGCCGCCTACACGGTGACCGCATTCGACGCACCGGTGGCCGGAGACCAGATCACCACCTGCACCACCTCGGGCGCGCTGACCTGCACCCTGACCGGGCTGACCGACGGGACGACCTACTACATCTCGATTCAGGCGGGCAATGCCGCCGGGCTCAGCGACCGATCCTCCCCCCGGGCGGAAGTCACCCCTTCGGTCGACCCCGGCGCCGTATCGGCAGTGACCGCGGTAGCCGGCAGCGGCCAGGCCACCGTGTCGTGGACCGCCGGGAGCAGCGGAGAGAGCGCCATCACCAACTACAACGTCTGGTACTCGTCGGGCGGCAGCTACACCGAGTTCAACCGGGCCGCCTCGACAGCCACCACGGCTACGGTCACCGGGCTGACCAACGGCACCGCCTACACCTTCGAGGTCTACCCGGTGAACACGCAGGGAACCGGCCCGGTCAGCTCGCCGTCCAATTCCGTGACTCCCGAAGGTCCGTCCATCACCTCCTCGGTCCTGCCCGGTGGCGAGCAGGGAGTGAGCTACGAGGTGACCCCGAGTGCCACCGGAGGGGCCGGCTCGGACACCTGGTCGGTGACCAACGGCACCGTGCCCACCGGGCTGACCCTGTCGCCGGCCACCGGGGAGATCAGCGGCATCCCCACCGCCAGTGGCACCTTCCCCTTCACCCTGGTGGTGACCGACGCTGACAACCAGCAGGCCAGCCAGGCCGAATCGGTCACCATGGCTACTGATCCGTCCATCACCTCGTCGGCGCTGCCCGACGGTGAGCAGGGCGTGACCTACGACGTGCTATCGAGTGCCTCGGGCGGTACCGGCTCCTACATCTGGTCGGTGTCCGACGGCAGCCTGCCCACCGGGCTCACCCTGTCGCCCGCCACCGGCGAGATCAGCGGCACCCCCACCGCCAGCGGCATCTTCCCCTTCACCCTGGTGGCCACCGACGGCAACAGCCAGCAGGGTACCCAGACCGAGTCGGTCACCATCGCCGCCGATCCGTCCATCACCTCGTCGTTGCTGCCCGACGGTGAACAGGGCGTCACCTACGACGTCATCCCGACCGCTTCGGGTGGGACCGGGTCGTACACCTGGTCGGTGTCCGACGGCAGCCTGCCCACCGGGCTCACCCTGTCGCCCTCCACCGGCGAGATCAGCGGCACCCCTACCGCCAGCGGCATCTTCCCCTTCACCCTGGTGGCCACCGACGGCGACGACCAGCAGGTCACCCAGCCCGAGTCGGTGACCATCGCCACCGATCCGTCGATCACCTCGTCGGTCCTGCCCGGTGGCGAAGTAGGTGTGAACTATGACGTGACGCCCACTGTGTCCGGCGGTATCGGCTCGTACACCTGGTCGGTGGCCGACGGCTCGCTGCCCACCGGGTTGACCCTGTCGGTCTCGACCGGCGAGATCAGCGGCACCCCCACCGCCGGCGGCATCTTCCCCTTCACCCTGGTGGCCACCGACGGCGACGACCAGCAGGTCACCCAGACCGAGTCGGTGACCATCGCTACCGATCCCTCCATCATCTCGTCGGTTCTCCCCGGCGGCGAGCAAGGCGTTACCTACGACGTGACACCGGGTGCCTCGGGCGGCACCGGCTCCTACACCTGGTCGGTGATCGACGGCACCCTGCCCACCGGGCTGACCCTGTCGCCGGCCACCGGCGAGATCGGCGGCACCCCCACCGCCAGTGGCACCTTCCCCTTCTTCCTGGTGGCCACCGACGGCGCCAACCAGCAGGTCACCCAGACTGAGTCGGTCACTATCGCTGCCGATCCGTCGGTCACCTCATCGGTGCTGCCCGGAGGCGAACAGGGCGTGACCTACGACATGACACCCACCGGCTCGGGCGGCACCGGTTCCTTCACCTGGTCGGTGACCGACGGCACCCTGCCCACCGGGCTCACCCTGTCGGGCTCGACCGGCCAGATCAGCGGCATCCCCACCGCCAGCGGCACCTTCCCCTTCACCCTGGTGGCCACCGACGGCAACAGTGAGCAGGGTACCCAGACCGAGTCGGTCACCATCGCCGCCGATCCGTCCATCACCTCCCCGGCCCTCCCGGCCGGCGAGGAGGGCGTGACCTACGACGTCACCCCGACCGCCTCGGGCGGTACCGGCTCGTACACCTGGTCGGTGACCGACGGCACCCTGCCCACCGGGCTCACCCTGTCCGTCTCGAACGGGGAGATCAGCGGCATCCCCACCGCCAGCGGCACCTTCCCCCTCACCCTGGTGGTCACCGACGCCGACGACCAGCAGGTCACCCAGACCGAGTCGGTCACCATCGCCACCGATCCCTCCTTCACCACCCCGGTGCTGCCGGGCGGGGAGCGGAGTGTGACCTACGACGTCACGCCCACCGCCTCGGGCGGCACAGGCTCCTACACCTGGTCGGTGACCGACGGTTCCTTGCCCACCGGGCTTACCTTGTCCGCTCTCGACCGGGGAGATCAGCGGCACCCCCACCGCCAGCGGCACCTTCCCCTTCACCCTGGTGGCCACCGACAGCGACAGCCAGCAGGTGACCCAGACCGAGTCGGTCGTCATCACCAACGACCCGGCCATCACCTCCTCCGCCCCACTCGACGGCGAGCTGGGAGTCAGCTATGACATGACCCCGTCAGCGGCCGGGGGCACCGGCTCCTACACCTGGTCGGTGACCGACGGCACCCTGCCCACCGGGCTGACCCTGTCGGGCTCGACCGGCGAGATCAGCGGGATCGCCACCACCAGCGGCACCTTCCCCTTCACCCTGGTGGTCACCGACAGCGACAGCCAGCAGGGCACCCAGACCGAGTCGGTGACCATCGCCACCGATCCGTCGATCACCTCCTCGGTCCTCCCCGCCGGCGAGCAGGGCGTCACCTACGACGTTTCCCCTTCAGCCTCGGGTGGGACCGGGTCCTACACCTGGTCGGTGAGCGACGGAACCCTGCCCACCGGACTCACCCTGTCCCGCTCGACCGGGGAGATCAGCGGCATCCCCACCGCCGGCGGCACCTTCTCCTTCACCCTGGTAGCCACCGACGGCGACAACCAGAAGGTCGCCCAGACCGAGTCGGTCACCATCGCTCCCGCTCTGGTCTTCGTCGGCAGCCAATCCCTGGCCGCCCATGTCGACGTGGCCTTTAGCGACCAGCTGAACGCCCAGGGGGGAACCGGCCCCTATCTGTGGACGGTTTCTTCGGGGTCGTTGCCCGCCGGCCTCGTCCTCTCCTCCGACGGAACGATCAGCGGGGTCCCCACCGGTGCCGGAACGTCACAGCTGACTGTTTCTGCCACCGATGCTCTGGGCGGCGTGGCGTCGGCCACAGTGACGGTGGCTGTGACCCCCACCGGCCTCAACTCGAGCGGCATGGCCACCACCCCCAACGGGAAGGGCTACTGGATCACGGCGGCCAACGGGGCCGTGACCAACTTCGGCAACGCCCGGTCGTACGGATCCCTGGTGGACGACCACCTGAACCGGCCCATTGTGGGCATGGGCTCGACTACCAATGGCGGGGGTTACTGGTTGGTGGCTTCGGACGGTGGCGTCTTCGCCTTCGGCAACGCCCGCTTCTACGGATCAGAGGGTGGCCACCGGTTGAACAAGCCCATCGTGGGCCTCACCCCCACCCCCGACGGGAAGGGCTACTGGCTGGTGGCATCCGATGGTGGAGTGTTCACCTTCGGTGACGCCCACTTCTTCGGCTCGACCGGCCACGACCATCTGAACAAGCCGGTGGTGGGTATGGCCGCCACCCCCGACGGGAAGGGCTACTGGCTGGTGGCCGCCGATGGTGGGGTGTTCACCTTCGGCTCCGCCCGCTTCTACGGCTCCACCGGGGCCATTCGTCTGAACAGGCCCGCCGTGGGCATGGCCGCCACACCGGACGGGAGGGGCTACTGGCTGGTGGCGTCGGACGGTGGGGTGTTCACCTTCGGCGACGCCCGGTTCCTCGGCTCGGAAGGAGGGCACCAACTGGCCGCCTCGGTCGGAGGAATCAAAGCGTCGCAGAACGGCCAGGGCTACTGGCTGGTGGCCGCCGACGGTGGGGTGTTCAGCTTCGGGACGGCCGGGTTCATGGGCTCCGATGCCCGATAGCGAGGCGCCGGTGCCGACAGCCGGGTCGGGGAGGCCGTCGCTCGAGTCGATGGGCAACGCCGACCTGTAACGTCGGTCCGGTGCCTCTCGTAGCCGGGATCGACTCCTCCACCCAGTCGACCAAAGTCCAGTTGCGTGACGTGGACACCGGACGGGTGATCGGCGCCGGGCGATCCGAACACCCCGCCACCTCCCCACCGCGAAGCGAGCAGCCGCCCCGTCGGTGGTGGGCCGCCCTGGTGGAGGCCATGTCCGCCGCCCTGGGAGAAGCAGCGGAGCACCAGGCCGGGCCTTCCGACGTGAAGGGGTTGGCCGTGGCCGCACAACAGCACGGCTTGGTCGTCCTCGACAGGGACGAACGGGTGCTGCGCCCGGCCAAGCTCTGGAACGACACCGAGTCTGCTCCCGACGCACAGGCGCTGCTCGACCGCCTGCCCGCCCAGGGTTGGGTGGAGGCCACGGGGAGCGTGCCGGTGGCTGCCTTCACCGTGGCCAAACTTGCGTGGCTCCTTCGTTGCCAGCCCCACACTTTCGCCGGCGCGGCACGGGTGATGCTGCCTCACGATTGGCTGAACTTCCGGCTCACCGGGCGGAGCGTGACGGATCGGGGCGACGCCTCCGGCACCGGTTACTGGTCGCCCTCCGAGGGCCGCTACCGGTTCGACCTGCTGGGGCTCATCGACCCCGAACGGGATTGGACCGGTTCCCTCCCTGATGTTCTCGGGCCCTGGGAGCAGGCGGGGGTGCTGACCGGGGCGGCGGCGGCCGAGCTCGGCCTGATGGCCGACACACCCGTAGCGGTGGGGACGGGTGACAACATGGCGGCAGCCTTGGGAATCGGTCTGGCCGTCGGGGATGTCGCCGTCTCCATCGGAACCTCGGGAACGGTGTTCGCTTCCACCGACCATCCCACCCACGATCAGACCGGCGCGGTAGCCGGGTTCGCCGATGCGACCGGTCGATTTCTGCCGCTGGTGTGCACCCTCAACGCCTCACTGGTCACCGAGGCCGTCGGACGACTGTTGGACGTGGACCACAACCAGCTCGATGCCCTCGCCCTTGGCGCACCTGTCGGTTCGGAAGGTTTGGTACTGGTTCCGTACCTGGCCGGTGAACGGGTGCCCAATCGGCCTCACGCCACCGGCAGCCTCCGCGGCATCCGCTCGGACGTCACCCGAGGATGCCTGGCCCGGTCGGCCTTCGAGGGGGTGGTGTGCGGTTTGCTCGACGGGCTCGACGCCCTGGGGGCGGCAGGTGTGCCGACCGGGGAGGGACGGTTGGTCCTGGTGGGCGGCGGGGCCCGGTCGGCCGCTTACCGCCAGGTGGTGGCCACGCTCGCCCGTAGGCCGGTCACCGTGTCCGGTGAGGATGAGATCGTGGCCACCGGAGCCGCCGTCCAGGCCGCCGTGGTGGTGTCGGACTCGGATGTCGACCAGATCGCTGACCGGTGGGGACTCCGGGCCGGGACGGTGGTCGAACCGGGGCCCGCAACGGACCGGTCCATCGAGGTCAGGACCCGTTACGCCGCGGCCAGAGGTTGAACATCCGGGCGGCCGGGGGATGAACATCGGGGCGCCGGGGGATAAGGAATGCTGCCTGTCGCCGACCAAGGTAGGGGTGGGTAGCGTTGGTGGGGAGCTGCTTCGGCACTCGATCCCCCGATGCGATGCAGAGGTGTCGTCATGACAGAGTCGTTTGAGCCAACCCCCGAAGACCACTTCACTTTCGGTCTGTGGACAGTGGGCAACCCCGGAAGGGATCCGTTCGGCCACGAGACCCGTCCTCCGCTCGATCCGGCGGACGCTGTCTATCGGCTGGCCGACCTCGGTGCCTATGGGGTCACTCTGCACGACAACGACCTCGTTCCTTACGATGCATCGTCTTCCGACCGCGACGTCATCCTCAAGCGGTTCCGCGCCGCCCTCGAGCAGACGGGGCTGCAGGTCCCCATGGCCACCACCAATCTGTTCTCCCGCCCGGTGTTCAAAGAGGGAGCCTTTACCGCCAACGACCCGGCCGTTCGTCGTATGGCCGTGGCCAAGACACTGGAGGCTATCGACCTGGGGGTCGACCTCGGTGCCAATATCTTTGTGATGTGGGGCGGTCGGGAGGGGGTCGAGGCCGACGCGGCCAAAGATGTCGGCGGCGCCCTCGACCGCTACGCCGAAGCGGTCAATCTGTGCTGCTCCTACGTGAGGGATGGCGGGTATGACCTGCGTTTCGCCCTCGAGCCGAAACCCAACGAGCCTCGGGGGGACATCCTCCTGCCCACCGTAGGACATGCCCTGGCCTTCATCAACGAACTCGAATGGCCGGACATGGTCGGGCTCAATCCCGAGTTCGCCCACGAGACCATGAGTGGACTGGCCTTCTCCCACGCCGTGGCCCAGACCCTCTGGCACGGCAAGCTCTTCCACATCGACCTCAATGCCCAACGCATCGGAAAATACGACCAGGACTTCCGATTCGGGTCGGAGGGGATCCGCGATGCCTTCTACACGGTCAAGGTGCTCGAGGATGCCCGATGGGACGGCATGCGCCATTTCGACGCCCATGCCTACCGGACCGAGGACGGTGACGGGGTGTGGGATTTCGCCCGCGGCTGCATGCGCACCTACCTCATACTGCGCGACAAGGTCGCACGCTTCCACCAGGATGGGGACATCGCCGATGCCCTCCGCACGGCCCGACGTGAGGAGATCAACGTGCCCACCTCACCGGACGGGCTTGGCGGCGAAGCCCTCGCCAGTTTGCGTGCCGATGCCGCCGCGGTCGACGAGGAGACGCTGGCCGCCAGGGGATACGGGCACGAACGGCTCGACCAGCTGGTCACCGAGCTCCTCCTTGGCGTGCGGTGACATTGATGGCGCTGGGTGAGCGTGTGATTTCCATCCGGTCGAACGTCACCGACTGACCTCGAACAGGCGTGATCCTGTGCCAGACGGTCGGGTCTAAGGGACGGCGGACAGCGTGCGGTAGGCAGCGATGGTTGCTCGGCCACATGCTCCAGTGTAACGGTCCAGGATCCGCTGTCTCAGTTGACCGGTAGGTGGCGAGTCCATGCCTGTCGCACGGCGGTCAGGATCGCGATGGTTGGTGGGGGTCGCAGTACCAGGCCAGATCATCGAGGTACTCCCGGGCGTGCCCGAGTGATGTCGACACCACGCTGCATCCGCTCAACGCCGCCTCCAGCGAGACCAGACCGGTGGTCTCGAACAGCTGGGGAGCAGGTGGACCCGGGCGCCGTGGTAGAGATCGGCGAGCTCGGCCGAGTCGTGAGCTACCTCGCCGGTGAAGGTCACCCAGTCACCACCTTCGCTCCCGGCACTGTGCGGCGTAGCCGGGATGATGGGGATGGTCATGCCCGGCGATGACCAGGGGCAGGCCCGATCCACGGAGGGCTCGGATGGCGCCCAGCTGGTTCTTGTGGGGATCGATCCGACCGACGAAAAGTGCGTAGCGGCGGTCCTCGAACGGCGCCGACGAGGCCGAAAAGCTCAGCGGGTCGACACCATTGGGGACCGGAGTCATCGGCGTCGACACGCCGAAGTCCAGCCTGATGCTGTCGGCCTCGCCCACCGCGTTGGGCAGGAGCAGGTCAGCGGACTCATACGCCGTCAGTAGCTCGAGTTCGCTGGGCACACCGCCCAGGTTCGCCTCCATCAAGGAACCGCGGCCACGCAGTGCGGCGCGGGCGAACTGGGCGGCCCGAAAGCCCCGTCCGGCCACCGAGCGGGCCCGAGCTTCCGCGGGGGACCCTCCGCTCGATAGGAGCGGTCCCAATAGATCGGCGACAGAGCCACCAGGACCCGTCTCGTATGGCAGCGGCGGATCTGCGCCGGCGCTCAGCCCGAAGCCGTGCACCAGCTCGATGTCGGTCAGCGGAGGGTCGTCCGAGAAGTCGGTGACCGCGGCCACGCCCTTCTCACCGAGAGCGCGTGCGGTCTTCTCGATCTGCACGACATGGCCTCCGAGCATGCCCTTGCCATGAGGCATCCACAGGAGAACACGGTCGGGCAGCGTCCCGACGGACGAGGCATCCGAGCGGGACCGATCCGATGAATCAGGGCCCGTCAACGGTGGAGCCCGCGGCCCAGGGCCGATGACAACGCGCCCCTGCCCCGAGGGTAGGTGGGTGCCCTCTCCACCGATGGTCGCACCCGTTCACCCTACCCGGCCCCTGTGGTCGGGCCACGGTGAAATATCGGGGCCCGTTGCCCAATGCCACCACCCTGCCTGACACCCTGCCTGACCCCCTGCCGGACAAAACGGCTTCCCGGGCCGGTACTGTCGAAGGGTGGCAACACCCGAAACCGCTCAACGGGCGTCCTCGTTCGGATCGGTGGCCGGAGCCTACGACCGCTACCGGCCCGGCCCCCCGCTGTCAGCGGTGGATTGGATCCTGCGTTCGACAGGGGCGACGGCCGCCGACCTCGGTGCCGGCACGGGCGCCCTCACCCGGCAACTGGCCCGCCGAGCTGACCGAGTGGTGGCTGTTGAGCCGGACGGTCGCATGTTGGAGGTGCTCAAACGCTCGTCGCCGGATGTGGCGGCGATCAGAGGTAGAGCCGAACAGCTTCCTATCCGGTCGGAGACTCTTGATGCAGTCCTGGTCTCCTCCGCCTGGCACTGGATGGACCCTGACAAAACCGTGGCCGAGGTCGGCCGGGTGCTTCGCCCCGGGGGTGTCTTCGGTGTCATCCGGAACGGTCCTGACCGGTCGGTTGCCTGGGTATCCGGGTTGCTGGGCGTCCGCAACAGGTCGTCGGCCGACGAGAAGGAGCGGGCCCGCCGCCACCGCCTGGAGCTGCCGCCTCAGGCCCCTTTGGTCGACCTCGAGAACTGCTCGATCCCGTGGTCGTTGCCAATGACCAGGGACGAGCTGGTCGGGCTGGCCGGTACGTACAGCTCCACCATCGTCATGGCCCCCGAGCAGAGGGAACGAGAGCTGGCCCGGGTCAGGGAGACCGTCGAGTCCGCCGTCGGTGAGGAGGGTGTGGTGATGCCCATGCTCTGTCGCTGTTGGCGGACCCTTCGCCGTTAGGCGGCCCGGCTGATCGTCAAAGTATGGTCAGAGGCGAGGGTCAGGAGTAGTGCCAGCGGCGGGTCGGCTGGTGCCCGGCCGGCCACTCCATGCACTGCACGTCGAACCAGATGGGCAGCAGATGTTTCACGTAGAAGGCATGGACGGTGATGGTGGGCCCGACCAAATCGTCGTACTCCTTGATGCGAAGCCGGTCGTCCGACTTCTGGAAGGTCCGGCATTCCTCCAGGATGGCGTCCACCTCGTCACGGGTGTCCACCAGCAGTCCGAGGTGGTCGTATCCGGGCGACGCCATGGGATGGTCGGACTCGGCTAACAGGATGAACTGGCCGTCGTCGGGCCGCAGAAGATGGCACGACTGTCCCACCACCTCGGTGTCGAGTGAGTCCCAGCCGAGCACGTCGCAGTAGAACGCATCGACGTCATCCCGGAACCTCTGGGAGAGCGTCCCCAAAGGAAAGGAGAGCTCCATGTGGTTGAAGCGCATGCCGGCCATCGTGCCCTCCCTGTCAGTGGTCGCCCGGGGTCCAGTATCCCGCATGGATCGGCCGGCGTAACCGGGCGCCCCCCTCCCTGTTGGGGGCGCTAATTTCTGGCGCAACCGGGAGGGGATCGACATGGAGTTGTGGGAGTTGGTAGCGCGGGAGAGCATCCGGGACCTGGTCGCCCGTTACAACGCCAATGCCGATTCGGGACGCTTCGGCCACGTGCTGGAGTGTTTCGCCCCGGATGCCGTCATGGAGCTGGACGGAACGCCCTACCACGGGCGCGACCAGATACTCACCATCTTCACCGGGGCGGCGGAATTGGTCCAGCGGGGGCCCGAGCCAATCCTCGTCCGCCACCACACCAGCACGCTCCAGATCGACATCTCGGGACCCGATGCAGGTTCGTCGCGCTGCTATTACCAGGTCGTCAGCGACCAAGGACTCGATCACTGGGGCCGTTATCTCGACAGCTACGGGACCATCGACGGTCGATGGTATTTCTTCCGCCGCCGTGAATTCCTCGATGGCCGGTCTCCGCACAGTTGGACCCGGGCCCAGGACTGATTCCTGATCGGCCAGGGTCCACACCCCGATCCTGGGGCAACGCTGTCACATCGACCGTGATCATCACCTTGCCGTAATCCCTCGACCCTCGCACCACACTCAGAGCATCGTCGAAACGCTCGAGAGGGAAGCGGTGGGTGATCAGTTCGGACAGGTCGCGTCGCGCCAGCAGGTCGATGGCGTCCTCGAAGCGGGACGGGTACTCCATCGAGCCGCGGATGGTGAATTGCTTCATGAGCACCAGTAGGAAGTTGGTCGGAACCGGCTCATAGTGCAATGCGACCACCGCCAGACGTCCACCGACCGGACCGTGGGCCAGTACGTCGGTGATGACCCGGGCCGAGCCCGACGCCTCGATGAAGGCGGCAGTGGCCGGTGTGGGGCCGAACATGAACGGAGCCCTACCGTGCAATCGGGCCAGCTCGTCCCACACGTCGGTGCTGCGGGGATCGAGGGCGGCCTGGACACCAAGCCGGCGGGCCAGCCCGAGCCGGGTGGCGCTGAGATCGACGGCGACCACTCTCTCGTGGCCCTGGTCGACCAGCGACGCTATGGCGGCCAGCCCGATGGGTCCGCATCCGAACACGGCCACCCCGTCGCCGGGGTGCACCTCGGCCTGCTCTGCGGCCCGCATTCCCACGGCCAGCGGTTCGGCCAAGGCAGCCACCTCGACAGCCAGGTCATCGGGAATGCGGTGGAGGCGACCGCGGTCGGCTTCTCTGACCAGCAGAAGTGGCGTGAGACCACCCTCGGGGGATCCGTTGCCGATCCGACCGAGTTGGTCGTCTCCCGGATGTACCACCACCCTGTCGCCGAGGTGGGTGGTGGTGACCTCGGGTCCGATCCACTCCACGGTGCCGGCCATCTCGTGGCCGAGGCACATGGGGGTGCCGGTCGGGCCGGCCACTCCGCCCATCTTTATGTACGAGAGGTCGGTGCCGCAGATCCCGCAGGCGGCCACCCGGACCACGACGTCACGGGGACCGGGGTCGGGATCGGCGACATCGTCGACCCGGACATCGTCGGGCCCGTGGATCCGTACCTGCCGCACGGGCGGGGCTCGTTCAGTCCTCTTCGGGGCGGAAGAGGTATGACCCCATGACCTCGCGCACGGCGGCGTCGACGATCTCGATGCGGACACCGAGGCCATTGAGGTGGTAGGCGAAACTCACCGGGGCATCGTCACCGGCCCGACCGGCCAGCTGCAGCGGGCAGCCCATGCCGGCCAGCCGGCTGCTATCGGCCGGTAGGTCATCGCTCCAGAACCCGATGTGGTGGAGATTGGAGTGCTGGTCGCACGCCCAGACGGAACCGGGGACTTCTTCGATGAGCTCGAGACGGGGTTCCTCCACCGAGTAGCAGATGGTGGTGGGAAGGACGAGATCCCGGCCCCCGCCATCGCGGTAGTCGGCGGTGTCGAGATGCATAACCGGTCCCCAGGCGACACCGAGTTGCGCGGTGAACTGGGTGCGGGCGGCAGCGATGTCGGGAACCACGATGCCGACGTGGTAGTGGGGTGTGAGCGCAGTCATGGGTCAGGTGAGGAGATAGCCGCCGTCGACAACGAGTGTATGCCCGGTCACATAGCCGGCGGCTGAGCTGGCCAGGAACTGCACGGCACCGACGATCTCGTCGGGGTTCCCCAGACGGCCCATCGGTATCCGGGCGAGCTCGGCATCGAGAAGTTCGGGAAAGGCAGCCATCGGGGCGGTCATGGGCGTATTGATCACCCCGGGGGCCACGGCATTGACCCGGATCCCCTGGGGGTTCCACTGCTTGGCCAGGTTGCCGGTCAGCGTGGCCAGCCCGGCTTTGGCCGAGCTGTAGCCGGGGACGATCGGGATGGACCGGAAGGCGGCCAGCGACACCATGTTGATGACACTGGCCCCGCCCTCGATGGCGCTGGCCGCCAACAGCCGGCGAAGCCCGGTGGTCAGGCGCATGGGACCGGCCAGGTTGAGGGTGAGGGCGGCGGCGAAGGTATCCGGTTCCCACTCGTCGCGGCCCCCGGGGAAATTGGCGCCGGCGTTATTGACCAGGATGTCAAGAGTGTCGAGGGCGGCGACGAACGAGTCGATGGAGGAGGGATCGGTCATTTCGACCTGGCGGTAGGAGAAGCGGGCGAGGTCGGTTTCGTAGTCGCCGGGTGCGGGGCGGGTGCCGGTGACGGTCACGGTGGCCCCGGCGGTGCTGAATGCGGTAGCCAGGGCGTGGCCGATGCCGCTGGTGCCACCGGTGACGACAACGGCCGCACCGCTGAAGTCGAAGGAGAGGTGATTGTTCACGGGCCCTCCAGGCGCTCGAGTGACCGCTTCAGCCAGGCGCTCTCCCAGAAATTGACGCTGGCGTCGAGCAAGTGGGCGGTAGCAGCGGCGGCGGTGCGCCGGGCCTCATGGTGGTGGCGATCGACGGCCAGGACGATGTCGGTCAGGTACAGGGCCTCGACCGGTTGGCCGGCATCGAGCCGAGCCCGGGCTGCGGCGATGAGTGCGTCGTCACCGGCCGCAGCCACCAGGTCGGGTGCGACCGCGGCCGGGGCGACGCCGTAGAGCTCGGTGGTGGATCGGTGATGGAACCAACCGGCGTAATTCTCCCATATGGCCCGTACATTCCAACTGGTCCGCCCGTAGCCTTCACCTACATCGAGGCGCTCGGGAACCCGGATCTCCCGCATGAGGGTGTGGACGTCGGTCCCCGCGTTCATGCCGTCGACCGTGCGGTCGTGCACCCATTGCATGGCCTCACCCATGGCCGCTATTTCTGCGTCGATGAGGTCGGCACCGTCTACGGGGTCGAAATGACCGGTGATCAGCCGCTCGGGGTGGAGGGCGCGTACCGCTTCGAGCGAGTCGATATAACTCAGGGCGTCCCGGTAACGGTCTCCCCGGATGGTGACCAGGTTGGGAATGTGCCCGAACAGCGGCCCGAACAGATTGCCGGTGAAGGCGGTGCGTGAGTCGGGCTGCCAGACGATGAGGGCGTCGGTGGTCTCTCCGCCGGGGACCGACAACAGCATCAGGTCCCGCCCGCCGATGGTCAGATCGAGGCGCCTCTCGAAGGTAACGGTGGGCTCGGGCCGGGCCTGGGCGGTGGCCTGGGCGCCGACCGACTCGGCGTAGGTGATGGCGGCGAGAATGGCTTCGATCCAGGCGAAGGCGGCGTTGCGCGACCGGAAGGTCTCGAGCCGTTCGTTGTCGGCCCGCCAGCGGGCGAAGTCGGCCTGGGCCACCACATCGGTGCCCTCCTCCCGCAGGCAGTCGACGCCGCCGACGTGGTCGTAGTGGCCCTGGGTCAACAGGATGGTTCGGGTGGCGCTGGGGTCGACATCGTCGTAGACCCGACGATGGAGGGGCCCTTCGAAGCCCATGCCGGTGTTGATGATGATCCGACCGCCGTCGGTGCGCAGGAGATAGCTGTTCGACAGCCCCGGCGACATCCAGATGTCGTCACCCAGGGCGACCGCCGGCTCACCGCGGGCCGGAGCGATGGCGTCGGCACCAGGTCGGCTTCGGTGGATACCGGCCATCTCAGGTCACCTCCCGGGTGATCTGGGGGAAAGCCTCGAAATAGAAGGCGAACCGCTGGTAGAGATCGTCGGGCTCGAGCCGGAAATCGGCCCGCAAGTCGTAGACGACCCGCCCTTCCTTGGCCCGGGGGTTGCCGTCCAGATAAGAGGTCAGCTCCGACCGTGCCCGGGTGGTGATGTCGAGGCCGGCGGCGTCGAGGATCCGGCTGGCCGTGGCCAGGTCGTCGGCCATGAACTGGCCGAATTCCACATCGACCCGCTGATCGGCCGGGATCAGGTGTGCGTCCCGGACCGCAGCCCGGAGAAGGCGTTCGATGCGGTCGCTCCAGTAGCCGGCCAGGCCGTCGGCTCCGATGGTCACCCGCCGCATGCGATCACCGTAGGCCAGCATGGTGATGGCCGACTGCAGCACGGCGACCGGGTCCCTGAGGGTGAAGGCGATGGTGGCGTCGGGGAAGGTCGAGAGCAGCGGCCCGATGTGTTCGAGGTGCTGGGGCGTCTTGAGGACCCATCGGTTCGGTCCACGCAGGTGAGTGAGCACCTGAAGCTGGCGTCGGAGGAAGGCGTAGTGGGCGTCGTGGTCGAGGCCGAAGTAGTGATCGCGCCACGCCGGTACACGGGCATGCCACTCGAGGGTGTACGAGCAGAGATCGAGGTCCATCAGTTCACAGTCCTCCTCGATGCTCCATGGGGGACGGTCGTGCATGAGAGCAGTGAGCGGTGCCATCCTGCCGGTGACCTCGTAGGTGGCCAGGCACCGCAGGTATCGGGGGTCGATGCCATGGCGGCCGGGGCCGTCGCCGACGACGGGTGTCGGCTCGATCACCTCCCACCATGGCAGCGAGCGCAAACGGGAGTCGGCAGCCAGCAGATTGACCAGGTGGGTGGTCCCCGATCGGGGCAGCCCGACCACGATGACCGGTGGTTCGAGCTCGACGTCGAGCGCCTCCGGGTAGCGGTCGATGTAGTCCTCGAACCGCAATCGTGCCCTGAGCAGCCCTACCAGCCGGTCCCTGATGATGTAGCGGCCCAGTCCCGACAGACCGTCGTCCGCTTCGACGGCGCTGATCTGGGCGGCCAGGCGATCGAGCAGGGTTGGGTCACCGAACTCATGGAGACCGGTTGCTCGCCGGGAGTCGGCAACGATGCCGTCGATGCCGAGGTCGACTTCCAGGTCCAATGCCCACTGGTAGGTGGACAGTTCCTCCGGTGTGCGCCTCGGCTCCCGCAGGTCCCCGATCCGCACCTCGTGGGTCACCGACCCACGGCCTTCCGACTCCGGTCGCTCAATGGTGGAGGAGTGGATCCCGGCCGAACGTCGGGAGTACCGGGACGAGCCCGGGGGCCGGAGGGGCTGGCCTGGTCGACCGTGAGGACCATACGGCAGCGCACCATATCGAAAGAATGCAGTCTCCCTTCGGCCCACACCGGCGGACCATCAGTCGCTGATCCCCTCGAGCACCGTCTCCATCTCTGCGTCCTGCATCTCCGCGTCCTCCATCTCCGGTCGGCTGATTGCAGGATCGGCGCTGGGTACCCGCATGACGGCGACCACCACCCCCAGGGCCAGGGTCAGGAACACGGCTGAGCCCTTGAGCGAGGTGGCGATGGCGTGGGCCAGATTCCACTGGGCCACCGAAGGGACCGGACCGGCTCTCGTGGGCTGGGCCGCCGCGCCGTGGCCGGCGGCGGCGAACACGGTGATGAGGATGCCCAGTCCGAGCGAACCCCCCAGTTGCTGGGCCACGTTGACCAGGCCCGAGGCGGCGCCGGCGTCATCGGCGTCGACCCCGACGATCCCCGCCGTGGTCAGGGGGACGAGAGCAGCCCCGATGCCGGTACCGAGCAGGGCCATGGGCACCATGATCTGGGGGAAGAAGGGAGTGGTCGGTGACAGCCGGCTCAGCCAGACCATGCCCACCAGGGCCACCAACACCCCACCGGTCAGCAGCCGACCGGTGCCCACACGCTGTACGAACCGGGGCACCACCCGTACCACGGCGAACATAACCGCGGTCACCGGCAGGAAGGCCAGACCCGACTCGAGAGGGCTGTAGCCGAGCACCCCCTGGAAGAACTGGGTCATGAAGAAGAACATGGCGAACATCCCACTCACGATGAGCATCCGGGCCACGTAGGCCCCCGAGCGCTGTCGGCTGGCGAACAGCTGGAGGGGCGTGATGGGCTGCTCGGCCCGCTTCTCGTTGACCACGAAGGTGGTCAGGAGGGCGCCGCTCAGCACAAAGGAGGCCAGGGTGACAGGGGCGCCCCACCCGCGGGAGGCGGCGCTCACGAACCCGTAGACCAGGAGGGTCATCCCTACCGTCGAGGTGACCGCCCCGGCCATGTCGAAGCGACCGGGCCGGCGCTCCGTCTCGGGCAGGTACCGCGGCGCCAGGAGGACGAGGACGATGCCGATCGGCACGTTGATGAACAGCCCCCACCGCCACGAGATCCAGGTGGTCAGCATGCCGCCGAGCAGCAGCCCGACGCTGCCCCCTCCCCCGGCCACGGCGCTGTAGGCGCCGACGGCCCGCGCCCGCGCCGGTCCCTCTTCGAAGCTGATCTGGAGAAGGGCGAGGGTCGACGGTGCGGCGATGGCGGCTCCCACGCCCTGGACGGCGCGGGCGGTCAACAGCCACGAGGCCGACTGGGCCAGGCCACCCATCATGGAGGCCAACGTGAAGACAGCGATGCCGGCCACGAAGACCCGCCGCCGTCCGAGGATGTCACCGGCCCGGGCCCCGAGGAGCAGGAGCCCCCCGAAGGTCAGGGTGTAGGCGTTCTGCACCCAGGAGAGACCGGTCGACGAGAAGTGCAGAGCGCGGTGGATGTCGGGGAGAGCGGTGATGACGATGGTGGCGTCCAGGATGATCATCAGGTAGGTGGCCAGGATGATGGCCAGCACCACCTTGGGATTTCCCGTCGGTCGGGGTCCGGTGGGATGTCCCGGGGCGCGTTGGGTCAGGGTGGCGGGCATGAAGTACTCCTCCCGATCGAAGGGTGTGCTGCGGAGCTAAAGTGGAGGTCGCCTCCAAAAAAAGGGGAGGTTGCCTCCGATTACTATACGGAGGTAACCTCCGATTTGCAACTTGTGAGAGAAAATCGATCATGACCAGCACAGAGACGCCTTCGGAACTCCTGGCGCAGCGACCCAAGAGGGCCGACGCCCGGCGTAACTACGAGCGGCTCATCGCCGCCGGCCGGGAGGCGTTCACCGAAGACGATCGCTCCGCTTCCCTCGAAGACATCGCCCGCCGTGCCGGGGTGGGGATTGGCACCCTCTACCGCCACTTCCCCCGTCGTCAGGATCTGCTGGAGGCCGTCTATGTGGAAGAGGTCGACGGCCTGTGCCGCTCGGCTGTCGACCTGGCCGGGGAACCGCCGTGGGAGGCCCTGGTGGCCTGGCTGCACCGGTTCGTCGACTACATGGCTACCAAGCAGGCGTTGGCCGAGGAGTTGTTGGCCTACACCGACCGCGATGCCGACGTGTTCAAGACGTGCCGGTCAAACATGTACGCCGGGGGTGAACCGTTGCTGACCCGGGCGCAGGAGGCCCACGCCGTCCGCTCCGACACCAACATCGTCGAGGTCATCCAATTGGTCGGCGGCATCGCCAAAATCCAGACGGCCGATCCGGCCCAGCGGGACCGGTTACTCGACATGGCCCTCGACGGCCTCCGCTACCAGGGGCAGACCTGATCCGCTGGCTCGGGCCTGTCCGGTAGTCTCCGTGCCCGGTCGGGCCGGAGCGGTCGGGGAACCGAAACCGGCAGGGTGCGAGAGCGGATGGACGGAGCCATGGACAAAGCCGACGGCGGCGAGGATGAGTTCGAGCAGCGACTCACCGCTCTGATCGGACACCCGATGGGGTCGGCTGAAGCATCGGAAGGTCCCGACCCGGTCAACCGGCCGATGATCCGTCACTGGGTCGCTGCTTTCGAGGACAACAATCCTGTGTACAGCGATGACGCCCTGGCCGCCGCCACCCGGTTCGGGGAGGTGGTGGCGCCGCCGCTCATGCTCCAGACCTGGACGATGGCCACACCATTGATTACCGGCATCGCCGAACGCGGCGGGTCACCCGTCGAGTCGACCGGGGCCAGCCCGCTGGCCGTCTTCGACCAGGCCGGATTCGTGGGGACGCTGGCTTCCAACACCGAGTTCGACATCCTGCGTTACCTGCGTGTGGGGGAGACGGTGTCGGCCTCGACGGTCATCGAATCGATCTCGTCCCGCAAACAGACGCGCATCGGTCCGGGCTACTTCGTGACCTGGGTGACCACCTACGTGTCCGGGTCCGGTGATGTGGTCGGTCGTCAGCGCTTCCGGATCCTCAAGTTCAAGCCGCAGGCGCCTTCATGACAGCCGGGTCACCCACCCCACCGGTCTGGAAGGACATCCGGGTGGGCCAACAGCTGCCCGACATGGTCATCGACGTGACCGCTACCCGGATCGTGGCCGGGGCCATCGCCTCTCGCGACTTCATGCCCGTCCACCACGACCGGTCCTACGCCAACGCACAGGGTGCCCCCGACATCTTCATGAACATCCTCTCCGACACGGGTTACTGCAGCCGCTTCCTCACCGACTGGGCCGGCCCTGAGGCAATCATCAAGAGACTGGCCATCCGGTTGGGAGTCCCGCTGTTCCCCGACACGGTGCTCACCTACTCGGGCTCGGTCACCGCCACCCGGATGGAAGAGGGGGAGGGCATCGTCGAGGTCGAGCTTCGGGCATCCACCGCACTGGGCGACCACGTGACGGGCAGTGCCGTGCTGACCCTTCCCCTCCCTTAGCTGGCCGGGCCTTCCCGTCCACGACCGTCCGACCGGCGACGCCGGAGGTGCCGGTTCCCGACCGAGACGGGTCTTCGCTCGTCCCGCCCCTTGGTTGTTTGTTTTTCAAAAAATCGCCAGTTTTTCCGCCTACACCGGGAAGTTACACATTGCTCCTACACCCGAAATCGATCAGGAGAAATTATCGGGTCTAGGGCCAATGTGTTACTTGACAACCAGGGTAAGTACGGCCCTCTACCTCTGACGGAGAGGGTAGAGGGCTCGCCCCACAGCCTCGGAGCAAGATCTGAGGTCCCGCTCGACAGGGCTGACCAAATCCACCGTACTCGCGACTCACAGTCGCATCCAGCGGAGTTCTGCATGTGCCGGGTCCGGAGCGCAGGTGGCGGAACCCACACTCAACGGACCCGGCAGTAAATGGTAGGCGATTTTGTCGGTTTAACTGACAATTCTTTGGATTTGTCAAGTCGCGGATTGCCGGTCTAGGCGGTCGAGGAGGCCAATCTTCAAAATTACAAAGGGCCACACGGCCGGTCACGAAGGCTCGGCTGCTCCGACCTTCCCATCCAGCCACTCTCTGAGCGGCCCGGTGGCTCGAAGGAACTCGACGATCCTGCCCTTGGGTGACGGCGTGGCCAGCCACGCCCCGACCGGCCACTCCTTCCAGGCGGTGAGGCCCTTCATACGGAGCAGCTCGATCCGGGGGTGGTCCGGCGGGTAGCCCCGGGGGGCCGACTTGAGGGTCTCATGGGAGGACACCTCGATCCGCTTCTTCCGGAGTCCTTGTACGAGGCCCACCAGTTGCCCACCGCTCTTGTCGTCGGCAATGGCGGCCCGGAAGCGCGACAGCTGGTCGGAAGACGGCATGTAGAGCCCCGAGCCCACGCCGAGAGCATCCGAGGACAGCGAGATGTATCCGGCATCGTTGTGGGCGGCGATCGTGGTCTTGTAGGGCGACTTGTCGGAGCTGAAGCGCGTGTCGCGGTAGGGGCGAAAGATACTTCCCTGACCGAACTCGGTCGCCAACTCGGCCAGCAGGGCCTGCATGGGACGGAGGACGTTGTCCAGATAGAACTCCTTGTGGGCCGTCCAATAGGCCTTGGTGTTATCCATCTCGAGCTCATCGAAGAACTCGACCACCCCCAGGGGCCACCCCCGAAACGGAGGGGCGTCATCGAGGCGGCGGGATGTCGCACGAGTGTGTGCCGGAACCACCGCGCCAGACTATTGCGCGGGCGTCTCGACCAACGTGAGCTCGCTCCACACGAGCGCCTTCTAGGGCACCAGTTCCGGCCGATTTCGCTGGCCCGTCAGGTATGAGTCACGCTTACCCCAAATGGGTACCATGATCGGGTGCCCTCCAGAGCCGGCGTCCCACATGGCTACGATCCGCGTGCCTTCCCGCCGGTGGCGGTCACCGTCGACATGGTGGTTCTGACTATCGCCGGGGGAGAGCTGCAGGTGCTCCTCATCGAACGGGGCGCCGAACCGTACGAGGGACGGTGGGCGCTTCCCGGTGGCTTCATCCACGAAGATGAGGACTTGGACGACGCCGCCCAACGGGAGCTCAGCGAGGAGACGGGGACGGACCTCGCCCCCTACCTGCAACAGTTCCACGCATACGGAAAACCCGGTCGTGATCCCCGTATGCGTGTCGTGACCGTCGCCTATCTTGCTGTGGTCCCCCGGGTGGGCCGGGTTTCGGCCGGGACGGATGCCCGGCGGGCTGAGCTGGTATCGGTTGAGAAGGCGTTGAGGGGCAGTGGTCGCCGCCGCCTGGCGTTCGACCACAAGACCATCTTGGGTAGTGCAGTCGACCGGGCTCGGTCGTTACTGGAGACGACGTCGATCGCCACCGCCTTCGTGGGTGATCCGTTCACACTTTCCGAACTGCGCAGTGTCTACGAGGCTGTCTGGGGCCAGTCCCTCGATCCTGGGAACTTCCGGCGCAAGGTCCTCTCTACCCCCGGCTTTGTCGTGGCCACCGGGCGGCGCGCCCAACCCGGACCCGAAGGCGGAAAACCGCCGGATTTGTTCCGCCGGGGCAGGATGACCCAGCTTGACCCTGCTCTGCGACGCGCCTAGAAATCTGGGTCAAAAGTCAGTGGGTGTCTGAGTCTGCCAGGCCGACCACGGGCTCATCACACGATGGGCTCCGGGTGCGGTACCAGTGGACCTCATTGAGAACGGGTAGGTATCGATGAGTTACGACGTCTTCATCTCCTACTCCCATGACGGAGATGACCGGGTTGCCGAGGCGGTACGCGAAGCCCTGACCCGGTTTGCCAAGCCGTGGTGGCGACGGCGGGCGTTGCGCGTGTTCCTCGACCGCAGTGTCCTATCCGCCAACCCGGGAATGTGGTCGTCCATTGCCAAAGCGCTGGACGAGTCGGCATGGATGATCCTGCTGGCTTCTCCCGAATCGGCAGGTTCAGAATGGGTCAACCGGGAGGTTTCGTACTGGCTTGGCCGTCGGGGGGCCGATCGGTTGATCGTGGCCATCACCGCGGGACGGTGTCGCTGGAACGAAGAGCTGGGTGGGTTCGATCCGGACAGCGACGCCGTACCTGCTGCGCTGCGAGGGATCCACCGAGAAGAGCCCCGGCACGTCGACCTCAGTTGGGCGAGGCAGGACCAGCGTCTCGATCTCCACAATTCCAGGTTCCGCGCACAGATCGCTGAACTGGCCTCGCCCGCCCGCGGTATCAGCAAAGAGGACCTCGACGGGATCGATCTCGAGGAGCATCGGAGAACGAGGCGTTCCGTCGGTGTCATGGCACTGGTCTTCGCTGTGCTCTTCGCCGCCTCGACCGTCGCGGGGTTGATCGCCGTCCGTCAAACTCGGATCGCCCGGTCGAGTACCTCCGATTCCGACTTCCAACGGATCGAATCACAATCTTCCGATGTCTTGTCTTCGAACCCAAGTCTCGGTCTCCTGCTTGCGGTGGAAGGACGGGAACTTCGGGACAACGCCACCAGCCGAAGCCAGTTGCTGGCCGCCTTGCAGGACGAACGGGGCTATCTCGGGCAGGTGGCGACAGAAGCTCTTCCCGTCGATGTCGACCTCCTCAACGACCAGACGGCCGTTTACACGACCAATCACGCGTCACTCGGATTCGTCTCGTTGCAGACGGGCAGGCCCTATGGCCATCTGTTGACGCTCGGTAGGCGGACAGGTGACCGGGCGGTCATACGGATTGCCAAGGATCCGAGCCGCACGGCCACCAACCCGATGGTGGTGGCCCGGCTGGATACCGGTCAGATCTGGCGGATCAATCCTCGGACCTACGAACCACTCGGGGCGCCCATTGACACCGGTGGACCGATCTTTGCCATCGCCTCGAGCCAACGCTTGGGATTGCTGGCTGTCGGAAGGGCCGGAGGGACAGTTGAGATCCTGAGCGATGGAGGATCCGTCCTGCGAGTCGTCCCTCCCCCCGCCCAGGTCACACCCGACCCCTACCTCATACCCCCGAGTGTTGCCGACTCCTACTACGGAGCCGGTCTCGTGCGGATGGAGGCGGCAGACACGGAGGCCCTGGCGTTCAGTCCGGTGAAAGCGGAACTGGCGATCGAACGGATCGGAAGTGTCGAGCGAGTCGATCTGAACAGCGGGACCACCGTATCGATGGATTTTGGGCAAACCCCCTCATATCCTCCATCGTGGGACGAGTCGTTGGCCTACAGCCCTGACGGGACTGAGCTGCTGGCTTCGGAGCCGACGAGCCTGGCCGAGAATTCGGGACAGGGTCTGGAGCAGCTTGAAGCGTTCGATCTGAGTACTGGCGGGCAGCTCTGGAGCAAACAGACGCAGACCGGGTCGAGTCTGTTTTCCAACAACGGCAACGCCGTTTATGTGGTCGACTCGGCCAGCAATGTGTGTTGGTCGTCGTGTTGATCACATATACGTCGGGCGAGGCCAGGACCAGGACCTCCGAGCCATTGGCGGTCACGGCCACCGAGGTCGGATCCGAGCCGACCGGAATTTGACTACCGACAGTGGCAAGCGCGGCGATATTGATCACGCTGACCGAATTGCTGTCGGCGTTGGCTACGTAGGCCTTGGTTCCATCGGGAGTGATGGCGATGGCGTCGGGAAGGGTCCCCGGCAATGTTGGCATTGGTGACCGTATTGGTGACTGTGGAGATTGCAGCTACCCCGGTGCTGGTGGCGACCAGGGCGATCTCTCCGTTGGGGGTTACGGCCACTGCGCTCGGCTCCAAAAACTCATTACCCGGGATCGGAATCTTGGTGGAGGGGTAGACCGGCGAGGATGACGGAGGAGACCCCACATACAGATAGTTCTGAGGCCCGCCGGGGGTGTAGAGCGTCTGTTGGGGACTGGTGGGTGTTTGGGCGGCAAGGTTCTGAGGTGAGCTGACCGCCCCCACCGCCGCTCCCGCTGTCGACCCGAACGGTTGCCAGGCAAGGGCCCCGGCGCAAACGAGGATGCCTGCCATCAAAGTACCCACGCGTGAATGCCGCCTCATGTTTGGTCCTTTCGCCGACCGCTCAGCAGCTCTGGCGAGTTCCCGCCTCACCGCCCGGTCACTGCCTTTCTCCCCGATTATAAGTCACTATGACATTAAGTCAAAGAGATCAGGGGTCGGAGATGTCGCAGTCTCGTGATGCTGGGCGGGCAGAGAGGCTCGACAGGAACGCAGAGGGGGCGAGCGGTTACCTGACGGGCGGCGGGTTTCCCTCGGCACTGGCGGTCAGGGCGGGATCCCAGTCACACAGAGAGCACGCACGGAGGAAGGCCGAGTGAGCGAAAACCAGTGCGGTCGCCCGCGGGTCCGAGCTCTGGCAGACGTCCTTCCAGTCCAGAATGAACTCACCGAGAGTTGCATCCCAATGGGCGGATTCGGGCGACAACGTGGCCCCCTGGAATCCGGCGGGGGACGGGTGTGTGTAGGCATAGAAGGCGGCTTTGCCGTATCTCGGGTCGCCCGGCCACCAGCCGACGGCCACCTCCTGCGCATCCATGGCATTCCGCATGATGAAGTCATCTGACGGCGGATCGGCCGACAGGCCCGAAAAGAGACTTACGGCCAGGTCGAAAGAGCCCCACCAGGCGTTCACCGGTGTGGATCGGCCCCGGTAGGCGGCTCGGAACGAAGCCAGGACCAGCGCCGCCTGGGTAGCCGCGGCGAAATAGGTGGCGACCTGATCCGGATCGTACGTGGCGTGCTGCTCATCGGCGTCGAGCGGTGTGCCCCAGGAGACTTCCTGGGGTTTCAGATTCACGGTCACCGGTCCCACGATGTCATGGACGGCACCCAAGAGCTCCCGGGTTACGGCGCCCACCGAACGATCAGGGACGAGGGAGACCCGGCCCACTTCACCGTTGCTGGATTCGACCACTGCCTGGTGAGTCCGCAAATCGAGGAGAACCACGAACGCACCCGACCCGTTGGGAGCCGGCAGTGGAGCGGTCTCCCATCCCCTCGCCGTCAGACGCAGGGCGGCGTGTTGGAGTTGCGGTTCGGGTGGGGCCAGGGCGACGCACAGCTTGCCCAGTACCTGCGTGTGCGCATGCAGAGTGTCGCAGGTCTCCGCCCATTCGGTGTAGGACATATCGGGCCAGGTGGAAGGCATGATGGAAACGTTAACAAGCCGGGTCACGGGATCGAGTGGCTCGGACATTTGCCCGAGAAAGACCCGACTTCGCTGTCGGCGTCCCATCCGTGGCCGTTGCCTGCATGCCACTCGGCCAGGGTGAGCCAGTTGTCCTTCGGAAGGGCGAAATTCCCGTTGACGGTGTTGGTGGCTGTGGACAGGTCCCCGTAGTCGTTGCAGTCGACGGTGTTCACCGATCTCTTCTTCGGCTGCTTGTCCACCTCGAACAGTGGGTTGTACCGATCGGACGCTCCCAGCCCCTCGATGGTGTTGTGCCAGATTTCGACATTCGACCAGATCCCGCCCAGATCCACGACGGGCATCCCGTACGCCGGGGTCAGGAAGTACTGACTCTGGTTCTGGAAAGTGTTGTCGTGAACGTAGACATCGGTGATCGACGCCCCCGAGCCAAAGGCATCGATATACAGGGCATAGGGGTCGTGGCCGGCCACACTCGATGAACCGGCGAATCCCGGAGGCTCAGTGCCCTGGCTCGGGTCACCGAACGACGTGCCCGGGTCTTGGTGCACCGTGTTGTCCGACACCAACAGATGATCGGTCTCCTTCTTTCTGGTCTCGACGTCGAGGTTGATCCCCTGGTCGCAGTTCCATACGGTGTTCGACCCGAACCAGATGTAGGAACCCCCGTCGTCGTAGAGCCCAGCCGCGTTTTCGGGGAGGGGGCCACAGGTACCGGTCGATGCGTCCCACTTGCCGTAGGCCGCGTTGGACTCGGTGTCGATGTCGAAAACCGTGTTGTGGAAGACGTAGCCGTGGCTGGCCTGGGCACCCCCGGTCTCCCAGCCGATCGTGTCGAGGCCGATGTTGTCGGCATTGTCGATGACATTGTCGGCCGCCAAAAAGTCTTCGAGGGCACCGTTGAAGGTGACGGTCTCGCTCTGTCCGGTCCGCGTCCCGGTGACGGTGTTCCCCTCGACCACCACATGCTGCAGTTTCTGTGAGGTTGCCTGACCGCCGGCGATGACAGCGATCCCGTAGGCGTCGACATTCTCATTGTTGCAATACTGCTTTGTGGTGTAGTTCTCGTCGGCCGTGTTGGTGATGTCCTTGACGGTGTTGTCGAGGATGTAGATGTCGCTGCATGAACCATCATTCACGAAGCAGGCCGACAGATGGGGCACCACGTTCGGGTTGGTCTTCCGGGTGTCACTGCGCGTCGTGACGTAGATGCCGGCGGGCGACTGGCCGGTACCGTCGAAGGTGTAGTTCTCGACCGTCAGGCCGTAGATCTCCACGCTCCTCGAGTCGACGATGCTGATGCCGCCGGTGTCCGACCAGTACTGGTTCGGATCGGTATCGGCGGGCAGTACGGTGCCGAGGTCGAAGGTGGCTGTCTCGCCCGGCGCGGGAGCGACTTCCAACAGCGCGGTACTGGTCTTCGACCACACATGCAGTGGGTTGGAGAAGGTCCCGGAGAGACAGACGACGGTGGGCGCGGTGATCGTGTTCTCCTCGGCGGCGATCCAGGCGTTGACGGTGGCCGAGGTCGCTCCGGCGCCGGAGACGAAGGTGACCGTGCACGACGTCGGTGGAGCGATGGCTGAACCGGTGGGAGTCGCCGGGTTCGGGATGAGACCGTCACCGTCGGAGGGCGCCCGTCCCTGTGGCTCGACGGGGAAATTGCCGGCCTCGACCGGTGGCGTGGGCTGGGTGATGACGTCGGCCGCCGCCACCCTTTGACGGGCGGCAACCGCGGCACCGTCCTTTCCGTGCCACGGCATTGCCCCGGCGGTGCTCACCGAGGACACCGAGCTGGCCACCACGGCGACGGCGGTCAACGCCGCCATCCGGATCACCGCCATCGGCCCCTCCTCTCTCGGTGCGGATCACAATTGGGGAGACGATCCCCGGACCGACGCTGTCAACCGGGCTGGTTGTCTCGGACGGGCCCGGTCCGGCCCTACCCCGGAACCCTGCCTCTTCGACCCGGCCACGACGCTACTTCTCCCGGCTCCGTTCGACGGGTCGACCGGCCGACCCGGGCCGGCACACTTATCCGCAACGTGTGAACTACATCAATGTAGTTCGACACGCGGCACAACCGACTTCACGATCCCCCCTTGTCAGCTCTACAAGCACAGGAGTAGCGTGAACAAGTGGTGGATACAAATGAGTACTCAGTGGAGGGGCCGGACCAGCTGGCCCAGCGCATCCGCACCTACCGCGCAGGGCACGGGATGACCCAGCGGGAACTGGCCGACCAACTGGGTGTGACCCAGCAGTCCGTCGCCCGGTGGGAGCAGGGCTCTCCACCGAGGAATTACATGGTTCGGGTCATCGAATCGCTTTTGGCGGAGGCTGGCTCTGACGACCACTCGGGTGACCTGGCGGAGATCATCGGCATCCGTCCTCCTGTGGCCGGGCCCGTCCAGACCCGCGGTGCCGAGGATGCCCGAAAGACTTACGTGCAGGGTTGCCTCAAGCTCCTGGGTCGCGGCGAACGGCTACCCAACCGAGTGCTCCTGTTGCTGGCCGACGAGCTGGGCTGGGGCGCCGACGACGACTGAGTCGAGCGACGACTGAGTCGAGCGACGAGGTCAGTCCAACGACGAGGTGAGGGCCGAGAGGGACGTCAGAGCCGCCATTCCCCCTTCTTCCTTGCTGCTTCATTCCGGCACCGCACCGGTCATGTCCGGGAGGGACCGATCACCGATCCGCCGTAGCGTTCCAAACCCTCGAGGGCCTGGGCCAGTGATCCGCCGGGAACCGAGACCCCGACCCAGGTCACGCCCAGCGATGCCAGCTGGTCGAGTGCGACCCTATGAGGGTCGGCATCGAAGTTCTCGCCCAGCCTGCCCCCGGCCGCCGTGGAGAAGGCGACGTCGATGTCCGACCGCGAACGTCCTTCTTCCTCCACGAAACGCCAGAGCTCGTCGAGCATGGCGGTGAGGTCGTCGACGGTTTCGAGCGGCGGCGTCTTGGTGGTTGCCGACAGAGACCGTGGTGCGGGGAAGGGCGACCAGCCGTCGCCGTACCGGGCGACCCTGCGTCGGGACAGTTGGCTGTTACCCCCGATCCATATCGGCGGTACGGTCCGGGGCTTCGGATTGGCTGTCAGCCCCTTGGCGCTTATGCCGGTTCCTTCGAATGAGAAGTCGTCCTCGGTCCACATCCCCCGCAGGACATCGATGGCCTGGTCGAACAGAGCGTTGCGTTGTTCGAAGTCGATCCCCAGACCCCGGTACTCGCCACGCAGATAGCCGGTGGCCACGGCCAGGGTGAAGCGGTCACCGGACAACATGGCCAGGGTGGCCACCATTTTGGCGATGATCAGGGGGTGGCGGTAGGGGAGCACGACGATGTTGGGGATCAGGCGGATCCGTTCGGTGACCGCCGCACAGAAGGTCAGCGCCACAAAGGGATCGAGGGCGTCGTGCCCGCCGGCCTTGAGCCACCGATCGGTCGGCGCCGGGTGGTCGGTGAACCCGATGCCGTCGAACCCGGCGGCCTCGGCTGTTCGAGCGAAAGTCGTGACAGCTTCCCTGGTCATGAGCTCCGGACTGGCCGGATGGGTGATCAAGGGGTAGGTGACGGAGAATTTCATCAGGGCTCCAAGCCTTACGGGGTGCCCCGGGTCGAGAGGCCGAGGTTGAGCACGCACCGTAACCCGGTCGTCTCGGCGGCGCCTGCAGCGCGGTGTGGCACACGTGGCCGCAACGGTATCCGGGTGTCGGGCGCGGCCGCGGCACGACGGGCGAGCTGAGCAGGCAGAATGGATAAGGAAGAAATCCTGAGGTTGGCCGCGCTGGGACCGGCGGACCGAGGGAGTGCGGGCCAGAAGGGCACGCACGACAGGCAGGACAGGAGACAGTGACCATGGCAACGGCCAATCGGGGATCGTTCGGATCGGCATCGAACTACCAGCGGATGGTGGAGGCCTACGGGCCACCCTACTCGGGCGGTTCCACCGCCCTTCTGGAGCCGCCCAGCCCCGACCTTCCCGCCACCCGCACGTTCACTGCCGAGGGCGCTTTCAACAAAGCCGGGCTCCTCGGAGCCCTGGCCCTGGTTCTCGGCGGCCTGGCCTATGTAGCCGATCTGCCCCTGGGTCTGGTGTGGCCACTGTTGCTGGTGGCCCTGGGAGCCGGGTTGTGGGCCTCCTTCCGACCAGCGAAGGCCAAGGTTCTGGCCCCGGTGTTCGCCGTCTGTGAAGGCGCTCTCCTCGGTGTGCTTTCCCGCTTCTACGCCAACCAGGGCCAGCACGTGGTCACCCTGGCCGTGGTCGGGACGGTAGCCGTAGTGGCCGGCGTGTGGTTCTGCTACCGCACCGGTCTGGTGCGGGTCGGCCACCGTTTCGTCCAGGCCACCATGGTGGCCACGGTCGGCTTTCTGGCCGTGATCGTCGTGTCCATCCTCACCGGATGGGGGGCGTCGGGACTGGGCGGCGTGGTCATCTTCGGCGTCCTCTACCTGTTTCTGGCCGTGATGAACCTGTTCGTCGACTTCGACTACGCCTACCAGGCCCAGGCCAGCCAGATCAGCGCCGACGCCGAGTGGTACTCGGCCTTTTCGCTGTTGCTGTCGTCGGCCATGGTCTACCTGGCTCTGCTGCGTATCTTCGGCGGCCGACGCTAGAAAAGGGCACGGCCATGGTCAGGCCAATCGGAGGGGATCGTCTGCGTACCCCTCAGACCAGTCGTCGCTCGGTGGCCCAGCGGGTGAGCTCGTGCCGGGTGGACAGCTGGAGCTTCCTGAGCACGGAGGAGACGTGGGACTCGACCGTCTTGGTCGAGATGATCAGGTCGCGGGCCACTTCCTTGTAGGTGTAGCCGCGGGCAATGAGACGTAGGACCTCACGCTCGCGGGGGGAGAGCTGGTCCAACTCGGGATCGAGCCCTGCCGCCGGGGCAGAGCCGGACCCGTCGGCGAAGGCATCGAGCACGAAACCGGCCAGACGCGGGGAGAAGACGGCATCCCCCGCCTTCACCGCGTGCACCGCCTGGAGCAGCTCCGGACCCGAAATGGTCTTGGTGACATAGCCCCGGGCTCCGGCCCGGATCACCGCGATCACATCTTCGGGGGCGTCGGACACCGATAGGGCCAGGAAGCGCACCTCGGGATGGTGGGGCAGGACGGCGGCCAGCACCGCCTGGCCACCTCCGCCGGGCAGGTGTACGTCGAGCAGAACCACGTCGGGAGTCCGTTCACCGATCAGCTCGATGGCCGCCGCCACCTCGTCGGCCTCCCCTACCAGGTCGACCTGGTCTCCCAGCTCCACCCGCACCCCCGAGCGGAACATGGCGTGGTCATCCACCAGAAACACCCGGGGCCGCTCGCCCGTGCTCACGCCGTCAGCTCGAGGCGTGCCATGGACAGTTCGATCTCCGTTCCCCGGCCGGGCGCCGACCGGACAGCCACCGAACCGTCGAACCGAGCCATCCGGGCCCGAATGGACTGGGCAATCCCCTGCCGGTCGTCGGGCACGGCACCGGGGTCGAACCCCCGACCCCGGTCACGCACGAAAACGGTGACCGCCCGCGGCTCGACCTCGCAGTAGATCGAGACATCTGACGCTCCCGACCATTTCGCCGCGTTCACTGTGGCCTCGCGGGCGGCGTCCAGAAGTGCTCTCAATCGATCGTTCAGCGGGCAGTCCCCGACCACCACCACCTGCACCGTGATCCCGTGGTCGGTCTCGACCAGCGCCTGGATGAGGGTGATGGCTTCGGCCATGGTCACCGCTTCTGCGGCCACGGAGCCGGGGGGCCGACCTTCGAACAGCCACGAACGGAGTTCGCGCTCTTGGATCCGGGCCAGCCGGGTCACCTGTTGGGGATCGTTGGCAGAGCGCTGGATGAGGGCCAGGGTCTGGAGGACCGAGTCGTGGACATGGGCCGCCATCTCTGCGCGCTCCTCGGCCAGGGCCCGCGATTGGCGCTCCGATATCAGGTCGCGCACCAGGCTGATCCACCACGGTCCGAAAATGACCACGATGGAGGCCATTACCAGGAGGGCGCCGAAGACGGGCAGGAAGGTCGCGGTGGTCGGATGTCCGCCGAGCAGGAGGAGCAGCCCGCCGATTCCGATCATGATCCCGAGAGCGATGCGGACGATCACCGAGGTCCGGGTGTGGCGGTCTTCCCCGGTTCGGAACATCGGGATCAGGTCGTCGTTGATCCACAGCCGCTCGTCGTGGCTGGCATTGCGGCGGATGAGGACGACGGCCCCGGCGGCCAGGAAGAGCGGCCAGCCGAAGGAGCCCACGAAGCCCAGGTGGAGTCCGGCCGCCACGATCTGGATCACGATCAGGAGGGGGATGATGGCGGCGACCAACCGAATTCCCCGGCGGTCGGCCACCGCCCGGGAGAAGATGCTGGTGGTCTCTCCTTCGAGCGGGACGAACAACCAGGCCAGGGCGTAGGCCAGGACCCCCGCCCCGCTGGCCAGGGAGAGCAGGACGAAGGCGATCCGGACCAGGGTGACGTCGATGCCGGTGGTGGCCGACAGACCACCGCACACCCCGGCGACCACCCGGGTGTCCGGGCTGCGGCGGAATCGACCCCTCCTGTGGCCGTGGTTCCTCAGGCGCAACGGGCCCCGGTGGAGACTCCCGATGGGAGGTCCCCACGACTCGTGCCACGGACGGCCCCGGCGGAATCCACCGTGCCCGGTGGGCGGAGGAGGGTCCGGCGGGCCGGGCGCCTGGGTGGGGGAATCGGTGGGCTTGGCGATAATCGATGATCGCGCACCCCCTGGTGCCGGGCCAACAGGGACATCCCTGATCCGACCGGGCCGCATTCAGGGTCGCATCAGGGACGTGCCCGATATCGGTTCGGCCGGCCGGCCGTCAGGCTGACGGCATGACCGCTCCCACAGACTCCAACCCGCCACCATCGGACCCCGGTTCCCCGCCACCAGATCCGGACCAGCGCGGGATGCGCCTCCACCGCATCGGGTCTGGGCGCATGGTCGCCGGGGTCGCCGCCGGATTGGCCGACTACCTCGACGTCGATCCCGCCCTGGTGCGGGTGGGCTTCGTCGCTCTGACCCTGATGGGCGGTATCGCCGTGCCTCTCTACCTGGCCGGCTGGCTTCTCATCCCCGACGAGGGTTCCGAGCACTCAGTGGCCGAGGACATGCTCGGCCACCAGTTCACCCACTGATACCGACGACTTACACCCACGATTGGTCCGAGCCAAGGAGACACGCCATGCGCTACCGATGGGATCCCGCCTACCCGGGCTCCACCCGCCGAACAGGTCCCGACGACGGTGCGGGGCTCCGCGTCTCGGACGCCGAACGCAACGAGGTGGCCGAGAAGCTGTCACGTCACTTCGCCGACGGGCGGCTCGACCAGGCCGAGTTCAAGACCAGGCTTGACCGGGCCCTCGGGGCGGTCACCCGCGGCGATCTCGACGGCCTGTTCCACGACCTGCCGCGGCTGACCGACGATCCGGAGCCGCCCAAGCCCCCCCGTAGGGGTTTCCTGCCTGTGGCGGTACTCGTGGTGGTGGCCGCGGTGGTGGCCGGCGCCGTCGTCTCGACCATCCACGTGACATGGGTCCTCGTCGTGCTGCTCGGGCTCTTCGTCTGGCAGCGGGCCGGGCGCCGCCGGCGATTCGTACCCGACTCGAGGGACGTCCGGCCCTATGGGCCTCCGCGGTGAACGAGTCGGAGTCGGCCTCCTCCGCCTCGGACAGCGCTACCCCGGCACGCGCCCTCGGCCGTCCGTCCCCATCCGGTGCACTGGGCTCAGAAGGTGTGCTGGGCTCAGGAGGCGTACTGGCTGAGCAGGTCGGTGAATGCGTAAGCGGCCTGGTCGATCCCGCTGCAGCTGCCCGCCTTGGTGGAAAGACCGGCCGCGCACGGTCGATCACGGTTGACGGCCCAGAAAGTCAGCCGGGCGAGGTGCTCCGTGTCGGCGAAGTTGAGGATTTGCTGAAAGTCGGCGACGGAGACCGTCTCGTCGCTTTCGTCGGTCTCGCCGTTCATGGAGGAGACGCCGAGGTGGGCGTAGGCCTCAGCTGCTGACTCACCGTAGGCGGAGGCCATGTCGGCCTCGAGGCCTTCTGCCGCCTGAATGGACACGGTCCCCATGTCGCTGACCGGCGCACCGAAATCGAAGGGCATGATCGTCCATGCGTAGGGTTGGAACCCGAGGGCGGCTGCCTGCTCGATCATGGCTTCGCCGTCGGCATCCGGACCGGATTGGTTGGTGCCGAAGGTGACCGATATTTCGAGCGTGGGGTCCTCCTGTTGGAGATCGGCCAGTGCCTCGATGACCCGCTCGCGGACTGTTGTCTTGGTGAACTCGGTGTGCTCGATGTCGATGTCGATAGCGGACAGCCCGTAGTCGTCGACCACCTGTTGGTAGGCAGCGGTCAGGGCGGGCACTGTCTTGCAGGCGGCACCGAGCTTGGATCCGCTCCATCCCCCGAACGACACGTCTACGTCCCCGCCTGCCGATCGGACAGCGGCGATGGCCGCCGCATCGCTCCCGCCCAGCAGAGGCCGCGACCCGTCCCACTCGGGATGACAGCCCTTGTGGGCGAGGATGAAGGCGAGGGTCAGGTCGTGGATACCGGTGGCGCTGAGGACATCGGCCGGCGGCTGCGGGTCTCCCCAACCCAGGTATTCGTAGGGAGCGGCCATGGCGGTGGGTTGCGACCCGTCGGAAACAGCTGGCTTTGCGCCGGCAGGATCGGACCGGGTCGTGATCGGAGTGGTGGCGCCGGATAGGCCGGCCGGCGGGGCCGCCACCACCAGCAGGGCCAGCAGGGCCCCGGTGATGGCCGCCCACCGTGCTCCGATCTTTCTCCGGTTGTTCATGGTCCCCTCCCGGCGGCCGTCAGTGGGCGTCCGGCTGGATCGTGCGGCAGGAGATGCCTAGCCCTGTTGCGCGGCGCGCAGCTTCTTGGCCATGGACTGCAACAGCTTCCAACCGATGGTGCCGTTCTCCTGTACCAGCGGGCGGAACTCCCAGAAGGTGAGCCCGTAACAGACGAGTTCACTCGACGCCGTGATGGTGGCCGCCCGCGGACCCTCATCGATCAGGGCGATCTCGCCGAAGTAGTCGCCGCGCTCCAGGGTTGCCTTCTCCTCGCCGTGGATCGAGACCGTGGCCTCGCCCGAATCGATGAGGAAGAAGGCCGCGCCCCCCGAGCCTTCCATCACCACCGTTTCACCTGCGGCGAAACGGCGTTCCTTGAGCAGGCCCGCGATCTGGCGGATCTCCTTCCGATCGAGGTCGGCAAAGAGGGGCACCAGCTTGAGCGTCTCCACCGGGGTGCCAATTTCGGTGGTTGACGGGGAATCCTGTTGGGGTGGTCGCCCCGTCGTCACCGCCCGGCACTGCAACAGATAGAGGGTTCCGCCGGCGAAGGCCCATTCGACGTCGCGGGCCGGACCGTAGGCTTTGTCGCACCGGTCTGCGAGCTGGCTCAGCTCTCGCAGTTGGTCCTCGTCGAGGCAGAGTTGTTCGGCCCGGTCGGCGGGGATCTTCTCCTCGACCGTGCCTCCTGTGGCCACGGAGCGGATTGCGATCGACTTACGGCCCGGCCTGGCCTCCAGCACCTGGCCGGCGCGGTCGATCCGGTAGTTGTCCGGAATGACAAGACCGGCGACCACGGCTTCACCCAGTCCCCAGCTGGCCTCTATGACCCGCTCGTCGGCACCGGTGATCGGATTCTCGGTGAACATGACCCCGGCCACATCGGGATCCAACAGCGTCTGGACCACAACGCCGACACTGGGGCGGGTGAAAAGACCGACCTGTTTCCGGTAGCTGATGGCCGAGTCGGAGTTGGCCGACCACCAGATCTCCCGCAGGGCCGAAGGCAGTTCCGCCGCCGTGGGCACGTTGAGAAGGGTGAGGTGCTGCCCGGCGAAGCTGGCTTCGGCGCCGTCCTCGTCGGCCGCAGAGGAGCGGACGGCCAGCGGTGCCGCCAGGGTGTGCACCGCCTTGGCCACCCTGGCGATGGCCCGTTCATCCCCCGAGGCGACAGCCTCGACGACAGAACCGGCCAATGCCACACCGGGTGGGACCCGGAGCCCTTGCCGCTCAGCCTCGCCCAGCCCCACTGCCTTCGACCCGAACAGCGAGGTCTGGCGCGCCTTGGCCAGAGGGACGACGTCTTTCACGCCAGTACGGTTACTTCGCCCGCCGTCCCGTCGACGCGCACCTGGGCTCCGTCCTGGATACGTTCGGTCGCCTCCCGCGTCCCCACAACCCCCGGTATGCCGTACTCACGGGCCACGATGGCCGAGTGGGAGAGCAGGCCACCGTTGTCGGTGACGATGGCCCCGAGCAGAGGCAGGAGGATGTTGAAGGCTTCTGACGTGGCCTGGGTCACCAGCACGTCCCCCTGGACGATCCGGCCGAACTCGGAGGGACCCGAGACGTGGCGGGCCGGCCCTTCGTAGACGCCCTGGCTGGCGGCCAGTCCCCGTAGGAGATGCTCTTCGTGCTCTTCCTGCGAGCTGCCGAACACCTCCCCCATGGCGATGCCTGTAGCCCGCATCAGTCGACCCATGGCCGGAGGCAGCCCCGACGGATCCGGTGGGGGCGGCGGGGGAGGCCCGAGGGACGGGGGTGCGTCCTTGGCCGAATGGGTGGCGCGGTAGGCGGCCCGGGCGGTGAGCTCCTCGGCCGACGGGCCCTCGCCATCGGACAGGAGCGAGCCCATCTCCCCCAGACTGGCGTCGATCAGGTGGTCGGCCTGGTCGATGCGGCCTTGGCTGGCCAACCTGCGTCCCGCGGCCAGGACAGCCCGTCGCATGAGGCCCGACGCCCAGATGTCGCTGTAGATGCCCCGCTCGTCGCGGAGTCGGTAGGTGAGCCGGGCTTCCCCGAGCAGCTCGTCGAACTCGCTGCGGTACTGCTCGGGTACCTTCCGGCGGATATCGGCGATCTTGTCATCGAGGTCCGAGGCTCCGCTGTCCCTGCCTGACACGGCCACACGGATGGCACGGAGGAGGGCGTCGGGCAACTCGAGGGCACCGGGCTCCGAGATGTCGAATCCGTCGAGAGGCCGGTACCCGACGAAGTCGAGATAACCCGACACAGCCGCTCCCGCCTCACCGTCCAGGGCCCGCAAGGCGGCGATGACCTCAACCGGGTCGTCTCCCGAATCGAGGAGGGTCAGAGCCGAGGAGTCTTCGCCGATCGCCGAAATCAGCCGCTCGAGTTCGACGGACCCGCCGGCCGAAACGGAGGCGGAGCCACGCATGAGACCCAGCAACTGGGCCGGGGCCAGCCCCGTCCAGTCCCCGACGTGGGCCAGGAAGTCGCCGACCGGAATCATGGCCGACGCCGTATACCGCATGTGTTGGGAAATCATGGCCGAGTGGTGGTCGCGGCATCGGGTCAGATAGGCGATCATCGCCCTTTCCGACAGAGCGTCGGGATCGATTGCCTGGATCTCTTGATGAGCGGCGATGGCAGCCGGCTTGACCGTCTCGTCCCATTGACTCAGCTGCTCCCGCCACACCTTCTTTGCGAAGACCTCTTCCGCCCGCTGGAAGCGTTGTGGGACCTGCTCCTCGGGGGCCGGCTTCATCGTGTTGTAGGCGAATCCATTGACGTAGGCCGTCTGCATGCCGTCGATGAGCATTCCGTAGAAACGGGCGAAATCACTGGTGCCCCGGATGAAGGCCTCCGGATGGGTCTCCGCCCAATAGCGGGTCACCGGTCGGGGAAAGTGCACCGGATCCAGACCCCAGGTCCCAGGGCCCGGTGGATCGAAACGGAGTTCTGCGTCTGTCTCGATATTTGTCATGGCCGATCCTCCCTTACGAGCCTCGGATCTCGGGGCCCCGCCGTCAGAAAGGCCGCCACGAACCGTGTGCCCCTTCCGTTAGAACCATAAGAGTGCAGCTGGGGCCAGGTCAATCGGTGCGGTCAGAACCCGGTCCCGCTTCGCGGCGCGGGCCGTGTGGTGAGGAGGGCGTCGGCCACCGACAGGCTGCCGGGCTTCAACTCCTCGATGCGTCCGCCGGCGGCCAACAATGAAGCAGGAAAACCGCCCATATAGAGAGATCCGAGGGCGGGAAGGCCGAGGCGGAGGTCGGCCTCGGCACCTTTCCGGGCCCGGCGGCACGAGGCGCCGTCCGGTCCGGCCTCCAGTACCCATTGGCCCGGGGCCTGGTCGACCTGGCCCTCGGACGACTCCGGGGGAAGCACGTCGAAGATCAAACGACCCTCGGCCTGGTAGCCGCGTGCCTCAAAGGCGGCTCCGGTATCCAGGATTCTCACGTAGAGGCGGTCCTCGATACCCAGCGTCTGAAGCTGGCGCGGATCGGCCAGACGCCAGCGAATCGGCTCGTCCACCGGCCGGCGGGTGACGGTGACCCTGCCGACCAGATCCACGTCCAGGACGAAGCGCCAGAGGGCGGCTTCGACTTCGGTCGTTACACCGCGCAGTTCCTCGACGACGATGTCGGACCGCTCCCCCCGGAACACGTTGGCATCGGGCGTGGCCCGGAAGAGGGCGTAGCCGCCGTCGCACACCACATGAAAACGGGCCGACAATCCGCCACGCTGGTGCTTGCGGTCGAGCAAGAGCTGTGTCCAGTAGCCGGTGCTGCGGTCGACCTCGCCCGCTCTTGTCAGACGCTGACGGTCGAAGATTGCCGGCAGGACCCCCAGAGCCTCTTCCTTGGACAGGAGGGCGAGGTCGGTGGCGGGGGCTGGGACGGCGAACGATGAAGCTCGACTGTCGATGGCGTACTCGGCCAGGTTGGCTGTCAGGCCATAGCCGAAGCGCCCGTAAATGATCGATTCCGAGGCCTCGAGACCGGCGATCACTTCACCCTGTTGACGGGCGTCGTCGTGCATGGTCGTCATCAGTTGGCGGAGGAATCCCCGGCGTCGGTGGGTGGGATGGACGCCGACGGCGGTGACCCCCGCCATGGGGATGGTCGGACATGGTCGTCCGGTTGCTGCCGGAAGGGTGACGTTCAAGCTGCGGATGGCACTGTTGCCGACGAAGGTGCCGGCGACATCCACCACCCATGCCCTGTCGAGGGGGGCGCTGGCTGCCCACGCTTCGAAGTCGACGACTTGATCGGGGTCGCCGGCGAAGGGATCGAGAAACGGAACCATCACCGACCGTCGGAATGCCGGTGCTTCTTCGGGTCGGATCCTTCTTACAACGGGCTCCATGGGCCCAGTCTGTCCACGCTGGGCGGCGGCCGCCATCGGACCAGGCCGACAAAGGCCCGAGAGGCAGCCAACGAGACGGCTGAACGACCGTGTCGTTCCGCTGAGCCGGTGATGATGGTCAATCGTCGACCAGGTCGCCGACAGCGCGGGTCACCTGGTCGGGCGGGGGGATCTCGTCAAAGTTCTCCACCGTGACCGTCTTTCCGGTCCGGTCGGGGTAGGCAAAGGGATAGTCGGCCACCCGAACCCGCCCGGTGGGACGGTAGCGACCGTTGTCGATGACCTCGCGGGGCACGTAGGGGTCCCGACCCATACTGCGAAAGAGGCGGGCGGTCGGCTCCCAGATCGAGGTCCGCTCGTGCCAACGCAGTCGATCCAGCTTGCGCAGAAGAACGATGAGGGTCACCAACGTTCCCGCCATCACGCCGGCAACCAGCGCTCCCCACACCGTCCCCCCGGGCAGCACGGCGATAAGGGCCATGAGTAAGAACAAGAGGAGCAACATCCCCGTCCATTCCGTGGGTGAGAGGGCCTGACCGCTGGCCGCCTCGATCAGTGCCCGGTTCGCCCCCATGTCGATGCAGATCTCGACGGATTCCTTGTAGACGACCTCCTCTTGGCGGGTACCCGGCTCGAGAGAGATGACCGCACGGGTGAGGGCCAGATGGGAAGGCGCCGAACGCCAGTTGTCGACCAGTCGGTAGTCGATCTGGTCTGTGAGCTGATGGTCGATGAGCTCCCGAATGGTGACCCGCACATCTTCGCCAAACACCGCCACCAAATTGTGGATCGAGAGGAGCGAGGCGTTCCCCTTGCTCAGGAGGTCCTGCACCAGGGCCAGGCGTTCCCGGGTGCGGACGATGGTGAAGGCCATCAGGATCCCGAACAGGAAGCTGGCGATGCTGGCCAGCGCCACGTCGACCCGTACGTCTCCCCTGTCGGGACCGACCAGGTACGACGCCACGGCCACGATGACGCCGCTTGTCACCGCCGGCCAGACCGCCGATTCCCCGTGGATGATCGAGGTCGCTGCCGATCGAAGCCCTCGCGCCACCGAACTCACGGTAGTCGTTGGTGGCACAGCGGTTTCCGGCGATGGCGCCGCTTCATCGGCACATGGGCAAGAATGGCCTCAATGGCGTTCGGTCAACAGTCCGGTCCGCCAGCGTCGCATCGGCAGGTAAAGGAGTTGTTGGCCCTTCTCCAGGACGCCGGCCATGCCGACTTTCGCGATGCACGTGGCCCGATGGGCTTCACCCAGCGTCAGGCGGGAGGCAAGTTCGCCAGCGACGAGGCGGCGGCGTTCATCAGCCGGCTGCAGGACGCGGAGTCCGACGGGGATGGCCCCGTGGCTGCGCCGGCCTGGCGGCAATCCGCCCAGCAGCAGATGATGAGCCGGTTGCCCTCCGAGCAGCTTGCCGATGAGCTCCGTCGCCGTGGCTGGACCGCCACCGAGCCTCCGGGGCGGCCATCGGGAGCCTGACCGCGGCAGGCGCCGGTCTCATCTCCGCCCTGTTGTTCGAAGCCGGAGGAGGGTGAGGCCCACGCTCTACATCCGGCGACCAGGTGCCCCGGCCGTGTCTGTGCCACCATGGCCTCGTTGCGAGCGAAGGCCCGTGACCCAGATGCACCAGGGGGAGCGCTGTGGAAGACCTGGCCGGCAAGGTGACGGTGGTGACCGGTGGCGCCGCCGGTATCGGACGGGGCATCGTCGAGGCACTGCTCGACGAGGAGGCCCGGGTGGTGATCGCCGACATCGAAGCACCTGTGCTGGAGACCACGGTGGCCGAGTTGTCGGCCCTCGGGGATGTCCGCGGCGTGGTCACCGATGTCTCGGACCCGACCTCGGTGGAGGCGCTGGCCGATTTCGTCTTCGACCAGTTCGGGATGTGTCACGTGCTGTGGAACAACGCCGGGGTGACGTCGGGCGGGGGCGGAAACCCCTGGGATCAGGAACCCAACGACTGGCGGTGGTGTTTCGGGGTCAACGTCTTCGGGACGTCCAACGGGGTGTTGGCCTTCGTGCCCCGGATGATCGCCTCCGGCCACCCCGGTGTGGTGGTGACCACCTCCTCGGGCGACGGAGGTATCGCGCCGGTTCCCTATGCGTCGGTGTACGCCTCGTCCAAGGCCGCCATCAGCTGCTTCACCGAGGCCCTGGCTCACCAGTTCATCGCCCAGGAGACCAAGTTGTCGGCGTGCATCTTCTACCCGTCGGGTGGGCTGCTCGAGACCGGGCTGTGGGAGGCCCAGCGAAACCGTCCGGAGGCTCTGGCCCGCCAACGACCCCGTCCGCCGGCACCCGGCACCACCTTCGCCGAATTCAAGGCGGCCCTGGCCGCAGCCGGGCGTCCCACCGACACGGTGGACCTGTCCGAGCTGGGCCGGTTCGCCGTCCAGGGTGTCAAAGAAGGGCGCTTCGTGATCGGCCACAATCTGGACGAGGCCGGCCGCCTGCTCCACGCCCGGGCCGATGCCATCGCCCAGGGAGCCCTTCCCCCCTCGGCCATCGATGGACTGGCTTCGGCCGGCGCGGCGAAGGCAAGGAAGCAATCGTGACCGACACGCCGGCGCCGGACGACCGCTACACCGTCATATCGGCCGACGCCCACGCCGGCGCCGATATTGCCGACTACCGACCCTTCCTGGCCGCCAGTTGGCACGACGAGTTCGACGCCTGGGCTGCGTCGTACGTCAATCCCTTCGCCGACCTTTTGGCCCCGACCGCCTACCGCAGCTGGGACTCCGACCGGCGCCTGGCCGAAAACGATGCCGACGGGATCACCGCCGAAGTGCTGTTCCCCAACACCGTGCCGCCCTTTTTCGAAGAAGGGAGCCTGGTGGCCTTGCCTCCCACCGCCGCGGAGTACGACCGCCGGTGGGCCGGCATTCAAGCCCACAACCGGTGGCTGGCCGAGTTCTGCGCCCGGGTACCGGGTCGCCGGGCCGGCGTGGTCCAGATCTTCGCCAACCGCATCGGCGACGCCCTGGCCGAGGTGCGATGGGCGGCCGAGACGTTCTCGCCGTTCGGGGGCATCCTCCTCCCCTCCCTCCCCCCCGGCTCCGATCTCCCGCCCCTGTGGGAGGCGGCCTACGAGCCGCTGTGGGCACTGTGCGAGGAGCTCGGCGTGGTGGTCAACATTCACGGGGGAGGCGGCCTTCCCGACTACGGCGACGCCGAAGTGGCCCGGGCCATCATGCTGGTCGAACTGCCCTGGTTCTCGCACCGTTCGGTATGGCATCTCATCTTCGGAGGTGTGCTCGAGCGCCATCCGGCGCTGCAGGTGGTGTTGACCGAACAGGGGTTGGCCTGGGTGCCCCGGGGGCTCGAGACCCTCGACTGGTTCTACGGCCGGATGACCCTCGGAGACGCGGCCGAGGCCAACTTCTTCGGCGCCGCGGCCAAGGGGATGTCGATGACGCCGAGCGAGTACTTCCAGCGCAACGTCTCGGTGGGGGCCAGCTTCCTACGAGCCAGCGAATCGGCCCTCCGCCACCAGGTGGGTGTGGGCCGGATCATGTGGGGGGCCGACTACCCCCACTCGGAGGGCAGCTATCCCTTCAGCCGGGAGGCGCTGCGGGCTGCCTTCGGCGCCTGCGACCCGGTGGAGACCCGCCAGATGGTCGAGGTCAACGCGGCCGATCGCTACGGGTTCGACCTCGATGCCCTCCGGCTCATCGGCCAGGGGATCGGACCGACGGTGGCCGAAGTGGCCACGCCCCTCCCGGTCGACGAGTACCCCCGCGACTCGACCTGCAACGCCTTCGACCGCCATCAGGTGCTGCGTTCCTGGTAGGGATTGCCGTTCCTTGTAGGTGTCGGTTGACCGCCTAGCCGGGGGGCTGCAGCCCGTATTCGTCCTTCCACCAACGGGCACCCGCCCGTTCGGACGGATCGCTTCGCATGGTGGCGTCCTGGCCCAGCGAGTCCGGCGAGGGGCCGACCCGGTCGGCGATCGGCCGCAGGGCGGCCAGGTCGAAGCGGTAGACGTTGGCCGCGGTCAACCCCAGCATGTCGGCGGTGTCATCCACCGGCACCCCGGCAAAGTCGGCGGACAGCTTGGCCGCGGTGTTGGGCCAGGTGCCTTCCGGATGGGGGTAATCGGTCCCCCACATCACCACATCGGTGCCGATCACGTACCGACGCCGGATCTCCTCCTTGGACATGGTCGAGGCCCCGATGAAGATATTGGTGCCGAAGTAGTCGGAGGGCAGTTTGGAGATCTTGCCCTTGAGAAGGGCCGCCATCTTCTTGGTGGTGTGGCCACCCCCCATGTACTGGTCCCACTTCCACATCATGTCCGGCGCCCAGTAGGCGGCAGCCTCGGTGACCACGAACTTGAGGTCCGGGTACCGCTCGAACACCCCGCTGAACAGAAGGTGCCAGGCCGGTCGCACCGCCCACCAGACCACCTCGGCCAGATAGACGCCGGTATGGTCGCCGTACTCCTCCATGGGCGCCTCACCCGAGTGGGTGTGGACGGGTAGGCCGGTGTCGGCGCAGGCCGCCCACACCGGGTCGTAGAGGGCGTCGTTGTAGGCGGCGCGGTTCCGCCACATGGTCGGGATCATGATGCCCCGGATACCGGGTTGGGAGGCCACCCACTCGATCTCGGTCACCGCCCGGGTGATGTCGTGGGTGATGGGGACCAGGGCAATCCCGCCGCGTCGGTGGGGTGCGTGCGAGCACATGTCGGCCAGGAATCGGTTATGGGCGTGGGCCCCGGCGAAAGCCAGTTCGGGATCCTCGATGGCCCCGGCGAACAAGCCGGCACCGAACGGCGGGGAGGCCATGCCGGTAATGGCGTCGGCGTCGGCGAACAGCACGTCGGCGGCGACACCGTCGGCGTCCAGCTCCTTGTCCCGGATGACCGGGTCGAAGGCGCCCTTCAGCCCTTCCTCGTTGTCCTTCTCCCAGCCCATGATGTAGTCGTAGTTGAAGGCCAGCGCCTCCTGGCGGTGGGCCATCCGCTCGGTCAGGTAGTCGTCGAAGGCCGGGAAGTATTTCGGGTCGAGGTACTTCCGGTACTCCTCACAGGCCAGACCGGCGTGCCCGTCGGCCGACACCACTATGTAGCGGTCCGATCCACTGCTGGGCACGTCACTCATCGCTTCGCCCCCAGAACCGAGAGGTCGTCGTACCGCTGGTGCATGTAGGGCTCGAGCCACTCGGCCGGCACCCGGCCCACCACCTCGCCCCGCTGGGACGAGGAGAGCTCGGCGTAGTCGAAGGACAACACCTTGGCCACCGGGAAGTCGGCGATGGGATCGAGGGGGGCGTCGAGCAGCTTGCACTCGCCACTGACCGGTCGGACCACCCGGGCCACCTCGTGCCGGTGGCAGTAGACGAAGGCAGGGTCGCCCTCCAACCCGGAGCCCGACGGGTCGGGCAGGAGCTTGAAGTAGAAATCGAGCTTGTCGATCTCGTAGCCCGGTGCCTCGGGCCCGAGGGACCCGCTCACCTCGGCCACCGTCGATCCCATCCGGGCCACCCGGGCCACCACGCTGTCGCCCTTCACCTCGAGGGCCATTTCGGCCATCTTCTTGGGTTCCCCGAAGGTCTCCCGGCCGCCCACTGTGGCCTGTTCCGTCGTCATGGGCATGAACAGGGCGTACTCACCCTCGGTGTCGCCGTGGCGGGCCCGGACCCCGAACCAGCCGGCCCCGAACGGCTTGAGACCGGTGCCCAGGTCCACGACGGCAATGCGCAGCCGGGCGGTGGGTACCGATGGCTCGAGAGGTCGGGGCAGGACCGAGGCGATGGCCTCCGGATCGGTCTCGAACACCACCGTCACCGCTTGTGACCAAATGGGGGTGCTGGTTGCTTCGACCTCCCGGTTGCGGACCTGCTCCGGTGGCCGGGCGCCGTATCGGACGCTTCCCATTTGTTCCCCCTTCCGAGGGCGTGAGAAAGCCCTCGATCCCAGTGTTGCACGCCGGCGCCCGGTGTGCGCCGGAGCCGGCGACGGGTCCCGACCGGCTGGTCGAGACCGAATCGGTCCGCTTCTGCGCCCCGTGAGCGGGGGGCTCTATACGCCGCTGGTGGCCACCCGGCCCACTTGTGGGGGCCGGAAGGACAGGTCAGCCGCCGGCATCGGCCTGCTGATCCAGTAGCCCTGGGCGAAGTCACACCCCAGATCGGCCAAAAGGGCAAGGGTGGCGCCGTCCTCGATGCCCTCGGCCACGATGCGCAACCCCATAGCGTGCCCGAGCTCGATGGTCGACCGAACCAGATCGAGGTCCCGGTGGTCGCCGCCGTCGGTGAGACCGGTGATGAAGGTGCGATCGAGCTTGAGCTCTCCCACGGCAAGGTTGCTCAGGTAGGCCAGCGACGTGACGCCGGCCCCGAAGTCGTCGATCGAGACGACCAGACCCAGATCCCGCAATTCTTCGATGACATGCCGCGACTGCTCGAACTCGGAGATCACGGAGGCCTCGGTGATCTCGAGGACCAGCGCAGTGGCCGGCAATCCGTGAAGCTGCAGCTGGTCGGCGACCATTTCGACGAACCCTGCCTCGAGGAGGTTGGTGGGTGAGATGTTCACCGACACCGTCAGCATGCATCCGACCGCTCGCCACGCCGCGCACTGCTTGGCCGCCGCCTGTAGCACCCATCGGGTGAGAGCGGGCATGAGCCCACCGTGCTCGGCCAGGGGGATGAACCGGTCCGGTGGGAGCAGGCCCATGGTGGGATGGGTCCAGCGCACCAATGCTTCGGCGGCCAACACCTCGCCGCTGCGCAGGTCGAGCTGGGGCTGGTAATGCAGCACCAGGCTCCCGCTCTCGATGGCCGTCTGCAGGTCCTCGAGCAGGCGCATCTGGTCCCCGTCCTCGTCGAGGTCCTCCCGATAGGAGGCAAAGGAGGTATTCCCGATCTTGGATCGGTACATGGCCACGTCGGCACACCAGACCAGTCCGGCGCTGTCGGTGGCGTCGGTGGGCGCCACCGCGATCCCGATGCTGGCCGTGATGGTGGCCCTCACCACGTCGAGCACGAACGGCTCGGCCAAACTGGCCGTGAGTCGTTCGGCCACAAAAGTGGCATAGGTGGCGTCGCCTCCCACCAGCACGACGGCGAACTCGTCACCGCCGAACCTCACCAGCAAGTCCGTGTCCCTCAGTGATCCGGAGAGGCGGGCGCCCAGTTGCCTGAGCAGCTCATCGCCGGCCGGGTGGCCGAAGGAGTCGTTGATCTCCTTGAAGCGGTTGAGGTCGACGAAGAGGAAGGCCAGGCTGAACTGATCCGGCCTGTCGGCATTCTCCTCGAAGAACGCATCGAGCACGCGGAAGAGATACCGACGGTTCCGCAGTCCGGTGAGGTCGTCGGTGATGGCCTGGCGGTGACGCTCTTGGCTTTCACGCTGGATCTGGTGCACGGACAGCGCCAGCCGGATGCCGGCGATAACCAGCGTGGCCGTGGCCAGACCGATGGCCACCCTGCTGATGGAGTGCAGACTGGAGATGAGAAGGATGACCAGCGCAGCGCCGGACAGCACATTGGGGAGCAGGAACCCGGCCGGACGCTCGGGCAGCAGCGGGTTGGAGTAGTGCCCGCGCAGCCAGACCGATGCCGACATCACCACGATGGCCGTCGGCCAGGCGATGGCATTCAGGACGAAGCCGAACCGCGACGCTCCGAACGAATTGGGGAGGAGGTTGGCGGTGTCCCCGAAGACGTTGAGAGCCATCCCGGTGGCCAGAAGGATCCAGGGCACCCTGCTCCGGCCGGACAGCACCGCGAATCCGCCCACCACCAGTCCCAGCAGGAGTACGTCCCCGATCGGGTAGGCGAGGTTGGTCAGCGTGGCCAGGGTGCTCCCGGCGGCCGACCTCTGGATGCCGTCGAAGGCAAAGGCGGCACACACTGCGGCAGCACCACATCCGGCGATGGCCCCGTCCAGCCAATTGGGGGCTGTGATCTTCTTGACCTCCCCCCGGATGAAGAGCATCACCCCTACGTAAGCAAGCGGGTAGAACAAGAGATAGAAGGCGTCAGCCGGCCCCGGGCTGGGGGGCGTAGCCCCACCCAGCGACTCGATGGTCAATACCACGTCGCCCAACGACCACGACAGCAGGCCGAGCCCGAGGAGAAGGGCAGCTAGTCGACCGGGTCGGCCGACCAAGGCCCTGGCGATGCACAGCACGCTGGCGATCAGTTCGATCCCGCAGACCAGCCACCCGTCGAGCCAGGTCCACGACTGGTTGTCGCTCCGCAGTAGTAATGACACCAGATAGCCGGCGAGGAGGAGGGCCAGCACGCCGTAGGCGGCCCAGAGGAACATCGTCGACCGGGCCGGGCGCGGCTTGGCCTCGCCGGCGCGGGCCGTCACTTCAGGACCAGAAATCACCATCACTGAGGGATCATCGACGATCGGTGGTCAATCCTTGAACAAGTCCTGGGGCGGGGCCCGCCCAGGTCGCCGGGTGGTCAGGCCCTGGCGGTCAGGCCGGGCGGTCAGGGCCCGGCTTCCCGCCCCGCCCGGTTGCCACAGACCACAGGGTGGTCGACGCTGGCTAGAGACGAATGAGCTGGTCAGAAGGTCCGGACGCCCCGAGGCGCGCCGCCGCGGGGTGTCGACGGGGCGCCTACGCTACGAAACCATCGTGAGCCTCCGTCCCATCGGCTGGGTTTTCCTCCTGTTCGGCGCCTTCTGGGGTGGCTGGGCGGTGGCGGCCGTCGATATCGAGCGGGCGCTGGGGCTGTCCACAGCCGGGTTCGGTCTGCTGCTGTCGGTCGCCCTGGTGGGTGGGGCGACGTCCAACGCGGTGGGGGGAGCACTGTGCGAACGATTCGGCACCGGCAAGGTACTGGGATCGTCGCTGCTCGGTTGGGCCGTCCTTCTGTCTGTCGGTGCAGTCATCCGGGAACCGCTGGCCCTGGGCGTCGTGATCGTCGTCATGGTGGCGGTGGCCGGCCTGGTCGACGTGGCCATCAACGTGGGCGCCACGGCCGCACTGGCCGACCAGCCGGGTCGTCTGGTGGCCTTTCACGCCCGGTTCAACATCGGAGCGGCGTCGGGGGCCGCCCTCATGGGGGTGCTGCTCGGCGTCGGAGCCTCGTGGCGCTGGATGTGGGTGGCGGTGGCGCTGGTCGCACTGGGCGTGGGAGCGGTGTGCCACCGGGTCCGGCTCCCGGGAGGTGAGCGTGGTGACCAGGTGCCTGTGGGAGGTGGGATGGTGGCCCTCCTCCGTTCCGAGGGTCTTCTCCCCTTGGCCGGGGCCTTCGCACTGGCCGCCATGGTGGAAGGCGGGATCGAGCTGTGGGGGGTTCTGTTCCTGCGCACCCAGCTGACTTCCGGCCTTCTCATCGGTGCCGGAGGGGCTGTCCTCGGGTATTCGGTGGCCGCTCTGGCGCGGTCGATCCTCGGGCCCCGGGTGGGCCGGCGCGGTCCGGCACGAGGTGTGATCATCGGCGCCGGAACCGCTGCCATCGGCGTGGTCACGTTGGCCACCGCACACACGGCTTTGATCGCCGCCCTTGGCCTGGTGCTGGCCGCTGGGGGGATCTCCATGTGCTGGCCCCTGTTGCTGGCCCAGGCGGGTGCCGGTCGATCCCGGGCCAGTGCCGTGGTCGGAAGCGTGTCGGCCGTCGGCTACCTGGGCATGATCGTCGGCCCCGCGGTGGTGGGCATGGTGGCAGACCTGGTCGGGTTGCGCGCTGCGCTCGGGGTACTGGCTGCGGCCGCACTCGTCGTGGCCGTGGTTCCCACCCGATCCAGGAGTTTCGCCCCGGTGGCGGCGCGGCACGCTTAGAACCTCGGTACGGGGTGAAGAAGGTTCGTTTCTCCTGTCAGCCGACGGGTATGGCCCGACCGTTCACTGTTCATCTGGGCTGGCCGGCGTCTGTCCAGCCTCACGACCTCGGAGAAGGTCCCGTGGCTACCGAGACCTTCGAGATCGTGGTGAGGGGCCGATTCAGCCAGACGTTGGCCGGGGCCATCGTCGGATTCGAGGTCAGCCGGTGCGAGAGGGGCCTGACCCACCTGGTGGGGTGCGTGCCCGATCAGGCCCGGTTGCACACCACGCTGGAATTCTTCAGGGATCTCAATATCGAGCTGGTGTCGGTCAATCTGGTACCCGACCAGCGCGCTACCAGCCACGGGGAGGTCGGTTGATCGGTGGGTTGATCTGATCACCCGCTTGGGCCGGCATTAACCTGTGGTCAGTGGCCCTTGCCCGACACCGTACGTGACGCGATGACCAATCACTCCGGCTCCGGTCGTCCCGACGTGCGGCCATGACCGACGAGGGGACGGACCCCTGGCCCTACCCCGCTGACCTGGATGCGGTGATCGCAGCCCCCGAGTTCCACGAGGTTCTCTTCGAGGATGATCGGGTCCGTGTCCTCGACGGACGGGTTCCGCCCGGAGCCATCGTGCCCGTCCACACCCATCGATGGGGAGGCGTGCTCTACATCATGGCCACCAGCGACTTCGTCCGCCGTGCTCCCGATGGAAGTGTGATCGTCGACACCCGTGTGTCCGGCTCGAGGCCCACGGCCGGCGCCGCGGTGTGGGGTGCTCCCCTCACACCGCACTCGCTCGAGAACGTCGGCCCTCACGAGTTCCGCACCATCACGGTGGAGATGAAGGACGCGGGCGCTTCCTGACCGACCGGCCACGTGATGGTCAGCCAGGAAGTAACAGGGGTGCAGCGCTCAGGGAGCGTCCGCCTCCGCTTCGATGAGTTGTGACACTGCGTCGATCAGAGCCAGGTGTGTGAATGCCTGGGGGAAGTTCCCGAGGTGATCGCCGGTGGTGGCGTCGATCTCCTCGGCGTAGAGGTGCAGAGGGCCGGCAAAGGAGAGCAGCTTCTTGCATAGCGCCCTGGCCCGCACGATCTCACCGGTCAGGGTCAATGCGGAGACCAGCCACCAGGAGCAGATGGTGAAGGTGCCCTCTTTACCCTCGAAGCCGGTGTCGGTGCTGTCCACCTTGTAGCGGAGGACGAGCCCGTCCTCGGTCAGCTCGTCAGCGATGGCCAGAACGGTGGCCTTCACCCGCTCGTCGTCGGGGGGCAGGAAACCCATGATGGGGATGAGCAGAAGCGAAGCGTCGAGCTCGTCGTTCTCGTAGGCCTGCCGGAACCTCCCCCGTTCATCGACTCCCTTGGCCAGGATCTCCTGCTTGAGGTCATCGGCCCCCTTGCGCCAGCGGTCGGCACGCTCGGTGTCGCCCCGGCGCTGGGCCAGGTCTGCTCCCCGGTCGGCGGCCACCCAGCACAGAACGGCCGACGCGGTGAAGTGCTGAGGTTCGCCGCGAATCTCCCAGATGCCCTGGTCGGCGTCTCCGCTGTGGGCCAGCGCGTCCTCCACCAGTCCGGCCAACCCGTCCCACACGGCGTGGACGATCTGGGCCGCCCCCCGTTTGAGGTGGGTGTCGACCCCGTCGAGGAGCATCCCCCACACGTCGTTCTGATGCTGGTCCCAGGCCCCGTTGCCCACCCGCACCGGCTTCGCCCCCTCGTAACCCGACAGGTGGTCGATGGTCCTTTCGGTCAGGTCCCGCTCGCCGCCGATGCCGTACATGATCTGGAGCTCGAAGTCTTTTCCGACCTTGCCCCCGCTGACCGACTCCAGCACGAAGGCGAAGTACTCGAGCGCCTCCCAGTCGAAGCCCAGGCGATAGAGCGATCGCAACATGAATCCGGTGTCCCTGATCCAGGTGTAGCGGTAGTCCCAGTTGCGGGCGCCGCCCGGTGTCTCGGGGAGGGACGTCGTCCCGGCGGCCATGATGGCCCCGGTGGGGGCGTAGCTCAGGCCTTTGAGGGTCAGGGCGCTGCGCTCGATGTACTGCCGCCAGGGGTGGTCGGGGAAGGTCCCGGTGGCCAGCCAGTGACGCCAGTAGGTGACCGTGGACTCGGCATCTCTGTGGGCCTGATCCAGGTCGGCGGGCGGGCTCCCCTCATCCCACGACAGGGCGATGAAGGCCTCCTCACCTTCGGCCAGGCTGGTGCGTCCGTAGCAGCGGGCGCCGACCAGACCGAGCCGGAGACTGCTCACCACCGAGAGAGCCAGCTTGCCGTCGGGCCCCATGTCGGTCATCGATCCGTAGCCGTCGCCGTCGTAAGCCCACTGTCCGGTGGTGGTCCCGTAGTCGAACAGGGGCACGCAGTTGGTGACGATCTCGACTTCGCCGGAAACGCATCGGGCCGTGCGCAGAAGGACCCCGGCCGCGGCCGAATCGGTGGGGGCGCGCCGGTAACCCGGCCGTCGGGTGTCGTCGTCGGTCTTGCGGATGACCATGAGGTCCTCGACCACCAGCCAACCGGTGGGGGTGTGCCAGGTCGTTTCCACCACCATGGTGCCCGGCAGGTAGCGCCGTTGGTGGGGGACCATGGTGTTCGAAGGACCGAACCGGAACGAACCGGCCGAGCGGTCGAGCAGGGCACCGAAGACACTGGGTGCGTCGGGACGGGGCAGGCACAGCCATTCCACCGAGCCGTCGGGTGCGATGAGACAGCTGTTCTCACAGTCGGAGAGAAAGGCGTAATCGGCGATGGGAGGGAAGTCGCTCATAGTGGTGATTATGACCCGGGAGGTGCAGTTCTGTAATCACCCGATCAGGATGAGGCAACGTCCGGTGGCGGCCCGTAACCTGGGTTGCAGAGGGCGCCGGATGAGGAGTTCAGATGTCGCTTCAAGGCAAGGTGGCCATCGTGACCGGTGGAAACACGGGCATCGGCAAATCAGTTGTGTTGGCCCTGGCCGCCGAGGGCGCGTCGATCGTGATCGACTACGTGGCCGATCCGGACGCCACCGAGGCGCTCGAGCAACAGGTCCGCGACCTCGGTGACAAGGTCACCGCGGTCAAGGCCGATGTCAGCAAGATCTCCGACCTGGAGACGCTGATCGGGACGGCGGTGAGCGCCTTCGGACGGCTGGACATCATGGTCAACAACGCCGGCATCGAGACGAGGACGTCGGTGCTCGACACCACGGAGGCCCAGTACCAGAGGGTCCTCGACATCAACCTGAAGAGCGCCTTCTTCGGCACCCAGTTGGCCGCCAAGCAGATGATCGCCCAGGGGGAGGGTGGCCGGATCATCAACATGACCTCTGTCCACGAGGACTGGCCCATGCCCGGCAACACCGCCTACTGCCTGTCCAAAGGGGGCATGCGGATGCTGACCCGGACCGCAGGTGTGGAGTTGGCGCCCCACAACGTGCTGGTGGTGGGCGTCGGACCGGGTGCGGTCGAGACGCCGATCAACACCGCCACCATGAACGACCCCGCCGCCCTCCAGAAGCTGGATGCGGCCATCCCCATCGGACGGATGGCCAAGCCCGAGGAGATCGGCAGCGTGGTCGCTTTTCTGGCCGGTCCCGGGGCCAGCTACCTGACCAGTACCACCATCTTCGTCGACGGCGGCATCATGCAGAGCAGTCCGGGGTTGTGAGGTCCGATCAGCCCGGACCGGCAACACGCTGTCCGGCTGATCCAACTTGTGTTAGGTGAGGGTTGATCATGCCGAAGAGCCGTCCCGCAACCAAAACTCAGCCCAAGGCCGGGTCGGACAAGGATCACGCCGCCGACGGCGCCCGTCCGTTCTTCGAGGAGCTGCAGAACCGGGCCTATGAGCCCATCCTGAGGGGTGAGAAAGGAAGCCTGCGCTTCGACCTGCGTCGGGGGTCGGGGCTCGACCACTGGTACATCGCCATAGCCGACGGCAACATCAGCGTGTCCCACAGTCGTAGCCGAGCCGACACGGTGGTGAAGGTGGAGGGGGAGCTGTTCGATCGGATCGCCCAGGGCAGGGCCAATGCCATGGCCGCCCAGTTGCGCGGCGCACTGGCTGTCGAGGGGGATCTCCACCTCCTCATGGTGTTCCAACGTCTCTTTCCGGGACCTCCCCGCTCGTCGACCGCTACCGGCCCGGCCAGAGCCGGCAGGAAGGGATCTCAATGAGCAATTCCCTCGTTCAGATCCTCGAGGGCAACACGTTCGTGGTGAGCGACCGGAACGGGGACATCGAGGCTTCGCTCACCGATCCGACCGGTCTGTTCTCCTTCGACACCCGCTTCCTCTCCCGGTGGGTCCTCACTCTCGACGGCGACCGCCTCAACGCCTTGTCGACCGACGACCTCCAGTACTTCGAGACCCGCTTCTTCCTGGTGCCCGGAACGGGGACCGTCTATGTCGACGCTGACCTATCTGTCGTGCGCCAGCGGAGCGTCGGTGGTGGATTCCGGGAGGTCATCAGCATCTTGAATCACAAGCAGGAGGAGGTGAAACTCACCCTGCGGCTCGAGGCGGCCAGCGATTTCGCCGACCTCTTCGAGGTCAAGGATGCCTTGGCCAAGAGCGGCACCTACCGAGCGCGGATCGAACGCCGTGAACTGGTACTGGGCTACCGCCGCCAGTCGTACGTGCGCGAGACCCGGATCTCGTCGTCCGAGCCCGCCGTTCTGGATGACCACGGTCTCACTTTCCGCCTGACCATCGGACCCCACGGCACCTGGGAGACCGAGCTGTCGGTGAGGGCCACAGCTCCCGGTTTCGACCTGGCGGAGAGCTCGGTCAGCAAGGGATCGGCGTCCAAGCCACGAAAGGACATGGTCCGTGGGTTGGACAAGTGGCTGGCCAAAGCTCCCCGGCTGGAGTGCGACGACGACGGCCTGCGGGCCACCTACCACCGAAGCCTGGTCGACCTGGCTGCCTTGCGCTTCTCGCCCCAGACCATGGCCCATCGTTCGCTGCCCGCCGCCGGCTTGCCGTGGTTCATGACCATATTCGGGCGCGACAGCATTCTCACCAGCCTGCAATCGATCGCCTTCACCCCCGAACTGGCGGCCACCACCCTTCGTGTCCTCGGTGAGCGGCAGGGAACCCGCATCGACGATTTTCGCGACGAGGACCCCGGGCGCATTCTGCACGAGATGCGGTTCGGTGAGCTCACCGCCTTCGAGGAGCGCCCGCACTCCCCTTATTTCGGTTGCGCCGACGCCACCCCCCTCTACGTCGTGCTCCTCGACGAATACGAGCGCTGGACCGGCGACACCAAACTGGTCCGTGACCTGGAGTACGAAGCCCGGGCGGCGTTGCGCTGGATCGATGAGTACGCCGATCTCCAGGGCAATGGTTACGTCGCCTACCAGAGGCGCAATGAGGAGACCGGTCTGGAGAACCAGAGCTGGAAGGACTCGTGGGACTCGATCTCGTACCGCGACGGGACCCTGCCCGGCTTCCCCAGGGCCACCTGCGAGTTGCAGGGCTACGCCTACGACGCCAAGGTGCGCGGTGCCCGCCTGGCCCGCCACGTGTGGCGTGACAATGCCTTCGCCGACCGGCTGGAGAAAGAGGCGGCCGATCTCAAGCGCCGGTTCAACCGCGACTTCTGGGTCACTGACGGGGAGTACTTCGCCGTCGCCCTCGACGCCGACGGTCGCCAGGTGGATTCTCTGACGTCCAACAACGGTCATCTGCTGTGGAGTGGCATCGTCGACAAGAGCAAGGCCCACCGGGTGGTGGACCATCTGATGGGCGACCGGCTGTTTTCGGGATGGGGAGTCCGTACCCTGGCCGAAGGCGAGGGCCGGTTCAATCCCATCGGTTACCACGTGGGAACCATCTGGCCGTTCGACAACTCCTTCATCGCCTGGGGTCTCCGCCGCTACGGCTTCAAGGACGAAGCGGCCCGCATCGCCGAAGGCATCCTCGACGCCGCCCGGTTCTTCGACGGTCGGCTGCCCGAGGCATTCGGCGGCTATCCCCGGTGGATGACCCGGTACCCGGTCCAGTATCCGACGGCCTGTTCGCCGCAGGCCTGGTCGACGGCGGCTCCGTTGCTGTTGTTGCGGACCATCCTCGGGCTCGAGCCCCTGGACGACCACCTCATCGTCGATCCGGCCATTCCCGCCAGTCTGGGCCAACTGGAGTTGCTCGACATACCCGGGCGCTGGGGCCGTATCGACGCCTTCGGCCGCGGTCGGGTGCCGTCCCGGCCGGTGAAGCGCCCGAGGGCCGACTCCCGATGACCATGGCCACCGACTCTCCGCCGGCAGGTGACGGCGTCACCGGCGGCCGTCATCGGGTGGTCATCGTCGGCGGGGGGTTCGGGGGCCTGCCGGCCACCCGCCTCCTCGGCGGGAAGCCGGTCGATGTGACATTGATCGACCGCCGGAACCATCATCTGTTCCAGCCCCTCCTCTACCAGACGGCCACCGGCATGCTGCCCCCCGGTCAGATCGCCCCGGCCCTGCGCCACATCGTCCGCCGGGAGAAGAACGTGCGGGTGCTGCTGGCCGACGTCACCGGCTTCGACCTCGACCGCAGGGTGGTCCACGCCACTGTGGGTGGGCAGGTGGCCGTCGAGTATCCCTACGACAGCCTGATCGTGGCCGCCGGGGTGACCCAGTCCTACTTCGGGCACGACGAGTTCGCTTTTTTTGCGCCGGGTATGAAGACCCTCGACGACGCCTTCGAGCTCAGGCGCCGCATTTTCGGCGCCTTCGAGGTGGCCGAGTTGGTCACCGACCCCATACAGAAAGAGCGTTGGCTGACCGTCGTGGTGGTCGGAGCCGGGCCCACAGGGGTCGAACTGGCCGGCCAGGTGCGCGAGCTGGCCACCCGCAGTCTGCGAGGGGAGTTCCGGACCTTCGAGGCCTCCACGGTGCGGGTGATCCTGGTGGACGGGGGCAAGGAGCCCCTGGCCACCTTCGGCGACCGGCTCTCCGCCAAGACGGCCAAGACCCTCGAACACCTGGGCATCGAGTTGCGCATGGGCGGTCAGGTGGTGGGGGTCGATGCCGACGGTGTCGATGTCAAGGGGCCGGACGGCAACACTCGGATCGAGGCCCGGACCACCATCTGGGCCGCCGGTGTCGAGGCCTCCCCCTTGGCCGGCCTGCTGGCCGGGGCCTCGGGCGCCACCGTCGACCGTGCCGGCCGGATCGCCGTTCTGCCCGACCTCACCCTGCCCGGCCATCCCGAAGTGTTCGCCGTGGGCGACATGGCCAGCCTGGACAAGTTGCCCGGTGTGGCCGAAGTGGCCATGCAGGGCGGCCTCCACGCCGCCAACACCATCCTCCGCGGCCTCAAGGGGGAGCCGGCCAAGCCTTTTCGCTACCGAGATTTGGGCAGTGCCGCCTCCATCGGTCGCTTCCGGGCCATCGTGAGCGTGAAGGGGATCCGTCTGAGCGGGTTTCCGGGCTGGGTGGTGTGGATGTTCATCCACCTGGCCTTTCTCACCGGGTTCGGCAATCGCCTGACAACCATGTTGAAGTGGCTGCGCTCGATGATCGGGCGGGGACGGGCCGAACGCGAGTTCAGTACCGCCCACACTGGCGGTGATCTGAGCCTGCCGGCCACGGTCAGGGAACAGGTCGAGCCCACCCTCTTCCCGGTGGTCGAAAAGACGGCGGGCTCCGATGGCCAGGCAACCGACCACAACCAGTCCGGACAGGAAGGGCGGCCACCCTCCCCCAAAACCAGCCGGTGAGAGCCAGGGCCGGCAGGTCATCAGGAGCCGAGGGAGCGCCAACGGTGCCGGCGCCGTGACGCCGTCGGGTGGAGCCAGCGAGCGACGCTTCGAGGTCATCACCGTCTACGCCATCGGACTGTTCCAAGGACTGAGCCTGGTGGCCTTCCCCGCCGCGGCCAGCATCCTGCAGTCCTCCACCGGTTACGACCTTTCCAAGAGCCGCTACGGCATCCTGTTCCTGCCCCAGGTGATCATGGCCATCGCCGGGTCGTTGGCCATGCCCACCCTGTCCCGCCGTTTCCGCCTCAAGCGGGTGTTGATGGCCGGTCTGATGGCCGACACGGTGTCCATGGCCCTGCTGGTGGTCAGCGATCCGGTCCGGACGGACGCCATCGCCTACCCGATGCTCCTGGTGGCCACCGCTGCCCTCGGCCTCGGGTTCGGTCTCACTCTGAGTTCGATCAGCACCTACGCCGGCGCCTTCATGCCCGACCGGCGGGACGTGGCCCTCACCGGGCTCAACGTCCTGCTCGGGCTGGGGACGGCCCTGTCGCCGCTGCTCATAGCCATCTTCCTCGACATCGGAGAATGGTGGTACCTCCCGCTGATCGCCGCCGCCGGGCTGGTGGTGTTGATCGGCCTCGCCCTGGTGCAGCCCATGGTGGTGCCGGAGGCCACGGCTAAAAAGTCTTCGGGCCGCATACCGGCCCTGTTCTGGCTGTTCGCCGCCGCCCTGGTCCTCTACGGGATCGGCGAGACCATGTTCGGCAACTGGGGGACCACCCTTTTGGTGGGCCGGGGGGTGAAGGCCACCTCGGCCAACAATGCCCTGGCCGCCTTCTGGGCCTCGGTGACCGTGGGTCGACTGCTCATTGCCCTCAGCGGCACGTGGGTCCGGTCCACGTCGATCTATCTGGTGCTGCCGTGGGCCATGGCCGTGGCCCTCCTGCTGGTGCCCACCGCCCACACGGCGGCGGCGGGCATTCTTGTCTTCGCCTTCGGTGGTTTGGCCTGCTCCGGCTTCTTCCCCATCAGCGTGGGCTACGGCGAGGCCACGTTCCCTACCTTCGTCGAGCTGGCAGCCGGTTGGCTCATCGCCGCCTATCAGGTGGGCTACGGCTTGGCCGCCTTCGGGGGAGGGGTCCTCCAGAGCCAGGTGTCGCTGGCCTCCCTCTTCCGGGTGGCCGCCATCCTGGCCGCCGTGATGGGCGTGCTGGCCGTGGCCATCGCCCGCCACCAACATCCCGCCGGCCGGACCGTTGCCCCCGCGGTCGGTGCCGCATGAGCTCGAACATTCTACGAACATGCCTACGAAAGGAAGTCTGATGCCCAAACCGTTCGACGTCATCATCATTGGATCCGGAGCCGGCGGGGGAACCCTGGCCCACACCCTGGCCTCGTCGGGCAAGCAGGTGCTCCTGCTCGAGCGCGGTCACTTCCTGCCGCGGGAGACCGAGAACTGGTCGCCCGACGATGTGTTCGTCGACGGGAGGTACATCTCGAAGGACACCTGGTACGACGGCGATGGCACCGCCTTCCAGCCCCAGGTCCACTATTTCGTGGGCGGCGCCACCAAACTGTACGGGGCTGCCCTCTACCGCCTGCGTCCCGAGGACTTCGGCGAGATCGCCCACGTCGACGGGGTTTCGCCGGCCTGGCCGGTCGGTTACGACGACTTCGAGCCCTTCTACACCAAGGCCGAGCAGCTCTACCAGGTCCATGGCATTCACGGCGAGGACCCCACCGAAGGTCCCTTCTCGGCGCCGTACCCCGCACCCCCGGTCAGCCACGAGCCGCGCCTGCAGGAGATCTCCGACGCCCTCACCGCCAAGGGGTACCACCCGTTCTCCGCCCCGTGCGGCATCCTGCTCGACGAATCCGACCGCAACCGCAGCCAGTGCATCCGCTGCGCGTGGTGCGACGGTTACCCGTGCATGGTCCACGCCAAGGCCGACGCCGAGGTCATGGCCGTCCGACCCAGCCTGCAGTGGCCGAACGTGACCCTGGAGACCGGCGCCGTGGTGACCAAGCTGGAGACGGATCCGAGTGGGCGGACGGTAACCGGTGTGGTGGTCGACCGCGGCGGGGACACCGAGGTGTACCAGGGCGACATCGTGGTGGTGGCGGCCGGTGCCGCCAACACCGCAAAAATTCTGTTGAACTCGGCCAACGACGCCCATCCCACCGGGTTGGCCAACGGCTCGGACCAGGTCGGGCGCAACTACATGTTCCACAACTGCAAGGCACTGGTGTCGTTGAGCAAGGAGCCCAACGACACGGTGTTCCAGAAGACGCTCGGCATCAACGACTTCTACTTCGCCGGAGACGGCCGCCAATGGCCCCTCGGCAACATCCAGATGGTGGGGAAGTCCAACGCCGGGGCCATGAAGGGAGAGGAGCCCAAGCTGACCCTTTTGGCCCCCCACTGGACCCTCGACGACGTGGCCAAGCACGCGGTGGACTGGTGGCTCACCACCGAGGACCTGCCCCGTCCCGACAACCGGGTGACCACCGACGCGGAAGGGAACGTCCACCTGGCCTACCAGGCCACCAACAACGAGGAGGCGGACGGCCTCTATAAGGAGCTGCGGACCATCCTCAACCACGTGGGCATGGCCGACCATCACATCCTGAGCAAGAACTTCTACATGAGCATGAGTGTCCCGGTGGCCGGGTGCGCCCACCAGGCGGGGACGGCCCGGTTCGGGAGCGACCCGGACACCTCGGTGCTCGACGTCAATTGCAAGGCCCACCAGCTGGACAACCTTTACGTGGTGGACACCAGCTTCTTCCCGAGCATCGGGGCGGTGAACCCGGCCCTGACGGCCATGGCCAACGCCATCCGGGTGGGCGAGCATCTGACCGAACGGCTGCAGTGACCCTCACAGCGGCACCGGTCCCCTTCGGCTCGCTTAGTAGTGTCCGTCCGGACTCGGCCTCCTGCCCGTCCGCTCACCGACCCGGCGGGAACACCGACGTTCCGAAAAATCCCTGTGTTCCCGAAAGGCGTGATGGACGATGACAACAACCACACAAGAACTCAACGCGCTCGGCCCGCTGGCCCGCTACGAGCAGAACATCATCGATCGGATCAGCGACTTCAAAGACCCCCACCAGGAGTGGCGCCGCCTCTTCTCCGAGCTGCTGGGTACCTTCTTTTTGGTACTGGCGGCCGCCGGTTCGGGCATGATGGGTCACGCCTTTCCCGGGACCATCAGCCGTACGGCGGCCGTGGTGGCGCCGGCCCTGACCGTCCTGGCCATCATCCTGTTCATGGGCAAGGTGTCCGGCGCCCACCTCAATCCGGCGGTCAGCATTGCCTTCGCCCTGCGTCGCGACTTCCCCTGGCAGCGGGTGCCCGGCTATATCGTCGTACAACTGGTCGGGGCCACCCTGGCCGCCCTCTTCCTCCACGCTGTGATCCACGCCTCGGCCACCTACGGATCCAACTACCCCGCCCACGGTTACTCCGACTTGGCGGCGTTCTGGATGGAGCTGATCCTGACCACCGGACTGGTCAGCGTGATCCTGGGGACAGCGTCGGGGGCCCAGAACATCGGCCTGTTCGGTGCTTTCGGCGTCGGGGGCTACATCGCCCTGGCCGGCCTGTGGGGTAGCCCCATCTCGGGCGCCTCGATGAACCCGGCCCGCACCTTCGGGCCCGACCTGGTCGGCCGTTCCTTCGACGGTTACTGGGTCTACATCGCCGGCCCCCTGGCCGGCGCCTTGGTCGCCGTCACCATCGCCTTCGTCCTGCGGGGCCCCGGCGGTGGGAGGTCAGGCTCGGGTGCGGCCCAGGGCGACATCTTCACCGAAACATACGAGGCGGGAAAGTCTTGACGTAGGGCTCGGGTGGGCAGCAACCCGTAAGGGGTGGTGCGCCTAACGATCAACCCTCCGGTCCGGAGAGACCCAGCATGGCGGTGACCCCGTGATCCCTCCCTGCCGTATATCCCCCGTCCACGGTGAGGGTGTGCCCGGTGATGAAGGACGAATCGTCCGACAGCAGAAAGGCTGCAGCTGCGGCGACCTCTTCGGGCCGTCCGAAGCGTCGCAGCTTGTGCTCGGCCACGGCGTTGGCCTTGGACCCCTCCAACCCGGGCCAGTCAAAGACGTTCCGGGTCATGGGCGTATCGATGAAGCCGGGGCACACGGCGTTGACCCTGATGCCACGGCCGGCGTAGTCGATGGCCATGCTCTTGGTGAGAAGGACCACGCCCCCCTTGGAGGCACTGTAGACACTGCCGCCGGCCGTGCCTTCCAGCCCCTCGATGCTGGCCATGGTGACCACCGCACCGCGGGAGCCGCCCACCATGGGTTGGGCCAGCATGGCATCGACGACGTGCTTGGCCACCAGATAGGTGCCGGTCAGATTTACCCGGAGGACCCGATCCCACTCCTCGGTGGCCAGCGTGTGCACCGGACCGCCGCTGGCCACCCCGGCCGAGTGCACCACCCCGTCGATCCGACCTGCGAATCGAGTGGCAGCAGCCACCAACTCCAGCACTGATGCTTCGTCGGTGACGTCGGCCAATTGGAAATCCCACGACGGGGTGGACGCCTGCTCTCCCGGCGATCCGGTCGGGCCCACCTCGGGCTCGACCATGTCCGATCCCATCACCCGAGCCCCTTCCTCCATCAACCGGTTGGCGCAGGCCCACCCGATTCCCGATGCCGCCCCAGTGACGATGAAGCACTTCTGGTCGAGCCCTCGCATGGTTCCTCCGTTTGCTGATTCATCCGTTCACGCCATGCCTCCGGGGCCGACGGCCGGTCCTCGGGCGGTGTCGCCTACCGCCCTATGGTCGGAAGACGACCTTGATGGCGTGAGTCCTGTCGCGGTCGATGGCCGTCTCCACTGCCGTGCGGTACTCCTCGAGCGGGAATTGGTGGGTGATGACCGCGTCGTTCAGGAGTCCGGCGGCCAGGATGTCCAGGGCGCGGTCCACCGAGTGCCTCCCCGGGCCACCGGCCAGCCCGGGAGCGGAGCCGGAATCCACGGTGTGATCGATAGAGCCGACCAGGGCCGCCTCCTTGTACCAGATCGGGGTGAGGTCGACCTCGCTGATGCCGGCCGCCCCCAGCAGGAGAACGGTTCCCCGGTGGCCGACGGCACGTAGCGCCTCGGTGACCGACTGCGGCGAGCCGACCGCCTCCACCACGTAGGGAAAGCCACCCATCAACATGACGTGTGCCTTGCGCCCGATGACCCGGGCTCCGACCAGCTTGGCCAAGGTCTCGAAGTGCGCATTGTCGGGATCGGTCCGCACCACCTCGTCGGCGCCACACAGGGAGGCGGCCTCGGCCTGGTGGGCGTGACGGGCGAGCACCGTCACCGGGCAGCGGGGGAAGAGACCCTTGAGCGCCGCTACCGAGGCCAGTCCGATGATGCCGGCCCCGACCACCAGGACGGGGTCGCCATCGGTGGGCGGGGCCCGCAGCAGGCCGTGGCAGGCGATGGAGACCGGTTCGTGCAGACAGGCGATGTCGTCCGTGACCGCCTCGGGTATGGGGTGCAGCATCGACTGATGGGCAAGCACCTGCTCACCCCAACCGCCGCCCAGGTCGGCGGTGAATCCGAGCGAGCGTCCGCTGCTCACGATGCGGCTGTCGAGCTGGAGGCACGAGGAGGTCCATCCACGGGCGCAGTTGGCGCACGGTGGATCGATTCCCCGAGCAGCGCAGGCTATGCACGGATCGACCGCCACCCGGGTCCCCACCGCAATCGAGCACCCGGGTCCCGATTCGATCACCCGTCCGGCGATCTCGTGACCCAGAAGGAACGGAAACGATCCCGTCGACATAAGGGTGGGCGACGGTCCGGTGTTGTGGGCGAACAGATGGAGGTCGCTGCCGCAGATCCCCCCGGTGGTGACCGCCACCCGGACCCAGTCCCCGGCCGGTAGCGCAGGCTCGGGAACGTCGACCAGTGATGCGGGAAAGGCCGGATCGACCATATCGAACTGGATGGCGCGCACTCGGTCAGCGTACGCGGTTCTGGCCGTCGGGATCGGTGGGATCGGTCGGGCGCGGCAAGGACCTCACGCCTACGGACCCCATGCCTAGGATGCGCAGTGGTGCGGGTGAGCGATGCCAGTCTCGACGAGGTGGGTGAGCGGGGATTCTGTCTCATCGAGGGATTTTTGAGCCTGGATGAACTGGAGGCGGCTCAGCAGCGCCCTCTGGCTGCACTTCCCACGTCCCGAGGAGTTCTTCGCCGACCCGTCGCGCCATCCCCAGTACAACGGCGATCAATTCGGTGGCGTTCTCGAGTTCCCCTACAAATCGTGGGATCTCAATCACCTGGCCTTCCACCCGGACCTGGTCGATGGCGTGGAGCGCTACCTGGGTACCGCCGATCTCCACTTGTACAAAGTGGAGCTGTGGGCCAAGTACGGGGGAGCCGCCGATTACGACCAGCCCCTCCACCGCGACTACGGCAGTCACAGTCTGGTAACCCCTCGACCCGATCGCCGCTACCAGCAGTTGACGACGTTCATCTTCCTCTCCGACGTCACCGGCGACGACGGCCCGACCCGCATCGTCCCTTTCGAACGGGGCCGGGAGGTGCCCTTCACGCCGCTGTACCTCCCGTTCGGCCAACTGGCCGAGTACGAGATTCCGGCGGTGGCACCAGCAGGGAGCCTGCTCGTGTACCGGACGGACATCCTGCACCGGGGCTCGAACATCACCGGTGTCCGGTTCGTCGCGGTTCTCGCTCCTGGCCGACTTCCAGGTCAGGGGCACCACCTGGGGCGGGAAGATGGCCTGGCCCAAGCAGTCCCCGCAGCGCTGGGCCAAGCTCATGCCCCAGTGCTCTGTGCGCCAGCGGGACCTCTTCGGATTTCCGAGACCGGGCGACCACTATTGGAACGAGCAGACGCTGGCCGACGTCGCCCTCCGCTACCCGGGGATGGACATGGGGCCCTATGGCGGCGCAGGCACGGCCAGCGAGTCCTGACCACAGGGCCGACGGGCTGTCCGGGCCGCCCTGGCGGGATGGCACCGATGTCCGGCGGGATGAAGCAGAGTGGTCGGGACGAAGCAGAGTGGTTCGGTGTGAAACAGAGTGGTCGGTGTGAAACAGAGTGGTTGGTGAGAAACAGAGTGGTTGGTGTGAAACGGCGGGCCGGTGTGGCTGCCGGAGAGGCGACATTTGGCAGGGGAGCCCTGGTCGGCAACGATGGGCGCAATGGTGACGAGACGGGCGGCGGGGAGTGGTGATGAGTGATCCGCTGGGTACGCCGGGTTCACCCAAGAGTCTGCCGCTGATCCTGGCTCGCGAGCTCGCCTCCAATCTGGCCACGCCGATGTTCCTGTTGGACGCCGGAGGCATGCTCGTCTTCTACAACGATGCGGCCGCGCAACTGCTCGGGGAGTCGTTTGCCGAGCTGGGGGAGACGCCGTCGGGCGAGTTCGGGGAATCCCTCAACCTGGCCACGCCCGATGGTCGAGCCCTTCGCCGCCGTGACTCTCCGGCGGGAATCGCCTTCTTCGAACGTCGACCGGCTCACGAGACCCTTCTGGCATCGTCCTTCGACGGCGAGCGGCGCGAATACGAGGCGACGGCCTACCCGTTGATCGGAGCGGAGGGAGAAATGCACGGCGTCGTGGCCGTCTTCTGGGAGTCTGCCGGAGCGGACAGTGAAGCCTGATGCAGGCGCGCGTGTGGGGATGCCGGGGATCGGTAGCAGTGCCCGGGGCCGACACCGTCAAATACGGGGGGAATACGTCGTGCGTCGAGGTTCGCCTGGCCAGCGGGGACGTGGTCATCCTCGACGCCGGCACCGGCATTCGGCCGCTGGGCGTGCTCATGGAGGACGATCTTCCGAGCACAGTGCATATCCTGCTCACCCATCTCCACCTCGATCATCTGCAAGGGCCTCGGGTTCTTCCGCCCGCTTTATTCGCCGGGACTCGACATCCACATATGGGGTCCGACGTCACCGGTGCAGCACCTGTCGGAGCGGATTGCCACGTACCTCTCCCCGCCGCTGTTCCCGGTCCGCCTCGGGGACGTACCTTCGCACGTCACCTTCCACGATGCGTCCGAGGAACCGACGGTCATCGGCTCGGCAACGATCCGGGCCGCCAAGGTCACCCACCAGGGCCCGACGGTGGGATATCGCATCGAGGAGAACGAGCGAGTGCTGGCTTATCTCCCCGACCATGAACCGGCACTCGGGTCTGACCTCACCATGGTGCCCGCCACCTGGGTGAGCGGGCACGAAATCGCCTGCGGCGCCGACGTTCTCCTGCACGACGCTCAATACCGTGACTGCGAGTATGGAGCCCACATCGGATGGGGGCACTCAGGGATAGCCGCAGTGATGGAGTTCGCCCACAAGGCGGCGGCCGACAATCGTCGTCCTGTTCCACCACGATCCGTACCACACCGACGGCGAGCTCGAAGAGCTGCTCATCGAGGCCCGCCAGAAGTGGCCGGGTATGGAGGACCGGGTCACTCTGGCCCACGAAGGCATGACCATCGTGCTCGAGGGCGGCGACCCGGTCCGGTTGGAGAAGGCGTAGCGTCGCAGCTGCCAGCCAGGCCTGCTCCAGGCGGTGTGTTCAGCTCACGGTTGCCAACATGAAGCCGCCCACACCGTTGCCGTCGGCAGCTGGTCCCCGAGTCATCGACGAAGGTGTAGAGGGCTTTGCCCATGTAGGTGACCTGGAACTTGGTCTTCTTCCCGACCATCACGCTCACCGTCCCGAGGCCCGTCACTTTCCCTCCGGTCGGAGTCTTGCCTTTGGCCACGTAGAGCGGCGGCCAGACCGTGAGGCACCTACCGGTGCAGCCGCTGGCCGGCGCGGTGTACAGACTGCGGCCCTTCACCGTGGCCAGCATGGTCACCGCCGATGTCGAACCTTCGGGGATGCGGGTGACAACCTCTACCACCTTCTTGTCCTTCGTCTTGGCGGCGTTGCCTGCCGCCTGAGCCGACGCCGCCGGTACGGAGGCCATGGCTCCGGCCAGGGCCAGCACGATGACCAGGGCTCCCATGGTGGGCCAGCGGCGCCGCGAGCTGAAGGGTCGATGGATTGCGGGACGTTTCATGTCACCTGACTTTCGGGGGCGGCTTTTACTTCCGATACGGCCTACGTCTGGCGGTGACATCCCGTTCACTTCCAGTCGTAAAGGCGAGAAGACCGGGTCGGCGGTAAAGGAGAAACACTCGTCCCGCGGTTGAGGCGGGAAGACCGGGTGCAGATGCCGGTTGACCCGATGAGCGCCCTCAGGCGTCCCGCTTCACCATTCGCCAGGCACCGAGAGCCGTCCAGCCCACCAGCCAGGCGATGATGACGCAGACAGCCACCGTCCTCGACTCCGGCACCAGGAGGGAGGTGCCCTGGCCACCGCCGGGTCCCCCTCCTCCTCCGAAGACGAAGCCCAGACCTGACGGTTCCAGGTGGGCTACGGCCAAGCCGACCACCGAGCGTTGGAGATTGATCAGGTGGGGGATGCTGGCCCGCGACAGGATAGGGGTGAGGACGATCTCCAACACGATCATCAGGATGACGGCGACGGTCCGCTGTCCGAGCAGAGATCCGAGTCCGAGCCCGACGATGAAGCCGACGACGACCTCGAGCTCGATCCAGAGGCCGGTGCGAACCATCAGGCCGACCGAGGGGGACAGGAAAACCCTGGAGTAGGCCGCATAGTTCTGCCTGGCCATCAGCACCGCCACCGTCCTGATCATGGCCGGCGTCGGCGCAGCGGACACGGTGGGTCCGCCCGGGCCGCTCTTCTCGATCACGCCTCCACCCCCGGGGCCATTGCAGGGGACGGCATTGGAGCCGAGGACGGTGCCGACCACGGCAGGCGATGACGGGGACCCCCGGTAGTTGAAGTTGCAGATCACCTGGTCGGGGTGATCGTTGGCCCAATGGGCCAGGCCGGCCTGCGACAGTCCGGACGGCAGGTTGATCCCCTGGTAGTTGACCTGGGTGGGGGCGGCGAACACGCACACCGCACAGACGATGGTGAACCCGATGGCCATCAGCGTGACCACGATGGCCAGGCCGGCCGGTATCCGGGCCAGGTACAGGGCCAGTCGCGAGCGGCCGGTCACCACCAGATGGCGGAACATCCCCTCGGTGAGGTCGACGGATCCGGCGGTGCAGCCCAAGGTGGCGGCCACGATGAAGCCGAACACATAGAGCACGCCGGCCACCAGGGCGTTGAAGATGTCGGCGCCGCCGGCCGGCCCGTAGGACTTTGGGTCAACGGCGTGGGCCACCAGGCGGATGGCCAGGAAGATGGTGGGGATGCCGATGGTGACGAAGATCAGCGCGGCCATCAGGCCCCGTCGTTTCCGCAACTCCATGAAGCGGGTGGTGATCATCCCCCCGGTCGGGATCCACGAGCCCCGGCGGTCGGGCGAGCGCCCGACATCGAGGGGAGCGGGCACCGAGGCGATGGCGTCAGTGGTGGTGGTCATTCCGACGCCCCCAATCGGCTGGTCACTTGCAGGAACCACGACTCGAGGGAGGTCTGTACCTCCTGGAGCCGGTAGACCGAAACGCCGCCGCCTACCAGTACCCGGTTGATTTCGGCGATGACCTCGCGCCCCGTTCCCGCCGGCAGTGTGATCCGGAGGCCGAGCGGCCCGATTTCTACGCCCCCACCGATTGTCGTGGCGGTGAGCAGCTCGCCGGCCCGGGGCGGATCAGAGCATTCGACGTCCACCACGAAGGAGGACCCGGCCAAAAGGTCGGTGATCGCTCCCTGGCGGATGACCTTCCCCCGGTCGACGATGGCTACCGCGTCGCAGGTTCTCTCGACCTCGTCCAACAGGTGGGAGGAGAGCACGACCGTCCGACCCTCGGCCACCAGGGAGAGGATCATGTCGCGCATGTCCTGCATGCCGGCCGGGTCGAGCCCGTTCATGGGTTCGTCCAGGATCAAGAGCTGCGGGTCACCGATCAGGCATGCCGCCACCCCGAGCCGTTGCCGCATGCCCATCGAGTACTTCGACACCTTGTCGTCGGCCCGGTGCCGCATCCCGACCCGCTCGAGAGAAGGTCCGATCCGCTGCTTGGCTTCCGGTTCCCGGGCGGCCGCCAGGATCTGGAGGTTCTGCCTGCCGGTCAGATGCCCGTGGAACCGGGGCTCGTCGACGATCGCCCCCACCCGGGCCAGCGCAGCGGCCCGCTGGCGGGGAACGGGATGGCCGAGCAGTTGCATGGTGCCGGCGTCAGCATGGGTCAGTCCGAGCAGTACCCGGATGAGGGTTGTCTTCCCTGCACCGTTGGGCCCCAGGTAGCCGAAGGCGCACCCCCGCGGCACCAGGAGTTCGACGCCGTTGACGGCGATGTTGTCGCCGAACCGCTTGGTGAGTCCGTGGGTTTCGACAGCCCACTGGCTGTCGGGATCGGGGCGACCTTCGGTGGCGGTGGACAGAGTGAGGCTCATGGGGCATGTCCCGTCATCAGCATGTTTGTAGGGTAAGACGGCCGTCCGGCAGATGGAATGCGGCTAGCCGGTGACCCGGTAGGGGGGAAGCCCCCCTCGGGCTCTCCGGTCACCCGAGCCGTCGTGAGGACGAGCGGCGGGACCACGGAGACCAGGCCACAACGGCGAGGCCGATGATGACCAGGCCGACGAGCAGTAGGGCGAGAGCCACGATGGTGAGGGGTCCTGTGGTGTGGACGAAGGATACGGATCCGGGCAGGACGTACCGGAAGGGGGGCACCGGCGGACCGGGCAGGGACAGCCGGGCCGGCCCCGGACCGGTCAAGATCCGGTGGACCGATGCGGCCTCCGCTGAGCTCTGACGACCTACCAGCAGGGCGGCGGCGGCCAGGGTCATGAGGAAACCCACCACCGAGAGGGCGATGACAGCAGCCGGTCGGTACCAGGGGTGACGCTCTCGCAGGAGGGGAGCGATCGGATCGACGGGGGCCGGTGGACCGGTCACACCACGGGCGCCGGCCCACGCTGCGGCGAAACGCCGGGGGTCGAAGAGACTGGTCCCGAGCACGTCCTCGGCCGATCCGCCTTCGGCCTCTGCCTCCTCGATGTCGGCTGTCAGATCGGCCGCCATTTCATTGGCGATGGGATCGGGCACGCCGATGCGCTTCCACTCCCTCCGGCACTCCTCGATGAACTCACTCATGGTGCGACCTCTACTTTCACCAAATCGAGGGCGCCGTCGACGGCGTCCCGAGCCGCCTTCCACTCTTCGACCCCCCTCACGAGCGCGTGCTCACCTTCCGGCGAGAGGCTGTAGTACTTCCGGGGTGGGCCGCCGTTGCTGGCTTCGCGCCGGGTCTCCACCAAGCCGTCTCGCTCCAAGCGACCGAGGAGCGGATATATGGAACCCTCCCCGACAATGGACAGGCCCCGGGCTCGAAGCCGCTTGGTCATCTCGTAGCCGTAGGCCGGGCCCTCAGCCATGACGGCCAGCAGACAGAGGTCGAGAACGCCCCGCAGCAACTGGCTACGTCGGCCATCCGGGTTTGCCATGCACCACAAGTTAGTCCCAGGTATCTTGCATTGCAAGATATGTGGTGCCGAAAGGTGGCGCGATCGGCCGTGCCCTGGGCCACCACGACCGGCCGGCGACGACAACCGAGGGCCTCTCACGGGGCACGGATACGGTCACCGAGACCGGTCCTATCGTTCCCTCCCACCGAAGCCATCTCCGCGACGGGGCTCAAGATGGCAAGTGGCGGCGTCGATGACACAAGGGTGCCGGCACGTAAGGAACAGCCGTCGGCCGTGCCGCCGGGGCCGTACGACGGAGCCTCCCTGATCAGGTTGCTCCGGGAGCTCCCCGATGTCGTCATCGTGGTGGGCGGGTCGGGCCGCGTCCTCTGGGGCAACGCCACTGGGGAGCGGTTGTTCGGCCGATCGCTCGACAGCGCCGTCGGCATGTCCGGCCTCGAACTCGTCCATCCCGAGGATCTGGAATTGGTGCTGCGTTCCCTCGGGAGCATTCAGGCCAAGATCGTGGGCACACCCATCGAAATCCGACTCAACACCGCCGGGGGGTGGCGGCTCATGGAGCTGGTCGGTGCGCCGGTTCCCTGGTTCGAGGAGGGGTCGGTGCTCCTGAGCCTCAGGGACCTCACCGATCGGCGCCGTTTTGAGATCGCTCACGACCGTGATGGTCGGTTCCGCTCTCTCGTGCAGAATGCCGCGGTGGTGACCATGCTGGTCGAACCCAACGGGATCATCACGTCGTGCTCGGGAGCGGTGACCCGGATGCTGGGACACGACCCCGAGCAGGTGGAGGGCCGACCACTGCTCCACCTGGTCAGTGAGGAGGATCGTCACGCCGTAGCTGAGGCACTCGAGCGGGCGGAGCGAGGGGCGGCTGCGGCCAGTCCGGTAACGGTCACCGCCTGCCTGTCGCGCCATGGGGGCGGGACAGCCGTCCCCTTCGAGCTGGCTCTGGTCAATTTGGTGGATGATCCCACCGTGGGGGGATACGTCGTGTCCGGGCACGATGTGACGGACCGAAAGCGGCTCGAAGAGGAGCTCTCCTACCAGGCGTTCCACGATTCGCTCACCGGACTGGGCAACCGTGCCCTGTTCCAGGACCGTCTGGCTCACGCTCTGGAGCACATCGAACGCGTCCGTGGACAACTCGCCGTTCTCTTCATCGACATGGACAATCTCAAAACGGTCAACGACAGATTGGGTCATGCCGTCGGTGACTCGTTGCTCCAGGTTGTGGCCAACAATTTGGTCAGCTGTACACGCAAGGCCGATACCACCGCCCGCCTCGGCGGCGACGAGTTCGGTGTCATCGTCCAGGAGTTCGCACGTCCTGACGCAGTGGAAACACTGGCTCAACGAATATTGGAGGGCTGTCGCCGACCATTGTCCGTCGGGGGCACGATGATCGCCGCCACCGTAAGCATCGGCTTCACCTTCAGTCGACCGGGCATGACTGTCGACGGGCTCCTGTCCAACGCCGACCAGGCCATGTATTCGGCCAAGGGTCGCGGGAAAGACCGGTATGAGATGTTCCAGGAGGGGATGGTCCGCAGGTTCGAACCCGCCCGTTGACGGTGCTGGCGCGGTCAAGAACCCGGAAGTTCACCTGAGCGTCAGTCGGGCAGCACGCTGACCGGCGCGGCGAACACCGCCGTTTGACCGTGTGCGCCAGCGACCGCACTACCCCAACTCAGCGCCAGCGATGTCGGCGAGAAGTTGGCCATTCCGAAGGTGTCGCCGGGAAACACGTCGGCCTTGCCGTACTGCTGCGAGATCCGGTCGGCATCGGACAGCCATTCTCCGGCGGCGCCGCCGGCGCTGATCGAGAAGGTCCGCAGGTAGAGGGCGTAACCGAGGGGGTTGCTGCTGCTCAGCCAGCCCACGTAGGCCTGGCCCGGCTCGGCCCCCGTGACCTCCATGATGTGGGGCACGTTCCTCTCATCCGGGGTGGCCTGGACCGGTGCGGACCACTCCTGACCTCCGTCTGTCGAGAACGATACCCAGCCGATGTCCGTCTTGTGAGGGCCGTCCGTCCCCTGGGTATCCCACGTGGCATACAGGTTGCCGGCGGGGTCGGTGCCGATCGAGCCATCGTTCCACCACTCGTTGACGGTGATCTGACCGGCGCTGGCGCCGACCACGACCGGGGCCGACCACGTTCGGCCGCCGTCGGTTGATGTCGTGAAGTACTCGTGTCCGTCGGCCAGCCTCAGGGTCTTCGGGTTCATGACCCGGTAACCCTGGTAAAGGACATCGAGAGCGCCGTCCGGAGCGACGATCACGTCGGCCTCATCATCGCCGGCGTCGGGATAGCCGGGGTTGGCAATCGATATGGGGGAGAACGTCCGGGCGTCGTCCGTCGAACTCTGCACAGCCACGTTGAGGTCGCCGTTGGTGGCCCAGCAACTCCCGGTCGGGCTGCACCTCGATGCGACCTCGGCGTTGGAGGGGCCGTAGTCCCAGGCCACGTACAGGGTGCCGTTCGAGCCGACGGTGATGTAGTCGGCATCGCCCCAATTGGCCCGGCCGGTCTGGGGTTTGAGCGACCGCTCGACGGTGAAGGACTGGCCATAATCGTGGGAGACGTCGATGATCGGGTAGGTGAGGTGTCCGATGGTGTTCATGAAGGCGGCGTACAGGGTGCCGTCGGGGGCGACCGCCAGCCAAGGATCCCAGCCGCCGTTCGAGCCGGGGAGTGCGAGGGCCCGGGTGTAGCTGGCGCCATCGTTGGTGGAGCGGGCAAAACCGACGCCGTTGCCGCCGTCGCATCCCTCGAACTCCTGGTATACGTAGTCCCGAGTCGGGTCGACGGCGTCGGAGATGTCGCCGGTGCCGGGGCAGCCGAGGCTGACATCGTTGATCGGCCCGACTGAATAGCTCACGCCGGCGGCAGACGGCTTGGCCAGCAGGCCTGCCGCAGATCCGCCCGCCTGGGCGGCCGCGTTGGGCGCCACCAGTCCCACCACTGTCAATGCCCCGGTCGCCACCATGAGCCGGAAAGGGCGCCGCCGGGCGGGTCTGATCAACTGCATGAAACCCCCCATCTGAGCAGGAGCCGCCACCGCAGCCAACATAACCGCGGCCCGGGCCCGGGCGGTAGAGGGCCGACCCGGCCGAGTCAGGGTGGGATTTGGGCCCGATGACCTCCCGAAACCGAGCCGCCGGCCGGGTCATCCATTTCCGGGGTGCTCTCGGTTCCGTTTTGTCGGACCCGCCGGGAATGCGTCGGTGTCGGGCCGGGTTGCACTACGCGGCCCGGCTGGTCGGAGGAAGACATGGCGTGTGTGGTCGCCGTTCAGTCCCTGGTTCATGCCTGCCATTTCAAGACCGTTCCTGACCTCGGGAGGTTCACCATGAGCGAGACGACCGCGGCGGAGCAGACGCCCATGCCACCGGCAGAGCCCGATCCGCGCCGGTGGTCGATCCTGGCGGTGGTGGTCATCGCCCAACTCATGGTTGTGCTGGACGCCTCCATCGTGACCATCGCCCTGCCGTCCGCCCAGCGGTCCTTGCACATCTCGGTTGACAACCGGCAGTGGGTGATCACCGCCTACACCCTGGCCTTCGGAGGATTTCTCCTCCTGGGTGGCCGGATCGCCGACTTCGGGGGGCGCAAGCGTATGTTCATGGTCGGTCTCATCGGCTTTGCCGGTGCCTCCGCCCTTGGTGGTCTGGCCAACGACCAGGCCACGCTCTTCGCAGCCCGGGCCCTGCAGGGGGGTATGGCCGCTCTCATGGCTCCCGCCGCCCTTTCCATCCTCACCATCACGTTCCAGTCAGACCCGTCCGAACGGGCCAAGGCCTTCGGCGCCTACGGAGCAGTGTCCGGAGCGGGAGGGGCCATCGGCGTCCTGGCCGGTGGCATCCTCACCGAGTACGCCTCGTGGCGGTGGTGCCTGCTGGTCAACGTGCCCATCGCCATCGCCGCCGCCTTCGCCGCCTCCCGGGTCGTGCATGAGAGCCGTGCCGGTGGCACCACCAACTACGACATACCGGGGGCTCTGTTGTCGACCGCCGGCCTGGTCAGCCTGGTGTACGGCTTCACCAAGGCGGACTCCGACGGTTGGGGAGCGGGGCCCACCCTCATCTTTCTTTCCATCGCCGTCGTGCTCCTGATCGCCTTCGTCATCGTCGAGTCCCGCTCGCAAAACCCTCTGCTGCCGCTTCGGGTGGTGGCCGAGCGCAACCGGGGCGGAGCATTTCTGGCCACATTGCTCACCGGAGCCGGTCTCTTCGCCATGTTCGTGTTCCTCAGCTATTACCTGCAAGAGGTGCTCAGGTACTCGGCCCTCCGGGCCGGTATCGCCTTCCTGCCGTTCGCAGTCGGGTTGGTGGTGGCGGCCGGACTGTCCACCGCCCTGGTGCCCCGGGTCGGGCCGCGGTTGCCCATGACCCTCGGGCTCCTCATCGGGGCCGTCGGGCTGGCCTGGCTGACGCAGATCGGCGTGGACACCTCGTTCTGGACCCATGTCCTCCCGCCCGAGGTGCTCATGAGCTTCGGGCTCGGCCTCTCCTTCCCGGCGTTGAGCAGCACCGCCCTCATCAAGGTGGCGGACCGCGACTCGGGAGTGGCCAGCGCCCTGGTCAACACCACCCAACAGGTGGGAGGCTCACTCGGCACCGCCCTGTTGAACACGGTCGCCGCCTCGGTCACGGCCAGCTTCATCGTGGCCCACGGGCGGGGCTCGGTTGCCGCTGGCACGGTGCACGGTTTTGCCGTCGCCTTTGCCATCGGCGCCGGGTTCCTGGCCCTCGGTGCCATCGTGAGTGCGGTGTTCGTAACGGCGCACGGGGACGACCTCCCGAATCCGGCGGCAACCCCGAGCCAGACCGATCCGGCTCTGGCCTGAGCCGTCACATCGCTGGCTTACACGGCGGGCTCGCTGGAGGCCGGAACCAGGTACCGCTCAGTATTTCGGATCGTTCCCACAGTCGTCGAGCACCATCCACCCGAGGAGACCGACGACTCGGTATTTCGGCCCGGGGATAGACGTCGGACGAGCCACGGTGGCCCGTAGAACTGGCCGCCCGGCCTCGACCCAACGCTATGTTGTGCGAATGCTCAGCGAATCACGCTACCGGGTTGTCCAGTGGACCACCGGCAACGTCGGAAAGAGCTCGGTACAGGCCATTTCTGCCAACCCGAGCCTCGAACTGGTCGGATGCTATGCCTGGTCACCGGAGAAGGTCGGACGCGATGTCGGCGAGCTGTGCGGCATCGACCCGATGGGGGTGTTGGCCACCGACGACATCGAAGAGCTGCTGGCGCTGACACCGGACTGTGTCGTGTACAACCCCATGTGGCTCGACATCGGCGAGTTGGAGCGAATCCTGTCGGCCGGTGTCAACGTGGTGGCCACCGCGGCGTTCATCACGGGCCATAACTTGGGCGAAGGCCGCCACCGGATCGCCGAGGCGTGCCGACAGGGAAACTCGACCATGTTCGGCACAGGTATCAGCCCCGGCTTCGCCGAGCTGTTGGCCATCGTGGCCGCATCGATCTGCGACCGGGTTGACAGGATCACTATCAACGAGGCCGCCGATACGACGTTCTACGACTCGCCGGCCACCGAACGCCCGGTGGGTCTCGGTATGCGGATCGATGACCCCGAGCTCCAAGGTATGGCCGCGCAGGGTACGGCGGTCTTCGGTGAAGCCGTGCGGATGGTGGCCGACGCCCTCGGGGTCGAGCTCGACGACATTCACTGCGAGGCCGAGTACGCACAGACCACCGCCGATCTCGACCTCGGCTCGTGGGTCATTCCAGCGGGCTGTGTTGCCGGCGTGTCGGCCAGATGGAAAGGGTTGGTCGGCGACCAGGTTGTCGTCGCGCTCAATGTCCGCTGGCGCAAGGGCCAGACCCTGGAGCCCGATTGGAAAATCGACCAGGACGGCTGGGTGATCCAGATCAGCGGTCGGCCCACGGTGACAGCCACCGTCGGGTTCCTGCCAGCACCCGATTTCGAGGCCGAAACCATGGAGGACTTCATGGTGCTCGGCCACATCATGACGGCGATGCCCCCGATCAACGCCATCCCGGCGGTTGTGGCCGCAAGGCCCGGAATCGTCACCTACAACGATCTGCCCCTGGTCCTGCCCCGTGGCGTCGTGCCGGTCGGATAGCCAATGCTCTGCGTCGGGAGGAATCTGACCAAACGCTGCCGCAGACCATGAGCGAGCCGATCACCGACGTCTGGACCGTCATGTCGACGACCCGGACGATTCGCCGCTTCACCGACGAGCCGGTTGGGGACACCGTTCTGGCCAGGTGTCTGGAGGCCGCCACCTGGGCGCCCTCCGGGGCCAACGCACAGGGGTGGCGATTTGTCGTCCTCCGATCCCCCGAGCAGCGTGCCGTGGTCGGCCAGGCTGCAGCCCGGGCTTTGGCGGTCATCGAACCGGTGTACGGCATGACCCGTCCCGCCGATGACGACCACAGCCGGCGAGCCCGCACCAACCGCGCCACCTACGAGATCCACGACCGGGCCGGTGAGTTCACGTCGATACTGTTTGCCCAGAAGCGGTATCCGTCGGCGTCGGAACTGCTTCTCGGGGGTTCGATTTTCCCTGCCATGCAGAACTTCCTGCTCGCCGCCCGAGCGCAGGGGCTCGGAGCCTGCCTCACCAGTTGGGCAGCCTACGGCGGCCAGGCGCTGCTCCGAGAGGCCGTAGGCGTTCCGCCCGACTGGATGCTGGCCGGGCACATCGTGGTCGGTTGGCCACGGGGCAGCCACGGGCCGGTCCGCCGCCGCCCGCTGACCGAAGTCGTCGCCCTCGACCAGTGGGACGGGCAGGCGGCCGGAATGGCGGCCAGCGGTCAGGAGCCGCCGGCGTCCAGCTAACATTTCCGCTCCAGGGCAACCCTGTGCCGGTCGCATCTTCTGACCACTGGTTGGAAGTGCGGTAAACGCCATCAGGACCTGTGGGTGCCCTGCGCTGGCAGATCCGCACGGGGAGATCTGCAGGGGTGGTATGCACGGGCAGGTCTGCAGTAGCGGCTTGACCGTGGGGAGACGGGCCACCGGGCACTTGTTGACTACTCGGAGACGGAGAATGAAAATCGCCATCGTCGGAACGGGAGCCATGGGTTCGGTGTATGCCGGCCTCCTGGGGAAGGCCGGAAACGAAGTGTGGGCCATCGACACCCGACAGGACCACGTCGATGCCATAGCCACCTCCGGCCTGACCGTGTCGGGTGCCAGCGGTACCTATGTCGTCGACAACCTGCATGTCGGCCGCTCGCCCCGGGACGCCGGACGTTGTGACGTGTGGGTCATCGCAACCAAGGCGGCGGATGTCGAAGAGGTGGCAGCGACGATTGCACCTCTGCTCCAGCCCGACAGCGTGGTCATGGCCTTCCAGAACGGGCTCGGTGCCGGTGAGCGGGTGGCCAGCCACATCCCACCGGAGCACATCCTCATCGGGATCGCCGAGGGATTCGGGTCGTCGATCCCCGAGCCGGGTCACGTCCATCACGAAGGCATGCGGTTGATCCGTATCGGCGAGATGCACGGCGGCATGACCGACCGGCTGGAGCGCCTCGCAGGGGAATGGGGCAGCGCCGGCTTCAACGTCAGGGCCTTCGCCGACGTGGATCTCATGATCTGGGAGAAGTTCCTCTGCAACGTCACGCTGAGCGCTCCGTGCGCCGCATTCGACCTGACGGTCGGCGAGCTGATGGCAGATGGGGGAGCGTGGAACGTGGCCCTGGGCTGTGCTTCGGAGGCCTATCGACTCGCCGTGGCCAAGGGAGTCCCCTTCTTGTTCGACGATCCGCTGCGCTACGTATCCGATTTCGCGGCAACCATCCCGAACGCCAGCCCGTCGATGCGGCTCGACCACCTGGCCCGGAGGCCCTCGGAGATCGACGTCATCAACGGACAGGTTGTCGACCTCAGTCGGGCACTCGGCTTCGAGGCTCCATACAACGAGACGCTCTGCGCCATCCTGCGCCACCGCGAGTCCTTGTTCTGACCGTCGACATCACCCGATGGGCGATGACAGCGGCTTCCCTCCGAGTTGGTCGGTGAGGTATGCGGGGTGGGCCGGTGGTCAGGAGATAGGAAGTAGGCGATGACCGAACGGCTACTCACTCCCAGCAAGATAACGGCGTGGCTGGATTGCGCCCACTTCCTCAATTTGCGCCATCAGGTCGACCGCGGTGCTCTCACCCTGGCCCCGTCTGGATTCGGTGCACTGGCCTCACTTCTGTTGGCCAAGGGCGGTCAGCACGAAGCGGACTGTCTGGACGAGTACGTGGGCAGGGATCTCGACGTGCTCGAGACTCCCGGCCGGCAGCGGGGAGAGTCATTCAGCCACTGGGTGGCGCGGATCGGAGATCCTCTGGCCTTCGAGCACGACGTGATCTACCAGATGCCCTTCATCCACGAGGGGATCCGGGGGATCGCCGACTTCCTGCTCCGCGTCGAGAATGGTGACGGGACCTGGGGGTGGGAGCCGGTGGATGCCAAGCTGGCCCGGTCGGAGGCCAAGCCGGGCCATGTGCTCCAGCTCTGCTTCTACGCCGAGGCCATCGAAGCCCTGACGGGCCGACCGCCCAAGCGGATGCACCTGTGGCTCGGGTCGGGGGAGACCGAGACGCTGGTGGCCGGGGAGTTCCAGCCCTACTGGCGCCGGCTGCGCGCCCAGTTGACCCCCCTCCTGGACGACGACTCGGAGGACCCGGACACGGTCCCCGAGCCGTGCGCCCACTGTGACTTCTGCGAGTTTCACGAGACGTGCACCAGGGAGTGGCGGGACAATGATTCCCTGATCTATGTGGCCGGGATGCGGGGTACCGATCAGGCCCGTCTGGAAGATGCCGGCGTGGACACTCTGGGCCAGCTGGCCGCCCTTCACGATCCGATCGACGGTCTCGCCCCCGAACGACTGAACCGGCTGGCCGCACAGGCCTCACTCCAGGAACAGGCCCGGCAGAACCAGGAGCGGCCGCCCCCCGTCGAGATCATCGAACCGGACGGGGACACCACCTGGGGCCGCGGCTTCGACCTCCTGCCCGAGCCCGATGACGGCGACGTCTTCCTCGACTTCGAGGGTGACCCCTTCTGGCGGGCCGATGCCGGTCTGTTCTTCCTGTTCGGCCTCATCGCCCGCACCGCAGAGGGCGATTGGGACTACCAGGCCATCTGGGCCCACGGCCCCGACGAGGAGGGTGTGGCCACCGGCCGTGTGATCGCCCTCCTGAAAGAGCGGCGACAGAGGTTCCCGGACATGCACGTCTACCATTACAACCACACCGAACGCTCGGCCCTCGCCCGCCTGACCGCCGACCACGGGGTGGGGGAGGCGACGCTGACCGCTCTGGTCGAGACCGGGATGTTCGTCGACCTGCTCCCGGTGGTCCGTAACGCGGTGCAGGTCGGCACCGAGTCCTACGGGCTCAAGGACCTCGAACGGGTCACCGGCTATGTCCGGGGTCACGACATCGACCAGGGATCGGCCGCGGTCATCGAGTACGAGGCGTACATGGCCGATGACGACCAGACCCACCTCGACCGCATCGCCGCCTACAACGCCGACGATGTGCGGTCGACACTGGCTCTGAGGGACTGGCTGGTGGCCCGACGACCGGACGGCCTGGTGTGGCGGGCCCCCCGTCTGGAGGCCGAAGAGGTGAACCCCGAGCTCGACGCCCAGGTGGAGGCCCTGCACACCTACGGCCCGGGGACGCCCGAGCACCTCCTCGGCGACCTGCTCGGCTACTGGTGGCGCGAGCTCCGGGCCCATACGGCCCAGCAACTGGCCAAGACTCTGGCCGATGCCCCGCTACTCCTGGATGACCCGGAGGTGATTGCCGGACTCTCCTACCGGGGTCCCGTCGAGCGCACGGGTAAGAAGGGCCAGATCCTCAAGTTGGGCGGGGTCCGGTTCCACTTTCCCGACCAGACCGTGTCGGCCTTCGATGTTCACCCCTCACCGGGCGTCCTCTACTCCACGCCGGACGGTCCGGTCGGCTATGGCGACATCGATCACATCGACCCTGAATCCGGTGAGCTGGTACTCACCTGGAACGAGCGGTCTCGAGATCTGGGCGTCCTCCCCTCGACCGTCGCCGTCAACGGCTGGGTGCGGTCAGAGCCCAAACCGACCGCCCTCGGCGAGTTGGCGGCCAAGCTGCTGGCTCCGGACCACGGCCCTCCGAACCGGGTGTCCCTGGCCCTCTTACGACGGGACCTTCCTCGATTCGAGGCAGGTCGGGGGCCCGACGCCGGGATGTTCGCTGACGATGTGGATTCCATCCTCGAGTGGGTCCCGTACCTCGATCACAGCTATGTGGCCATCCAAGGGCCCCCGGGTACGGGCAAGACCTTCCGGGGAGCCCACATCGTCCACGAACTGATCAGCAGGGGCACCCGGGTCGGCATCATGGCCATGAGCCACGCCGCCATCGACAACCTTCTGTCCGAGGCCATCAAAGTCTTCGACGAGAAGGGCCATCGGGACAGGCTGCGCTGCGTCCGCAAGGACAAACCGCCCGATGACGGCGGTCCACCCGGAGTGCATTATGCCACCACCACCGACCCCTGTGCCGACGACCAGTTCAACCTGGTGGCCGGCACCGCCTGGCTGTTCTCGAACAAGGCCATGAAAGAGTCGCCGGTCGATGTGCTGATCATCGACGAAGCGGGCCAACTGGCCCTGGCCGATGCCCTGGCCGCCTCCCGGTCGGCCCACAACCTCATCCTGTTGGGTGATCCGCTGCAACTTCCGCAGGTGACCAAAGCCTCCCATCCGGGTGGGGGAGGTCTGAGCGTTCTCGAGCACGTCCTGGGCCCGGAGGCGACCATGCCTCCCGATCGGGGGGTCTTCCTCCACGAGACCCGACGCATGCATCCGGATGTCTGCCGGTTCATATCGGACCAGATCTACGAGGGACGTCTCGACAGCCATCCGAGCTGTGCCATCCAGGACACCGAGTTCGGTACCGGTCTGCGGTGGCTGGAAGCCGAACACGCAGGCCGGGTCACCGAGTGCGAGGAGGAGGCCGAACTGGTGGTGGCCGAGATCATCCGTCTCATGGGCACCAACTGGACCGATCAGCGGGGGCGCACGGCCCCCCTCGGCGTCGGTGATTTCATGGTGGTGGCCCCCTACAACGACCAGGTCCATCTGTTGCGGGAGTACCTGAACGCCGATGCCCGGACCCGAGGGGTAGTGGCAGGAACGGTCGACAAGTTCCAGGGACGGGAGGCACCAGTGGTCTTCTTCACCATGACGACCTCGGGGGCGGAGGACATCCCCCGGGGAGCGGAGTTCCTGTTCTCGCGCAACCGGCTGAATGTGGCCATCAGCCGGGCCCGTTGTCTGGCCTATCTGGTGTGCACCGAGGACATCCTGAACAGCCGGGCTGGCGATGTGGAGGACATGCGGCTCATCTCCACGTTGTGTTCGTTTGTCGAGTACTGCACTCCGTCAGTGCGGGTTGCTCGAGATCACCCGGTGTGAATGCTCAACTGATCCGGCTGAGAACACTGCAGCAGAAAGATGCAGGTCGTCGCCCCGGGAGTGGGTTCCCGGCGCCCACCGGCCGGAGGGGCGGCGCCCCCTACCTCGAGATAAGTCACGTCGTGTTCACCTGGTTGTTGCATAACGTTCACTTTCATACAACGCTCTGGGGGCGCCGGGGCCGAGGTGGGAGAGCGGAGTGTGATGAGAAGGTCTTCAGACAGCCGAACAGGTGGGCCTTCATTCAACCGCCGGATCTTTCTGGGGGGAGCGCTGGCCGCCGGTGCCGGAGCCATTGCCGCCGGATGTGGATCGTCAGCCACAGTCAGCAGGGCGTCCACCACGCTGCCGGCTGGATCCGACCTCGGGGCCATCGAGCACGTGGTCTTTCTCATGCAGGAAAACCGCTCGTTCGATCACTACTTCGGCTCATACAAGGGGGTACGAGGATTCGACGACCACCCCGCGGACAGCCTCGGTGCCTTCTCCCAGCCGCTGGCCTCCAACACAACCAGGTCGCCCATCGGTAGGCAGCTGCCCTTCCATCTGGACACGGCGACCGGACTCGGAGAATGCACCCACGATCTGACCCACAGCTGGTTGCCACAGCACCTCAGCCGCAACAACGGCACCATGGACGCCTTCGTGCGCACGCACACGTCCACTCAGTTCGAAGGACCCGGCTACGGCCTGCTCACCATGGGCTATCACACCCGGGCCGACCTTCCCTTCCACTATGCGTTGGCCGACGCCTTCACGCTCTGCGACGGCTACCACTGTTCGATCATGGGCCCCACTCACCCGAACCGGCTGATGGCGATGTCCGGCACCATCGATCCGGAAGGTGCCCATGGTGGTCCGGTGCTCATCACCAACCCGTCGCCGGATGCGCAGTTCAGCGTCAACTGGACGACCGTACCTGAGCTGCTGGAGGACGCCGGGGTCTCGTGGAAGACCTACACACCGCCGGGTGATGCCTACCGGGTGGACAATCCCGAGGTGATGCTGGTCTCCGATGCCATCCTCCCCTACTTCTCGCAGTACTCCAATCCGTCCTCTGCTCTCTACCAAAAGGCGTTCGTCCCGACTTTCCCCAACGACTTCGTTCAAGACGTTCGATCGGGGACGTTGCCTAGTGTGTCGTGGATCATCCCACCTCTCGGGTACGACGAACATCCGCCGTCTCCTCCCAGCCTTGGAGCCTGGTTCATCGACCAGGTCCTCCAGACGCTGATCTCCAACACCGAGACGTGGTCGAAGACAGTTCTTTTCATCATGTACGACGAGAACGACGGGTTCTTCGATCACGTACCTCCGCCGGTGGCCGCGCCAGGAACCCCGGGTGAGTACGTCACCGTTGACCCGCTTCCGGCCACCGCTCAGGGGGTTGCCGGGCCGCTCGGACTCGGCTTCCGCGTACCGATGCTGGTGGTATCGCCGTTCAGCCGGGGCGGGTACGTGACGTCCGATGTGCTCGACCACACGTCACAGGTCCGGTTTCTGGAGGAGCGGTTCGGAATAGGCGCTTCGAGTATCTCTGCCTGGCGTCGGAAGACGGTGGGAAACCTGACCGAGACTTTGCGCATGGGGTCGGCCGACGGCACACCCCCAGCCCTTCCCTCCACCTCCCGGAACACGATGGCTGAAGCGATGGACCTCGGGTGCACCAGCGAGGACATCTATGAAGTGGCGGACAACCAGCCGCCGTACCCTCTCGCTCCTGTTCAGGTTATGCCCACCCAAGAGTCCGGAACGGTGAGGCGAATCTCGTGACGCCCGCCGCTGCCGGCGGCCGATGCCCTTCTACTCGTCTACTCGGGTCTACTCGGGGATGATCTCCGCCACTTCCTCGAGGTTGGTGGCCTCGGCCTCCTCGAGCTCCTCCCATACCCCCGGGCCCGATTGGACCGGTCCGGGGAGGAAGATGGCGGGCAGGACGGCGAAGGCACATACGCCGAAGGACCACCAGAACGAGGTGGCAAAGGCGTCGGCCAACCGGTTGGCCACCGCCAGCGGTAACTGGCTCTGCACCGTGCCCAGGCTCGGGGTGTTCCGGGGGAACTGGTGGACGATGGCGTTCTGTAACACCACTGCGAACACCGCCACACCGAGCGAACCACCTACCTGGCGAATGATGTTGGTGGCGGTGCTGGCCCGGGGTACCTCCTCGAAGGAGAGGCCCCGGTAGGCGGCGGCGAAGACCGGCATCATGCCGAAGCCCAGACCGATGCCGCGCACGAACAGGGCGCAGGCCAAGAAGGCATAGCTGGTGGACCCCGATACCTGGGTGTAGGCCAGTGTTCCCACCGCCAACAGGGCCATGCCTATGGGAACCGTCCGCCGGGGACCGTAGCGGTCGGCCAGCTTGGCCGAAGTTCTCATGACCAGGGCTGCCCCGATGCCCTGGGGCGCCATGAGCAGCCCGGCCATCCAGGGCGACTCGCCCCGCACGATCTGGTAGTAGAGGGGCAGGAGGAACATGGTGCCGTAGAGGGTGGCCCCGACCAGGAAGATACAGACGGTGGCCACAGAGAAGTTGAAGCGTTTGAAGAGTCGAAGGTCGACCAGGGGTTCGGGGGCCCGCAGTGAGCGGAGGATGAATCCGAGGATCAGGACGACCGACAGCAGCAGGCTGATCTGCACGCTGCGAGCGGAGAATCCGCCGTTGGTACCCACTTCCGACAGGCCGTAGACCAGCAGGGCCAGGCCGGGGGCCAGCAGGCAAAAACCTGCAGTGTCGAGCCGGTGGGAGCGGTCGCTCGGAGTGGTGGGCAGGAAGCGGAAGGAGAGGAGAAGGGCCACGATGCCGATGGGGACGTTGACGAAGAAAATCCAGCGCCACGAGAAGTTGGAGACGATGATCCCCCCGATGACCGGCCCAAGGATCGGTCCGAGCAACGTCGGAACGCCGATCACTGCCATGACCTTGTTCATCTTGTCCGGGCCGGCCGTGCGGGCCAGGATGGTTTGTCCGACGGGCATGATCATCCCGCCGCCCAGACCCTGCAGAATGCGGAATGCGATGAGGGCGTTGGCCGACCACGCCACACCACACAGCGCGGAGCCCGTGATGAACAACAACAGCGAAATGATGTAGACGGGTTTTGCCCCAAAGCGGTGTACGGCCCATCCGCTCAGAGGGATGACCACGGCCAGCGCCAACAAATAACCGGTGGTGACCCACTGGATGGTGTCGATACTGGTATGGAAGTCGCGGGCCAGCGTGGCCAGGGCGACGGCCACGATGGTCGTGTCGAGAATGGCCATGATGGTGCCCATCACCACCACCACGCTGGCCCGCCGCACCTCGGGGGAGAGCCGGCCGTCAGAGGCCGCCGGCTGTTGGCTCTCGGTCGTGCTCATCGGGTCTCCCTGATCTCGAGTGGAGCTACTGGAGGCGGCACCTCCAGACCCCGATCCGACGGAGAGGCAGAATCACTCTGCTAAGCCGGAGTCCTGCCCTTACGTAGTCGAATATTACCCCCCGTCATGAGCGGTCAGCGCCAAGCTGACCTGGCCGACGGGTAGGGCGAGCCGGTTCAGATCCGGCCGGGAATTTTTGCATGCCGACCATTCCGAGGCTATGCCCCCAGGAATCGAACCCCATCCCGAGCTTCCCCTCTCGGACGAGAGGCGGCTCGATCGGATCAGGTCCGGCAGAGCGAATCGGCGACCCGTGACTGCCAATCCACCGGCAGCGCTCTCGCTCCACTCTCGATCTCCGCGGGACTGGCGTCCAACAGCCTCAGGGCACGGATAGCGCCATCGCTCTCATCGGCGAAACGGGACAGAGTGACCAATGCCCGGATCGCCTCTATGCGGGCTGATTCCTGCTCCGTCATCGTCGAGTAGTGGCAGCGTTGCCGGGCCGTGATCGCCATGGACTTGCCCCTCCTGCATCTCTCCGGCCCCGACACAGCTACTTGCTTTGGCACACCGCTTTCCTACCCCATTGATCGCCGTGCAACCGTCGACCGCCCGGACTGTTGACCGCCACTGCAGGTCGGCCAGCGCCAGGGCCGCCTCCTCCGCCCAGCCGGACTGCACACCCATCGGGGAGGTCCGACGGCCCGACCAGCGGGGTTTTGCCCGAGCGCCAAGTGGGCATCACAACCATCAACGCCCCGATCTGCGTCAGAACCCCAAGGAGGCCAGCGGTGTCCACCACGAAGCAGAAGCAGGCAGCTCGCCAGAACATCAAGAAGGCCCAAAAGGCCCAGAGCCACCGGGACCACGGGAAACGGGTGAAGAAGGCAGAGGGTGAGGGCCTGAGCACCGCTCAGAAGGACCGGATGCCGAAGGAATCGTTCGCCTTTCCCGATGAACGAAAAGAGCCGTTGAACGACGCCAAGCACGTCCGGAACGCCATCGCCCGGTTCGACCAGGTCGAGGGCGTGACCGACGCGGAACGGGACAAGGCCTGGAAGCGCATTCGGACGGCGGCCAAGAAATACGACGTGGAAGTATCGGAGAAGGACTGGCGCGACCTGTTCAAAGGGGGCAAGGCCAAAAAGAAGCCGGCAGCCTGACTGCGTTCGTTCGCCGAACGACTCGAATGGCCAACGGAGCGGGCTGATCCCCCCGATCCGGTTGTCGCATGGCAAGCTGGCCCCCGGCGGCCTCTCGGTGGCCGAGACGGTCAAGCCCGACTCCCCGCGTGCCCTCAAAGCGTTCTGGATGGACCTGACCCAGGCCCATCCCATCTTCCCCGAAGCCCTGGTGGACTGGTGCGGGCTGGCGGGGTTCTCGGAGGCCACCGTTCACTTCCCCCTCGGCTCCGGCGACCTCGATGCCGATCTCCCCACGCAGGGCGGGTACGCCGTGGTGGCCGGCAAGGCGCCGTAGCGGCATCGGGTCCGCCCTCCGGATCATCGGGGGCTGGCGGCTCCCTCTGCGCCCACTACTTGAGAGAACATCGGTCTGCCGATTCCGCTATCGAGTACCTCGGACGGTCCGGGTCTCCATACTGTTCAGGTGATTTCCGACCACCGATCCAGGATGACCGCCATTCGGGGCGCGGGGTACCGCCCACAGGGGGATGACCGATCGGGCCGCCCGGTTCGGGGCATGCGGTGGGGGCTGCTGGTCGCCGGGGCGCGTTGGCGGGTGTGGTCGACGCTGTCGATGTTGGCTGTGGCCGTGGTGGCCCTGGCCCTCAGTGCGTTCGGCCCGCTCTACCTCCACAGCGCCGACCAGTCGATCCTCAACGGCAGCCTCGACGCGGCACCGGCCGCCAATATCGGCTTGACCCTGCAGCCTTCCGGTACCACCGCCAGCCCCGGCGCGTTGGCCGCCACCGCTGCCCACGTCCCCCGGGCCCCAGACGGTGGGGCGTGGTTCGGCCCCGGCCTCACCACCGCGTCGGCGGGGTTCGCCACCAGTGTCAACGGTCAGCCCTACAGCGCCGTCCTGGTGGCCCGCACCGGGGTGTGCCATCACCTGGTCATCGTGGCCGGTGGGTGCCCGGTGGGCGTGGCCACGGTGATGATCAGCACCAGGAGCGCCCACGAACTGGGTGTGGCCCTCGGCCAGCAGTTGTCCGTCTCCTTCAACCGGACCGGGCCCGGGGTGCCGCTGAAAGTGGTCGGCCTGTTCACCGCCGGAAGCGCGGCCGCTCCCTACTGGTGGGGCGACAACTACTTTCCGTACGGCTCGGGCCCTCCCCAGATGCCCATGCTCGACGACCTGTTCTCGACCGCCGCCACCCTGGCTCGGGCTGACCGCTCGTCGACCATCGCCACAATGGTGCAGGTTCCTTACCTTCCGGGGTCGTTGTCCGCTGGTGATGTGGGGGAATTCGAGACGGCGCTGGCCCGGTTCGGGTACGCTTCACGTGAACATCGGGGCGTGACGGTGAGCAGCCAGGTCGACGACGTGCTCGACCATGTGGCGTCCGCCCAGCACGCCACCACGACAGTGGTGTGGATGATCGAGGTCCAGCTGGTCCTGCTGGCCCTCTTCACCCTCTATTTCGCATCGAGCCGCACAGCCGCGGAGCGGGAGCCCGATGTGCAGCTGGCAGAGCTGAGGGGCTACCGACCCCGCAGCATGCTGGCCGTGGCCATGACCGAGCCGATGGCCGTGGTCGTGGCTGCCGTGCCGCTGGGACTGGTTGCCGCCTGGGTGGTCCTCTGGCTGGGGGCGCCCCGTTTCTTCCTCCCGGGCATCGCCGTGTCGATGACCCTGGGGGCAGTGGTCTCCGCCCTGGCCACGGCAGCTGTGGCCGGGGTGGCCATGGTCTTCGGGGCTCGGCGTCTGGTGTCGGCAGCGGAGTCGGGTCAGGGTATCGAGGCCCGCAGTGCGGGGGAGCGGTCGTCGATCGGACGGGTGGTGGTCGACGTGACCATCATCGCCGTCGCCCTGGCCGCCTTCATCGAACTGGCTGTGGTGGGCGTTTCAGGCACGGGCGGCTCGTCGGTCAACCCTCTGGCCGCCTTCGCCCCCGGCCTCCTGGCACTCGGCGTCGGGGTGCTCGGGGCCCGGCTACTTCCCGCCGCCCTCGGCCCGACTCTCCCCGTGACCGAGAATTCGCGCTTCGTCGCCACCACCCTGGCCACCCGACGGGTGGCCCGCCGCCCGGACTTCAGCTCCCAGGTCATCCTCGTCGTGGTGGCGGTGGCGCTGATCACCTTCGGGATCAGCGGCTGGGCGGTGGCGGCAAGGAACCGTACGGTGCGCAACCGGTTCGATGTCGGGGCTCCTGCCGTTCTGACGGTGTCCGTCCGCCCCGGGGTCGACTTCCTGCCCGCCGTCCGGCAGGCCGACGACGGAGGGAACTCGGCCATGGCCGTGGTGGTCGAGCACGCCAGCGACGGGACCACTTTGGCGGTGGACGCCAGCCGGCTGGCCGCTGTCGCCTCGTGGCCGTCCGACCTCGGCGACCGGACCGCGTCCCAGGCGGCCGCCGCTCTGGTGCCACCCCATCTGGCCCCGCCAGTCACCGTGGCCGGCAGCCGGCTGGCAGTGACGGCCGACGCCGAGGTCGGAGCCCAGCCCGCCCCCCACCTGTCGGCCGATCTGTTCGACGACGGTTACCAGACCCCCGAGCAGGTATCTCTGGGTCCACTCCTCCCCGGTCCGCACACCTACACCGGATCGCTGGCCGGGCTGTGCCCGTCGGGGTGCCGGCTGGTCGACCTGGCCCTGTCGTGGGCCGCTCCGCCCACCGACGGGGTGCCGTCCGGAACGGTCCAGCTGGTCCTCTCCTCGATGGCCACGCTGAATGCAGCCGGCGGTACGAAAGTGGTCGACGCCGGCCTCACCGACGCCAGGCGGTGGACGACGCCCCAGGGTGGCGCCACCCTCACCTCTACCGACGCGGGCCTCCGGGCCGACGTCACCCTCTCCCCCTACCAGCCGATCACCATCGCCCCAGCCGACACGCCGGTCGCAGTGCCCGCAGTGGTGACCCCGGCCACTGCCCCGGCAGCCGGGGTGAGCGGCGGGCTGTCGGTGGTGGGCCTGGACGGCGCCACCCTCAACGGCCGGTCGGTGGGCCAGGTGGCGGCCCTGCCCAGGGTGGGCGCAGCGGCCACCCTCATTGATCTGGGCACCGCCTACCGGCTCCTGTCCGGCCCGGTGACCGACGCCACCTACGAGGTGTGGTTGGGGCCCGGTTCCCCTGCCTCCTTCTCTCGCCGGTTGGCTGACCAGGGCATCACCGTGGTGGGTGTGGACGCCACCACCGGGGCGGGGAGTGCTCTCGGGAAGACAGGCACCGGGCTGGCCTACACCCTCTTCCTGCTGGCCGCCATGGCTGCCGCCGCTCTGGCTGTCGGGGTCACCGCCTTCACCCTGGCCGTGAGCGCACGTCGCCGGGGACCGGAGCTGGCCGCGCTGGGGGCGGTGGGCGTGTCCGGCGTGGCGCGCCGGCAGTCCATCGAGATCGAACAGGCCCTGACCGTGGGGGTCGGCGTCGTCCTGGGGGCGGTGGCCGGCCTCACCGCCACCGCCCTGGCCCTCCCGTCGCTCCCCGAGTTCGTGGCCCTGGGGCCCGGCCCACCCCTCGAGCTCGGTCTCCCTGCCGGGCCCCTGGTGGCCACCCTGGTCCTCCTCATCGCCGCCCTGGGCATCACTGTGGTCACCGGAGCCCGGTCGGTGGTGCGGTCGGCGGGAGTGGACAGGCTGCGGGCGGGCCGGTCATGACCACCGCGAGGAAAGCCGCGGCCCCGGTGAGCATCGGGGGTCTGGACGTCCGGCTGGAGGGGGTGGTCCACCTCTACCGGCAACGGACCGTCGATATCGTGGCCCTGCGCGGGGTCGATCTCGACGTCGCCGCCGGTGAGATGGTGGCGCTGCTGGGTCCGTCGGGAATGGGCAAATCGACGGTGATGCGACTGATCGCCGGCCTCATGCGACCCTCCGCCGGGGTGGTACGGGTGGGTGGGCACGAGGTGAGCGCCCTGTCGGCCGCGGCGCGGCGGGCACTGCGGGCCACCGACATCGGGTATCTGGTGCAGGGCACCGACCCCAACCTCCTCCTGCACGCCACCGCCCTGCAGAACATCTGGTTCGCCCAGCACGGCGCCCGGGCCCGCAAACACCGACCGATTTCGGAGCCACCCGAGCTCCTCGAACTGCTCGGACTGGCGCCCCTGGCCGAAAAGCGGATGGCTGACCTCCCCCGGGGTCAGCAGCAACTGGTCGCCCTGGCCGCGGCGGTGGCGTCGGGGCCCGGTCTGCTGCTGGCTGACGAGCCCACCAGCCAGCTGGGCGTGGAGGCCGGGGCCCATATCGTGGGCCTGCTCCGACGTATCAACGCCCAATTGGGGACCACCATCGTGCTGGTCACCCACGACCTTTCGGTCACCACCTCGTTCCCCCGTACGGTGACCATCCGGGACGGACGGGTGGGATCGGAGGGGCGTCATGGCGAGGAGTACGCGGTGGTCGACAGTTCGGGTTCGATCCAGCTCCCTCCGGACATCTTGGCCGTCCTCCCCCCGACGACGCGGGTACGGGTGGTGCGCGGACCCGGCGGGGTCGAGCTGCGCATCGTCGGGGACCGACCGTGAGCGGTAACGGTCGCCGGTCGACCCCCGTCGGGCTGCAGCTCGACGGGGTCATGCTGGCACCGCACGGGCACCGGATCTTCGGGCCGCTCGACCTGGTGATCCCAGTCGGGGAGCCGCTCGCCGTGACCGGGCCCTCGGGTGCCGGCAAGACCGCCCTGTGCCTCATCCTGGCCGGTGTGCTGAAGCCAACAGAGGGACGGGTGCTCCTCGACGGGCTCCCCTTCGACGGCGCGACGGCCACCGTCGGGCTGGTGCTGCAGACCCACGGGCTCATAGCCGGCCTGACGGCGGCGGAGAACGTCGCTCTCCCCCTCCAGTCGCGGGGGCTCGCCCGCCACGACATCGCCCGCCGCACGGCGGCGGCCCTGGAGTCGGTAGGTCTGGTTGCCGAAGCGGGTCGGCCGGTCGACGAGTTGTCGGGCGGGGAACGTCAGCGGGTGGGGGTGGCCCGGGCGGTGGCCGGTGATCCCCAGGTGCTCATTGCCGACGAGCCCACCGCCGAGCTCGACGCCCACAATCGGGCCGGGGTAGCCGACCTGCTCATGGCGGCCACAGCGGTTCCCCGCATCGTGGTGGTCGCCTCCGACGATCCCGAGATCATTGCCCGCTTCCGCCACGTGGTCGAGCTGCCCGCCCCCGGATCGTCCAGCAGCGGGCAGGGGCGGGCCTGACCGCCGCCGGTCCCCTTTTCATCCCCTATGGTTCGGCGCCTCCGACCGTGGCGGTGGCCGGGAGGTTCCTGCAGGGCCGGTCAGCTCGCTGCTTCCCAGGTATCTGTGAAGCTGTCTCCTCCGCTACCCAGGGCACCGGGTAGGGCGAGGACGTAGGTATCCGCCGAGTTGACCATCTCGATCTCCACACTCGAGAACGAGTCGATGGGTGCGTCGGTCAGTTGTGGTGTCGTTGTCACCGCATCATTCAAACTGGTCGTGCCGAAGTCGGCCAGCGACGAGAGCGAGCAGGATCTGCTGCAGATCTCCGGTCGTTCGACGATCCACTCTGCCGAGGACTGTGCAGCCGAAAAGCTGATGCCGGCACTGGTGAACGTCCAGTTCTTGTGCTTGGTCGACGTGTCGGTGAGGGCGAATGTCCATACGCTGCTCGTCTCGCTCACCGAAGCGGTCATTGCATCGCCCGGCGACACCGGGTAGGTGGTCGTGCTGAGCTCGATTTCCGACCCGCCGTTTTGGCTGTTGTCTCCGTACAGCTCGTACCAGGCGTCGTAGCTGGCCGCTCCGCTGAGGCAGTCCGCCTCGGTCCCATCCTGCTCGACCGTCGAGCTCACGTCGCCGTCGATGCCGATCCACTGTGCCGAGTAGGCCGACTGATTACCGGTGCACGTGACGGTGGGGACCGCCCAACTGCCGTCCACGTCGTCGAAGGTCGAACCGGTTGCCGCGTATCCGGACCAGTTTGTCGAGGCTCCCAGGCTGGGAGCGTTGGTGACGGTGAGGGTGGCCGCCGTGGTGGTGGCCGCGCCCACCGAGTTGGTGAAGACCGCCTCGTACTGGTCACCGTTCTCACCGGCTGTGGCCGTGAACGCATAGGTGGTGGCGGTGGCCCCGGCCACCGGGGTGAACGTGGTGCCGGCGTTGGTCGAGATCTGCCACTGCACGGTCGGGGACGGGGACCCGGTGGCCGCCGCCGTGAAAGTGGCCGTGCCGCCGGAGGCCACGGTCACACTCGAGGGGTCGGTGGTGACAGTAGGGGGAGTGGTGACGGTGAGGGTGGCCGCCGCCGTGGTGGCCGTGCCCACCGAGTTGGTGAAGACCGCTTCGTACTGGTCACCGTTCTCACCGGCTGTGGCCGTGAACGCATAGGTGGTGGCGGTGGCCCCGGCCACCGGGGTGAACGTGGTGCCGGCGTTGGTCGAGATCTGCCACTGCACGGTCGGGGACGGGGACCCGGTGGCCGCCGCCGTGAAAGTGGCCGTCTTGCCGGAAGCGACGGTGACACTGGAGGGGTCGTTGGTGACAGTAGGGGGAGTGGTGACGGTGAGGGTGGCCGCCGCGGTGGTGGCCGTGCCCACCGAGTTGGTGAAGACCGCTTCGTACTCGTAACCATTCTCGCCGGTGGTGGTGGTGAAGGCATAGGTGGTGGCGGTGGCCCCGCCCACCGCGGCGAAGGTGGCACCCCCATCGGTGGAGAACTGCCACTGGACAGTCGGGGTCGGAGAGCCGGTGGCCGTCGCCGTGAAGGTAGCTGTGTCCCCGGAGGCCACGGTCACACTCGACGGGCTGGTGGTGACGGTGGGGGTCGTGGTCGGAACGGTGACCGTGAGAGTGGCCGCCGCCGTGGTGGCCGTGCCCACCGAGTTGGTGAAGACCGCTTCGTACTCGTAACCATTCTCGCCGGTGGTGGTGGTGAAGGAATAGGTGGTTGCGGTGGCCCCGCCCACCGGGGCGAAGGTGGCACCCCCATCGGTGGAGAACTGCCACTGGACAGTCGGGGTCGGAGAGCCGGTGGCCGTCGCCGTGAAGGTGGCCGTTTGGCCGGAGGCCACGGTCACACTCGACGGGCTGGTGGTGACGGTGGGGGTCGTGGTCGGAACGGTGACCGTGAGGGTGGCCGCCGCCGTGGTGGCCGTGCCCACCGAGTTGGTGAAGACCGCTTCGTACTCGTAACCGTTCTCGCCGGTGGTGGTGTCGAGCGAATAGGTGGTTGCCGTGGCCCCGCCGACCGGGGCGAAGGTGGTACCCCCGTCGGTGGAGAACTGCCACAGGACAGTCGGGGTGGGGGAGCCGGTGGCCGTCGCCGTGAAGGTGGCCGTTTGGCCGGAGGCCACGGTCACACTCGACGGGCTGGTGGTGACGGTGGGAGGAGCGGTGACCGTGACGATGGCCGCCGTGGTGGTGGCCGTGCCCACCGAGTTGGTGAAGACGGCCTCGTACCGGTCAGCGTTGTCGCCGGGCGCGGCCGTGAACGAATAGCGCCTGGCCGTGGCCCCACTGACCGGGGTGAAGGTGGTGCCGCCGTTGGTGGAGACCTCCCAGCCAACGGTCGGGGTCGGCTTGCCTGAGGCGGCGGCCTTCAACACGACCTTGTGACCCGGCGCCACGGTCACGCTCAACGGGCTCTTGGTGATGGTGGGAGCGGCCGTCTTCTTTGCCATCACCCTCCTCGGCGAACCAGCAGAGGCATTGGCTGGTCCGATGACCCGGTCTGTATAAACGAGTCCGGGGTGCGAGGTAGCCGTCGTCGATGCTTGTGCTGGAGCCCCGGGCGTCATCGCTCCTATAGACAGATCGATGCCCGCCCCTATGACGGCGATGGCGACCGCCAACCGAATCAATCTTCGCATGAACATCCCCTCGTACCGAACCCATCGACCCGCACGGCGCAGCCCTCTGGATCCAACTATAGGCCCGAGCCCAACTCCCGGAGCACGAGCCATGGCCCAACGTTTGTTCGCTCAGTGAGGCAAGGCTTCGCCTTCGAGACCACTCCCTCACAGTAGGTTTTGGGGTGTGAAGTCCGTGTGCCGACCGCGGCGTCGAGGTCAGGCGGTGGCGCTGGCTCTGGGCCCGCTCATCGTGGTGCTCGTGTGGGGCGCGCTGATCAACAGCCATGTACCGGCCTCGTCGGCCTCGGCACTGTCCGCCCATGTCGAGTCAGGAACCCCCGACCCTGATTCTGTGACCGCATTCGGCTCGGCCACCGCTGTGGCGGGGACCTCTCTGCACGGTCTGGCCGCTCCCGTGGTGGGGACGGCTTCCACCCCGGACGGACTCGGGTACTGGGTGGTGGCGGCAGACGGCGGGGTCTTCGCTTTCGGTGACGCTGCCTTCGAGGGATCCACCGGCGGCATCCACCTCAACGCGCCGGTGGTGGGGATGGCCGCCACCCCCGATGGCCACGGCTATTGGCTGGTGGCGGCAGACGGCGGGGTCTTCGCCTTCGGTGGCGCAGTATTCAAGGGGTCCACCGGCGGCATCCGCCTCAACGCAGCGGTGGTGGGGATGGCCGCCACCCCCGATGGCCACGGCTATTGGCTGGTGGCAGCAGACGGCGGGGTCTTTGCCTTCGGTGACGCAGCATTCAAGGGGTCCACCGGCGGCATCCGTCTCGACGCGCCGGTGGTGGGGATGGCCACCACCCCCGATGGCCACGGTTACTGGCTGGCCGCATCGGACGGTGGCGTGTTTGCCTTCGGGGACGCCCCGTTCGAGGGTTCGATGGGCGGCGCCACCCTCAACGCGCCGGTGGTCGGCGTGGCCGCGCCCCCCGGTGGGCACGGCTACTGGCTGGTGGGGTCGGACGGGGGCATCTTCGCCTTCGGGGACGCCCCGTTCGAGGGATCCGACGGGGGCAGGCCGAAGCCAGCTCCGGCCGTCGGTATCGCCGGTCGGGCCGGCGGATACTGGATCGCCTACGGCAACGATCGGGGCACGCAGATGATCTCGGCCATCGCCGCCTATGCCGCCACTCGGGCTGACAACGTGACCGTGGCCGTGGAGGACCTCACCACCGGTCAGATCTACCAGTTCCGGCCCGGGGTGGTCGAGAACACGGCCAGCACGGTGAAGGTCGACATCCTGGCCACGCTGCTGGCGCAGGCCCAGGCCGCCGGGCGCCCGCTCACGCCCGCCGAGCAGAGCCTGGCCGTCCCCATGATCGAGGACAGCCTGGACAGCGCGGCCGACAACCTGTGGACCCTCCTCGGCCCCGGAGCCGTGGGCGCCTTCGAGAGGGCGGCGGGCATGACCTCCACCCAGCCGGCCACCGATGGCGTCTGGGGAACCACGACCACCACGGCGCTCGACCGACTGGCCATGGTCCGGACCCTGGTGGAGCCCAACGCGCTGCTCACCGATGCGTCCCGGGCCTACGTCCTCGACCTCATGGAGAACATCACCCCCTCCCAGGACTGGGGGGCGACCGGTGGGGTGCCGCCCGGAGCCACCGTGGCCCTCAAGAACGGATTCGCCGTCATCGACGGGTGGCAGATCAACACCGAAGGCTGGGTCAGCGGCGCCGGCCGTGATTACCTGATCGCCGTGCTCACCAACGGGAACGTGTCGGAGCAGTACGGCATCGCCACCGTCGATGGAGTGTCGGCCCTGGTGTGGAGCGGACTCGGCCCCTGATGGGCCGGTGGTCGGCGAAAGCTGCCGCTATCCGCCCGGCAATTTCATCTGCCCGCGGGCCTACAGGTGATAGAGGAGTGCAGCATTCTCGCCCAGGATCTTTCGCTGGGCCGTGGTGCTCAACTCCCGCATGTTCTCCTCGGCTGTCTTCAACGGGTCCGGGTAGAGGCACGTCGGATGGGGATAGTCCGTCTCGAACATGATGTTGTCCTCCCCCACGGCTGCCACCATGGCCGGCAGGTTGGTCTGCTCGAACCATGTGGTGGCGTAGATTTGCCGCTGGAAGTACTCGGTCGGCGTCAGGGACATCCGGGCCCGGGCCATCGGTGCGTTCTCGGCCATCTCGTAGTCGAGGGCTTCCAAGATGAACGGTATCCACCCCGAACCGCTCTCCACCGAGACGATCTTGAGCTCGGGGAAGCGCTCGAGCATGCCGGAACAAATGATGTTGACCACGACCCGGGCGTTTCCGATGAACAGGAGGGTCCCCCCGATGGCCAGTTTGGTGTCGTCGTCGTGGGAGTCCCACGGGTAGGTGCCGAAATAGTTCATGGTGGTGAGGCTGGCACCGATGTGGAAGTGCACCGGGAGCTCGAGCTCGCTACACACCTCCCACAGCGGGTCCCACTCCGGACTGGCCAGATCCGGAGCCCCGAGGTCCTGCGTGTCGGAGGTCAGGTTGATGCCGCGTAGTCCGAGGTCCTTGGCCCGGCGCGCCTCACGCACGCTGGCCTCGATGTCCCAGGCCGGAAGTATGGCCATGGGGAGGAGCCGGTTGTCCGATCCGGCCTGGAGCTCGGCGTTGAAGTCGTTGAAGATCTCGGTGCACCGCGTTCGCACGTCGACGTCCTTGACCACGTCGGCCAGTCTCTGCCCGCCGAGCCCTACCACCCCGGGGAAGATGATCTGGGCGTAGATCCCGACTTCGTCCAGGAGCGCCACCCTGGCCACCGGGTCGTAGGCGCCGGGATGGGCGTCCTCGATCCCCCACTCGTAGAGGCCTTCGAAAGACCGGCCCTTCACGCCGTCTCGGTCGATGACGCCACCGGCCCCGGCCCGACCGATGAGTTCGCCCTCGATCACCCACGAGGCGCTGCCGTCGACGTCGGTGACGTGGGGCACCCGGTCCTTCAGCGAGGCCGGTGCCCGACTGGTCCACAGGTCGTGGGGTTCGGTGAAGTGGGTATCGGCGTCGACGACCCTGACTTGATCGAGCGGGAGAGTCATTGCTCGCTCCTCTCTGTGCCGATCTCGACGATGGCGATCGGGAGACCAGAACGGAGGGTAGTGGTTGCCTCCTGGCTCGGCAACCGGCTCCGGCAGGGCGAACAGGCCTATCCGTCCGGCGGCGGATCGGCGAGACGATCGATAGTCTGCCATTTTGTTAACTGATCGGGGAAGGACGTGCCATGGCCAGCTGCACCATCGACGGCCTGACCATCGCCTACGAGTTGATCGGAGAGGGACCGCCGTTGGTGTTGACCCCGGGCGGCCGGTTCAGCAAGGACGTCCCCGGCATCCGCCAGCTGGCTCTCGATCTGGCCGGTCACGGTTACCAGGTGTTGATTTGGGACCGGCCCAACACCGGGGCTTCCGATGTCTGCTTCTGCGGGGATTCAGAGTCACAGATGCAGGCCGACGTGCTGGCCGGTCTGCTGCGCCGGCTCGATCTGACCCCGGCGGTCATCGTCGGCGGCTCGGGCGGGGCCCGGGTCTCGTTGCTGGCCGCTTCGCGCCATCCCGACAGTGCATCGAAGCTGGTCTTGTTATGGATTTCGGGTGGCGTCTACGGACTCATGCTTCTGGCCGTCCACTACTGCGGGGAGTCGATCCGGGCAGCCTGGAGCGGAGGCATGAAGGCGGTCGCCTCCCTGCCCGAGTGGAGCGAAGTCATCGAGCGCAACCCGGGCAACCGACAACGCTTCCTCGACCTGGATCCCCGGGAGTTCATCCGAACGCTCGAAGGGTGGATGATGGCCTACTGCCCGGTCGGGGACACCACCGTCCCCGGCCTGCCCGACGCGGTGTGCGCCGACTTGGAGATCCCCACCCTCGTGTTTCGGAGTGGCACCACCGATGCCCACCACACCCGGGCCACCTCGGAGCGGGTGGCCGCTCTTATTCCCGGGGCTCACCTGGTCGAACCTCCCTGGGGCGATGACGAATGGAACGAGCGGGGTGCGGCGGCACGCAACGGTAGCGGTCACCTTTTCGAACACTGGCCGTTGCTCGTACCCCAGCTCATCGACTTCGTCGAGACCCGGTAGTGGTGGCCGGCTAAGTGGGTCGACCGGTACACGGAGGTCAGGAGATGGAGATATGAGCTTCGTGGCGTGTGACGTGCCCTGGACGATGACGTCGAGTGGCCAGACCCCGGAGGGAGGGGATTGACGACCACACTCGACTGGTACGGGTGTTCGACGTTTCGGCTCAGCACCATGGGCATCACGGTATTCCTCGACGCCTATATCGATCGTGCCCCGGGGGCCGACGGTACCGGAGCGTCCGCTGACGACATTGACGAGTGCGACTGGATCGTCGTCGGGCATTCACACTTCGACCACCTGTGGGGGGCCGAACGGATCATGGCCAACACCGACGCTCAACTGATCGGAAGCTATGAGTCGGTGCGCCTCCTCGAACAAGCGGGCGTCCCTTTGAAGAGAATGATCTGTGCATCAGGTGGTGAGCGCATCGCACTGGGCGGAGGGGTGATCGTCTCGGTGTTTCCGAGCCTCCATTCCAGCCTGTGGACGGGCAGCCATGCCGCCGGGGCTGGCCAAGCCTGTATCGGTGACCTCGGGGTGACGTGGCACGAACGGGAGATCAGGATGAAGGCGCTCGGAGCTCAACTGGCCGGTAGCCTCGACCGGTCAGCCATCGAGCACCTGATAGGCGGCGCGTCCGGCCACAGCGACAGAGGGGACGGGGGAACCCTCATCTATCTGTTCGAGACGCCGGAAGGGTCCCTACTGTTCCAAGACACTTCCGGGCACTGGGGCGCCATTCTGCGGACTCTTCGACCCGATGTCGCCATCCTGGCCGCCGCCGGCCGGGCCACGGTGGATGGCGAGCCGGTGCAAGCTTCTCTGGCTGATTTCGTGGCCGACGAGGCTCTGGTCCTCCAAGCCAGGCGAGTTGTGCTCGGTCACCACGACAACTGGCTCCCGGGCTTTGCCGCCGCCGTCGACGTTGCCCCCATTCGCACGGCCTTCGAGGAACGTGCCCCCCACATCGAACTGCTGGAGCTCGGCTACCTGGATGCGTCGCCCGTCTTCGCCGGGTTTGGCCACTGATCGTCCGCCAGCACCGGGGAGCATGATCGACCACGAGGCTCTGCTCGGTCGAGTGCCCGTGAGCTGAGAGACTCGAGCCGTGGACGTGCCGATCAGCGGGACCTGTGATGCGCGCTTTCGAAGCGTGGGCGACGAGTTCGTGCGCAACTTCTCCCATCGAGGAGAAGTCGGTGCAGGAGTGTGCGTCATCGTTGATGGCCGCACCACCGTCGACCTGGTCGGTGGTTGGGCCGATGGCCAACGAACCAGGGCCTGGAGGCCCGAAACTCTCGTCAATTTCTATTCGGTCGGTAAAGCCATTGTCGCCCTGCTGGTCCTCCGCCTGTCGATCGGGGGTTGCTCGGCCTGGACGAACCGGTGGCCTCGGTGTGGCCGGAGTTCGGCGAGGGTGGCAAGGACACCGTCACGCTACGCCAGGCCCTATGCCACCGAGCCGGAGTCCCGGCCATTCGCCGACCGATGACCAATTCCGACCTGTGGCGGTGGGAGCGGATGGCTCGAGCCCTGGCTGCCTCTGATCCTTGGTGGGAGCCTGGGACCCGCCACACCTATCACACCAACACTTACGGCCACGTGATCGGCGAGATCGTCCGCCGGGTCAGTGGGGAGACGTGTGGCGATCTCCTCCGATCTCTGGCCGGCCCACTCGATGCCGATGTGTGGTTCGGTGTTCCCCCACAACAGCACCCGAGATGTGCCGACATCGTGTGGAACGGCTCGACGGATGTCAAGATCGACTTCGGTGAACTGACCGGTGACGATCTCATGACCATGGTCAGCTACTTCAACCCCGCCGGCTATTCGTCTGTGGGGGTGGTCAACACGGGGAGGTGGAGAAGTGCGGAAATTCCATCGACCAACGGCCACGGTACCGCTCGTGGGATCGCACTCCTCTATGCCGCACTGACGGCCCCGCCTGGTCTGCTGTCGAAGGACCTGCTGGCCGAAGCCACCGCACCTCAATCGGCCGGTTTCTGTCCGGTACTGGGCGAGGATGTCACCTTCGGGCTCGGATTCACACCGACCACGGCTCGGAGGCCGTTCGGACCAAATCCGAAGAGTTTCGGCCGTTTCGGAACTGGTGGCGCTCTCGGATTCGCCGACCCTGAGTCCGCTGTCGCCTTCGGCTACGTGATGAATGATGTCATCCCCCGCTGGCAGAGCACCAGGAATCGGGCGCTGATCGCCGCTGTCTATCAGTCGCTCTGAGTTCGGGTGGCTCTCTGAGGAGTGGCCTCCTGACCGAAGCCTCGGAGCCGATCAGTTCGACGTCGGATTACCGCCGGAACCCGGCGTGGTATCTCCCTACCCTGAGTAAGGGGAATAAAGGCGGGTCGGGGTCCGTTCGCTACTGCTATCGGGTTGTCGGTTGCTTCCCGGTGACCGGACAGCCGGGTCCCCGACGGCGACCAGGAAGGTGAGGCATGACGACCAGCACCCCAGCCCTTCCGCCAGCAGCTCGGCCGTCACGCACCGTCGAAATCTCCCCCGGGCGATCGGTGCCCGAATGGCTGGTGCTGGGCATCGTCTGCATCGGCCAGTTCATGGTGGTGCTCGACATTTCGATCGTGAACGTGGCACTCCCCTCGATCCAGCGGGATCTCCGTTTCAGTGCCTCGGAACTGCAGTGGGTGGTCAACGCCTACACCCTGACCTTCGCCGGCTTCCTGCTGCTGGGCGGCCGGGCGGCCGACCTGTTCGGTCGGCGCCGGCTCTTTCTGGTCGGACTGGGCGTCTTCACGGTGGCCAGCCTCTGCGGAGGACTGGCCCAGAACGAGACATGGCTGATCGCCGCCCGCACCCTGCAAGGCCTGGGTGCGGCCATCCTGGCGCCGGCAACCCTCACTATCCTGACCGCCACCTTCGCCGAGGGTCCGGCCCGGGCCCGCGCCCTGGGGGTGTGGAGCGCCGTGGCGTCGGCCGGGGCGTCGGCCGGTGCACTGCTGGGCGGCGTTCTCACCGACTTCCTGAGTTGGCGCTGGATCCTGTTCGTCAACGTGCCGGTGGGAGTGGTGGCATTGGTTGCGGCCCGTCGTTACCTGCCCGAGTCGCGTGCTGACTTGCTCCACCGGCACCTCGATGTGGCCGGCGCGGTCACCGTCACCGGCGGACTGGTGGCCTTGGTCTATGCCATCGTGCGCACCGAGCGATACCCCTGGGGTTCGTCACAGGTGCTGCTCCCACTGGCCGCGGCCGTTGTCCTTCTGGCCGCTTTCGTCACGATCCAGCAACGGTTCTCACGCGCACCGCTGGTGCCACTCCGCATCTTCCGCTCCCGATCGGTGGCGGGCGGTAATGCGGTGATGTTCCTCATGTTCTGCGCCATGTTCGGATCGTGGTACTTCGAGACGCTCTACATGCAGCGGGTGCTGGGCTTCAGCCCACTGCAGGCCGGTCTGGCCTTCCTGCCCCAGACCGTGCTGATCGCCGTCGGTGCGCAGGTGACGGCGCGTCTGGTGACGCGGGTGGGTCCCCGGCTGCTCATCCTGGTCGGAACCCTTGGGGGGGCGAGCGGGCTGTTCTGGCTCACCCGGATCACGCCGAACAGCACTTTCACCACCGATCTCCTGTGTCCGTTCATCTTGATCGGCCTCGGCATGGGACTGACGGTCACGCCCGTCACCGTGGCCGGTACCGCCGGGGTGCCCCGTGCCGACGCCGGGCTGGCGTCGGGGCTCCTCAACACGTCGCGTACTGTCGGAGCATCGATCGGGCTGGCCGTCCTGGCCACCTTGGCGGCTAGACGTACCAGTGACGTTCTCGGTGCCAAGGCAGCTACGGCCGCTCACACGGCTGCGGCGCTCACCGACGGCTACTCCTTCGCCATTCTGGTTGCGGCGGTGGTCCTGTTGGTGGCGGCGGCCGTTGCCATGGCCACTCTCCCCTCGCGGCGCGCTATCGACCACGGCTCGGGTGAGGTGGGTCCATGGCGGGCTGTCCCTCCCGACGAAGATGGCAGTCAGGACGTGGTCCGCGAAGAGGTCGGAAGCCAGAGGGCCTGACCGCGCACCTCTGTCACTCATGGTGATGTGCTTGGGCTCATGAGCCGGAGGGGACGGAGAAGGGCTCGGTGATCCAGTCGGCCACGATGCCGGCCACCTCGGCGTCGCGCCGCCGGAGAGAGTGGTCGCCGTCCAAAAAGACCAGGGTGACCGGTCCGGGGATGGCGGCCGTCTCGCCTTCCAATTCATCGGGGGAACCCAAGGCGTCCCGACGTCCGCTGACGAAGAGACAGGGAACGTCGAGTGAGGGGAAATGTCCGGTCCGGAGGCGGTCGGGAGCCTGTGCCGGATGGAGCGGGTAGCTGATGAGCACCAGGGCTGCCACCGCCAGGCCCTCGGACACCGCCATCGAGCACATCCGGCCGCCCATCGACCGACCCCCCACGGCCACGGCGGTGGTCGGCACGCCGAGCCGATTGGACAGCTCCGAGGTGGCCGTCCGCACCGATTCGATGCAGACCTCCGGCGGGTCCGGCCTCCGCCGACCGGCCGTCCGTCCCGGGAATTCGATCCGCTCCACGTCCACACCGCGTCCGGTTACCGCCTGGTCGACGGCCACCAGCGCCGGCTGGTCCCGCCCGGCCCCGGCTCCCGGGGTCAGCAGCAAACCGGCGATGCCCGCAGGGGTCATCCGGCTGTGCCCGGACGGACCCGCCGGGGAACGGGGACCCGCATGAGGTCCGCGGCGGCCACTACATCGGGGAAGATCGCGGCGGCCTGGTCCACCAGCTTCCGGGTGTCCGGGTACCGCTGCGAGAAGTGGGTGAGGACGAGCCGCCGGGCGCCGGCGTCGCGAGCCGTGCGGGCGGCGTCGGAGGCGGTCAGATGCCTCCACTGGCGGGCGAGCGCCACCTCCTCGTCAGCGAAGGTGGACTCGCAGACCAGAAGATCGGCGCCCTCGGCCAGTTTCACCGCGGCGTCACACACGCCGGTGTCCATGACGAAAGCCACCCGTTGGCCCGGACGCCTCACCGACACCCGGTCGAGGGTGAACCGTCCGGCGGGAGTCTCGATCCAGCCGGTGCGCTGGAGCCGGCCGACATCCGGGCCCCGGATCCCTGCTGCCTCCAGGCGGTCGGGCAGCAGGTGGCGTCCGTCCGGCTCTTCGACCCTCCAGCCGAACGTCTCGGGGTCGTGGTCGAGGCGGACCGCACTGAGCGTTACCGTCGAGTCGGTGAGGGCCGGGCCGTCGCCCTCGACCGGCAACGGGCGGACCTCGATCCGGTCGTGGAACACCGAGGCGTGACGGAGCCGTTCGAAGTACTCGGATCCGCTGGCCGGGAAGAGCACGTTGACCGGGTGGGGAACCCCGTCCAGGGAGAGCCGCTGTAGGACCCCGGGAAGACCCAGACAGTGATCACCGTGGAAATGGGTGATGCATATGTCTCTGATCGACCAGGGCGAGCAGCCGGCCAACAGCATCTGACGCTGGGTGCCCTCTCCCGGGTCGACGAGAATGGATCGGCCGTCCCATTGCAGGAGGTACCCGTTGTGGTTCCGGTAGCGGGTAGGTGCCTGACTGGCCGTCCCGAGCACGACAAGCTGGCGTGCCGTCATGGCCGTTCGAGGACGAGGGGCGATGCCACCATGACCAAGCTGGAACACTCGGAGTGGTCGATCGGCATCGAGAGGTAGTTGAGTGCTGCCATCTCGACCGACGTCAGGTCTGCACAGCCCGTTCGCCCAACTTGGTCCGGAGCTCCTCTTCGAAGGCAAGGATCTCGGGGGCCATGGCCGCGGCCCGAAGGGCGTCGAGATGCGCATATCCGGCATCTCGCTCGGCATCCCATTCGTCGGCGAAGCGCCCTGAGGAAATGTCGCCGACCAGTTTGCGCATGGTGGCAACGATGTCGAGATGGTCGTAGCGGCCCGACCGCGACAACTGACCGTACTGACTGGTGGGCGAGTGGTAGGCCATCTGGACAGCACCACCCTCGAGTCGCACAAGACGGTATGTCCGCTCCACCTCCCCGGAGAGCACCAGTTCGGTCACGATCGCTTCGATGGGCACGCCCTGTTCGAGCATGACCTGGACGAACGACTCGCTGACCCGCCGCAGGACCGGAGCGAGAGCCTGCTCGACGGCCAGGTCGAGTACGGCTTCTTGCCTGGGAGTGAGTTCAATGGCTCCTTGGCGCAGCCCTCCGATGGCCTTGGCCACGGCGAGTAGGCGAGACCGTGCCGTGCCGGTGACATCTCGGTGGACCCCCACAGCGGTGATGAACCCGATGCCTTCGAGGAAGCACCGGCGGACCTCGGGGCCGAGCATCCGTGGCGCAACCATCCCCACGTCACACAGTGGATCCAATCGCTCAAAGGCGAGGGTGTATCCGCTGGCCACGATCACGAGGGCGTCGGGACCGGGCTTCAGAGGAAGGGAGGGGATGATGTCGTCCGGGACAAGTAGGCAGAGCACATCGGCCTCGTTGGCACTCTCGAGGTCGCAGGTAGCGAACCCGTCGGCTTCGGCCGCATCCCTGCTCGGATCTGCCCGTACGCAGACGACAACGTCGTTCCCGGAGTCGCGGAGGTTCAGGGCCCAGGATCGGCCCTGGTTGCCGTAGCCGATCACGGCAATCCGCTGTCCGTCGAGGGCAGCACTGTCGGCGTCCGATTCGCTGATAATCACGGTCATGACCCGACCGTACCCCTTCGGGGTGCGATTTTCGACCCTGCGAAATCTCGAGCGCGCTCAGCTCGTGCAGCTGAGGTCCAGTGGCCAAGGCCCGGCTACATCGCCTCCCCGGCGCATTGATAACAGACAAGCTCAGGTACGCCATTACTGTCCGGCCGCACCACGGCGCTGGTGTATTCGAGCAGCTCGCCGCAACCCTGGCATGTGCCGAACTGGTCTGAGAACGGTTGATCGGGATTCGCCGCCATGATCTTCGCATCGACAGGTGCAGGGGCTACCTTGAAGGATCATGTCGGCTGCCCGGCCCTCAACCGAGGTAATCGTGCACAGTCCTCCGGACGGGTAGGCGAGGGTCTCGTCGCTTTTCGGCCCCCTTCGGCCTTTTGGACCGTCCAGGACTGTGGTGGAATGAGTCATGTTCTACATCATCATTTTTTCGATTCTGGCCGTTGTTCTTGTTGTGGGAGGCATCGCTGGCATGTCCCGCCGACGGAAGGATCTCGAACATGAATTGCCTCACCACGTGGCCACCAGTGCGACGCGTCGCAATCGCAAGAAACAGCGGGCACAGTCCCGCCACGACCGGCGGAAGCGGCACTGAGTTCGACAGTGCCCGCCCGAGCGGCTGACGAGACCCGGATTGGGAGGTTGTCGTGCGCGTGCTAGTGACGAATGACGATGGGATCGAGAGTCCTCGGCTGAGCGCACTCGCCGAAGTGGTCCGGCGGGACGGTCACGGTGTGCTGGTGGCCGCTCCTTCTTGGGACAGCAGTGGCTCCAGCTCGTCCGTAACAGGCGTGAGCAGCTTCGGCGAGGTTGTGTGGGATCAGATTGCCTGGACGACTGGCCTGATGGGGCGGTGATTTCGGTCGATGCTACGCCCGCACTGATCGCACTCGTAGCCCTCCACGAGAAGTTTGGCGCCAAGCCCGAGATGGTTGTGTCCGGGATCAACAGGGGAGCGAACACCGGCCGGGCCATCCTCCACTCAGGAACCGTTGGCGCCGCCTTCACCGCTTCTCAGTACGGCTGCCCGGCTCTTGCAGTGTCCCTCGACGTGCTCGATGTGCACGATCTGTCCGAATCGACGCACTGGGACACAGCTGCCGCGGTAGCTACGGCGGGTTCTCGATTGGATGTGCGAGGACCTCCCCCACACGGTGATCAACTGCAATGTGCCCAATGTGCCCGGTGAGAAGCTATTGGGAATCCGGCACGGGCGCTTGGATCTTGTGGGTACGTTCCAAACGTCGATCACTGAACGATCGGGTAGATCGGTGCCGACCACATACGCGGCCAACCTAACGTGAAGGAATTACGGGGGGCGGGGGTGGGAGCAAGTGAGCGAGGCCACGTGGGATTCAGAGCGGCCGAGTGCATCGGTGGACTCGTTTAGCGGATCTGGCGCGAGCAGATCGTGGCCACCACGGCGTCGCAGCCGACGGGTCTGGATGGTTGGAGGCGTGGCGGCGGTACTCCTCTCTGCCTGTTCCTCCAGCGGTCCGATCGCCGCCGGCCACGGGAGTCCGGCGGCAACGCAGCCCAAGACGGCGGCGCACACCGTGGGGAAGCCGAAGGTCGGGATGCCTTCAGACAAGACGTCGCCGACCAACGCGGCGTCGGAGACCACATCGAAGACGAACCCGGCTCGACCCACGGCCGCCAGCTGGTCGCTGGTCACCGAGCCCAACCAGGGGATGGGGCCCATCTACTCACTGATGTCGAGTGCCCAGCACACCCTGGACATGACCATGTACGAACTTTCCGATCCCCAGGCGGTCGACGTTCTGAAGGCTGACGCTCACCGGGGGGTGACGGTGCGGGTGCTGCTCGACAGCGACTACGAGAGCTCCTTCAACCAGCCTGCCTTCACCTCGCTCAGCTCCAACGGGGTGCAGGTCCGCTGGGCGCCCGCCGGGACGATCTTCCACCAGAAGACGATCACGGTGGACGGTCGGACCTCGGCCATCATGACCCTCAACCTGACCAACGCCTACTACTCGACGTCCCGGGACTTCGCCGCCATCACCACCGAACCCCAGGATGTGACCGCCATCGAACAGGTCTTCAACCAGGATTGGAGCGGGTCCGGGCCGTCTGCTGCGGGTCCGACCGGGCTCGATCTTGTCTGGTCCCCGGGAGCCCAGGGCCCCATCGTGTCGCTCATCGACTCCGCCCGGAGCTCCTTGCTGGTCGAGAACGAGGAAATGGACGACTCCGCCGTTACCAACGCCCTGGAGGGTGCGGCGCAGCGAGGGGTGAACGTGGAGGTGGTCATGACCTATTCGTCGTCGTGGGCCGACGCCTTCGACCAGCTGGTCGACGCCGGGGTGAAGGTGAGTACCTACCCGAGCGACGGTCCGCTCTATATTCACGCCAAGGTCATCGTGGCCGACGGAGCCTCCCTGTTCCTCGGCAGCCAGAACTTCTCGGTGTCGAGCCTCGACTACAACAGGGAGCTCGGCATCGTCACCGGCGATCCGGCGCTGGTCGGAGCCGTATCTCAGACGGTCAGCGCCGACTTCGCCGGAGCTACCCCGTTCCAGCCCCCGGTAACCCCGACCACCGCCGCTCAGCCGGCGCCGGGCGGAGGGCCGTCGTGCAGCGCCACCGCCTCATCGGCCAATGACGGGTACCCCGAGGACTACGACGTCGCTGTCACCTCCAACCAGCCCGACCAAAAGGCGACGGCGTCGGACGCCAACGACACCTGGAGCGAGTACACCAACGGTTCCGGATCGGCGACGATCCTGCTCTACCACACGAGTGCGGGCGAGGCGATCACGGTGACCGTGGGCAATGCCCAATGCTCGACCAGCGCATGACTCCCTCCGGTTCGTCCGACCCGGCCGCCGCGGTGAGAGCCATGCCCACCCGGCACAGCTCGCCGTCATTGGTTCCAATGGCGGGGCTGGGATCGCATTCAAGACAGTCCGTCTGAACCCAACGGTTCAGTTGCTGTAGATCCGATGCGGGCTCACGAGCACGGCGGCACGGCGTTCGTCGGCCATGGTGCGGTCGTAAGAATCCCAGTCGTCGTGAGTTCCTCCGGCCGCCGTGAAGACTTGGCGTAGTAGCAGGCGAAGCCCCTCGGCATCGATATCGGGGTGGGCATCATCGGGTCCGATGATTTCGGCCCGACCTTCGACCGTTGCCCACTGCCACCCTGAACGAAAGGTGACGCTGAGCTGCGGTCGAATCCGCAGGTTGGTCAGCTTTGCTCTTCCGGCCGTGACGAAGCCGACCACCTCTGCTCCGCCGGCTGGATGGGACAGGATGCCGGCATTGACCACCGAGGACTGAATCGTGGTGTCCGACCTCACCGTTGACACGACGGCCAAAAACTGGTCTTGGCGACCGATATCGAAAATGTCTTGAAGTGTCGTCACGGCGACCTCCCTTGTTGACAGTTCAGTGGTGTGTATTCGACGCTAATCCGAGATCGGCCAGTTTTGGCACCGATGTTCCAACACCCGGCTGAGTTCGGAGACGACGGCGTCTGGACTGAACAATTGTCCGTCGGGGTCGCTGCTGTTCCTCCTCGACCACTGCCTGCGGCCTCGTCTGCCTGGCGCGAACTGTCCCACCGTCGCCAGGTCAGGCGGTAGGGTCCATCGTCGCTGGGGCGGTGCGTGCGAGCACGGTGACGGCGACGCACATGCCGGCGAAAGCGAACGAGCCAACGGCGAGCCGGGTGGCGTTGGGGTTGAATGTCTCCCCGAAGATCCAGACGCTCAGCGCGATGCTCACCACGGGGTCGACGATGACGATGAACGGCTGCGAGATGCTGAGCGGGCCGACATGAAGGGCGGCCTGGTTCAACAGTTCCGCCGCCAGCCCGCCGGCGGCCAGAGCGTAGACCGGCCAATGCGTAAACATTCCGGACACCCCGAATTGGGTCAGCGTGTCGGTCGTCGCCTTGATGAAGGTGGCCACCAGGGCCCACAGCATGGAGGCCGAGGCCCCCAGCAGCGCCGCCCGCCTTCCGGCCGAGCCGCTCTGCCCGAGCAGCGCCAGCAGCGTAGCGGTGCCGGCCACTGCGACGGTGGCCGACACCCATGCTCGGCTGGTGGGAAGTCCACTGCCGCCGGTGGGCTCGGCCACGGCGATGAACAACGCCAACGAGACGCAGGTGAGGGCCGCGGCCCACCACGTGACAGGCCGTATCGACTGATGGAGCCAGAGCCACCGCAGGACCAGCGCAAAGACGAGCTCGGTGACCAGGAGCGGCTGTACGACCGAGATCGCCCCGTTGTGCAGCGCTACTGCCTGGAAGACGAAGGCTCCGGCCAGCGCCACCCACCCAAGGAGCCACAACGGGCTGGATATCAGATAGCGGACGAATCGCCAACCCTTGGAGTGTTTGGGGTCGCCGATGCTGGCAACGTGCTGCATGACGACGTTGAGGGCGTTGGACAGCGCGGCCAATAGGGCGAACAGCAGCGACACCCGGTGATCATACGGCTGGGTGGTACCTATGGTCCCGAGTTGTAAATTAGGTATATCGGCAGAGTGCGGACGATTGATGCCATCGCCGATTTCGACGCCGCGGCCAGGATGTACCGTCGGTATCGCGGGTACGGAATTACAGCTCGCGGCATGGTCGATTGCCTGAACTCGTGTCCGGTGTGACCAGTCCCTCAGCGGAATCCGCTGGGGTTAGAGTTCTTCGACGTGGAGGATCTTCACCCATCAGATCCCCAGATCATCGGTGTCTACCGCATTCGTGGCCGTATTGCGACCGGCGGCATGGGGGTTGTCTACCTGGCCGAGGACAGGGCTGGTCGGCAAGTAGCGCTGAAGCTGTTGCGTCCCGAGTTGGCCGACGACCCGGGATTTCGAGCCCGCTTTAGGCGGGAGGTTGAGGCGGGCCAGAGGGTGGGCGGGATCTGTACTGCCCGCTACGTCGACGCCGACCTGGAGTCGGATCATCCCTATCTAGCGACCCAGTACGTGGCTGAGGGCAACTTGTACGAGTACGTAACAACTCACGGGCCGCTCGTGGGCGAGCAGTTGGTCGGGCTTGCCGTCGGATTGGCCGAAGCCCTCGTGGCCATGAATGCCGTCGGTGTCATCCATCGCGACCTCAAGCCTTCCAATGTCCTCATGGCCCCGACCGGGCCCAAAGTGGTCGACTTTGGTATCGCCCATGCTGTCGACGGCACGGTGCTGACCCAGACCGGGAACATCCTCGGGTCGCCTGGTTGGATGGCTCCGGAACAGGCCCTCGGGCATGGGACAACAGAAGCGATCGATGTCTTCTCGTGGGGAGCGACAGTTGCCTTCGCTGCGACTGGACGATCGCCATTCGGTGAGGGGAGGGCGGACGCCATTCTCTACCGGATTGTTCATGAGGACCCTGACTTGAGCGGCCTCGATCGGGGCCTGTGGAATCCCGTGGTGTCGGCGCTCCAAAAGGATCCCTCTCAGCGACCCTCTCCGGATCGCCTGCTTGTCGAACTGGTAAGGACGGCCATGGCTGGAGGTCTACCTGCGGGTGGATCCATCGCCATGGCCACGGCCGTGCTGGATCGAACGTGGCACGGCACTACGCCTCAGCCTGAGCCAGAGGATCGAAGCCATCGCCTTGGTTGGACCGCAGCCGTCCTGTTCGTGGTGCTAGCGGGAATGATTGTCGGTGGCGTCGCATTGATCGTCCATTTGGACGACAAGAAGGTGGCAACTTCGCCCCCGTCGATCGTCAAGAACAAAGGTGGCGAAAGTTCGGTGACTTCAACAACCGCCGCCCCTACGCCAACGACGAACGCCACGGCGTCCCCTCCGTCAAGCACCGTCGGATCGACGGTCGTTCCATCCACGGACGCGACTCCGCCACCCGGTGCATCAGCCTTCGACTTCAACGCGGCGTCACAGACTGTCAACCAGTTGGGATACAACGTCGTCAGTCCACCGACAGATCAGGAGCCAGCACGAGGCGCCCTGAACGTACTCATCGGTCAGTGTGACGGGAGCGCAACCGGATATTGCGAGAACGCCTTTTTCTTTGTCGGTGGTAAATACATAGGGACCGACGTATCCGGGACAGATATTCAAGTCTCCGTGGCGTGGCAAACCCATACGACGGCGGCGCTGCGCTATCCGCTCTATGGCCAAGGCGACCCCCACTGTTGTCCAACAGGAGGCGCCCGCTTGGTGCGATTCAGATGGAACGGCCACTCCCTACGCCCTCTCGATCCACTTCCGGCAGATCCAAATCAGGAATGAGCTGGCCCGTCGAGAAGCGTCCGACGCCGCCGACGGACTGACTTGATCGATGCCCCAATGAGCCCGCCGAGTTGGACTCTTGCCCGTGCTGTACGGCAAAAGCGCAGACCGAGCGAACGGGCAGATAAGAGCCCCGGACCTGGTAGTTGTCCTCAGCTCCACAGGAACCCGGTTACACCAGGGTTGCCCACAGCCCGAGCGACTAATGACGCATTTGACTCTTGGTTCCCGGTCCGGGGCACACCAGTGTGTTGGTTCCGGGCCAGAGCGCTGACCGGGTGGCCACGCACTGGGTAGCGTGTCGGCGTCGCCCCACAATGCCACGTTCTATGGACATCGAGGAGTTAGGAGCCGGCGAATGACACCACCGGAGTTCCGGGGAAGGATCGGCAATGACTGGCGAGACTCGGAGCCCTGGTGGCCTCCTCTGCCCACCCCACCGGAGGATGCGCCCAACGTCGTCCTCATCGTGCTCGACGATGTCGGGTTCGCCCAGCTGGGCTGTTACGGATCGGATATTGAGACCCCGTTCATCGATGCTGTCGCCGCCGAGGGAGTGCGACTGACCAACTTCCATACCACCGCCCTGTGCTCGCCGACGCGGGCGTGCCTGCTGACCGGTCGCAATCACCATCGGAGCGGCATGGGCCGCGTAGCCGACCTGGCCACCGGATTTCCCGGCTACTGGGGGCGACCGCCTCGCGAGAACGGTTTCCTGTCGGAGATGCTTCAGGCGACCGGCTACGCCACCTACGCAGTGGGGAAGTGGCACCTGAGCCCCGAGGGTGAGACCAATATGGCCAACTCGCGGGCGACGTGGCCACTCGGGCGAGGTTTCGATCGCTGGTACGGCTTTCACGGCGGTGAGACCCACCAGTTCGTGCCCGCCCTCTATCACGACAACCACGCCGTCCGCCCGCCGCGTTCGCTCGACGAGGGTTACCACCTCAGTGCGGATCTGGCCGACAGGGCCATCGAGTACGTGGGCGACCTCCGAGCCGTTGATGACCAGCTGCCCTTCTTCGTGTACTTCGCCACAGGGGCTTGCCACTCGCCCCACCATGCACCGGCCGAGTGGATTGAGCGCTACGAAGGTCGCTTCGCAAAGGGTTGGGACGCCTGGCGCGAGGAGACATTTGCCCGTCAGCTCGCCACCGGTATCGTCCCCGAGGGCACCGTGCTCACACCACGACCACCATGGGTACCGGCCTGGAACACCTTGGACCAGCGTCAGCGTGCGCTGGCCGAGCGCTTCATGGAGTGTTTCGCTGCTTTCCTGTCATACACCGACGAGCAGATTGGCCGGGTGCTGGCCTTTGTCGAAGATCTGGGGGATACGGACGACACCGCCGTGGTCATCGTCTCTGACAACGGAGCGAGCTCCGAGGGTGGCAGCGAAGGGACCATCAATGAGGGCCGCCTCTCGAACTTCGAGGGCGCCGGCGTCGGGGAGATGTACGCCCGGCTCGACGAGATCGGTGGGCCGCGCAGTCACAACAACTATCCGTGGGGGTGGACCATGGCAGGAAACACTCCCTTCAAGCGCTGGAAACGGGAGGTCCACGAGGGCGGCGTGGCCGATCCCTGCATTGTCCGTGCCCCTGCCAGCAAACGAGCCACCGCAGGTGGTGGCATACGCCGGCAGTATGCACACGCCATCGACGTCGCACCGACGGTGCTCGAGCTGGTCGGTATCACTCCTCCGGCCGAGATCGAAGGCATCGCCCAGTCGCACCTGGATGGCACCAGCTTTGCTTACCTACTCGGCGATGGCGGGGAGAAGAAGCCAGATCGGCACCTCACCCAGCACTTCGAGATGCTCGGCTCGCGGGCCATCTACCAGAACGGATGGAAGGCGGTGACCTACCACCCGGTCGGCCCGATCTACGACGACGGTCTTCGATCCAACGCACCCTGGGAGGATGACATCTGGGAGCTCTACTGTGTGACCGAAGACGTCTCGGAGTCACGCAACCGCGCCGCCGAGTTTCCCGAAAAGGTGACCGAGCTCGTCACCCTCTGGTGGGAGGAGGCACGGCGCAACGACGTGCTGCCGCTCGACAATCGAGTGCTCGAGGTCATCGTCCACAAGCACGACCGCCGGCGTCCCCAGGCCACCTATCGATACTTCCAGGGCGGGGCTCCGGTTCCTGAGTGGGTGGCTGTCGACGTGCGGAACCGCTCCCACGAGGTGGCTGTCGTCGTCGAGGTTCCCGACGGCGTCGTGGCCTCCGGGACTCTGTTGGCGTTGGGTTGCGCACTCGGCGGCTGGTCACTCCATGTCGTCGACGGCCGACTTCGCTACGTGCACAACCTGTACGGTAAGCGCCTCTACGAGGTGGTGGCCGACACCGCGCTGGGTTCGGGCCACCACGAGGTGGCCTTCCGCTTTGAGAAAGACGAAGCGCTCGGCGGCCAGGCAACACTGGTGCAGGACGGTGTGGTGGTCGGCACCGGCTCGGTGGAGCGGTTCACCCCTGTGGCTTTCAACGAAGTGATGATCGGACTCACGTGCGGCTACGAATGGGGACCTGCCGTGGGGAGCGACTACGAGGCACCCTTTACCTTCAATGGCACCATCGTCCGGGCAGAGGTGACACCCACCGGTCCTGTGGTGCGCGATCCGGTAGCGGAGGTAGCGGCAATCCTCGCCTCGCAGTGAGGTAGGGCACTGGTCAGGAGCCGACGGCACATGTCGCCATGGTTGCGGACTGCGCGACACTCTCAGCATGCACCGTTTCCAGGACAAGATCGCCATCGTGACGGGCGCAGGCTCGGGAATCGGACGCGCCACCGCCCGCCGCCTCGCCGCCGAAGGTGCGGCAGTGACCGTCGCCGACATCGACGAGGGTGGTGCCGGCGCGACGGTGGAGTCGATCCGCACCGACGGAGGCATCGCCCGCGTCCAAGCCACCGATGTCTCCGAGCCCGACGCAGTTGAACGCATGGTCGCCGACACACTCGCCGCGTATGGGGGGCTCGACCTCCTCCACAACAATGCGGCCGCCATCAAGCTCAACCTCACCGACCAAGACGTCGTCACCATGCCGCTCGACACCTGGCACACTGCGATGCGTGTCAACCTCGACGGCGTCATGCTCGGCTGCCGCTTCGCCATTCCCGCCATGCTCGAACGTGGCGGCGGATCGATCGTCAACACCGCGTCCGTCGCCGCAACCTACGGCAGCCGCTCCCTCGCCGCCTACGGCACCAGCAAGGCCGGCGTTGTCGCACTTACCCGCTACGTGGCCACCGCCTATGCCGACCGCAACATTCGGGTGAACGCAGTGGCGCCCGGCGTCGTCGTCGACCGCGGCCTGCAGGAATCGCTCGGCGGCCCCCTCGGCGACACTCTGGCAGCGATCACCGAAGGTCACCTCGTCGGCCGGCTCGGGTACCCTGAAGAGATCGCCACGGCTGTCGCCTATCTCCTGTCCGATGATGCTGCCTTTGTGACCGGCCAGACATTCACCATCGACGGCGGTTACACCGCGCACCGCTGAAGTGGAGGGACGATCTTGGTTGAACTGCGGATCAACCCGATGGTGGTGATAAGCATCTCGTCGGTGAGCCGGGTTCAGTGGATCCGACCTCGAGATCCGGGTTCGTCCAAGTAATTGTCATGGGGCATGCCAGTCAGGGGTCCGGCGCAAAGGGGGACTCTCAGTCCGATCGCTGACGTCCCGGCCGGGAGGACGGGCCGGTGGAGCCCTACGATGTCGCCATGCGAGCGCTCATGTACCCGGTAGAGCCGGAGGTCCAGGCCATCGGCGAGACGGACAACCGCCTGTTGCGGATGCTCGCTCGGACGCCGACCCGGCTCATCGAGATCGACGAGCCAGGGATCCTCCGCCCAGACTGGGTGGTGACCAGGCCGAGGCTGGTGGGGATCTGCGGGTCGGAGTCCAAGGCGGTGTTCCTCGACTACGCCAGCCTGATCGACCCGGCCAACGCGGCGGGCCAGAATCCGATGAAGAATTTCGTCTCGATGCCCCACGTGATGGGCCACGAGGTGATCGCCGATGTGGTCGCCGTGGGCCCCGAGGCGGAGGGGCTCGAGCCGGGGGACCGTGTGGCCCTCAACCCGTGGCTCACGTGCGTGACCCGAGGGGTGTCACCCGTCTGCCCGGCGTGCGAAGCGGGTGACCTGAGTCAGTGCCACTCGTTCGCCAAGGGCCCGTTCGCTCCAGGGATCCATATCGGCATGTGCGCCGACGTGAGCGGGGGTTTTGCCGACCTCATGCCGGCGCACGACTCAATGCTCTTCAAGGTGCCGGACACCCTTACCGACGAGCAGGTCGTTGTGGCCGACCCGTTCTCGGTGTCGCTCCATGCTGTCACCCGCCATCCGCCGCAGCCGGGAAGCAAGGTGCTCGTGTACGGTGCCGGTGCGCTCGGCCAGTGCGCCATTGCCATCCTGCGGACGTTGTACCCGACGGTCGAGGTGATGGCGGTGGCCCGGTTCGATGCGCAACGCCAGTTGGCCGAGGCCTTCGGCGCGTCGACTGTACTTCCCGAGCCACGCCTCGAGCTCATCGAGCGGGTGGCGGAGTGGTCGGGCGGCGTGCTGCAGCCGGCTGACGGACTCCCCATGGCCTTTCCGGGCGGCATCGACGTGGTCTACGACACGATCGGGGCGGCCGAGACGTTGGAGGTCGGCTGTCGCGTTCTGCGCGCCAGAGGGACCCTCGTGAAGCTGGGCATGCACGGCGCCGCCAAGTGGGACGACACGCCGGTGTACACCAAGGAGATCACCTATACGGGTTCCAACGCCTTCGGGATCGAGGAGGTCGAGGGCGTGCGTCAGCACGGCATCGCCCACTTCCTGGACATGGTCGGATCCGGCCGGATCGACCTGACACCGATGCTCACCCACACGTTTCGTCTTGACGAGTGGCGCGATGCCTTCACCGTGCTGGCCGACCAGGAGGCGTCAGGCGCCATCAAGGTGGCTATCGACAGCCGCTAAGAGTTCTGCCGATATCCGTAAGCCACCGTCACCTCGTTGACGACGATGGAGCCACGCTCGATATCCGGTGCTCAGCCGACAGCACCGGGTGCCACAAGGGGACGAGGAACAGGCAGCCGATGGGGCGGGCCGTCCACTCCGCGAGAATGCGACCAAGCGTCGGCACGTTCTGCACATATTCCGCCGGGCCGGTGGAGTGGTGGTCTCCGAGCCTCAAGGTATCGAGGCCGGCCCGGTCGGCGCCTGGCTGAGGCCCGTGGTCCAGCCCGATGGCCGCTAGGTTCGTCGGTCGACAAGACGGCTCCAATGGATATGCCGACACGCATCATGCTTGAGATCTGCCCCCGAAGTCGGAACCCATGAACAGGAAGGGTTGGGTCACTGTGCCGGCCGTCGCAGCGGTGTCTTCCACCCGTCGGCCAGAACGAAGGTGGGGGCTGTCAGAACAGGTCCGCTACCTCGGGGTCGATGTACCGGTGAATATCCATATTGGCGAGTCCCAGCTCGCCAAGGCTGCTGCCAAATGCCGCGAAATGGGGGGTGCCAAAGTGATCAGTGAGCGCCTCCTGGGAGTCCCACTCCTCGAAGACCCGGAACCGACCTCGGACGTCCAGGTCTGCCCAGAGCCCGTAGGCGCGGCATCCCGGCTCCTTCAACGACTCGGTTGACACGGTGCGAGCGAGTTCCACCATGCGGTCGTGGAACGAAGGGTCGACGGTCATGATTCCCGAAACGATGATCACGCCCAACTCTACGGCGCCGCCGCCCTTACATGCATGGCACGGCCCCCTTTCGGCACCGTCGCTGTAGTCGTGCGGGGTGATGACCTGAGGTGGTCGGCCCGCAGAGACCACTGGGCGATCTGCATTGGTGGCGGCCGCCGTGGCCGGTCACAATGGGGGCAGGAGGTGGTCCGAACATGAAACGTAAACCGCTGATCTTTGTAGCGATCGCAGCAGGTGCAATTGGGTTTGGATTGGCGCGACGGTCAAAGGCGGCCAAGGAACGCTCCATTAATGCGACCTCAGCCAGGTCAGGTGGGGAGGACTTTCTTGGTGTGGTGGAGATCGAGACCGAGGACGTCGATGCCGATGGCAATCTCGTGGTGGATGAGCTAGTCGTTGCAGTGGACAGCGATGGAAAGATCGTGGCCACAGACGAGACCATCGCTGTCATATCGCCAGAAGGTGACACTGTCATCGACGAAAAGCTGTCGGTATTGGGAGATGATGACGAACTCCACACCGTCGAAGAGGACATCTCTGTTACGGAAGTCGACGAGTAGGGCTCCGAAGCTCTCCGCTTTTGAGAAGGGCGCAGTCGGGCTCCGGTTTCCGTGAATCCCGCCCGGTGAATCGAACGTCGGCCACACAAAGTCGACCCCGCCACGGGCCCAAGTAAATCATTCAACCGGCCGAAGAACGATCGGTCACGGTCCACGTCTATTTCCTGATGACCTCAGCTTCACAGGGTGTTCTCTGAGCTAAAGGAAGTCGTCGGGGTAGGACGGATGGGAGACCAACAGCTGGTCCCGCGTGTCTTCGGCCAATACCGCGCCCAGCCCAACGAGGTCGTGGTCGTACCGGCCGGCCCGGATGGCCTCGGCCAACGCCGAGTCGTCCGGAAAACCGAGGGCCTGGAGCCTCTGATGGTGAGCGGCCTGGAACACCTGACCTTTGTCTATCTCCCGGGCCACCATGGACAGCACGTTTTGGGCCACTCGCGCTTCAAACCGGGCTGCGCCCTCGGCGGAGGCGATGACGTTGTCGAGGTAGTCGCGGACCGCCTCCACCAGTTCGGTCTTCGAGGGCCGGCCGAAGAGGGGGCTGGTCCCGGACGACCCTGCCTCCCCGACCTCCGACGACTCGTTTCTGGGCAACGCTTCGGGCACGGCGGGCATGGCCACTCCCATCAGGGCCAGCAGATCCCACTCGCTCTCGCACACCCGCCGCCCGATGGCGGCCAGCTCCACCGACCGGGTGGCTCCGCTCAGGTGGGCCGAGGCCTGGAGGAGGCAGACCACTGCCCACTTGATGGTGGCGTAGGCCTCCCACCACCGGATCCGATCGAGATCCATCATTCGTCCGCTGGCCGCGGTGTACGTAGCCAGAAATCCGTCCAGATCGCCGAATCCGCCCACCCGGCCCGCGCCACCGAACCGCCACGACCGGGCACACAGCCACCCGATGTCCTCCGCCGGGTCCCCCAGGTGGGACAGTTCCCAGTCGAGCACGGCACGCAGCCCGGTGGTGTCGACCAGGAAGTTGCCCATCCGGAAATCACCGTGGACCACCACCGGCCCGTCCCTGGGTGGATGGCCGAGGGCGAGCCACCGTGCCCCCAGTTCCAGAACGGGCCGCGCCTGGTGGAGGGCGTCGAGGAAATCGAGTGGGCGGCCCAGCGGATCCTCACCAGGCAATCCGGGGATTGATGCCGGATCAATGGAATGGGCGGCCGCCAGAGCCCGGGCCGCCTGGTCGTTCAGAGCGGGAAGGACGCCGGCAAACTCTTCGCCCCGCAGGATCCGTCTGGGGATGGTCTCACCTTCCAGCCGTTCGACCACCAACCATCCGGGAGGGAGTCCGTCGGCAGCCCCGGAGGCGATCACTTGAGGCACCGGAACCCCGGCGGAGCCGGCGGCCCGAAGCAGGCCCGCTTCTGTATCAGTGCCCGGATGGTGGACCGGCCCGGTTCCCCGCAACTGCTGCAGGATGAGTGGCCGGGGCCCCGTCGGTGTCTCGAGGTCGAATGCGCTGGTGATTCGTGACGCCCCGCCGGACAGTCGACGGAGCGTGGCCACACGCCCGCCCAGAACCGCTCCGAGCTGATCGGCCACATCGGTGGCGTCCGTGCTCACCGGCGCACCCTAACCACTCGACGGTCAGTCCACCGGAACGGTGGGGCTCCCGAATCGATCGATCTGGTGGAGGTACTCGGCGATGCCGTATCCGGCCAGGGTGCTGCCGTCGCCGGGCCGGTGGGTCCACCGGGTAAGCCCCTCTTTGACCACCGTGCCGCCCGATTTTCCGATGTCGGCCACTCGCAGCACTTCGCCGGTGAGGTGATAGGCCCGGTCCTTCTTGTCTATGGCGACGACATGGACGATCCGCTGGGTGAGCCCGTCATCTGCCAGGTCGGTCCGTAGACCCCACTCCTTGATACTGGTCACCCGGCCGTTCTCGGACACCCACCCGCGGTGAAGGTCGCCGGCTGCCGTACCGAGGCGGATACCCCCGAAATGCATGGCGTCGCCCATGTTGATGCTGAACCAGCGCCACATCGGGGGACCGCCCCAGCGGCGCGGCCCCCACGAGCGGTCGCGGTTCCCGTAGGCCTCGTTCCAGAGGTGGGCCACTCCGTCAACGGTCACCGAACCGGTCCACCGACCGGCTTGTTCGAGGTGGCCTTTTCCTGTCGTGCTGGCCGCGGCTGAGGCCTGATCGCTACGCTGCCCGCCCGTCTGCTGTCCGTCGGTGCCCACCGCCGGGGATACGGCGTCGAACTGGACATCCACGGCCAGATGGACTGGGTGCGCCGTTCCGTTGGCTGGATGGCAGGGGCGGGCGACCCCATCTACGTCACCCACAATGCGCCAGCACTTCATGGCCTCGACCAGCTCGAAGCGGACGCCACCCACCACCAGAGGCGATCCCGTCATCTCATGTTGGTCGATTACGTATCGGTAATCGGCCAGCTCGCCGCCCGGGAGCCACACCGACAAGCCCACGTCCATGGTGCCCTCGTTGGGCCGGATGCCGATCCGGGTGAAGAAGCCGCTGTCGGAGACCGGGTCGAAGGCGTTGAAATAGTACGACTCGCTCCATGCCGTGTCCGACTCCATCGGGTGCGGGTAATCGTGCAGGGCTGGGAGGATCGGCATGGCGTCAGATCATGACTCGGTTACCGCCAGGGGGAAAGGCCCGGACCGAGCCAGCTGACCGGGGACCGGGTGACCCACCACCTCCTCCAGCCAGTGCGAGGCGGCCACCAGTTGCTCCAGGCTGACTCCCGTGCTGACGCCCATGCGGTCGAGCAGATGAACCAGGTCCTCGGTAGCGATGTTGCCGGACGCTCCCGGGGCGAAAGGGCAGCCACCGATGCCCCCGATGCTGGCATCGAGGGCCGACGCACCAGCGGCCACAGCGGCCAGTGCATTGGCGTAGCCGGTGTTCCGGCTGTTGTGCAGATGGACCCGGACCGGGAGTCCGGTGTCGTTGGCCACCCCACGGACCAACGCATCCACCTCGGGAGGCACGGCACAGCCGATGGTGTCGGCCAGGGCGACCTCGATCGGACCGTCCTCGGCCACCCGCCGGGCCATCTCCCGGACGTGGTGCGGGTTCACCCAACCTTCGTAGGGACAGCCGAAAACGGTCGACAGGGTCACCGTGGCCACGACGTGGGCCTCGGCGGCGCCGGCGGCCACCCGGCTCCACATGAGGAGCGCCTCCTCCACGCCCATCCCCTGATTGCGGCGGGAGAACGTCTCGGTGGCCAACACCACCACGTTGATCTCGTCCACTCCGGCGGCCAGGGCCCGCTCGAGCCCCCGCTGGTTGAGCACCAGGCCCGAGAGCCGGGCCCCGGGGGGGCGAACTACTCCCGACAGGACGGCCTCGGCATCGGCCATGGTGGGCACACGGTCCGGTCGGGCGAAACTCACGGCTTCGACCCGCTCAACCCGGCGGCGAGCGCCCGTTCGATCAGCGCCACCTTGACTTCTGTGGGCACAACCGTCGGCTCGTCCTGCAACCCATCGCGGGGGGAAACTTCGACGATCCCCACATCGCCCCCCACCGACGGCGTCATTGGGGCGGCAGGGCGATGTCGGCGCCCACGTGGCGCGACTGGCCGGAATCTCCCCCCGGCACCTCCACCACTGGCTCGACACGATCATCGAATTCGGTACGCAGGGCACGGGACATGACGGCGTGCTGCAGGTAGAGCGATGCGATGTAGGTCAACTCGAGGATCTCCTCGTCGCCGAGATGACCCCGGAGGGCGTCGAAGATCCCGTCGGGTACCCGCCCCCGGTCGAAGACCAGACAGTCGGTGTAGGCCAGCACCAGTCGCTGCACCTCGCTGAAGCACGAGGCGGCGGCCCAGTGCGGCACGGCCTCGATCAGGGCTTCATCCACGCCCAGGGCACGGAGGGACTTGCAGTGCTGGGAGAAGACGAACTGGCTCCCCGCCGCCCAGCCGGCGCGGCACTGGGCCAGTTGGCGGAGGATCGGATCGAGGAGTCGCTTGGGGCTCTGGTAGAGGCCGAACCCCTGGACGGCGTGCTCCAACACATCGGGCACCAAGGCGAAGACCGTCCACCAGTCGCCCGGTGACCCGGTGGCCGTTCCCGGCTCGGCGACCGGGTCCCGCCCCTCGAAGAGATGGTCGTACATGACGGTGACGATGGGCGCATCCGACTCGTCCTTCCCTACCTGGCGCAGGCGCGGCACCATCGGCCCTAGGCCGTGGCCGTGTCGGCCGCTCGAGCCGGACGGTGGATTACGTCCTCGGGGGTGAACGGTCGGGTCCAGCAGGCGAATTCCAGCAGGATCCCGTCCGGGTCCTGGAAGTAGATGGATCGGACGAAGACCCCGGGATGGAGCCCGTCGGCGATACCCCATTCGCTGTCGTCGTGGTTGGCTACATCGGTACAGTCGACCCCGGCGGCTCTCAGCCGGTCGCGGTAGGCATCGATCTTGTCGGGAGGAACGGAGAAGGCGACGTGGTTCATCGAGCCGATCCCACTGGTCAGACTGCCCTGGTCGGGCCTACCGACCGGTCCGGACACACCCGGTGCGGCCGGCGGGGCGTCGGGGAACCAGAAGAAGGCCAGCGAGTCACCTCCGCCGCAGTCGAAGAAGAAGTGTTGGCCCATGCCGGCCGGGAGCTCGATCGTCTTGATCAGGGGCATCCCGAGCACCGTGGTGTAGAACTCGACGGTCCGCTCCATGTCGCGGCACACCAGCGCCAGATGATTGATGCCGGTGTACTCGAACCCATCGTCCGAAGGCCTCACAGCGTCCTCCCCTCCGTCGCCGCGTTCCGAACAGCGGCTTCCCGCCCCTGTCCGGCCCGGATACTCGCTCCCGGTCGTCCCGACGGGCGCCATCCGACTGATCCCACAGTATCCGGTGGGACCGTCTGATCCCCATACCTTCAAGACGCCAGGGCGAGGCGAGGAATGTCATCGGTCCGGTTCTCTACAATCCACCCCATGTCCGACTCCGAATCGCCCGGACCCCTGGCCGGGCTTCGGGTCCTCGAACTGGGCAACTTCATCGCCGGTCCCTTCGCCGGACAACTCCTGGGTGATTACGGGGCCGAGGTCATCAAGATCGAGACGCCCGGGGAGGGCGACCCGATGCGCACGTGGGGCCTCACCCGACAGGGTCAGAGCCTCTGGTGGCCGGCCATCGCCCGCAACAAGCGGTCGGTGGCTGTCGACCTGCGAGAGGAAGCAGGGCGGGACCTGGTGCGGCGCATGGCCGACCGGTTCGACGTGGTCCTCGAGAATTTCCGGCCCGGCCGACTGGAGGAATGGGGCCTGGGCTATGACCGGCTCCGGGGTGGTCATTCGGGCCTGATCGTTGTCCACGTGTCGGGTTTTGGTCAGACCGGGCCGAGGTCCTCGGACGCCGGCTTCGGATCCATCGGTGAGGCCATGGGGGGTATCCGGGCCACGACCGGCGACCCCGACCGACCGCCGGCCCGGTGCGGTATCAGCCTCGGTGATGCCCTGGCCGGCCTGTTCGCGGTGGTCGGCACCCTGGCCGCCGTCACCGAACGAACACGCAGCGGATCCGGCCAGGAAGTGGACGTGGCCATCTACGAGGCGGTGGCCGCTCTCATGGAGTCCACCCTGGCCGACTTCGAAGTGGGCGGGGTGACCCGCACCCGGACCGGAGGCGTGCTGCCCGGTGTGGCTCCGTCCAACGCCTACCGGACAGCCGACGGATCCGATGTGCTGATTGCCGCTAACGCCGACTCCGTCTTTGCCCGGCTATGCACGGCGATGGAACAGCCGGAACTGGCCGTTGACCCCCGATTCGTCGACCACGCCTCCCGCGGGCGGAACATGGTGGAGCTGGACCTGTTGTTGGCCGGGTGGACCGGCGGCTTGCCGACCGAGACCCTGCTGGACCTGCTTTCGACCCACGGCGTACCGGCCGGACGGGTCTACACGCCGGCCGATATGTTGACCGATCCCCATTACGAAGCTCGGCAGATGTTGGTGCGGGCGGTTACGCGCGCCGGCTATGACGTGCCGATGGCGGGCGTAGTTCCCAAGTTTTCGCGGACGCCGGGTCGGATCAATGAGGTCGGGCCTGAACTCGGCGAGCACACCCGGCAGGTTCTGTTCGAGTTGGCCGGCGTTGATGAAGTGGAGTGGTCCACGTTGGTATCGGCCGGAGTAGTGGCTTAGCGGGGCGAAGAGTCAGGTTCAGTTCGGATCCCGTCACACACCGTGGATGAGAACCGAAGGAAATGGACGGGGTAACTGCACAGAGACCAGACACCGGCCGGTGATGAGACCGCACGGCGATCACGTGGGCGTCCAAGTGATGACATGGGCAACAGAGTGATCGCAGGCATCGTCGACTGCTGTGGTCATAGGATCGTCGGGATACGGCACACCCCGCTCTCCGCCTTCGTCTTGTGTCTGGTGCTCACGGCCGGACTTCTGGCCGCCTGCTCCTCGACCAACTCGACGAGCGACACCGCCAGCGGCACTTCGACACAGCCGATTCCGGCGTCGGCCTTCCACGACCACACCGGGGTAACGCCCACGTCGGTGACCATTGGCAACGTGTCGACCCAGGTGGCCGGCCTGTTCACCGGCGCCGTGGTCGGAACCGAGGCCTACGCCGCCTACGTCAACTCGCACGGGGGGGTCAATGGCCGCAGGATCGTGGTATCGAGCGCCGACGACCGGTTTCAGGGCGCCTTCAACAGGCAGGAGACCCAGAGCGCCATCCAGTCCGACTTCGCCAGCGTAGGGGGGCTCTCGCTCGAAGACAGTTTCAGCGAGCCGTTGGTCGCCGCCAACCCCGGATTCCCCGACGTCACGGCGTCGCTTGACCCGGCGACCGAGACGCTGCCCAACAACTTCAGTCCGCTCCCGGCGTCGGATGGATGGCCGACGGGTCCGCTTCTCTACTTCAAGCAGAAGTACCCCACCAAGATTGCCCACACCGCCACCATCATCGCCGACCTGCCGTCAACGGAGTTGTCCTGGGCCAACGAGAAGAAGGCCATGCAGCACCTGAGCTATACGGTTCTCTCCGACCCGGCGCTGTCGCCGGCCACGACGGACTTTACGGCGCAGGTGGTGGCCATGAAGGCTGCCGGCGTACAGATCCTCTTCCTCGAGCAGGAACCGCAGAACTATGCGTCGGCCATCTTCAAAGACCTCACCCAGCAGAATTTTCATCCCGTGGTGGTGCTCGGCGCACCCGCCTACAGCAAACAGCTCATCGCCGATGCGGGAGGACCTCAAGCGGTCGACGGTGCCTATCTGGAGCAGGCCGCATCGCTCTACCTGGGTGAAGACGCGCCCCAGATTCCGACCATCACCGCGTTCAACACCTGGGTCGAACACGTTTCGCCGGGCTTCACGCCCGACTTCTTCACTCTCACCGGTTGGCTATGCGCCGAGCTCTTCGTCGATGCGCTGCGTCAAGCCGGAACCGACCCGAGCCGGGGAGCGCTCCTGCAGGTACTTCGGAAGGTCACCGCCTTCGAAAGTGGGAATCTCATTCCGGTGAGCAACCCGGCCGGCAAGGTACCCATCACTTGCTACCTGTTGGGCCAGATTGCCAACGGCACGTTTCACAGACTCGATGACCCGCCGGTGACCGGCTCGACAAGTGGGTTCCGCTGCGATGGAACGTACTACCGAGCGACCCGGTGATGCCCCTCTCTCGGGTCAGCGGCTTCGATTTCTTCAGCGGTCCGAGAAGTACCGGCCGACAATTGTCCTGAGTTTCACAGGACGATGTCCTCAGCCTTGCCAGCTCAGGGCTGCCATTTCGCTGTCACGGCGAGCCGTGGCGCGCCATGAAATCGGGATCCGCGTCGCCAACGAGGGTGGGCAATGTCAACATCTAGGATTCGAAGACGTCGGAAGCGGGTACGGTCCTGTCGGCCAGAAGCGCCGGTCGGTTGGGAGACTCTCGACCCGTCTTGAGCTCCCCCGTACAGTCCCGTGTGGGTAGACATTGCGGCGCAGAGCTCCTGTGCCCGGCGAGCTAGAGGGAAGAGGCTGTGAGAACAAACATGGTGCATCATGGACGAGTTGTGTTGGCGGTGCTGGTCACGACTGTCTCCATAGTCGGGACGCTGGTCATCGGAGCGGGACAGGCGAGCGCGGCTTCGAAATTGCCGGTCATCTACTCAACTGCGGAGTATGGACTTACAGCACTCGGCCCGAACACGCCGCCTCCGGGAGCCGACAATTGGTCGTGCAAGCCGTCTACAGCCCACCCGGATCCGGTGGTGCTGGTCAACGGAACCTTCGCCAACGAGGATGACAATTGGCAGGCACTTTCACCGTTGCTCTACAACAACGGCTACTGCGTTTACAGCTTCAATTACGGCGGCCCGCCGCTTCTGGGGGTGCTCTACGGCGCCGGTGATATGGCCACGTCTGCAGGCCAGCTCGCGAGCTTCGTGAGCCAGGTGCTGGCGTCGACCGGCGCTGCGAAAGTCGATCTTGTCGGCCACTCCCAGGGTGGAATGCTGCCGAACTACTACATCAAATTCCTCGGTGGCTCGGCAGTGGTCAATGATTTCGCCGCATTGGCACCGGACAACCACGGCACCACGATCGACGGGCTGGTCAACCTCGAGAACTACATCCCCGGTGTCTCGACCCTGGTCGGGGAGGGCTTGGGCACAGTCTGCCTGTCATGTGTGCAGCAGGAAACCGGCTCGACGTTCATCACGAACCTCGACAACAGCGGGATCACGGCGCCGAGCGTCAATTACACGGTGATCAGCACCGAGTACGACGAGGTAGTCACTCCTTGGCAATCACAGCAGCTGAGTGGCCCGAACGTTAAGAACATCGTTCTTCAGAACCAGTGTCCCCTCGATTTCTCCGGGCATCTGGGCATCGCCTATGACCACATTGCGCTGCAGGACGTACTCAACACACTTGATCCGGCGACGGCCAAGCCAGCTGCATGCACGCTCATTCCTTACGAGACGGGAGGCTGAGGCTGCCGTAGTCCATGCCGATATAGAGCTGGCAGCTGGCGGGGACGATGCAAAAGGAGTGATCGGAGCCGCCGGGCGGACCCAGCAATCACTCTGGCAAAGGAGGGCACCATGAGGCGACCTCCACAACCTCGCCTCGCCTCTCCTTCCCAGACCGTCCTCGTGCAGAGCAGTATCACGCCGGGTTAGCCAGAGGACTCAAGATGAGTGAACCCCAGATCTCAGCTTCATAGGTCGATGTCCTCAGCTGCGTGAGCTGAGACTGTGGGTTCAAGAACTCGCGAGTCCCGTTCCCATTCGTAGTTGAAATCAGTTTGGCGGGATCTGAGGTGGCGGCGCTTTGGGCGACTGATTGCGCACGTGGAATTAGTGCCCGGCTGAACCTGGTGCTCCGTTCCTGGAGATGGGCGAGGAATTCGACTGGGGACAGCACTTCGAAGTCAGCTTCTGTGGCGCTGAGCGCCATCATCGGCCAGTCCAGCGACTCGGAGGCGATCCGCAAGATACACCGGTCTTTGCCTAGCTTTTCAATGAAGGCTCCCCGGCCGATGCGCTGTCGGGTCAACTCGGCCGAAGCTTGAATGATCGCTTCGACGACGTACCGACGCGGCATGCTCCCGATGGCATCCCGGACAAACTGGGCTGCGTCATCGGTCGGAAGCTTGCGTGGGGGAAAGTGTCCGCCAGTGCCCTGAGCCGCCTTGAGGCGGTCAAGACGGAAGGTCCGCCAATCGGACCGCTCGAGATCCCAGGCGACCAGATACCAACGACGACCTAGTAGCACCAGCCGATGGGGGTCGACGTGTCGTTTGCTCGGGTCGCCGCCCCGAGAGACGTAATCGAACGTGAGTCGTTCGCAATCACGACATGCCTGGGCAATCGTCGAAAGTGCGCCTGACTCTGCACTGGGTGCATCGGCGCCGAACACAGCCGGCACGGTCATTGCCGCCAGCGAATCAACTTGCTGGCGAAGTCGTGGTGGCATGACTTGGATCAGCTTGCTGAGCGCCTGGAGGGAGGACTCCTCGATCCCGACGATGCTGCCAGCCTGAACTGCAGACAGAAGGCCGACGGCGAGTGATACGGCCTCATCGTCGCTGAGGAGGAGCGGAGGAAGACCCGCTCCCGCAGCCAACTGGTAGCCCCCGTCGACCCCTCTTTGAGCCTGGACGGGATATCCCATCTCCCGCAACCGTTCGACGTCTCGGCGAAGCGTCCTCGCCGATACTTCCAGCCGGGCGGCCAGCTCGGCGCCAGGCCAATAGCGCCGGTTCTGCAAAAGAGACAGCAGGCGCAGGGCTCGAGAAGTCGTCGCCGACATTTTTTCAGTAGATCCGCAATTTAGGTCAGATTCTGACCGCTATGCATCATATGGTGACCTTAGACCAACGAGGAAAGGGTGAGCCGATGAACACAGACCGCTCCGATGGAACTTCTAAAGAACGATCTGATCTCGTGGAGACGCTGGATCAGCACCGCGGGTTTCTCCGTCAGACAGCACAATCGCTGACCGATGAACAGGCACGCCTCACACCTACGGTGAGCAAACTCTGTATTGGCGGGATCATCAAGCACTTGTCCCGGGTGGAGTCGGTGTGGGCCGACTTCATCGTAAGGGGGCCAGAAGCCAACGGGCCTATGGACGAAAACACCTTCAAGGCTCAAGCCGAGAGCTTTGTCATGGATGAGCATGAGTCACTCGATGGACTTCTCGCCGACTATGAGAAGGTGGCACTCCGTACCGACGAGCTGGTCGAGTCGGTCGCCTCCCTCGATGACTCTCATGCATTGCCGGAGCGCCCGTGGTTCGAGCCCGGGTCTCGCTGGTCGGGGCGTCGAGTGCTCCTCCACCTCATTGCCGAGACATCGCAACATGCCGGGCATGCCGACATCATCCGTGAATCGATCGACGGCGCCAAAACGATGGGCTAGCAGTCGGGTCGATCATCACCAGACACCTGTGGAGCTGTGCCGAGTTGTCGAGGTTCTCAGCTCTCGGATGCGGCATACTATTTCTGGTTTGATAGGTGCTTCGACTCTTCGTCAACGACACTTGGCGCCAGACGCTCCCGGACGGCCAGCTTGGCGTTCCCTTTCGCCTCGTTTTCGTGAACGAGATGGTTGTGCGAAGGCAACTGGCTCGAGGTCAGTGTGACTGTCTCGGAGCCACCCAGTGGCTCGTCGAGTCGCGCCCCGTGACGGCCCAGAACCGAGCAAGGAGAGCTAGCGATTCTCTACCGCCTCGGCTCGCTGTATCTTTACGCCCGCGAAAGTGGGTTCCTCGCGCCACTGCTCGAGGTATCCGACGTAATCCAGGAGGCTTCCGGAGTAGGTGAGGTTCCGGGCCGCCCGGGCGTCTATCGCCTGCTGCTCGCTGTTGTAGAAGCTGGGTGTGCAGCCCTGGAAGTAACGCGCCCCACCGACGCCGACCCGCAGAAGGACGGCGAGCCACTCCTCCTCAGCGGTCTCTTCGGGCTCGATGACGGCGATGTCCTGTTCGACGCATGCCTCGACAATGTTGGCGACGTGCTTGGCTGATTCCGAGAGCAGATGCGAGAAATTCGTGCCGAACCCACCCTGGACCAGGCTGATCAGGAGCAGATTCGGGAATCCACTGGCAAGCACTCCGTGCAGGGTGTGGGCACCCTCGGCCCACCGTTTCGAGAGTGTGATCCCGTCGCGCCCTTTGGGGTCGAAGCCGAGCCGCTGGTGCAGATCCGTCGTGACCTCGAAGCCCGATGCATAGATGAGCAGATCAACCGGGTACTCCACACCGTTCACCACGGGGCCGTGCGCCGTCAGTTTGTCCACGCCTCGCCCATTGGTGTCGACCAGGTGCACGTTGGGCAGGTTGAAAGCCGGTAGGTAGTCGTCGTGAAAACAGACACGTTTGCAGTGTTTGCCCCAATACGGCTTGAGCTTCTCCGCCGTCTCGGGGTCCTGGACAATTTCGTCGATGCGGCGCCGGATCGCTTCCATGGTCTCGAAGTCGGACCGCTCGAACGCCTCGACCTCCTCCTCCGATTCCGGAGCCCGCGTGTCGACCCACATCACCTCGGTCCAGCCGTCATCGACCAGATCGACCTCCGGTTGGGCGCCTGTCACCGCTTGGGTGAAGTTGATGGTCCGCTCCTTCTGCCAGCCGGGTTTGAGGCTCTGGAACCACTCGACGTCGGTGGGCCGCTGGTCGCGGACACCCACTGCTCCCGGGGTCCGCTGGAAGACATAGAGCTCCTTGGCCACACGAGCGATCTGGGGCACCACCTGCACGGCGGTGGCGCCGGTGCCGATGATGCCGACCCGCTTGTCAGCGAGGCCGTCCATGGGCGCGGTGGGGCTCCCACCGGTGTAGTCGTAGTCCCAGCGGCTGGTGTGGAAGGCCTTGTTCTCGAAGTTCTCGATTCCCGGGATGCCCGGCAACTTGGCCTTGTGCAGGATGCCACCGGCCAGAACTAAGAATTGGCTCGACAGCCGATCGTCGCGGGTGGTTGTAACCAACCAACGCCGCGCCTGCTCGTCCCACTCGGCACCGGTCACGTCTGTCTGGAAGAGGGCACAAGGGTAGAGGTCAAACGTGCGGGCCAGAAGTTTGGAGTACTCGTAGATCTCGGTGGCGCTGGCGTAGCGCTCTGACGGCATGAATCCGGTCTCCTCGAGGAGTGGAAGGTATGTGTACGACTCCACGTCGCACATGCAGCCCGGGTACCGATTCCAGTACCAGGTGCCACCGAAGTCGCCCGCCTTCTCGACAATCCGGAGGTCTGTAATTCCGTGTCTGCCGAGGTCTATCGCCGTGAGCATTCCGGCGAATCCACCACCCACGACCACGACTGTCGTCTCCTCAACCACCGGCTCTCGGGTGAACCCAGGCTCGACAAATGGATCCCGATCGAGATCACCGAATTCCTTCAGCTCACGCCACTGGGCCATGCCATCCGGTCGTAGGCGTTTCTGCTGCTCCAGCCGATACCGTTGGCGCAGTTGGTCGATCGCGGGGCCTTCTGCGCTGTTGTCCTGCTCCATTGCTGTCGCTCTTCCTCCTTGGATAGCGGTTGCCCAGTCCTGGGGCATCACGATGTTATGGCCGATCCGGCCGCTGCATGGTTGCGGAATTACTCCTCAGGCAACCTGAATGAAGCCGTCCTCGGAGGGCGAAGCTGCCGTCACGGTTCATCCATTCGGGCGATTCATTACGGACGACGGCATGCGAGCCCGTCTGAAACGAATGCTCCATTCCCCCAGATGGGCGATGAATTCGGGTGACGACAGCGCTCGAAATCGGTTCGGTGGCGCTGAGTTCCATCAGTGGCCCGTCTCGTACGGTCATCCCACTAAGGCTTGACGTACCGCATCGACAGAGGCGCGAACATCCTCTTCGCTGGTCGACCAGTTGCTCACCGATATGCGCAGGACACTGCGGCCATGCCAACGGGACCCCGACATCCAGGTGGTCCCCGAGCGAATGATCCGATCGGTCACCGCATCCGTTCGTTCATCATCGCCGAACGAGACGCAGACCTGGGTGAATACGACATCGTTCAAGACGTGGGCACCGTCGATCAGATCGATCCCATGAGCTAGGGAACGCGCCCTCTCGACCATGTTCTCTACGAGCTCGATGACTCCTGCGCGCCCAAGGGATCTGATGGCCGCCCACGTCGGCACTCCCCTCGCTCGTCGGGAGAACTCGGGCACCTTCTCGAAGGGGTCGCCCGGACCAGAATTGTGATCGCTGATCATGTAGTCGGCGTGGACGCCGAGTGCCGATCGCAGCGCGGCGGGATCGGCGACAATGGCGATGCCGCAGTCGTAGGGGACATTCAGCGTTTTGTGCGCGTCGGTCGCCCACGAGTCAGCGGACTCCGCACCTCTGACGAGGGGGTGAAGTAAGGGAGAGACCCCCGCCCACAAGCCAAAAGCGCCGTCGATGTGGGCCCAGGCACCGCGCCTCCGTGCCATGGCGATCGCCGCTTCGAATGGGTCGAAGGCCCCTGAGTGCAGGTTGCCCGCCTGTAGGCAAAGGATGATCGGCTCTCCATCTGGAATGGAGTCGAGCGCATCGGACAGCGCCGAAAGCTCGATCCGCCCCTCTCGGTCCACGGCGATTGCACGCGGCCGGCCGAACCCGAGGTAGCGGAGGGCGAGGTCGATCGTCTCATGGCGTTCTCCACCAACAAGAAGGTGGACGGCCGGGGCTCCGCCGAGCCCATCGACGCTGACATCCCAGCCGGCACGACCGAGGACGGCCGAACGTGCGGCGGCGAGGGCGGAGAAGTTGGCCATCATCGCGCCTGTCACAAATCCGACATCCGCGGTCGAAGGGAGACCGAGCAGCTCGAGCACCCATCTCCCAGCCATTTCCTCGATGGCCACAACCGCAGGCGTGGCGAAGCGAAGTCCCGCGTTCTGGTCCCACGCGCTCACCAGCCAATCGGACGCGAGGGCTGCAGGCAGTGTCCCCCCCATTACCCAACCGAAGAAGCGCCCAGACTGAATGGCCATGAGCCCGGGTTCTGCGCCATTGGCCAGTTCGTCGATGACTTTGGCGGCGTCAAGCCCCTCTTCAGGGAGGGGCCCTTCGAGCCCCACCCGGACCTCATCTGCGGACTGGAGCGGCCCGACGTGTCGTTCTGGAACAGACGCAAGCCACAGTTTCGCGTGCTCCACCGCTCGGTCCAGCGCCGCGTCGTAGTCGTCAGACCTCGTGGTCATCGCTTTCATTGTGCCCCAACCTCGCCACCACAAACTGGTGGTCGCTGCGAAAGCGGTAAACACCGCGCCGATCACGGCAGGGCTCGAGCGCCTCGAGTACGGAGCTGCGAATAGCTGCAGGATCGTTGGAGCGCAGCGCCGGCACCGCGGGACCCACGCTGGATACCGCCCGCCAAGCTATGTCAGCGTCCGGCCACTCCATCGTCGAGATGCGACCGCCCCGCTCGAGCACCGAGAAGCCGCTGGCCTCCAGCATCTCCTCGGCGATGCCCGGCGTAGCGATGTCGTTGAGGCGCCGCATAGAGCCCCGGTGCTGCTCGGGTGCGTGAACGGCGAAGATCTTGAATACCTCCCGGATGGCAAGGGGTGGTCCCTGACCCCAGAAACTGATGCCGATGAGACCGCCCGGTCGCAGCACCCGGCGGGCCTCGTCGAGTGCCGCGCCGCAGCCGCCCCAGATGCCGTTCACCGACAGGACCGCGTCGAACCGCCGGTCGGTCCAAGGCAACTCGAACATCGATCCGACTCGCAGATCGGCGGCCGGCGTCCGTTGGCGGGCCACGTCCACAAGTTCGGCGGCAGCGTCGATACCCGCAACGTCCGCTCCCATGCCGTCGGCGACCCGCACGGCCAACCCCGATCCGCAGGCCACGTCGAGGAGCGACATCCCGGGGCCCACGCCGAGCCGGGGGAGTAGGGCGACGAGCATGTCGAGGGAGTAGTGCTCGTAGAGACACGACCAGTCGGATGACCTGCTTCCCCAGGCCTCTCCCGCCTCCTCCCAGCTGTGAGGCGGTGTGGCGGTGGCGGTGTTGTCGTGAGGTGCCATAGACCCATCATGTGGTCGCCTCCCAAGCGGGTCTTGAAGATCTTGTGGAGATCTCCTGGAGACGATCGTCAGTGGATAACCACTCTGTCTTCATGACCTGGGCTCGGCGATCACGGATAGTTGAGGCAGCGGCGGCGGCCCGCCTCCGCAAATCGACCGAGAGGACCCGAAATGACTCAGACCGAAGCCCCCACCATCGACAATGGCGTCAATATCGAGGCGCTTCGCGGCGCCCGGCAGGCGCTGACCGATGCGCCTGAGGCGGCCCAGTTCCAGTGGAGTGCACGCTGCGAATGGGTGAACGGCACCCACAGTCGCTCGACGATCACCGACTTCTTCGGGCTCGGGGAGCAGCATTCCCATAGGCAGGGGTTCACCATCGAGGCAGACCACCCCGAAGTGTTCGCATCGGAGGACAACGGCGCGACACCACCCGAGATCGTCCTCGGGGCTCTGGCCTCCTGTCTCACCGCTGGCGTGGCCACCGTGGCCACCAACCGTGGCGTCCAGCTGCACTCGGTGACCGCCACTGTTCAAGCCGCAATGGACCTGCAGGGCATTCTCGGTATCGACGCTGACGTCCGCAACGGGTTCAACCGAATCGACGTCAAGTTCGAAATCGATGCCGACGCCAGCCCGGCTGACATTGAGGCCATTGTGGCGCAGTCCCAGAAACGCTCTGCCGTCTTCGACATCGTGACCAATCCCACAACCGTGCAGGTCACGGTCGTCTGACAACGCCAACCCGAAACGGAGCGTCTGGAGTGCGTACGTCGGTCGTGGTCGTAGGGGCCGGCCCCGGTGGTCTGGCTATGAGCTACCACCTCACCGGGGCCGGCGTCGACCACGTGGTCCTCGAATGGGGAGATGTGGCGAACTCCTGGAGAACCGAGCGCTGGGATTCGCTCCGCCTCCTGACCCCCAACTGGATGACTGCGCTGCCCGGTGCACGCTACGAGGGCGATGACCCTGACGGATATATGACCGCCGCCGAGACGATAGCGACCCTGGAGGCATACCGGCGCTCGTTCGACCCACCACTGCACACCGGGATCAAGGTCGAGGCGGCGTGTCGCGCTGGCACCGGTTTCGAGGTTCGCACCACTGAGGGGAGCTGGCATTGTGACGCGGTGGTCGCTGCCACCGGCGGGTCGAGCCAGGCCCGTGTCCCGGCCTTCGCCTCGGATCTCCCCCGGACAGTGCAACAGTTCACCTCCCTGGCCTACCGGGGGCCGGCGCAGATCGACGGCCACGGCCCTGTCCTGGTCGTTGGTGCGTCAGCGTCGGGAGTGCAGATCGCCGACGAGCTGAGACGAGCAGGCCGCGACGTTGCGATCTCGATCGGCGAGCACATACGTTTGCCGCGCTCTTACCGGGGTTGCGATATTTACCAGTGGCTGGACCGGATCGGTCAACTCGACGAGCGTTGGAACGAGGTGGAGGACCTCGAACGTGCCCGCCGCCACGCATCCGTACAAGTGGTCGGAAGTGATGACGGTCGGGAGGTCGACCTCCCCTCCCTGCAGCGCCTCGGCGTCCAACTCGTGGGGCGCCTCATGGCGATACGCGGCTCGACCGCCTTCTGCTCCGGAGGGCTCGGGAGCCTCGTTGCCAACGCCGATCTCAAGCAGGCCAGGCTCCTGCGGCGGATTGACGACTGGGTCTCCGAGCAGGACATGGTCGATCTGGTCGGCCCCGCCACCGAGCCGAGTAGGACCGTCCTCACCCACGTGCCGACCGAGCTGGACCTGCGAGGCTTTGCGACGGCGATCTGGGCCACCGGCTTCCGCCCCGTGTACGACTGGCTGGATCCGCGTGCGTTTGACCGCCGGGGCCGCGTCGATCACGACGGCGGGGTGGCGTGCATGCCAGGCCTCTACCTGCTTGGCCTCCCCTTCCTGCGACGGCGCCGTTCCAACCTGCTGGCCGGTTTGGGTGTTGATGCCGCCGAGCTCTGCCAGCATCTCGTCAAGTATCTAGAGTGCGTTCGACGTCGGCCCGCATCTCGCTGAGGCCGAGGTCAGCTGGCGCCGATGAGCGCCCGTCGGGTCCTCAACACGATGTCTTCGACCGGGCTGGCGGCGCCGACGGCAAGTAGTTCGCCGGTACGCTCGGCACCCATTGAGTCGAGGAGCTGGCTCCGGGTAGCAAAAACGAGGTCGTGCAATGTGCCCGACATCGGCGCCACACCTACCGTGGCGTGTGTCTCGATTGAACCCAGTAGCTCGACGGCCAGCTCGGCCTGGCCAATTCGATCGAGAGCGATCACGCACCGCGACAACGTGTGCCACTGCTGTGACCAGTCTCCAGCGCGGTGCCATACTCCGACCATGTCTGCCAGTCCTGCGCACCCGGAGTCGAGCTCACCTCGAGAGACGAGTAGCCCGCTCGCCTCCGTGAAAGCGAACCCGTGCATCCAGCGGTTGCCGGCACTGCGGGCCATCCGGCCGCCAGCGGTGAACGCCTCCAACGCCTCATCCTCGGTTCTGCTGGCAAACCCGCGTGCCACTTCGACTGAGGCCAAGTCCGTTGGCGACGCCGTCTGCCTTGCCAGTTGGTGGGCTCGTTCAACGAGGCTGTCGGCTTCGTCATAGGCACCGTCCGAGCTGTATCCCACCGCCCCCATGTAGCAGGCGTGCACAAGTCGCGACAGGTTGCCGGACTCCTCTGCCAACTCGATCTGGCGGAGCCCCTGAGCATGGCCTTTGATTGGGTCGGCCACGATATAAAGCACATTGCCGAGCGTTCGTTCCGCCAGACCGCTGGGAAAGATCGACAGCTGGCCCTCAAGTCGACGGGTCTCCTCCGCCAGCTCTATGGCCAGATCGAACTCCCCTCGGACCCAGGCGCCGTACGCACGGATGCCAGTGAGCATGGGGGCCAGCGGATGGTCGAGAGCCCCCGGCGCGTTGCAGGCGGCATCCGCCCAGGCAAAGACTTCGTAGCGCATGGCCCGCATAGCGAACTCGCGGATTGACGTGATGAGGCCGAAGGTGACATCGAAATCTCCCAGCTCAAGGGCAAATCGCTGACCGGCTCGCAGGTCGGCGAGCGAGGACTCGGCCCAAGCGATGGCGTTGCCCTCGCCGGGGCCGCCGAGGTCCGCCTCGACGGCTCCGGCCTCCGCCGCGAAATGTTTGGCGTGCCCGGCGAACAGCTCAGCCGCCCGGGCATCACTGAGGCGGGTGCGTCCATACTCCCGGAGCGTCTCGAGCAGCTCGTAGCGCGTCGAACCGCCCGCCCCTGGACGTACAGCCAGCATGGAGCGCTCAGTGAGTCGTGTGAGCAGGTCGAGAGCGTTGCCTCCTGGTGCCATTGCCTCTGCGGAGCCCAGGTCGAAAGATCCAGCGAACACCGACAGAGCTGTGAAGAGCGCCCGTTCGTCGGGCTCCAGCATGTCGTAGGACCAGCTGATGGCGTCGTGCATTGTGCGGTGACGAGGGTCGCTCCCCCTCCGCATCGCCTTGAGGACGCCGAAGCGCTGGTCGAGACGGCGAGCCACTTCGGCGACGCCGATTGACCGCGCCCGCGCCGCGGCCAGCTCAATAGCCAACGGAATGCCGTCGAGCCGCCGACAGATCTCGATAACGAGGGGCGCAGTTGCCGTGTCGAGCACAAAGGAGGGGTCGGCCGCCTTGGCCCGGGCGACGAAGAGGGCGACAGCGGGGATGTCGGCCAGCTGGCCGAGCACCAACTCCGAGCTGACCAGCTCCTCGGGCCCGGTCGGCAGCGGGTCCACAGTCCAGAGCCGTTCGCCGGCTACCGCCAGCGGTTCCCGGCTGGTGGCGACGATCGAGATGGTGGGTGCCTCGCGCAGGATTCGTGCCACCAGCTCGGCCACTGGTTCGATCAGGTGCTCGCAATTGTCGAGAACCAGCAGGCTATGCCGGGGGCGCAGCAGATCGACGATGGCATCGTCGATCGAGCGTGACTTCTGCAGGTTGACGTCAATAGCCGTTGCCAGCGCTCCGGCTGTGGCGTCCTCATCGACTATGCCGACCAACTCCACGACGTGGACGCCGTCCTCGAACTGGCCGCCGACGGTGCGGGCCAGCTCCATCCCGAGCGAGGTCTTCCCGACACCACCGGGGCCCACCAGCGTGACCAGCCGGTGGTCGCCGATCATCTCGGCCAGCCGCTCGAGCACCGACTCGCGGCCGATCAACGGCTGCACCCGGACACCGATCGAGGCCTCTGTCGCCCCTGGGGCCAGTGACGTACCGGTTGGACCCTCCTCGACCTCCTCCACGATTGCGATGAACTCGTAACCCTTTCCGTGGACGGTCCGAATGATCGATTGCTGGCTGCCGTCGTCGCCGACCGCCTGGCGGGCCGCCTTGATCCGAGTTGTCAGGGCTGACTCACTCACGAATCGGTCACCCCAGACGGCGTCGAGAAGTTCCTCCTTGCGCACGACCATGCCGCGGTGCTGGACGAGGTAGGCGAGCACATCGAACACCTGGGGTTCGACTCGGATGTCCTCTCCACCCCGCCGGAGAACGACGCGGTCTAGGTTCAACTCGCAGTCGGCGAATCGGATCACATCATCAGACCGTAGCCGCGGCGATGGTCCAGGTTGGGGGGAGTCCACGGCAGAGCGAGCGTCCAGCTCGCCCATCAAGGAGGATCGAAGGGTAGGCGATCCAACCTCACCGGCTGAAGGACGTGACCTCAGCTGCTCGAGCTCAAGGTTGAGATCCGAACCTTCGAGAGTCCAACCCGGCGCCACCCCTTCGTTTGGAGATGAGAAGAGGAGTCCAGGTCTGCTCTATTGCGCTTGCCTATCCTCCGAAAGCGGCCATGAGGCCGCCTTCCAAGAGACGGCGCCATTCTTCGGGCGCATCGGACGGGAGCGGCACCCGAAGGCTGAGAGCCTCGGCAAGGTCGACGGCGGCCCCATCCAAGGTAGGAGTTGTCGGAGCAGCATCACCGGGTCGGACTGCCACCCTCTCTGTCACGTCAATTACCCACTTCGTTGGGGGGTCGCTGGTGTTAAGAGCGAACTCGCCCACAGGACATTTGCCTCGGATGAGGGCGATGGCCGAACCCAGCGCAGTGGCGTAGACGAGGCTCGACATGAGCTCGTCGGGTTCGACGGGAGCCTGCCGATGGAGGGGGAGCGCGATGTCGCGTTCGTGTATCCACCCGTCCCAGAGACCGTGCTGGATCACGAGACGAATGGGAAGATGGCCGACCGGACATTCGGCAGGCTTTGACCACCCGGCGCTGTCGAGGTGCCCGACCAGGTCCAAGAGAACGTCGTTGGAGGCGACGAGTTGGTCGAGCAGTTCAAAGGGGGGTGTCCCGCGCATGCCGGCGACCAACTCGCCCGGGGTAACCGTGGGGTCGAAATTCTCCAGGTAGCGGGTCGGCGTCCCGGCCAGTCCTCGGGTGATGGACAGCGTCCAGTAGGTGTTGACGGTGATGAGGTGAGCGACGACATCGGCCACGTCCCAGCCCTCGCACCTGGTGGGAGCCGTCCACTGCTCATTGTCGAGAGAGGCGAGAAGGGCCTCGGTGCGGCGGCGTTGCCGGGCTGCGGGCACCAGCTGGCTGTCGGAGGCCCCTTCGATGGAGATGATCGGTGGATGATGGTAGCGGGGGACGAGCCTCACGGGTGAACGATACAACTGAGGTTGTGATCCCCGTGGCAAGCCACCATCGTTGGAAGAAGGGGAGGTTTCTCGCGTTACTTTCGGGCTGTCGTCCGCTGGGGTCCTGCTCGAAGCACAGGCCAAATAGCTTGGAGCCAGCCGGGGCACCGTGGATCGTTTGGCGACGCCCATGTGATGGGTGTCAAATGATGCTCATGGAAGCGAGGGGGTGCGACGCGACAGTCCGGCGGCCGTGGACGGCGCTTGCCGCCACCCTCACCGCCGCCCACCACGGCTTTGAATTGTCGAGTGGCGTGGGGCTGGTCGGGCAGCCGAAACTCGGTCTTGTTGGAGCTGGCGCCCTCTGGGGAGCGCAGATTCCCATCTGGATCGCACTGGCCGCGAAGGGTGGCAAGCGATGGGACGGGCTGCTTTCCCTGTGGTCGGGTGCAGCGCTCGGGGGTGCGGTTGTCCACTTCCTGATTTGGCCATGTCGACGAAGCGCCCTGGGCATACCGGTGCTGGCCGAAGCGGAGGGCCTTGGTGCCTCTCAGCTTCCTGTTTACAACTCGCTCCTTTACGCTTGGGCAGCGGCCGCCGTGCTCTCGATTGCCCACGAAGTGCCTCGGCGTGAACGGCGTTGGGCCCTCCTGGGATTCGCCACTTTGCCGCTCCTCCGTCGTCCGGCCAAGCACCATTTTTCCTGGATCGTCGATCAAGCGGCGGCAAGGCCGGCTTGGTGGAATCGGGGCGTCCAAGGTGACTGATGTGGCTGAGCTGATTCCATCCACTCAACAAAACCCCGACCCCCGCCTTTGAGCCTCAGCCCGTCGAGCTGAGAGTTCATCTTCGGGTCCTCAGCTTGATGAGCTGAGGTTCAGCATCGGTGGTGCGGCAGGCAGCGTCCGGCATCGGGCCCGGTTGGCAGACCGTTTGCCTCTTGGCGGCGGGAGGAGGCTGTGGCAGCACAGAACGTCCACAACCGTTCGGTACCTTTGCCTTAAGCCGCAGATGACTATCTGGAAGGAAGGCGGTCGCCGATGTTCGAAAGAACTTCGCCGGCTACGTCAACGCCTGTTGCCAACACGGGCTTGGCCACATCCATACCGGAGGCGGCTGCTGCCTCGATGGCGGGCTTCAGCTGGCGGGCCACGTTTACCCCCGTCGCACCGGCCGCCGTTGCCAAGCTCGCTGCCGCACCACCGATTTGCTGCGGAATATCGGAGGCGGTGGCGTGGTGCAACGCGTCGACGGTCCGATCCTGGGCGAGGTGACCCAGGCTTCTCGCCTTTCGCGCCTGGCGTCTGCTCACCGCCGCCGCTTTCGATGCACTACGGCGCGAGTTCGACGTGGTCGCCGCCCGACCTATGGCCAGTGCCGCTTCGAGCTGGCGGCCTCGTCGCTTGGCCCGCCAGCTGAGCGAAGGCTCCCCTTCGGTGTCCAGGGCGGCCAGGATCAGCCCGCCCAGCAATCCCAGGTTCTTGAAGAAATGCATCCGCTGTTGATCCCGGGTCGCTTCATCCGTCTCCTCCCAGAAGCGGTGACCGGCATACGTGGTCGGAACGATTGAACAGATCAAGGCGACGGACGCCGAACGCGGGAATCTGCCGATGGCCAGCAGACCGCCAGCACCGACCTGCACGGCGCCGTTGAGCCGCACCAGAGCTTCCGGATCGCTCGGGAGGGAGGAGTACCGTTCTCCCAGCGGGCCGACTACCGCCTCGGCCGCCTTCACCATCCCCCCGGGATTCCGGAGCGCATCGATGCCCCCGGCGATGAAGATCGAGGCCAGCAGGGGACGTGCGATTCGGCGGGAGAAAGCCATGGGGTCTCTGTACCCAGCACGGTGGCCGTGTACTCATCGGGAAGGCCAGGAGGTCACCCATCTTCGGGTGTCTTCACATCTGGAGTTGCATGTACCAGGGATAGCTGACAGGGGGACGTGAGACCCTGCTCAATGCTTTGGCTGACTCAAGCGGCAATTCCAACTCGAATCCCGCCAAGTTCTGATTCAGCTGGTCCACCGTTCGAGGACCGATGATGATCGACGTGATGCCCGGGCGGTTGAGAAGCCAGGCGAGACTGACGGCAGTCGGCGTCGCCTGAACCTCCCGGGCCACTCTGCTCACTTCGGCGACGATCTCAAAATTGTGGTCGGTGAGGGTGAGCATCCTCATCCCCTCCGCTTCCATGTCCGAACCTCTGCTCAATCGACCGTCGGCTGGGAGATCATCCCGCGTGGTGTATTTGCCTGTGAGCATCCCCCCTCCGAGTGGGCTCCATACGATGACCCCCATGCCATGGCGAGTGGCCGTCGGCAGAATGTCGAGCTCGATGTCTCGCCAAATCAGTGAATATTGGGGTTGGAGACTGACCAGTTGGGCTCCCCCCTGGCGATCTGCAGCCCATTGTGCCTCCACCAATTGACTGCCATAAAAATTCGAGCACCCGATATAGCGGACCTTTCCTGCTCGGACGAAGCCGTCGAGCGTGGCCATGCTCTCTTCGATCGGCGTGTCATGGTCCCAGTTGTGCAGCTGATAGAGGTCGATGTAGTCCGTCCCGAGCCGACGCAAACTGGACTCGAGCGCTCGGGTTAGATGGACACGCGATGATCCACGATCATTGGGCCCGCTCCCCATGGTGTTGTATCCCTTGGTGGCCAGTACAACTGCCTCACGCTTTTTGACGATGGCCCGTCCGACGAACTCCTCAGAAACCCCAGCGTTGTACACGTCAGCGGTATCGATGAAGTTGTGGCCGGCATCGATGAAGGTGTCGACAATCCGCTGCGATTCAGATTCGTCCGTGCCCCATTCCGTGTTGCCGAAGGTCATGGTGCCCAGACAGGCACGAGACACCTTCAAACCGGATTTTCCAAGCGATACGTAACTCATGCCGGCACGTTAGCGGCGGCGTGGTCGGTGCGCTGAGCCCCAGCTCGCGACCTACTTATCTGCACGAGTTACTCATGGACGGAAGGAGTGGCCACCGTCCGGACATCGCAACGTGCCCCACTTACCACCAACTACCACCGTGGGTGGCACGTGGCTGGGTTGAGCAGGATCGGCGTACGGGCCCGACCGGCGCCGCCGGACCTGCACGGTCTCCACATCGACCCTCCTCTGTGCAAGCTTGAAGACATCGAGGACGACCTCATTCGGTGGCTCCGCAGCCAGGGGAATACAATGATGTCCGGCCGGATACTGTCCGCCTGGCTAATGGGAGCTGCTGCATTGTCACCGGCCGAATGCGCTAGTGCATTGTCACCGGCCGAATGCGCTAGGCGCAAGTACACCGAGACACCTGTCTCCGACCGAGACTCAAGGAGCGAGAATGACCATCGACGCAGTAGCAACCGAGGCTCAGCATCGTGGCTCAACTGATCTTCCTTTTGTGGAAGTGGGTGGAGGAAACAAGCTCAAGGTGATCCAGGTCGATGTGGCGGAGGGGCTCTGGATTGTCGAGAACATCTTCCAAGCCGGCTACGCGGTTCAGACCCACCGTCACACGGGGCCGGTCTACGGCTACACGACATCCGGTGCCTGGAAGTACCGCGAATATGACTACGTCAACAGGGCCGGCTCGTTCCTCTTCGAGCCAGCGGGATCGGTTCACACCCTTGAGTGCATCGAGAACGACACGCAGGTGTGGTTCCAGATGTACGGAGTAAACATCAACCTGGCCGCCGATGGCACCATCGAGAGCGTGTTCGACGGCCCCGGCACGCTCGAGGCTTACTACGCACTGTGCGAGGCCGGGGGCTTTCCCCGACCCAACGTGCTGGTGAGCTGAGGCAACAACAACTGCGCCGGCCCTCAGCTACTGCGCTCAAAGGGAATGTCAAGCCTGCGCTGTTGAGATCAACTAATGGCCTGCGCCATCAGCTGGAGGCTTGACGGGTGATCTCGAATACCGGATGGTTGGGAGCAATTCGAGCAAGCTCTGCGTCGGGTGAATCTGCGCTGACGCCATCAAAGAAGACTCCCACTTCCATCTTCCAGCGCTTGAGATAAGCGCGGAGAATGTCAGCTTTGTCATCATCGGCGAGTTCGACTGACGTAAACGGTTCGACTCGCCTTCCAACGCGGAGCTCCCCCGACTTCGCCACGCGGAGGTTTCGGACCCACTGGGTCAGTCCCCGAGGAGCGACGAGGTAGTCATGGCCGTTGAGGTTCAGCATATTGACCGGGTTGGAGCGCCACTCGCCGCTGGTCCGGCCGCGCACAGACAACGTCCGTGATCCCCACACGCTGATTCCAGCTTTGGTCAAACCAGACACGAGTCGGTTGAACACGTTCTTGGTGAACCAGCCGGGCTCCCGATAATGGTCGGAGGCACTCACGTCACTCACTCCACGATGGTAGGGGCTCTCGTCCAGTGACCTGGACCGAACTCTGTCGGCAGGGGGCTCTCCGTCATATTCTCAAACCTCGACATTGGGATCCACCCCCGGCTGCACCGGGGCCCGTCGACCCCCCGACAGCCCCGTGCGAGTCAGTAGCCGCCGCCGCTCTGGCCAGGACTTTCAGAACTCCCCAGTAGCGGCGTTGGGATCGAATATCTCGTCAGCCGGGTTCACGCTGTCGGCACGGAGGAGGTCATCCCCACTGGCGGCGCCTGCCTCCGGCACCCGTTCGAGATCACCCTCGAAAGTGGTGCCCGGTGGCGCATCGTATGACTCCACTCCGCCCTCGTCGCGAACCAAAGTAGTGGGGGTTCCGTCGGAGAACCACCGAGCGGCGTGCACGCGGAAAGGATCGACATACCAGCCCTCAATGGCGTCATGAGTCACGTGCGACGATCCTCTCAGAACAGTGGACTTATTCCACTCTATGCTCCGTCCGACAAACAACGAGACGGACACCCACTGAGGCGGAGCGCATCGAGTTCGGGGGTAATTCCGGGTCCGATCGGGTGCGCAGGTCCTCCATTTGTGATCTCTGTTTTGGCGCTCAACGGTCCAAGGCGAAGGCATCGAGGCCGCTCTCCCAGATCGGCTTTCCGGTTTCGCCTTGGAGTGCGGCGTCGAGCAACATCAAAGCCACGCCTTCCGCAGCGGGTCGGTCGAGGTTGACGGCGTCCGACTGGCCCAGAGCCTCGGCGATGTGGCGTCGGGCCTCCCCACAGAAACCTCCGTCTCGGTTCTGTCTGATCACATCGATGAGGAGCGGTGCCGCTTCCGCCTGTCGCGTCGTGGCCATCAGAAGGTCTCTCACGGCCGCCAGTTCGGCCCCCTTCACATTTACGGCGATCGCCTCCGTCTCGACCGAGTTTCCAACCGCGTAATCCATGCACCTCTGCGCCAGTGCCTCATCCGAGGGAACGAGCTCGACGGCTTCGGCATCGTCTATCTCGCACTGTTCGGCCAATGATGCCAAAGAGGGGACCCGACCGGCGGCGTAAGCCACGAGCGCCGCCTCCACCAGGGTCCTTTCCGTGGGATTGGTATGACTTGGCGGATCCAACAACCCGGCCTCGGTCATGCTCCAGACCACGTTCCATTGCGTCTCGACCACCAGGTCCGTAGCGAAGAGATCGGGCTGCAGTTTGTGAAGAAGGAGAAAACCATCACTGGTGGCACCCACCGCGATGATGATCTCCGACAAGGAGAAGGATGCTTTCGGACGACGGCGAAGACGTCGGAGCGCGACCGAGAGACCGGCCACAAAGGAGGAGTTCATCTCGGCATAGAGCGACCGCCGCATGGTGATTACTTCCTCGGCCGACTGCGTCTGCTCCGGTGTGTCCGCGTTACCGCTCTCTATGTGGGCACAGGCGGCGGCCTGCACGATGATCGAGGCAAGGAGGCCTTCTTCCCGGCAGGCCACCTCAAAATTGGCCCGGAGAAAGACCCGGAACGTCTCCTCGATGGAGTCGGTGTCGCGGAAACTCTGTTCCACCAGCTCGAAGACCGACTCCATCGTCGCTGTGGTGCCGCCCTCGGGGCTGCTCACCCGACGGGAGGCCAGGTCAAACGGTGTCCTCCCGGTGTCGCCGCCGAACTCCCTCTTGACCGAACGGTCTACCGTGGAAACGTCGATGCCATCGAAGGCGCTTCGTGGAACGGCGCCCCGGCTGTTCGGACCTCGTAGTGCGGAAAAGGCGTTGCGTTCGAGTATGAGCACTGCTTCGCTGGCCAGGCTGGGTACGGGCGGCCGGCCACGCGCTGGGCTCCTACCGTCACCAGTGGTCATAGTTAACCGGTCTCCGGGTCGTCCATCCTTAATTACGCAACAGTACTACCGCATAATGCTAAACAATTTCGGCGCTGCTTTTGGCCGAGGGGCACACGATGATTCGCAGACGGCGGGAACCGAAGAGGATCGGAATTCGTGATCCTCGAAACGGGCGGGTGGGGCGATTTCAGCACTCACTTTGGTGGCGGGATGTAGTTCGGATGGCGGAGGACGCATCCCGGCCACCGCGCCTGGTGGCCGGCGTCCCTGGCCGCAGCCGGCTGGAGCGGCCCGTCTGACATAAGTACCAGACAGCGGAAGCTGCCACGGAGGAGCGCGGGCCACGGATCTCCTCGGCGAACGGAGCGGCGGCCCGGCCACTGTTCACGACTTTCTGGTGCGGACCTCCTTCTCGACCCGCAGGCCGAGGTCCTGGTCCACGTTGCGCCAGTACTCGAAGGCCTGCTCCAGCACCGGCTCGGTGACGCCATCGAGAAGGTGACCGACGATGTTGCCCACCAGTCGATCCCGTTCCGCATCGCTCATCACCTGGCGCACCAGGGTGCCGGCCTGACCCCAGTCGTCGTCATCGAAGTGCAGGGTGTAGGCGGTACGCACCATCTCCCCGTCGGTGTGCCAGCCGGCTGGCTCGCCGTAGCGGGCGGTATCGGCTTTTGGCCCACCCTTGGAGTTCGGGGCGTAGACCGGGTCGGACACCTTGGCGTAGCGCATGGCCCCGTCCTTGCTGTAGCTGTTGACCGGGGCGACGGGGGCGTTGACCGGCAGCTGGTTGTAGTTCACCCCGATCCGGTAGCGGTGGGCGTCGGGGTAGGAGAACATCCGGCCCAGCAGCATCTTGTCGGGGCTGGGACCGATGCCCGGCACCATGTTGCTCGGCTCGACGGCCAGCTGCTCGATCTCTGAGTGGTGGTCAGTCGGGTTCCGGTCGAGGGTCATCTTCCCCACCTCGACCAGTGGGTAGTCGGCGTGCGGCCAGACCTTGGTCAGGTCGAAGGGGTTGAACCGGTAGTCCTTGGCCTCCTCGAACGCCATGATCTGCACCTTGAGCGTCCACGAGGGGTGGTCGCCCCGCTTGATGGCCTCGAACAGATCACGGGTGTGGAAGTCGGTGTCGGTGGAGACCAGAGCGTCGGCCTCCTCCTGGGTGAGGCTCTCGACCCCCTGGTCGCTGATGAAGTGGTACTTGACCCAGAACTTCTCGTCTGTGGCGTTGATCCACATGTAAGGTGTGGGAGCTGTAGCCGTTCATGTGCCGCCAGGTGCGCGGGATGCCCCGGTCACCCATCAGGTAGGTAACCTGGTGGGCCGATTCCGGCGACAGGGTCCAGAAGTCCCACTGCATGTCGTGGTCACGGAGGTTGTTGTCGGCCCGGCGCTTCTGGGAGCGGATGAAGTGCTGGAACTTGAGGGGGTCGCGGATGAAGAAGACCGGCGTGTTGTTGCCGACCATGTCGTAATTGCCCTCGGTCGTGTAGAATTTGACGGCGAAACCTCGCGGATCACGCCAGGTGTCGGGGCTGCCCCGCTCGCCGGCCACGGTGGAGAATCTGGCCACCAGGTCTGTCCTCGTGCCCGGCTGGAAAACCGCCGCCTTGGTGTAGGGGCTGACGTCGCCGCTGACCTCGAACCGACCGAATGCGCCGCTGCCCTTGGCATGGGGCTGACGCTCAGGCACCCGCTCACGGTTCCATTGGGCCATCTGCTCGATGACGTAATGGTCTTGCAGGAGAATGGGACCATCGGGGCCGACCGTCAGCGAGTGCTCATCACTTTCGACCGGGATGCCGGAATCAGTGGTCGTCGGGTTGGATGTCATCTCGCGCCTCCTTTGTGCAGACAGCGAAGGGTTCAGGGTCTTTCAGATTGACCGAGGCGATGGCGTTGCCGTGTGGACTGCCCGGACTTGGCCCCGCAACCGGACACAAGGAAAACGAGCTCGTCGGCGCCTGGCTCGATGAGGGGTCCAACGACAGGCTCGTCCCAAAAGGTGGTCTCATGCTGGACTCCGTCCTCATGGCGTCCTTCTGTGGGTCACCCTCAGCTTCATACCCAATACCTGGACTGTCAACAGTCCGGTTGGTTGGTCAAGGTCGATGCGCTGACGCCGTCAGGTCCGCCAGGTCATCGGGCTCCAGCGTGGATGGGGGGACATCGGGAGCCCAAGAGGAATTAGTGTCGTCTGCCAGTCAGAGCTGCAGATGGAGAAGATGGGGGAACGATTGCAGACGGAAGCCGCTGTCTTGTGGGAATCGGGCGGCACGTGGGAAGTCGGCCCTATCGAGCTCGACCCACCAAAGAACCAGGAAGTCCTCACCCGCCTTGTGGCATCAGGTCTGTGTCACTCGGACGAGCACTTCCTCACCGGCGACATGCCCTTTCTCGGCGCGATGATCGGCGGTCACGAAGGGGCCGGTATCGTCGAACAGGTCGGCCCCGGCGTTACCACTCTGAAACCAGGCGACCACGTCGTCACCAGTTTCCTCCCACCTTGCGGACACTGTCCATCCTGCATCGATGGTCACCAGAATCTCTGCGACATGGGAATGCATATTGCCGACGGCTGGCAGGTCACCGACAAGACGGCGCGCCATCATGCCCGTGGTACCGACTTGCGGCTGTTCTGCATGGTCGGCACGTTTGCCCGACACACCGTTGGACACGAGAGATCGTTCATCAAGATCGACGATGACCTTCCTCTGGACCGGGCGTGCCTCGTCGCCTGCGGTGTGAGCACCGGCTGGGGCTCCGCGGTACATCGTGCTCAGGTCCAGCCCGGCGAGGATGTGGTTGTGATCGGGGTGGGCGGGGTCGGTAGCGCTGCCGTACAGGGGTCTCGCCGTGCCGGCGCGCGGCGCATCTTCGCCATAGATCCCGTTGAGTTCAAGCGGGAACGGGCGCAGGATTTTGGGGCCACGCACACCGCCTCCAGCATCGAGGAGGCCTTCCCGCTCATCCAACAGCTCACTCTGGGGAGGATGTGCCACCGTGTCATCTGCACCATGTCGGTGGGACACGGCGAATGGATGGGCGTCATCATGGCCCTCGCCGCCAAGCGAGGTCGGGTTGTGGTTACCAATGTTCACCCGTGGACAGAGACGGACGTGAAGATGAGCATGCTCGATCTACTCACGATGGAGAAGGAACTTGTCGGCTCGATCTTCGGGTCCTCGAACCCCGAAGAAGACGTGCCTCGGCTACTGGGTCTCTACCGCGACGGCCTTTTGGATCTCGACGGCATGGTCACCAGGACCTATCCGCTCGAACGGATCAACGACGGTTACCAGGATATGAGGGAAGGCCGAAATATCCGCGGGGTCCTCTTGCTGGAATGATGCCGGCTGGCGGCAGCTGGCCAGCAGGCCCGCCCTCTCCCGTTCCAGGAGGAGAGGATGGGGCAGAAACCGATCGTGGTCATGGTTGGCGGCCGCAATTCCACGCCGGTAATTGCCCTTTTCGCACATTATTGTGGGCACACTCAGCTACGAATGAACCCTGGCTAGCTAGTGGGACCAGAAAGAGGCATTTCACTTAGCCTGCATTTCTGAGATCGACGGGAGGATCGAGATGGCGGCGGCCGGTGAGAACGTGACGGTCTTGTTTACCGACATGGTCGGCTCGACGCGTCTGTCATCCGAGCTCTCGGTCGAGGCAGCCGACAAGTTGCGCCAGCGGCATTTCTCGCTCCTTCGCCAGTCCATCGCCGCCTCGGGTGGCGCCGAAGTCAAAAACCTCGGCGATGGGATGATGGCCGTATTTTCGGCGACCTCATCGGCCCTCCAGTGCGCTGTCCGGATGCAGCAGGAAGTCGAGCGTGAGAACCACGCCTCCCCGTCGCCGATCGGCCTGAGGATCGGGGTGAGTTGCGGAGAAGCGACGAAAGAGGACGAGGACTACTTCGGGGACCCGGTCATCGAGGCTGCGCGTCTCTGTGCCAGGGCCGACGGTGGGCAGATCTTCGTCACCGACCTGGTCAAGGGCATGGCTGGTCGCCGCAGCACCCACCGTTTGGAGCTGATCGGTGCCCTCGAGTTGAAGGGCCTGCCCCAGCCGGTGGAAAGCTACGAGGTCGTTTGGGAGCCGCTTGGCTCGGATCCGGAAGAGCAGCGAGGTGTGCCTCTGCCGGCTCGCCTCACCCACCGCCCGAACGTCGGAGTGATCGGCCGTGCCGACGAGCTGGACGGCGCTGGATCAGGCGGCCAAGATGGCCGAGGCCGGCCAAGGTTGCCGCACCGTGCTGATCTCCGGGGAACCGGGTCAGGGGAAGACGACCCTCGTCGCCGAAGCCGCCCGTCGAGCTCACAAGCGGGGCGCACTGGTGTTCCTCGGCCGCTGCAACGAGGATCTGGGGATTGCCTACCAGCCCTTCCGCGAGCTGCTCGGCCATTACGTCGCCCACGCTCCCGAAAGCACTCTGCGTCGCCACGTCGAGTCCTACGGCGGTGAGCTCGAGCGCCTCGTCCCCGCTCTCCGTCAGCGCCTTCCGGACCTGCCCGAGCCGACGTCGACCGATCCGGAGACCGAGCGTTACCTGCTCTTCGGAGCGGCTGTCGGTCTGTTGGACGAAGCGAGTAAGGCAGTCCCCGTGCTGGTCGTCATCGACGATCTTCACTGGGCCGACAAACCGACTTTGCAACTCCTCCGTCACCTGGTCGACCAAGCCACCTCCAGCCGGCTGCTGCTGGTCGGCACTTTTCGGGATGCCGAGCTCTCGGGTGCCCACCCCTTGAGCGAGGCCCTCGGAGCACTTCGGCGGGAGCCGGGACTGGTCCGGCTCCAACTCGACGGACTCAACGATGTCGAAGTGGTCACTTTCTTGGAGGCCGCCGCCGGACACGAACTCGACGAGGTCGGCGTCGGTCTCGCCCATGCCGTCTACAGGGAGACAGACGGCAATCCGTTCTTCGTTGCCGAGCTGCTGTTGCATCTGGTCGAATCCGGAGCGATCGTCCAAAATGACGACGGGCGATGGGTGCCCGCTCACCCGGAGGACGATATCGTCCTCCCGGAGAGCGTGCGTGAGGTAATCGACGCCCGTGTGTCGAGGATTGGGACTGGTGCGGCCAAGATCCTCACCGTCGCCGCGGTGATCGGTCGGGACTTCGACGTGGACGTCCTCTCGCTGGTCACGGGTCTGGACGAAGACGACCTCCTCGACCTCCTCGATGAAGCACAGGCGGGGGACCTCGTGCGTGAGGCCCCCGACGCCCCAGGTCGTTACGCCTTTGCCCATGCCTTGATCCAGCGCACCCTCTACGACGACCTGGGCGGGACGCGCCGGGCCCGTTTCCACCTGCAAGTGGCAGAGGCCTTAGAAGAGCTCCATGCCGAGGACACGAATCACGCAGGCGAGCTTGCCCATCATTACTTGCTTGCCACCCACCCGTCCCGCACGGACAAGGCGATCACCTATGCTCAGCGGGCCGGCGAGACCGCTCTGACCGCACTTGCCCCCGATGAGGCAGTGCGTTACTTCGCGCAGGCTCCTGGAGCTTCTCGTCGCCCAGCCCGATTTCGATCTTCGGCTAAAGATCGACCTCCTCATCGGCCTGGGTACAGCTCAAAGGCAATCTGGCAACCAAGCCTTCCGAGCCACTCTCCTCGAGGCTGGACACCGGGCTCGGGATCTCGGTGACGGTAAACGGCTCACGGAGGCGGCCTTGGCCAATAGTCGTGGTTCGTTCTTTAGCTCTCTCGGCGTGGTCGACGCCGAGAGAGTCGAGGTGCTCGAAGCCGCCCTCGATGTGCTCGACGGCGCGGACAGCTCGTCGAGGGCTCGTCTCCTGGCCAAGCTGTGCAACGAACTGGCCTTTGGCCCAGTCGACCGGAGGTTGAGCCTGGCTCGGGCGGCCAAGGCAATGGCTCGGCGAGTCGGTGACGTCGCCACTCGAGTCGAGGTCACCCTCGACTGCGCGGCTTCGCTCCGGATCCCTTCAACGGTCGACGAAGTCCGGGCAGATGTGTTCGAGGCGCTGGAATTGGCCGAATCGCTGGATGACCCGATCTTGAAGTATTGGACCGCCAGGCAATATGACCATCGAGGCCGTTCGCACTGGGGACTTCGAACTCGCCTCTGCCTCCTTCGGTGCGCAGGCTGAGTTGGCTGCAAGGTTGCGGGAACCGATGCTGGTATGGCTGGCGACGTATATGCGGGCTACCGACGCGAGCCTTCATGGCGATACAGGACTGGCTGAAGAGCTCGCCACCTCGGCGCTCGAGATCGGGGCCGCCAGCGACCAGCCTGATGCCTTCCCCTTCTACGGGACCCAGATGATGGTGATCCGCCTTCAACAGGGACGGCTCGGCGAGCTCGTCTCGCTCATCGCCGAAATTGTCGAACAGAACCCCGGCGTCCCCGCCTACCGCGGCGCGCTTGGCCGCCGCCCACCTCGACGCTGGAGACGAGGCATCGGCCCGTCGGGTGGTCGAAGAGGGCGCGGCCGACGGGTTCGGTCTACCGATGGACACCGCTTGGTTGGACGGCATCGTCATGTACGCCCGACCGATCATCGAGTTGGAGATGCCTTCTTCTGCAAATCGATTGCTCGAACTCCTCGCTCCTTATCGCCATCAGGTGCCCCACCAGGGGGTGGCGTGTCACGAGCCCGTTGCCATGTTCCTCGGTGGTCTCGCCAGCGTCCTAGCTCGTTACGAAGAATCCGACGCGTACTTCGAGGAGGCTCACCAACTCAGTAGCCGCGGTGGATTGCTATTTGCCGTGGCCCACACCAACCTGTTGTGGGGTCGGATGCTGCTCCGGCGCTATGGCCATAGCGATCGTGAACGAGCTCAACAGTTGCTCGAGCGAGCACATGCAAGTGCGATCACCAATGGCTATTCCCTACTCGAGAGACGAGCCGGGGTCGAGTTGGCAAGGAGCACCTGAACAGTGAACCTTCCAATCGTCTATTTTTGCCAGACCCTCGCAGTCGAGCAGCACGAGGAGCTGACACGTCGGCCACGTGAAGATCGAGAGCTCCCGAGTTAGCGACAGGACTTCCGGCAAATGGACGAGAGATCTCCGACCAGATATGTCGGTGCCCCGGACGGTGTCAGCCTTGCCTACAAGGTAACCGGGGAAGGCCCGATCGATCTCGTATGGATTGCCGGCCTCGGCTACCCCGGCGACCTCATATCCGACGAACCGGGTTTCGTGCACCTGGCTGGACGGCTCGGCCGATTCACTCGAACAATTTGGTATGAGCCCAGAGGATCCGGGGCATCTGGGGGAGTTTTCACCGAGAATTCGCCTGAACTGTTGGTGGCCGACCTGACGGCACTTCTCGATGCCGAGAAGCTTGAGCAGGTGGTCTTGCTCGGTTGGGGCCACAGCGGAACAGTAGCGATCCGGTATGCCGAGGCCTATCCGGAACGGACGGAGGCGCTCATCCTCGTTGACTCTTACGCCGCGCGACGTACATGCAGTCGACTATCTCGTCGGTCCTACTGAAGACGAACTGGAGGAGAGGCTCACTCTCGCCAAGGAGGTCTGGGGGACAGGCTTTCTTCTCATGGCTCTCGCACCCAGCAGAGTCGAAGACGGAATGCTGCGCGAACGGATCGGCCGCTACGAGCGCCTAGGCTTCTCGCCCGACAATATCGTCGACAGCACTCGCTTGGCTTGCACCCAGGATGTGCGGGACCTTCTGCCTCGAATCTCCTCCCCCACCCTGGTTCTCCATCGAGAGGACGGTCGCTTCATCACGAGTGACGCTGGTCGCTACCTGGGCGATCACATCCCCGGCGTGAAATACGTGGAGCTCCCTGGAGAAGACCAACTCTTCTTCGTAGGTGATATCGATGGGCTCGTCGATCCCATCGAGGAGTTCCTCACCGGCGGCCGGCAGAATCCCGAAGGAGACCTCATCACTGCGACGATTATGTTCACCGACATCGCTTCATCGACCGACCGAGCTGCTCACTTGGGGCATCGAAAGTGGACGGCCATCAGCGATGAACACGACGCCATAATTCGCAACGTGTTGAAGCGAACGAGAGGTAAGGAGATCAAGACGCTGGGGGACGGCTTTCTGGCAATCTTCGATTCAACGACCCGTGGCGTTCGGGCAGCAATCGAGATCGTGGACTCGACCAAGAGCATCGGCCTCGATGTCCGAGCGGGGATTCATGTGGGTGAGATAGAGATGCGACATGACGACGTGAGCGGACTCGCGGTCAACATCGCCAAGCGCATCTGCGACTTGGCCGAGGACGGGGAAGTACTGGTCTCCGATAACGTCCGCGGCACTCTCGTTGGCTCGGCACTCCGGACACTCGACAGGGGAAGTCACACGTTGAAGGGAGTTCCCGACGTGTGGAGGCTGTTTGCAGTCGAAGTTCCAGGTTGAACTCAGAGCATGCCAAGCCCCCACCGCCACCGGTCCCTCTGAACGTCATACGAACTTCCCCTACCTGTGCCCGCCCCTACCGCTCAACAGCACTTAGAGCGAGGATGTCAACACTAAATGTGGCAATCACGTGTGCCACAGGCGTGGTGCGCCCGGATCGACCTGGAGGCGCAAGCGTGGGCCTGCCTTGGCGATGGCGCCGACCGCAGCATGATTTGCGGACGGGGGTTGCTCGGAGGATCTCTTCAATGAGGTGAAAGGATCTACTGGACACCCGAAGAGGGCCGAGCCGACCGAGCCGACATTGCCCCGCCAGGTGAAAGTAGCCTGCGCCGAGGTGGGTAGAGCGCTGAGGGCAGGCGACTGAGCTGGTGAAAGGCTGGAATCATGTTTTCGACGATCGTGGTGGGGACCGACGGGTCCGATCCCGCAAACGTCGCAGTGGCGGTGGCTATCGAGCTGGCTCACAAGAACGATGCCGTCGTGCACCTGATCCACGTTCTCAAAGCCTCCCCATCGGGGATACCGGTAGCCCAGGTGGGCTCATCGATAGCCGTACTTGGTGATGCCGAAATGACGAGAGAGGTCCGAGACGCTGCGCACGCCGTCCTCATGACGGCGGCTGGAGGGGCAGAAGGGGTGAAGGTCGAGACCCATGTCGCCACCGGGTCTCCCGCCGAGGCTCTCGTCGATTTGGCCGCCAAGGTAGGTGCTGATCTGATAGTTGTCGGTTCGAAGGGCATGCGGGGCAGTCATCGGTTGATCGGATCGATACCGAACTCGGTCGCCCATCAGGCACCCTGCAACGTCCTCATCGTCAAGACCGTCTGAATTCCGGCGACGGCAGACCTGTTCGCACGGCAATGGCCCTTGTAGCGGAGGACCACTACGACTTGGTTGTCGTGGGCGCTGGACCAGCAGGGGAAAAGGCGGCTGCCCAGGCTGCCTATTTCGACAAGCGTGTGGCCGTCGTCGAGAGGGCGCACGCCCTGGGCGGGGAGCTGGCTGCCAGCGCACTGACCACCAAGGCAATGCGCGAGGCGGCCCTCTACCTCACCGGGTTCCGACGCCGCGACGTCTTCGGCGCCAGCATCGACCTCGATCCTCAGGGCACTATCGATCGGCTTCGGTCGCGGGCGACCGATGTGGCCAGGAGAATGAGCCAGGCCGTGCATGAGAATTTGGATCGCCACGGTATCGAGTTGGTGAAGGGCACAGCTGTTCTCGGACCCGATCGCACCGTCACCGTTGCCTCCCGATCGGACTCGACGCACAGGGTCCTGAGAGCAGGGGTCGTCCTCATCGCCACCGGCTCGAGACCCTTCCATCCCCCCGGCATACCGTTTGATGACCCCGACGTGCTGGACTCCGAAACAGCGCGGGATCTGGACCGGCCGATGGGCAGTCTGGTTGTCGTCGGGGGTGGCGCCGTTGCCTGCGAGTACGCCTCGATATTCATGGCATTGGGCGCGGAGGTCACTCTGGTCGATCGGGGACAGCGGTTGATGCCCTTTCTCGATTCGGAGTGCTCGGCGCAGGTTGCAGAGTGCTTTCAGTCCTTCGGGATGACGGTGTTCTCCGAGCTGGGCGTGACCAGTGTCACACGGGACGACGAAGGACTCCACGTTGAGATGGGTACGGGACGGCTTATCCATCCAGAGAAGATCATCTTCGCAGCCGGTCGCATGGGAAACACGGAAGAGCTCGGACTCGCTGCCGCCGGCGTAGCCACCGACGATCGGGGGCGGATAGTGGTCGACGATCATTTTGAGACGACCGCCCCCGGCATCTATGCCGCCGGAGACGTGATCGGGCCGCCGGCTCTGGCATCGGCCTCGATGGAGCAGGGCCGGGTGGCAGCTTGCTACGGCCTGGGAATTCCATTCAAGGAAACCGTCGATCCCCTTACGCCGTTCGGTGTGTATTCCATACCCGAATGCGCCATGGTGGGGATGACGGAGGACGAGGCCGCTACCCGGGGAATCAACTTCGTGACCGGCGTGTCCCTGTTCTCGGACAACAGCCGGGCGGCCATTTCTGGCATCACGGAGGGGATCCTCAAACTGGTCGTCTGCTGCGATGATCGACGAGTGATCGGCGTACACATCGTCGGGGACGGAGCCACCGAGCTCGTACATCAGGGCCAAGCCGTTCTGCATTTCGGTGGGACGATCGACTACTTCATACACGCCACTTTCGATGTGCCCACCCTCAGCGACGCCTACAAGTACGCCGCCTACGACTGCCTCCAGCGGTTGGCTGCCCGCTCAGTCTGACGACGCCCATGTGGTTGCGATCCAGAGCCGTGCCCGGAACTGTTCAGCCGGTCCCGACAAATGAGCCCAAGAGCTCGCTCATGTTGGCTGTGTAGAAGCTTTTCCGTACGGCGTCGTCAAAGCGCTCGAGATGGGCTTCGAAGCGCCCCATGGGATCGCGGGTCCCTTCAGGATGAGGAAAGTCGGTGGAGAACATCAAGAGGTCTGGACCCACATTGTCGAGCACCCAGCCCACGTCATCCTTGGCAAAGGGCGTGAACTTGACCTGGCGGCGTATGTAGTCGCTGGCCGTGAGCGGGAGTGCCGCCAAATCGGGCTCGGTGCGTGCGAACTGCATGGCTCCGTCGAGTTTCTTGAGCATGCCCGGGACCCACTCGGCCCCTTGCTCGATCGAGGCACCCCGCAGGCGCGGAAAGCGTTCGAACACGCCATCGAGAGCAAGGCAGGACAAGAAGTTTTCCGGCCAGTAGCCGATATTGATGAAGTCCTTGGAGCGGATGTTCTCGCCTCCGCCGAGGAAGTCGGGAGGAAGGGGCCGGCCGTTCTGGCGGTACCCGGTGGGGACGAGCTTCCCTCCCGTTCCGACATGGGTGACAAAGGGAACGTCGGCGTCTTGCAGACGGGCCCAGATCGGATCGAGAGAACTGTGGCCGGGCCCCGTCGTCTTGGAGGGGGAGGTGGAGTTGACCACGATGGCACCGGGGCTTTGGGCCAGGGCGAACTCGAGCTCTTCGACGGCGCGCTCGATGTCGGCAAAAGGAATAAGGGGAACGGCCAGCAAGCGTGGATCCGAGGAACAAAAGTCGGTCAAGGCCCGGGTATGGGCTCGAATGCCACCGTAAAGAAGCTCCGTGTCGACGCCCCGAGAGAGGAACTGGCCCGGGGCGAAGGTGGAAAATACCAGCTGGGCGGCGATGTTGAACTTGTCCAGGACGGCCGAGCGCTCGGCGGGATCCCAGGCTCCGTAGGCGTCATAGCCCCTTCCCCACAGCTTCTCGTCGTCTAGCGCGTCTGCCGGCGGATCATCGGCGCGGGCGGCCACACGTTCGCCGGCGGCGTAGCTGTCAGGGGCAAAGGGATGGGACAACGCACGCATGCGCTGGCGGATACCCGGATCGGCGTAGGGGGTGAGCCAGTCGGTGGGCTCGAGCACGTGACTATCGGCATCGAGGTAGACCCGCTGCTGCGTGCTGCTTGACGTCATGTGTCCTCCCCGGGAGGGTCGCCCGCTCAGAGGTGCCACTCGATTCGACGGTAGCGCAGGGGAAAACGGGTCGGCAATCGGCCTCCTGCGCACACCCAGGATGGGAGGCTTTTCGGCCATATCCCCCGCTGTTGCCATCGGGGAAGGTCCCGATCAGCTCCGCCGGGGACCATCTCTCGGCACACACAGGTCTCGGCACTCGGCTCCCCACCGGTGCTGTTTGCAACTAGCGATTGCAAAAGATCCATAAGTCGCAACTTCGAGTTGCAACTTGGGGGAACGGCACAGTCGGCGTGCCCGGAGCTCGGCGGCGGATCCGACTCAACGGGCAACGTCGACCGGTGCCTCGCAATACAAGGTAACCGCAACCCGAGTTGCGGTCAAGGGGTTGTCAGGAGATCTCGCCGCGGGCTTCCTTGGCGTAGCGCGATGCCATTTGGCGTGAGAACCCCCAGATACGAGCTAGTTCGCTGATGGAGACGCCATGGTCCAGAGCCGACCTGAAGGCGGCCACCCGCGATTCGCGGCGACGCTGCTCGAGCACGTAGAGCGCTTCTTGAAGATCCTCGCGCTCATCGGTCATGTGGGAATCCTTGACGGCTTCCTCGTAGTCGGCCGCAGGCTCCACGAACTGGATTGATCGCCGAAGCGACTCCATGCGCCGGCTGAGCACAACTTGCAGGTTCTCCATCGCCTCGATGACCAGCTCGACACTATGAATCGCTGCTTTGTCGCACTCCGTCAGCTGCTGTCGATCATCCGGCACGTCATAAAGCTATTCGATCCACGGAGGATCGGTAGAGCGCCATGATGCGTCCGAGACGTTGCGGTAGGTCACGGCATTCTGGTCAGTTGAGTCAGAGCGCCCGGTTTGGAGCCTCGACGGAGTCGGCCAAGTGACGTCCGATGGCCTACCTCTCGCCCGAGCCAGGTGGCGACGCCTGGCGGGCGGCCTCAGGCTTTCAATACTTCCGATACAGAAGCATCGTCGACCACCGGCGGCGATATTCCGGAGTCCAATTCGAAGAACTCATTGGCCAGCGCTTCAAGCGCCAAACCGAACAACGTCCACTCTTGCTCTTCACCGTCCGGTCCGGTGGGTCGCATGATGCTGTTCATGTGGGCGGAGTCGACGCGGTCTCTGAGGACGCAACCCTCTGCCAACGCAGCGACGGCAATTGTGAATTGACGGACCGTAAGACCGGGACGGACGCGGTAGCCGACAAAATCCATCCCTGCCTTGTAGATCCCTTCCATGCGCTCGGTCACCGCCTGGTACGACAGCTCGAGCGCCGCCTCGACTCGGTTCTGACGCTCGGGAGAGGCCCCCAACGCCGTCACAGCCCAGATGCCGATCCAGAGCAACCAGTCGGTTGACTGGCGCAGGGCCCTCGTGTTGGCAGCTGCCGAAAGTCGGCATACTTCGCGCATGGTCGCCCGTCGCGACTCCTCGGATGAAGAATCCATACGGGCCAGAACGGGCGCCAAATCTCTCAGGGTGTCCTCGATCTCAGAGGTGCTGTCGTCAGCTGCGATGGTCGCCAGAACGTCCGTCTGATAATCGAATTGGTTTTCCCACACCCGCCCGATCAGCGAGGCATTGGTCATTCGGATCCCGGTATCGGCCTCGACCCGCTCTCGCACACGCTTGAAGGTCAATGCTGCCCCACCGGCGCCCAGCCCTTCCTCCCGCAAAATGGCCCATCCCGCCTCGATGAAGACGGCGCGCACTTTGTCACGACTCAGTCTCGGACGACGCGTCGCCATCAGCGACCGATCGTGACTTCGGGCCGGCCGCGGCCGAAGCTCCGACAATTCCCCCATGATCTGACCACTGACTGATGCTACCGGGTCGAGAAGAAATTTTTATACGGGAGCAAAGGTAACCGCACGAGGGTCCGCCCTCTGGCAACGCAAACAACGAAGCCTCGACTCGGTGAAGGAGTGGATGAGGTGGCCGTCGAGCCCCGCATCTGGGTTGGGTGCCGACCCGCCCCGTCGTGTCCGAAGAGCCCGATCACGCCGTCAACCCGGCCACCGTGATGGGCCTTGACCGCGGCGGCCACCGTCAACCCATGGGACGGCGGCGAGCCGGAAGCTTGGCTGGTGGGCGATCACGGGTACACCGACCGAAGTCGGGACCAGCATTTTGAGGCGTAGGCCCACCACTTGGGCATTGCCGACGGCCAGACGGCCCACACCCAGCTCTCGATCATCGTCTCGAACAGCCCGCTTGGCCACGTCGACGCTTGCTTGTTACGCGGTTGGGGCAACTCCCCTTGGACGTTTGGTTGGGATCGGCTCAAAGTGCACGTCGGAGAAGCCTTAGTATCGCTGGACCGAATCGGCGCGAGGAGTTGGCGTGAGATCAGTTGGAAGAGTTACGAGTCTGACCGTCGCCATCAGCACCCTGATCGGGACGGCTGGAATCGTTGCTGGTGGACAAGCGACAGCGGCGCCGGCGCACAGGTCCGTGATGAGCCATGTCTCGGTGTCCCCGAGCCAGACGCCGGCCTTTTCGGGTGACGCTCCCGACCCTGACATCGTGTACTCCGACGGTACCTATTACGCATTCACGACCGGCACGGTGCTCGGGAATCACCTGCAGGCTCTCATCGATACGAGTGGAAGCCCGGCGTCAGGGTGGCGTTCCTATACGGGCCTCTCCTACGGATCGACGGCGCTTCCCCATGTGCCTGCGTGGGAAACGGCGAATACTCAGACGTCCCCGGGCGTCTACTTCTACGGCGGTCACTGGGTCATGTTCTACGACGCATCAACCACTCCAAATCCCGGGGACAGCGGCCACAGCTGTCTATCGGTGGCCACGGCAACCACTCTCACCCCAGGCAACCCTGTCTTCACCGACAGCTCCTCTGGGCCTCTGTACTGCGGCACCGGAGACGTACTGGATCCGAGTCCCTTCGTGGATCCGGCAACAGGGGCGGCCTATCTGATCTGGAAGTCGAACGATGGGAGCTCATCGGAGCCCTCCCAGGTTTGGTCCGTCCCGTTGGACGCTAACGGAACGAGGTTTGAGGGAACGCCCAAGGTTCTGCTCACCGTTGACCAGGCCGCTCTGCCCTGGGAGACCACCTTTGACGATCCTCAGCTGGTATCTGTCGATGGGACCTATGACCTGCTGTTCTCCACGGGCAATTATCTATCGTCCAGCTACGCCGAATCACTGACCACCTGCAGTGGTCCGCTCGGGCCCTGCCGGCAACCGGCCAGTGGCCCTTTCCTCACCTCGTATGGGAGCGTCGCAGGTCCGGGCGGGGGGTCACTCTTCACCGACGCCACCGGGCAGTGGTGGCTGGGGTACGCGGGCTGGCCCACCTCCTGCACGAACTATTCCTGCGGCGGTGTGCGTCGGCTGTTCGTAACGCCGATCAATCTGGGAAACGACCTTTCCGTTCCTTGCCATCCACCGGCGGGCGGCCCTGCTGGCTATCGGCTCACCGCCAGCGATGGCGGGATATTTGATTTCGGCAATCTTCCCTTCTGCGGATCGACCGGTTCGATCCAACTCAACCGCCCTGTTGTGGGGGTTGCCAACACGGCTGATGGTGGTGGCTACTGGACGGTCGCCTCCGACGGCGGCATCTTCAGCTTCGGTGATGCCCACTTCCACGGATCTACCGGCGGGATTCACCTCAACCAGCCCATCGTGGGTATGGCCGCCACCCCGGACGGTAATGGGTACTGGCTGGTGGCCGCCGACGGGGGTGTCTTCAGTTTCGGCGACGCCCGTTTTCACGGATCAACCGGCGGGATTCACCTCAACCAGCCCATCGTGGGTATGGCCGCCACCCCGGACGGTAATGGGTACTGGCTCGTGGCCTCCGACGGCGGCATCTTCAGCTTCGGCGATGCTCGTTTTAACGGATCCACAGGATCTCTTCACCTCAACCAGCCCATCGTGAGTATGGCTGCGACTCCCGATGGCAATGGATACTGGCTGGTGGCTGGCGACGGGGGTGTCTTCAGTTTCGGCGACGCCCGTTTTCACGGATCAACCGGCGGGATTCACCTCAACCAGCCCATCGTCGGGATGGCCGCCACTTCCGGCGGTAGCGGGTACTGGCTGGTAGCTGGCGACGGTGGCATCTTCAGTTTCGGCGACGCCCACTTTCACGGATCAACCGGCGGGATTCACCTCAACCAGCCCATCGTCGGGATGGCCGGTTAGCCACTTCGGGGACGGTTGGGAGCGCCCTACGGTCTGTCAGGTGACCGGAGAGGTTGGAAGTCACGGGCGACCGGGCGAGATCTGTGTTGACGACGGTGAGCGCATGGCCAGACTCTGGCATACGATGACCAACCGAAAGGCGGGTGGGGAGCACCGTGGACGATGCCGGTAGAGCGGAACCGATGCTGGCACATGTCCTCGGCGCTCGAGAGGCGCAGGGATTCACATCATCGGGATCACCAGCGGAGGCACTCCCGTAGATGGCTGTCATCGAGAACATCACCGTGCTCTTCACCGACCTGGTCGGTTCCACGGAGCTCGTCTCCTCGCTCAGCCCCGAGGCCGGCGACCAGGTCCGACGCCGTCATTTCTCGGCACTCCGCCAGGCCATCGCCGAAACCGAAGGAACCGAGCTGAAGAACCTGGGCGACGGGGTCATGGCCGTGTTCTCCACCGCCTCTGCTGCGCTGACATGTGCCGTGGCCATGCAGCAGGCCGTCGACTGGGACAATCGGAACGCTGAGCATCCCCTGGGCCTTCGGATCGGGCTCAGTGGCGGGGAGGTCTCCAGGGACACGGACGACTACTTCGGAGATCCGGTGATCGAGGCGGCCCGACTCTGCGCCCAGGCCGCCGGAGGCCAGATCCTGGCCGCAGACATCGTCAGGGCAATGGCCGGTCGACGGGTCCGCATGGACTTCCGTCCGCTCGGCGCCATGCCGCTCAAGGGTCTGCCTGACCCGGTGATGACAGTGGAACTGCTCTGGGAGCCGCGCCCCGGTCCCGAGTCGAACTCGTCTGTCCCGCTGCCGGACCGCCTGTGCGTACGCCCCGGTTTTGGGGAGGTGGTCGGCCGGGAGACCGATCTGGCATCCATCGCCGACGCCGTCAAGCGCATCTCTACCGGAGAAGGACGCGAAGTTCTCCTGGTGTCTGGCGAAGCGGGGCTGGGGAAGACCACATTGTTAGCCGAAGCGGCACGCTCGGCATTCGACAATGGCGCCCTTGTGCTGTTCGGGCACTGCGAGGAGGACCTCGCCTCGCCCTACCAGTTACTGGCCGAGGCACTCGGCCACTATGTCGCTCATGCGCCCGCGGACCAACTCCTGGCCCACGTCGAGGACAATGGATCCGAGCTGGCCCGACTGGTTCCCGACCTGGCCAGAAGGATCCCGGACCTCCCGACATCCAAAGCCACCGACGGCGACACCGAACGGTTCCTCCTCTTCGCGGCGGCGGTGGCTCTTCTGACTGCGGCATCCCAGGGCCGGCCCGTTGTGCTCGTCCTGGACGACCTGCAGTGGGCCGACGCCGGAAGCTTGCTGATGTTGCGCCATTTCGTCACCTCGGCTCCGAACCTGCCCGTCCTCGTGCTCGGGAGCTTTCGCAACGACGAGTTGCCTCAGTCTGATGGTCTTCTCGCATTGCTCGCCGCCCTCCATCGTCATCAAGGGGTATCTCGCATCGAGCTGTCCGGACTCGACGAGACCGGTGTCGCCGCACTCATGGAGGCCGCCGCTGGGTACGCCCTCGACGAAGCCGCGGTCGGCCTTGCCCATGCCCTCTACGAGGAGACAGACGGCAACCCGTTCTTCGTGGGCGAGGTCCTGCGCCACCTCTCCGAAACCAGAGCTATCTATTTGGACTCGACCGGGCGGTGGGTGGCAGAGCAGCGACCTGACCAGATGACTTTGCCCGACAGCATTCGAGAGGTGATCGGGGCAAGGGTCGGGCGACTCGGACCGGAGGCTGGGAACGTTCTGTCGACCGCCGCCGTTATCGGTCGAGATTTCGACATCGAGATTTTGGCCGCGGCCACGGACACCAACGAGGACAGACTGATCGATATCCTTGAGTCCGGAGCCAGAGCTGCTCTGATCAGAGAGGTCACCGCTACCCCTGGCCGCTACAGCTTCACCCACGCCCTCATCCAGCACACCATGTACGCGGACTGTGGCGTCGTCCGCCGGGCGAGAGCGCATCGGCGCGTTGCCGAGGCCCTGGAGGAGCTGTGGCAGGACCGCCCCTGCGGTCGGCTGGGCGAGTTGGCTCGTCACTGGATCAATACTTCGACGCCCCTCGACCTGACCAAGGCACTTGACTTTTCGCGACAAGCGGGAGACGCCGCCCTTGAAGCTCTCGCTCCCGCCGATGCCGTCCGCTACTACAGACAAGCGCTCGACCTCTACTCTGGTGGCGACGACTCCGACCCGGTACTCGGACTCGACTTGGCCATCGGACTCGGTACGGCGCAACGCCAGACGGGTGACTCGGCATTTCGCCAGACACTCCTCGACGCGGCCCGACGGGCAGCCGACATCGAGGACACCGAGCGTCTTGTGGCCGCCGCCCTGGCCAACGACCGCGGCTTCTATAGTGCCGTAGGCGCCACCGACGCTGAGAAAGTCGACATCCTCAGTAGGGCACTCGACCTGCTCGAGGCCGACGCCCCCGATCGCCCGCTCGTGCTCGCCACCCTCTGCTCAGAGCTGGCCCATGGCAGTTCCCTCGAGCGACGGCAAGCCCTGGCCGAGGAGGCGGTGGCCGCTGCCGAGCTCTCTGATGACGACGCCATCGTCGTCCGGGTGCTCAACCACCTTTATGTCCCGCTCCAGGTACCCGCTCTGTTGGAGTTGTCATTGGCCCGCACTACCGAAGCGCTGGAGCGCGCCGAACGGGCCGGGGATCCGGCCTTGCTCTTCTGGGCTGCGATGTGGCGCGCTGAATCCGCCGCTCGTGCGGGGGACATCGAGACGATGGATCGGTGCATCGGAATCCAGTCGTCGATGGCCCACTTGCTGAACCAGCCGATCTTCGACTGGGGTCTCACGTTCTTCCTGGGTTTGCGAGCTCAGCTTGCCGGGGACACCGATCGGGCGGAAGAGCTGGCCACCGAGGCCCTCCGCATCGGGACTGAAGGCGGCCAACTGGATGCTGCAGTCATCTTCGGCGCACAGCTCATGATCGTGAGCGGCCAACGGGGCACGATGAGCGACCTGATTCCGCTCATCGAGCAATTGGGCGCCGAGACGCCGGATATCTCTCGGTGGCTGTTCGGGTCGCTGCTGGCCAAGGCCCATGTGGAGGGAGGCCGCACGGACGAGGCGCGATCCCTTCTGGGGGCATTCGCGGCCTCGGGCTTCGACCTCCCCCTTGACCAGGTGTGGCTCACCGGTATGGTCGACTACGCCGAGGCTGCAATCGAATGTGGTGACCGGGTGTACGCCGGGCCCCTGTTCGACCGGCTGAAACCGTGGGGCGGCCAGGTGCCTGCCACCGGTGCATCGGCTCTCGCTCCCGTTAGCCACTACCTCGGCGGCCTCGCCGCCGTGCTCGGGCGTTATGACGACGCTGAGGCCTATTTCGCCGACGCCGCCCGATTCAGCGATCGGGTGGGCGCCAAATTCTTCCTGGCCCGGACTCGACTCTTATGGGGGAGGATGCTCGCCGAACGGCTCTTCCCCGGCGACGCCGAGAAGGCCGGTGACCTCCTCGCCCAGGCTGGCGATGCAGCCGTGGAACACGGGTACGGTGACGTGGAGCGAAGGGTCACCGAAGCAAGACGACGGTTGGATGGCTGACCCCCGGCGCTTGCCCTTGCGGCCCGGTGAGTCACTGTCCGGATGACGGGGTATCCGTAAGCCGATGAAGGGGTTGCTCCTCCGGCCACTCACCGGCGTCGTCAAGATTCGTCCGCCTTCAAGGTCGTCGCGGTTCGAGGTGGTGTCGGTCTGCCTCGACCAGTTCATTGGCCAGGCGCAGGCGCCTTCCCATCTCGGCCAACATGTTGTGGGCGACTGTGGGTGCGAAGGCCTGGAGAGATCTGAATTCCCGCCGCGACAAGACCAGGACGGACAGGTCGGTGAGGGCGATGACCGTTGCCGTTCGATAGCCACCGTCGAGAAGGGCCATCTCCCCGAAGAAGGATCCCGCGTCGAGATCGGCCAGCCGGCGGCCACGGCGGTGAACCGTGGCCCTGCCACTGACGATGATGAAGAACTCGAAACCCGGCGTATCTTCTTCTGCCAGCACCGTCCCCTCGGGAACCTCCACGGCCACGGTGAGCGACAGGATGCGTTTGAGCTCGGAGGTGGTGCAGCTGGAAAACAGCTTGATCCCCTTCAGCATGGCAGTCGACTTCTGAGCGCGTGTTGGGTTCATCGTCGTCCCTCTGCTTTCGTCGTCCAGGCAGAACGTTCCCGAAGGGCTGGTTTCTGTGAAGCCAGTGTGAAGCGGCCCGAAGCAGATGTCTGTCACAGATGAGACAGAAGGGCGAGAACCGCTCATGTGTCGACCACCACCCCGCGGGAGTGATGATCCTGGCCGCGGAGGGAGGCTTGGCTGCGGTCAGCAGCCGACGACGTCAGTGAGTGCTTGGCGATCGAGCACCTCGAGGTTACGGGACTCCATCTTGATCCAGCCCAGGTTGGCGAAATCTCGTAGACAGGCGTTCACCCGCTGACGGCTCGCCCCGATGCTGGCTGCGACTTCACCCTGGGTGAGGGTCGACCTGGGCACCTGGGGAGCCGCCATGGTCAGTTGGAGAAGGTACCGCGCCACACGCTGGCGCAGATCGAGAAAGACCAGGTCGGCCGCGACCCCGGTTATCCGGCGGACCATCTCCGATAACCGCTCCAGCAGAGCGACTGCCAGTGCCGGCCGTTCCGAGACCAACTCGATGATCACCGATCCGGCCAGATTGAGGACCACGCTTGGCTCCGTTGCTTGCACCGTGGCCGAGCGTGGCCCCTTCGAAAATACGCCGACCTCTCCGATGGTGTCGCCCGGTACCACCGTGTTCAGGATGAATTCATCACCATCCTCCGAGTACCTCAGCACCTTCAGGCGTCCCGAGATGAGGACCAGCACGGAGTCGGAGGGATCGCCTTCCAGGAACAAGATCTGGTTCTTTTCGATCTTCCGTCGACGACTCCGATCGACCAGATACTGACGGTCGCTCTCATCCAGTACGCCCAGCACCGCTGCGCCGGCGAAGGGATCGACTTCGAGATCGGTCAACACTTGCTCCACGGTTGACGTCGGATGGGCGGCGCACCCATGGTAGCCAGCGGGCGAACCCTTGGCGCCCGGATCTGGTCGACCAATCGACCGGATGGCATCCGACCGAACGCGCCGATGACCGCGACCGGAAGCACGGGGGGATCAGCTTCCAATCACGGTCACTCGGCGGGTTCCGCCACCGGCAAGATCAGTATGAGCGCCGGGCGGGCCGGCCGTCTGTCCCTCAGGAGACACTTGGGTGACCGGCTGTCACTTCCTGGCCCACCTCCGCCGTCGCTGGTCTAGGTGCCCCCACCGCCAGGCTCGAGGACCACGATGGGCAGTTGGCGGGAAGTCCGGCTCTGGTAGAGGTCATACGTCGGGGTGACGCTTCTGATCCTGCGCCAGAGGTCCGATCGATCCGAGTCAGTAGCCACGCGGGCGTGCATGGCCAATACCCGACCGTCCAATCTGACCGACACGTCGGGGCAGGCCAGGATGTTCTGGTACCACTGGGGATGGCGGTCATCACCGCCGTTCGAGGCCACCAGGACGATTCGGTCCCGTTCCGCCAGGGGCGTGGTGAGCATGGTCGAACGGGGGCTGCCGGTCCGCCGCCCGGTGGTGGTGAGCTCCACGACTGTCATCCCGAGCACCCGATTGAGGGCCTTGCCCTCCGAGGCCCGATAGGCCGCGGCATGAAGAGTGGAGAAGATTCTGACCACCGCGTCCTTGGCCCCATCGGCCATGCGGTCCCCGAACGGGGCGTCCTGGTCCCTCATCGTCGCTGCTCAGGATGGAGACGAGGAAGGGCGACCCCAAAGTCCGTCCATCAACTGTGCGGTGAGGTAGGAGATCTGCACGAGGTCGCCGGCACTCTCCGTCCAGGCCAACCAGGCCTCCTGGGCTGGTCCCGAAGCCGGTTCGTCATCCGGTGGCTCAACCACGTTCGCAGCCATCCGTTGCGCCAGGTCAAGGTTTACATGGACGAGATGAACGGTGGCCGCGGTGATCTGGCTGATGATCTCGTCCACGTCGTTCGGAGCCACCCAAACATGGTAGGCCGCCACAGCGGGTGGCGCTTCACGAGATCCGGCCCAACATGTAAGGGATGAGCGCCCGCACGAAGCGCGTATCGTCACTTTCCGGGCACCCCTGGAACGCCGTGTCGTAGGCCTCGACCGCGGCCACGGCGATACCCCGGGCGTAGTCATGGGCAAAGTCGATGCTGCCGTACTTGTCGAGGAGCGTCCGGACCCGGGCCACCATGGCCGTTGTGCGGTCGGGCCGGTCGACCGCCAGGTAGTGGTCGAGTACCGCAGCGTCCTCACCCCCAACCTCCCGCTCCAGGTGGATCAGGGCCAGCGTACGCTTGGCCTCGTAGAGATCGCCGTTGATCTCCTTTCCGTAGACCCGCTCATCACCGGTCAGGTTCAAGAGGTCGTCTCGAATCTGGAAGGCCGCTCCCAGATAGAACCCGAAGTGCACCATGGCCTCGAGGGGTGCCGACTCACCCGAGCCCAAAAGAGCCCCCACTCGCAGAGGATGGATGGTGGTGTACCAACAGGTCTTGTGCAGGATCAGGTTGAGATAGTCCTCCGGAGACAGCCCGATGACACCGTCACGACGCCAGCCGAGCTCGGTGGCCTGTCCCTCGAGGGTGCGCATGGCCATCATGTCGAACTCGTCGAGGATACGGTCGGCCAACGCTGGGTCCAACGAGCGGGTATGCCGGCGAAGGAGCGTGTTGGCCAAGACCACCATGGCGTCGCCGGCATTCAATGACAGGGCATCGCCGAACGCGGCGGGAAGCGTGGGGCGCCCTCGGCGACGCTCGCTTCCGTCGGCGACATCGTCATGCACGAGGAAGGCGTTATGGAGCATTTCGATGGCAACAGCGATCGGGAATGCGTCTTCGTCCGAGCCGCCGTACGCTCGACAGGTGGAGAGGCACAGGGCCGGACGAATGGCCTTTCCCGGGCGGGAGGGATAGCTGCGGACGAGCTGGTAGAGCCACTGGTGAGGTTCGCCGTCGGGGATGGAGCCGAGCATGGCCCGACGCACCTCGCGGCCCACGCCGGACAGGACCTTCTCCACCCTGTCGGTGGTGGACCCGGTGACCGTCACGGGCCCGGGTTCTCGACGGTGAGCTCCACCATGACCCCGAATTGGGGAGCCCCGTCGGCGTGCAGCATGCCGCGGTAGACGGCGGGCTCGAGAGGATCGTCGACGGAGACGGTCAAAGCCAGCGCCCGGGCACAACGGGCAGGCAACTCGACCGTGCTGGGGTCCAGCCGGACATGGTCGGAACTGACGAGGCTGCCCTTTGAGCTCTGTAGGTCGCCGATGCCGAGGCCGAGCGGCCCCACCGGGTGGGATCGAGAATTGCAGAGCCAGAGCTCGGCGGCGGACAGGAGCAGACCCCGCCGATCGGCGCGTAGGCGCCATGTGGTCGGTGGTCCCTGGCGATTGACATCGACAGCCATTCCGCCTGCCGGTGCATCCCGGCCCGCCCGGTCGGGTCGGGAGCCGGATCCGGACGTCAGCTCGGCCAGCACCCGAGCCCCCACTTCCGACCAGGCTCGCAAGAGGTCGGCGATCGGGTCGTTCGGCGGCGCCTCCGATGGCCCGACACCGTTGCCGAGGTCACCGGTGGGTGGCCGCTCGGTGGCTCCGATCGACGAGATGACCCGGTCCGCCAGGTCCCGCGCCGCCCGCAGGCCGCGTTCTTGCACATCTCCGAGGGCTCTGCCGTTGGCCGCGGGATCCAGGATGAATCCCCACGGCAGGCCATCGCCCGGGGCGCTGTTCTCGTGCTCTTCGGGCATCGTTCCTTTTCCCTCGGAGTCCAGTGCCCGCCGTCGGCCACCGGTCCTGTCGTGGGTGGTCACCGGGCCCTAGATCTCCCGCCCGACCATCAAGTAGGGTACGTCATAGTCGACAGGATCGGGAGCACGTGAGCGAACTCGCAGACCTGATGACCGTGTTCGGCGCGGTGGACGAGGCGGTGGTCAACGACCGGACTCGACTCCCCGCCGTGGCTGCCCTCGTGCCGGAGTACGACCAAGGCGCCCTCGGGTGGTTCGATGGCATCAAGACCTGGACCGCGCAGGCGGCCGAGGCCCAGAGACGTGATGCCGGGGACAGTGACGCCGACGTCGTGATCGTGGGCGAGCTTCCCGATCTTCCAGAGGCTGTCGGACGCTTGGCCGCTTCGGACGTCATCGAAGGTTTGGCCGACCGACGTCTTCTGGCCATCGCCTTGCTCAGTCGGGTGCAGTCGACCCCCGCTTCGGCGCTGACCGGACCGACACCGGCCCCCGTGGACGACAGCACCTTGGCCGACGCTCTGAGTCCGATCGCCGACCTGGCCACCTACTCCGGAACCGTGTCCCTCGAGGCCAGATCACAAGCCCTTCTGGACACCGTGAGGAGCGCCCCGTCGAGGAGCGCCCTGGTGCGTACGGCGCTGGCCGGTGGGCTGATCAGTCAGTCGGTGGCCGACCAGATCATGGCCCCTCCGACCTGGACGGTGGTTCCATCGACAGAAGCCGGCGGCCCGGCGGTTGCCTTCGAGACACGCATGAGGGTCGAGGCCACACCCATGGCCACCATCGAGGCCATCCTGGATCCCACCGGCTGGACGGGGTTCACTCCCCCATGGTGCAAGATGACGGACCTCGGGACTACGGCTGTGGGTGGCCCCATGCGGTGCCTGGAGGTCATCGGCCTGGACTGTGCCGCCCTCCCCCCACCACTCCTGCTCCTACGCACAGTGCTGGACTTTCAGCGCCGAAACCTGGCCGACGGCAGCGGTTCGGTCCTCGAGTACCGGTTGTCCGACAACCAACCGGCCTACGGCGGGGACGGCCTGGTGACCGTCGATGAGGGGAGCCTGGTCGTCCGGACGCTCGGCTCAGCTGTCGAGGTGGTCACCACCAAGCGGGTCCAGTTCCGGGCCTTCTCGAGGATGCTGCCGCTCGAGGCAGCCGGTCTGGCGTGGTTCGTATGGGTCCTCGGCTACAACTCCTTGGCCCAGTACTTCATCGAGCGGGTGGCGGGTATCGACCCGTCCAACGTCCACATTGTCGGCTCGCACCGGAGAGGGGCTACGGGCACCGCCCCTCCCGCCGGCGTTGGGCATCCGGGACACCAGGGTCATCACGGTCGGTCCGGACACCACGACCGCTGGTACGCTCAGATCGACAAGACGGCCGACGCCTTCGAGGGAGCGTTGGGCGAGTGCTGGCGCGACGCCCGAGCTTCGATGGCCGCACTGGCGGAAGGCCAGTACGGACCGGCGGACTACCTCAGCGACGCCGTGACGCTGTCGGGTCACCTCGCCCGTCACGGAACCCTCATGGTGAAATTCTGGGCCGGCGTGGTGCCGGGGACCGCGCCTCGACCCGACCGCTCGGCCACATCCGACCAGGTGCCCTGAGACGCTGCGCACGGAGAGTACGCAATGACGAGTGCCTTCGACGCACAGATGGAACAGCTCACCCGAGAGGCCCAGACCTTCTTTGACGCCTGGAGCGAGCTGATGCTTCTGCCGTTGGCATGGATCGGTGCGGCCGGTGGTGCGGCCACCCGATACCGATCCGACGAGTTCTCCATCGCGCCGCTGCCCGTGGATCGTACGCTGGTCCCGGGGCCACTCACCATCGGTATCCCCCGCGCCGGATATCTATCCGAGCAGATACCGGCCGGCGCCCTGCGGGTGGTTCCCAGCGTGCTGCCTGCCGGCCACAAGGGATTCCATCTGGTGGTCGAGGCCAAACGGCTGGCCGGCGCGCCCGGCGGGACCTATTGGGGTGAGATCACGTGTGTCGACTCCTCCCAATCGTCGGGCAGCGGCGTTGCCGTTCCCGTCTGGCTCGTGATCCCCTGACCGGCCCAGTGTGATGCCAGAAGACCCGTCGGGCCCGCTTCTCCTCGACGAGGATGGGGGTTGGCAGCCCAGGGTGATGGTGATGTTTTGCGATCTCGTCGGCTCGACCGAGCTCTCTGAACGGCACGAGCTCGAGCGCTACGGGTTGCTGGTCCGACGCTACGTGGCCGAAGTGCGAGCGACCATCACCGACCGCTTCGGTGGAGATGTGGTCAACGTGGAAGGCGACGGGCTCCTGGCTCTGTTCGGGGCTCCACACGCTCGGGGCGACGATGCCGAACGAGCGGTCAGAGCCGCGCTCGGGCTCATCGACCGGGTTCGGGCCCTTTCCGTCGAGACCGAGCGCACGGTCGGCGAGGCCCTGGCCGTGCGCATCGCCGTACACCGTGGTCAGGTCTATCGGGCGGCCGATGATTCCGTCTACGGCTTGGCCGTCAACGTGGCCGCCAGACTGCAGAACTTCGCCGCCCCGAACAGCGTCATCGTCTCTGAAGAGGTGAGGCGCATGGTCGGTCATCTGTTCGAGACCGATGCGGGCCAAACTCACCCGCTCAAAGGCCTCGATCAACCAATCCGGGCCCACCGGATCGTTGGAGAGCGGGCCGTCCAGCCGATCGGGCACGGTCTACGGACCCCTCTGGTCAGTCGGGTCGACGAATGGGCCAGACTGCGCCGTATCTGGAGCTCGGCCCGTGGGGGTGAGGATGTGACTGCGGTTGTGCTCCTGAGGGGTGAGGCCGGGGTGGGAAAGTCGTATCTGGCTTCTGGCTTCGTGGCCATGGCCAGCACCGATGCTGCCGCCGTGGTCGAGCTGGCCGGCTCCGCCTTCTTCAAGGATTCGGGGCTTCATCCGGTGCGTCGGTTGTTGGAGAGGGAGGTCCGTGTCCAACGAGACAGCGGAGGAGCAGAGCAGCTTCAACTCCTCCGCCGTCATCTCGTCGAGCGAGGCCTTCCCTCCGAGACGTTGCTGCCGTTGCTGGCGCCCTTGTTGGGTCTCGAACCGGCCGTGGGCTACGTGGCCGAGCCCACGGAGGCCCGCCGGCTCAACGAGGACATTCTGGACGCGGCCTGCACCTATGTCGAACGTTGCCTGGGTGACGGGCCCTCCGTGCTCGTGGTCGAAGACGCCCACTGGATCGACCATTCGACACTCGAACTGGTGGAGCGACTGGCGGAGCGCAAGGGGAACGCCGTGGTGATGACGGCGCGTCCGGGTTTCGTGCCCTTCGACGGGGTCGAGGTGATCGAACTGAAGGCATTCTCCGAAGAGGAGGCGGGGACCCTGATCGACGTCCTCTGCGGCGATTCCCCCATCGATGAGGAAATTCGCCTCGACGTGATCGCTCGCAGCGACGGCGTCCCGCTCTATATCGAGGAGCTCGTGGCCAACGTGCGACAGGGCGTGCCACAGGGCGTGGCGGCCCGGCATGATGACGTGGGTGGGCGATCCTCAGGTCCGGTACCGGACCTGCTCTACGACCTGCTGGCCGCTCGGCTCGATTCGCCGACCGACGTCATTCCCGTTGCCACCGCCTCGGCAGCCATCGGGCGGGATGTCGACGGTCACCTCCTGCGGCAGGTGCTTGATCTGCCGGGGCCCGAGGTCGATGCGGCGCTCGAGACACTTTGTGTGCAGGGAGTGCTCGAAGAGCGGGAACCCGGGCGGGCTCGGTACCGGTTCCGCCACGAGCTGTTGCGGGAGGTCGCCTATGAGCTCCAGCCTCCGTCCCGTCGCCGGTCCATCCATGGAAGTGTGGCCGACGCGCTCACCTCTGGTAGGGAGGGTGACGGCGTCATCGACTGGGGTGTGGTGGCCTCACACTACGAGCGGGCCAGCCGACCGGGTGAGGCCTCGGACGCCTACGAGCGGGAGGCGGCCGCGGCCCGCATGCGGGGGGCATTCTCCGAGGCCCAGGGATACCTGAGTAGGTCGATCACTCTTCTGACGGCGAGTACCGACCGCCACCTCGAGCGAGACGTCCGCGAGGTGGGACTTCGCCTGCAACGTGGCTATCTTGCCGTCTCGGAAGAGGGCCCGGGCAGCCCTGCTGCCGCAGCGGATTACCAACGCTGCCTCGAGCTCACCTCGGCAGACCCGTTCGGCGACGAGATGTTCAACACGGTCATCGTCCTGTGGACCTACCACCTGATCAGAGGCGAGCTCGCCCAATGCCGTCAGATCAGCGAGTTCACGTACCGGAGCCTCCTGAAGCGGGAGTGGTACCGGAACTTCAACATCGCCGCCTTCGGGATCCTCGACTGCTGGGAGGGCGACCTCCGGGCGGCCCGCGACCTTCTCGAGATGTTCCATGCCAACCGGGTGCCGGCCGACGAGGACAAGTTCGTGGCCGAATGGTTCAACCCCAACGAGCCGGTGACGGTGATCCTCACGTGTGTCGGTCTGGTCCGCTTCGTGATGGGCGAGATCGACGGGGCCGAATCGGCTTTTGTGGAGGCGCTCGAGCGGGCGGACACCATGTCCTTCCCCCAAGGACCGTACAGCGTCGCTTATGGGCTCTCGGTTGAGGCGTGGATGAGGATCGAACGCCAGCAGTTCGACCTGGCTGAAGAGAGACTCGAGCGCCTGCTCGCCATAGCTGCCCAGCACGGGTTCGATGTCTGGACCATGGTGGCGGTGACCCAACAGACAGTACTGGCCGGCCTGCAAGCTCTCGACCGAGGAGCCGACGCCGGCGAGCTGGCCATCCACGCCGCCGTCCTCTTCGAGATGACCGAGACGTGGAAGAAGGTTGACGCCCGGTTCTTCCTCCCGTACTACCTGATGGTGGCGGGCGTCCTCTATACGGGGGCGGGCGAGATGCACCGCGCCCGGAGCTGCCTCGAGGACTCGCTGGGGTTGGCCGATAGCACCGGTATGCAGTGCTGGCGGTCAGAGGCGCTTCGGCGCCTTTCACAGCTCGAGCTTCATCCGGAGGGAAAGAAGGAGAGGCTCGGTGAGGCCCTCGAGGTGGCTCGGCGTCAGCACGCTGCCCTCTATGAGCTGCGCGCCGCACTTGATCTGGCCGCCCTCGACCCGAGCCGGATGGCCGAGGTCGATCGGGCACTCGCTGGTCTGGGACGAAACCTCTCCTATCCGGAGGTGGCCCGGGCCGAGGCGTTGCTGGCCGCTGAGTCATGACGAAGGGGCGCAGGCGAGTGGTAATTCTTGGTGGGGGGATGGCCGGGCTCACCACGGCGTGGAGATTGAGTGAGCCAGGTTGGCGAGACGAGTTCGCCTCCATCACCGTGTACCAGCGCGGCTGGCGGCTGGGAGGCAAAGGAGCCAGTAGTCGTGGCCGGAACGGCCGCATCGAGGAGCACGGCCTGCACGTGTGGCTGGGCTGGTACGAGAACGCATTCCGGCTCCTTCGCCAATGCTACGAGGAGCTTGATCGTCCCTCGCGGCGGCCCGAGTCGCCGATACGAACGCTGGCCGACGCCATGATCCCGTCGAACCAGATCGGGTTGTGTGACCGGTCGGGTGACGCCTGGCTGCCCTGGGTAACCGACCTGCCCGACAATGACCGAATACCGGGTGATCCCGGAGCCAAGGGTCGTGACCTGACCCTTGTCGAGCTGGTCAACCAGGCGTCGCGCCTCATCGCCCACTATTTCGGCTCGCTCCCCGACGGGGACCCCTCTCATGACTCCTCGTGGGCGCGGTCGTTCGGTGCGGGCCTGCCGGTGGGCATGGCCGCACTGGGCTCCGAAGCCATCCGGATAGCCGGCCCCGGCGCTGGCTTCCGCGGATTCTCCGGTCAGGGCGACGAGGTGGCGGATGACGGACTGCGGCGTACGTGGTGCGGCGTGGCGCTGGCTACCGCCGCCCTCCGCGGGATCGTGGCCGACCGGCTGATGGCCGGGCCTCGGGGTCTCAGGTCAATTAACGACGAGGAGTATCTCGCTTGGCTCCTCCGCCATGGTGGTCCCCCCGAACTGATGGATTTTTCGATCGTTCGGTCCCTCTATGACATGGTGTTCGGGTTCGTCGGGGGAGATCCAGCCCTTCCTTCGCTCAGTGCCGGAACCGCCGTCCTATTCGGGGGCAAGACGCTGTTCGACTATCGGGGATCGATCTTCTGGAAGATGGCCGCCGGCATGGGGGACATCGTCTTTGCCCCTCTGTATGAGGCTCTGGATCGGCGGGGCGTCCGCTTCGAGTTCTTTCACCGGGTGGATGCCCTCCATCCGGCCAAAGACGGGAAGCGAATCGAGGCCATCACCGTCGGGCGTCAGGCCCGCCTCGCCAGGGGTCGCTCGACGTATGACCCCCTGGTCGTCTCGAAGGGACTTCCCTGCTTTCCCGCCGCCCCGCGCACCGAGCAGCTGGCCAACGCCGAGGGCATCGAAATTCACCCGCTCGAATCGCATTGGTGTGAGTGGCCGGACGCCGAGCGCCGGGTGCTGCGGGAGGGAGTGGACTTCGATGTCGTGGTCTTCGCCATTCCCCCGGCGATGGCTGCCTCCACGTGTGCGGAGCTGGCCGGCGAGCGACCGGAGTGGCGGGACATGCTCGACGGTCTCGGTTCTGTTGCCACCCAGTCCTTTCAGGTGTGGCTCCGCGCCACCGAGGCAGACCTCGGCTGGTCGCATCCCGGTTCGACCCTGAGCTCCTTCAAGGAGCCCTTCAGCACCTGGGCCTCGATGCCCCAGCTCATCGATGTCGAGGAGTGGCCGACAAAGATCCGCCCCCGGGCCATCGGCTATTTCTGCGGCGCCCTTGATGCGTCGGTACCAACTGGTCCTGCCGAGGCCGCACGCCAGCGCGGGAGAGTGCGGGACAGTGCCATCGATTTTCTGGAGAAGGACATCCGTCATCTTCTTCCGGGGACCACCGGCGAGGACGGTTTCCGATGGGAACTTCTCTGTGCCGACGGCGAGCACGACGGACCGGACCGATTCGAGTCACAGTTCTGGACGGCCAACACCGATCTCTCGGACCGCTATGTCCAGTCGTTGCCGGGCACCGATCGAGTCCGGCTCCGGGGCGATGAAAGCGGCTACGACAATCTCTTCCTGGCCGGCGACTGGACCGATTCCGGGCTCAATGCCGGCTGTATCGAGGCCGCCGTGCTTTCTGGACTGCAGGCGGCCAATGCCGTACAGCAGCGGCCCCGACAACATCGGGTGGACGGCTACTTCATGCCATAGGGTCGTGGGCGAGACAGCTCACGCTCGGCGGTGCGCCCCAATCGGGGAAGCGGCTGTTCAACCAGGCTGGCTGGTCAACGGTCATTCAGTGACGTACCGCCACGCTCAGTATCTGGCGTCCCCTGAACCGTCCCGCTGGACGAATTTTCCCCATCTCTCTGGCGGCCCGCCTTGGCCCACCCACATCAATGAAGTGGCCAATCCTGAGCGATCGGTCACCAACTCGTCTCTGTAGCGCGGCCGTTGGGAGCGTGCGGTCTCAACAAAGGCCCGTATTTCTTCGACACAACCCGCTCGCTGACCCGCAGCGCCATCCCAATTTCAGTCCACCTCGCACCAGCCGCTCGCGCCCTGCTGACATTGGACAACTCCTCGAGCTCCAAGAGTTCGCGGCGGCGCCTGGTCGTCGCCAGCTGCTTCAGAGCCGTACCTCGGCGTTCAAGTGCACGAGCGTCGTTGGTATTTCGAACTTCCGGCGTGGTCACCCTTTGCGTTGAACCGAGCCCAGAATCCACATTCCAATCTTCCCCACCAGGAGATGTAAACCGTCGCCCGTCTTCTTGTTTCTTCCGCACGACAGGAAATTACCGTCTGCCACCCCCACTCCATCTCATTATCAAGTCGAATTTATGGACTCTTTCGATATTTTTTATGCCTGCCGCCCTGCAGCGCACGCAGAACGCCCAGTTCGGGCGTCGGGCCTTTCGACGCCCTCACTTCCTGGCAAATGCGCCGATGGCGAAGAGAGCAATCCAGCAGGCTCTACGGATCTGCAGATGATGGTCGTGGATGGCCAGGTCCTCAGGCGCTGCCCAGCGCCCGCATCGAGGAGACGGGGCACATGAAGCAGCGCTATGAAAAAGGGCACGATGGTCAACGGGAACCAGATGGCATGGTGACCTGGATGCAACCGGCTCGCTCTCTCAAACGCCCAGTAGGTGAGATTGAGTAGAGTGAGTTGAGTCGAGTGATTGTGGTGAGTGAGTTAGTAGTAAGTCGTTAGTGGCCACCGCACACGCGTGCCGGTGGAATCGGAGAGTGGGGGAGCAGCCGATGCGGGTTCATCGTCGCACAATGGTGGTTCTGGCCGCCTTGATAGCGCTGGGTTCGACGGCGGCGCTATCTGTAGCTGCCGGTCCGGCCCAGGCGTCGTCCCAGGGGAAGCGTCCGAGCGCACCTGTCTTCAAATCGAAGCCCAACGCCACTGTTTCGACCGGCGCGTTCACGTACACCATCACGACGAGGGCTAATCCCGTCGCCGCCATCAGTGCCGTCGGCGCACTGCCGTCCGGGCTGTCACTGGTCGACGACGGTGACGGCACTGCCACTCTGGCCGGCACCGAGGCCTACGGCGCCGTCTTCACCGTCGATCTGCAGGCGTCTAACACGGTCGGCACCACCGATCAGACTCTCACCCTCAGGGTGCAGGGCCTACCCGAAATCCGCCACGTCTTCGTCATCGTCATGGAGAACGAAGGGTACAACGCCACGTTCGGGCACCCGTCGGTCGACCCCTACCTGGCCAGAACGATGCCGTCTCAGGGCATCCTGCTCAAGAAGTACTACGGGATCGGCCATTACTCCAACGACAACTACGTGGCCATGGTGTCGGGGCAGCCACCGAACAGTGACAACCAACTGGACTGCATCGACAGCGGCTTTGCCGACTTTCCGGCCGGCGACGGCTTAGTTGACGGCATCCAGCAGGGCGCGGGTGCGAGTATCCGGCCGACGTACCCACCCTCCCCGGCCAGCTCGAGGCCGCTGGTTACACCTGGAAGGGGTACATGGAGGACATGGGGAACGATCCGACCCGGGAGTCGGCCACCTGCGGCTACGCCGGTGACAACCAGCCGGACAACACGGTGGTCGCCGAGCCGGGAGACGGCTACGCAGCCCGCCACGATCCGTTCGTCTACTTCCACTCGATCACGGACGATTCGGCGCTGTGCGACAGCGACGTCGTGCCGCTCGGCACTACCGACGGCACCTTGCCCGCCGGTACGCCGGCCGGGGTGACCGGATTGGCCACTGACCTCCAGTCCGAGGCCACCACGCCGAACTTCAGTTTCATCACCCCAAACCTTTGCGACGACGGCCACGACTACCCGTGCAGGAACGAGACCTCTCCGACCGGTTCGGCCGTGGGCGACCAGAATGCTTTCCTCCAGACGTGGGTGCCACTGATCGAGGCGTCTCCGGCCTTCAAGCAGGACGGCCTGCTGGTCGTGACCTTCGACGAGTCTGACCTGTCCGATGCCAGAGCTTGCTGCGGCGAGACGCCGGGCCCCGCCGCTGATGCCGGAGGCAATGGCCAGAACGGGCCGGGCGGCGGGCTCATCGGCACGGTCATGGTGTCTCCGTTCATCACACCTGGCAGCAAGGACAGCAGGCCGCTCAACCCACTCGCTGCTGGCGTCCATCGAGGATCTGTTCGGCTTCCCCCGCCTGGGCGAGGCGGCCACCGTCACCTCGACCTTCGACACTGGCGTGTTCTCCACGACGGCCAAGTAGTTACCCAGCGGGAGGAACGGGCCAACTGAGAGAGGCAGCTGAAACTGGCAGGAGGTCGAGTGCCTGGCCGAGTGGTCCTTGACCAAGCAAGCGGGACCTGAATCTGTCATTGCGCTATCCTCCGAGGAGTCCCAGAGCGTCCACGTCAGTCGTTGCTTCTCAACCTGAACTGGGAGGCGGCAGGGTGTTGCGACGTGTGTCGAAAAGAGTTCAACGGCTGGTTGTGACGATAGATCTCGCGCCCTCATCGTCCTGATTCTGATTTCAACGTCCTTTGCCGCTCTGGTTGTCAGTTCGCCCGTCGGTGCGAAGCCCGCGTAGTCTCAAAAAGCCCGGTGCTCCGCATTTGACTATGGCGACTGGCGTTGACCGGCGATTCTTGTCGATTCGGGACCCCCCAAAGTCCCGATGGTGGCTCTGCCATTGATGGCTATTTGGTCACCGCCACACCAGGAACTTCGACCTGTTCCACGGCTAGTGCTACAAGCTGCACCGTGACGGGTTTGACGAATGGAAAAAAGTATTCCGTGAGGGTCTTCGCCTCGAACGTAGTAGGAGAAAGCAAAGGTTCGAACAGAGTTAAAGGTAGACCGACGAGCGTTCAGGACTGCTACTCCTTCATCCCATACGCAAATCTCCAGGATTGCGATCTAGTCGACATCAACCTATCTAGCGCTAACCTCACCGGCGCCAACTTCACCGATGCCAACCTGACCGGCGCCAACCTCACCGATGCCAACCTCACAGGAGCCAACCTCACCGGAGCCAACCTCGCCGATGCCAACCTGCTCGGAGTCACCTGGTCGAATACCACCTGTCCGGATGGATCCAAGAGCGACAACCATGACGGGACTTGTGTTGGATACGGAATAGCCACCGTGCCCGATCCCCCGACAGACGTCACGGCAGCCGCAGGCGACGAATCGGCCAGTGTCACCTGGGTGCCTGGCTTCGACGAGGGTTCGCCGATCGCCTCTTACACCGTCACCGCCACCGGAGATGGTGGCGACGAGACCTGCACCTACGACGTTCCCGAGAACGGTGAGACGGACACTTGCACGGTCGGAGGGACTGACCAACGGGACGTCCTATGACTTCACGGTCACGGCCACCAACGGCGTCGGGACGAGCCTTCCCTCGGATCCGTCCAACGACATCACACCAGCCACCGTGCCCGATCCCCCGACAGACGTCACGGCAGCCGCAGGCGACGAATCGGCCAGTGTCACCTGGGTGCCTGGCTTCGACGAGGGTTCGCCGATCGCCTCTTACACCGTCACCGCCACCGGAGATGGTGGCGACGAGACCTGCACCTACGACGTTCCCGAGAACGGTGAGACGGACACTTGCACGGTCGGAGGACTGACCAACGGGACGTCCTATGACTTCACGGTCACGGCCACCAACGGCGTCGGGACGAGCCTTCCCTCGGATCCGTCCAACGACATCACACCAGCCACCGTGCCCGATCCCCCGACAGACGTCACGGCAGCCGCAGGCGACGAATCGGCCAGTGTCACCTGGGTGCCTGGCTTCGACGAGGGTTCGCCGATCGCCTCTTACACCGTCACCGCCACCGGAGATGGTGGCGACGAGACCTGCACCTACGACGTTCCCGAGAACGGTGAGACGGACACTTGCACGGTCGGAGGACTGACCAACGGGACGTCCTATGACTTCACGGTCACGGCCACCAACGGCGTCGGGACGAGCCTTCCCTCGGATCCGTCCAACGACATCACACCAGCCACCGTGCCCGATCCCCCGACAGACGTCACGGCAGCCGCAGGCGACGAATCGGCCAGTGTCACCTGGGTGCCTGGCTTCGACGAGGGTTCGCCGATCGCCTCTTACACCGTCACCGCCACCGGAGATGGTGGCGACGAGACCTGCACCTACGACGTTCCCGAGAACGGTGAGACGGACACTTGCACGGTCGGAGGACTGACCAACGGAACGTCCTATGACTTCACGGTCACGGCCACCAACGGCGTCGGGACGAGCCTTCCCTCGGATCCGTCCAACGACATCACACCAGCCACCGTGCCCGATCCCCCGACAGACGTCACGGCAGCCGCAGGCGACGAATCGGCCAGTGTCACCTGGGTGCCTGGCTTCGACGAGGGTTCGCCGATCGCCTCTTACACCGTCACCGCCACCGGAGATGGTGGCGACGAGACCTGCACCTACGACGTTCCCGAGAACGGTGAGACGGACACTTGCACGGTCGGAGGACTGACCAACGGAACGTCCTATGACTTCACGGTCACGGCCACCAACGGCGTCGGGACGAGCCTTCCCTCGGATCCGTCCAACTCAGTCGTACCACTTGGCGATTAACGGCGAGCGAGCTGGCTCAAGGCGGCTTTCAAGTCGAGTGCCTTTTACCTGTCACCGGCGCCTGCAGGCCTCTCTTTGACCTTGGCCACTGTGGGGAACGGGCGAGGCTCCGGACCTCGCGGTTGAAGGCCGAGATCTGAGAATTCAAGGTAGCGATAGTCAACTGCGCGGCAGCCAGCTGAGCGGCCGTTCTCTTCTGGGCTGCCGTGTCTGCAGAGAGCTGGCTCTTCAGGCTCCCAACCTTACTGTTGAGGGCCGAGATCTGAGAGCCCAAAGATGCAATGGTCAACTGTGCGGTAGCCAGCTGCCCGAGCGCTCTCTTCTGTGTGCTGGTTTCAGCGGAGCGATGGTTGTTCAAGCTCCGGATATGAACCTTGAGAATCGTTGCCCGAGATTCCAGTTGAGCGATGGTCGATTTTGCCTTCGCCAGCTGTACAAGCGCCCTCTGTTTGGCACTGGCCATTGCGGGCAATTGACCGTTCAGGCTGTGGACGTCTCTTTTCAGATTCGAGACCTGAGACATTGAGAACGCCACGACCGAGTGTGCCTTCGCCAATCTTGAAAGAGCCTTTTCGTCGGCTTGACGCCATTGGCTGGTCGATGAACTCTGCTGATACGCGATGGTCCCAACGACGATCGTGGTTATGAGGAAGATGCCGGTAGCGATCCAAGCGACCGCTGCCGGGATTCGCAGACGTACCGTCGTTGGCTGGGCCACGCTCAATGTCGCCGAACACGTGTCAACAGCGTTTGTCGGGGTAATGGAGCTGGTGGATCGGGGCACGGGCAATTCCGGCACGTGCTGCGGGCGCAACCCGGGACGGGCTTGGACCGGCAATGCGGGGGTCGTCCACCAAGTGGTGGAGTTGGAGGAAAGTTGCTCCCACAACGAAGAGTGCAACTCGGGAACCTGGGCCGGCGCCTCACCATCGCTCGCCAACCACCAGTTAGGGCGCTGCGAGGTTCCGCTCACCTCTATCCCTCATTGCGATCGTGCACGGCGCCGCCCGCCGCGTGCGGCAAATCTTCGCACAATTCACCATAACGTGCGCCAGCGATAGGTGTCCGAGCCGTCCCCAGGTGTCGGAAAGCAGAGACCCCGTGCTTGGTGTGTATGAGTGAGTGAGTTGAGCTTTGTGTGAGGCGAGTGTGAGTGAGTGAGTGAGTGAGTGAGCTATCGACAAAACTCGGTTGGCACAGCCCGCCAGATCAGAGCCACTTCCCACGCAATTGCTCTCGACCTCTATATTGTTGTCCCCGCAACTAAATGTGGAGAGAGTGGCACTGACGCGGTTTTCGGTGCTCGAACAATCCCTTGCGGCTGGTTGGAGCTTCGTCGAGGAGCACTTCACGCCCGCCGGTGAGGGTCCATTCACACGTGATCACTGCACTGGCTGGCGGGATCTGGAGTACCCCGTACCATTCGTTATGTGTACAGCGAGATCGCCAGCAACAAGCGTCGCACCGTTTTCGTCATCGTCGCGTTCTTCGTCATCTGGCTGGCCATCGGAGTGGCGGGTGGGCTGCTCTTCAAGGCCTTGTACCATCCACCGCCTACAACGGGTCTGCAGCCGCTTCATCGACCAACTACGGCTGGTCCCCGGTCATTGTCGGCGTGGTGATCTGTGCTCTGTTGGCCACCCTGGGGATCCTCTACTCGTTGACCTCCGGGGCCGCCCTGGTGCTCCGGGTGTCCGGGGCCGTGCCCGCCGATCCGGCTCAGTACCAGCAGGTGCACAACCTGGTGGAGTCCTTGGCCATTGGTGAAGGGATCCCCAAGCCGACGGTCTACGTCATCGATGACCCCTCACCCAATGCTTTCGCCACCGGGGTTAGTCCGGACAAGGCCGCCATCACCTTTACCACCGGACTGCTAGCCATCATGAACCGTGAAGAGCTGGAGGGCGTGACGGGCCACGAAATGAGCCACATCAAGAACCATGACATCCGCCTCCTGCTGGTGGTGGGCACAATGGTCGGGTCTGGCCGCCCTCCTGGCCAGCGTCCTGTGGCGGAGCGCCTTCTTCGCCGGAGGTGGGCGAGGCAGCGGCCAGGGCAACCAGCTCGTGTTGGTCATCATCGGGGCCGGGGCGCTGCTGGCCGTCGTCGGCTTCATCTTCGGCCCGCTCATTCGCCTGGCTCTCTTCGCGCCGCCGGGAGTCGCTAGCCGACGTGAGCGGTGTGGAGCTGACCCGTAACCCGGCGGGCTTGATCAGCGCCCTCAAGAAGTTGCAACAGAATGACAAGCCGTTCAAGAAGATGAATGACGCCACCATGGCAATGTGCATCGATGACCCGCTACAGCACCACGAGGCTTGGTACCACCGCCTCTATGACACCCACCCACCCATCGAAGAAAGGATTGCCGAGCTCGAGAAGATCGCCTCGGGTCAGTCGGTCTGATCGGTCATGCAGTCAGTCGGTGAATCAGCTGGCTGGCGGAGGTCCTTCAGGTTCGGAGGCCGGCGGGAGGCCTTCTGAGCCGGTGGCAAGGGGGGACCCGACGGTGTCGACCCCCCTCCGCTAGAGCCACCACCGGGAAACGTAACTTGAGGCACAGCACGGTCGTCTTCGTCGGCGGCGAAGAACGCAACCGCCTTGAAACCGAACAGGCCAGCTATCAGGTTGCGCGGAAACGACTGGAGGGCGATGTTGTAGTCGCGGGCGCTTGTGTTGTAGTAGCGCCGGGCGTACTCAAGCTTGTCTTCGGTGGCAGTAAGCGTCTCCTGCAGCTGGAGAAAGCTTTCCACTGCCCGTAGCTGCGGGTAGTTCTCAGCGACCGCAAAAAGCGAACGAAGTGCTCCGGACAGGGCGTTCTCTGCCGGCGCGATCTTGTTGGGATCACCTGTCGCTCCAGCGGTGACGGCGTTTGCTCGGGCTTGGGTGACTGCCTCAAAAGTTCCCTGCTCATGAGCGGCGTAGCCCTGCACCGTCGACACCAGGTTGGGGATGAGGTCGTGACGGCGCTTGAGTTCTACGTCAATCTCGGACCACGCCTCCTGGGTTCGGTTGCGCCTCTTGACGAGGCCGTTGAAGACGGCCCACAGACTTAGGGCCAGGAGTACGACGATGACGATGATGATGATCAGCACAACCATTGTGGAGTGGATCCCCTAAGAGCTGTCGTTGCGCAAACACTATCTGGTATGGCACAACGAGGCCAGGGACCGGATGTTATGGCGAATGGCCCACTAGGAGCAGACTGGCTGAGCGGCATCGTCTCACGAGAATCCTTTCGGATCACCGGCACGTACATTTCAATTGCGCCGTCGACGATCCCTCGAGACCCTCTTCTTTAGTCTCCTGTGAATAGTCCACCCATTCGTGTGGTCCTCGGGTCTTGTGGCCCATCCGGATCACCCCCGTTGGCCCGAATGTGAGACCCCCTACAACACCGGACCGCCGGGGATGGCCCCGGGGAGATCGATTCAAGCTCGACGGGGCGTGAACCGCCGACGAGCTGGATGGTGGGACTCCTTTCGGCACGATCACCTCGATCGAACCCCAGGTCTCCAAACGGAGAGTGATCCCTTGGGAGTCCCAGCGTGCTCGATCCGTGAGATCCACGCAGGTCGTACCGACCCCGGTGCTTATGGTCGTGTCAGCGGCGAGTTGCCAGCCCTGGTGGAAGCTCACACGTCCCTCGGCTGCCCCCACAACCAGTGGCGATCTCAGTCGTAGCAGAGCCGGCGTAAGTCGAACCAGCGGTGGAAGCGCCAGCATTATGCTCCCTCGAAAGTGGCGCGGTCAGGGGCGGCGAAGACCTGCTCCAAGACTTCAGAGAAGCGCTGGTGCGAGATCATGCCGCCGCTGAACAGGTCATTAAGTCGGGTTATTGACAACGCGTCCCGCTCGTCTTCGTCGACTTCGTGCAGTGGTTCTGGAATCGGTCCTTCGGAGCTCACGCTCACCATATTGCCCCAGAGGCCTGTGATCCGAGGAGGCTCCACGGGATCCGGTTCGGCACGCGCAGCTGAGCCGCACCTGTACGCCCCGGCCGTCGGATCGTCACCTGGCCAGATCGGAGTCAGCCAGCTTCTATGTCAGGTCCAACAACCGCTAGGGGCCGGTTCGTGCACGCTCAACTGAGTCTCGGAGCGGCCGTCCGGAGCATCCACAGGGCTGGTCTCCGCCACGGAGTCGGTCTCGCTCCCCAGCTCGCCTCTCGGCGGCGGCATCTCGATACGTGGAGTTCACCTGGGGTCGCCGCCAGACTTGAGGCTCTCGGGCCGGGGACCGTCCCAATGGGATACCAGTGGCGGGTCAGGCCGGCGAGCCACGTGTCGTCGGCGGGCGTGAGGCTGAACCGGGAGATCGTCCGCTGGCGGCCGACCTGGTCGGAATAGAAAGCTCCACTGTGATCGCCTGACCGGTCTCGATCGCATCGGCAACCTCGGCGCGAACGGGATCATCCGGGTTGCGGAGCGCCCCTTGCCACATGCCAATATCCCCGGCCGGGACGTACAGGTCCCACGATTGAAGGCGGAACTCTTCCAGCGGAGCGTGCGTCGGATAGTTCACAGCCGCCCGACTCCGGCAGGACGACCCAGCCCTGACAGACAGCGATTCCGCTGCCAACGTTTCTCAGGCTGATGGCGAGATACACGAATCCGTCGATGTGTTCAACTACGCCTCGCCCACCGGAGGCGGTTACCCAATTCCCTTCGAGGAACATGATCTTCTGCTTAGGATCTTCCAGCCGGGACGGGGCGAGGAGGGGTCGTCGTTGCTCTTGCAGCGCCACCTCCGCTATCCGCGCTGACGGGTTGGAAGATAGCACCGCTGAGAACGTGGCGATGGCCAACACGAGTGTGCCGGCCGCGGTGGCCAGAGAAGAGATCGTCGCCCAGTCCCAATCGGAAGCGAGGAGAGCCATCAAGTGGCCAGTCTGGCAGGCGCTACCCGTATCTGCCATCGACGTGACGGGACCGGCGGCTTCGCAGACGGTGGGTGCCCAAGGCGCTCCACCGCCTGGGAGACGGAATCCGAGCCGGCTCGAAATCTGGCGCGAATGATCCGTTTACCGGATCGAGCAGGTGGGCAAAGGCTCGGAGGGCTCGAAACAGTGCCTTCACCTCTGCCTCTGGGACCCAAACCCTCGACCTCGGTTGTCTGATTTCGGTTACCGGACCTGCCCGGGAGTTGATGGCGACGCGGTGATGGACGCACGCTCTTGGCACCTATCTGATTGCGGCGCAGGTCGGAGTGATCGTCGAGCGACGGCCGATTGACAGGTGTGACCAATCAGCCGAGACTGGCGTCAAAGGGTCAACCGTCGGGAGTCGAAGCGATGAGCACGAAGTCTACCAGTTGCCGGTGGACAAGACCGGGTGGCAAACCGGTGACCTGTCAGGGACGGCGGAGTTCACCTGGGACTACGACAAGGGTCGTGACAAGCTGATCAACCTGTACGACAAAGGCAAGAGAAAGCAGTGGGATGCCAAAGAGCGCATCGACTGGTCCCACCACCCGGATCCGGAGAACCCCTCGAGATGCCCGACGAGCTGGTTCCGATCTTCGGCTCGCCCATGTGGGACAAGCTCACTGACGAGGAGCGTGGTCATGTGCGTCGCCACATGGTCGGCTGGCAGTTCAGCCAGTTCCTCCACGGCGAGCAAGGGGCGCTGATACTGCACGGCGAAGATCGTCCAGTCGGTCCCCGACATCATTCGAAGTACTACGCCGCTACCCAGGTGATGGATGAGGCGCGGCACGTCGAGACCTACTCTCGCTATCTCGACAAGATCGAGATCGCCTATCCGATCAAGACAATCTCAGTCGCTCCTCGATGACGTCCTTACCGATTCGCGGATGGGACATGACCATCTCGGAATGCAGGTTCTCATCGAGGGCTTGGCGCTTGCTGCATTCGGCCTGATACGCAACACGGCCGGCGATCCACTGGGGAAGGCGGTCAACGCTTACGTCATGCAAGACGAGGCGCGACACGTCATGTTCGGACGTCTTGCCTTACGCGACACTACCCACAGCTGACCCAGGCTGAGCGTGATGAGCGCGAGGAGTTTTGTGCCGATGCGTGCTACCGAATGCGCGATCGGTTCCTGGCCAATGAGCTGTGGGAGCGGCTGGGCTACGACGCTGAAGCCTGCATCAAGTACGTGGACGAGAGCGAAGGCCAGAAGCTCTTTCGGAGCCTTCTGTTCACCCGGATCGTCCCCACCCTGAAGGACGTCGGGTTGTGGGGTCCGAAGATGCGCGGGACCTTCGCCGACATGGGTGTCATCGGCTACGAGTCAACCGACCTCGATCAGGTGATGGCCGATGACGAAACGGTTGCCGAGCAGCTCGATGTCGATCGGCATCACATTGCCGAGGCGGTTGCCGAAGGCATGACAGTCGGCGACTGAGTCGGACCGATTAGTCGTTCTGCTGTGGTAGTCCCCGGAGGATCCGTCGTATCAAGGCACGGCTCCTAGTCAATCGATCTGGGCGTCTGATCAATCGGCCAGTCCGGTCGCCATGTCGTCAAAGAATGACCACCAGCCTTCTTCTGCTTGGGCGTAGTTTTCCGGCGGCATATCGCCACCCGACTGGGTAAAGGTCATCTCCGTACCGCCCCCCACGCTCCTCAACTCGACGGTCACCAGCTCGAACTGGTCGCCCGGACGGTCGCTCAAGGTCATGACCAGTCGAGAAGGGGCCTCCACCTCTTGGTACGAGCCATGCCAGCCGATCTTGTTCCCGTCCGGCAGGATCATCCGCGCCTTCCAGTCGCCACCGACCCTCACGTCCATGGAGACGTCCTCCACCTTGGTCGATTCGGTGCCGAACCAACGGCCGAAATGGGTGGGAGTGGTCCATGCTGCAAAGACGGCATCGGGCGTGGCATCGAATGTTCGGGTGATGGAGATGTACGTGTCCTGGTTGGCGATCATGGAGATCCTCCTTGTTTCTTGAGTTGTCGATCGAGGCTGTCAAAGCTGGTCTCCCAGAGCTGGCGGTAGCCCTCGAGCCAGTCGCTGGCCGAGGCCAGAGGTCCGGTCGCAGGCGGCAGGGCCTCTGCTGGGCTCGTCGGCTCCTGGCGATCAACCCGGCCTCCTGCAGCACCTGGATGTGTTTGGAGATGGCCTGGATACTCATGGAGAAGGGCTGAGCCAGTTCGCTGACTGTTGCCTCTCCGCTCGCTAACCGCTGCACGATGGCCCGACGGTCGGATCAGCCAGGGCCGAGAAGACGGCACCCAGCGCCTTGTCGGCCAAGCCGGTTCCCCTTCCGTTATCAACCATATGGTTGAAGACTATGGACCAAAATCTCCTTTGTCAACTCATCGGTTGAATGACATGACCGGCCGTGCTCAATGATGATCGGATTACATTTGCGGGTGATGGAATCCGGCTCTGTCCGCTCACCATGGGGAGCCGCAGCAGGACCAAGCACATCTTCAATGGCCTGGTATCCGGTCCTGACCCGGGCCGGCCTCAGCGTGAGGCGATCTCGGACGCTGCGGGTGGGGCCCCACCAGCGGTGAACGCGCTCGAACACGGTCGACCCTATCACCTCCGGCGCACGTCCATACCTGGTTGCGTTGTGGGCCGAGACCCCGTGGGTCAGGAATCTTCGGTTGGCGTTAAGTTGTGTTTGATTGGTTGCTTGCGGAGTTGAGTCGAATTGTCCGCGCGTGTGAGCCCGAGTGGAGCTGAGTGGGCTACCGACAAAACCCCACTGGGCTTGATCCGGTTTGACGGACAGGTTGCTTGTGTTGATCATGCCGCCTGACGGTCGGCGTCGTGGTGGATAGCTTCCCATTCGGCGGGACTGCAGTAGTCGAGCGAGCTGTGAAGGCGGCGGACGTTGTACCAACCCTCGATGTAGTCGAAGACGGCCCGGTGCAGTCCTTGGCGTGTCGGCCACGCCCGGGTGTCGATGAGCTCTCGCTTGATGGTGGCGAAAAAGCTCTCCGCTACGGCGTTGTCCCAGCACTCGCCCTTGCGCCCGACCGAGAGCACGACGCCGTTGTTCGGGCGAGCTCGCCGTAGTCGGCACTCGTGTACTGGCAGCCCCGGTCCGAGTGGAAGATCAGCCCTTCCTCCGGGCTGCGGTTGCGAACGCCATGGTCAGCGCATCGGAGACAAGCTCGGTGCGCATGTGGTCGGCGAGCGCCCACCCGACGACCCGCCGTTGACGAGAGGTCGATGACCGTGGCCAGGTAGGACCACCCCTCCCAGGTGGCGATGTAGGTGATGTCGCCGACGTAGCGGCGGTCGATCTCGGCCCCGGGTCCGAAGGCGCGTTGGATGAGGTCGAGGGCTTCGTCGGCGTCGGGATCGGCCACGGTGGTCTTGCGCCATCGCTTCTTGCAGCGGCCTTCCAGACCGGCCTGGCGCATGAGCCGGCGCACCCGGCGCTGGCCGCAGCCGACACCCCGTTCGCGCAGCGCCCGGTGCACCCTCGGGGACCCATAGGTGCCCTTGGACTCGGCGTGGATGGCGGTGATCTTGCTCGGTGAGCTCGGCGTCGGTGACGGCCCGGGCCGAGGGGACGGCCCGTTGGCGCTGGTAGTAGGCGGCACGGGAGACCTGGAGCAGACAACAGGCGTTACTCACGCTGTGGCCTGCGGCTTCTTCCGCCTCGATGAACGGGTCAACGCTCATCGGGTCTCCCGGGCGAAGAAAGCCGTTGCTCGCTTGAGCGTCTCGTTGTCCTCACGCAGCCGGCGGTTCTCCCGGCGCAGCTGGGCTGAGCTCCTGGCACGTCCTCGGTGGTCAGACCGGGCCGTTCGCCGGCGTCGATCTCGGCTTGGTCGCACCCACGTCGCACCGCCGTCTCCCCGAGGTCGAAGTCCCTGGCCACCTGGCCGATCGTGCGATCGCCGCGTCGACAACGCTCGACGATCTCAGCCTTGAACTCCGGGGTGAACGACCGACGGGCACGGGGCTTCTTCCGTTCCATGGTCTCCATAATGGACATCCTCTCCGGGGCTGTGCACCTGATGGTGGATGTCCGTCAAACCGGAGGAAGCCCAGACTGACCACCTGGGTATGGCGAGTCTCTGAGCCGGCGTCTTTCCACGCTCAACGACTGGGATTTTCCAGATTATTTTGGACGCAAACAATTGTGGAAGGAACCGCGGCTGCTGGGGACTACATTTTTGGCAGTGGGCGTCCCGCCGAGCGGCGGATTCAGCCTGCGATCCTCGGCGGCGATCAGTCAGAGGGCGGAGCCCTTGATGACGCATGGTCATTATCCACGACGCGGTAGAGCTTGGCCATAGAGGATTCGGAGAAGTACCTCCGTTCGGCCGCCACCCACTCGTCGTGGATGTCGAGGAGGACGGATCCGCCCAGTCTGATGACCGACGCCTCATTGGGGAAGATGCCGACGACCCGGCACCTGCGCTTCAGCTCCTTGTTGAGTCGTTCCAGGGGTTGGTCGACCAGATCTGGCGCCAGTGCTCACTCGGGAAGGCGGTGAAGGCCAGTACCTCCTCCTTGGCCTGGTGCATGAGGGCCGCTCCCTTTGCGAACCGGTCCTCCAGGGTGGATGCCACCTGGTCCCACTGGGCGTGCATGTCCTCGCCGGACACTTGGGCGAAAACCGTCTTGAAGGCGGCCGACACCATGGGCTGGTGACCCTTGGGGATGGTGGCCAGCAGGTTCCGGGCGAAGTGGACCCGGCAGCGCTGGTGGGAGGCCCCCTGGAAGCACCGCCTGATGGCCGCCACCAAGCCGGCGTGCTGGTCGGAGATGACCAGTTGCACGCCCTCCAAGCCCCGGGCCCGGAGCTTGCGCAGGAACTCCCGCCAGAAGGCCTCGTTCTCCGAGTCCCCGACGTCGATGCCCAGGATCTCCCGGTGCCCGGTGGCCGCCACCCCGGTGGCGATGACCACCGCTTTGGAGGTCACCTGGTGGTGCTCTCGGACGTGGAGGTAGGTGGCGTCCAGGTACACGTAGGGGAAGGCCACGTGATCGAGTCTCCGCTCCCGGAACGAGTCGACCACCTCGTCCAACTGGGCACAGATCCTGGACACCTCGGATCGGGAGACACCCGAACTGACCCCGAGGGCAGCCACCAGCTCGTCGACGGCCCGGGTGGACACCCCGTGCACGTAGGCCTCCATGACCACGGCATAGAGGGCCTGGTCGATCCGCCGGCGAGGCTCGAGGATGGACGGGAAGAAGCTCCCCTTCCGGAGCTTGGGGATGGCCAGCTCCACGTCGCCGGCCTTGGTCGAGAGCACCCGGGAGCGGTGCCCGTTGCGTTCGTTGCTGCGGGTGCCGGTCCGCTCGTAGCGGTCGGCTCCGATTTGGGCGGTGAGCTCGACCTCGATCAGCTCCTGGCACACCAGGGCGGCTGCTTCTTTGATGAGGTCGAGACCTTCACCGGTTCGGAATGCATCGAGCAGTTCGGACAGGACAGACTGATCCAGGGCCATCGGCGTTGATCTCCTCTTGGTGGGTTCGTGCAAGGAACACACCGAGGATCACGCCGCTGGCCCCACCTACTGGTGGATACCCCGGCTCACCTCAAAGCCCACCACGTGAGGGGACGCCACGTTTTGGCACCCACACGGTGTCTCATCGTCCATCCACCATCGGCGCTTCATGCTTACTGGCTTGGCTCTTCGCCCATGCTGCCGTAGCCTGCTCCCGCAGTATGTCGATGTGCCCGAGGTGACGGGCGTTCTTCTCTTCATCAGGTGCAGCAGTATCCAACGCAGCGACATGCTCTCTCGAGCCGATACTGCGTCGAGCGGTTCCGCTGCTGTCACGACTTTTTCGTCGCACATACGGGCTCGCCGCATCGTCGGCCCATTAGGTCAGCCATCCTCGTTCCCCCGACACCCGCCACTCGCCCTCGGATCCTGCTCTGTCCAGTCGTATGTCCGAGGCCCGTGCTTCGCCAGCGAAGACATCACGCGACCATGAGCGCTCCACGTCGTCAGGTCGCGCACGAGACCGGGAAGGCTCCATCCCGGTCGGGGTTGTCGCCGCACCTAGCGCTTCGTCCCGGACGTCCGGAGTTTCCAACCAACCAGATTCTTCGTTGCCGCTGCAGGACTCCCAGCAGGGCGTGCGTTCGTCCCCATGATGAGCGGCTCGGTGATTCCAAAGCGCGTGCCCGTTCGCTGTCCCGCTGCCCGTCATCGATACCGCCACGTCCTGCAGACGCTTGGCACAGTTCGATCGGCAGGCACGCCTTCACTGCTTCAAGATGTAACGACAGGCCGCATTCCCCCCCGTGTGACCGTGAGTGAGTCGGGCGCCATCTTTATAGCCCAACTCGAAAGGGAGAACTACGGCCCGCCTGAGCACCCGCACTATTGCTCTGATTTCCCACATTGTTGTCAATGCCGAGGAAGTTCCGAATACCCAGTCCAGGGTGGTCGAATGAGACTCTAGCGCCCACGCGATGCCCCGCCCAGGCACGTCGCTAAGCCACTTGTTCTCCCCGAGTCTACCGGCCGCATGATCTGCTCGGTCGAGCGCTCACCAGTGCTCATCGGCCTCGTCACCCACCTCGAGCAGCCTCCAGCGCCCCAGGAACCGTACGGTCCCTGGCCGTGCGAGGATGCGGACACGAACGTCTCGATGTGCCTCGGGGGGAGCCGGGCAAGAGGCGGAGCAGCCTTCGCCCCGGCTGTGCGGACTGCTCGCTGCACGCCGATGAACGACCTTCCGATGGACCTGAAGGGCTCGATCACCTAGACGCGACGGTGGACGCCGTGATCGCCATGCTCCGCGACCCGAGGTCACCCGATCTGGTACGAGAGCTTTTCGGGCCACCCGGACGTAGAGGTCCTTAGTGCGGGAAGAACAACGGCGTCCTCCGCATCCGGTCGTCACAGGTCGTCGACGTCGACCTGCCGGCTTCGCCAAGAGGTGCCTCAAGCCGACAACACGATGGTCCCAGACCCGACGTGCAGGAAGGGTGCCAAGGCGATCGAACGGCACATCTCGATGTGGAAGGATCGAGAGATTCGCCAATTTCCACATCTCGGGGGGACGATTCGCCTCGCCCCCGCGGGTAAGAAGTGCAAGCCGACACCGACATCGACGTCACCGTCAAGGTCCCGCTCGTCGGGGCAGGATCGCAGAGTCGGCGGGCAAGGGTCGAGTGCAGCAGACCCTCGACAGGCAAGTTCGCCTTCTACAAAGGCTGGCTGGCCGAGCACAAGCAGGGCTAAGCACCCCGGGCACTGTTGCGTTGAAAGGGAACCCACTCGGTCCCAGCAGGGATCGTGCTGGGCCCGGCGATAGGCGAGAGCTGTGGAGTGAAGCGCCGATACCTCGTTCGATCCGTCTAGCCGTCGAGCGGCCTTCCTCGTTACTAGTGGCGTGAGGGCTTCGCGTCCTGGTGATTCGACTCGCGGCACAACATTGGTTGGTGAGAAGACCTGATCAGCCACTTTGTCCACAGACTCCGTCGGGTAGGACGACCGGGAGCCGCGTTATTTGACGATGACCGGCACCGGCTGGGAGGCGATCCCGTTGGCCACCACCACAAGGGTGCTGGCTCCGGCCGGGGTCGTCTTCGGCAGGGTGAAATCGGTCGAGGATGCCGCGCCGGGCGCAACCGATACCGAGCTCCAGTTGCTCGTGCGCGCGTAGGTGACCACTCCGGAGTCGGCGTTGGTGATCCGCACGAGCGGGAAGTTGGTGTTGTCCTGGACGTCGTCGCCGTAGGCGGCACCCTGATCGAGTCCGGCGAGCTGCGTGCCCGACAGGCTCGCCGTCTGGCCCGGGGTCAGGATGGCCGAGCTGATCGATGAGATCGAGGGAGCCCACGCAGGGTTGGGCGTGCCTCCCGCCGTGTAGACCTCCATCTGGTTGCTGCCGTCGTTGAACAGCACCTGCCCGTTGGGCAGGGCCAGCAGCCGGGTGTAATAGGTGGAGTCGTTGGCCGCGTTGGGGACGTTGGCGACCGGGCTCGATGTATTGGTGTGGCGTTGTACAGGTAGAACGCGATCGGGGCGTTGTACACGCACGGGCTCACGTCGAACAGCACGTTGCCGTCGGGCAGGACCGAGCCCGGACCGTCGGCGCTGTCGTACTGGAGGCCTCCGATCGTCGGGATCGGGGGCCGTTGATCCAGCGGCCGTTGGCGTAGTCGTAGAGGGCGGTGGCCGCCGGCGTGTGGGTGGTGCACGCCGCCGGTGCCTCCGCTCCTGTCCGGCGCCCACCACGAAGGTGTTGCCGCCCGGCATCTCGACCTGCGGACCGATCTCGACCGCCGGGCTGTTGACCGGGCGAGTTCACCGTGTTGCCCGCGCTGGACCAGTTCAGGCTGGACGGAGTGAACAGCTCGGTGGTGGGGGTCAGCCAGGTGTCGACGGTCAGCAGCTGGCCGCTCGGCTCGAGCGTCCAGCCCTCCTCGTCGTTGGGGTCGTTCTTGCCCTGCCCGGGGATCACCAGCCAGTTCAGACCGGTCGCGTTGAAGAGCGCGTCGTCGGTGGTGAGGATGGGGTTCGAGAGGTGCAGTTCTGGCAGGCCTGGGACAGCATGAACGTGCCGTTGGCCAGCACGTCGCTCTGGGCGTCGCCGATGTTCGACCAACCCGCCGGGGGCGCGACCGCCCGCCACTGTTCGTCACCGGGTTGTAGATGGCGCCCTTGTTGGTCCACACCGCCTTCGCCCCGAGGTATTCGCCGCCCTCGACGATCATCTGCCCGTCCGGGAGGATCGCCGAGGCGAAATAGAGGGGGTCGTACGCCGCCGGCATCGAGGCGATCTGGCTCCAGGTGCCGTCGACGTAGTTGCCCTTGGAGTCCGGCGTGAGCTTGTACCACGCGTCGTATCCTCCGGAGCGGGTTCGGCGTGGACCAGCACCGTCCCGTCGCTGGCCAGCAGCATCGTGCCGGGGGCGAAGGGGGGCACATACCCCAACCTCTCCCATGGCGAAGAAAATCCCGCGGGTGCAAGCTCCGGCGCCGAGATGGCCGGCTTCGCCCGCCCCACAGGCGGCCCCACCACGGGGCGCAAGCCTGCCGCAGGTTGCTGGTTGACCGCCGCTACGGCGTTGCCGCCAGCGAGGGCAGCCAGCGCCGCCATGAAGGCGACGACTGCCACACCTACGAGATTTCGACGACCCAATCTCATAAACGATCCTCCACTCCGTTCGCCACCGCCGGGGACTGTCGGCAATCTCACGGGCTGGCCGCCAGCACGATTGTGTCACCATTCCGACCCTGGATACGGACTCGGCGCTTGCCGGTTCGAAGCCACCCAGGGACAGTCCATCATTCGTGGGGATGACCGTCAAAAGGCATCCTGAGGATGCAAAGAGCGTTATTCACTTCACTCGCTCATGTCTTTTGGCCGGGCCAAAGCGATGGATCGGGCCTAACCCCCGGCGGCGGCGACCCAGATGTCACACCACTGGACGGAGACTGACTGTCAGACCCGAGTTCTGTGGGCAGATGCAGGCCAGTTTTGTCGACGGTGAGTGACTGAGTGAGTGGAGTCGTGTCGTGTGAGTGAGTGAGTGAGTGAGTGAGTGAGTGAGTGAGTGGATTTGGTTGAGTGGGCTATCCACACAACCCGGTCACCCAGGGGTGACGATCGAGCCCCAGATACAATTTCCCACGCTATTGCCGTCGATTTCCCGCGCTCTTGTAGGAGCAACTAAAGCAGGATAAGTGCTGGTCCGTATGGTCGGCTGACATTTTCGGCACCCATAGGATCAACCGTCTGAGGCCCACTAAGAGCGCCCGGCCGAAGGTCCCATGGCCGTCGTATCCACGCACAAAAAGTCCCTGATCAACGACCCCGAATCAGATTTTTGGCATCGACAGGTCAGCTCGGGAGGGGGTAAAAAGTCATGTTGGTCCCGTCGATCCCCACCGTGAGGTTCTGGATCAGAACCTGCTGAGTTGTGTCAGGACTCTGATCCCACCCGCCGTCGACGGCAACTTGGACCGAGAGGAGCTGGTCAGAGCCGGTCGTGGTCAGCGCCTGTGAATAGGACTCGTAGGTGTTGCCCGGCGCCAGCCACCAGTCGTCTTGGGTGGCATCCTCGGTCGTGAGCCCTTGTTGCGAGGGGCACCCCCCATAGGGCTGAGTGCCGAAGTACACGTAGAAGACCTGCGCGTGCTCTTCGGGGCCCCGGGGGCCAGCACAACGACTTGGAATCGTGGCGATCCGCCCCCACAGGTGCCTTCTGTGACCTCGTATCCGGTGTTCAATGCGGTGAGGTCGCTCAAGGCGGTCCCGCGGGGGATGCCCACGCTGATGAGCCCATAGCCGTAGTCGTCTGACGTCAACAGCGCGCCCACTCCACCGTTACCCTCCTTCACCTTCTTGGCCGCTCCGGAGCTGTTCGGTTGGCCATTCGTCCCGTGGTACAGCTTGGCTTTCTCCATCGTGCCTGCCGAGGCGGCGGTGGCGCAGACGCCGAGGCACAGAATGGTAGCGAGTCCCATCAGGACCAGCCGGCCGATCAGTCCGCCAATTCGCATATCGTCCTCCAAATAGGTTGAACCTCACGCCGTGTCCACCCGTTCGCGAGCTCGGCGTGTCTGGTGGAGCTCCGCCAACACCCGATGGCACGGTAGCAAACGAGAAGTCGGAAAAGCAATGGGCGGGTCTCACCAAGCCTCCGATGGCCACGATGGGCGTCGACGACGTGACAAGTCGTGGCATTCGGACCTTGGATGGCGTCTCCAAGACGTGGCTGTATTAGCTCGTGTCCCGCTACGGGGCCGGTGGTCAGCAGCTCTCGTGCCGCGATCCGGGCGATCGCTCTCCTCGCCGTTCCGGCTCTCCAACGCCATCGAGGACGAGATCGTCACGATCAGGAACGCGGACTGACACCATCAAACGGCCGTCACCAAATCCATACCGACGGCTCACTTCGGTGAACCCGGTCGACAACTTCGGTGAAAACCTCGGTGGTGGGGTGGCGTCGGTGAGTTCGTGAGAGTGAGTGTGAGAGTGGGCTACCGACAGAACTGATCGACCCAGGGGCAACGGCGGATCCCCCGGGACCATTTCCCACGCTATTGCCCTCTTCCCACGCTATTGCCCTCGATATTGTTGCTATTACAACTAGTTCCCAGAAGGACCTGGTCAGCCTCACCGGAGGACGTTTTCGGCACCACAGACACGATCTGGCACTGAACAGTAAGGATTCCTACATTCCTGCGCTGCCCCGGCGACGGCTAACCGACCCTCACTTCCAAAAAGGGCGGGGAGGACAGGCGCGGCACTCCGCCCCGGCCGCACCGCGTCGCGGCGAAGGCCCAAGCGAGCTCTTGGGATCTCGACACGCATGACCATCATTGCGGCGAAGCGACCACCTCACCCTTTTCGCATTGCCCACATTGTCGGGCACCCCCGAGCTCGGATCTCTTGGACGACGTCGAAGCCGTGGCGTCGGTACCAGGGCACGTTCTCCTTCTTCTGGGTCTCCAGATAGCCGGGTGCCGTTCCGGCGTCGATCCGCTCGAGCACCGGAGCAAGCAGCGATGAACCTACACCGCGGCCCTGCCAACCGGGATCGGAACCTAGGACGGCGAGGTACCAGTGCGGTTCGCGGACCTGGTGGTGGACACGATCGATCTCGGCGTAGAGGCGGAACGCGGGAACAATGCGTCGTCCGATCCTATGCGCAGAGCGAAGATCGTGGAGGACGCTGACGGCATTGCGTCGGGCGCTCCGCGGATAGGCGTCAGGTGGCAGCCAGACGGCCGCACCAAGGATCGTCTCATTTGATCGCGCCACCCAGACCTCGCCGAACGGCGCCGCATCGGCGACAACGGAGCCCAGGAACGTGAGGGCCGCCCGAGCCTGGCCGACGGCATCGGGGATGAGGAAGTCGAAGAGCGGATCGCGGTGGAACGCCCGGGCAAGCGTGGCGACGGTGTCGGCCTGCTCTGAGGGCTCCAGGCGATCGACCTGCCAGGGCTGAAGGCCGGACGACGCCGTGCCCACCGGACTTTGTCTCTCGAGATCGCGTCGACTCATTGGGCAGGAGTCCCGGGCATCGCTGGCTCTTTCGGGCGGAGGTCAGTCTGCGGTGAAGACACGTCTTCCCGCAACCCACGTCTCCACGACGCGAGGCGGGTGGCTGGCGTCGAGGTCACCATCGAGGACGACTATATCGGCCCGGAATCCGGGGGCGAGCCGGCCCCGCTCGTACTCTTGCCGTCCAGCGTAGGCAGCCCCGGCCGTGTATGCCTCGAGCCACACCTCGAAGGGCAATGACTGGCTCAACCCGAGCGAAGTTCCCTGGGAGGTGCACCGGGTCACTCCGCGTGCAGACGTCAGCAAGGGCTCGTGGAAAGCGCACGGGCTGTCCGACGAGGCCGCGATGGGGACCCCGGCGTCGACGAGATCGGCAAAGGGCATCCAGGTGGCCTCGTCCAGCTCGAATCCGTCGACGGCTCCCCCCATGTGATGAAGGAACCCTGGCTGCACGACGGCCACGGCGCCGACCTCCTTCATACGTGCTGCCTGCTGTCGCCCGAGCAGAGTCGCATGTTCGATGCGGAAGCGGCGGCCCTGGTCGGTGTGGCGACGGGACGCAGACTCGAAGGCATCGAGCGTAATGTCCAGACCGCGATTGCCGATGGCATGGACGGCGACGTCGAAGCCACGCCCCACAACCCGTTCCACCTCGTCTGCCAAACCGGGAAATGTCATCCCAGAGATACCTCGTGACCGTGGACGGTTCCCTGGATGGCGGGAAGGACTCCACCGTCGGCGAAGAGTTTGATGGGTCCCACCCGCAGCCAGTCGTCGCCTTCGCCGGACGCGGGCCCGTCCAGCCTGGTCTCGTCCAGGGGGCTCAGCAAAGCCTCGGGGTGTGGCATCGCCAGCACGCTGAAGGGTAGTTGCCGCTGCCGCGCCAGCGACCGGTAAGCTCGCTCGGCCGAAGGGGGGCAAGCAGCGTCGTGGATGCACGTCACGCCGTCGGCCAGCAAGCGGCGTGCGGCGGCGGCAATGTGTTCTTCCCATCGGTCTTGCTCGCGGTAGGGCGCCATCGATCGAGCGTGCGCTTCGCTGAATGCGCGGCTCGACGAGCAAGCCAGTTAACGCGCCCGACGCCGACCGACCGATAATGCCGCCGGGCGGATCCGCCGAACGGTCGGAGATCCCGAGGGCGTCGAGGCCTGCGGACGAAACCACGCATTGATGCAGGCTGTAGTGGACGACGATGATGGGCCGGTCGATGCCCAGTCCGTCGAGGTGGTCGCGATTCGGTGTCCAGCCCTGCTCCAGGTCGCTCCAGCCCACAGCGCGGACCCACTCCGAATCCGGATCGTCGTGCGCCTGACGCCTGAGCGCGGCGGCCAGGCCGTCGGTATCGGTTACGCCGGTCAGGTCCGCCCAACACGGATGGAGAGCGGCAATGCAGAGATGGGAGTGGGCGTCGATGAAGCCGGGGGTGACGGTTCTGTCGGCAAGGTCCACGATTGTCGCTGTCGGGTAGCGAGCCAGGAGCTCCAAGTCGCCGACGGCGGAAATCCGGTCGCCCTCGACAACGACGATGTCGGCACGGGGACGGGCGGCGTCCATTGTCATGATGGTGCCCCCCCTGAACGCCGTGGGCAGCGGAGAGCTCCCACCGCCTGAAACCGAGGCATGGGGGGAGGGAGTGGCCACGGCCACAGCGTGGCGCAGCCCGGAGCCTGGCGGCAAGCAGCGCGTGGCCTGTGGGTGCCGAGAGCCCCGTTCCACGTCATGCGAGCAGGTGGTAGTCGGTCGGTCGGTTGAGAGTGAGAGAGTTGAGTTAGTGACGAGTGAGCCGGTCGTTCGGTCGGTGAGGTGAGTGAGTCCCTGTGAGTGTGTGGGCTACCGACAAAACCCCGCTGACCACCTGGGATGCCGAGATCCCCGGCGACGCTTTCCACGCCGACGAGCGAGTTTTTCCACATTCTTGCAGGAGCAAGTAAGTCATGGAGGGGCTTCTTAACGTCTACGGATTGACTTTTGCATCCACGTCCACAGGCGCCTGAGAGTAGGCAAGATTCTCGTGGAGGCAGTTGCAACTTCGAGTCACAATGTTTGCCGGAGGGCCGAATACTCGCTTGAGGGCGGGTCAGTAGGCGCTTCCATAAGCACCGCTCGTGCCGAAGAACTTGTTGAGCGCAGTTGCGTCCGTGGTTAGCTCACCTGCCTGGGTAGGGTCGAGCCCGGCGCCCCCATACACGCTGGCCATCTGTCTCAGCTCGGCGATGGCGGTGCCGTACCCGGCCGTGTCCCCGCTCCCGGCGTTGACAGCGTTGGCCAGGTCGGAGGCTGCTTGGAGCAAATAGGTGGATCCCTGAAAGGTAGGAACATGAGTTCCCGCCTCCCATGAGGCCAGAGCCGCCATGTAGCCAGCCTGTCGAACAGGAGCAGTGGTCGATGTCGGTGGGGTCGTCGTCGTTGTTGGCACCGGTTCGGGCACCGTGGTTGTGGGTGCCGTCGTCGTGGACGTTGACGTCGTTATCCGCTTATGGGGCTTCACTCCTTGATGGTGCAAACCGACTGTGACCACGGCAACGATCAGAAAGACGACGCAAGCGGCCAGGACAAGGACCGTCACGTCCATCCATGGCGGGCGCCGAGGTGGACCACCCTCGTCGTTGTCGTGGACCTCTGGGTGGGAAGGCCACGCCTCGGTGAAGGGGGCAGAGCTCGGGTGCTCCGCCGTCCGAGGTCGCTCGGGGTTGGCCAGAGGCGTCGACATTGCCAACTCGTCCAGAGCACGACGCAACCGACCTTCAAGGGAATCCGTCATGACGGTTCGACCTCCCTCCGGAGGCGATCCAATCCGCGCGACGCCAGGGTCTTCACGGTTCCGGGGCGGCAGCGCAACGCCTCTGCTATGTCTGCCTCAGTCCAGTCGGCCCAGTAGCGGAGAACCAGGACTGCTCGCTGCCGGTAGGGCAGCCGGAGGAGGACGTCCATCATCTCCATGGCATCCATCGACAGGGGCGGGCGGGACTCTGTCCTCAGTCCCAGACCTTGTTCGCGACGCCGTCTCCTTTCGGGTCGCGGCAAAGGTTGACGACTGTTGTCCGTAAGTAGCCACCAGGTGCATCCATTCCGACCAGACGACGATGAACACGAAGGAAAGCCTCTTGCACGATGTCTTCTGCGCCTGCAGGATCTCCCGTGAGTGCATGGGCCAGACGAACCATTCCGGGGTACTCGCTCCGGTAGAGGACAATAAAGGGATCGACATCACCGTTTCCGGGGCTGACGCTCTGATCCAATGTCTGGTCCACACCTACTCCAACGACCCAGAGTGTGATTTGGTTGCGGGCACCTTCGTCATTCTTGGACTGGGCTGAGACCTCGAGCGCTCAGAGAGAAGAATCCAAGGACATGTCGACGTTAGATCTTTTCCGGAGAAGCAAGAACCCGAGGGGGTACTTGTCGTGAACTGAGGCGAGGGGATGCTTCATTCTCATCCTCGATACCTGGATCCTTCCTGTTAAGGCCCTTGCCAGCTGAGTCTCCCCATGGTGGGCAAACGACTTGGGAGCACTCCATCCCTTGTCGGATCTGCATCCGAGGAGCCGGCCGGATCCCTAGCCCCAGGGCGGATCACCCGCATAACCGGTCATATGAGAACCACTAAGGACCAGACGGTTCCTTTGGTGACCCACTCGGTCACCCACCGATGGCGATCCCGTGTGGAGTCTCATCCCACGCCATTCCGTCCCCCACGTGGACAATGTTGCCTTTTCGGCAGCCGAAATCCGCTCCGATACTTTGACTCGTGTTTGCTCATGCAGACCCGTCTTTGGATCTTGTGAGAGGGTCACGACAAATATGTCCCCATTTGGCGGACCAATCTCCACGTACAGGTAGTAGTGGCCTGGATCAGGGTTAGATCCAATCACGTGCCCCTTGTCCCACGGGGTGATTCCATCGGCCCCAATCACCTGGACATCACAGGATGATAATGGGACTGCAACCAAATCACGCTGTCGGTCGTCGGAGTAGGTGTGGACCAGACATTCGATCGGAGCGTGAGCCCCGGAAACGGTCATGTTGATCCACTCATCGTCGGCTCTGGTGGCGTGGGAAGCGGAAAATCATGCTCACAACTATCAGTGGTCTGGCTACTGGCTCCAAGCGGTGTCCGACCCGGCCAGCGCCTTCAACTCCGGGAGCCCGGACACGACCGGGTGCGCCACGGCCATCGCCGAGCTGAGGCTGGCGTCCGTGGGCGAAGGCGCAGCCGCGTTCGCCGAAAATGCAACCGATCTCAACGAGTTCTTCGGTACGAGCGGTGCCTACGGAAGCGCTTACTAACTGCAGGAAGGTGGATTGGGCGCACGCAAGGAGCGGTCGCCGACGGCGCGAAACCGAGGGCAAGCGCTGCCCATGGACCCTCCGCCCACGTGGAGAGCCTGAAGAGACCCTCGGTCCTAGATGTTCTGCACCGAGCGGGTCAACGCTGAGCCCGGAAATCATTGGAGGATGAGATGAAAAGAATCGTTTGTTTGACCTCGGCCGTTCTCCTGCTGTTCGGCCCCTGTCTCGAGCTCGGTTCGACGGCGGCCAGAGCTGCAACGACGGGCGGCGAAACCTTCGACCCAGCCACGGCACAAACGCCCTCGGGCCCAGTGCCGACGCCGATCGCGACTGGGCGGACAGGCGCTCTCGACGGCGTCGCCTGTGTGACAGACTCGGACTGCGCCTCGGTCGGCTACTCGCTCAATAGCTTCGACAAGAGCCTCACCCTTGCAGAGACATGGAATGGCTCGACATGGGCAGTCGCAAAAACGCCGGACCGTGCCAGCGCAATCGGGAACCAGCTCTCCGCTGTCGCCTGCGCAGGCGCTTCTGATTGCACGGCGGTCGGCGACTACTTCTATGATCAAGACTCGCTTCGCAACCTCGTAGAGCACTGGAACGGGTCGAAGTGGAAGATCGTCCCCGTCCCCAATCCGTCGGGGGCGACATCCAGTGGGCTCAACAGTGTCTCCTGCACGAGCACGTCGTGGTGCATGGCGGTCGGGACGTACTACCTCACGGATCCGGTCACCGGGACTCCCCTTCTCTTCGCCGAGGAGTGGAACGGCGCCACGTGGAGCGTTCTCACCAGTCCCGATCCAGTCGGGTCAGACGGAAGCTATTTCGACGCGATTGCCTGCGAGAGCCCCTCCCGATGCGAGGCGGTCGGGGATTATTCGCCGAACAATGCCGGTGGCCTCGATACCCTGGCGGAGGCTTGGAACGGAGCTATCTGGCAGCTGTTCGCGACACCTGACCCGGCCAATGTCTTCAGAAGCTTTCTCGCCGGCGTTTCGTGCGCGAGTGTCTCGGATTGCATGGCGGTTGGTGAGTACGTCAACGCCTCGAACGAGGGCTTCACGCTCGCCGAGAGGTGGAACGGTACCCGATGGGCGCTCGAGAAGAGTTCCAATCCCATCGGGCTCGATGACAGCAGCCTCTACGGCGTCGCCTGCACGCAACCGACAGCCTGCACCGCCGTCGGTAGATACCTGGACCTTTCGGATAACTTTCTCACGCTCGCCGAGAAATGGAACCATTCGCAGTGGAAGGTAGTGCCGACGGCAAACCCAACCGGTGGAGCTGGGGCGGCCCTTAATGACGTCGCTTGCACCAGCTCTTCGTATTGCATGGCAGTGGGCGCAGGTGACGGCACTCTCACAGAACTGTGGAACGGAAGCGTCTGGACCCTGGTTCCAACGCGGGCTCCCAACTTGGGACTTTGTACCCTGTCCGGCGTGAAATGAGTGAGTTTGTTTGTTTGTGGGCTCCCGACATAACTCGGTTGACTTACATCGACGGCCGCCCCATCCGAGCCACTTTCCACGCTATTGGTCCTGACTTTTCACATTGTTGCTGGCGCAACTAATCGTGAGGAGTGTTTAGCGGTACAGATGACATTTCTGGCACCTCCAGGTTCTTGGCGCCCACAGGCTTGACTTTTCGATGCGTCCTGGCTGCTTCAGGTGTGCACCGATTACCGGAGGGACCTGAACGCCGCTCGCATCTCGCCCGTAAAAAGCTCCGGTTGTTCCCAGGCGGCGAAATGACCGCCCCTGTCGAGCTCGTTGAAGTAGACGAGGTTCGGGTAGGCGCGCTCGGCCCAGTTGCGCGGTAGGGGGATGATCTCTCGTGGGAACCTGCTCACGGCTGCAGGGATCGAGACCGCGCCGCCGACCTTGGCTTTGTGGGCGGTGTCCTCCCAGTAGATGCGGGCCGAGGACGCCGCGGTGTTCGTGAGCCAGTAAAGCGTGATGTCATCGAGCATCTCGTCTTTCGTGAGGGCGCGCTCGGGTTCGCCGTCCGTGTCGGTCCACTCCGTGAACTTCTCGTAGAACCAGGCGGCCAAGCCGACCGGCGAGTCCGCTAGCGAGTAGCCGATCGTCTGCGGGCGTGTGCCCTGTATCGCCCGAAAGCCTGAGCCGCTCGCGGCAAAGCTCTTTGATGCCTCATAGGCGATGGTTTCCTCGGCTGACAGCCCCGCCGGCGGCGGTTCGCCGTTCTTGAGCGCCTTGGCGACCTCGGGCGGAATCGCCGTTTGCGTGTTCGCCGTTGGTGGCCGTTCGATCGCTCCCAGCAACGTGGTGACGTGGATACCAACCAGACCATCCGGGGCCTGGCGGCCCAACACGTCCGTGACGACCGCACCCCAGTCGCCGCCCTGGGAAACATAGCGCCGATAGCCCAGCCGCCTCATCAGCTCAGCCCACGCGCCGGCGATGCGTTCGGGATTCCAGCCTGACGCCTGCGGCCGGGCGGAGAAGCCGAACCCGGGCATTGACGGCACGACCAGATCGAACGCGTCCTCCGCCCCGGCTCCATGGGATTCGGGATCGCTGAGCGGCCCGATCACCTTCACGAACTCGAGGAACGAGCCCGGCCAGCCGTGGGTCATGATCAGCGGCAGCGCGTTCGCATGAGGCGAGCGGACATGGATGAAATGGATGTCGAGCCCGTCGATCTCCGTGATGAACTGGGGGAACTCTTTCATCCTGGCCTCGAGGTTGCGCCAGTCGTAATCAGTGGCCCAGTAGTCGACGATCTGCTGCACCCTTGCCAGCTGTATGCCCTGGGTGCGATCGTCGACGGTCTCACGGTCGGGCCAGCGCGGTGTCGCCACACGGCGGCGGAGCTCCTGTAGCGACTCCTCCGGGATGTCGATCTGGAAGGGACGAATACTGGCATTCGAGCCTTCCGCTGTGGTGCTGGACGTCATCCGTGGAACCCCTTCCTGCTCAACCGAATGTGAATACGTAAGCCTCGACACCAGGCTCGAGGAATGTGACTTGAACAGTTCGCTCCTGGATATCGCCTCGCTGGCGCACCAATTGATAGAGACGGCCATCGAGGAGAGCCCCGGTCCCGTCTTTGTCAATGTCAAGACCATGTGCAGGACCCGGGTCCTCACCATCGAGAAGAACACGGAAAGGGAGCAGCCGGCGCGACTCGGTTGACAGCACCGAGATGGACGTCACGGGCATCGAATCGGAAGGCGATGCTTCCCCCTGCCTGGTTGAGCGCGACGCTCTCTGGACCTACCGTCCAGTCGCCGGCGAGGGCCCAATGATTGAGGCGCAGAGCGTCGGGACGCTCGTAGGCGTGCGGTTCATCGGCCACGACATCACTCGGTAACGCCGGAAGTTCCTGCCGCGTGAGTAACCGAGATACGTCTCAGGTGTTTCGAGGTGTTCCCAATCGGCCTCAGCCTCAATACCGCGCCCTTCGACGGAGACCGACTCGCGGTCGACGCCGAGCAGCTGTTGGATGTAACGCTCGGATTGCTCATAGCGTCCTTCACCGAAGTGATGGTCACGGATGACACCCTCTCGGTCGACGAAGTAAAGGGCCGGCCAGTAGCTATTTGCGAAGGCGTCCCAAATATCGTAGTCATTGTCAACAGCGACCGGATACTCGATTGCTCGTACTTCGACTGCCCGTCGCACCCGGTCAATCTCGTGTTCGAACGAGAACTCCGGGGTGTGAACACCGATGACGACCAATCCATCGTTTCGGTACGCCTGCGACCATGACCGGACGTACGGCTCAGTGCGTAACCAGTTGATGCACGTAAGCGTCCAGAAGTTCACCAGGACGACGTGTCCCCGCAGCTCGGCGGGACCGAGTGGCTCAGAGTTGAGCCACTCGGTCGCACCGCCAAGCGAGGGGATGTGCAGACGCTCGAATACGGACATCTAGCGAAGTGACCTGAACCCTGCACGCACCTCTTCCGAAAAGAGTTGCGGCTCTTGCCAGGCAGCAAAGTGGTTACCCCTGTCGGCCTCGTTGAAGTAGGTGAGGTTGGGATACGCCCGCTCCGTCCAGCTCCGCGGAGACTGATACAGCTCCCTCGGAAACACTGTGACAGCGACCGGAACAGATACGCCCTTGGCATCAAAGAATCCATACGCGTTCTCATGGTAGAGACGAGCCGAGGAGATCCCCGTGTCCGTCAACCATGTCATCGTGATGTTGTCGAGCACCTCATCCCGGGTCAGATTGCCGACGGGAGAACCGTCTACAAAGGCGCGAGTGATGTCCTCGTAGCTTTGGGCGTCGTGGTCCAGGATCCATGAGGCCAGTCCGGCGGGCGAGTCGGCGATTCCGTAGAGCGTCTGCGGGCGCAATGCCATCTCGACGCCGTATCCGATGCCCTTCGTATACACGTAGCTCACCTGTTCGTATGCACGCTGCTCTTCAGCCGAGAGACTGTTCGGTGGCGGGTCGGCCCGAAGTGGCCCGAAGAGGCTCGCGATCTCGGGGGGCAGAACGCCCGGCATGTTTGAGTGGATGCCGAGCAATCCGGGAGGGGCCTGCACCCCCATAAAGTCCGCAATAATTGCTCCCCAATCGCCCCCCTGGGCAACGTAGTGGTCGTAGCCGAGCCGGTTCATCAGCTCGTCAAAGGCACGAGCGATGTGTTCGGGCCCCCAGCCGGTGGTATCGGGCTTGCCTGAGAACCCGTAGCCGGGGATCGACGGGATCACGACGTCGAAGGCATCGGTTGCGTTACCGCCGTGGGCCGTCGGGTCGCTGAGCGGGCCGACGACGTTCAGGAACTCAATGACCGAGCCGGGCCAGCCGTGAATGAGGATCGCCGGCAGCGCGTTCTCGTGGGGCGAACGGACGTGGATAAAGTGGATATCCAGACCGTCGATCTCCGTGATGAATTGCGGCAGAGCGTTCAGCCTCGCCTCGACCCGCCCGAAATCGTACTCGATGCGCCAATAGCGTATGAGTGCTTCCATTGTCGCCAGCTGCACGCCCTGGGAAAGATCTGCGACTGGCTCCTTTTCGGGCAAGCGCGTCGCGGCAATCCGTGCACTCAGATCATCGATCTCTGACTTGGGGAACTTGACTGTGAAGGGCCGGATAGCCGTGCCGCCCCGTACCCTTTCGGTTGTGACAGACATATGGGTCTCCTTGGTGTTGGTGGTTGACATAGCGCTTGCAGTTTTTGAAAGCCCACGACTCGCTACCGGTTTGGGGCACACCAAGGAGTGAAAACTCCGTGGAGGGCCAGTGTTCGGTCCGACACCGTAAAAAGTGATCTACCCGCCAGCGAGGAAGGAGAGTCCACAAAGGCACGGCTTCCTCCCGCGAACCACTAAAACCGGAAACTCCATTGACCCCGGGAGACGCCGCAGCCTTGGAGAACCCACCCTTCCGGATTCGTCTGCTTTGACGCAAAGCTTCACTCCACCCTTAAGGGGGAGCAATCCGACAGCTACCTGCCGCAAGTTGTAATCCGCTCGTTTAGCTAGTGCCAGCGGCGGCGGGTCGCGCCATAAGAGTTGACCCTCCTTCTCGGTCAGCGCCGGTGCCCTGCCCGCCCTCTATCGGTCGCACCCTGACCTCAATGCGATGAAACCACAGCAGTTGGCGAAAATCAATAGGCCATGTGGGTTGGGCGCCCTTCTCGGTGACGGCGGCGTCGAAGCCGAAACCGCGATCCTGATGCTGGAGCCACCACTTCGTATCGCGTTTCCCGTCGCCGATTGGGGACGGTTATGGGATCCGATGCCAGGCTCGCCTTGGGCGTTGTCACCCCAGCAGTCGATTGATCCCCGGTCAAGAGGGCACGGCTGTGGTCGCCCTGGGTGGCGATGGCGGTTACCCCGCTCAGCCACTTCACCTCCACCGGAGTCGACGAAGTTGGCGGTGGTTCCGTCCCCGAGATCGCCGTATCCGTTCCAGCCCAGCAGTCGACCATCCCGCCCGTCAAGAGGGCACAGCTGTGATCGCCGACGGCGGCGACATCGGTCAGTTGATCGTGATCCAAAGGGTCTTGGTCGCCTTGTCCACCACCTTGGTCTTCTTGCCAGCGGCCTGGACGGTGAAGGAGTACTTGCCGAGGGTCGTAGCCTTGCCTGAGATCACTCCCTTGGAGCTCAACCTGAGGCCGGGAGGCAAAGGACTCGATCCGGAAGCCAGTGACCATTTGTAGGGCGGTTCACCCCCGATGGCCGACAGCGTCGCCGAGTACGCAACCTTATTGCTGCTGCTGTAGACGGAACCGTTGGGAAGCGACGTCGTGGTGATCTGCACCGGAACTACAGCAAAGACAGTTCCCGTCAGTTCACTGATGCTCGGATCGGAGGAGCGGGTTGCTGTGAACTTCTCGCAACTACCAGAAGTCGTCGTATCGAGGACGTTCCAGTCAACGGTGCCGGCGTCGTACCACTCGATCGGTCCCTGAGGCGTGCCGCAGTATTCGATTTCTATAGATTTGAAGGCAGGCGACTGTTGTGTTGCAGTCACGTCAAAGAACGCAACCCCACCAGGAAGGGCGCCGACCGGATCGGCCGGGTAGGAGGTTTCGGTCACATCGTTCGTATTCCCAACAGGCCCGCTTGCGTTCACGGTGACTCCGTTCGTACCTACAGGAGGGGCATCACCGGTCGTCGAGCTCGCTTGGCCTCCGTCAACAGTGACAGTGGTATCTGTGGGCCAGTAGTTGGTGTCACCCGCCGGCGGCTGATAATCGGCAGCAATCTCGTAGGGACTGCCTGCTGCTGTCTCGCCACCCAGTGGACAGTTCCCCGACCCACCCATCAATGCAAATGAACAAGTATTGACGACATAGGGGCTGGAGCAGGAGAATCCCGAACTCGTGTTGCTGTCGTAGGGCGCACCGCACACGGTGACCTTGCCTGTGGGCGTTGGTGGAACTCCGCCACCGGAAACCAGAGGGCTTCCCGAGGCAGTTAGGTCCTCCGAGACGGTCACGTCGTAGGTCTCGTCGCCACTCTGTGTGAGCGAACCGGATGGCACGATCGAGACGCCGGGTAACTGCATGCCGGCAAATACGGAAGCGAAGTCTGGCACCGACGAACCTGCGTCATTGCTCACATAGACGGTGTCGGTGGTGTCGTCCACCGCCACGCCGGTCGGTTCGGAGCCTGCATTGACCGTCGGCACGTTGGAGCAGCCCGACTGGACGGTGGCGTTGCAGGTCAACGTGTCGATCATCGACACGTTGTTACTCTCCCTCGTTGGTCACATAGGCGGTGTCGGTGGTGTCATCCATGGCCACACTGATCGGTTGGGAGCCCACATCAACGGTGGGCACCTTGGGGCAGCCCGACTGGACAGTGGCATTGCAGGTCTGCATATCGATCATCGACACGTCGTTGTTGCCGGTATTCGGCACATAGGCGGTGTCGGTGCTGTCGTCCACAGCCACGCCGTCCGGAGCGGTACCCACATCAACGGCAGGCACGTTGGAGCAACCCGACTGGACGGTGGCGTTGCAGGTCGACGTGTCGATCATCGCCACCTCGTGATTGCCATGGCTCGCCACATAAGCTGTGTCGGTGGCGTCGTCCACGGCCATATCGATCGGAGCGGTACCCACGAACACGGTGGGCATGAAAACCGTGGGCATGTTGGAGCAGCCCGACTGAACGGTGGCATTGCAGGTCTGCGTGTCGATCATCGACACATCGCCGCTTACGGTGAACACATAGGCGGTGTCGGTGGCGTCGTCCACAGCCACATTTATCGGCTGGCTCGCCCATAGGGCTGACTCAGCGGGGGCACGTCGGAGCAGCCTGCCTGGACTGTGACGTTGCAGGTCTGCAGGTTGATCATCGCCACGTCGTTGTCTTCGAGCACCACAAAGGCAGTGTCGGTGGCGTCGTCCACGGCCACACTGGACGCCCAGCCACCCAGATACACGCTGGGCACATCGGGGCAGCCCGAGAGGCCATTGAATGTGCAGGACTCTGTATTGAGCGCATCTGTATCGATCATCGATACTGTGGCGGCATTCCCGTCGGCAACATAGGCGGTGTCGGTGGCATCGTCCACGGCCACACCACCCTCCCCGTTTATTCCGACTTCGACGCTGGGTACGGCTCCCGGGAGTATCGACAGCGTGCCATCGGCTTCGTTCGTCACATACACGGTGTTGGTGGTGGCATCGACGGCTACAACCAAGGGATCGTCTCCCGTTTCGATGTTTTCGAAGTCGCCGGTGTTGTCGAGGTTAACATTGCTTGCTAATCCGCAGGGCGGGTTTGGGCCGTCACAATCGCCTGGGGTGAGCACCTGGACACCGGAGTTACTAGCCCAGACTGAGGCATAGACCATATCCGTCGAGTCATCGACGGCGAGGGCGGTATCTGACCTGTTGGTGACGAAAATCTCCGCATCGACGGAGGCGGGACATGTTGTCGTGCCGTCGCAGTCCGCGACATTCAGAGAGGAAACAGTTCCGTTGTAGAGGTCGGCATCCCAGAGCGTGTCGGTGGCCTGATCGATGGACAGCGAGCTCAGCCCTCCCGGGGCGAGATCGTCATCGCTCACAGTCTGGGAGGCGCCAGAGCAAGTTGTGGTGCCGTTGCATTTTGCTCCGTTGATGACAGTCAAGGTCTCTTTTGCCGCGGCATAGACGGTGTTAGTGGCTGGATCGACGGTGATGGCGAAAGGGCCTTCGCCGGTCAAACTCACGGATTTGGGAGTGCCGCTACAGCTGGTTCCGTTGCAGGTCGCCCCGTTGATGACCGAGATGAACCCCGGTTGATCGTACCCGTCGCCGTTGGTCACGTAGATGGAATCGGTGACGGGATTCACGGCGATCGCGCTGGGCGAGCCGCCAATGTTCATGGATTGGGGTGTCCCCATACACGTCACCGTGCCGTCACATACCGTCCCATCGATGGCGTACATGTAGCCGTTGCTGTTCGACACGTAGATGGTGTTGGTCGCCTCGTTGACGGCCAGCCCTTGAGGGGAGCCGCCCAGGGTCACCGTCTGGGCCGCCTCCGAGCAACCGCTGGTCCCGTTGCAGTCAGCTCCGTTGATCACAGAGACCGTTCCGTCCCCACTGTTGGCCACATACACGGTGTCTGTGGAGGCGTCGACGGCAACGGCGGTCGGGCTGTTGCCCACGCTGATCGTGGGCGGACTGGCCCCCGCTGGCGATGTCGCCAACGGAATGGTGAGCAATCCCGCCAACAGGGCGAACAGGCCGAACAAGGGTGGGAACTTGGAACCTCGGAGTATCCGCACGGTACTCTCCTCCGCCTAGCCGTTTCGAGGTACTAAAACGTCAGTCCGCCCGACGCCGCCTCGCCGCCCGACCCTGAAAAGCCGACACTGGCCAAGCTTTCCACAGCTTTGGCCCCGGTTCCCGAGGCTGTCAAGTGAACTTGGTGTGACGCCGGGATTCAGCCGGCCAGCGGACCCGTACCGTCCGAGAACTCGAATCTCGCCTCATGCCACCAGCCCGTACTCATCAATCAGCCCGCCCAGACGATCGTGCCGGCGTTTTTGTCCTGGGTGTCAGTGCCGACCGTCAAGAACGGGCACCGCCCGTAGGGGAGCAGGACTTTCCGGAGCCGGGATCTCCTGAGCAAGACGCTGGTGCGGACGATGTCCGTTGCGATGGGGGCATAACCGCGGAGGATCCGCTCGTGATGGGCTTCGTTGACGATCAGCACGTGGTCAAGGCAGTCCAACCTCGGACTCCGCACGAGCCGCTCCGCGAAGGCGTTGCGTTCGGGTCCGAAAGGACGTCTGGAGGAACTTTGGCGGCTTCGGCCCTTTAGCAGAATGGTTTCCGCGTGGGCTTGAGCAGGATGGTGTCCACGTGGAGGAAGCCGTGGCTGCGACGCCCGAGGCCTGGGCACGCAAGAACTTCCGCTAGGTCGGACCGCTCCGCCGTGGAGCCGGACCGAGATCGTGGTCCTTCACGATTTTGGCGATGGTGCAGGCTGCCAGGCGCAACCCGAGTTTCACAAGCTCACCCTGAATGCGTCGGTAGCCCAGTGAGTGAGTTGGTTGTGTTAGTTAGTGAGGTGTTCACGTAAGGGTCTGACCTGGTGTCCGCTGGCGTGAAAGCGGGATCTATCACGGGATAACGAGGCAACGTCCACATCGGTTGTGTTTGACCGGTTCAGCGGTCCCAGCGGGGATCGTTCTCGAGGGTGGCAAGTCCGAGCGACTCGAGCTCGGCCAAGAGCTCACGGAGCCGCTTGGCGTTCTCGAAGTAGGGCCGGAAGTCCTCGGCCTGCTCGTTGCTCAGATAGCGGGTGACCGTCTTGGCGTCGACCTTGCGGGTCCAGGACCAGTAAGGCCCATGGAGTACCGGGGGATCAGCTCCACAGCGGCAGCCGGGGCGGCCGCACCGGGTGTGGCGGTGGGTCAGGGTGCCGGGGAGGACCTGGCCGGAGCGGGACAGGCGAGCGATCTCGGTGGCCAGGCGGGCGGCCTTGGCCTTGACCTCGGGATCGAGTTGCACCTTCCTACCTTTCCACCGGGGGTCCCGGTGTCCGGTGATATCGTGCAGTATCCTACTGCACGATGGCGGCGACCCGATCCGGGGTGCACAAAGGAGCAACGGTGGAGGACGCCATCGCCCACTGGCGACCCCGGGGTGTTCCGCCTGCGGCCGGTGCCTTCGCCCGCCAGGTTGTGCGGGCCACGTCGCCAACGAGTCCGGCCCGGGCTCGATCCCTTTGTGGGCTGGCTCTCGATTGGCCGCCTTCGGGATCTCGATGGGTCTGCCTGTCACCCCCGAGGTGTTGTTGAGCGACCCGGTCATCGAGCGGTTCATCGTGGCTGGGGTGCGAGACGGGTCGCCGGCAGGAAAGCGCTCCTTGCGCACCAACCTCCGGTTCCTGGCCGACCACAACGAGCGGGCCGGTCGTCCGGCCCCGGTCCCGCTTCCCCGCCAGCGGGCCAAGCCCCCTTACGGGGAGGCGGAGATGGCCGCCTACTTCGCCCTGGCCGACGCCCAACCCACTCTTCTCCGCCGCATGCGATGTATGGGCCTCCTCAGCCTCGGTGCCGGGGCGGGGGCGGTGGGGACCGACCTCCGGTTCATTCGGGGCGTCGACGTGGTCCGTCGATCCGGCGGGGTGGTGGTTGACATCGCCGGTCCGAACCCACGGAGCGTGCCGGTGCGGCGGTGCTATCACGGCCGGCTGTTGGCCGCCGCCTCTTTTGCCGGTGAGAGCTCGCTGGTGGGTGTGAACGATCCCAAGCGCCACAACATCACCGCCCCTCTGGTCGGGGCCCTGAGCGGCGGGGTGGACCTGCCACGCTTGGACACCGGACGGCTGCGGTCCACATGGCTGAGTCACTGTGCTGGCGAGCTCGGGATCAAGGCCTTCTTGGAGGCGGCCGGCGTCACCTGCTCCCAACGTCTCGGTGACCTGATGACCGGCGTCCCGACCGTTGACGAGAAGACGGCCGTCGCCTTGTTGAGCGGTGTGCGGTGACCGGGATCCCGAACATCGGTCGTCTCGGCGCGATGATCGACCGGTCAGGGGTTCCCCAACGGATCGAGAGTCTCCTGCCGAGAGGGGGCCGGCCCCGTCAGCTGTCGGTGCGGACCCTGCTCCTCGGCATGCTCATCGCCCAGGAAGCCGGCCACCCCGCCCATCTCACCCGGGTCCACCGGGCACTGATGGCACTCGACACCCCCGATCAGGTCGTGCTCGGGGTGCGGGTGGAATGGAGGACCGGCCCTCACCTCGTCACCTACCGTCAGGTGGAACGGACCTTCTCACTGGTTAGTTAGTGGGCGAGGGGGGACTTGAACCCCCACATCCTTTCGGACACAGGAACCTGAATCCTGCGCGTCTGCCAATTCCGCCACTCGCCCGAGTGACGGTCAGAGGCTACCCGACGATCCCCACCTCGCCGTTCCGGCCGAGCCTCTAGCGGAGGTCTGCGCCACAGAGCCCTCAGGGCGCCCACCGTCCCACTGGATCTCCGAGCCCCTCGGGCCTGGGGCCGGGCCGCCGACCCCTTCCAGGGCACCCTACCCCCTACCTGGGGGTTGGCACCGGTAGGCTGAGCGGAGAATGGGACTTCAGAAGTTCGAAGGACGCCTCGAGCGCATGGTGGACGGTACACTCTCCAAGGCGTTTCGAGGTGAACTTCATCCGGTCGAGATCGGTCGACGCCTAACCAGGGAAATGGACCTCCAGCGACGGCTGGGCGTCCATGGTCTGATCGCGCCCAACGCCTTCGTGGTCCACCTCTCGCCTGCCGATTTCGACCGCTTCGAGAACTTTCTCGACGCCCTCATCAGGGAGCTCGAAGAGGCTGCTCGTGAGCACGCCCGCACCGAGGATTACGTGTTCGTCGGGCCCGTCACCGTGTCTGCGGTCGAGGATCCTCGGCAGCGCCGGGGCCGGTTCGACATCGTGTCGGAGGTCAGGGAGGGACCGGCGGGCCTCCCCGCCGCCTCGATCGTCCTGGCCGACGGCTCCCGGGTGGTGCTCGGGCCGGAGCCGATCACCATCGGGCGCCTGCCAGAGAGCGCGGTCCTCGTCTCCGACCCCAACGCCAGTCGCAGGCACGCAGAGATCAGGCGACTGGGCAACGAAGTGGTCGTTGTCGATCTCAACTCCACCAACGGGACCCGGGTGAACGGTGCGCCGATCAAGGAGCGGAAACTGAACGATGGCGACCAGATCGTGATCGGGACCACGGTACTTCGATTCGAGACTTCCTGAAGGCCGGCGTCTGAACGCTGATGCATTTGATCCTGGTTTCACTTCCCGGACCCACGAACAACGCCCCCGTTCTCCGTGCCCTGGAGCTCGGGGTCATCATTCTGCTCTGGCTGTTCTTCATGTGGGTGGTCCGGGCCGTGTGGGTGGAGGTGCGTCCTCTCAAACGGCCCCGCCGCCGGAGCAGGGACGTCGATCCGGTCGTCGACGGCAAGAAGCGCAAGCGACGCGACCTCCGGCTCTACGTGATCCGGCCCGAGGATCAGGCAGGACGGATGTACGACATCGGCGACGAGGTCACTGTGGGCCGGGCCCCGGGCTGTGGCGTTCCCATCGACTACGACTCCTACTCGTCCAACCTCCACGCCCGTCTCTTCCGATTGGACGGGCAACTGTGGGCCGAGGACCTGGGTTCCACCAACGGGACATGGGTCAACACCGTCCGCATCGGCGAGCGGACCCGTCTGGAGAAGGGCGACCTCCTCCAGGTCGGGGGCACTGTCTTCGAGGTGGGGAAGTGAAATGACACTTCTCCGCTCGGGATCGGCAACCGACACCGGTCTGGTCCGCTCCGTCAACCAGGACCTGGCTGTGGAGTCGCCCACCCTCTTTGCCGTGGCCGACGGCATGGGTGGCCATGCCGGCGGCGAGGTCGCCTCGCGCCTGGCGGTGGACGCTCTCACCGCCGCCTTCAGCCGGCAGCCGACCGGCGCCGGCCTGTCCCAGGCGGTGGACGAGGCCAACGCCGCCGTGTGGCAACACAGCCTCGACAACCCCGAGCTCCGGGGGATGGGCACCACCCTCACCGCCGTGGCCCTGGTCAACGAGGACGGCCACGACGTGTTGGCGCTGGTCAACGTGGGCGATTCCCGCTCCTACCGGTTCCACGACGGGGATCTGGTCCAGATAACCACCGATCACAGCCTGGCCGAGGAGATGGTCCGCTCCGGCGACCTTTCGGCGGCCGAGGCAGCGGTGCACCCCCATCGCCACATCCTCACCCGGGCCCTCGGGGCCAAGGAGGACGTGACCATCGACCTGTGGCGCATCCACCCGGTGCGGGGCGACCGGTACCTGCTGTGCAGCGACGGCCTGACCAACGAGCTCATTCCCGATCAGATCATCGAGGTCCTGTCCTCGGTACCCGATCCTCAGAAGGCAGCCGATCTTCTGGTGCAGGCCGCTCGCACCCACGGGGGAAGCGACAACATCACCGCAGTGGTGGTCGATGTGGTTGTCGGCGAGGACGAGGACGAGTCGGTCCCCGCCGTGGCCGCGGTGGCCGCCGATTTCGCCGTGCCCGAGGAAAACGGGGCCTTCCCCGCCGCCTCCGATGAGGACGTCGAGTACCCGGCCTCGCTGGCCGCTGAGCCCGGTCCGAGTCGACGGGAGCGTCGACGGGCCAGGCGTCGCGAGAAGCGGATGGCCCGGGGCCGCCGGCTGATCACTTTCCGCACCCTTCTTTTCATCATCCTGCTGGCCGCCGCCCTGGTCGGCGCCTACGCCGCTGTCCGTTGGTACGACATCAACTCGTACTTCGTAGGGGTACAGAACAACGAACTGGTCATCTACCAGGGTCGGGTGGGCGGATTCCTCTGGTACCACCCGGTGGAGGTGGAGCGCACCGGCGTCACCACCGCCGACGTGCCCGCTATCTACCTGCAGAACCTCAACGCCGGCGTGGAGGAGACTTCGGTGGCCGACGCCCGGGCCTATGTGAGCAACCTGGTGTCGGTCAAGTCCACTGAGCAGAACCCGTCGGCCTCGGCCAGCACCACCACCACACTGCCGGTCACCACGACCACTACCAAGGGGACCTGATGGAGCGACGCATACGACGGCTCGGCGTGTTCATGCTCCTGTGCTTCGTCGCCCTGTTCATCCAGCTCAACAACATTCAGGTGATCAAAGCCAACTCGTTGGCCACCGCTCCCGACAACCCCCGGGTCCTGGCCCAGGCGCGCAGCCAGACCCGGGGAAGCATCCTGTCCGATGACGGCACCGTTCTGGCCCAGTCGGTGCCGGCGCCGGCGGGAAGTGTTTACAAGTACCAACGGGAATACAACCCCAACACGGCGACGCTCTTCGCCCAGGTCATCGGATTCGACTCCTCCATCTACGGGAACTTCCGGGGGATCGAGGCCCAGTACAACAGCTACCTCACCCCCCACACACCACCGGCCAAAAATCTGCGCGATCTGCTTACCAACCGGACCGAGGTGGACAACGTCACACTGACCATGAACGAGAACCTGCAACTGCAGGTGGCCCAAGCGCTCGACTCGGGCACGGCCGCAGGGGTCAACGGGGCGGCGGCGGTGGTCCTCAACCCCACCAACGGCGACATCGAAGCCATGTACTCGAACCCGACGTTCAATCCGAACCCGCTGGTCTCCCAGAACCCCCAGGTCCAGAAGTTCGCCTGGGACGCCTACCTGGCCCAAACGGGACAGCCGCTGGTCTCGGGCACCTACGGGCAGACCAGCGCCCCCGGCTCGAGCTTCAAGGTGATCACCACCTCGGCCGTCCTCGAGCACGCCCCCCTTCTGGCTGCCGCCGTCTATCCGACGGTGAGCTTTGTCACTCTGCCCGACACCGGCACCCCGCCCCAGAAGCTCACCAACTACCACTCCGGAACCTGCGGCGGCAATCTCGAGCAGCTGGTCATCCTGTCCTGCGACGCCGACTTCGCCGAAATCGGCCTCAAGTTGGGGGGCGCCACTCTCCTCCAGCAGGCCGAGGCCTACGGATTCAACCAGACCATCCCCCTCGACGTCCCGGCCGACACCATCGCCACCTCGACCATGGAGGGCCCCGGTGAGACCGACGCCGACTTCGACGCCGACATCCCCGGCGTCATGAAGTCGGCCATCGGCCAGGAGAACGTATCGGCTTCGGCCCTGCAGATGGCCATGGTGGCCGGCGCGGTGGCCAACGGCGGGTCGGAGATGACCCCGCACATCATGTCGTACATCGACAACTCCCAGGGCGGCCGGGTGACCACCTACCAGCCCAAGCAGTGGCTGCAGCCCATTTCGGCCCAGACGGCCGCCACCCTGACCACCTACATGAAAGGCGTGGTGGCTTCGGGGACGGCAGCCGGTGTCTTTCCGGCCAGCTGGGATGTGGCGGCCAAGACGGGAACGGCCCAGACCGGCTCCTTCGGTCCCAACCCGCCGTTCACCAACGACTGGCTCATCTCCTTCGCCCCGGTGGGCAACACCGAGGTGGCCATCGCCGTCGTCCTCCCCAACCAACCTCCGAGCGCCACCGGTGCCGCCTACTCGGGGCCGATCGTCCGCCAGATCCTGGGCGACGTCCGGGCCGATGCGGGATTGTCGGACAGTGGGTACCCGTGATCGTCACCGGCCCCCACGTCGACGGCCCTCGACGGCATCAGGACCAAAAGACAGACAACCAACCGACATGGAACGAGGAACGATGAGAACCCCGGACCCGAGCGAACGCAGGCCTAGGCTTTGACCTACATGGACCCCACCCAGACGCCGCGCGTCTTCTCCGAGCGCTACGAGCTCAATCACCTCATCGCCCGAGGCGGGATGGCCGAGGTCTACCGCGCCCACGACCGCCTGCTCGATCGTCCGGTGGCCCTCAAGGTCCTCTTTTCGGAGCTGTCCATCGACCGATCCTTCGTCGAGCGCTTCCGCCGCGAGGCCCAGGCCGCCGCCAATCTCTCCCACCCCAATATCGTTCCCGTCTTCGACTGGGGTGAGGACACCGGTACCTACTTCATCGTGATGGAGTTCATCGACGGACGTCCCCTGTCCTCCATCCTCAAATCCTCAGGGCCCCTGTCGGCCGAGCGGACGGCGGACATCGGATCCCATGTGGCCGCGGCCCTGGGATACGCCCACAAACACAAGGTCATCCACCGCGACGTGAAGCCCGGCAACGTGCTGATTACCGACGAGGGGCAGGTGAAGGTCACCGACTTCGGCATCGCCCGCGCCCTCAACACCGAAGAGAGCCTGACCCAGACCGGCGCCGTCATGGGAACGGCCACCTACTTCTCACCGGAGCAGGCCGAGGGCATCGGCGTCGACACCCGCAGCGACATCTACTCGCTGGGCGTGGTCCTCTTCGAGATGGTCACCGGTCGTCCCCCCTTCATGGGCGATACCCCGGTGTCGGTGGCCTCCAAGCACGTGCGCGACCATCCCCCGGCGCCCCGCGAGCTCAACCCGTCGATCCCCCCGACCTTCGAGGCCATCATTCTCAAGTCGATGGCCAAGGATCCCGCCCACCGCTACCAGACGGCCGAGGAACTGCGGGCCGACCTGCTCCGGTTCAACGAGGGGCGCTCGGTCCTGGCCATGAATGACACCACCACCACGGTGGCTGCGCTGGGGGCGACCCAGGCCATCGGGGCTGTGGACGGTTCGGACCTGACCCAGGCGGTGGCGGCCACCGGTCCGTCACAAGAAGAGGACATCGACGACGAGGGTCCCAACCGGACCCGCACCTACGCCATCATCCTGGCCATCCTGATCGTGCTGCTGCTGGTGGCCGGATACCTGCTGGCCCGCAACCTGGGCTACTTCGGTGGCAGTGCCTCGTTCAATCTGGTCAACGTGACCGGCCAACCTGCGGCCCAGGCCACCACCACCCTCGAGGCCGATGGCCTGACGGTCAAGAGAGCCAACCAGGTGTCGACGGACACCCCCGGCACGGTGGTCTCCACCAATCCCGCCCCCCATTCGCTGGTCAAGAAGGGCGACACCGTCACCCTGGATGTGGCCATTCCCGCGCCGCTCAAGAAGGTGGCTGTGCCTTCGGGGATCGTCGGGGAGCCTCTGAGCCAGGCTAAATCCCTCCTCCAGGCTCAGGGACTCCAGGACACCGTGGCCTACAAGCCCGACAACAATGTCACCACCGGCAACGTGATCAGCTCCGACCCGTCCTCGGGAACCAGGGTGGCCCAGGGAACCACAGTGGCACTCACCGTCTCGTCGGGACAGGCCAACGTGACCGTTCCCTCGCTCATCGGCCTGCCCCAGAGCCAGGTCACCAGTCTCCTCAACCAGTACGGCCTCACCCTCGGGGGCGTGACCCCGGAGCCCTCCTCCCAGTACGGGGCCGGTACCGTCATATCGTCCAGCCCGGGCCCTGGTGCGTCGGTGCGTCCGGGAAGTTCGGTCACCATCGCCGTGTCCAGCGGGTCTCCGGCCACGACCACCACCACGACCACGACCACGACCACGACCACCCCGCCGTCGTCGACAACCAGCTCGTCCTCGTCTTCGTCTTCCACCACCACGTCGCCCACCACCCCCGGGGGCCACGCCCGCCCCGGCCGCAACCGGGGGTAGTCCGAACCCCGCTCAGTTGGGGTCGCTCAGCGTCCGTCGGCGGAGGCCAAAAAGTTGGACAGAAGACTGGGTCCGTGGGGCGTCAGGAACGATTCGGGATGGAATTGGACGGCCTCCACCGGCAGGGTGCGGTGACGCAGGCCCATGATGACCCCGTCGCCGGTGCTGGCGGTGACCTCGAGGACGTCGGGGACCGTGGCCGGGTCGACCACCAGTGAGTGGTAGCGGGTGGCCACAAAGGGGTCCGGCAGTCCGACGAACACACCTTCGCCCTGATGGTGCACGGACGAGGTCTTGCCGTGCATGAGGGTGGGGGCGGCGACGATGGTGCCCCCGTAAGCCTGTCCCACGGCCTGGAGCCCGAGGCAGACCCCGAGGATGGGGATCTCCCCGGCCAGCTCGTCCACCACCTGCAGGCTGATGCCGGCGCTCTCGGGCCGACCGGGACCCGGCGAGATGAGGATGGCGTCGGGGGAGGCGGCCCGGATGCCGGCGATGTCGATGGCGTCGTTGCGGTGGACGACCGGATCGGCCCCCAGTTCTCCCAGCTCCTGGACGAGGTTGTAGACGAAGGAGTCGTAGTTGTCGATCACCAGCACCCGCGCTCCCATGGGCCACTGATCGTATCGGCAGGCAGCCCGACCGTGGCTCCGTCGGCCATGGCGGCGGGGGACTGACTATCCTTCCGGCCATGGCAACCAAGGCCGAGGACAAGGACAAGCCCGGTTCGGGCAAGACGACCTCGGGCAAGACGACCTCGGGCAAGACGGCTTCGGCCAAAGCCCCCGCGGGCAAGCCCTCCGGCAAGACGACCCCGAAGAAGGGCCGCAAGGGCGGCCGCACCACGGAGTCGACCAGGTCGGCACAGACCCGCCGGTACACGCCGCCCATCCCCAAGAACGCCAAGACCAGTCCGCGGTGGATGGGGATGATGATCATCGCCCTGTTCGTATTGGGCGTCCTCATCGTCATCCTCAACTACGCCGGCCTGCTCCCCGGTGGGGTCAACAACCTGTGGTTGATCGCCGCCATCGGGGCCATCTTCGCCGGCCTGATAACGGCCACCCGCTACCACTGACCGGGTGACCCACTGACCGGGTGACCCGGCGCACGAGCGGCCATCGGCCTGCCTGCCCCGCCGGGTATCAGCCGGGTGTCTCCCGGTTCAACAGTCGGTGGGGTTCAGCCCAGACGCTCGATGATGGTGGCATTGGCCATGCCGCCGCCCTCGCACATGGTCAGGAGGCCGTAGCGACCCTGGGTGCGCTCGAGCTCGTTGACCAGTGTGGCCATCAGCTTGGCCCCCGATGCCCCGAGCGGGTGACCGAGAGCGATGGCCCCACCGTTCACGTTGACCTTGTCCAGATCGACGCCGAACTCCTTCTGCCAGGCCAACACCACCGAGGCGAAGGCCTCGTTGATCTCGATGACGTCCATGTCGTCGAGGGTCAGCTTGGCCTTCTCCAGCACCGACTTGGTGGCCGGTATGGGACCGGTGAGCATGGTGATCGGGTCACTGCCGGCCACGGCGAAGCTGTGGAAGCGGGCCCGGGGGGTGAGACCCAGTGCATTGGCCTTCTCCTCGCTCATGATGAGCACGGCGGAGGCGCCGTCGGTGATCTGGGAGGAGTTACCGGCGGTGACCCGTCCGTTCTCCTGTCGGAAGGCCGGCTTGAGGTTGGCCAGGACCTCGACCGAGGAGTCCGGTCGGATGCCCTCGTCGGTGGTGATCAGCTCGTCGGTGTCGGCCCGGTCGTCGTCCTTCACCGCCACCGGGATGATCTCGCGCTCGAAGCGACCCTCTTCGGTGGCCCGGGCGGCGCGGTGGTGGGAGCGTACGGAGAACTCGTCGAGCTGTTGGCGGGAGATGTCCCACTTTTCGGCGATGAGCTCGGCGCCCTCCCCCTGGCTGACCAGACCCCCGCGCTCGGCGTAACGGCTCATCATCCGCGGCCCGAAGGGGTAGCCGAGGTCGCGTACGACCGACGAGCCCATCGGGGTACGGGTCATCACTTCGACGCCTCCACCGATGACCACGTCGTAGGCGCCGGCGATGACCCCCTGGGCCCCGAAGTGGAGGGCCTGCTGGGACGAACCGCACTGACGGTCGATGGTGGTGCCGGGCACCGACTCGGGAAAGCCGGCGGCCAGGACGGCGTTGCGCCCGACGTTGAGCGACTGCTCGCCCACCTGCATGACGCACCCCATGATGACGTCGTCGACCAGTGCGGGATCCAGGTCGTTGCGCTCGACCAGAGCCTTGAGGGGCTCGGAGGCCAGGTCGACGGCATGCCAGTTGCGCAGTTTCCCGTTGCGCTTGCCTCCGGGGGTGCGGACTGCATCGACGATGACGGCGTCGGTCATGATCGCCTCTCCTTCCGGTCCGGCGGAGCAGGTGCCTGCCGGCCAATGTCAGGCCCGTTCGGGCTGGTCAGAACTGCCTGGGGGCTACCCCGGCCAAAAAATAGACCGAGCGGTCAAGAAACGGCCTTTCCTCAGCGTATCCCGTATGGGCGGGCGGTCAAACCCAGCCGCCCGGCTTCGTTTTGACGAGCCTAGGGGCCCAGGCAGCGAGCCGGCACGACCCGGCCCGGCGGCGGTGCTTGTACCTGCAAGGACTCCCGCTACCCTCGGAATCAGCCGGGTCCGTCGAGCGGGGGCCCGCCACCCCGCTCCGGACCGGGCACCTCCGTGCCGCCGGCCGCATGTCGCCCATCAACCGGGACACGTCGTAACGGTCGTTTTCATAACGGTCGTTGCAGGGCGGTCGTCGGACGGCGGTCGGAGACCAGGTGCGTCACTGGTCGGTTCCGACCAGTTCGGGGACGGCCTCCTATTCCTGGCGGAGGGAATAGGGGCACCCCAAGGGCAGGGGTATCAGAGTCCTGCGCGAGCGACGAAGTGGCCACTCCGGCAGGTCTGACCACTCCTCATCTTGACCGTCGGGCACCGGGATTACATCGGTGATTCCACTCACAGTAATTCCACCTGCCAACCGGCAGGTCATCACGGTGGCCATCACCCGACGACACGGCCGGCCCTTTTTGGCAACCCCGCCCGACCCGTTTTGTGAACATGGCGCAGCCCGGCAGTACCGTCGGGGTGGTGACCGATCGAATCAAGGACATGGACCGCTGGTTGGGTGACGGCGGTATGGAGCTCATCGGAACGGTGGGGGCCACCTTTGTGGACTACGGGGTGGACGGGGAGGACCTGGGCTGGGTCACCGGGACCTTCGTGCCCACCACCCCGGCCTGCAATCCGCACGGGGTGGTGCAGGCCGGGGTGCACGGCCTCCTGCTCGACGCCGCCATGAATTTCGCCATCAACGCCGCTCTGGGCGGACGGGATCGGACCCGGGCCACCCTCGAGATGAAGGTCGAGACCATGCGGCCGGCCCTCCTCGGCCACTCCTACCGGCTCCGGGGCGAAGTGGTGCGGATGGCCCGCCAGGTGGCCTACGCCGAGGGCACCGTGGTCGATCAGGAGGACCAGATGGTCAGCCGCTCGACCGGAACCTTCCTTCTCCACCGGCACGTGGACAAGGGGTCGGACCCCGGGTGACAACGGACGGCTGCCCGGTGTGTCACCGACCCGCCGGTCCGGGCTTCGCTCTCTGTTTCTGCTGCGGGATCCTGGTCCGCCAGCTGCGGATGCCACTGGTTCCGGTGGAGGTGGTGACCGACTACCGGGTGGGTGACGCCCTCCACCGGGCGCTGCGCGGTTACAAGGACGCCGCCGTGGGCGAGGCCCGCACCACCTACAGCCTGGGTCTGGCCCGCCACCTCGGCGCATGGATGGCCGATCCCGACGGTCGACTGGCCCGTCGCTTCGGCCGGTGGAACCTGGTGGTCACCGTTCCCTCCACCCAACGCCCGTCGGGGTCACCGGTCGACGCCCTGGTGGCTCGGGTGCCCGCCTTGGCCCGTTGTCACCGGCCGCTGCTCGAGCGCGGTCCCGATGTCACCGGTCACCTGCTGGCCTCGCGCCGGGGTTTTCGGTCCGCCCACCCGTCGACCCGCTGTTGTTGGCCCGCAGCCGGGCCCTGGTGGTGGACGACACCCTCACCACCGGGGCACGGGCCCAGAGCGCGGCGGCCGCTCTGCGGCTGGCCGGGGCCCGGGTGGTCGGGGTGGTGGCCCTGGGGAGGGCCCTCGGCGTGGTCGATGCCCCGCCGTCGGCTCCGCTGTCCGACCGGCGCGGCCCCGGTCGGCACCGGCCGGGGGAGCCGCCCTGCCGTCGGGCGCTATGCGTGGCGGACCCGGTGGGTGGGCTCCGGGTTGGCGGTGGGGCGCCGGGCGGCTAGACCGAGGGCATGCTCCTGCGCATCTTCACCGAGCCCCAACAGGGCGCCTCCTACCATCAGCTGCTGGCTGTGGCCCGGACAGCGGAGTCCCTCGGATTCGACGGTTTCTTCCGCAGCGACCACTACCTGGTCATGGGCGACGCCGACGGACGCCCCGGACCCACCGACGCCTGGGTGACGCTGGCCGGTATCGCCCGGGAGACTTCCCGGATCCGCCTCGGCACGCTGGTCACGTCGGCCACCTTCCGGTTGCCGGGCCCCCTCGCCGTGTCGGTGGCCGAGGTCGACGCCATGAGCGGTGGACGGGTGGAGCTCGGCATCGGGGCCGGCTGGTACGAGGCCGAGCACACCGCCTACGGGATCCCCTTTCCGCCGGTGGGTGAGCGGTTCGAGCGGCTCGAGGAGCAGCTGGCCATCATCACCGGGTTGTGGGCCACCCCCGACGACGACCTCTTCAGTTTCGAGGGGCGCCACTACCAGGTGAAGGACAGCCCCGGCCTACCCAAACCGGTGCAGAAGCCCGGCCCCCCGGTCATCATCGGGGGTGGGGGTCCCCGCCGCACACCCCGGTTGGCCGTCCGCTACGGCGCCGAGTTCAACCGCGCCTTCCGTCCCCTGGAAGAGACCGGTGACCAGTTCGAACGGGTGCGGGGGGTGAGCCGGGAAGCCGGCCGCGATCCGGCGTCGATCGTCTTTTCGGCCGCCCAGGTGGTGTGCTGCGGCCCGGACGAAGCCACCATCGCCCGACGGGCGGCGTCCATCGGACGGGAGGTGGCCGAGCTGCGCCAGAACGGGCTGTGCGGCACGCCCGACGAAGTGATCGCCAAGCTGGCCACCTATGGCGCGGTCGGCGCCGACCGGGTCTACCTCCAGATTCTGGATGTGGACGACCTCGACCACCTGGCCTTCATCGCCGAGCGGGTGCTCCCGGCCTGCGCCGATCTCTGAGCCCCTCCGGCGGACGGCTTCACGCCGCCGGACTGGCGTCCGATTCCCGCTCTTGGTCCATGGGCCAGGACCCGGCCACCAGGGCCAGTGACTGAGCCCGGGCCTCGAAGGAGTGGGCCCGGGTGGAGATCATGATCTCGTCGGCGTCGGTCCGATGCTGGAGGGCGACCAGCCCGTCGTGGACGGTGGCCGGGTCGCCGATCAGGTGGGTGGCCGACACCGCGTCGACCACGGCCCGCTCCTCGTCGGTGAAGCGGTAGGCGGCGGCGTCCTCCGGGGTGGGCAGGGGCCCGAGCCGTCCGGTGCGCAGCTGCAGGGTGGACAGGGCCGACGGTCCCGCCAGCCAGGCGGCCTGCTCGGTGGAGGGGGCGCAGATGACCGAGGCGGCCACCATGACCCGGGGCCGATCCAGCAGCACCGACGGTCGGAAGGTCGAACGGTACTGGTCGAGGGCCTGGTCGAGCAGACCGGGTGCGAAGTGGTAGGCGAAGGAGAAGGGCAGTCCGAGGTGTCCGGCCAGTTGGGCGCTGAAGGTGGAGGAGCCGAGCAGCCAGATCTCCGGGAGGTAGCCCCGCCCGGGCACCGGAACCGGACGGGACACCGGTCCGTCGGCGTCCAGCATGTAGGTGATGAGCTCGATCACGTCCTCGGGGAAGGAGTCCGCTCCCTTGTCGGTGGACCGACGCAGGGCCCGGGCCGTGCGCGGGTCGGTGCCCGGGGCCCGGCCCAACCCGAGGTCGATGCGCCCGGGATGGAGGGCAACCAGTGTGGCGAACTGCTCGGCGATGACCAGGGGCGAATGATTGGGCAGCATCACACCACCGGCGCCGACCCGCAGAGTGGAGGTGGCGTCGGCCAGGTGGCCGATGAGGACGGCCGGTGCCGAACTGGCCACCGCCGGCATGGCGTGGTGCTCGGCCACCCACATCCGCCGATAGCCGAGCTCCTCGGCCACCCCGGCCAACCGGGTGGTGTCGGCCAGGGCGTCGGCCGGGGTCGATCCCCTGGTCACCGTGGCCAGGTCGAGAACGGACAACGACGTCACGGGTGGTGCAACACCGGTTGCCGGCCACCCCTTCCCGACGGGGAGCCCGGGAGGAGGTCAGAGGCCGGGACTGCTCTGCATGAGTCCGCCGTCGGCGAAGATGGTGGTGGCCGTCAGGTAGCTGGCCCCGTCCCCGGCCAGGAAGGCCACGATGCTGCCGATCTCCTCGGGTTGGGCCAACCGTCCCAGGGGGATGGCGTTGTCGAGGATGGCCAGGGCTTTGGGGTCGGCCACGGTGGCCTTGTTGATGGGTGTGTCCACCGCCCCCGGCCCGACCCCCACCACCAGGATGTCGTGGGGTGCCAGCTCGACCCCGGCGGTGCGGGTCAACATGCGCATCCCGCCTTTGGACAGGCAGTAGGCGGTGTTACCCGGCATGGGCCAGTCCTCGTGCACCGAGGTCATGTTGATGATGCGCCCACCCTCGCCCTGGGCGATCATCTGCTTGGCGGCCAGCTGGGTGCCGAAGAAGGCGCTCTTGAGGTTGATGTCGAGAACCTTGGCGTACTCCTCTTCGGTGGTGTCCAGCACCGACGTGCGGGTCTCGACACCGGCGTTGTTGACCATGACGTCCAGCCGGCCGAAGTTGGTCACCGCCGCATCGATCAGGGTCTTGAGCTCGTCCACCTTGCTCACATCGGCCTTCACCCCCACCACCTTGTCGCCCAGGGCCCGCACCTGCTGCTCGACCTCCTGCTCGGCCGCCTCGTTGCTGATGTAGTCGACGACGATGTCGGCCCCGGCGCCGGCCAGGGCCAGGACCACCGCCTTGCCGATGCCGGTGTTGCCGCCGGTCACGATGGCCACTTTGCCTTTCAGAGTCATGGCGCTCCTGTCGGGCGGATGCGGAGGTGGGGGTCGACCGGCTTCCGCCCTCGGAGCCGGCGCCGGTGGCGATCCTATGTGGGGCCCGACAGGGTGGCATCATCGGCGCCGTGACCGCACGGGTAGTCGACGAGGCCCTGGCCATCCTGGTGACCAAGGACCCGGTTCTGGCCGGGCTGGTCGATGTGCACGGGCCGGCCCCCTACCGACGCCCGGTGCGGGCCTCCGACCGTTTTGCCGCCCTGACCGAGATCATCATCTTCCAGCAGCTGGCCGGAAAGGCGGCGGCTTCCATTCACGGTCGCCTGGTCAGCGCCTTGGGGAGCGAGGTCACCCCCGAAAGCGTGCTGGCCGTCGACCCCGGCGTGCTGGCCCAGTGCGGGCTGAGCGGGGCCAAGGCCGCCTCCATCCGCGACCTGGCCGAAAAGGTGGTGTCCGGTCAGATCGCTCTCGACCGGATCGGACGGCTCGCCGACGAGGCGGTGGCCGACCATCTGTGCCAGGTGCGCGGCATCGGCCCGTGGACGGCCGACATGTTCCTACTCGGCACCCTGGGTCGCCTCGACGTGTGGCCTACCGGCGACTACGGGGTGCGGGCCGGGTTCGCCCGGGCCTGGAGCCTGCCCGAGGTGCCTACGCCCAAGGAGTTGGCCCTGCTCGGCGAACCCTTCCGGCCCTACCGGTCGTTGGTGGCCTGGTACTGCTGGCGGGCGGCCGACGTCCGCACCGCCTCGACGGTGTGAGCGCCCGCCGGCAGAGACACCTTCTCCCTGCCTCTCACTCCTGTCCCTCCCTCGTCCGCCAACCTCTCTCGAAGGGCAGTCGCCAGGCGTTGGGGGCGATCAGGTCGCCGATGCTGGCCGGTCCCCACGATCCCGGTGGGTAGAGCTCGACGTCGGGCGGGTTCTCGAGGAGGGGTGTGGACAGCTCCCACAGCCGTTCGATGTCCTCCGCCGACGTGAACAGGGTCTGGTCGCCGACGATGGCGTCGTGGATGAGACGCTCGTAGGCCTCGAGGACGTCGGTCTCGTGCCCGGTCTCGTGCAGGGCGAACTGGAGGCTCAGCTTGTCCAGCTGCATCCCCGGTCCGGGGCGCTTCCCGTAGAAGGAGAGCGAGAGCTTGGACGCTTCGGCCAGATCGAAGGTCAGGTGGTCCGGACCGTGGGCTCCGATGCCCGAGCCGACGGGGAACATGCTCTTGGGTGGCTCGCGGAAGGCGATGGAGATGATGCGGGCTCCCTGGGCCATGTTCTTGCCGGTACGCAGATAGAAGGGCACCCCCGCCCACCGCCAGTTGTCGATCTCGCACTTGAGGGCGATGAACGTTTCGGTCTGGCTGTCGTCGGCGGTGCCGGGGATGTCCCGGTATCCCTCGTACTGGCCCCGGACCACCTGGCTGACGTCGAGGGGCAGCATTGACCGGAACACCTTGTTCTTCTCCTCGTTGATGGCCCGGGGTTCGAGCGAGGTGGGCGGCTCCATGGCCATGATGGCCAGAACCTGGAAGAGGTGGGTCACCACCATGTCGCGGAAAGCCCCGGTGGCCTCGTAGAAGGCGGCCCGCCTATCGACCGACAGGGTTTCGGGCACGTCGATCTGGACGTGATCGATGTGGCCGCGGTTCCAGATGGGCTCGAACAGCCCGTTGGCGAAACGGAAGGCCAGGATGTTCTGGGCCGCCTCCTTCCCCAGGAAATGGTCGATCCGATAGACCTGGTCGGGGGTGAAGACGCTGTGCACGGCCTCGTTGAGCACCTTGGCCGACCGCAGGTCCGTCCCGAACGGCTTCTCCATGATGATCCTCGAACGATCGACCAGCTCGGCCTCGCCGAGGGTCCGGACCACGGTGCCGGCGGCGGCCGGCGGGATGCTCAGGTAGTGGAGCCGGCGACAGTCGCCCCCCAGGATCTCCTCCAGGTCGCCCACCAGCCGGGCCAGGCTGTCGGGCCCGTGGGCCTGGGGGACGTAGTGGAGCCGGTTCTTGAAAGTCGACCAGTGGGCGTCGACCACGTCGTGCCGGGCGAACTGGCCACAGGCGTCGAGGGCGAACTGGCAGAAGGCCTCGTCATCGAGGTCCTCCAGGGAGGTGCCGACGATGGCGCACTCGGGCAGAAGCCCGGCGTGGGAGAGCCGAAGCAGTCCGGGCAACAGCTTCCGGCGGGCCAGATCGCCGGTGGCCCCGACCAGGACGATGACGTGAGGGCGCGCCGGCCACCCCGGGGTCGTCGACGGTGTCCTCCGGATCCCAGGACAGGTCAAGGGGGGAGTCCACGGCTGAGCTCATCGGTGTTCCACGGGTTCTGCCCTCCTCAACCGAGGCTCACGGTATGCCGCCAGTGTTTCGATTCCGTGTCAGGGGTGCGAGGCCTGTGTGAACGGCGGTGTCAGGCCACAGGCAGGTGCTGGGAGATCATCTGCGAGACTTCCTGTACGGAGGGGGAGTCCATGACACCGGGGGCCTGCACCCGGCCCTTGACCAAACGGGGCCAGGCCACATAGACGTCACTGATCTCGACGGCCGAGGCGAAACCCCATTCGGCCCGGGTCAGGCAGAGAACAGGGTGGACCGGTACCTCGGCCCCCCAGGTGGTGGTGTCCAGAGCGGCACGCACCACGTTGGCCAGGTCGCACATGTTGTCGACCGCCGGGGTGCAGTTCCGCCGGCCGACGTGCAGTTCCTGCGGGCCGAGATCCCAGACCGGACCGGTCCGTTTGACGTGGACCAGACCCCTGTAGTGCTTGGCGTCGATGACGAAGACGCCGCCCGAGGAGACGGCGATCCGCTTGATGGAGGACTGGGTGCCGGGCACCCGTCGGTCGTTGAGGACGACCACGCCCTCGCCTTCGATGAGGAGCCGGGTTCGGGTCCGACGGTCACCCTCGGCCCTCTTGATCCATTTGCGTGAGGTGAAGCCGCCCCCACCGCCTTGGGCTGCCGGCCCGGGAGCGGCCGATGTGACCTCGGCCCCCTGGGACGCCCCCCCGGTCGTTGCCGGCTGGGCGAACTCGGCTGGCTCAGGCACGGGGGGCATTGAGGACATCGTAGAAGAGGGGACTGTTCAGACCTGGTATTACGCGGCGCAGGGTCGCCGGCCTGGGCCTGGCCGTCGGTTTGCGGTCAACTTCATTGCAACTTGGGGCCTGCGGTTCCGTTCCGGACGGGTCGGCGCGAAGATGTGGGCGGGGCCGTGGGTCTATCCCGGGAGATGGGTATAACCCGGGGGAAGGGAAAATTTCCCAGGTGGGGACAACAGTTGGGTGGGTGGATCCGTAGGAACGGGGTGGGGGAGAACAGTAGGGAAGGGGAATTTCATGCTTGTTGCAGACCTGCTCGAGGGCAAAGGGTTCGCCGTGGCTACCATCGGTGCCGATGCCGCCGTGGGCGATGTAGTCGCTGACCTGGTGCGTCACCGGATCGGCGCCCTGGTCGTATCGCCGGACGGGCTCCAGATTCAAGGAATCGTGTCGGAGCGCGACATCGTCCAACGGCTGTCCGAGCTCCGCCTCGGGCTCCTCGACGAGACGGTGGCGTCGATCATGTCCACCGACGTCCAGGTGTGCACGCCCACCGACGACGTCGAGTCCATCATGAACCTCATGACCGAACAGCGGATCCGCCACGTTCCCGTGGTCGAGGGCGGCCTTCTGTGCGGCATCATCAGCATCGGCGACGTGGTCAAGAGCCGCATGGGCGAGCTGGAGAAGGACCGCAACGAACTGATGGAGTACATCAGCGCCCGCTGAGATGCCGCCCCGGTAACCTCGGGCCGTGACCGACGGCCCATGGCATCGACTCGCTGCTCGAGGCCATCGACGGGCTGGGCATCGATGCCGTGGGGCTGGTGGTGGTCGACCACGGCTCGAAGCGCCCGGAGGCCAACCGCGGCCACGAGGAGTTCGTGCGGGCCTGGCCGGGATGGGAAGGCGTCCGCACCGTGCAGCCGGCCCACATGGAGCTGGCCGAGCCCTCCCTGGCCACCGCCTTCGACGCCTGCGTGGCGGCCGGGGCTACCACCGTGGTGATCGCCCCCTACTTCCTCGGCCCCGGACGGCACTGGGACAGCGACATCCCGTCCCTGGCCGCGGCGGCGGCCACCCGCCATCCGGGGGTCCGCTATCTGGTGGCCGCCCCGCTCGGCCCCCATCCCCTGTTGGCCGACATCGTGGAGGAGCGGGCCGCCCGGTGCCTGGCCCATGCGGCCGGCGGCGGTCCGGGGTGCGAAATGTGCGGGAGCGACGGCGGTTGCCGGATGGGCTGAGCCGGTCGGCTCAGGAACACCGGTCGCCCAGCCAGGGGCGCTCCCCGTCCAGGGAGTAGAGGGCCACGGCCACTGCGTCCTGCTGGGCCTGGGAGGCCTGGTTGGGGCGGACGCCGACCAGCTGGGGAAGGCCGGCCGCCGCCGCCGCCATGTTCCACGTCGACTGGCTGAACTGGAAGGCACCCATGTAGAGGCCGTTGGGCGAGACGGCGCCGTAGTCGCCCCCCGATTCGGCCTGCACCACGCACTGGAGGAAGGGGTTGAGGGAGGGGTCGGCGTTGGTGGTGGCCGGGTCAGCGGGCGAGGCGGCGGAGACGGCGGACACAGTCGGGGCGGCCGAGCTCACGGCGGCACTGGGGGCGGGAGCCTGTTGGGCGGCGGCCGCGGCCTGCGCGGCCCTGACCGCCGCCGCCGCTGCTGCAGCCTGGGCGGCGGCCTGCTGGGCCACGGCCGTAGCCAGTTGGCCGGTCACCTGGGCCTGCAACTGCTCGAGTTGCTGCTGGGTGCTGTCGGCATGGCTGAGGGCGGCCGAGGCGCTGCGCTGATCGGCCAGGTCTGCCGACTGCTGTTGCTGCAGGATGGCCTGGTCGGTACGAAGGGTGCCCTGGGCCGAGCGGAGCCCGTCCACCGCCTCGGTGATCGACCCGGCGGCCACGTCGGAATACTCGCTGGCCTCTTGCACCTGCTCCTCGTTGCCGGAAAACAGGGGTGCCTCGGCGTCCGACGTGCCCGACCCGTAGTCCATGTACGAGCGGATGGCCTGCCGGCGCACGTCGGCCGTGCGGGCCGCGATCAGACCCTGGTCCTGGGAGATCTGCTGGTCGACCTGGGCTACCGAAGCGGCGTCGGAAGCCACCTTGGCCGAGGCGATCGAGTACTGCTGCTGGTAGGCCCCCACTTGCAGTTGTTGTTGGACCAGTTCCTGGGAGACGGTGGTGGCCTGGGCCTTCAAGCTGGCGATGGGGTCGGCCCGAGCCGGTGCGGGCGCAGTGATGACCCACAAGGAGGCCGAAGCGAGGAGAGCCGAGAGGAACACCGCCATGGCCACGGGCCAACGGTGCGCTGCGTTTGACTCCGCCATCGGTGAGAACCGGGCGCGAAACACAATGGGATAAGAAATTAGCCGCCCGCCTCCTTCGGGAGCAAACCCACGGGTTGGCCGGTGTGGGTCCTGCAAGGGGGAAAGTGCTGGTCAGAGCGCTCAGGGCGGCCTATTCCCAGCGGCCGCTAGGGGATGGCTCCCTCGCCCTTGGTGGCTGCCCCGATCCTGTTCATCTCCTGCTCGTGGGCGGCCGCCTGGGCCCGGGCCTCGTCACCCAGCGCCACAAATTCCTCGTCGGCGGCGGCCTCCTCGGCCCCGTCGGGGTCGCGGTCGGCCACGTGGGCCGCGTCCGCTTCGGCCCGCTCGGCGTCCACTGTCGACTGGTCCGGCTCGATTCGTTCTTCCATGCGCGTCTCCTTCCTCGTCGTCGGGCTACTCGTCGGCCCGTCCCGTCGACCCGCCTCTGGGCCCACTAAGCGACAGGCCCGTCGCCGATACATCCAGCGCGGTTGTGCCCTACCCGACGGGCCGACCACCTAATCGTTCCTCCGGTCGGCCGCCAACGCAACCCCGGGTCGGCCCTCCACCTCGGCTGTGCGACCGGGCCGGGAAATGATGATGCGAATGGGTGTCGCCCGGGCCATCCGGTACCGGCGATCGGCAGCGCCAAAGGTCCGCGTCCCGGGGTTATCGCTGTGCCATGCTGCGCCGACAGGGCCTGGCTGGCGGAGGGACGCCCTGTGCCGGGCGGACATCCCCCGGGACGGAAATCCTTTCGAAAGGGAGCGCACATGCAGATCCATACGTCGGTTCGACCGGGCGGCGATGCTGACAACAGGTCGGACCGGGCACGGCGGTGGCACCGCTCGCTCGGGGCCCTGGTGGCCCTGTTCGCCTTGGTGGGCGTCGGTGCCCTGGTCGGGCCGGCGGGGTCGGCGGCGGCCGCCGGGCCCACCTGGGCCGGTACCGGCGTGACCCTCCCTTCCAATGTCGGGCCGGGCCACGTTTCCGCGCTCCAGTCCACCCAGTGCCCGGCCCCCGGCAACTGCGTGGCCGTCGGTACCTACGCGACGGCCACAGGGCAAGAGGAGGGACTGATCGAGATCGAGCATGCCGGCTCGTGGACGGCGTCCGAAGCTCCCGTGCCCGGGGACGCCGCCGCCAACCCCGAGGTGGGACTGTTCAATGTGAGCTGCCCCACTGTCGGATCGTGTGTGGTGGTCGGCTACTACCGGAGCACCGGCGGCGATGAGCACGGGATTCTGCTGACCCAGCACGGCAGCTCGTGGAGCGCCATCGCTGCTCCGTTGCCCGCCGGTGTGGTCACCACCGCCTCGTACATGTTCTCGGTGTCCTGCTTCGCACCGGGCTCCTGTGCCGCCACCGGGATCTATGACAACAACTCGGACCAGGCCGAGGGTCTGTTGTTGGCCGACCACAACGGTTCGTGGCAGGCCACCCAAGCGCCTGTGCCCGCCGGCTCCGCCACCAACCCGGTGGCGGAGATGATCTCCGTCTCGTGCGGCGGGCCGGCTGTGTGCGTGGCCGTCGGTGAATACGAGACCGGGGTCGATACGGAACAGGGGCTCATCGAGAGGCTGACCGGCAGCACCTGGGCGGCGGTCAAGGCGGCGTCGCCGGTGGCCGGCATGGCCGCCGTTCTGGAGAACGTCTCCTGTGGCACGGCCTCTTTCTGTACGGCGGTGGGTGCCACCGAGGTTGGCCCCGACGAGAAACCGCTCGTCAACACCATCACGCCCGGGGCGGTGACGGCGCCCAGCGTGCCGCTGCCGGCCAACGCCCAGACGACCGGCAGCGACACCGAGGCCGCCCTGTTGAGCGTGTCGTGTCCCACCGCCACCTACTGCGTCTCCGTCGGTGGCTACACCTCCACCGCCGGGTCGGGAATCGTCCCCCTGGTGGAGACGTACTCGGGGGCCACCTGGAGACCGGCGACCTTGTCGGGGACGGGGCTGGACCCGTCCGCTACGTCCGCTCTCTACGGGGTCTCGTGCTCGTGGCCGGGATCATGCACAGCGGCGGGCATCAGTGAGGTGAGTGGACCCACCCATGCCGAAGGGTTGGTCGACACCCTCGCCGCCGGCACCTGGACCCAGTCCACCGCCATCCTGCCCAGCAACAGCAAGGTCCCGCCCGAGGTCGAGCTGGGCTTGGGCGATGACGACCTCAGCCAACCTGTCTCCTGTGTCGGTGGGGTGTGCGTGCTGACCGGCTCCTATGAGACCACCGCGGCCGCGGCGGCCAGCTTCTTCAACACCTATCCCAACCTGTCGGGCTATCAGCTGGCCGCCTCCGACGGCGGCATCTTCGCCTTCAACGCCCCCTTCTACGGCTCGACCGGAAACCTCGTCCTCAATCAGCCGGTGGTCGGGGTGGCCGAGGTTCCCGACACCGGTGGTTACTACGAAGCGGCCTCCGACGGCGGGGTGTTCGCCTTCCACGCCCCCTTCTACGGCTCGATGGGGAGCACCCATCTCAACGCCCCCATCGTGGGCGTCGCCTTCGACTCCCGCACCGGTGGCTACTACGAAGTGGCCTCCGACGGCGGGGTGTTCGCCTTCAATGCCCCCTTCTACGGCTCGATGGGTGGGGCCCACCTCAACAAGCCGGTGGTGGGCATCGCCTTCGATCCGTTCACCGGCGGCTATCTCGAGGTGGCCAGTGACGGCGGGGTGTTCGCCTTCAACGCCCCCTTCCAGGGGTCGACCGGCAGCCTCACCCTCAACAAGCCGGTGGTGGGCATGACCATCAACCTGGCCACCGGCGGCTACTACGAGGTGGCCAGTGACGGTGGCATCTTCGCCTTCAACGCCCCCTTCCAGGGCTCGACCGGCAGCCTCACCCTCAACCAGCCGGTGGTGGGCATGGCCTACGACTTCCTCACCGGCGGCTACTACGAGGTGGCCAGTGACGGTGGCATCTTCGCCTTCAACGCCCCCTTCCAGGGCTCGACCGGCAACATCACCCTCAACAAGCCGGTGGTGGGGATGGGCTTCGGCTGAGCACCCCGGACGGCTGATCGGGTCCCGGGTGGTGGGGGGTCGACGGCCGGAGAGCTGACGCCCTGAACGCTCGACGGCCGGAAAGCTCACGGCCGGAAAGCTCACGGCCGGAAAGCTCACGGCCGGAAAGCTCACGGCCGGAAAGCTCACGGCCGGAAAGCTACGGTGTGCGCCGTGGGGACCGAGCGGGAGAGTACGGGCCAGGGAGGCCGCGGCATCAGCCGCCGCCAGTTGCTGGCCGCCGGGGCCGTCTCGGGGGCCGGTCTGCTGGCCGCCTGCGGGAGCACCTCGTCGGCACCCTCCTCCACCACCGTGGCCAAGTCGGCGGCCGTGCCGCCGGCCGGGTCGGACATCGGGGCCGTCGAACACGTCATCTTCCTCATGATGGAGAACCGGTCGTTCGACCACTACTACGGGACCTATCCCGGAGTGCGCGGCTTCGACGACCACCCGACCGACAATCTGGGAGCCTTCTCGCAGGCCTGGCCCACCGACACCACATCGTCGCCGCAGGGACGGCTCCTGCCCTTCCACCTCGACACGGCGTCCTCCGACCTGGCCAACTGCACCTTCGACCTCACCCACAACTGGGGACCGCAGCACCAGTGCCGCAACGAGGGGCGGATGGACTCCTTCGTCCGGGTCCATACCGAACGGCAAAACGAGGGCCCCTCCCAGGGCACGTTGACCATGGGCTACTACACCCGCGCCGACCTGCCCTACTACTACGCCCTGGCCGATGCCTTCACCCTGGGCGACGGCTACCACTGCTCGGTCATGGGCCCGACCCACCCCAACCGGCTCATGCAGATGTCGGGCACCCTCGATCCGGCCGGAAAGGCCGGCGGTCCGGTGGTCAAGACCAACGGCAGCCCGTCCGCCCTGTTCAGTGTGCACTGGGACACCATGCCCGAGGTCCTGGAAGACGCCGGTATCAGCTGGAAGTACTACAACCCGGGCGGCGCGCTTTACAGCATCGCCGACATGCAGAAACTGGGGCTGACCACCGACAGCGTTCTGCCCTACTTCTCCCAGTACCAGAACCCGTCCTCCCCCCTCTACCAGAAGGCCTTCGAGCAGACCTTCCCTGGTGACTTCGCCGCCGACGTGCAGTCGGGCAACCTGCCCCAGGTGAGTTGGATCAGCACCCCGGTGGGTTACGACGAGCATCCCCCGGCGCCGTCCTTCCTGGGTGAGTGGTTCACCGACCAGGTCCTCCAGACCCTGGTCTCCAATCCGGACGTCTGGTCGAAGACGGTCCTGTTCCACATGTACGACGAGAACGACGGGTTCTTCGACCACGTCCCCCCACCGGTGGCCCCGCCCGGCACCGCCGGTGAGTTCCTCACCGTCGATCCGCTGCCGGCCGACGCCTCCGGCATCGCCGGCCCCATCGGCCTCGGCTTCCGGGTCCCCCTTCTGGTCATCTCGCCGTTCAGCCGGGGCGGGCACATCACCTCGCAGACCTTCGACCACACCTCACAATTGCGGTTCATCGAGGAGCGGTTCGGGGTGCGGGCACCCAATCTCTCGGAGTGGCGGCGGGCCACCGTCGGTGATCTGACCTCCACGCTGCTCATGGACCACGCCGACACCTCGGTGCCCCCGCTTCCCCCCACCCGTGACGACCCCTCCTACATAGCGGCCAAGGGCTGTTCCGAAACCGACCTTCTGGAGATCGCCACCAACCAACCGCCCTACCCGGTGCCTTCGGTCCAGAAGATGCCCACCCAGGAGACACGCACAGCCAGCACCGTGTGAAGGCCCACGGTATGTTGGCACCGAGCCTGTCCGGATCCCCGTGTCAGGCGCACCGAAAGTCGGGGGACGGAAGCGGGGGATGGACAGCATGCAAACGCCGGCGTGGGCACCGGGATCGGTGGGGTCGGCCTACAGCCACGGTTCTGCCGACGACGCTGACCTGGTGTCGGGCCGGGCGTGGCAGCTGTTCCTCGATGCGCTGTCCCGGACCAGCCAGGTGCTCCTGTCGGACAGGGCGCCGGTCGAGGCCACCGATCGCGCCGCCGGCTACCGGCACCTGTTGGTGCTCCTGGCCCTGGGCATCGACGAAGCGCTGCGGAGCGCGGACCCCTACCGCCCCCGCTTCGCCCCGGCCAACGTGGACAACGTGCTCAAGTGGGGCATGGACTGCCCCGACGCCGCCTATACCGGGGCCGCGGATCCGGGGTGACGCCACCTACCGGGTACGGGCCCGGCGTAACTCGGTCCGCTACCTCGGCTTTCAGGTGATGGGCGGCATGGAGACCACCGCCAACGTGGTGGCCGACGACCTCGCTCTCGACCCCGAGGGGCGTTTCGAGCTGATCCTGTCGGCCCAGCAGCACCCCGGCAACTGGATGCCCCTCACCGAGTCGAGCTCGTCGTTGGTGGTGCGCCAGTTCTTCTACGACTGGGCGGGCGAGACGGCCGCCGATCTGTCGATCGAATGTCTGGACGACCCACCGCCGGGGTCGGTGACTTCCGGTCACGCCCTGTCGCCGGCCGGCACGGCCAGCCAGATCGAATCGCTGGGCGCCTTCGTCGAGGCCAGTATCGAGTTCTGGCTCGACGTGGAGGAGGGTGGCCGAGGCCAGGGCGTGAATTGCTTCCGCCCACCGGCGGCTCTGACCGCCATGGGGGCGGCCGCCGAAAACGTGTCCACCTGGGGCTCCTGGAGCCTCGAGGACCATCAGGTGCTGATCATCGAGGTGATCCCCCCCACCGCTCTGTACTGGAGCGTCTCCGTCGGTAATTACTGGTGGGAGACGGTCGACTATGCCAACCGCCAGTCGAGTCTCAACGGACATCAGGCGGTCATGGATGCCGACGGCGTGTTCCGCGCCGTGCTGGCCCACCGCGACCCGGGGGTGGCCAACTGGCTCGATACCGGGGGCAACCATCACGGGGCCATGATCTTCCGGTGGTTGCGGGCCGCCGGTGCGCCGGTGCCGTCCGTACGTGTGGTGGATTTCGCCGACCTGGCCGATCACCTGCCGGCCGGCACGGCCCGGGTCGACGTGAAGGAGCGGCTGCGGATCATCGATGAGCGCCGATCGGCCGTAGAGCGCCGCTTCCCGCGCTGAGGAGGGACATGGATCTCGGCCTGGAGGGTGCGACAGCGGTAGTGACCGGGGGCTCGAAGGGGATGGGCCGGGCCATCGCCGAACGCCTGGGCGCGGAGGGGGCCCGGGTTGCTGTCATGGCCCGGGGCCGCGCCGCCCTCGACGAAACGGTCGAGGCGTTGCACGCCCTGGGGAGCGACGGTTCCCTGGGCCTGACGGTGGACGCTACCGACCACCACCAGGTGGAGGCCGCCTTCGCCGAGCTGGGCGAGCGCTGGGGTTCGCTCAACGTGCTGGTCAACACCCTCGGGCCCGGTGCCGGTCGGTTCGAGGACCTGGACGACGACGACTGGGAGGCCACGCTCGACCTCGGGCTGATGGCCGCCGTCCGCTGCGTGCGGGCCGGCCTTCCCCTTCTGCGCACGGCGGAGTGGGCCCGGATCGTCAACATCTCCGCCCATTCGACCCAGAGGCAGAGCCCCATTCTGGTGGCCTACACGGCAGCCAAAGCCGCCCTGAGCAGCGTGTCCAAGAACCTGTCCAAAACGTTGGCTCCCGAGGGGATCCTGGTCAACACGGTGAGCCCCGGGTCGATCGTGACGGCAAGCTTCAGCGAGGGTCTGGGTGACGTCTTCGCCGAAGAGGGTCTCGACGCCACCGATCCCTACGACGTCATGCGCTGGATCGACGCCCACTTTCACCAACCGGCCGACCTGGGAAGGGCCGGCCTCCCCGACGAGGTGGCCTCCCTCACCGTCTACCTGGCTTCGCGCACCAACGGCTACGTGACCGGCGCCGACGTCAACGTCGACGGCGGCTCCGATTTCGTCTGATGCCCCTGCTCCGCCCGGCCCGCTGATGGTCAACCCCGACCACCTCATCGCCCGGGCCTGTGACCAGACCGGGCTGGACGACTTCGGGGGTTCGGCGTGGCGGGAGGGGCTCGACCGGTTGGTCGGTTCCCTCAACGCCGAGGCCACGCTGACCGAGGGGGGCGAGGAGCTGTTGGCCCTGCGGCTGGGCATGCTGCTCACCAACCGTCTCCGGGTGGTCGAGGTCCTGGCCGACAACCCGGCGATCAGAGAGGAGGAGGTGGGTGGTCCGCTGGTCATCATCGGCCTTCCCCGCACCGGCACCACCGCCTTGAGCAACCTGCTGGCCGCCGACCCCCAGATCCGGTCGGTCCGGTTGTGGGAGTCGATCGATCCGGTTCCCCCTCCCGAGTCGGACACCGAGAGCAGTGACCCGCGCATCCAGGTGGCCGAGCAGGGGCTGGAGGCCATGTACTCGGCCTTTCCGCCCATGCGGGCCCTCCACTTCCAGACGGCCACCGGTCCCACCGAATGCCAGGACCTTTTGGGCATGGACTTCCGGGCCGTGCACTTCGACGGGATGGCCCGTGTGCCGAGCTACCTCGACTGGGTCGTCGACTGCGACATGGCCGGCACGTACCTCTTCCACCGGTCGGTTCTCCAACTCCTGCAGTGGCACTGCCCGCCCCGGCTCTGGCATCTGAAGACGCCGGTGCACATGCTGGCCCTCGACGACCTGTGCCGTGCCTACCCCGAGGCCAGGTTCGTCTGGACCCATCGGGACCCGGCCGCCGTCCTGGGCTCGGTGTGCAGCCTCATCGCCCACACCCGCAGCTGGGCCAGCGATCGGGATGACGCCCATGAGTTGGGTCGGAACCAACTGGCACTGTGGGCCGAGTCCGTCCGGCGGGCGGTGGACTTCCGGCGCCGGGTCGGTGAGAGCTGCTTCGCCGACGTCTCCTTCGCCTCGCTGCAGTCCGATCCGGTGGGAGCGGTGGCGTCCACCTACGCACAGCTGGGCCTCGACATCGGTGACGGGCGCGGCCCGCTCGAGGCGTGGGCCGGTGCCCACCCACCCGGCGCCCACGGCGTCCACCAGTTCTCGCTCGAACAGTTCGGCCTGAACGCCGACCAGGTGAGGGAGCGGTTCGCCTTCTACTTCGACCAGTTCCCGGTCATGGGGTCGCCAGAAAGCGGGTGACGCACCGGCCGGTCAGCCTGTGAGCGGGTCAGGTGTCAGCGGGTCAGGCCGATGAGGCCAGGTCGGCCCACGGATCGAGCTGAGCGATGGTCTCCCGCACCGCCCCGTCCAGTTCGGAGGACCGCCGACGGTCGTAGACCGGTCCGGCCCCGTCGCTGAGAAGCCAGCTGGCCATGGCCGCGCCGCGGGCCGGAACGGGAAGCGGAACGACCAGGGCGTCGACCATGGCCCTCATGTGGGCTTCGCAGGCGATGACGCTGTCCCGGTTGACCGGCACCCGGCGATCACCAGTCACCGTCGGTTGGTGGGCCTGGGTCAGGACGTCCTGCCAGCCCTCGGCCAGGGCCCGGCGGGTTTCGGGAGCGACCAGCATCTGGGCCCGGGCAGCCAACAAGAGGGCCGACTCGGGGGCCTCGCCCTTGGCCAGGTGCCGGTCGAGCGTGGGGGCCAGCAGCCGGGCCAGAAGACGGGTCCGTCGTCGGCTGAGCCGGGCGCTCAGTCGGCGCCGACGCGGATCGGTGAGGAGAAGCGTGGCCTCTCCCGACTTCCCCATGCGGCGCACGACGCTCACACAACCATCATGAGGGATGTGGCCGCGATTCGAAAGAGCGCGGCCGGAACGGACCGCCGTCAGCCCCGGCCGGTTTCGCTCAGGCGGCAGCCACCACCGGTGCGGCCAGGGAGTACCCGGCCAGCGACCCGAGGTACCGGGCGTCACCGTAGGCGTAGAGGGCGCCGTTCTGGCCCACGATCCAGTAGCCGAAACCGTCCGGGGTGGTCACCATCCCCACGATGGGGGCGGGGCCGGAAATGCCCTGACCCGGAACCGAACCGTGGAAGGAGGCGTTGCCGAAGGAGAACACGCCACCGTCCGAGCCGACCAGCCAGTACCCTCCGCCGTCGGGGGTGGCGGCCATGCCCACGATGGGCTTGGCCAGGGTCAACGACCCGGTCGACCCGTGGAAGCGGGCGTCGCCGAAGGAGAACACCCCGCCGTCGGCGGCCACCAGCCAGTAGCCCTTGCCGTCGGGGGTGGCGGCCATGCCCACGATGGGCTTGTTGAGGGTCAACGATCCGGTCGACCCGTAGAAGGTGGCGTCCCCGAAGGAGAACACCCCTCCGTCGGCGGCCACCAGCCAGTAGCCCTTGCCGTCGGGGGTGGCAGCCATGCCCACGATGGGCTTGTTGAGGGTCAATGAACCGGTCGACCCGTGGAAGAGGGCGTTGCCGAAGGAGAACACCCCGCCGTCGGCGGCCACCAGCCAGTACCCTCCGTCGCCCGGGGTGGTGGCCGTGCCCACCACCGGCTGGTTGAGGTGCATGCCCCCGGCCGACCCGTGGTAGGCGTCGTTGCCGAAGGCGAAGACCCCGCCGTCGGCCCCGGCCATCACCAGTCCCTGCTGGCTGTTGGGCGGCAGGGTCAACTGTTCGATGAGGGCTTGCAGAGTGGTGTTGTTACCGATGTCATTGGCAGCGAAGCCGGTGGCGAAGCAGCCGTTGCCGGCCGCGCACGTCAGTCCGCTCAGATAGCCGAAGGCGATCACGTTGGGGGTGGGCTCGACCGACCAGGCCGAGCCGTTGAAGGCCTCGATGAACGGACTGGGCTGGCTGCCGTTGTTGTTGTTCTGGCCGCTGACCACATTGGTGGCACCGGTGGCCCAGCAGGCGGAGGCATCGGTACAGGTGACGGCGGTCAGGGTGTTACCCGACCCGGTCGGATTGGGGCTGGCGGTGGTGGTCCAGGCAGACCCGTTCCACTGGTCGATGAGGGTGGTGGTGGGATTGCCCGACGCATCCATGGTCGACCCCACCGCCCAGCAGTCGGACGGTCCGGCGCAGGTCACCCCGGACAGGTACTGCCCCAACGGACCGGTGGCGGCGGGAGGGGTGACGATCGACCACTCGCTCCCGTTCCAGTGTTCGACCAACGCGATCGAGCCGGCCACGTTGGGGACGTCCCCGGGCAGGAAGCCGTACTGGATCTGATTGGGTCCGGCGAATCCAACCGCCCAGCAGTCCGAGGGGCTGGTGCAGGTGACTGCGTTGAACTGGTCGTAGGTCTGACCGGAAGACGGGGGGGAGGCCTGCGACCACCGTGAACCGTTCCACTGGTAGATGATGCCGTGGAGGGCGTTCTGCTTACCGTCGAGGGAGGTGCCCACTGCCACGCAGGAGGTGCTGTCGGCACAGGTGACCGACAGGAGGTAGCCGCTCACCACCGGAGTGGGGACGACCGACCAGGCCGAACCGTTCCAGTGCTCGGCCATGGTGACCGGGCTGTTGGTTCCGTTGACCTCCTCGGCGCCCACCGCCCAACAGTCCGAGCTGGTCACACAGGTCACCCCCCACAGCAGTGAGGCTTCGGTACCGCCCGGTGCGACGTCGGGACCGATCGACCAGGACGAACCGTTCCACCGTTCGGCGATGGCGCCGGGTTGCGAATTGTTGCCCAGGGAGGAAAAGGCACCGCCCACGGCCCAGCACTCCCAGGCGTTGGCGCAGGTTGTACCCATCAGCAGGGTCGACGAGCCGGTGTCGGGGGTGGTGATGATGTTCCATCCCGACGGGTTGGCCGCCTGAGCGCCGGGAACGGTCGAGATCAGGACGCAGAATCCGGCCAGGACGGCAGTCAGGCACAGGGCCAGGGGACGGATCCGCCGGGGAAGTGTCACGAACTTGTGCATCCCCATCTATCGTCATCACCGATGACAGCTTGAGGAACCACGCACCAGCATGTGGTGGATCAGGCACGAATGCCCAGCTGACGCCCAGACTGGGCGGCCCTTCGGCGGGGGAGTCGGGCATCGGCGTGGCTACGCTTCGGCCATGCGATCGGGGGAGCTGACCACGCCTGCCCTGGTCGTCGACCAGCGCCTCCTCGAGCACAATCTGGCCACCATGACGGCAGCCCTGCCCGGCGGGAGGCTGCGCCCCCATGTCAAGGCTCACAAGTGCACGGCGCTGGCCGCCCGGCAGGCGGCTGAGGGTCACCGCTCCTTCACCTGCGCCACCATCCGCGAGATGGAGGGGTTGACGGCGGCCGGCCTGGGCGACGATCTCCTGTTGGCCAACGAGGTGGTCGACGCCACCCGGCTCGGTGCCCTGGTGGGCGGTGGCGCTCGGGTCACGCTGGCCGTCGACTCGGAGGAGACGGTGGATGCGGCTGTCTCCGCCGGCGTTCCCGAGGTGCTCATCGACGTCAACATCGGACTCCCCCGTTGTGGGTGCGAGCCCGGGGAGGCCGGCCGTCTGGCCGAGCAGGCCCGGCGCCGGGGGTTGGAGGTGCGCGGCGTGATGGGCTACGAGGGACACGTGGTCGGACAGGTCGACCGGGATGTGCGCCGGGATCTGCTCGAGGCGTCGATGGAACTGCTGACGGCCGCCCACCGGGATGTCGGTGGCGACGTCGTCTCCGCCGGCGGTACCGGGACCTACGACCTCAACCGGGTGGCCACCGAGATTCAGGCCGGTTCCTACGCCCTGATGGACACCGCCTACGACCAGCTCGACCTCCCCTTCGCGCCCGCCCTCTCCATTCTGGCCACGGTCATATCGGTGGCCCGGAACTGGGCGGTGGCCGACTGCGGTCTCAAAGCACTGGGGATGGACCACGGGAACCCGTCGATGGCCGGCGCCGAGGTTCTCTTCTGTTCCGATGAGCACATCACCTTCGTGCCCGAAGGCCGGGTTCGGGTGGGCGACCGCATCCGGGTCCTGCCGGCCCACGTCGATCCGACCGTCGCCTACCACGACCGCCTGCACCTGCTCGACGGCGAGGACGTGGTCGAGAGTTGGCCGGTCGACTTGCGGGGCTGGTAAACCCCGGTCCTGCCCGGTGCGCCTTGTCGGTCTGGTCGACAGCGGAGCCGGGGGGGGACCTTTGTTCAGTCCCCTTCGTTGTCCACGGGGGCGTTGAGCCTGATGTTGGCCAAGCTGCCCAGGTTGGCGGCATCGCCGTAGCGGAGGCTGGCGCCGTTGCTCTCGGCCAGCCAGTAGCCGTGACCGGTCGGGGAAGGAGCCAGACCGACCACGGCGGCGGAGGTCGAGCCGAGTCCCGAACCCTCGAAGGCGGCGTCTCCGAAGGCGAACACCCCACCGTCGGCGGCGACCAGCCAGTAGCCTCCGCCGTCGTTGGTGGCGGTCATGCCCACGACCGGTGCGTTGAGGTGGAGGCTGCCGGCCGAGCCGTGTCCACCGGCACTACCGAAGGGGTAGACCTGGCCATTGACGCCGACCAACCAGTAGCCGGCACCGTTCGGCGTGGGTGCGATGCCGACGATGTCGTGGACGGAAATGCCGCGACCGGGTAGGGAGCCGAAGTAGCGGGCGTTTCCGAAACCGAAGACCCCGCCGTCGGCGCCCACCTGCCAGTAGCCCCCGCCACTGGGGGTGGAGGTGATGTCGGTGATGTCGCTGACAGACACGTGTGACCCGGGCAAGGACCCGAAGTAGCGGGCATTGCCGAAGGCGAACACACCCCCGTCGGTGCCCACCAGCCAGTAGCCCTGGTTGGTGGCCGTGGCGGTGATGCCCACGATGTTGCGCACGTTGACGTCCACGCCGGGGAGCGAGCCGAAGTAGCGGTCAGCCCCGAAGTCGAAAACCCCACCGTCGGAGGCCACGTCCCGGAAGCCCTGTCGGCGGGGGTTGATCGCCGGCGGAATGCGCACGGGTGGCGCCGTCGTGGTGGTGGTTGGTGGAGGTGCTGCCCCCACCACCACGGTCACGTTGACGAACCCCTCGATTTCGTTGGTCGTTCCCGTTGATCCGATGGTGAAGGTGTAGGAGCCGGTGGCGGTGGGGGTCCCGACCAGCGAGTCGGTCAGACCCGTGGTGGAGCTGAGACCGAGGCCGGGAGGCAGCGAACCGTCGCTCACCACCCAGTGGTAGGAGGGGTCGCCGAATGACTCCGAGGAGGCCAGGTCGGCGGTGTAGGGAACCCCCAGGGTGGCCGCCTGGGTGCAGGCCGTGTAGATCACCGAACCGCTGCCTTCGTTGGTGGCCTGGGTGCCGGAGAAACTGGGTTCCCTAACCAGGGGGGAGAGGAAGTTGGCGCCGCCGCCGCCACCACCGCCGCCACCACCTGAGACGGACCACCCTTCGGGGAGGGGTGTTTCGTTGGGCAGGTTGGCTCCGTCGGTGGTGCCGTTGGTGAACAGGTAGGACGAGGCGCCCCCGCCGCCGCCCGTCCAGCCGCCGCCGCCTCCTCCGCCGCCGCCGAGCCAGTCGTTGGTGCTCTCCGAGGATTGGATGCCGCCGACACCGCCGTCACCCGAGCCCGAGGAGGCAGGGGAGGCGGACCCGCTCTGTCCGGCCAGATCGCCGGTGCCCCCTGCACCCGGGGCGTTGGCGCCGGCCGGCCCCCCCGGCTCGCCATTGCTGCCCGGGGTTCCCGCCGACCCCGCCGTCGATCCCCCGCCTCCGCCATGGCCGCCGGTGGCGCTGGTGAAGTCTTCGGAGACGTCGGCGGCGTTGCTGGCGCCGCCCCCGCCGCCGCCGGCCACCAACAGGGGGGTGGTCGAGGTGGTAGGGGTGTGGGTCCCCAGAAAGAGGAACGAGGCCGCCCCACCACCACCGCCGTTTTGGGCGAAGACCCCGTTGAGGTCACCGACCACGGCCCCACCGGCGTTCCCGCCGGCCCCTTCCCCTCCCGGGGCCTGGCTGGACCCACCCGGATTGGTGATCGTGCCCTCCGAGTTGGTCCCGCCACCACTCTCGCCCTGCCCACCGATATCGATCTGGTAGGGCTCGCCACCGGTGACGGTGGCCGTTCCCTCGGCTTCACCCCCCAATCCCGAACCGCCCCCGTTGGCCCCCGTTCCTCCGCCCTCGAATCCCTCGCCGCCGATGTTGCCGTAGACGGTGAAGGTGGCCGAGCAGGTATTGGCCGGAACCGTCTCGTTGAGCGCTTCAGCCTCGCCGGCGGTGAAGGACGTTCCGGTGGTGAGGGTGACCGGCGTCAGGTGGGGCCGGGCCGTGGCCGACGCTCCCGACCCTTTCATGACGGCGATCGACACGCCGGCCAGTACCACCGCTCCCAGCGCCACGGCCGGGGCCCTGAGCCGTCTCGTCTGTCGACCGTCCGACCCACGTGGCGTGCTCATGGGAACCTCCCCGCTCGAGGCCCACCGGGCCGGTGAGGAGAAGATACATGAGCGGTCCCGGCGCGGCCGATCATTGGCGTGCCACGTCATGGGCGAGTCATCCGCGGTGAGCGCCCGCGTCGGTGGCCGGCATGGCACAGGCCACATGCATCGCCGGCGCCACTCCGAAACAAGCACTGTTGGTGCAGAGGGGACCGCTCTCCACCGTCGGCAACAGGCAGGTTCGGTGTCTCCTCCATCAATCTGGCCACCTGTTCGCCCAACGGGGGCACCTCGGTATCCATCACCGTGACGGGCTTCACTGGGGCCACGGCGGTCAAGTTCGGCACCACCGAGGCCACCAGCTTTGTCGTCCACTCGGCCACCTCCGTCACAGCCGTCTCCCCCGAGGGGACAGGGTGGGTCGACGTCATCGTGACCACCAAGAGGGCACGTCGGCCAAGGTGGCGGCCGACAAGTTCAGCTACTCCTGACCGGGGTCGGCGGTCTTTGCCGAGCTGGTCTCCCGGTTTCGGAGAACGACCATCGCCGGGTATTGGCCGTTTTGCGCTTTCTCAAGTCGTGGACTTCGAACGCAGACGCGCTTCGGCACTCCGCACTGGAAGCGGTGGCGGGAGTTCTGTTCAGGGCCCTGCCTGTCAGTGCCCTGCGTGTCAGTGCCGTGCGTGTCAGGGCCCTGCGTGTCAGTGCTGTGCGTGCAGCTGCTCTTCGATGGCCTGAGCCTCGATGTCGAGCCGGCGCAGGACACCGGGCATGATGCGTCGCTCAGCCATGCCACCGATGCCCGGTACCGCCACGATCAGCTCGCCATCCATGCGTCGCACGGTGCCGCCGCCGGCTGCGGTGAGCACGAAATCAGAAGAACCGTGGAGTCGCTTGGGATCCTTCTCAGCCTCGAAGCTGACCACGCCGGAACCGGCCGACCGGTCGGCTCGGGTCTCTTGGATCCAGACCAGACGGCTCGACCCCAGCAGTCGGTGGGCCAGGGGATCCAGATTTCCCACATAGTTGTATCGGAGCCGCAGCACGGTGACATCCCCCGTCTCGCTGCGTTCGAGTAGCTCGGGCTTGCTCAGGTCGGGAAGGGCGAGGTCGAGGTAGAAGGCAGAGTCGACCATCAGGGCCTCGACGGCCTGCACCGATCCACTGAACTGGTGCTCGGCGTGGAAACGCACCGTCAGATTCTGACACGGTTGGTTCTGTCGATCCCTCCGGTATTTGTGAGCCAGACGACCTCGAGGAGTGCGACGTAGACGGCACTCGGTTGGGCTGCGACTCAGCTGCGAGATCAATCGACAGTGGAGTCTGCCTTGCTCAGGGTCCGAAAGGTCTCCCGATCGGCGGCCAGGCCACCCCGGATTGCGTCGATGGCGGCCGCTCTGGCCAGAATCTTTGTGGTGGCATGAGCGCGCCGGTCAAGCCCGTCGAAATCCTTGGCAATCGAGATTGCCACGGACAAGAGGTCGGCATCCGGAACGACTCGGTCCAAGAACCCGGCGGCAACGCCGTCCAAGGGAGTGTAGGCCTCGGCCAGGATGACGGCCCGATTGAAATGGGCAGGGGCGAGCCTCTGGCGACAGATCTCGATGGCGGCCCGAGGCATGGTGAGGCCGATGGCCACCTCGTTGGCAACCAGGCGGTGCGGGCCTTCAACGCCGATGCGGTAGTCCACCGACAGCAGGAGGAAGCTGCCCATGGCAACGGCGTGACCGTTGCAGGCAATGACCACGGGATTCGGGTGCTCGAGGAGACGAAGGGCCAGGAGGAATCCTTGCTCGAGCATCAGAGCGGCGTCAGGGCCGCCTCCACCGAGGACTTTCAGATCGAAACCACCCGAGAAGATGCCGGGGCGTCCGGTCAAGACAACAATCGCATCTTCCGATTGGGCACGATCGAGCGCCTCATTGAGGGCCGCCAGCATCGGCAGCGACAGGGCGTTGGCCTTGCCGTCGTCCATGGCGATGGTGGCGATGCCGTCGGTTACTTGGCAGGAGACCAGTTCACCCACACGGGCATTATCCACCACTTGAAGGGTCACCCGCAGGTGCCGGTAGCGGCGCATCGTCACGCCGAACCCGCCGCCTATTGGGCGGCCAATGATCCTCCCGTTTCCCAAAGCCCTCCGATGCGCGGTCTGCACTATTGGGCTTTGGCGTGCCCCCGGGTTGCCCGGGCGCGCCCCACACACCGGGTCGGACCCGTCTGATCATCGTCAATAATGAGCTGGTGGATGCGCTCGCTCTTTTTGACCTGGACAACACCCTGTTGAACCGCCAGAGGGCGTTCGTCCTGTGGGCCTCCGGTTTTATGGCGGCCAACAACCTGGATGATGACGCTCTTGCCATCATCGTTCGCGCAGATGCCGATGGGGCGGCACCTCGTGAGGACTTCTTTTCGGAGCTACGAAGAGAGTTGGGCGTCACCACACAGGTGGACCACCTGCTCGCCGATTATTACAGGCAGTACCCGTCCAAATTCTCTGTCCAACCGGCGACGATCGAAGGAATCCGGTTGCTTCGAGCGTCTGGCTTCAAGGTTGGCGTGGTCACCAACGGCCCACCTTCGCAATGGAGCAAACTGGAGGCGGTCGGCATGGAGAACGAGTTCGACGCCGTCTGTATCTCGGCGGTGGTGGGCTCGTGGAAGCCAGATCTATCAATCTTCAGAGCGGCTGCTCGGGCCTGTAACGTTGCCCTCGAAGGTTGGATGGTTGGTGACTCACCAGAAGCTGACATCGTTGGCGGTGCGAACGCTGGGCTGAAGACGATCTGGATGGCTCGCGGTCGAAACTGGACGCTGGACGGCCTCATGCCCGACCACATCGTTGATTCGATCTTTCAGGCCATCGAGGTGATCCTAAAGTCCGACTAGGGGTGCGATCGGCCCTAGCTGTTCTGCCCAGCCGGGTTGTTGGGCCGTCAATGGGCAAAGAGGTGATACCCCGCATACGCCCAGGCCACTACCAGTAGGACGTTTGCCGCCGTCGGGGAGGTGATGAGCCGTAAGAACTCTTCGCCGTTGGCCAGTCGGCCGCCGGAGCGGCGAGCAAAAACATCGACGAGCACGATGGCAACCACGATCCCCAACCAGAAAGCCACACCGGTCGGCCGACTGGACGGAAGGAGGAGCGCCGGCATCGTGGCCGGTACGTGGGTAAACATCACCGAAGCTAGGGGTGGACTTCTCTCCGCGCCGCGCCGGTGGAAAGAAGAGGGGTGATCCACGACGGGCGCCCGTGCACGCGCCGCCCCGTAGCCCAGTCCGATAAGCATCCACACCAGGAGCATCGCTGCGTTCAAAGGTCGAAAGGCCTGGGTGAGTGCGCTTATTGTCAGATGGGCCTGGTGTGTGCCCGTGTCGATTCCGAGGATCTCCCAGGCCAACACCACCAGAGCCAGCCCCAGCCAAAGCGAGACTCCCACCAGTGCGTGACGAACTCCCCCTCGGCCTGTTCGCGGCCACGGCTCCCGTGCCGGTTCGAGTCGTAAACCTGGTTTACGTCCGCGCCGGCCCTGCCAGAACAGCAGGTCGACCACTATGACAGCGGCGAGCGAGAAAGTCCACGTGACGACAGCCGAAGGCGTGGAACGATGGAAGCCGCTCACCCACCCGCACCAGGCGCACAGCGCTAGTCCGCTGAAGGCGACGACGAAGCCACGCTCACGGTGCACGCTTTGGTATATCCCGAATAGGCGGGCCACCGCTGTCACGATTGGTCCAGCACGAGAGATGCCGGACCGGTCGGTGGCGAGCACGAGATCAGCCGCGGCGGATGCGGGTCTCGGCCCGGTCGACCGGCGCCTGTTGCCCTTGAAGCCCAAGACCTTGCCGTTGCCAAGTGTCATGATCGAAGATCCCCCCGATGGCCAGTCGTCCGTGACCCTCAGGTCCGTCTGGCCCGCAGCGAACCCAGGGTCCGATGCCTGTAGGGTCCCAGAACCAGTCGAGGAAACCAGAACCAGTCGAGGAAAGGAGTTGCCATGACGCAACGCATGGTGGAGATCGAGGCCGCCGACGGGACCTGCCCGGCCGCGCTCAGCGTTCCTGTCGGAGAGGGGCCGTGGCCGGGGGTGATCATGTTTCCCGATGCTGGAGGAATGCGCGACACCATGCGGCAGATGGGTGAGCAGCTGTCGGACCTGGGCTATGTGGTCCTGGTGCCGGACTTCTACTACCGCAACGGGCCCTACGAGCCGGTCGACATGCGCACTGCGTTCTCCACCAAGGAGACGGCGGAAATGATCATGGGCATGATGCAGAGCTACACGGCGGACCTGGTGATCGGCGACGCCCGCACCTTCGCGGACTACCTCGACTCCCTGCCCGAGAAGAAGGCGGGCGGCCTCGGCACCACCGGCTATTGCATGGGTGGCCGGCTCTCGCTCATCACCGCTGCGAACTTGGGTGCCCGCATCGCTGCCGCAGCTTCCTTCCACGGTGGAAACCTGGCCAAGGCCGACGACCCGGACAGCCCCCACCACAAGGCCGACGCAATCAAGGCCACCGTGTACGTTGCCGGGGCGATCGAGGACCAGTCGTTCCCCGACGAGCAAAAGGATCTGCTGGAGAAGTCGCTCACCGAGGCCGGGGTCGACCACACCATCGAGACCTATCAGGCCCACCACGGCTTCGCCGTCCGCGACAACCCGAGCTATGACGCAGCTGCGGCCGATAGTCATTGGAAGGCCAGCGAGCAGTTCTTCGGATCTGTCCTCGGCCGGTGACGGCAACGGGGGCCCGCCTCACCCAGCGATCACCGGAGCGGCCATATTGGTAGCCTGTTGTCCGTCGCCCGGAGCCGAGCGCCTGGGACGGTGGGAGGGACTGTGGACTCGAAGGGCCTACAACCAGTGGGGTTGCGGATCCCCAGGTCAGAGTACCGACACCGACGGAATAAAGCTCTCCAGCTTCTCCTCGATGGCAACGCCGACTCCGTCCCGCATCTGAGCGGATGCCTCCTCGACCACCTGAAGCGGACAGAGGAGCTCCTGGTCGAATGGGGCGCCTCCGACGTGGTTTGTTTGGCGGGGCTGTGCCACGCCGTCTACGGGACGGACGGCTTCGCCGTCGCATTGCGGGGATTGGTTAATCGTCCCGAAGTTGCTGAGGCGATCGGAGCTGACGTCGAAGAAATTGTATACCTCTACGCTTCTTGCGACCGTAAGTTCCTTTATCCGCAGGTAGGTTTCAACGATCGTGTTTCGTTCCGGGATCGATTCACCGGACAGGTGTTTCCCCTCTCGGAGGAAAGGCTTCGCCAATTCGCCGACCTCACTGTGGCCAACGAGTATGACGTGGCCTTTGTCGGGTCCGCCTCGGAGCCCATCCCGGTCTGGTTCTCCTCGATGATCGGGCAATTTGGGTGTGTCGCCAGTCCGGCAGTCAGTGCCGGATGTCAAAGGGAGCTCGGCCGGAGCGCCCGGTGATCGGACCCCATACCGGTCGGAGGAAGGTTACGGGTCCAGTGAGGCGAGGTGCTCCTGGTAGCCGACGCCGTAGGCGGTCGGGGTTCCTGAGTAACTGGTGATCAGGGAGGGCTCTTCGGCACAGCTGCCCACGAACCAGGCCCATCCCAGATAGGAGATCCCGTGCTGGTCGGCGAAATCGAGGAAGGGCCGGTACAGCGAATCACCACAGTCGAGCTCCCCGAATTCGCCGACGATGATGGGGACCTTGGTCGACAGGGGTGCCAGGACATCGTCCCAACACGACGAGCTGTAGCACGGGGAGTAGTCAGGATGGGCCGGGGTTTTCCAGTAGATGTGGATGCTGGCCGCCAGCTGGCCGATCGGGTCCACAGGGGCGTAGGCCAGCCACTGGTCGAGGTCCCCGGCATACTGCGGCCCCCCGACCATCACGACGTTGGTCGCTCCTGTGCTCCGTACAGCGTCGAGAAGTTGTTGCATGCCCGCTGCCTGGTAGTGGAACCCCTTGCAGGTCCCGCCGGCGCTTCCGCTCAGGTCGCAGGTCCACGACGCCACCGAGTCCGTGTTGCCGTTGGGGTAGGGCTCGTTGAACAAGTCGAAGATGACGGCGGGATCGCCCTTGAAGGCCGTGGCCACTGACGTCCAGAAGGCGGGGGCATAGCGTTCGTCGGGCATCGGGAGCTGACCCTTGGCCTTTTTGGCGCCCCCGGTCGAGGAGAAGTGCATGTCGACGATCACGTACATGCCGGCGGCGATGAGGGCGTCGACGTAGTGCTCGATGGCTCGCTGGTACGCCTGGCCCGAGTAGGCCGGCTTCACCCCCTGGACACCGAGCCAACAGGACTCGTTCAACTCGACGCGCGCCGCGTTGAAGCCCCAGGTGCGCATGGCGGCGATGGACGACGGGCTCGCCTCCTGGGCCCCGTCGAAGATGCTGTTCTCACTGACGCAGGCGTATTCGGTCCCCGAGGTGTCGACGCCGCGGAGCACGACCGGTGTGCCGTTCTGGTCGACTAGGTGGTCACCGCTCACGGCGATCGACATGGTCGGCGGCGCCCCTGCCTCTGATGTGGGCAGCAGGCATACCGCCATAAGCACGGCACAGCCGATGGACAGCCTCCGTAGCTTCACGAGGATCCTCCGGGCACCAGGACGGGCGTCACTGCGGTCGTGCCGTCACAGCTTCACCACTACCTTCCCCCGGTTGCCGCCGGTGAACAGGAGATTGAGGGCCGAAGGGGCGTTGTCGAGACCCTCGACGAGGTGCTCCACGTGCTTGAGCTTGCCCTCGAGGAGCCAGGTCAGCAGGTCAGCCTGGGCCTCCGGCCATCTGTCCAGGTAGTCGAGGATGATGAAGCCCTCCATACGCCCCCGCCGGGTGATGAGGTTGACGTAGTTGGGGGGACCCGGGGGAAGCCCGCTCTCGTTGTAGTGCGAGATGGCGCCGCACAGCACCACCCGACCCCGCATGGCGATGTTGGCGAGGCAGGCATCGAGGATTTCTCCGCCGACGTTGTCGAAGTAGAGGTCGATTCCGTCCGGCGCCTCCTGGCGCAGGCGGGTGGAGACCGGCTCAGATTTGTAGTCGATGGCCGAGTCGAAGCCGAGCTCATCCACCACGAATGCGCACTTCTCCTTGCCGCCGGCGATCCCGATCACCTTGCCGGCACACTTGGCCTTGGCGATCTGGCCGACCGAGGAGCCGGTGGCGCCGGCCGCCCCCGAGACGACGACGACATCGCCCTCTTTCATCCGGCCCACGTCGAGAAGGCCGTAATAGGCCGTCATACCGGTGGCTCCGAAGACGTTGATGGCAAGTAGGGGATCGATACCCTCCGGGAGGAGCTGCAGGGGATTGGCCGGGCTGCCGACCGTGTAGTCCTGCCAGCCGGTCATCCCGAACACGAGCTGTCCAGGCCGGTAGTTCCCGTCGTTCGAGCTGACCACTTCGCCGATCCCGGCGCCGCGTACCACCTCGCCCAGGCCGATCGGCGGCAGGTAACCCTGGACGTCGTTCATCCAGGTCCGGATGGTCGGGTCTATCGAGAGGTAACGAACCTGCACCAGGAACTCGCCGGCGCCGGGCTCCGGTGCGGGGGCGGACTCGAGCATCACAACTGAATCGTCGACCATTCCGGTCGGCCTCTTGGCCAGAATCAACCTGCGGTTGGTGGCGGCCACCATTGGCCTCCTGTTCTCGCCTGCCCCCGCACGCTCGTCCACAAGCTGGGCCCTTGGGGTGCCACGGCGCTGTCTCTGGACTATACCGAGCCCGCATAACTTCGGTGGACGGTCACCAATCTACGAAGAGCAGAAGGGAAGTCCGTCTGTTCCATGGGCAGTGGTCGGAGCCTGTTGCCGACCGACGGTTGGGTGCATGCTCCGTCTATAGCAATTGTGAAGCGACACCGTTACGCTACCTGGCATTCCGGCAGGCTGAGGAGGGTCAAAAATGGCAGAGTTTCCTGCAATAACCCACGTAGCTCTGACTGTCAGCGCACTGGACCAGAGTATTCCTTGGTACACGGCGTTGTTTGGCACGGAACCAATTCTCGACGAGGACACCGGACCCTTCCGCCATGCCGTCTGGCTCCTGGGTTCAACGCTGGTGGGCCTGCACGAATTTCCCGATCTGGCCGACAACGACCCGTTCAACGAGCGACGGATCGGTCTGGACCACCTGGCCTTCGCCTGTGCCAACCGATCGGAGCTGGTCGAGTGGGAGGCACGCTTGGACGAGCTGGGCGTGGTCAACGGCGGTATCGTCGACGCTTCCTATGGTTCAGGTCTGTCGTTCCGGGATCCTGACAATATCGCTCTGGAGTTCTTCGCTCCGCCCGGCTGACTCTCGCCGGGACAAGTCGGATGGCCAGCCGGCCCCGCCTTTTTCGAATTGTTGCGGACCAGGGACCGTCTGCGTCACGTGGTCGAGGTGGTGCGCCTGGTTGCTCAGGAAGCCCCGACGTTGTGGGGGTCGGGAGTGACCGTGGCCAGGATGCGCTTTTCGATGGCGGCCTGTAGGACGAGAGTTGAACCGGATTGTGAGGGTGGCGCAGGGTCAATGTCAATCCATTGGTCGACGCCGGGAAAGGTAGCGGTCATCGTCGCATTGGACGTGTCCACCGAAACGAATACGCGGAGACCGTTGATCACCGTGGGCGCGCCGGCTGGGATGGGCCCTGTAGATCCCTCGTAGAGATGGAGTCCGGTCGGCGCATCGGCGGCCTCTGCGGGACAGTTACAAGCGACTTCTTCGGCCTGAGGGCCGTTGTCCAGCGTTGCCGTGTCGGGCGCGCCCCAGCCGCATCGACAGGTTCCGTAGCCGACCACCCAGGAGGACGGGAGCATGAAGGTCAGTCGCCCCGCCCTGACAACCTGCTCGAGCGAAGCCAGGGGCTTTGGTCGAGTCGTCGTCGATGGGCGAGTTGTCTGCTCGGCTCCCCCGCACGCCACCCCCATCAGCGCAATCATGCAAGTGCCAACGCCACCAACCGGTTGCCAGTCGTCGTCCGACCTCGTTAGGTCGTCCACACTGAACGCAAATAGTACCGGACGGATATCCATATCCGACTTCAAAGATGGCACGGAGGTGCCGAAGGGTGTTGGCGGCCTGCTGCACCCCCGGCGAAGACTGAGGCGGAAGGATAGGGTCGCGACATGATCGTCTTCGTGCACGGAGTTCCGGAAACAGCCGCCCTGTGGGACAAGGTCCGGACTCACATTGACGCCGAATCAGTAGCCCTCGCCCTTCCGGGATTCGGTTGTCCTCGTCCCGACGGGTTCGGGGCCACGAAGGACGAGTATGTCGACTGGCTGGTGGCGGAGCTCGACAAGTTCGACGAACCCGTCGATCTCGTCGGCCACGACTGGGGCGCCAGTCTCACCTATCGGGTAGTGACTGCTTACGGCGACCGTGTGCGGTCCTGGGTGGCGGACAACCTGAACGGGATCATGCCCGACTACGAATGGCACGATTTTGCCAAAATCTGGCAGACCCCGGGTGATGGCGAAACATTCTGGTCAGATCTGTTGGCCACGTCGATCGACGACCAAGCGGCAATCTTCGAAACATTTGGCGTTGGGCACGAGGACGCCGTTGCCCTGGCGTCGGGCGCCGACGAAACGATGGCGGCGTGCATCCTCGACCTCTACCGCTCGGCCGTGCCCAATACCTATGCCGACTGGAGGGACTGCCTCCACCCCACAGCCGCACCGGGTCTCGTGCTCGTTCCTTCGGACGATCCCTTCGGGGACGCAGGCGCCAGTGGGCAAGCAGCGGAGACGCTCGGTGCCCAGGTACAGGCGCTTGAGGGGGTCGGACATTGGTGGGCCCTGCAGAAGCCGGCCGAAGCCGCATCGATCATGGCGGGTTTCATCTCTTCGGTCGGCTACGACGGTTCCGGGGTCCACGCCGAGGGATCCGATCCCTGGTCTGGTGACCACCGCGGAGGCGGTCCCTGAGGGGTGTCTAAGGGTTAGGGTTGCGCAGCGTCGGGATCAGCCTCTTGGTGTCCCGCTCCTTTTCGAGGACTGCTTTCATGTTCGATACGGCGGTCGGATCGTCGAAGGCCCGGTTGTGGCGCTCCTCGGGGTCGGTGGCCAGGTTGTGCAACTCCCATTCGGGTTCGGCGGCCGGAGCCATGAAGGGGTTGGTCACTATGCCCCGGTTCGCATACCAGTCGTCGAGTCGTTCGTAGTAGTGGTTCAGCTTCCACAGCTCCCCACCTCCGCCCCGACCGGTCGGCAACGTGGCCAGGACCGACTCGATGTTGATCGGCGGCGAGACGGCCTCGAACGGCTTGCCGTTGATGATATTCACCTGGGTCACGCCCCGGGTGACGTCGTCTTCCGTCATGAAGTAAATCGGCGACTCGATCGATGCAGGGTCGCCCGCGCCGCGAACGATGGCGCTCAGGTCACGTCCGGGCAAGGGGTGGGCCTCGTCATGGCGTGCGGCCACCCCGGCCGCCGCCTGCTCGACGTCGATGCCGGCCAGACCGAGGAGGGTGGGGATCAGGTCGACGTGGCTGGTAGGGACAGTGACGCCGTCACCTCCAGTGACGATGCCAGGACCAGCGACCACCAGTGGCACTCGGGTGGCCTCGTCGAAGGCGTTGCACCACTTCTGGATCAGACCGCCGTGCGCCCCCAACAGATCGCCATGGTCCGAAGTGAACACGACGATGGTGTCGTCCGCCATGCCGTTCCGCTCGAGCGCCTCGAGGATCCGTCCGATGGCCTGGTCGACCAACTTGTGCAGGTAGTAGTAGAGCCGCCGGTAGCCGAGGTCGGTGGCCGTCTCGAAGATCATCTGGGGCCAGACGGCCTTGAACGCCTCCTGGCATGCGGGCCGACCGGCGAACGGGTCGGACTGGGAGGGCGGCTCAGGAACGTCGGGCACCGAGTCATCGGGCGGGCCGAACCGCAGGATCTGCTCCCACCCGAACCCCGAGAAGGCGATGTCGTGGGGGTTTACGAAAGAAGCCACGGCCAGCCACGGACCTTCGGTGCGGGCTGCAGCCAGGTCGTCGAATAGCTCCACCACCTGGGTAGCGAACACGCCATCCCTCACCGTCCCGCAGTCGGATTTGGCGGCACCGTGCGGCTCACGTCCAATCCACCCGGAAAACCCAAATGGGTCGAGCCGGTCGGCCTTCCGATAGGCAGCCACCGCGTCGGGCAGCGGGTTGCCGTTGTCGTCCGAGGCCATGACGCCGTCGTGGCTGCCGGGGATGGTCAGGTCGGCCAGTGAAACGTGCCACTTACCCCGGTAATGAGTGCGGTAACCACCGGCCCGAAACCAGTCGCCGAGCGTAGGCACCGAGTCGGGATCGAGCCAGTGCATGCCCGGGTCGGAACTCTGTTTGGCAGTTCCGTCAGTGGACGTCACCCCGTGGAGCGAGGGGTACTGTCCGGTGAAGAGCGTTGCCCGGCTGGGTGTACAAGCCGTCGATCCGGCGTAGTGCCGATGAAACTCGATGCCCCGTGATCTGATCGACTCCCGCGCAGTCAACTGGGTGTTGCGGAAGGTGCGCACACTGTCAGCCTCGTACGGAGGTGGGTAGCGCTCTTCATCGGTCATGATGAGGAGGATGTTTGGCTGGTCCATGGGAGAAACCTAGTCTCCTGGTCGGGACCGGCTTACGGCCATGGCTGGCCACACCCACCGGGCACGACGTTCTTCGAGCTTGCGGCAATCATGGGGGATCGGGCAGTGAACATGTGGCGCCAAGCCTCCTGGTGGACCTCCCACGTCGCGCTGCTCAGCCCCGGTCGATGGTCGGCGGGGGATACGCAGCGGTGAACAGGCGTATGAGCTTGGGGAAAGCCGGAGTGAACCGGCCCTCGCCCCAGTCGAGATCGGGCTCGTTGGCCATGGCCTGTGACAACACTCCGGTGATGAGCATCGAGAGGAGGTAGATCGCCTCATCGGAATCAGCCTCGGGGCCGACTTCCCCCTTGGCCACCGCCTTGGTTAGCTGGGCGCGCTGGATGGCCACCATTTCGATTGATGGAGCGAGGGCCTCCGGCGACGGTTCGAATTTGGGGACGGGGCGCCAGAACAGCAGCTGGCCCAGGGATCGGTGGGCCAACAGCCAGCGCCCGCTGTCCTCGAGCCCGGCGGTGATCGCTGCCATCCCCGGTTCGGCTGCGTCGATGGCCTGCCGCATGACCTCGAGATTCTCGGTCTGGCCCCGGCGGAACAGTTCGTCGTAGATGGCCATGAGCGAGGGGAAGTACTTGTAGATGGAAGGCGGCTGGACGCCCAGTCGGCGAGCAACCTCGGCCAGGCTGAGGCCATTCACACCTTCTTCGCTCATGATCTCCTGGGCGATCGCCAGGATCTCGTCAATTGTCTCTTGGCGACGCCGGGCCCGACGGTCGGGCACAGTGGTCGCCCCGTTGTCCACCTTCACCTGGGTACTCACCTCTTGATCGTCCGTGTTCCTAACTGTAGCCTAATCTCTGCTTGACAGCCTAGACTAATAGCATTAGCGTTAGCTTCGCACACTCAACCCACGAGCGAAAGAGGTCTCATGGCACCCAATAAGCAGGATGGTCGGTGGTGGCTCACCAAGGGGAGCGAGGTCATCGTGATCGACACCGAACCCGGAGCCGTCTACGAGCTGGTGGCCGACTTGTCCCGCATGGGCGAGTGGAGTCCTGAATGCGAGAAGGTCGAGTGGGAGGAAGGGGCCACCGGTCCGGCTGTGGGGGCCAAGTTCGTAGGCCACAACCGCACCGGCCCGGGCAAGCGCATCAAGTGGTCTCGCCACGGTCGGGTGTTGTCGGCAGAGCCCGGAGAGGAATTTCGTCTTCGCCACCGAGGAAGGCGGCCGCGAATCGACCAAATGGATTTACCGGTTTGAACCGGTCAACGGCGGCACCCGGGTCACCGAGACGTTCGACGTCCAGTGGCTGCCGGCGTGGGCCCGCATCATCGACGGCCCCCTCAACCGGCGCGGAGAACTACACCGTCACATGCGCCATACCCTCGAGCAACTGAAGAGGGCTGCCGAAGGGACGAAGGCCACTGGGGGCCCGTCATGACGCTGGCGGTTACTGAAGGCGGCTACCGCCTGGCCGCCGGCGGTGGCGAGGCGCTGTGGTTCGCCGACAGCCTGCTCACCTACAAGACCACCGGTGCGCAAACGGCCGGGCACCTGGCGATGGCCGAGTGCCGGGCTCCGCGCCACGCCGGTTCGCCTAGTCATCGCCATCTGAACGAGGACGAGGCTTGGTACGTGCTCGAGGGACAGCTCACCTTCTGGCTGGGCGAGGAGACCTTCAGCGCCGGGGCGGGTGACTTCGTCTTCGGCCCTCGGGGGATCTCCCACCGGTTCCGGGTCGACTCGGAGGAGGCGCGTTTCCTCCTGGTGCTGACCCCGGCCGGCTTCGAGGACTTCACCCGGGACAGCGGCTGGCCGGCGACCACCGACACCCTCCCGCCACCCGATCTCCCCGCCCCTGACGCCGAGCGCCTTGCCTCAGCCGTTGCGCGATGTGGCCTCGAGATCTTCGCTTCTTGAATCCAACCTGCATCCCCGAGTGGGGAACAGCAATGGTCACCGCGTAGAGGGTCCGCACCCAATATCGAGGTCGGCCCTGAGCCGATCCTGGTGACGGTCCGGCGGGGAACCGGCCGGTCGGTCAGGGAATGGCCGGCGCGGTGGCGATCTGGATGACAGCCACTGCCGACGGCTCACGAGCCGTGGTGTTTATAGCGTTTATTTACTAGTCTGGAAACCATGCCGCCCGACGTGCTCACGACAACGCAGGCCTCGGCAGTGCTTGGTTCCTCTCGACAGCACGTCGCCGATTTGGCGGATCGAGGCGACATCCCCTGCTGGAGGGCTGGGGCACACAGGCGCTTCCGGCGAGAAGACGTTCTGGACTACAAGGAGCGCACGCAGGGAAGGTCCGAAGGTGGCCTCGACAGCATGAACCTGAGCGATCGCCGCAGTCTCGCCTATGGACTGCTCATCGCCGAGCATCTGGTCGTGTCGCCTGCCGCCGTGCTGGCCTCCGGACGGAAGAATCTCAGGCACCTTCGTCAGGTCCACTCGGACGGATCGGCGAACCGCTATCTGAATCGATGGTCCGATCTGCTCTCCGGTCCGGTCGAGAGCATCTTGCGGGTGCTGACCTCAATGGACGACGAGTCGGTCGAGCTCCGTCACACCGCACCGTTCGCCGGCGTGCTGACCGAGGAGGAGCGACGATCGGTGATCCGAGCCACCCGCAGGTCGGCGGCGTGAAGCGGACTGACCTCGAGCACATCATCCGGGTCGCCGGCGACCTGCTCGGCGAGGAGCAGGTCATCGTCGTCGGTAGTCAGTCCATCCTGGCGTCGTACTCCGAGGAAGTCCTGCCGCTCGAGGCGGCCAGGTCTCTCGAGGCTGACGTACTGCCACTGGATGACTCGTCTGGGACGAAAGCCGATCTCATCGAGGGGTCACTGGGTGAGTTCAGCCCGTTCGACGAGCAGTTCGGCGTCCATGTTGACGGAGTATCTGAAGACACGTCCATCCTGCCCACCGGGTGGCGACGCCGCCTGATTGCATTCTCGAACGCCAACACCAATGGCGTCACCGGTTTGTGCCTCGAACGCCACGATCTGTGTGTGGCCAAGCTGGTGGCCAACCGCGAGAAGGACCGCGAGTTCGTCGCCTCACTACCTCGGGCCTAGCTCGTCGACGCGGACATCATCCTCCAGCGGCTCGATGAGTCAGGAATCCCGCTTGAACGCCAGCAGGATATCGCTGCGTTCGTCCGAGCCGGCGCTCGGACAGGGCACCAGGACTGAAGGCCGAGCGGCCATGCAGGGCCGTACGGCAGCGGCTAATGCTAGGGACAACCTGACGGGTTGGCTCTTCCCGTCGCCCGATCGGAGCTGCTCCGTCGGAGCAACTTCAACCGGAGGATCTTCAGGCCAGCGGCAACTGCTGCAGGACACCCCGAGGCGTTCTGCTTCCACGATCTCGGCCACAGGGGTAACACCCTTGCTGTCTGAACCGGCGCTTCCACCCGCGAGCTGAAGACCAGACTGGGTCAAGCGGTGCACGGGCGGCGCTGATCCATCAAGACTGCATCCTCGAGCGAGGACTGGTCCATCGCTGAGGCAATCTCCGAACTCGGAAGCAGTCCTGAGAGGGTGCATCAGCTGACTGGTTCGATCCGGCGGAGTGGATCGCCGTCAGTCTCACAGGAGCATTCACACTTGCCGTCGGGAACCAGCCGGGGCAAAGTTGAGTTTCCAGATCCGGAGCCAAGGGGAAGCAGATGAGCGATCGAGTTGTGGTACTCCGCCCTGATGATCCGTCAGGGTTCGTTGTCGATGCCTGTGCCGCCCTGGCGGATGTCGTCAACGAGACGCGCATGTGGCAGCCTGCTGACGCCACCGCCATAGAGACCTATGCCGAGCTCGTCGTGACGTTGGCTAATCTAAGACGGCCGGCACTGGCTGCTGACCGCTCTTCGAAGACCCAAGTTGCCATCAATGACCACCTTGTCGGGCGGGTCCGACAGGCCCAGAAGAGTGAGTTCAGCGTCCCTCTGCTCGACGTCGTCGACCGGCTCCACGCCGAACTGGTGCGCGAACCGAGTTTCGCCTGACTGCAGCGAGCATCCGCCCATGGCCAGCACCGCGGATAGCAGAAGGCTGAGTGCAGCATGAACGAGGGGCGGTTTTCAACCAAGGTTCTCGATCAGCTGATCGACGAAGTCACGGTTGACTGCTACAACGAAGATGAGGCGCTGACTGGATTCGAAGTGGGGTTCGACGAGCACGTGACTTTCCCGGTCGAGGGAACCGTGATCGCGCAACCGATCCGGGTACTCGCCGTCGGGCTACCAAACGGGCGACGTGAACTCGTCGCCTCATGCCAGCACGGAGGAATCCAGTACTCCGTCGCCCTTCTGGATATCCAGGACGTCGGTGACCAGTACTTTCAGCGGCTGTCAGCCGCTTACCGACGGTGGCTGGGTTTCTGAGTTCGGCCGCAAGATCAGAAAGAACATCGCCGGCATCGGGGCGGCCATGTTCGCATGGCCTGGGGTTCGGCAATCCCGAGCACCTGATCGTCCTCCCCTACTCGACCGCGGTGGCTACCGCCGACCGCTGCCGGGCTGTTCAGTGCCTACGCTTGCGGCGCTTGTCTGACGGCCGGGACGGTGTTCCCCGAGGCGTGAACCTGCCAGAGGTAACCCGGCGCCCGGTGGGCATGACGCCCTGGCCCAAGATGGCGTCCCGCTCGGCCCGGGGTCGGGTGTTGAAGCGGTCCATGAACGCCTCGACTGCCGCCGGGTCGTCAGGCGACACGCCTTCGCTGGCCGCTTCGGTCCAGAGCCGCTTTCCGAAGCTGTATCGGGACGAGTCGGCCATTTGCTCCCGGAACTCGGGCGCAATCTCGCTCAGGAAGTCGCAGAGCACGTCGGGGGACTCACTGTCCTCATCGAGCAACTTGGTCTGAGCGAGGAATGTGATGAAGGTCTTCGTCTCGGCGAGAATCTCGTCGAGTTCATCAGCCTCGACCATCACCTTGGCCGGGTACAGCTCCAGGTAGATCTCATAGAGGTCGCGGCGCGTCCAGCGGGTGAGGTGCCGATCCACATAGGCCCACTTGTAGTGGAGCAAGCCTGCGGGGAGATCGGGGTCGAAGACATCGTCGGCGTGCATCGCCCACACGACGAAGAGCCGTTTCAACTCGGCGCTCGCCGCCTCGTACTCGTCCTCGTCTTCTGGTTCCCACCGGGAACGCTCGGCCTCCACCGCCCCATCTTTGCCGACCGCCAAGGCGAGATTCAGATCGTCGTGTAGCCGCGGACTCTGATCCACGGATCAGTCCGGTGAGCCCAAACGGAGAGCCCAACGGAACTCCCGGGAACTCCCGTGCTACTTCAGGGGTCCTGCACTCGATCGTGGTTACGTGAGCTGACTCACCCCTCAGATGCCGGAAGAGCCGACATTGTGCCTTTCACCAGGAACGATCGGTGGATATGATGGTGGAGATGACGGGACTCGAACCCGTGACCCCCTGCTTGCAAAGCAGGTGCTCTAGCCAACTGAGCTACATCCCCGGGGAACCCTTTTAAGCCGACACACGGCCTGGCGTCCCGACAGGTTGCCCGCATACTACGCGATCCGATGGGAGCCCCGGCTGAGGAGGGCTGGCCAGAGCAGCGATCAGCGTCGGGGGCAGCGCCACTGTGACAGGTCGGCGCTACCGTCCCGGTTGTTCGATGGCTTTGTATGCGCATCAATCGTCGCTCTTGCGGCTTCCCATGCGCCGCCCCGGGTGTCGGACGGCTGGCGCCGACTCCATCCCGCCCCTGACTTGGATCCGCCCGTCGGGCGATCCCTATCGCACCTTGGGTGCGGCAGACCATTGTTCTCCGCCTCCTTACCTCGAAGGACCCGACCCATGACGCACGTCGATCACCGATCAGAGGCCATGGCCCGACTGCAAGAGGGAATTGTTGCCCTCACGACCTCGGACCAGTGGCGTCGCCATCTCGATTGTCAGAGCCGTTTCCACCGGTACAGCTTCGGCAACGTGGTTCTCATCAACGCCCAGCGGCCCCAGTCGACCCGGGTGGCCGGATTCCAGTCGTGGAAGGCCCTCGAACGTAGCGTCCGTCGCGGCGAGAGGGCCATATGGATTCTGGCTCCGATAAAAGTCCGCAAGGAGAGCACCGACCCGGACGCCCCGGACGCCCGGGTGGTGCACGCTTTCAAACCGGTCCCGGTCTTCGACATCTCGCAAACCGAGGGTGCGGAACTTCCGGCGGTCTGTCGCAAACTGAGCGATAACGGATCCTGCGGCTGGATCGACCGCCTTGTCGGTGCGGCGGGGTCGATCGGCTACTCGGTCCAACAAGTGGAATTGCCCGAGGGGCTCAATGGCGACTGCTCATTCGATCGCCGCCGGATCCGGGTCGAAGCCCGCAACTCGGCGGCACAACAGGTCAAGACGCTGGCCCACGAGCTGGCCCATGCTCTCCTCCACCAAGGCCAGGCCGATCGCCGACTGGCCGAACTGGAAGCGGAATCGGCAGCCTATGTCGTGTGCCGCAGGCTGGGCGTCGACACCGGGCTGTACAGCTTCGGCTACGTCGCCATCTGGGCCGGCGGCGGCGAGGCGGCGGTGACCGGGCTCAAGGCGTCGGGGGCCAACATCCAGCGGGCTGCGGCAACTGTCCTCGGCCTCCTCGGATTCGATCGATCCGACGAGAGGGCTTGAAGATCACCTTCCCGGCCCTGATTCAGATGGGGTGGCCACCTGTGATGTCAGGGCGAGATCGGATAGGGTCATTACAGTTTCACCTCGGCCGGTGCCGGGGTGAAGTCGGCTTCGTCTCATAGCCGCGAACCATCAGAGGATCCACGAAATGAGGAGTAATTATGGCTGTCTCCGCCGGTACCAGTGACGTCTTTGCCGGTGTCGCTCAGCACGACACGAACGCGCTCGAAGGTTTGTTTAAGGCTCGCCTGGACAATCTGGAGGCGTCGGGCCTCGATCCCAAGACCTACGCGTTGGCCAACATCGCTGCCCTGATCGCCGCCGACGCCGCTCCGGCATCCTATGTGTTTCAGGTTGCGTGGGCGCTCGATTCAGGTGTGACACCCGAGGAGATCCTGGGACTTCTGGTCGCCCTCAATCCGACGGTGGGAAACATCCGGATCGTTTCCGCCGCCGCCGAGATCGCCTTCGCCCTCGGCATCGATCTCGACGCCGAAGGGGACTGAGGACCCCATGCCGTTTATGCGCAGACGACCGCTCCTTCGGGCCGCCGCCGTCGGGGGCGTGGCTTACATGGGAGCCAAGGCTGGATCCAACAAGGCCATGGCGCAGCAGTCGGCGGGAGCCCAGGCACCTCCGCCGGCTGCACCGGCACCGGCTCCTGCGGCAGCCTCGGCCGACAACGCCAGTGACCGCATCTCCCAACTCAAGCAGTTGGCCGATCTCCACTCTTCGGGGGCCCTAACGGATGAGGAGTTCGCCTCCGAAAAGGCGAAAGTCCTGGGCTGATCAGGAGTCGGTGCTCCGTGCCCGCGCCGTCGAGCGGTCGATCTCCTCCCACGCCGCGGCCACGCCGTCGAAGCCCCCGACTTCTGTCGCCTTACCCGGTTCGAGATCCTTGTAGACCTCGAAAAAATGGGGAATCTCCAGGGTCAGGTGGGGCGGGAGTGCATCGATGTCATTCACCCCTTCCCACATCGGGTCGCCGACAGCCACGGCGATGATCTTGGAATCGGGGCCCTTCTCATCGCTCATCCGGAACACGCCGACGGGGCGGCTCTCGACCAGGCATCCGGGGAACGTGGGCTCGTCCAGTAGGACCAGGGCGTCGAGCGGGTCCCCGTCTTCGGCCAGGGTGTCGGGCACGAACCCGTAGTCGGCGGGGTAGAAGGTGGCGGAGAAGAGGCGTCGGTCGAGCCTGATGATGTGGCGCTCGTGGTCGTACTCGTATTTGTTACGGCTTCCCCGCGGGATCTCCACAATGACGTCGATCGTTCGTTCGGTGCTCACCAGGGCGGCCTTTCGTTTCGGGGCGGGCCCCATCTTTGTCGAATGAGGCCCGGCGGACGGCAGCCGGACTGCTGACTACCCACCGGCCTGGGGACGGGGTGATGGCCGGACCTTCCCGATCGGGCCCGAACCGGTCAGCCGTTTGGACTCGGTTGCTATCGTTGCCCGATGAGCATCGAAGCGGGGCGAGGTCCGAGAGACGAAGTCGGGTCCGCCCCGGACCACCGGTTCTTCGCCCGGCAGCTCTCTGACCTCGACTTCAATGACCGGCTGCTCGATCTGGTGGCTGACCGGGACATTCCCCTGCTGGAGCGGGTGAAGTTCCTTGTCCTGTTCAGCGAGAGGATCGACGAGTTCTTTCAGGTCCAGGTGGCCGGGCTGAGAAGGCAGGTCGTAGCCGGCATCAAAAGCCTGGCCCTCAACGGCAGCACCCCCGACCAGCTCCTCCGTGACGTGCGAGCGTCGTTGGAGCGCATGGTGCGCCGGCAGGAGACCCTTCTCCTGGACGAGCTGGTACCGGCCCTCAACGCCGAAGGGATCGAGCTGTCCAATTGGGAATCGTTAGGTCCGAGGGACCGGACCGAACTGCACGAGGTCTTTGACAGATTGATCCTGCCGGTGGTCACGCCTCTGACTGTCGATCCCAGCCACCCGTTTCCCTACATCTCCAACCTCTCGCTCAATGTCGGTGTCGAAGTCCGCAGCCGGAAAGACAACGCTTCCCGTTTCGCCCGTGTCAAGGTGCCGCCCAACGTGTCGCGGCTCCTTCCCCTCAGTGGCGGTCAGCGCTTCGTCCCGCTCGAACAGATTCTGGTCGCATTCATCGACGAGCTCTTCCCGGGCATGGATGTCGGTGCTCCCTGCATCTTCAGGGTGACCCGCGACGCCGACCTGGCCCTCGACGACGACGCCGCCGACGACCTCCTGCTGGCTCTCCAAGAGGAGCTCCGGCGTCGTCGGTTCCTGCCTGTCGTCCGGCTGGAGATCGACTCGAGGACGTCGGAGGGTCCGGTCGAGCGTCTCACCGATGAGTTGGGTCTGGGTCCCAACGACGTCTACCGGTTCTCGGGTCCGCTAGGTCTCGAATGCCTGTGGGCTATTCACGCCCTCGACCGCCCGGAGTTGCACGATCCCCCGTGGACCCCACTGATTCCTCCTGCCTTCGCCTCCGTGGAGAGGGAGGAGGGGGTGAGCATATTCTCGGTCCTCGACCATCAGGACGTCCTCGTCCATCATCCCTATGACTCCTTCTCTGCGTCTGTCGAGGAGCTGATCAACCAGGCGGCAGACGATCCCCACGTGCTGGCCATCAAGCAATGTCTGTACCGGACATCCGGTGACAGCCCGGTGGTGGCAGCCCTTGTGCGGGCGGCAGAACACGGCAAACAGGTGGCGGTTCTGGTCGAGGTGACCGCCCGCTTCGACGAGGAGGCCAACATCGGTTGGGCCCGTGCCCTCGAGGAGGCGGGAGCCCACGTCATCTACGGGCTGATGGGGCTCAAGACCCATGCCAAGACCACTCTCGTGGTGCGGCAAGAGGGGGCTGCGGTGCGGCTCTACTGCCACGTGGGCACGGGCAACTACAACCCGAAGACGGCCCGCATGTACGAGGATCTGGGCATCCTGTCGTCGCGCCCCGCTCTCGGGGCCGATGTGACCCGCTTCTTCAACTACATCACCGGCTTCAGCCAACCGCCGCACTATCAGGAGCTGGTCACCTCGCCGGGGGGGATCCGCGACCGGGTCGTGGAGTGCATCGATACCGAAGCCAAGGCCGGCCCTGACGGCCGCATTGCCATCAAGGTGAACGGTCTCGATGATGTGGCCATTATGGACGCCCTGTACCGGGCGTCGCAGGCAGGCGTCCCCATAGACCTCATCATCCGCGGCATCTGCTGCCTGCGACCGGGAATGCCGGGCCTATCCGAGACCATCCACGTCCGATCCATTGTCGGACGGTTCCTCGAGCACTCCCGGATCCTCCGCTTCGGGGGAGCCGTCGGCCGACCGGCCACCTATTACATCGGGTCCGCCGATCTGCGCCGCCGGAACTTGGACCGTCGGGTCGAAGCCATGATCCCGGTGACCGATTCTGAAGCCGTGTCCCAGCTCGAGCAGATACTCGAGCTCAATTTGTCCGACGACACCCACTCGTGGTCGCTCGACGCGGGCGGGAGTTGGCATCGGGTGCCCACCGTGCTCGGAACATCCACGCAGGTCGCGCTGCAGAGGGCAGCATTGGAGCGGAGTGCGGTGCTCGACGAGACCCGCAGGGGCCGCGCCGTCCCCACCTGAGGCACTGGCGCGGCTGGTGGGCGGGGCCACGACTCTAGGCTGGCGCCCGATGGACGGCGAAGAAGCTGGACAACCGGTACAGGGTGCCGGACAGCTGGATGGACCACCGCCGGAGGTGCGTCGTCGGGCCCACTGGTTGGCCTGGTTGTACGCGGCCGCCGCCGTCATCTTGCTGCCCTGGATCGGCCTCCTGGCTGTGACCCTGCCCCGCCGCCAGTTCGACCTTCACTACCGGGCCGCGTGGGTGGGCTTCGACCTCCTTCTGGTCTTCGCTATCACCCGAACTGCCTACATGGCGTTCCGCGTCGATCCCCGTGTTCAGCTCCCGGCTACGGCCACGGCCACGCTCCTGTTCGTCGACGCCTGGTTCGACATCACCACGTCGGGGAACCGAAGTCAGCTCATAGAAGCCGTCATCCTCGCCGCGCTGGTCGAGATCCCGGCGGCCATCTTCTCGCTCTATCTGGCCCGTTCGGTCAACCGCCGGGTGATCGAAGCGGCGGGACTCGGTCGTCACCCGACCCACGCCCGGGGACAGCCCACCGACCTTGGTGTTCCCGACCGGTCGGGAGGACCGGCGGAGACGGCCTGACCGAGGGGCCGTTCAGGCCGTGGCCGCCTCGATGCGGCCCATTACGTCCTCGGTCAGTCGGGGCAGGACGTCCAATGCGGCCAGATTCTCGTGCACCTGTTCCACGCGGCTCGCCCCGGTGATTACCGACGACACGTGCGGATTCTTGGCACACCAGGCGATGGCCAGCTGAGCCAGGGTGCAGTCCACTTCCTTGGCGATCGCCTCCAATGAACGCACGGTGGCGTTCCGGGCCGGATCGGTCAGGAGGTTGCGCAGCCACTCATAGCCGGGAAGCGTGGCTCGTGATCCGTCGGGCACCCCGTCCAGGTATTTACCGGAGAGCAGCCCAGAACTCAGCGGGCTCCAAGTGGTCAGCCCCAGGCCGATCCCGTCGTAGAGGGGCGCGTACTCCTTTTCGACGCGATCCCTCCACAACAGGTTGTACTGGGGCTGCTCCACTACCGGCTTGTGCAAATTGTGACGCTCGGCGATGTCCCATGCCTCACGTATGGCCTCCGCCGACCATTCAGACGTGCCCCAGTAGAGGGCCTTTCCCTGGTTGATGATGTCCGACAGAGCCCACACGGTCTCTTCGATGGGCGTCTCCGGATCGGGACGGTGGCAGTAGACCAGGTCGACGAAATCGAGCCCGAAGCGCTCCAGCGAACCGTCGATGGCCTGAAGGAGATACTTTCGATTGAGGGTGTTGCGCATGTTGACGTCGGGGTGGATCCCCCAGAACAGCTTGGTCGACAGCACGTAGCTGCGGCGGGGCCATCCGAGGGCAGCGATGGCCTCCCCCATGATCCGTTCGGACTCGCCGGCCGAGTACGCCTCGGCGTTGTCGAAGAAGTTGACTCCGGAGTCGTAGGCCGCGGCCAGACAGTCCTCGGCCAGGCCTCCGGACAGTTGCGGTCCGAAGGTGACCCATGAGCCGAACGACAGCACACTCACTTTCAGGCCGGACTTCCCCAGGCGTCGGTACTCCATGTCCATGACGGACCTCCTTTGTCCCTCGGGATCCTATGGTTTCGCCCGACCGTCACGCCCGCCATCCTCTCGGGACCCCATGGTCGGTCGGCTCTTCGTGCCGGGGCACTGATACCTCGACTCCGAGGAACTCGCATCCCGGGCTCATGGCTGAGCGAGTCGGAACCAGCCTCGAAAACGCTCCAGGTCACCCTCGGCGGCGGGGTCGGTGTCATGCTCGAAGTTCGCCGATCAAGGAGCGCAGGATGAGCACTGGTCAGATACAGGGCCCCGTAAAGGCCCATCACATCATCGGTAGGGCAATCAGTATCCGTGGGTTGCGAGGCGAAGTCATGAGGGCGGACGGCGTGAACGCCAAAATTGCCGTATTCCTCACCAACCTGGTCGGGTCGATGTGGTGTGCCTACTTGTTCGCAATCATCGCCTTCATCGGCCTCCGACCAGCGCTCAGGCCCGGTGGTGAGGGAATCATCGCCTGGATAGCACAGACGTTCCTCCAGTTGGTGCTGCTGTCCGTCATCATGGTTGGGCAAAATGTCCAGAGTGAGGCCAGCGACGTCCGATCGCAGCACACCTACGACGATGCCGTGCAGATTCTCGATCGACTGGATATCCATACGGCCGGTGGCATCAAGGACCTCGCCGATCGCATCGATGCCATCGACGCCAAACTCGGGAGCAGATGAGGAGGCGAAACTTCGTCGTTAGAGCTCGTGACCAACTAGGGCGAAACGGAGAGCACGGCAATGTCCACCGTGGCATGTTGGGCGATGGGTCCCTCGGGTAGAGAGCGAATGGCCTCGACGGCCGGTTCGGTAACTGCCTGAAGAGTTTGTGCATCCAGTCCCTGCAATGCCGGCCACACCCGGCCATTTATGGAATCGATCAGATCGTCCGCGGAGGTCTCCCATGGCCTGGACTCAAAGGTCTCGACATGACCCCCGAAACCGGCCTCCGTCGCCCACGCCATGATGTCGGCCGCGCTGACCGGGTTCTGACTCCATGTCGGGTGAAGTCGGCTGGCCCTTGCGAACATGGCGTCGAGAATCGGTTTGACCGGGTCGCCTTCCGGGATTCGATTAGTGGGACAGACCAGGTAGCGGCCATCCGGCCGCAGGACGCGGAATACCTCGGCGAACAGTGCCTCGGGCGGATCGACGGCATGGGCGACCCACACTGAAACGGCGTGCGGTACCGATCCATCGCCAAACGGCAGCCGTCTGGCGTCACCTCTGACGAGGACCGAGCCCAGTCGGCTGTGGGCACGGGCCAACATGGCTGACGCAATGTCAACGCCGATCACCGACCGACCGTGGCGGGCCAATCCCAGAGAGATGACACCGGTCCCCACGCCCACCTCGAGTATCGGACCCTCGCCGGCGGGAAGTCGGGCGTCGAGTTGCTCGGCGAAGTCGGCCCCCCGCTGTTCGCCGCCCCTCGAGGCGTCATAGCACTCGGCAACGTCGTCGTAGACAGCCACGGACACTGAGGCTTTCACAGAGCATCGGCTGTTCGCCGGGAACCCCGATCGGCACAGGCGATGTCGAGGTGGCGAGGCTCCGGCGCTTGCCGTAGCGGCGGCCGAAACTTTCAGCCGTGGCTTTTCCCCTGTGAGCTGGTCCTACGGCCATACTTACCTGCCGGGAGCTAGGCGACATACGGCACAAGCCGCGTCGATAGGAGCTCATGCGATCTGTTCCCGATGCCCTTGGTCGCACCCAACAGGCGAATATTCGCCCCCCACGCTGGGGCTGCCCTGCCGCCACCATTCGGGTGACATCCCGACCCGGTCCAGACACCGTGCCCTGCTTTTCGGCGCCGATGCCATTGCCATTCACGCAGGCGGGTGGCATACGGCGCGGGGCGGGCCTGCAACTCTTGTGGCGACCTCCCCGGGTTTCGCTTTCCCCTCCAAGTCATCCCTCGAGATAGCGCAGCACGGCCAGGACCCGCCGGTGGTCGGTTGACGATGCGGGCAGGTTCAGCTTGGAAAAGATGTTGGCGATGTGCTTCTCCACCGCCCCTTCCGAAACGACGAGACTGGATGCGATAGCGGAGTTCGTGCGACCTTCCGCCATCAGCGTCAGGACCTGTTGCTCGCGGGTACTGAGATCGGACAGAGCGTCCTTGCGTCGGGAAGCTCCCATCAGTTGGGTGACGACTTCCGGATCGAGAGCGGTCCCCCCTGACGCCACCCGAATCAGCGCCTCGACGAAATCGGCGACGTCGGCCACCCGGTCCTTCAATAGGTAGCCAACGCCGGCGGCGCCACCGCCCAGCAGCTCGGCGGCGAATCGCGTCTCCACGTATTGTGAGAACACCAGGATCCCCACCTCGGGGTAGTCAGCGCGCAGCCGGATGGCGGACCGAAGGCCCTCGTCCGTGAACGTCGGCGGCATCCGAATGTCGACCACGGCCACATCGGGTGGGTCCTCGGCGACCGCCTGCTCGAGGCCCACGGCATCGCCCACCGCCCGGACCACAGCGAATCCTCGGTCGGACAGGAGCTGGTGCAGTCCGTCTCGCAGGATGGCGGAATCCTCGGCGATCACCACCCGGATGGCGTCATCGTCGGCCACGGTCACGCCGACGTGGGGAGGTCCACGGTGACGACGGTCGGGCCGCCGGAGGGGCTGGCAATGGCCAGATGCCCGTCGACCGCACTGACCCGGTCGGCCAGGCCGGCCAGGCCGCTCGACAACGAACCGATCCGGTTGACGGTGGCCCCACCGCGTCCGTCGTCGCGCACGACGATCCGCAGCCACGGTCCATGTTGGGCGCAACTCAACGACGCCCGGGATGCCTCGGCATGTTGGGCCACGTTGGACAGCAGCTCGGCCGCACAGAAGTAGCAGATCGCCTCGATGGCCGGGCTCGGTCGGGAGTGGATGGACACGTGTACGTCGGTCTGGATCGTCGACCGGGCGGCCAGCGTGGCGAGCGCGTTCTCCAATCCGGTGTCGAGGGCCGGCGGGTGGATGCCGCGGGCCAGGTCCCGCAGGTCCGTTATCGCCTCTTTCGCTCCCCGATGGGCTTCGTCCACCAGACGTCGGATGACCTGCAGATCGACGGCTTCCTCGGGTTCGACGTCGATGTTCTCCAGCCGCTCCTTGGCCTGCCCGAGGCGCATGGCTAGGGCCACCAGCTGGGCCTGGGTACCGTCATGCAGGTTGCGCTCGATCCGCTGAAGGGTGCTCGTGGCCGCGTCGAGCGTCTTTGTCCTCGACACCTCGAGACTCCGGACACGGGACGAGGTGGCGTTCGGTCCGAGCAGGAGGTGCATGATGCGGCGGTCGACGTAGACGACGAACCGCATGGTCCACGGAGCGAGGAAGAGGAAGAGGACGCCGACGGCGAACTCGGTGACGTGGGCGCTGAGGCCCGGTGGCCCATTAGGGGCCCCGGCCGTTCCGACGGCGTGGCCGAGCAGGCCGAACCGAGCGGTACCCCCACCGCCGAGGACCGGCGACGCGATCCCGAGGACCGCCTCGACCCAGAGGCTGAGGGCGAACCACACCCCAAACAGGGTCAGCGGGACCTTGGCCGCGAAGTAGAGCACCGACCGCCACGCCGCACCGTCGCCCAGGGCGGCTCGCAGCCACCGGAAAACCCCGGGGGCCGGGCTGAACGGCTCGGGCTCGGAAATTTCCTCGCCCAAGGTGGCCCAGGCCAGCGTCCGCTGCCAGCGACCGAGACCCCGGGCGATCCGCAGTCCGCCGCCCAGGATGAACACCCCCACGAGGACGACGGTAAGGACCAGGCCTACCAAGCCGATGGCACCGAGCACGATGACCGCGCCCCCGGCCAGCGCCGAGGCGGCCAGGAAGTACCCCAGCTCTGCCCAGCTGCGCTTCTGGAACGGTTCGCGCAGGACGATCTGGACCAGACGTCTGGCCTGCTCGGCCCGCTCCTCGGGGATCCGGATCTGCACCCAGCCGACCTCTGTGTTTGGGTCGCTCAAGCGTCGCGCCTCACGAAGAGCACGGCTCCAACAGCGAGGGCGACTGCGGTGTATAGGACCATCAGGACCAACCCTACGACCGGAGAGAGCGGAGGGAAGGGTCCACCCTGTCCCTGATTCACGGTCGGCATGATCGAGTTGATCAGGATGTTGGTCGGAAGAAGGCGGACAGTCGACTCGGAGATGCTGTGCATCACCAGAGGGAGGACGAAAATCACCCCGGCGAAGGCGGCGATCGCTGCGGCGGTGCTACGGAAGATCAGCCCGAACCCGAAGGACATGAGCGCGATAAGACCGATGAACAGACCGGTCAGGGTCACCGCCCGGGCGGCACCCGACGATGCCAGGGTGGCGGTGGGTGCCCCGCCGCTGGAGAGGATGGCCTGCCCGAGGAAGAACGAGAGGAAGCTCAGTACCACGCAGAAGACCATAGTGAGCACGGTGGTGAGGCCGAGTTTGGTGGCCAGCAGTAGCGCTCGCCTCGGTACGGCGGCCAGGGTGGTGCGGATGGTCCCGCTCGAGTACTCGCCCGTGATCAGTAGCGCCCCGAAGACGCCGCCGGCCAAGGCGACGGTGATCATGCCGGTGAGGGACTGCTGGGTCGGATCGAAGCCCTGGTAGAAGTCGGGTCCGCGATGCAGGGCGCCATGGGTCACCAGTCCCGTCACCAGGAGGCAGGCCACGACGGTGAGGCCGACCGTGATGGCTGTCGATCGCAGGGTCACGATCTTGGCCAACTCGGACCGCGCGATGTGCTTCGGGCGGTAGTGACCCCTCGGGACGTCCTGCAGGATCTCCGTGGTCATCGTCACGCTCCTCGTTCGGCGGCGAAATCGCCCGGCATCGTCGATGGGCGGTACTCCACCTCGTCGTGGGTCAGCTCCATGAAGGCGTCCTCCAGGGATGCGGTCACAGGAGTCAACTCGTAAATCCGGAGCCCGTCGCGGGCGGCCAGGTCGCCGATCTGCGGGGAGGCCAGGCCCCCGACCTTCAGCGCTCCGTCGTCGGACACCACCGTGGCCCCGGCCCCGGTCAGGGTGACCGTGAATGTGTCCACATCCGGCGTGACCAGGCGCACCGCGCCGCCCCCGCTGCGGGCGACGAAGTCGGCCACGCTCGTCTCGGCGATGAGGCGTCCCCGACCGATCACCACCAGCCGGTCGGCGGTCAGCGACATCTCGCTGATGAGATGGCTCGACACGAGCACCGTCCGCCCCTGTCCGGCCAGGTCCCGCAGGAAGTGGCGGACCCAACGGATGCCCTCCGGATCGAGCCCGTTGACCGGCTCGTCGAAGAGCAGGACGGCGGGATCGCCCAGCAACGCCGCGGCGATGCCCAGGCGCTGGGTCATGCCGAGGGAGAACTTCCCGACGCGCCGCTTGGCCACCGAGGTGAGACCGACCTGGTCGAGGACCTCGTCGACCCGTTCGGCCGGGATGTCGTTGGCCAGGGCCAGCCACCGGAGGTGGTTTCGGGCGGTGCGAGCCGGGTGGAACGCCTTGGCGTCGAGCAGGGCGCCGACCTCACGAAGGGGCCAGTCCAGCTCGCAGTAGCGCTTGCCGTCGATCAGCGCCGATCCCGAATCGGGGAGGTCGAGTCCCATGATCATTCGCATCGTCGTCGATTTCCCCGATCCGTTCGGCCCGAGAAACCCGGTGACCTCACCGGAGGGGACCTCGAAGGTCAGATCGTCCACGGCAGTGGCGTCGCCGTACCGCTTGGTGAGTGAGTGTGCAGTGATCATCACTGGTCACGGTATTGCAGAAACCGGTCGATCGGAATACAGCTAGTCGGCCTCTTCGGGCTGGGGTTAACCCCCCCGGTGCCTCGCTGGGGCGCTAGCGCGTAATCCGGTTCGTCGTGGTCGCACCATTGGGGCTGGATCGTGTTGATGTACCTGCCGTATTCCACCGGCGTGGTAGGAAACCACGTCTCCACGACGGGTTGCCGTACCACCCGGACCTGGTGGCAGCATGAGGGTCCTCCCCAAACGCCCGCTCAGCGGTGGATATCGACTGCCACCGACCCGGCACGACGAGGACCCTTTGGAGTCTTAGCCGTCGGCGCTGTTATCCAGTCCTCGGAAAGGGGCACTGGCCCCGATCGGGGGATACCCCCACCTCGAACCACCCGTTACCCGCATTACTTCCGCGGCCGGACTGTCTTACCCTGGGGCCATGGTCAGATACGGATATCCCCGATGAGCACCACGATGGATGCGGGTTCGAGGCCCCGCACCGACTCGGAAAGCCAGTGGGCCGTCGAGACCCATGGGCTCACCAAGCGGTTCGGAGAGAACGTCGCGGTCAACGACGTCGAACTCCTGGTTCCCCGCGGTTGCGCTTTCGGCTACCTCGGACCCAATGGAGCAGGGAAGACAACCCTGATCCGGGTCCTACTGGGACTCACGCATGCTGACACCGGCACCATGCAACTTCTCGGTCACGTCGTCCCCCGCCACCGTGACCGGGCATTGGCTCGGGTCGGGGCCATCGTGGACGAGCCCCGCTTCCATGCCCACCTGACCGGTCGCCAGAACCTGCGGATACTTGCCGCGGCGCGTGAGCCGGCGGCCAAGCACCGAATCGAACCTTCACTCGAGCGTGTCGGCATCCTCCATCGGGCCGACGACAAGGTGACGAAGTACTCCATGGGCATGCGCCAGCGCCTTGGCGTGGCCGCTTGCCTCCTGGGGGACCCCCAGTTGTTGATTCTCGACGAGCCCATGAACGGACTCGACCCGGCCGGAATGCTCGACATGCGCGACATGATCAAGTCGCTCGTGGCCGAAGGTCGCACCGTCGTGTTGTCGTCTCATCTCCTCGACGAGGTCGAGCGCACCTGCGATGCGGTGGCCATCGTCGACCGGGGCAGGGTGATCCGGCAGGGTTCGATCTCCCAGCTGCTCGCCGGATCTTCCTTCGAAGTCCAGGTCGAGTGTTCGAACCCCGAGCAGGCCGGCACGTTGCTCCAAGGGTCGGCCCTCGGTGACCGCGTCCAGGTCGGGCCGGACGGGCTCGCAATCTCGCTGCCGGAGGGGACGGGGCGCGATGCCATCGCCGAGATCGCCCGTCTGCTGGTGGAGGGCGGGATTTCGATTTACCGCCTCCAGCACATCCAGGCCTCGCTCGAGCAGTGGTTCCTCTCTGTGACCAGCCGATTGGGAGACTCAGAATGACGACGACAACCAACCTCGACGCATCAGCATCGGGTCCGGCCCCCGCCCCGGTCCGAGCACAAGCGCCGGGAGATCACCGGGGCTCATGGATCCCGACGTGGGGCATGGTCACCACGCGCTTCATGGAGCTGCGCAAGCGGCGGGGTCTCATGATCGCCCTCATTGCCGTCAACATCGGCATCCCGGTGGTCTTTCTCGGCGTGCGCCTCATCTCCCATGCGGTGGCCCCCAGGTCCTACGGCCCAGCCGGCGGCTACAGCATCTTCACCACCCTGGTGACGGGGTTCATGTACGTCTTCGGGTTCATCGTGGCGGCCGTGGTCGGCTGCACGGCCGGTTCGGTCGACCTCACCGAGGGGATGTTCCGCCACCTGGTGATCACCGGCCGGTCCCGTCTGGCCCTCTATCTGGCCCGGATTCCCGCTGGACTGGCCATCGTCATCGCCATGGTGGCGATCGGGTACACCATCGTCTGCGCGGTCTGCGTATTCGCCGCTCCGACACAGCTCAACTATGACGGGGTCAACGTGCCCCATGCGCTCTCCCGCCCCGCCCTGGACAACTGGGCTGCCGCCCATGCCGATGAGGTCATCTGCAACTTCAACTACAACGGCCCGAACCCCCCGCCGAACGTGTCCTGTGGAAACGGTCAGACGAGCGGTCCTCCGCCGGGTGCCACCATCAAGACGCCGGGCGGCGTGGTCACTGTGCCCACCTACACGAAGGCGCAGATCCGAGCCTTCGCCGTCAACATCGCCAATCAGGACTATGCCGACTACAGCACCAACTTCTTGGTCCCGCCGACCTCTGTCATGATCGATGTCGGCCTGTGGATCGCACTCGAAGCGATTATCGGGTTCATCGTCGGCCTCGGACTGGCTTCCTTGATGGGACAGCGGACGGTCCCGGTGATCCTCCTTGTCCTGCTCGAGCTGATCCTCACACCGATCTTCAGCCGCCACGTGGTCTCGCACCTGATCAACGTTGAGCGGGCGATCGCCGGCGTGGCCATGGTCCACATCGAGCCAGGAGGGCTGCCGACACCGTTCGGAGGTGGCGGTGGCCCCGGCGGCGGCGGACTCGGTAGAAATCTGCTGATACCGGAGTCGACCTTGGTGGCGTCCCTGGTGATCGTGGGCTGGATCGTGTTCTGGACCGCCATCGGGGCATGGCGGATGATGACCAGGGACGCGTGAACTACCTTGATTTCGGACGGATCCCGTTCCCGATTCGTCGAACATCGATGCTCGACCAGCCGAACCAACGAGTGGCCCACTATTTAGGGAGCGGCTCCCGAGGTTTCAACAGAAGCTGCCACATGCGGACGGGACCCCACATCTGATGGTGTATGTCCTCGCCAGCGTCTGCGCGTTGGCCAATGCGCTGAGCAGCATTTTCGAGCGTATGGGTATTGAGAGCGCTCCAGAAGACGCCACCCTACGACTCAGTTTGCTGGCCCATGCCCTGAAGCGGGGGATCTGGCTACTGGGCCTGGGAATCATTGTGGCGTCGTTTCTCCTACAGGCGGTCGCCTTACATCTTGGCAGCCTGAGTCAGGTACAACCGATTCTCACGGCCGAATTGGTGTTTCTCGCTCTTCTGCTGGCTACATGGTTTCGATTTCGCATTGGTCTCTCGGAATGGTTGGCGTGCTTAGCCGCCGCCGGTGGCTTGGCCGGCTTTCTGGTCTTCGCAGAACCAGGCGGCGGCAATCTCGTGCCGACGACGCCGGAGTGGATAGTGACGGCCTCGGTTTGCGGAGGAACGATGGTCGTGATGGTGGGATTGGCCCTGCGAGGGCCACGTTGGTGGCGTGCCGCTATGTTCGGTGCGGCAGGAGCCGTCGGGTTTGCCTTTACGGCTTCGCTGATAAAGACAGTAGGCGACTATGTGGCAATCGACTGGACGCAGATGTTCGGCCATTGGCAGACGTACGCACTCGTGGTGTGCGGAGTGGGCTCCCTGTTTCTGACGCAGAACGCCTACCACGCCGGGCCCATCGCCTCCTCTCAGACCGCACTTGTACTTGTGGATCCCTTGGCCAGCATTGCCATCGGCATTGCCCTTTTCGGAGACACCTTGCGCACCTCGGGTGCTTACGGCCCGCTGGAAGCGTTGTCACTGTTGGTCATGTTTGTTGGCGCAGCTTTCATCGCCCACTCAGCGCTTGTCTCAGGCCTGAAGGGAGACGATGAGCGATATGAGGAAATGTTGTCTCTCCGGTCTCGTTCGAGGCGGTTGGCTGCAGCCGTGCAGGACGTCGCACCACCCGATGTCGTCGAGGAGCTTGACCCTAAAGGGGCTGAGCACTCATCGCTTCGAGTAAGAGGTGGGTTTCTGCCGCCGCCGCTCATCCGCCACATGACGCTGGGGAGCTCCGAGATGCCTGATCCAGCGAACCCCTTCGGTCCAACGCCACGTGGTGAGGACCAACTTCACGAGTGACGATGAGATAGATAGTCTTCATTGGTAATTCTAGTCACTGGTACATTGCTCTTCTTATGAAGAAATGGTCTCGCAGGCATACGGAGGAGAAAAGACCTTAAGAACGGTACAACCAGGGGTTTAACAGTGATTATCGTAGTCCGACCAATAAATATCTGCTGTGTTAACGGACTAACCCTCTACCCCTATTTTAGTTGATACATGCTTAGTTGGTCGGGCTGCCCGGATTTGAACCGGGGACCTCTGCGTCCCGAACGCAGCGCGCTAACCAAACTGCGCCACAGCCCGTCGTAGGAACCGGGAACTCACCGACCCTGACCAGCGAGACTCTATCGGACCGCCATCCGGTCGATTTCCGCAGGGGCTGAAGCCCGGGCTCAGCGGACCGGACCGGACCGGGCCGGACCGGGCCTGGCCTGGTCATCCGTTGCCGCTGCTTTCATCCTCGTCGCCCCCCGGCTCAACCTGTGGCAATCGGATTCGTTTGGCCACCACCTTGGCGATACGACGCTTGTCCATCTCGGTGATGCGCCACTCCCAATCTTCAGCCTCCAGTGTCTCCCCCTCCTTGGGAATGTGGCCGAAGGCGTCGAAGAGGAATCCTCCGAGAGTCACGTATTCGCCTTCAGGCACATTGATGTCGAGCCGGTCTCTCACGTCGTCCACGCTCATCCGGCCATCCAGCAGCCATCGGCTCCCGTCGACTCGCACCGCTTCGGGTTCGTCATCCGGATCGAACTCGTCGGGCAGATCCCCCACCAGGGCGCCGAGCAGGTCCTTGACGGTCAGGACGCCCTCCACCCCGCCGTGTTCGTCGACGACGACGGCGAAGGCACGACGCTGGCGGCGCATCTGGGCCAACACTTCGAGCACCAGCCCGGATTCCGGCACCAGAAAAGGCTGGCGGAGTCGCCGCGAGATGTCGATGGGGTCGGGGGCGGGACGGGTCGGACTTCTGACCAGCACCGGGGCGTTTCCGCCGGCCGGTATCGACTCGATCGTTTCGCTGCCATTGTCATCGCTGCCTCCGACCTTCCATCCGGCTCGGAAGAGGTCGTTGACGAACAGGACGCCGATGAGATCGTCGAGATCGTCGCCGCATACAGGGAAGCAGCTGTGCCCCGACTCGCGCACGGCACGACTCACGGCGTCGACGGTCAGGGGGATGGTGAGGGCCACCACGTCGACGCGTGGCGTCATCACCTCGCGCACGACCGTGTCGTGAAGATCGTGAAGGGCGTCGATGATGAACTGCTCCTGGGCATCAGCGCCGCCTTCACCCGCTCGGGAGCGGGCGTGGCCCTCACCTCCGGTGCGCCGCCGCCGGGCGATGCCTGAGCCTCGCCCCGATGAGCCAGACTCCTCTTCGCCCTCGTCCTTACGTCGGAAAACGGACACGGACGCGGGCCGCCCTTGGGCCGTCAGGTACCGACGTGGACGGGCGTGGACACGACGGAGAGGGGTTGGTAGGACTCGTCGTAGTAAGTGCCTCCGTCGAGAAGCGCGGTAACGGCCCGGCGTAGTCGGATGGGATCGAGTGGCTTGACCACCCACCCTTCTGCCCCGGAGCGCCGAGCCAGAAACACGTCCGGACGGCGGTCGAGGAGCATGAGCACCGGAATGTGGCCGAGCTTGCCGTAGGAGGCTTCGAGACGGAGCTCGAGACATACCGCCATGCCTCCCATGTTTCCCATCTGGAGGTCCACCACCACCAGGTCAGGCTCCGCCTCGGCGACGGTGGCCATCACGGCCGGCCCGGATCGTGCCTCGAGGACGGCGATGTCCGGCGTCTGCGCGATGGCGATGACCTCAGCCCTCACCGAGGGGGCGTCGCTGGCCACGAGAACGGTGCGCACCGGGCCAGGTTAGCTCCCTCCGGGAGACCCTCCGGTGGGAGCCCTGGGCCGTTCCGACCCGGTTGGTTCGGCCACGCCGGGGCCGGCGAACAGGAGGTCGGCCACCGTCCCCAGGCCGACCAGATCGTGGACGTCGGTGTTGAGCAGAGGGACCCGGTAGACCGGCGCCGGAGCCACCTTGGCCACCAGGTCGGTGTAGGCCTGCTCCTCGCGGTCCGAAGCGGCCGTGTAGCCGCGCAGGTTGTCGATCAACTGGGCCAGGGGTGAGCCCTCTTGGTCTTCGGTCAGGGACGGAAGCGCGTCGATCTGGTCGTCGTCGGCGAATCGGGGGTGAACCCTGTTGACCACCAGGGCGGTCACCGTCATATTGGACTCGGCCAACTTGCCGGCGAAATGGACGGCTTCGTCGACCGAGTCGGGACGGGGAGAGGCCACCAGTACGAAGGCGGTGCCCGGGTCAGCCAGGAGATCCCGCACTCGCGCGGCCCGGACCCGGAATCCCTCCTCCATGCCCTCGAAGGCCTGAAAGAAGTTCACCGCGTCCCGGACGATGTCCGCACCGGCCACCCGGGAGATGGTGCGGAGGAGGGCCTGGGCGGCTACCCCCATGAACTTGAGCCCGATCCGGGTCGGCTTCATCAGAGCCTGAAAGATCCGGTTCTCCAGGAACTGGGTCAAGCGACCCGGAGCGTCGAGGAAGTCCAGGGCGTTACGGGTGGGGGGGGTGTCCACCACCACCAGGTCGAAGCCGCCCTCCTCGACCAGCTCGTAGAGCTTTTCGGCGGCCATGTACTCCTGGGTTCCCGACAGAGTCCCCGTGAGGTTGGCGTAGATCCGGTTGACCTTGATGTCCTCGGCCTGCTCGTCGCTGTCGGAGTATCGCTGCACCAGGTCGTCGAATGTCCCTTTGGGATCGAGCATGAGGGCGTGTAGCTCACCGGGCCACGGTCCTTCGATGACGGTCGGTCGGTTGGTGAGCGAATCGAGCCCGAGGGCGTTGGCCAGACGACGGGCGGGGTCGATGGTGACGACGCACACCGAACGGCCGAGCCGTGCCGCCTGGAGGGCGAAGGCCGCCGCCGTGGTGGTCTTGCCCACGCCCCCCGAACCGCAGCAGATGATGATCGAACGTCGGCCCACCACCGAGTCGATGGGTTCCTCGCCCTCGATGGGTTGCTCGGCGCCCACTAGGTCCTCGGGAACGCTCACGTCGACACCGAAGCGGGATCGGGCATCCGCTCGATGCCGTCTGCCAGGGCTGAGCTCAGGACACCGAGCTCTTCGGGACCGATTGCTTCGGAGAAGACGAAGGGGGTCCTCAGCTGGGGCAGCGGAAGTTCGTCGGCCAGCCTGGCCAGCTGCTCCTCCTGAAGCTCCTGGCGGGTGAGCCGGAACCGACGTGCGGCGTCCAGGGCCGAAACTGACGCCGGGTCGAGCGCTACCCCTGCTGAATCGGCGGCCGACTGCGCTGTCACCCCCAACCCGTCGAGCCGGGGGTAACACCCGTTGACAATGACCGGGCCGAGCACGATGCCCACCTTGTCCTCGAGCTGGTAGGCCGCTTCGACCACCTCGTTCACCGGCATCTCCTCGGGCAACGTGACCAGGGCGACCTGGCACCGGGCCGGATCGGACAGCATGGCCACCACCTCGGCGGCCTGCGTGCGGATCGGGCCCCCCTGGGCGGCGTCCAGCAACCCGCCGGCCGACGAGAGAAAGGTCATGGTGTGGCCGGTGGCCGGCGCGTCCACCAACACCAGGTCGGCTATCCGGCTCCGTTCGATCTGCTTGACCTTCCCCAGGACCAGGACGTCGCGAATGCCGGGAATCGCTCCAGCCACCAGGTCGATGATGCCCGAGGCCAGCAGACGCTTGGATATTCGCCGCATTCCGTGGTCGTCCAGGTACTCGAGGAGAGCGGCATCGGGAGTGATGGTCCGGGCCCGGACAGACCCCTTGGGGACCGCAGTAGCGGCGTTCTCGTCCTCTTCTTGCACCACGGCGGCGCCCACGGCATGGAGCACGGATCCGGCGTAGTCCAGAGGCACCTCGTGGCCGAAGGCGTTGGCCACGCCAGCCCGACCCTCCAGTTCGATCACCAGAACCGAAAGTCCAGCGTGTGCCGCCATATGGGCGAGGGAAGCCACCATGGTGGTCTTTCCTACGCCGCCTTTGCCGGCCACGATCAGGACGCGGCTCTGGGTGCAAAAGGCGCGGAGATCCATGTCGTAAACGAGCGTAGTGGCCGCCCTCCGGGGCCATCGGCCGACCGGCCACGGGCTTGGCGATGGCCGGGACGACCCTTTTGCCCCCGAGCACCGTTTGCGTGCTGTCCGGCACCCCGGGTGAGATACCTGGGAAATCCTGGTCAGACCCCTTGTTTCCGGCAACGCCGACGAGTACCTTCGCTTTCTGGAGGACCTTACGGGGTTGGTGAAGGGGGATTTGGGCATCGTGGAGCAGGCTTCTGATGCATGGCAGCTGAGAGCGTCATGTCGTGGGCCCCAGGCGGAAATCTTCTTTCCGCCCGCCCATGCTGAGCGCAAGGACGAAAAGATGCAGCGGGAGGACCGGGCGAAATCGATCTGCCGGACCTGCTCGGTACGGGTCGAGTGTCTCGACTACGCCATCCGCATTCACGAGCCCCACGGCATCTGGGGCGGGCTGAACGAGATGGAGCGTAAGCAGATGGCCGACCGGCGGGCTGGCTGAGCGGAGGCCTCCCCTGGGCCGGCCCAGGCCGGATCAAGCCCGGGGCTGAGACAAACCGAGAGCGGCCAGAGCAGAGCGGACCCCCTTGCTGGTGCACACCGAGCCCGGTTGGCCGTGGGTGGCCCGGCACAGACCGGCACTGAGGTAGTTGGCCGAAGCCACGATGGCCTGGGTGGACGGCTGGGTCGGCTGGTCGAGGGTGCTGGCGATGGCTGACTGGGACATGTTGGCGATGAGCGCTGGACTGAACCCCGAGGTCGAGGCCACCACCACGTTGGCCACGTCGACGAAGGGGAACGACGGGGAGCCGCTGGCCGTCGTTCCGGGGGAGCCGTACTTGCTGACCAGGGAGGACTGGGCCGGCGTCAGGCTGGCGATGCGGGTGTAGGCGCCGTTGCTGTCCACGGCGTTGGAATAGAGCTCGACGCCGGTGAAGGTCACGTAGCGACTGGCGTAGGTCGAGCCCACGAAGCTGAAGCTCTGGATGCCGGGGAACACCGAAAGGGCTGCCGACTGCATGTTGGTGAGGGTGTCGAAGTGGCCGAACCGGGAGAGAGCCACCACCAGAGGCCATCGCTCGGCGCCGCAGAACGGACAGTACTCGGCGCCGACATAGAGGACTTCGGGTTTTCCCATCGACAGGAGGGGGGCTCCGTCCACGACCGACGGGGGGGTCAGCGTCAGTAACGCCCCCGACGTCGGGTTGACGCCGACGGCGTTGAAGACCGAAGGCGGAACATGGGCGACGTCGGACACTACCGCGTCGGAGGTGGGGGCCCGCCTCACTGCTCCGGGCGAATCGGGGGGCCCGGCCACGGCGTAGACCACGATGGCCACCACGATAACCAGGATGACGATGATGGCCCCCCAGACGAAGCTGGTAACCCGGTTGCGCGGACGCCGGGTCGGGTGTTCGGGATGCTCGGTGTGACCGCCGGACGATCCGTTGGCCTCCGGCTCCCCCGGCGTTGGCTGTTGATCCAGACCGCGGTCGGTCACCGGGTCCGCCGACGACCTGTTACGACGACTCCCCGGTGAGCGAGGGTTCGTACTGGTTGTGACCGGGTGCCAACACGATGGGGGTAGCGGTCACGATGATGACGAAGAGGACGAACGTGATCAGGTGGACCGACGAGCACCACAGACAGATGGCCTTGATGATGAAAAGCTCGGCGATGATCAGGTAGATGATCATCGCCACCCCGGTGACCGACAGAATGAGCCGGGCCAGGTGGATTCTCCGGTCCTGCGATCTCCAGGCTGCGGGGAGACAGAGAAGGATCATGGGCACGAAGAACCCCAATCCCAGGATGGCCACGGGAATGCCGAACACATAGGACTGGGGACTGGTCGTGACCTTGGCACAGTTAATGGCTCCGCTGTCCGAGCAGACGAGGGCCACCTTGTCGAAATGGGTGATGGTCAGATAGGTGGCCACGCCCAAACCGGCGATGCTGAGGATCAGTGTGGCGATGGGCTGCCACCGCAGTGTGGGCACGATCGGTTCCCGTTTTCGGGTCAGCTCAGCTTGAGCGCCTTGGCCGCCGCCTCGACGCCCGAACTGTTGCAGACCGAAGCCGGAGCGCCCTTGGTGCTGTCGCAGATCGCCGCGCTCATGTAGTTGGCGGTGGTGACGATGGCCTGGGTGGCCGGGTTGGTGGGATCACTGAGGTTGCCGGCGATCTCCGACCAGTCCTGACCGGCCAGGATTTGGGGGTCGTAACTGGCGCCCGAAACGATGGCCCGGTTGTTGATGTCGACGAAGGGGAAGGAGATCCCACCACTGGAGGAAGCACCGGCACCGGTGTACTTCGAATTGCTGTATTTGGTGAGGATGGTTGCCTCCGCCTTGGTGGGGTTCTGCAGGGTCTGGTAACCGTTGGCTGTGGGAACGGTGCTGTACTGCTCGATCCCTGTGAAGGCGATGTAGGGGCTGGTGAACGAGGCCCCGTTGAAGCTGAAGGTGTGGGTCTCCGCGTCCACGTCGGTGTGCGAGGAGGCGGTGACCTTGAGATTGGACCAGGTCCCGAAGCGGGACAGGGCCGCTGTAATGGCCCAGCGTTCGGCCGCGCAGTAGGGGCAGTACTCGGCCCCGTAATAGAGGATGGCTGGTGACTTACCGTTGAGGGTCAGCGGCGGCTGACCCGAAATGATGTTGGGAGGCGACACCGGCACGGTCGGCGAGTTGATGCCCACCTTGTTGTACACGGAGAGCGGAATATTGGTGACGTCGTGGACCACCGACGCCGGCGCCGGGGTCACTGCCGTAAACGTGGCGTTTTGGGGGTTGGTGCTCCCGCCGACCGCCTTTACGATGACCAGAACGGCGATGACCACCACGACCAGGCCAACCGCGCTCCAGGCGATGAGAGAGCCCGACATGCGGCTCGGCTTCGGCTGGGCCGGGGGCCGGCTCCCGGGGCGCGGCGTATTGCCTCCCTTGCCCCCGCCGCCCGACCCGGAGGCTTTCTGCGCCTTTCCTGTCGGGGTCTTGGCGGTGACCGGCCGGCTCTGAGCCCTGCTCCTGTCCTTGGCGCTTTGACCCGATGAGCCACTCGACGGGCTGGGAGGCTTGGGTTTGTTGCCACCAGTCGTGACTTTGTTCTGGTCCTGTGCCATCTTTCCCTAGTCCCCGATCGGTGTATCTGTCCGAGTGAGCGTAACTGGTCGGGCGGGGTTCTTGCCGTCGGAGGGCTGGGGGTGTCGAACCGAGGTGGCCGCCGGTCCGCTTGGGAGGTCATTTCGGTGCCTACACTGATTGGCCATGTCGGTTGATGCAGCGGTCGGCGCGTCGGACGAGCGCCCCGGTGGTCCTCACCCCCTGGCCGCACGGGCCTTGGGGACCTCGGCCGTGGTCTGGGCTTCTGTGGAGGTCGACGGTCACCGCGTCCGCTACGGCGTGACCGGAACCGGGCCCGCCGCTCTCTTCCTCCATGGGTGGGGACTGCGACCCAACGCCTACCGACGGCCCATCAGGGCCATGGGTGCGGCCGGGTGCCGGGTCTATGCCCCTGCCCTTCCCGGGTTCGGCGGAACCCACGAGCTTGAACCCGAACGGCGGACCTTTGCCGGCTACGCCCGATGGGTTGGTCACTTCCTGGACGCCGTGGGCGTACGGGAGGTGGCCCTGGTGGCCGGCCACTCGTTCGGTGGTGGTGTGGCCACTGCTTTTGTCTACGACCAACCGGGCCGGTCGGCTTCGCTGCTTCTGGCCAACGCCATCGGCAGCCCGACCTGGTCACTTTTTCCCAACGAAGTCCGCACCATGGTGCAACGCCCGATGTGGGACTGGGGTCGGCATATCGGGACCGACCTTTTTCATTCGCCCCATGTGATGCGCCTACTTCCCACCCTGTTGGAGGATTTCATCCCCAACATGCTCCAGAACCCGCTCGGGATGTTCCGAACCGGTGAATTCATCCGACGGGCCGACTTGGTGCGCGAAGTGGGGACCATCGCCCGCCGGGGCACGCCGGTCAGCGTGGCCTGGTCGGACCGCGATGGGCTGGTGCCCCGCTCGGCCTTCGACGAGCTCCGTCGGGCTGCGAGTGTGGACGGAATCGTGGTGGAGGGTTCTCACGCCTGGCTCATCGCCGACCCGCGACGCTTCGGTGAGCTGGCCATCAGCGCCCTGGTCGATTCGGGCAGGTTGGTGTCCGAGTCGGTGCCCCCTCCCTACTGACCGACGGTCGGAGGCCAGCTGTAGCCTGAGCGCGATGAGCGTGACACTCCGCGATGCCGCAACCGTCATGCTCATTCGGGATGCCGTCGATGAGGACGGCGGTGATGCCATCGAAGTGTGCATGCTCCGGCGCAATCTTGCCTCCGAGTTCGTTGCCGGTGTTTATGTGTTCCCGGGCGGTTCGGTCGATCCTGATGACCGCGGACGGGAAGCCGAGGAACTGTCACGCGGCCTTACCGATGCCGAGGCCAGCGCCATCTTGGGCGTCGAGTCAGGCGGCCTTTCCTTCTGGGTGGCGGCCCTCCGCGAATGCTTCGAGGAGGCCGGTGTACTGGTGGCGGAGCCGCTCGGACCGGGCGGTTCCGACCCGGGCGGGGGCGACGCCCTGCTCGACACCACCGACCCCGAGGTCGGGCGCCGCTTTGCCGCCTATCGCGACGCCGTCAATGAGGGCTCCCTCCGGCTGCTGGACGTGTGCCGAGCCGAAAATCTGCGGCTGGCCACCGACACCGTCCACTATGTGAGCCACTGGATCACGCCTGACCTTGCCCCCCGCCGCTACGACACACGGTTCTTCGTGACCGCGGCCCCCGCTGGTCAGACAGCCAGTCACGACGACGGTGAGACCATCGCCACCATATGGGTCCGTCCCGCACAGGCACTGGCCTCCGAAGTGGCTGGGGACATCGAGCTCCTGCCTCCGACCATTGCCAACCTCAGGAGCATCGAGGGGTTCACGTCGACCGCCGAAGTGATGGCGTGGGCCCGCTCCATCACAGAGGTCATCACCATCCTGCCCGTGGTCCTCATCGAGGATGGGAGGGTGCTGATACTCCGACCGGGCGACGAGGGCTACGAAGACGCACTCGAGGCACGTCACCAATCGGGGTCTGGCAGCGACGAGGACCTGGCTGCGGCCCGGCGGGTCTGGGGTCCGAGGACGGGTACCGACTGAGCGCATCCGTCCCCGGGTGGCGGGTCGGCCAGGGGAGCGGTAGGCGCCCGGCGCCCTCTTTATTTTTGGAAATTGGTGCTTCTACCGTCTACACCCGATATGAATCATCGCCCCTTATCGTCTGCACCCGGTAAAACCGCCAATTTTCTAAATTGAGTATCACCACCGGGCCCTCGGGAGGTCCGCCCGGGCGGGAGGGCTCACCCCTCGGACAAGCCGGTCCGGACGGCGGCCTCGACCCGGTCCAGTAGGCGCACGCTGCAGGCATCCATGGGCACCACCGGCGCGATGGTGGTGATCACTTCATCGGCGATGTGGTCGAAGGCGTCGGCCAGGGGATGGCCCCGTTCCAGGGCGACCGGTTGGCCGGCGTCTCCGCCCGCAGCCATCGCCGGGTGGAGGGGGATCTGGCCGATGAGCGGAACGCCCACGTCGGCGGCCAGACGGGCGCCGCCGCCGGATCCGAAGAGGGCATAGGAGGTCCCGTGCTCGCAGGTGAAATCGGACATGTTCTCGATGACCCCGGCCACCCTCAGATATCCCTTGCGGGCCATGTCGGCCGTCCGGGCCGCCACCTTCTGTGCCGCCACGGGTGGCGTGGTGACCACGATGACCTCGGTCCGGGGGACCATGCGGGCCAAGCCCATCTGGATGTCGCCGGTGCCCGGGGGCATGTCGATGAGCAGGTAGTCGAGATTCCCCCAGTGCACATCCTCCAGGAACTGCTGGACAGCCCGGTTGAGGATGAGGCCGCGCCACATGATGGCGCTCTCCTCGTCGGCCAGAAATCCCATCGACAAAACGCGGAGGACCCCCTCGCCGATCCGCCGCTCGAGGGGGACCATCTTCTTGTCGCGGGCCTCCACCTCACCCTGCATGCCCAGCAGCCTCGGAACCGAAAAGCCCCAGATGTCGGCATCGAGGACGCCCACCGTCAGCCCACGGCGGGCCAGGGACACAGCCAGATTGACCGTGACCGAGCTCTTGCCCACGCCACCTTTCCCGGAGGCCACGGCGATCACCCGGGTGGTCTCGGAGATGTTGATCGAGGGTGAAGGATCACGGGCGAGGAGACGGGCCCGGGCCATGACGGCTTTGCGTTGCTCGGGGTCCATCACCCCGAGGGTCACCGTCACCTCCTGCACGCCGGGCAGTGCACCGACGTGGGTCTCGACATCCTGGCGGATCTGGGTGCGCAGGGGACAGCCGGCCACGGTGAGGGCGACCTCGACCACGACTCTGCCGTCGTGGCCTACGTCGATGCCGGTCACCATGCCCAGGTCGACGATGTCGGCGCCGAGCTCAGGATCGACCACCGCGGTGAGAGCACTGCGTACCTGTTCCTCGGTCAGCTGGTCGGCCCCCGAGCCTGCCGGTGAGAGGGAGCCGGGAGTGTCGGACCTGGTCACGGCTCAATTCTACCGGTCGGCGGCCCGCCTCCACCCGATGGCAACGATGGGTGACCGGTTGACGGAGCCCGGCCGGGTGGATCGGTGGCGACCGCAGGGCGGCAGGGGCGGCAAGGGAGCACCGAGCCAGTCAGACGGACCGAGCGGGTCAAAGCCGTTCACGGAGGTACCGCCACCGTGGAAGCGCGGGTACGCTTGTGGTTCGACGAGGTCCATCGTGCCGAGTTATCGGGACGGCGGATCCGAAACGGCACGAGGTTCCGGAAGTAACCAGGAGGAGCACCGATGAGTAGCACCATGCAGACCGTCAGCATCGGCAAGCGACCGAATCCGGTCACGCTCACGGACGCCGCCTCGGCCAAGGTTGCTGAGTTGCTGGCCCAGGAGGACGTCGACGGTCTGGCTCTTCGGGTTGAGGTCAGGCCGGGTGGCTGCTCGGGCTACAGCTACGAGATGTACTTCGACGCCGACCTGGCTGAGGACGACGTGGTGCGGGAGTTCGGAAGCGTCAAAGTGGTGGTCGATCCGACCAGCGCCGACCTCCTCAAGGGATCGACGCTGGACTTCAGCGATGGGTTGTCCGGCGCCGGCTTCCACGTCACCAACCCCAATGCCACCCGCACCTGCGGATGTGGCTCCTCCTTCAGCTGAGCCGCTGAACCCCTGATCCGGCTGCGCGTCGACGGCGCCGACGTCGAGGCGGAGGACGACGGGTCGTCGCTTCTCGACCTTCTCCGTGATCAACTGAGCATCCGCTCGGTCAAGGACGGGTGCAGTCCCCAAGGCCAGTGCGGCTGTTGCACCGTTTGGGTGGACGGTGCCCCCCGGGTGGCCTGCGTCACCCCCCTCCGACGGCTGGAAGGTCGCCAGGTCACGACGCTCGATGGCCTACCCGCCGCCGACCGTGAGCGTTGGGCGGACGCCCTGGTGGCAACGGGGGGGAGCCAGTGCGGGTTCTGCACGCCGGGCATTGTCATGCGATTGGCCGGGCTGGCCCGCAAAGCGCCCAGGGCGCCCTCCGGCGCGGCGGGAGCTGCGGGCCTGCAGGTGGGGGACGAGCAGATCGACGAGGCCCTGGTGGCCCATCTCTGCCGTTGCACGGGCTGGCAGACCATCCGTGAGGCGGCACGGTGGGCTCTCGACGGTCCGGAGGCCCAGCCGGCGGGGGCACCGACCGGCCGCGATCTCGGGAGGGCGGTGGCCCGGGCCACCCTCGAGGGGGGAGTGGCCCAGGACGTCGGCCCGGAGGTGGTGCTCGGGCGGGCCGGGTTTGCCGACGACACCGCTCCCAGCCAGGCGTTGGTCGCCGTCCCTGACGGCATTGGCGGCTACACGGTGGCGGCGTCGCCGAGAGAGGCCAGGTCCCAGGCGGGCAAGGTGCAGGGGCGGCGGACGAGCCTGGGATTGACCCACCCGGTGGGCCTCCCTGGAGGTCGATGGGACCTCGTTCTCCAGACCACCTGGGTGGAACCGGGTTACGTCGAGCCGGACGCGTCATGGTGCGTGCCGGGGGGTGAGCCGGCGTCGCCCTACGGGAACGGAGGCGCCTTCGGCGGGAAGCTGCACTCGCCGGTGATGGCCGACGCCCGGCGTCTGGCCGACGAGCACGGGCGACCGGTGCGGGTGCTCTGGTCACGCGAGGACGTGGTGGGCCAAGGGCCCAAGCGTCCACCGGTGGCCGGTGGCATCCGAGCCGACGGGGCCGGTGTACTCCGCGTCGGCGTCCCGACCGAAGGTGTCCCGGCCGAGGAGTGGGCATCCGTCATGGCTGACGTGGCCCGGGTGGCTCCGGCCGTGGTCGTCGAGCCGGTCCCCCTGACCGGGCCTCCCGTCTCTCTCGATCTGCGGGGTTCGGTGTGGGCCGAGGCGGCCGTCCTGGTGGCGTGCGCTCCCTGGGCGTCGGCAGCCGACGATGCCGATCCATTTTTCCGTACCGAGATCACCAGTCCGGGAGGGGGGTGGGCTGCGGCCCGGTTCCTTCCCGACGGCTCGGTGGAGGTGGAGGTGGACGCCGGTCGGTCCCTCGACGAGGTGGTGCTCCGCTCCTACTGTGTGGGGGCCGCGCACCAGGCCATGGGCTGGGTGCGGTCGGAGGGCATCGCCGTCGACCATGACGGCGCCTCCCGCGATCTCACCATCCGCTCCTTTGGGATCCTGCGCGCCCGCGACACCCCGCCGATCACCGTGGCCCTACGGACGACGAAGGAAGGGGAGCCGGTCAACGGCTCCGACGCCGTATTCGCCGCCGTGGCCGCTTCGTGTTGGAGGGCCGCCGGTCTGCCGCCCCGGTGGCCGGTGGATCGGGGTTCCCCCCATTGAGGTCCGGTCCCGAGGCCCGGCTTTGGTACGAGGCAGAAAGCGGGCAATGACCAGGTATCGAGCCCCGAATGAGCCCCGGAAATGAGCAGAGAGTGAGCACGAGCCCGCCATGAGCACGCCCATCGGTCCCTACAGCCCCATCGTTGTCGCCGGCCCGTGGTTGATCACCTCCGGCCAGCTCGGGTTGCGCCCCGATCCGCCGCCCTCGCTGGTCGAAGGAGGCCCGACGGCCCAGCTGACCCAGGCCCTGGAGAACGGCGAGCGCCTGCTGGCGGATCACGGTGCCACCCGCCAGGACGTGATCAAGACCACCCTTTTCGTCACGGACATGGCACTGTTCGCCGCCCTCAATGAGGCCTACGTGGACTTCTTCGGCGACCACCGACCGGCCCGGTCGGCGGTGGGGGTGGCCGCCCTGCCCATGGGCGCCGCCGTCGAGGTCGAGCTGTGGGCCTACCGGTCGCCAGGGCCGGCGTGATCGGCGCTGCGAGGATCAACGGCCGGGCCGTCGACCATCAGCTCGCCGGTCAGCTCGACCATCGGTTCGCCGGTCAGCTCGCCGGCAAGCTCGACGGTCAGGGGGTCCAGTTGGTCTGTCCGAAGCGGTAGCCCACCGACCGCACCGTCTGGATGAGGTGGGCGTGCTCCTCGCCGAGCTTGGCCCGCAACCGCCGCACGTGGACGTCGACCGTGCGGGCCCCTCCGTAGTACTCGTAGCCCCACACCCGGCTGAGCAACGTCTCGCGGGTGAATACCTTGCCCGGCCGGGCGGCCAGGAACCGCAGGAGCTCGTACTCCATGTAGGTGAGGTCGAGCACCTTGCCGCTCACCGCCGCCTGGTAGGTCTCCAGGTTGAGGACCAGGGGTCCGTGTTCGAGGAGGTCGGGTCGCAGGCCCCTGCCGGTCCGCCAGAACAGATGGGCCAGTCGGGCGCTGAGCTCGTCGGCGTTGACCGGTTCGAGACAGAGGTCGTCGAACAGGTCCTCCCGCAGTTCGAGCTCCGCCAGCTGGTCGTGGGGGACGATCACCATCACCGGAGCGAGGGGCACCTCGCGTTTGCGCAGGTGCCGACAGAGGAGGAAGGCCCCGACCGGGTCCTCGGCACTGCAGATGACCGCGCCCGACCAGCCGTCTTCGGGCTCGTCCAGCTCCGACGACTCGGGCTTGTCGACCCCCTGCCACGGGTAGCCGGCGCGGTCCAGCACCGCGGTCACCGCCGAGGGCGGCGCCTGGGGGAAGCACAGGAGCGGTTCGATGGCTGTCTTCCCCTTCCTTGCGAGGATGAGCGTGGTCCCTTATTACAGCAGGGGAATTACAGCAGGGGAAAGTAGCGGTCGAGCTCGAACTGGGACACGTGAGCCTTGTATTCGCCCCATTCGGCCCGCTTGTTACGGATGAACCATTCGAAGACGTGCTCCCCGAGGGTGTCGGCCAGCAACTCGGAGGACTCCATCAGACCGAGGGCTTCGTTGAGGCTTCCCGGCAGGTGGAGGATCCCCTTGTTGGCCAGCTCCTCGGGGCTGAGGGTGAACAGGTTGGCGTCCGCCTCCGGCGGCAGTCCGTATCCCTTCTCGATGCCCTCGAGGCCGGCGGCCAGGATGACGGCGAAGGCCAGGTAGGGGTTGCAGGCGCTGTCGGGTGAGCGGTACTCGACCCGGGTCGACTCCAGCTTGCCCGGTTTGACCACCGGCACCCTGATCAGGGCCGAGCGGTTGTTCCGGGCCCAGGAGACGTGGATGGGGGCCTCGTACCCCGACACCAGGCGCTTGTAGGAGTTGACCCACTGGTTGGTCACCGCCGTTATCTCGGGGGCGTGGCGCAACAGGCCGGCGATGAAGCCGTCGGCCACTTCGGAAAGCCCGCCGGGCCGGTCGAGGTCGACGAAGGCGTTGACGTCGCCCTCGAACAGCGAGAGGTGGGTGTGCATGCCCGATCCCTGCACGCCGGCCAGTGGCTTGGGCATGAAGCTGGCGAAGACGCCCTGTTGACGGGCCATCTCCTTGACGACCAGTCGAACGGTCATGACGGTGTCGGCCATGGTCATGGCGTCGGTGTACCGCAGGTCGATCTCGTGCTGGCTGGGGGCGTCCTCGTGCTGGGCGTGCTCGACCGGGATGCCCATCTCCTCGAGAGTGAGCACGGTGCGCTGGCGGATGTCGCTGGCCCTGTCGGCCACCGTGAGCTCGAAATAGGAACCGGAGTCGAGGGCGGTGGGGGCGTGGGTGGGGTCGGCGTCAGCGAAGTAGAAGTACTCGATTTCCGGGGCGGCGAAGAAGGTGAAGCCGCGGTCGTGGGCCCGGTCGAGGGTCCGGCGCAGGACGTGGCGGGGGCACCCCTGAAAGGGCGATCCGTCGAGATTGACGATGTCGCAGAAGACCCGGGCCACCTGGGGGTCGGCGTGCTCGCCGTTGTGCCCGGCCTGGCCGTGGCCGTGCCAGGGAAGCAGTTGGAAGGTGTGGGCATCGGGCCGGGCCAGGACGTCGCTCTCCTGGACCCGGCTGAACCCGTCGATGGCCGAGCCGTCGAAGGTCATGCCCTCCACCAGGGCGTTCTCCAACTCGGCGGGCGTGATGGAGAACGTCTTGGGGGTCCCCAACACGTCCGTGAACCACAACTGGACGAAACGGATGCCGCGCTCCTCAACCGTGCGGAGAACGTACTCCTCTTGACTCCTCATGGGGTCGGGTACCTCCGAGGCCGTCGGGGTCTTCGGTGTGGGGGTGTCGGATGTGATGGCGCCATTGTCGCAGGCCGCTGGGGGCCTGGTCGACAGCGCCGCCGAGGATGCGAACAGAGCCGGATCCGAAGGGACCCGGCTCTGTTCGTTTCAGCTGATGGACGCCGGGTCACTCCGCAGCAGACCTGGGGGGTAGGTCGTGCTCCGGGCCCGTGCGTCGTCAGCCTCCCGCCGCGTCGCTGCAGACGGTCTCGGTGATGACTGCTGTGACCTGGTAGGGATCCATGTTGGCGTTGGGGCGCCGGTCTTCGAGCCAGCCCTTCTTGGCCTTGGCCACCGCCCACGGGATGCGGATGGATGCGCCCCGGTCGGAGGTGCCGTAGCTGAACTTGGAGAAGTGCTCGGTTTCGTGGGCCCCGGTCAGGCGCCCCTCGATGCCTACGCCGTAGACGGCGATGTGCTCGGGGATCTTCTTTCCGATGGCCTCACATCCGGCGATGATGGCGTCCCAGCCCCCGTCGGCGCGCATGGCCTTGGTCGAGAAGTTGGTGTGGGCGCCGGCCCCGTTCCAGTCACCCAGAATGGGCTTCGGCTCCAAGGTGGCGTACACCCCGAAATCCTCGGCGATGCGGAAGAGGAGCCACCGGGCCACCCACAGGTGATCGGACACGTCGAGGGGGGAGAGCACGCCCACCTGGAACTCCCACTGGCCCATCATGACTTCGGCGTTGGTGCCCTCGATGCCGATGCCGGCGTCGATGCAGGCCGCGGTGTGCAGTTCCACGATCTCGCGTCCGGGCATCTTGTCGCCACCCACACCGCAGTAGTACGGGCCCTGGGGGGCGGGGTAGCCGAGAGCCGGCCAGCCGAGCGGGCGACCGTCCTTGAAGAAGGTGTACTCCTGCTCGATACCGAACATCGGCTCCTGGTCGGCGTACTTCTCGACCACCTCACGCAGCTTGGCCCGGGTGTTGGTCGGGTGGGGGGTGAAGTCGGTCAGCTCGACCTCGCACATGACCAGCTTGTCGTCGGGACCACGCAAAGGGTCGGGGACGATGAAGACCGGTCGGAGGACGCAGTCGGAGTCGTGCCCCAGGGCCTGGTTGGTGCTCGATCCGTCGAAACCCCAGATGCCCGGATCTTCGCCGTCGGCAACGATCTTCGTCTTGCTCCGGAGGAGCGGCGATGGCTCGGTCCCGTCGATCCAGATGTATTCAGCTTGGTATGGCACGTGCGCTCCTCTGTTGCTTGTATTGCCTATGACGCTCGGTTGACATGGTGATTCCCCTGCGCCCAGCGGCGCTCTGCCCGCTCCTTGACGATGGTATGTGGCACAACCGAGCGGTCGTCCAGCCGAAGTGTAGGACTGAACAGGACGACCGCATTGTGGCAGTGGGCCGTTTCTCGTCCGTTACCCGACTGTGAACGGAGGATGAACAGGCCGGCCGGGGGTGGGCAAACCACGCCCGGTAGTCTGGCGCCATGGCCCGAGTGCGCATAGCCGCGTGCCAGATCAACACCGTGGTGGGCGACCTCGACGGCAACGCCGACCGGATCCAGGTCGCCCTGGCCGAGGCCGAGCGGGCCGGGGCCGACCTGGCCGTTTTCCCCGAGCTGACGGTGACCGGCTATCCGCCCGAGGACCTCTTGTCGCGGCCGGCCTTCGTGGCCGACAACCGCGCCGTATTCGCCCGGATTGCCGCCGAAAGTGGTCGGTGCGCGGCGGTGGTCGGCTACGTGGACATCGACGCTCAGGGTCGCCTGGTCAACGCGGCCGCCCTCTGCGCCGGCGGGAAGGTGCTCGGTCGCTACGACAAGCGCCTGCTCCCCAACTACGGCGTGTTCGACGAACAGCGGTGGTTCACCCCCGGCACCGGGGAGCCCTCACCCCAACCGGTGGCCGGCGTGCCGGTGGGCGTGACCATCTGCGAGGACATGTGGTTCGCCCGGGGCCCGATGGTCGATCAGGCCCGTGCCGGGGCGCTGCTTCTGGTCAACCTCAACGCCTCTCCCTACTCGCGCCGGCGCCGACAGGAACGGCTGGCCGTGCTGACCGAGCGGGTCAGGGAGACAGGATGCCCGATCGTCTACGTCAACCAGGTCGGCGGTCAGGACGAGCTGGTCTTCGACGGGGCGTCACTGGTCGTGGGGCCCGGAGGGGTACTGGCGTCCGCCGCTCAGTTCGAAGAGGAGATCCTGGTCGTCGACATCGACACCCCCTACCAGGGTGGGGACGAAGGAGACGTGCCCGCCGCCGCCGGTTGCATTGCTCCCGTTCTCGGTCCCGAGGCCGAGGTGTACGCCGCTCTGGTCCTCGGCACCCGCGATTACCTGGCCAAAAACGGCTTCACCGATGCGGTCATCGGGCTGTCCGGTGGCATCGATTCGTCATTGGTGGCGGCGGTGGCCGTCGACGCCCTGGGCCCGGACCACGTCCACGGGGTGACCATGCCGTCGCGTTACTCCAGTGAGGGATCGGTGGCCGATGCCGTCGTCCTGGCGGCCAACCTCGGGATCGACGTGGCCACCCTGCCCATCGAAGAGGCCCATCGCACCCTGTCGGCCACCCTGGCGCCGGTCATCGACGGCGAACCCACCGGACTGACCGACGAGAACCTGCAGTCCCGCATCCGCGGCATCCTGCTGATGGCGGTGTCCAACGAGCGGGGCTGGATTGTGTTGACCACCGGCAACAAGAGCGAAATGGCCACCGGCTATTCGACCCTCTACGGCGACTCGGCCGGTGGCTTCGCCGTCATCAAAGACGTGGCCAAGACGCTCGTCTACGCCCTCTGTCGTCATCGGAACGAGAAGGCCGGCTTCGATCTCATACCCGGCGCCGTCCTGGACAAGCCGCCGTCGGCCGAGCTGCGTCCCGATCAGCGTGACGACGAATCACTTCCCCCCTACGAGATCCTCGATCCGGTGATGGCCGGTTATGTCGAAGAGGATCAGTCGCCCGACGAGCTCGTAGCCGCCGGATTCGACCGCGCCGACGTCGAGCGTGTCGTCGCCCTCATCGATCGGGCCGAGTACAAGCGACGCCAGATGCCGCCGGGGGTGCGCATTTCGGGAAAGGCGTTCGGTAAGGATCGACGTATGCCCATCACCAATCACTACCGGGGCCGGGCGGGATCTCCGCCCGCATCCCATCCCCGCGGGGAGAGGCCGGCCGTTGTCTGAAATGACCGGGTCGCTGACCGGCGCCCCCCGACCCGATCCGCCGGCCCCGTCGCTGGTTGCCGCTGAGCCCGTGGCAGCAGCCGATCTGGCCGGCTCCCCGGCGGTCGCCGAGGATCCGGTAACCAACCCGACTGCCCCCGCCGACCCCGTCGCCCCTCCCTCGGCGCCGGTTCCGCAGTGGAGCGGCGAGCCGGACCCCTTCCCCCTCCCGGTCATGGCCGCACTGGTGGGAGAGTACCGGTGGATCGAGAACGCCCTCTATGCCGTGTTGGGCGAGTGGGTGAGCGACATGCCGGTGGCCGCCGTCCAGGTGCACCTCGACGGAGAGAGCCAGCGTCACGCCTGGCATGCCGACCTGTGGGCCGACCGCCTCCCCGTTCTGGCCGGAACGGATCCGGCCGCCTTCACGGTGCCGTCGCCGGCCACCGTCGCCCTTTTCGCCACCTTGCAGGGGGCGGCCGTCGACCTCGACGGCTCGGCCACCGGGTACCCGGAGCTGCGGGGTGGATCGTCGCTGCCCCGCCCCGGGGCCCTGCCCCGGCTGGCCGGCCTCTACCGGGTGGTTCTGCCCCGCCTGGCCACTACCTATGAGCGCCACCTCCGGGCCGTGACCCACTCGCCGACCGACCCGCCGGTCAGGCGGGCCCTCCGGCTGGTGCTCAACGACACCATCGAGGATTGGCACACCGGCGAACGCCTGGTACAGCGCCTGGTCACCCGGCCCCACGATGTGGCCGCCGTCCACGATTTCCTCCGTCATCTGGAGTCGGCGGTGGTGGCGGCCGGAGCACGGTCCGGCCTGGTCACACTGGGTGAATCGGTACCCGAGAATTGAGCCTCGGAGGGCACTTCGGCGCCTGAATCCGCATGGAGGGCTTGACGCGTCCGGTAAACTTCGAAAGCAGCAATCGTTGCGCCCAAAAGTGCCGATCCCAAAAGTAGAGAGAGCCGGTCTGCCGAGCTCCCTGCGGGGGGTCGGCCACCCCTCGAGCTGGTGGGGGAAACCAAAGGACCTGGTGAAGTTGGCAAAGGAGCGCCTCGAGCGAGACGACGAAGACCTGGTTCGGCTCTATCTGACCGACATCGGCCAGTATCCGCTTTTGACCAAGGACGATGAGGTGCGGTTGGCCCAGGCCATCGAGGCCGGACGTGAGGCCGATGCTCAGCTGGCGGCGGCCCCCAAAGGCCTGACCCCAGCCAAAAAACGGGAGCTGCGCCGTGTCACCCTGCAGGGTGAAGGGGCTCAGCAGACCTTCGTCCAGTCCAACCTCCGGTTGGTGGTGTCCATCGCCAAAAAATACCAAGCGTCGGGCCTCCCCCTCCTCGACCTCATCCAGGAGGGGAACCTGGGCCTCATGCACGCCGTCGAGAAATTCGACTGGCGCAAGGGCTTCAAATTCTCGACTTACGCCACCTGGTGGATCCGGCAGGCCATCACCCGGGGCATCGCCAACACGGGCCGGACCATCCGTCTGCCCGTACACGCCGGCGACACGCTGGCCCGGGTTCAGAAGGCGCAGGCCCGACTCGAGCTCAAGTACGGTCGTCCGGCCACTTTGGCCGAACTGGGTGCCGAAGTGGAGATGCCCGAGGACAAACTGGTCGAAGCGCTGCGGTTCCGGGCCGAGCCCCTTTCGTTGTCGGAGCCGCTGCGTGAGGACGGCGACGCCGAGTTGGGTGACGTGGTCGAGGACAGGTCGGCCGAGTCACCCTTCGAAGTGGCTGCCGTTTCCCTCCTCCCCGAAGAGATCGGTCGCCTGCTGTCGCCGCTCGACGAACGCGAACGCGAGATCCTGCGCCTCCGTTTCGGTCTCGATCGCGGCGAGCCGCGCACTCTCGAAGAAGTGGGTGAGCACTTCAACCTGACCCGTGAGCGGATCCGTCAGATCGAGGCCCGGGCCATGTCCAAGCTTCGCCATCCTTCGTCGGACACCGGAGCGAGGGACCTCCTGACTGTCTGACCGGACCACGGGGCGCCGCCTCGACCGGGCGCCCGGGCACCGCCGCGGGCCGGCGGCGGACCGGGTACCATCTGCTCCATGAAGAAGCTCATCATCCTCGCCATCGTGGTTGCCCTGGGTGTTGTCGCCGCCAAGCGGCTTCGCGCCAGCTGAGGCCGACCGCCCGTTCGAGCTTCCCCTCTCCGCCGTGAGCGGAGTGAGGCGGAGTGAGCGGAGGTAGGCGGAACAGAGGGGACGTCCGGTAAACCCCGGGGGTTAGTCAGGTCTGGGTACGGCGTGCCAGTCGCCAGGCCACCAGCGCTCCGACTGACGCGGCGGTGACACCGGCCGCGGCGGCGGTCATCGACCAACTGGGAACGGGCACCCGGTCGCGCAGCCGGACCGGTTTGGTGAACTGCATGACCTCCCACTCGCGCTCGCGGGCGACCTTGGCCAGAACCCGGTCGGGGTTGACGGCCACCGGGTGGCCCACCGCCTCGAGCATGGGCAGGTCGGTGTACGAGTCCGAGTAGGCCGACGACTCGGCCAGATCGATGCCTTCGGCCGCGGCCAGCTCCCGCATGGCCTCGGCCTTGAAAGGTCCGTAGGCGTAGAAGTCCATCTCGCCGGTGTAACGGCCTTCGTCGTCCACCACCACCCGGCTGGCGATGGCGCCGTCGACCCCCAGATGCCGGGCCAGGGGCAGAACGATGTCCTCGGGCGCCGCCGACACTAGGTAGACCTTGTGGCCGGCCGCCCGGTGGCCCTCGATGAGGTCGAGGGCCTCGGCGTAGATGATGGGTTCGACGATCTCCTCGAGTGCCTCACCGACGATCTCCCGGATCTGCTCGCGGTCCCAACCCTTGGTCAGGGTGAGCATCGATTCGCGCACCCGGGCCAGCTTCTGCTCACTCGCACCCAGGTGGAGATAGATGACCTGGGAGACGATGGCTCTGGCCACCAGCCGTCGATTGATCAATCCCCCCCGGTAGAGGGGCCGACCGAAGGCACCGATGGACGCCTTGGCGATCACCGTCTTGTCCAGGTCGAAGAAGGCTGCCCTCATCCCACTCATCTCGTCACAACCATGGCTCGTCTCAGTGGCCGACCAGTAGTCCCTGCACGACATCCTCGGCATCGGCCGTGACCAGCACCAGCACCTCGTCCCCGATGGCCAACCGGGTGTCACCGCGGGGAACGATCAGATGATCGTCGCGCATGACGGCCACCACGGTGGCGTCGCGGGGGACGCCGAGGTCGGCCAGGGTGAGACCGGCCGCCGGGCTGTCGTCCGCCAACGTGACCTCGACCAGATGGGCGTTACCTCCTTCGAACCGGAGGAGACGGACCAGACTTCCCACCGACACCGCTTCTTCGACCAGGGCGGTGAGCAGCTGGGGGGTGGACACCGACACGTCGACGCCCCAGCTCTCGGTGAACAGCCACTGGTTCTTCGGGTGGTTGACCCGGGCCACCACCCGGGGCACGGCGAATTCCTGCTTGGCCAGCAGCGAGATGACCAGGTTGTCCTCGTCGTCGCCGGTGGCTGCCACCACCACGTCCACGGTGGCCAGACCGGCGGCGTCGAGGGAGGCCACCTCGCAGGCGTCGGCCACCACCCAGGTGACGTCCAGGTCGCCCCGGATGCGGGCCACCAGGTCCGGATCGCGCTCGATGACCAGCACCTCGTGGCCCCCGGCGTGGAGATCCGAGGCGATGGCGGTTCCTACGCTCCCGGCACCGGCGATGGCTACCTTCATGATCCGGCCTTCACTATTCGGCTTCCTGTGGCCGAACCGGCAGGACCGCCGTTCCCACCAGACGGGCGTTGAACCGGTCGAGGGCGGTATCGGTGACCATGAGATGGAGGAGGTCGCCGTCCTGGCCGACCAGGTCGCCGAAGTCGAGGTGGGCCACCCCGGCCCTGGTTACGGCCACCACGGTGACGTCGCCGGGTACGCTCAGATCGGCCAACCGCTTTCCGGCCCAGCGCTCGGGCAGGGTGCGCTCGACCAACGAGAGGGTGCCGGTCGGATCGGACCACTCCGACTCGACCTCGGCCGGTACCAGCCGCCGGCGGACCTGGTCGATGGTCCACGACACGGTGGCCACGGTCGGGATCCCGAGCCGCAGGTAGATCTGGGCCCGCCGGGGATCGTAGATACGGGCGACCACATTGGGGATCTCGTAGGTCTCGCGGGCGATCCGGGCCGTGAGGATGTTGGTGTTGTCGCCGCTGGTCACGGCGGCCAGCGAATCCGCTTCACCGGCCCGGGCCCGGTCGAGGTCACCACGGTCGAAACCGGAGCCCACGATGGTGGTGCCGGCCCAATCGGCAGGCAACCGCCGGAAGGCCTTGGCGTTGCGGTCGATGATGGCCACGGTGTGCCCCTGGGCGGCCAATCCGACCCCCAGTCCGGAGCCCACCCGGCCACAGCCCACGACGACGATGTGCACCCGACCATGCAACACGCATCGCCGGCCGATCACAACTCGCCGGGCCCTTTGGCCTGCTCCTGTTGGGCCTGCCCGGGCGACTACCACGGGCCCGGGCGACCTCCCGCCGTCACGGGGACGGGCGGAGCCCATGGTTTACTGAGGGTGTGGACCCGTCGGTGACCGGAGGCGTGGATCCGGTTGGGCCGGTCGAGATCGGCAGTGCCGGTGGGGCGGCAGCCGGCGCGGCTGACGGTGTCGCCGTCACCCCGGGTCCGATCCCGCGGAGGCACGAACGTATGACCCCGGCGGCCGCCGAATTGGTCAAGGTCGACCTCCCCGAAACGCTCCGCTACCGACTGAAGAACGTCCTCCTGGGCCCCCCCATCGCCTCTGACCGTCAGTCCAGCGAGCGGCTGGGCAAGCCCACCGCCCTGGCCGTCCTGTCCTCGGACGTCATCTCCTCGTCGGCTTACGCCACCGAGCAGATGCTCATCCCGCTCATACCCATCATCGGCGTGGCCGCTTTCTCCCTCGTCATCCCCATCAGCATCGCCGTCATCTTCGTGCTGCTGTTCGTGACCCTTTCCTACCTCGAGGTGGTCAAGGTGTACACGAAGGCCGGCGGGGCCTACGTGGTGGCTCGCCAGAATTTCGGCCTGACCGTGGCCCAGGTGGCGGCCATGTCGCTACTCATCGACTACACGTTGACCGTGGCCGTGTCGGTGGCGGCCGGGGTGGCCGCCATCACCTCGGTATTCCACGGACTGACCCACGACTCCACCTGGATTGCCATCGCCCTCGTTCTCCTTATCGCTTACGGCAATCTCCGGGGCATCCGCGAGGCGGGGCGTACCTTCGCCATTCCCACCTACTTCTTCATCGCCAACATGATCGTCATGTTCGCCGTCGGGGCCTACAGAGCGCTCAACGGCTCCCTCCACGCCCACTCGATCACCGACCACCTCGTGGGGTCGAACCCAACGGTGGCTGTGGGCCATCCGGGTAGCGGGCTCCTCTACGGGGCCACCATCTTCATCGTGCTCAAGGCCTTTGCCTCGGGCGGTTCGGCCCTCACCGGTACCGAGGCCATCTCCAATGGGGTCAGCATCTTCCGCCGACCGGAGTCGCGCAACGCCCGCATCACCATGGTGCTCATGGCGACCATATTGGGGTCGCTGGTGCTCGGGGTATCCGCACTGGCCGCCGTAACCCACCCTGTGCCCTACCAGTCGGGTTCACCCACCGTGATCTCTCAGATCGCCCGGTTCGTCTACGGACACGCCGCTCTCGGCAACCTGGCATACGTCTTGTTGCAGATCGGTACAACCTTCATCCTCATCCTGGCGGCCAATACCAGCTTCACCGGTTTCCCGTTCCTGGCCAGCTTCGCCGCCGAGGACTCCTACCTACCCCGACAGCTGACCAAGCGCGGACACCGCCTGGTCTTCTCCACCGGCATCATCGTCCTCACCGTCGTCTCGATGATCCTGCTCCTGATCACCCGGGCCCAGGTTGACAAGCTCATCCCGTTGTACGCCATCGGCGTGTTCACCGGCTTCACCATGGCCGGGGCGGGCATGGCCAAATACCACTGGAACCACCGGGAGGACCACTGGCGGCGCCGGCTGGCTATCAATGGGACCGCCTCGGTTCTCTCCTTCATCGTCCTCATCATCATCGCCGTGTCTAAATTCACAGAGGGCGCCTGGGTGATCCTGATCATCCTGCCGGTCGGGGTGCTCGTCCTTCTCGCCCTCCACCATCAGTACGTGGACGAGGAGAAGCAACTCGAGGACGGCGCCACCGAGGCGGCCGAGGCCCCCGTCCTCCAGCGCCACGTGGTTATCGTCCTCATCGACCGCCTGGACATGGCCACCGCTCGAGCTCTGCAGTACGCCCGCACCCTGCGCCCCGACGAGCTGCGGGCGGTGCACTTCACCCTGGACGACCAGGCCTCGGCCCAGCTGGAGGCCGAGTGGAGCCGTCTGGGGCTGGCCCAGCTACCCCTGGACGTGGAGGAATGTGAGGACCGTCGACTGACCCGCGCCGCCCTCGAGCTGGCGGCCGAAACGGTGGCGGACGGGGAGACAGAGCTCACCATCCTGTTGCCGCGGCGCGGGTTCGCCGCCGGGTGGCACCGCGTGCTTCACGACGCTACGGCTGACCAGATCGCCGCCGCTGTGGGCCAGCTAGCCCACGTGAATGCCACCGTGGTGCCCTATCAGCTCACCGGGGGCTGGCTATCCAAGCGACGTGAGTGGGGCCGAAAGGTCGACACCTCCCTGGCTCCCGGTTCCGGGTATCGGGCCTCGGACCGGGCTGCCGACAGAGAGGCGGCCGAGCGGGCCTCCTTCGAGCGGGCCGCCTTCGGTGAGCGACGCCGGGGCACCATCCCCATCAGCGAGGCTCAGTGGCGGAACCGGGTCCGGGTGGCCGGTCGGGTCAAGTCGGTACGGGTGCAGCCCCGGGCCGGTACCTCCAACCTCGAGTGCGTTCTGGCCGACGACAGCGGCAAGATCCTCCTGGTCTTCCAGGGCCGTCGGCGCATCCCCGGCATCCAGCCCGGGGCCCGTCTGGTGGTCGAGGGGATGGTCGGGGACTGGGCCCGCCGCCAGGCCATTCTCAATCCCGACTATGAGCTCATCGCCGGTCCCGAGGCCCGGATCGAACCCACCTGAACGGCCCCTCACCGCCCCCCACCCACGGCGCGTCAGGCACCACCTACAGTGCTTCCTTGCTCATGACCCCCATTTGTCTGTATCTTCTGCCCCCGTTGCCGGGTTCGGCGTGCCGTGAGGGCGCGCCCCGGTGGAGGGCCACACGGACGAGGCCACGCAGGGGGACCCAAGTCCCTGTCCACTGCGATGGGTCGCGGCCGCGGGAGCCGGGTTACAGCCGCGAAGCACACCGAAGGGAGCCTTACCGATGACCCACCTCCTGGCTGAAGGGGGTTACCAGGTCTTCTCTCTGCACAGTTCCGAGAAGACCTGGCTGTACTTCGCGCTGGTCTGTGCCGTGGCCTCCATCGTGGTGGCGTTGTTTCTGGTGCGGGGGGTCCTGGCCGCCGACCAGGGCACCGCCACGATGAAGGACATCGCCAAGGCCATCCAGGAGGGTGCCGAGGCGTTCCTGGCCCGTCAGTTCAAGACCATCGGGATCATCATCGTCCCGCTGGCCGTGCTCATCTTCTTCACTGCCACCAAGGTGACCCACGTCGAGTACCTGTGCGCCGGCGCGGATCACCAGCACCACATTGCACGTCGGTTGCCTCAGCCATACGGTCACCGACCTCACCTTCGCCCAGGCCGGCATCTACCGGGTGATCTGCTTTTTGGCCGGCGCTCTGTGCTCGGGTCTGACCGGCTTCATCGGGATGAGCCTGGCCGTGCGGGGCAATGTGCGCACGGCGGCCGCCGCCCGGGAGGGCAAGATGGCCCCCGCTCTCAAGGTGGCCTACCGCACCGGCGCCATCACCGGCCTGCTCTGCGTGGGCCTCGGCCTGCTCGGGGCCACCGTCATCGTGCTCGTCTTCCAGAACACGGCCACCTCGGTGCTCATCGGGTTCGGCTTCGGCGCATCGCTACTGGCCCTGTTCATGAGGGTGGGCGGCGGCATCTTCACCAAGGCGGCCGACGTGGGTGCCGACCTGGTGGGCAAGGTCGAGGCTGGTATCCCCGAGGACGACCCCCGCAACGCGGCCACCATCGCCGACAACGTGGGCGACAACGTGGGTGACTGCGCCGGCATGGCCGCCGACCTGTTCGAGTCCTACGTGATCACCATCATCGCCGCCATCATCCTCGGCGTCACCGCCTTCGGCTCTATCCACCGCAACGCCGATGCGGCCAAGACGGTGATCTTCCCCATCGCCATCCCGGCCATCGGCATCCTGGCCACCATCATCGGGGTCTTCGTGGTGAGGGCCAGCACTGCGTGACAAAAACGCCATGGCCCCCATCAACCGGGGGGTGTGGACGGCGGCCATCCTCACCATCGCCGGCTCGGCCGTGGTGGCCGGGGCCTACCTCCACTACTGGAAGGCGTTCTACGCCGTCCTCACCGGCGTGATCCTCATGCTGGTGGCCAGTCAGATCACCGAGCATTTCACCTCCACCGAACGGGGACCGGTCAAAGAGGTGGCCGAAACGGCCCGCACCGGTCCGGCCACGCTGACCCTGGCCGGTCTGGCCCTGGGTCTCGAGTCTTCGGTGTGGGCCATCATGGCCATCGTCCTGGCCATCGCCGTGTCCATCGGCCTGGGGGGCGGAAACATCGAGCTGACCCTGTACCTGGTGGCCCTGACCGGCATCGGCCTGCTGTCGACGGCCGGGATGATCGTCTCCGAGGACAGTTTCGGTCCGGTGTCCGACAACGCCGCCGGGGTGGCCGAGATGTCCGGGGAGTTCACCGGGGAAGCCGAACGGGTCATGGTAAGCCTCGACGCGGTGGGCAACACCACCAAAGCGGTGACCAAGGGGGTGGCCATCGGCTCCGCCGTCATCGCCTCGGTGGCCCTGTTCGCCTCCTTCATCGAAACCATCGGGGAACAGCTCAAGCTGCCACAGCTCGGCAACGCCCTCTTCAACCTGCCGCAGACATCGATCAATGTGTCCCACCCGACGACGTTCATCGGCATCCTGATCGGTGGCTCGATTGCCTTTATCTTCTCCGCCCTGGCCATTCGGGCCGTGGGCCGTTCGGCCGGCACCGTCGTCCAGGAGGTGCGCCGCCAGTTCCGTGAGCATCCCGGGATCATGGACTACACCGAGAAACCCGAGTACGGGAAAGTCATCGCCATCTGCACCACCGCGGCCCAGCGGGAGCTGGCCACCCCGGCCCTGCTGGCCATTCTGAGCCCGGTCATCGTCGGTTTCGGCATCAACTACTTCGCTCTCGGGGCCTTTCTGGTGGGAGCCATCCTCACCGGTCAGCTCATGGCCAACTTCCTGTCCAACTCCGGTGGAGCCTGGGACAACGCCAAGAAGTACATCGAGGACGGCCACGAGGGGGGCAAGGGATCGGAGGCCCACAAGGCCGCCGTCATCGGCGACACCATCGGCGACCCGTTCAAGGACACCGCCGGTCCGGCTCTCAACCCCCTGATCAAGGTAATGAACCTGGTCAGCCTGCTCATCCTCCCGGCCATCATCAGCCTGCGCCACCACACGGGAGCCCGCCTGGCCATTGCCGGGGTGGCCCTGGTGGTCCTGCTGGTGGCCATCGCCTTCTCCAAGCGCAAGACCGAGTCCATGGACGCAGAGCTCCCGGCGGCCGAAACCGCTGCGCTCGACGAGGCCGCTACGGTGGCCATGGAGTCTTCGCACGACTGAGGCGGTCGTCCACCGAGCCAAACGGGCCCTGGTGGCGGCCAAGCGGGGTTGACAAGGCCCCGCCGCACCGTCCACCCTGAGGCCCACACGCCATGGCAACCACTGACCTGACCGACACAGCCCCCCAGCCTGGCCCCCGTCGGGGTGCCGGCGGCGGCTCGCGCCCCCCGGTCGCCGGGGCCAAGCCCCTGGTCATCGTCGAGTCGCCGGCCAAGGCCAAGACCATCGCCGGACTGCTCGGCTCCGACTACGTGGTCGAGTCCTCCATCGGCCACATCCGCGACCTGCCCCGACGGGCCGATGAGGTCCCCTCCGCCTACAAGGGGGAGGCGTGGTCCCGCCTGGGGGTCGATGTCGACAACGGGTTCAAACCGCTCTACGTGGTCTCCACCGAAAAGAAGTCCCAGGTGGCCAAGTTGAAGCAACTGGTCAAGAAGGCGTCCGAGGTCTATCTGGCCTCGGACGAGGACCGCGAGGGCGAGTCGATCGCCTGGCATCTCCTGGAGGTGCTGGCGCCCCAGGTGCCGGTCAAGAGAATGGTCTTCCACGAGATCACCCGTCCGGCCATCGAGCGGGCCGTGCTGGAGTGGCGGGATCTCGACCGGCGACTGGTCGACGCCCAGGAGGCCCGCCGGATCCTCGACCGCCTCTACGGCTACGAAGTCTCGCCCGTCCTGTGGAAGAAGATCATGCCCCGGCTGTCAGCCGGACGGGTCCAGAGCGTGGCCACCCGCATGGTGGTCGAGCGGGAGCGGGCCCGCATGGTGTTCCGGCCGGCCGGGTGGTGGGGGATCGACGCAACCTTCACCGCCACCGGAGCGCCGGTGGCCGAGGGCTCTCCCCGCTCGTTCACCGCTTCTCTAGCTGCGGTGGACGGGGTGGCCCTGGCCTCGGGCCGCGATTTCGACGAGGTCGGCAATCTGGCCTCGACCAACCCGGTGGTGGTGCTGGCCGAGGAGGAGGCCCGGGCGCTGGCCGCCGGACTGGCCGACGCCCCCTTTGCCGTCAGCTCGATGACCCACAAACCGTTCCGCCGATCGCCGGCCGCCCCTTTCATGACCTCGACCCTGCAGCAGGAGGCAGGCCGCAAGCTGCGTTTCAGCTCACGGCGGGCCATGCAGGTGGCCCAGCGCCTCTACGAGGACGGGTGGATCACCTACATGCGCACCGACTCGACCACCCTGTCCAGTGAGGCCCTCGGCGCGGCGCGGGCCCAGGCTTCAGCCCTGTACGGTCCCGAGTACGTGCCCGCCCAGCCCCGCCTCTACGAGCGCAAAGTCAAGAACGCCCAGGAGGCCCATGAGGCCATCCGCCCGGCGGGCGAGACCTTCCGCACGCCCGACGAGGCGTCCCGCTCGCTGTCGGGCGACGAGTTCCGTCTCTACGACCTCATCTGGAAGCGCACCGTGGCCTCGCAGATGGCCGACGCCACGGGCACCAGCGCCCAGGTCCGGCTGACCGGGGTGGCCACCGGGGCCGAGGGCGTGGCCGGGCGCCAGGCCGAGTTCTCGGCGTCGGGCAAGGTCATCCAGTTCCCCGGCTACCTGCGGGCCTACGTGGAGGGCGAGGACGACCCCGAGGCCGAGTTGGCCGATCGCGAGGTCCACCTCCCTCCCATGGCCGAGGGCGACCCGGTGGCGGTGGGCGATCTCGAGCCGGGTTCGCATGCCACACAGCCGCCGGCCCGCTATACCGAAGCCTCGCTGGTCAAAGCCATGGAGGAGCTGGGCGTGGGTCGTCCGTCGACCTATGCCAGCGTCATCGCCACCATCCTCGACCGGGGATACGTGTGGAAGAAGGGAACCGCCCTGGTCCCCTCGTTCACCGCTTTCGCCGTGGTCGGCCTGCTCGAGCGCTACTTCGCCAATCTGGTGGACTACGGGTTCACCGCCTCGATGGAGGACGACCTCGACGCCATCGCCTCGGGGAACGAGGAGTCCCTCCCGTGGTTGACCCGCTTCTACTTCGGAACGAGCGGCCCCAACGGCGGAACCGGCGAGGCCGGCGCCAACGGAGGAGGCCCCGACACCGGCGGATCCTCCACGCCGGTGGGCCGCGGCAGCGGCCTCGGGCTCAAGCGCGAGGTCAGCACCTACCTCGGCGAGATCGACGCCCGCGAGATCAACTCCATCCCCATCGGGGTCGGTTCCGACGGGCAGGCCATCGTGGCCCGGGTGGGTCGCTACGGCCCCTATCTTCAGCGGGGCGAGGACCGGGTCTCCATCCAGGACGACCTGGCTCCCGACGAACTCACGGTGGAGAAAGCGGAGTCGCTGCTCGAGGCCCCCTCGTCCGACCGGGTCCTCGGTGACGATCCCGAGACAGGTCTGCCCGTCCAGGTCCGTGCCGGGCGGTTCGGACCCTACGTGCAACTGGGGGACCTGGTCGAAGGAGGACCCAAGCCCCGCACCTCCTCCCTGTTCGCATCCCTGTCGCCGGCCACCATCACTATCGAGCAGGCTCTCGACCTCTTGCGCATCCCGCGGACGGTGGGCACCGATCCCTCGACGGGGGAAGAGATCGTGGCCCACAACGGCCGCTTCGGTCCCTACCTCAAGAAGGGGAGCGATACCCGGAGCCTCCAGTCGGAAGATCAGATCCTCACCGTCACCGTCGAGCAGGCCCTGGCCCTGTTCGCCCAACCCAAGACCCGGGGTCGCACGGCCAAGGGGCCACTCCGCGAGATGGGAGCGGACCCCGATACGGGTCTGCCCATGGTGGTCAAGGACGGGCGGTTCGGTCCTTACGTGACCGACGGCACCACCAATGCATCGCTGCGACGGGGGGACGACGTCGAGGCCCTGACGCCGGAGAGGGCGTCCGAGCTGCTGGCTGAGCGTCGGGCGGCCGGTCCTTCGACCCGGGCCAAAAAGGCGCCGGCCAAAAAGGGTGTCAAAAAGGCGGCCAAGAAGTCGGCGGCCAAGAGCTCGGGAGCCAAGAAGTCGGCGGCCAAGAAGTCGGCGGCCAAAAAAGCACCGGCCAAAAAGGCGGCGGCCACGTCCCAGGCTACGAGGACCGACAGCGCCGGGTGAGCGAGCGGCAGCGTGGTCGCCTCATCGCGTTGGAGGGAATCGACGGTTGTGGAAAATCAACCCAAGCTGAACTGCTGGCCGACCGTCTCGACGCTGTACTGACCTTCGAGCCGGGAGCCACCGTGCTGGGCCAGTCGCTCCGCCGTCTGCTTCTCGACCGAGGGGATGTTCCCATCGCCGAGCGGACCGAGGCTCTGCTCATGGGGGCGGACCGGGCCCAGCACGTGGCCGAGGTGGTGCGACCGGCACTCGAGGCCGGTCGATGGGTCGTCTCCGATCGCTACTCGGCATCCACCCTCGCCTACCAGGGCTTCGGCCGCGGGTTGGACCGGTCCGAGCTCGATCCACTGATCGCCTGGGCCACCGAAGGCGTCAGCCCCGACCTCAACGTGCTGGTCGACGTCCCAGTCGAGGTGGGAGTGGCCCGGCGTGGCGCCGGGGCCGCCGACCGCTTCGAGGGTGAGGACGAGGCCTTCCTGCAGCGGGTGGCGTCCGGCTACCGGTCGCTGGCCGGCGGAGTGGATGCGCCTTGGCTGGTGGTCGACGGCACCGGCCCGGTGGACGAGGTCGCCGCTGCTGTCTGGTCCGGTGTCACCAGCTCGCTCGGGTCACCTCCGGACCATGGCTGACCGCGGGGACAGCGCCATCGGGGCGCCAGCCGAGGGAAGCCCAACCGACGGGGTAGACCGGGTGCCGGTTCCGGCGTTGTTCGCCGGGGTGGTCGGTCAGCCGAAAGCGGTGGCCGCTTTGCGCGCCGCCGGCCGCAGGCCGGTGCATGCTTACCTTCTGCACGGTCCTCCGGGTTCGGGCAAGCGTACGGCGGCCCGGGCTCTGGCCGCCGCCCTCCTCTGTCCGGATGGTGGGTGCGGTTACTGTGCGGTGTGCACTCGTGCACTGCGTGGGACCCACCCCGACCTGGTGGAGATCGAGCGCTCGGGCGCACTCCTCGAGGTGGACGAGGCCCGTTCGATCGTTGCCCGGGCCCAGAACCGTCCGCTGGAGGCGGCCCGTCAGGTCCTGGTGGTCGATGACGTCCATCTGGCCGGCAAGGCGGTCCCCGCTCTCCTCAAGACGGTGGAGGAGCCCCCACCCACCACGGTGTTCCTGTTGATCGCCGACGACACGCCTCCCGAGCTGGCCACCATCGTGAGCCGGTGCGTGACCATATCCTTCGACCCGGTTCCCGAAGGCGACGTGGCTGACTGGTTGGTGGGGCGGGGGGTAGATCCCGCCCAGGCCGCGGCGGTGGCCGGGGCGTCGGGAGGTCGCCTCGATCGGGCCGAGCTGCTAGTCGCCGACCCGGGATTCGCCGCCCGCCAGCGCCAGTGGCGGGAGCTTCCCACCCGGCTGGACGGGAGCGGGGCGGCGGCAGCGGCGGCGTCCGAGGAGCTGCTGGCCGCGGTGGACGAGGCCCTCGCCCCCTTGCGCGATCAGCACGCACGCGAGCTGGCGCTGCTGGCTGAGCAGTCCGAGGCGGTGGGGGCCAAGGGGATCACCGGCCGCCGGGGGATCGAGGATCGGCACCGGCGAGAGGAGAGGCGATGGCGGACCGACGACCTGCGGTTCGGTCTGGCCACCGTGGCCGGCGTCTACCGCGACCGACTGGTGACGGCTGCCGGTCCCACCGTCGGCGGCGACGTCTCGCCGGGCACCACCCGTGCCCGTCAGCGGGCCGTCCGACAGGTGGCTGCCATCGAGCAGGCCGCCGAGGCCCTCTCCCGTAATCCCAACGAATCGTTGCTTTTGGACGCCTTGATGGTCACGCTGTCGGGAATGGACGAGTAAGGGTCACCAGCAGCGCAACGGTGGTTCCCATGATCGGTGCACCGTGGACCGGACAGGACCGGGTCGAGTTCTTCGTTCGGGCCCGCTCGTCCGAGGGGTTAGCCGCCCTGGCCCCGGAGCCCGTCCGGGCCTCGGAGAGGCCCGCACATGGTTGCTTGCTGCTTTCCGGTGGCCGATCCAATTTTCGGGAATTGGGCGTTTTATCGGCTGCAGACGATAAGAGCTCGGAACGCATATCGGGTGTCTGCCTCCCGGTGGCCGAACTCGAGGAGAAATAACAGGTGTCCGGATATGAAGCCCTCATATGTCCCGTGTTTCCTTCCGGCCAACTCGATTGACGGCTGGGCTCGGCCTTTGCGGGCTCTCCTGATTCCGCCAATGACCCTCTCGGTGACACGCCGAAGACCGCCGGCCTCGGGTTCCCGCCGGCAGGCCTCTGACCTCCCGTCATTTCGGGCCCGGGGGTCGGATACGATCCAGCCTGCTGGATTTTCGTCGTTTTCTCTGATTTGGTGCCTGCGTCGATAGCCCTGCGTTCCAGTGGGTGTCAGACCCGTGGTGGGCCCTACCCGGCAGAGAGGACAAAAGACCAGCTAGGCCTGGGTAGCTCAGTCGGTAGAGCAACGCACTCG
>CAVSII010000006.1:0-78723 GCA_963727955.1 uncultured Acidimicrobiaceae bacterium
ACACCTTTCCGGGCGCAGGAACAATCGCGAGCAGCGAGGCCGCCAGACTGGATCTCGCCGGTCCAGAAAATGACGATCGGATGTCACCTGATGGCCGGGCGAAGGTGTCCCGCAAGCGGAACCTCATAAGGTGACGTCCCTGGTCAGGCCGGGCCGCTGCCCGGAGGCGTCCCGTTGACCCTGTCCGGTGAAATGTCTCGCTCGGGGGCGTCAACTGGGACAGGCGGCGACTTGATGCAGTATCTCAAGATCCACCGAATCACCCGCTCAAGGCGAAGAGAGTCCAGCCTCAAATCGCCACTCGTTTCGGCAGAGAGAAGCCATCCGTTGGGTTACCCGTACAGGACTCCAGCCAGTGCGTCGGCCGCATTCTGGCGTTGCGGATCGAGGACATGCCCATAGACGTCTCCGGTGATGCGAATCGACGCATGGCCAAGCACAGCCGATACCACCTGGAGCGGGATGCCCGTCGCCAACATCAGAGTCGCGGCACTGTGTCGGAGCTCGTGTGGATGCCACTTTCCGATCTTCGCTTTCAGACAGTTGGACTCGAATTGCTTCGCTACATTTCGGGGGTCGAGCGGTGTCCCGAGTGTGGTCGTGAAGACATAACCCGTCTCTGTCCACGCGGGGGACTCCAGCCGCTCCCGCTTCTGTGTGACCTTGTGCTCCTTCAATGCAACCACTGTCGGCTTCGCCAGGTTGATGGACCTTCGTGAGCGCTCCGTCTTCACCTCTGTTGCCTTCAACTCCCCGTTGATTCGCTGCAGTTGTTGTCGCACGGAGATAACGCCCTTTTTGAGATCGACGTCCTCCCATCTCAGGCCGAGCGCCTCCCCCCGTCGCATCCCCGTGGTGAGCATCACCGTGAACAGCGTCCCCATGGGACAGGTCTTCAACGTCTCCATCAGCCGCTTGGCCTGTGCAGGGCTGAGTGAGCGCCCCTCGCTGCGAGTGACCGTGACAGGCGTCGACATGGCTGCCTCGTTGCGGGTGACGATGCGCCACTTCATCGCCTGGTTGATCGCCTGCACCAGCACCGACCGGATCAATCGCCTCGTGGACGCTGACAGGCCGGCTTCACGTTTCGCATCGAGGAGGGCATCGACGTCGCTGAACGGGAGTTTCGCCACTTTCTTCGATCCGAGCGTTCTCCCTCCCGGGAGGACGAAGGGGACAATATGACCGTCGATCATGTATCGGTAGTTGCTCGCCGTCGTCTCGCGGCGGGTGGCGACGATGACCTTGTGCCAGCGATCGAGCAGTTGACTCACCGTGACGGTCGTGTCCATCGGGGGAAGTCCTTCCGCCTCGAGCCGCTCCTGCTCCTCCATGAGGCGTTTGAGCTTGAGGCGCGCCGCATCCTTCGTCTTGGCGCTGACGGTCCTTCGTTTGAGGTTGCCCTCTTCATCCGGCTCGAGCGTGGAGCCGAACCATCGGCCGTCGGACTGCCGCTGGTAGAGGGAGCCCTCCCCGTTCATTCTCCGTCCGGCCATCGTCGTTCACCCCCATCCTCAAGGGTCCTTCTCCGTTGCTTACACAATTGCTTACAATTCAGTCCGGGGCGCGACGAATCCCAGACCAGAGGCACTCTGACCTGGGGTTTCGAGTGGAGGCGATGGGACTCGAACCCACGAACCTCTTGACTGCCAGTCAAGCGCTCTACCAGCTGAGCTACGCCCCCGCAGCCGCTCAGAGTCGTTTCTCCTCTGAGGCGTTTCCTGTCATGAACATCATGGCAGCGGAATCCGATTGCAACCGCGGAAAGTTCATCGTAGCCGAGGTCCAGTTGTTGCTCGACTACACACCACTGGTCCTCGCCTGACGGTTGGGCCACGGGTCCCCCGCTGGGCAATACTGGTTTGAGACCACGCCGGTGGGAGTCGCTCGAGGTCTTCCCTGCCCAGGGTGCCCGCAATCGGGCTCCGCGGCCGGAGGTGGCCTTTGTCAAGGTGGCCGTCGCACGGATCTTCCGTCCGAGGACACTGCCTCTCTGGCATGGCGTCGGCCGAGGCTGCGATGGCCGGCCAGTTGTGGGCGCCATTGAGAACCAGAAACTCGCCCGATCACAGGATGAGGGATGCTGCGGGCCTTACGGCAACCCCACTTCCCGGGTCACCGAGCTGTTGCGAGTATCTTCAGCCCTTCGGGTCCATCGATTCCCCGCCTGAGCCACACGGATGAGAGGCCCACTCCGGGGCAGGCGACCAGTCGACCCACCACAGCTTCAGGCAGTTGAGGCATCGTCGGAGCACGCAGTCATTCTCCACCGACATGGTGGCGCTCGGAGGTCCGAGCAACGCGGTTTTGGCCGATTCTCCGCAGCTAGGACAAACGATCCGCGTCCTGAAATCCTGCATGTGTGCTCCCCCGGGCAGGTGGATTTGCCGCAATCATCCTTGAGCCATCGAGCTTTCTGACAGTAGGTGATGACGGCTTGGCTCGCAACCCTGGCGCCGACGCCCCATGAGGGAGCACGGACTGCTTCACCAACGCGCACGCGCGGGTCCGACCCATCGACCCGGAGACCCGTCCAGGACAGGAATCTCCCTGCACCTTGTGCCGGTACGATCGTCCGCTATGGCACGGGCCTACGACCCCATCGAGGTCGAGAAGAAATGGCAGGAGCGCTGGGGAACAAATGGTACCTACCAGGTCGACGCCGAAGACCCCCGTCCGCCCTGGTACGTGCTCAGTATGTACCCCTACCCCTCCGGCCCCGCCCACATGGGCCATGTCCGCAACTACACCTTCGGTGACCTGCTGGTCCGCCACCGCACCATGCTGGGCTACGCCGTCCTCTCCCCGATGGGTTTCGATTCCTTCGGCCTCCCCGCCGAAAACGCCGCCATCCTGACCGGCACCCACCCCCGCATCTTCACCGACGCCCGCATCAAGGAGCTCAAGGCCTCGCTCATCTCCCTCGGCGCCGTCTACGACTGGCGCCGCGAGGTCCGCAGTCACGACCCCGAGTACATGCGCTGGAACCAGGTCATCTTCGAGCGCTTCCTCGAGGCCGGCCTGGCCTACCGGGCCAATGCCCCGGTCAACTGGTGTCCCGGCTGCCAGACCGTCCTGGCCAACGAGCAGGTCCTGCCCGACGGGACATGCGAGCGCTCGGGTGACCTGGTGGTCAAGCGCAACCTCGAGCAGTGGTTCTTCCGCATCACCGACTACGCCGACGAGCTGTTGGCCGACCTCGAGTCCCTGGACTGGCCCGAACGGGTCAAGACCATGCAGCGCAACTGGATCGGCCGTTCCGAGGGGGCCGAGTTCGACCTGGCGGTGGAAGGGGGCGACGGCCTGGCCCTGCGCGTCTTCACCACCCGCCCCGACACCAGCTTCGGCATGACCTACGCCGTGGTCGCCCCCGAGCACCCCCTGGTCGACGCCCTCACCACCCCCGACCACAGGGCCGCGGTCGACGACCTCCGGGCCCGGACCGCCCTGGCCACCGACCTCGAGCGGATGGCCGAGCACGGGGCCGAGGGCCTCACCCGCCACGGTGCCTTTACCGGCTCCTCGGTCATCAACCCCTTCACCGGGCTCCCGGTCCCCGTCTACGTGGCCGATTATGTGCTCATGGGCTACGGCACCGGCGCCATCATGGCCGTGCCCGCCGAGGATGCCCGCGACTGGGACTTCGCCCAAGCCTACGGCCTGCCGGTGGTCCGCACCGTACGGCCCCCCGAGGGATGGGACGAGCACGGGGGACCCGGTGGCGGCCCCGGCGGGGCCTACAGCGGGGCCGGCCAGAAGATCAACAGCCAGTGGCTGGACGGCCTCGACGTGGACGAGGCCAAGGCCCGGGCCATCGAGTTCCTGGAGGCCGAGGGCATCGGGGAGCGCAAGGTCAACTACCGCCTGCGCGACTGGCTGGTCTCCCGCCAGCGCTTCTGGGGATGCCCGATACCTGTCGTCTACTGCGCCGAGCACGGCATCGTCCCCGTGCCGACCGCCGAACTGCCGGTGGTGGCCCCCGACGACGTCGAGTTCCTGCCCACCGGCCAGTCCCCCTGGCCACCAACCCCGAGTTCCTGCATACGATCTGTCCCATCGACGGCGGTCCGGCCACCCGCGAGACCGACACCATGGACACCTTCGTCGACTCGTCGTGGTACTTCCTGCGCTTCACCGACCCCTGGTCGCCCGACCTCCCCTTCGACCCGGACATCGCCCGCCACTGGATGCCGGTGGACCAGTACATCGGGGGCATCGAGCACGCCATCCTCCACCTGCTCTACGCCCGCTTCTTCACCAAGGCCCTGGCCGACGTGGGCCTCGGCCCGAAGGAGCTGCGCGAGCCCTTCGCCCGCTACTACGCCCAGGGCATGATCCGCATGGACGGCACCAAAATGTCCAAGTCCAAGGGCAACCTGGTGGCCCCCGCCCGCTACCTCGACACGGTGGGGGCCGACGCCCTCCGCCTCTTCCACCTGTTCGTCGGCCCCCCGGCCGACGACGTGGACTGGACGGCTCAGACCGACAGCGTCATTGACGGGTGCGCCCGCTTCCTCGACCGGGTGTGGAACCTGGCCGTTCCCGCCGTTCCTGCCGTGGTGGGGGGCAACCCGGTGGGCGACGCCGACAAGGCCGTGCGCCGGGCCACCCATCAGCTCATCGACCGCATCGACCGCGACTTCGAGCGTTGGTCCTACAACACGGCGGTGGCCGCCTGCATGGAGTTCGTCAACCTGCTCATCCCCTATGCCCGGGATGGGGCCCAGCCCGATGTGCTGGCCGAGGCGGTCGACACCCTGCTGTTGGTGATGGCCCCCATGACCCCCCACATCACCGCCGAAGCCTGGGAGCGCCGCCACGGCGACGACATCCACCGCCACCCCTGGCCGGTGCCCGACCCCGCCCTCCTGGTCGAGGAGTCGGTGACCATGGTGGTTCAGGTCAACGGCAAGGTCCGCCACCGTCTCGAGGTACCGGTCGACATCGACGAGGCCACCGCCACCGCCTGGGCTCTGGAGACACCCCCGGTGGTCGAGGCCCTGGCCGGGGGCGAGGCCCGTCGGGTCATCGCCCGGCCCCCCCGCCTGGTCAACGTGGTGGTCTGAATTACTTGAAGCCGGCCAGCACCCCGGCCCACCGCTCGGGGTCGACCGGGAAATTGTTGCCGTAGAAGCTGAACCGGTCGATGAGACCGTCGAACCGTTTGCGCACCAGGCCGGCTATCTGGTCGAGCTCACCCACCACGGCGAAGGTGCGCAGCATCTCGTCGTCGATGAGGTCGGCCATGGCCTCCCACTGGCCCCTCTTCGACAGGGTGTTGAGCTCGGTCTGCAGCGCCCCCCAGCCGTGCAGCTCGAGCACGGGCCGGTAGGCCGGGGTCGAGCCGTAGAAGGCCAGCTGGGTCTTGGCCGCCTTGGCCGCCGCGGCCAAGGCGGCCTCGTCCACCCCGGTTACCACCATCCCCTGGTAGGAGACCTGCACGTCGGCCCGGGTCTTGCCCGCCTTGGCCAGGCCGCGCTCGAGGGCTGGCAACGTCACCTCCCGGATGTAGCGGTCGGTGCCGAAGGGGTGGGCCAGAAAGCCGTCACCGACCTCGCCGGCCACCTCGGTCATGTGCTCGCCCACCCCGGCCACCAAGATGGGCGGGTTGCCGTAGGGGTTGGGTCCCGGGTCGAACATGGGGGTCATCAGGGTGTGCCGGTAGAACTCCCCCCGGAAGGCCAGTTTGCTGCCGTCGGCCCAGCTGGCCCAGATGGCCCGGATGGCCAGCACCATCTCCCGCATCCGGGGGGCCGGGTGCGACCACGGCATGGAGAAGCGCTTCTCGATGTGGGGCTTGATCTGGGAGCCCAGCCCGAGGAGGAAGCGCCCCTGCGACTGGGCCTGCAGGTCGTTGGCCGCCACCGCCAGGGTCATCGGGCTGCGGGCGAAGGCCACGGTGATGGCCGTGCCCAGGCCCAGCCGCTCGGTGTGGTCGGCCGCCCGCACCAGGGGGAAGAACGGGTCGTGGTTGACCTCGGCCGTCCACAGGGCGTCGTAGCCGCACTGCTCGGCCAGCCGGGCCGTCTCGATCACTCCACTCGGGTCGAACCCGATGACACCGTCGACGAGCATCCCGGCACGCTACCGTCCGGCCCTGTGTGGTTGCATAAAGGCCGGCTTCCCCCCACAATTGAGGAGTGACCGAAGACGCCACCGACGGTCGCCCGTGGCCGGTCGACCCGTCTGTGCCGCCGGCCCCGTCGGCACCCACCCCCGTGCCCGAGCTGGTGGTGGCCGACGGGGTGTCCGACCTCCTGGCCTCTTTTGCCGGCAACGGAAACGGCAACGGGCACCGGCCGGCCACCCCGCCGGCCACCACCCCGGTCACCGACGAGGACCGCACCACCTTCGGCCTGCTCCTCGACCGGGCGGCCGAGCGGGGCCTGCTGTCCCAGAGCGAGTACCAGCTCCGCCTGGGCGAGCTGGCCGAGGCCACCAGCCGCGACGAGATGCGCCGCATCGTGACCGAGTTGCCCGCCTTCGTCACCCCGGCCCCCGCGGCCCGGAGCCCCCGCGGGCGCAAGCCGGCCTTCCCCGCCTCCGGCCAATCGGCCGTGGCCGGTGGGGCGGAGCGTCGGGCCACCCCGTGGGCCCTGTTGGCCGTGGTGGTGGCCGTGCTGCTGATCGCCGTGTTGTTCTTCGCCTTCTACGCCGAGCATGTCGTCCACCAACACACCGGTGGCGGGGCGGGCGCCCTGGGGGTGTGGCCGCTGGTGTCCCCCTTCCTGAGCTGACCGCTCAGCTCGGCCCGCACCAGATCCGGTGCATGTCAAGGCGTGGGGAGCTTCTCGTGGCCGTATGGCGGCCGGTCGGTGGTCGCGCCCGCCGGTACAGTGAGCCGACTGAGTTACCTGCCAGAGAGGCGGTGCCGCGTCCGGCGGAGGATCCATGGCTGACGTCTTCGTTTCCTACTCACGGCGGGACGCCGATTTCGTCCAACGGATGGCCTCCTCGTTGGAGGAGCGGGGCAAGTCGGTGTGGATCGACACCCAGGGCATCGCCGACACCGAGGTCTTCCCTCAGGCCCTGCGGTCGGCCATCGAGGGGTCCGACGCCTTCCTGTTCGTGATCACCCCCGACTCGGTGGCCTCCGACTTCTGCGAGCAGGAGGTCACCTACGCCCGCAGCCTCGAGAAGCGCATCGTCCCCGCGCTGCGGGCGCCGGTGCCCGACCCGGCCATCCCCGAGGAGATCCGCCACCGTAACTGGATCCCCTTCACCGAGGCCGAGGACGTCGACGCCTCCCTCGACCGGGTGGTCCGGGCCCTCGACACCGACCTGGCCGCCTGCAAGGAGCACACCCGCTGGCTGGTCAAGGCCCTCGAGTGGGACGCCGAGGACCGCGACCGCAGCTTCCTTCTGCGGGGCAGCGAACTGAAGGCGGCGGAGAGCTGGCTGGCCGGTACCTCCCCCGAGGCCGAGCCGGCCCCCACCACCGTCCAGAGCGAGTACGTGCTGGCCAGCCGGCGGGCCGCCGCACGGCGCCAGCGCACCCTGGTCACAGCCAGCCTGGTGGTGGCGGTGGTGGCCGTCGGGGTGGGTGTGGTGGCCCTGGTGCCCCGCAACCAGGCGGTGAGCGCTGGGCGGACCGATCGTGTCCAGGCCCTGGCGGCCGAGAGCCAGAACGAGCTGTCGGCAGACCCCGAGGTGTCGGTACTCCTGGCCCGCCAGGCCGTCCAGACCGACCCCGACCCGCAGGCGGTGGCCGCCCTGCGCCAGGCGGTCGACGCCTCGGCGGTCCGGGTGGCCCTCCCCACCCAGTCCGGCCGGCAGTGCGGCTACCTCGGGGCTCCCTCCCTGGCCTACAGCCCCGACGGCCACCGGCTGGCCGAGAGCCTGTGCACCGGGGAGGTGGTGGTGGCCGACGCGGGACCGGCCGCATCCTCTACCGGCGCCACATCGCCGGACAGCTCGGTGCGGTGGCCTACGCACCCGACGGCCGGACCCTGGCGGTGGGGACCCCAACGGGTGTCTCTCTCCTCGACCCGTCTACCGGGGCGGTTGTGGCCCGGCTGTCGGACGATGCCCAGCCCAATGCCCTGGCCTACAGTCCCGACGGATCCCTGCTGGCCGCCACCACCAACCGGGGCACCACCCTGTGGGACCTGTCTACCGGTGCGGTGCGTTTTTCCTTCCCCGGGGTCAACGACAACTTCAGTCTGGCCTTCACCTCCGACAGTAAGGCCCTGGCGGTCGGGACCGGGGCCGGCTTCACCGCGGTCTTCGACGTGACCACCGGCCAGACCCTGCACCGGCTGGCGCCCCCCGCCGGCCAGGACATATCGCCCGGGTCGAGCCCCAATCCGGTGGCAGTGGGCGGGAACCTGTTGGCCGTGGCCGTCAATGTCAACGGGCCGGGAGACCTGTCGGCCGACATCGACTTGTGGAACACCACCACTTGGACCTTCGACAAGGTGCTGACCCCGGTGACCAACACCGCCGTGGGCGCGGTGGCCGTCAGCCCCGACGGTCAGGACGTGGCCGTGGGCAACGACGACGGATCGGGCGGGGTGTGGGCGGTGTCCACCGGCGAGCAACTGGTCACCCTGCGGGGCCAGACGGCGGAAATCAACACCATCGCCTTCAGCCCCGACGGCACCACGGTGGCGGCGGTGGCCGAGGACGGGACGGCCCGCACCTACCGGGCGGGGGGCCCGTGGCTGCTGACCCTTCCCACCGAGCTGTGCGGCTGCGGCAACGAGATCGGCTGGCAGCCCCACAAACTGGTGGCCACGGCCCGCACCGGCAACGACATCGAGCTGCAGACCTGGCTCCTCCCCAGCGGCCGGCTGGTGCCCGACTCCCCGGTGGTGAGCACCGACCAGCAGAACGAGGGGGTGGTGATCAGCGACGACGGCCGCCTGGCCGCCAGCTGGGACGAGCAGACTCCTACCTCGACCGTACAGGTGACCGACGGCTCCACCGGCCGGGTCGTCTTCACCCTGCCGGCCACCACCGTCGAGGACGTGTCGTTCAGCCCCGACGGCCGCTAACTGGTGGTGACCGACAGCTCCGGAGGGATGCACGTGGCCGACCTGGACGATCACCGGGTGGTGGTCGGACAGGGCTGGCCCCGGACGTGTGTGAACGGCGGATATCCGCCGGCGGTGTCCAACCACGACAAACTGGTGGCCGTCTACACCTTCTGCGGGCAGGTGACTGTCGGCCACCTGGGCGACGCCCGTCCCTTCGAGAACTTCAACCAGCACCAGCAGCTGTCGGAGATCGCCTTCGACGCGACCGGCCAGCGGCTGGCCCTGGCCAGCTGGGACAGCTCGGTGACGGTGGTCGACGTGGCCACCGACCGGCCCGTCCTCGAGCTCATCGGCCACACCCGGGGGGTGACCGGCGTGGTCTACTCCCGCACCGGGGGCTACATCATCACCTCCAGCGGCGACGACAGCCTGCGGGTTTGGGACGCCACCACCGGTCAGCTCATGCAGGTGGACAGGGACGAATCGGCCCTCGACGACGTGTCGGCCAGTCCGGACGGGAAGTGGGTGGCCGAGGAGAACAGCGACAACCAGGTGCGGGTGTGGGCCGTGTGTCCCGACTGTCGTGACCCGTCGGCCCTGCTGGCCGGCTCCGCCGCCTCGGCGGTCTCGCCCCTCACCCCTCTCGAGCGTGAGGCGGCGGCCCAGGCCGGGTGAGGCCCCCCACCGACCACCGGATGGTCCCGGCGGTCCCTGCGGTCAGTGGCCTTCGCCCCTCAGGAACTGCTCGAGCTCGGCGGCGATCTCGTCCCCGGTGGGGACGTTCATGTCCAGCCCCGGGGCGGCCGCCTGTTCGGAGTCGAGGGCCATCTCCAGACGGTGGACCATGTCCAGGTGCTCGGGGTTGGCCCCGATCAGCTCGTCGACCTGACGCCGCGACTCGTCACCGGCCCGCCGCAACGACGAACTGTCGAGCACCAGGCCGGTCACGGCGCACAGCCCTTCGATGAGGGCGGCGCTGGCTTCGGGGTAGGGCATGGCCGACACGTAGTGGGGGACCCGGGCCCACAGGCCGATGACCGGCACCTCGGCCTGGCCCAGGGCCACCTCGAGGGCGGCCTGCACCCCGGCCGGCACTTCGAGGGTGCCCTGCACGGTGCCCACCCGGCCGACCAGGTCGGCCGACTGGGGCGGGACGGTGGAGGCCAGTTTGACCGGGCGGGTGTGGGGCGTGGGGGCGGGGAAGGCACCCAGCCCGACCACGGTGCGCACCTCCAGGCTGCGGACCATCCCGACCACCGCTTCGATGAAGGTGGGCCACAGGAAGTCCGGCTCCGGCCCGGTCAGGTAGACGATGTCGGCTCCCACCCGGTCCTTGCCCGCCGTGACCCGGATGGCCGGCCAGGTCAGGTCGGTGGTGACCCCGTTCTCCAGCCGGGCGATGGGCCGCCGGGCCCGCTGGTCGATGAGCAGCTCGGTGTCGAAGGTGGCCACCGCCTGGGCGGGGGAGGAGGTGATCAGCTGCTCGATGGCCGCCGACGATCCCATGCCGGCGTCGACCCAACCCTCGAGACCCACCACCAGCACCGGTGCCGCCAGGCCCGGGTCGTCCACGTCGCCCCACTCCGGGTCGTAACGGAGGAGGGCGCCGGCGTCGGGGCGGTTCACAGCGACTCCACCTCGGCCAGGGCCCGTTGGCCCAGCCGGACCACGTGGTCGGCGAACTGGTCCACCCCGGTACGGTCGCCGGCCGCCGCCCCGCCCACGTAGCGGACGTAGACCCCCTGGAGGATGCAGGCCAGCTTCCAGAACCCGAAGGCCCGGTAATAGGCGATCTCCGAGACGTCCCGTCCGGTCAGCGCCCCGTAGCGGGCCAGCAGGTCGGCCCGGCGGGCGAAGCCGGGCAGGGCGGTCGGGGCCACCCCCACCAGCGAGTGGTCGCCGTCCTCGGGCTCGGCCCAGTAGACGAGGAGCAGTCCGAGGTCGGCCAGCGGGTCACCGAGGGTGCAGATCTCCCAGTCGAGGATGGCCGACACGTTGCCATCGTCGTCCAGCACGGTGTTGTCCAACCGGTAGTCCCCGTGGACGATGGCGTCACCCTGTTGGTCGGGGATGCGGGCGGCCAGAAGGTCGTGGACCCGGTCGACCACCGCCGGTCCGGGCCGGCCGTCCACCGTCGAGTGGGTGAACTGATCGTGCCACCGCTTGAGCTGGCGGGCGATGTACCCCTCCCGACGGGCGAAGTCGGACAGGCCCACCGCGTCCACGTCCACCGCGTGGAGCTGGGCCAGCGTCTCGACCAAGGCGTCGCCGGCGTGCCCGCGGGCCTCCATGGTCAGTGCGGCCACCGCCTGTTCGTCCCGCACGATGTGGCCCTCGACGAAGGACATCACGTAGAAGGGGGCGCCGTTGACAGCGGTGTCGGTGCACAGCCCGAGGGTGCGGGGCACGGGGACCCCGGTGGGACCGAGGGCGGAGATGACCGTGTACTCCCGTTTCATGTCGTGGGCGGTGGGGAGGACGTGGCTGACCGGCGGCCGGCGCAGGGCGAAGGTGTGACCGGCGCTGTCGGCCACCCGGTAGGTCAGGTTGGAACGCCCCCCGGCGATGAGGTCGAAATCGAAGGGGGGCTGGGCGGCGGGGATGGCGGCGGTCATCCAGGCGGTGACCCCTTCCCGGTCGATCCCCTCGACCGCCACACCGGTGGCAACCTGCCCTGCATCCATGGACACGACGCTACTCGGCGCGGCCCTCATTCAGGCCGACGGGCCGACCGGTTTTCCGGTCGCTCCCGGTATCGTGATCCGATGGTCGATGTCACCGATGCCACCTTCGAAGAGGAAGTCCTGCGCCGATCGTCCGAGCTCCCGGTGGTGGTCGACCTGTGGGCGCCCTGGTGCGGTCCGTGCCGGACCCTCGGGCCCATCATCGAGAAGGTGGTCGACGCCACCGAGGGGGCGGTGGCCCTGGCCAAGGTCAACGTGGACGAGAACCCGACCATCGCCGGCAGCTTTCAGGTCCAGTCCATCCCCGCCGTGTTCGCCCTCAGGGACGGTAAGGTGGTCGACGGTTTCATCGGCGCCCTGCCCGAAGAGGCGGTGGCCGAGTTCATCGGCCGGCTGGCCCCGGCACCCTCCGAAGCCGACCGGCTGGTGGAGGAAGGGGTGCGGACCGCCTCGCCCGATCCCATCCGCCAAGCCCTCGAGCTGCAGCCCGACCACGAGGGGGCCATCACCGCCCTGGCCCGCATGCTCATCGACAGCGGCGACAGCGACGAGGCCATGGCCCTGCTCCGGCGCATCCCCGAAACGGCCGACACCCGGGTGCTGATGGCCGAGGCCCGTCTCTCCTCCCAGGAGGTCGACGTGGCCGACACCGACGTCGACGCCCTCCTCGACGGACTGCTCGACAAGGTGCGCGACGACGAGGCCGCCCGTCAGGAGTTCGTCGATCTGCTGGAGACCCTGGGACCGGCCGACCCCCGCACCGCCCGCTACCGCAAGGCCTTGTCGGCCCGCCTGTTCTGACGCCACCGGTCGCCGCCCCGACCGGTAGCGTGCCCACCGTGCACGCCACCACCCTGACCCTGGGCGAGCGCACCGTCGACATCGCCGAGCGGGCCCTGGTCATGGGCGTGCTCAACCGGACCCCCGACTCCTTCTACGACAAGGGGGCCACCTTCGCCCTCGACCAACTGGTGGGCCGGGCCGAGCAGCTGGTGGCCGACGGGGCCGACATCCTCGACGTGGGCGGGGTCAAGGCCGGGCCCGGTCCGGCCGTCGAGGAGGACGAGGAGATGGAGCGGGTCATCCCGGCCATCGCCGCCCTCCGGGCCCGCTTCGACGTCCCCCTCTCGGTCGACACCTGGCGGGCCTCGGTGGCCCGGGCCGCCTACCAGGCCGGGGCGGTGGTGGGCAACGACATCAGCGGTTTCGCCGATCCCGACTACCTGCCGGCCGCCGCCGCCGCCGGGGCCACCGTGGTGGCCACCCACATCCGGCTCGGACCGCGCATCCCCGACCCCGAACCGGTCTACGACGACGTGGTGGCCACCGTCGGCGACTTCCTGCTCGAGCGGGCCGCCTGGGCCCGGGAGGCCGGCATCCCCCCCGACCGCATCGTCCTCGACGCCGGACTCGACCTGGGCAAGACGGCGGCCCAGTCGCTGGTCTTGCTGCGGGCGTCGGATGCCTTGGCCGACCTCGGCTTCCCCCTCCTCCTGTCGGCCTCCAACAAGACCTTCCTCGGGGTGGTGTGCGGGCTCGAGCTGGGGGAGCGGGGGGCGGCCTCGCTGGCCGCGGCCGCCCTCGGGGTGTCCCTCGGTTGTCGCATCGTCCGGGTCCACGACGTGGCCGGCCACCGCCAGGTGTGTGCCACCCTGGCCGCCATCGAGCGGGCCCGGCTGTCGGCCCGACCGGCCCCGGCCAGGGCTGGGTCCGGAGGCGGACGGTGAGCGCCGCCGGGGCGGCCACCGGGGTGGAGGCGGTGCCGGTCACCCTGGTCAAGGGGGACGACCCCGCCCTGGTGGCCCAAGCCGCCCACACCCTGGTCGAGCAGTTGGTGGGCGACGACGATCCGTCGCTGGTGGTCGAGGAGTTCGGCGGCCCGGGGTCCGACGAGCTGGATGTGGGAGCGGTCATCGACGCCTGCACCACCCCGCCCTTTCTGGTGGCGCGCCGGGTGGTGGTGGTGCGCGACGTGGGCAAGCTGGCGGCCGACGACGCCCGCCGGCTGACCGACTACCTCAAGGAGCCCCTGCCCACCACCGCCCTGGTCCTGCTCAGTGGCGGCGGCAAAATGGCCACCTCCCTGTCCAAGGCGGCCGGCGCCGCCGGGCGGGTGGTCGACACCTCGGTGGGCCGCACCGGTCGCGACCGCTCGCAGTGGCTGGCCGACCATTTCCGGGCCGGGCCGGTGCGCCTCGACCCCGCCGCCCAGAAGGCGGCGGCCGAGCACCTCGGGTCGGACATGGGCCGGCTGGCCGGGCTGCTCGACATGCTGGCCGCCGCCTACGGCGCCGGGGCCTCGGTGTCGGTGGCCGAGCTCGAGCCCTTTTTGGGCCACGCCGGTTCGCTGGCCCCCTGGGACCTGACCGACGCCATCGACGCCGGCGAGACGGCCACCGCCCTGGCCGTCCTCCACCGCCTGTTGGAGGCCGACGGCGGCCACCCCCTGGTGGTCATGGCCAACCTCCACCGTCACTACCGCCAGATGCTCCGTCTGGACGGGGCCGACGTGACCAGCGCCGAGCAGGCGGCCGAGGTTCTCGGTATCCACAGCTATCCAGCCAAGAAGGTGCTGGCCCAGACCCGGCGGATGGGCGCGGCCCGCATCGCCCAGGCCATCGCCCTCCTGGCCGAGGCCGACCTCGGGCTGCGGGGTACCACCCTGCTGCCGGGCGAGACCGTCCTCGAGATTCTGGTGGCCCGGCTGGCCCGCCTGGTGCGTCAGGGCCGGTAGGCAGCGGGCGGGTGGCCGGCGGGCGGCAGGCGGGTGGCCGCTTCTAGCTGGCCACCGCGTCCCGCGACTGCTCGCCGGCGTCGGCCACGCTCTCCGTCCACTGGAAGCCGTTCCAGTAGCGGAACTGGTGACGGCCGGTGGGGTCGGCCTTCCAACCGGCGGGAACGGTGGGGGTGGCCTCGGCCGCCGCCGCGTAGGACCGGGTCTCCTGGAGGCTGGTCCGCTGCTTGGGCCGGTAGGGCCGGGCCAGGGTGAGGGTGGACCGGCCCGAGTGGGCCGCCCCGGTGCTGAAGAAGGTGCTGGACACCTCGGTGGGTTCCGGCGCTCCTGCTGTCACTGTCTCTACCATGCGGACCTGCTCCTCTGTGATAGTCGACCCCGGGCCTTCTGGCCGGGTGGTGAAGCCCTCGAATCCAACCGGCGGGGCGATGATCCCGGCCGACCCGCCGACCCTCTGCTGCTCCTCCCGCTGCTTCTGGGCCGCTTCTTCGCCGAAGCGCTCGAAGGGCAGGCTGGCGGCCCGGCCGGCCGAGGCGATGGCGGCCACCTTGGTCCGGGCCCCCAGCACGTAGATGAGTAGGCCGACCAGAGGGAGGAGGAGGATGAGGACCAGATGGGCCGCTCTGCTCTCTTGGGCCCGCTTCCAGGCCCATCCGGGCAGACGGAGGCAATCGATGGCCCCGATGACCATGGCCAGAGCGGTGATGAAGCCCACCAGCTCGAGAGTGAAGATGCTTGGACCTGCAATTGCTCCGGTCATGGACCCAGCCTCCTGTTGGTACCGATTCTCTCCATCGGCGATGTCGAGTTCGACATCGCCTTACTGCTGCATCACTGCGTCCGCCGCGGCCTGGGCCGTGGCCTTATCTACTTCCGGATCTACTTCCGGCTGCGTCGTGGCTGGACGCTCACAAGTTGATGACTGAGTGCAGTTATGAGAATTATCGGTACTACAGGCACTTCCGAATCAACACTCTTAGTGTTTACCAAACCACTACCAGTAGTCAAGGGCGATGGGTTTCTATTCGGTTTCAGTTTGTCGGTGGTCCACCCAGCGTTCGATCGGTCAGCGGAAGTCCCGTGACGCCGGCACCGGGCCCAGGGCCAGTGGTTCGAACCGCTCGGCCACCAGTGTCATCGATCCCTCGGACCGCTCGATCCGTCCCCGCACCAGGAGGGCGGGGGAGGAGCGGGCCACCGGTCTCCACCGGACCCAGGCGCCCCGCGAGCAGACCACGTTGACCATGCCGGTCTCGTCCTCGAGGTTCAAGAACACGGCACCGTTGGCACTCTCGGGTTGCTGGCGGTGGGTCACCACCCCCCCGACGGTGATCCGGTCGCCGGCCGGTCGTGACGTCAGAGCGGCTGTGGGGAGCACGCCGCGCCGGTCCAACCCGCTCCGGGCCAGCTCCATGGCCGTCACCTCGGGGGTCATCCCGAGCGACCACAGGGCGTCGGCCACCTCCTCCCAGTCGGTGGGGGCAGGGAGGGGCGGCGGGTCGGCTCCGGTGACCACACCGGGGAGGCGGTCGGCCGTGGACTGGGCCGCTGCCCCCGCCCCCCATACCCGGGACCGTCGGTCGGCCGGGCGCCCCCTGTCCTCCGTGGTCCGGCCGGCCAGGCAGTCGAGGGCCCCGGCCGTGGCCAGCGCCTCCAACTGGGCCCGGGTCACCCCGGCCCGTCGCACCAGGTCCTCCATGCCGGTCCACGGGCGTCCCTCCTCGATCCGGGTGGCCGTCTCCTCGCCCACGCCGCGCACCGAGGAGATCCCGAGCCGGAGGGCCGCCTCGGCCGGCGCCGGGCCGTTCTCTCCTCTTGCTCCTTCTGCTGTTCTCTCTGTTGCTTTCTCCGTTTCTTTCCCTTCTTCTTTTGCGACCGGTTCGAGCCCGGCCGCCGCCCCGCCCCGGTTGACGTCGGGCCGCCGTACCTCCACCCCGTGGCGCCGGGCGTCGGCCACCAGGCTCTGGGGGGACCAGAACCCCATGGGTTGGGCGTTCAACAGGCCGGCGGTGAAGGCGGCCGGATAGTGCACCTTGCACCAGGCGGTGGCGTAGACCAGATGGGCGAAGGCCACCGAGTGGCTTTCGGGGAAACCGAAGTTGGCGAAGGCGGCCAGGGCCACGTAGACCTGCTCGGCCACCTCCTCGGACACCCCCCGGCCGGCCATGCCGGCGAACAGCCGGTCACGCAGGCGGGCCATCCGTTCCCCCGACCGCTTGGCGCTCATGGCCTGGCGCAGCTCGTCCGCCTCGGTGGGGGTGAACCCGGCCACGTCGATGGCGATCTGCATGAGCTGCTCCTGGAAGAGAGGGACCCCGAGGGTGCGTTCCAGGGCCGGTTGGAGCAGCGGGTGCAGATAGCGGACCGGCTCCTCCCCGTTGCGCCGCCGGATGTAGGGGTGGACGGCGTTCCCCTGGATGGGGCCGGGGCGGATGAGGGCGATCTCGATGGCCAGGTCGTAGAAGCACCGGGGCTGGACCCGGGGCAGGGTGTTCATCTGGGCCCGCGACTCCACCTGGAACACCCCCACCGTGTCGGCCCGGCACAACAGGTCGTAGACGGCGGGCTCCTGTTCGAGGCGGGCCAGGTCGATGGTCCGGTGGTGGAAGGCCCCGACCAGATCGATCATGTGGTGCAGGGCGGTGAGCATGCCCAGGCCCAGCAGGTCGAACTTGACCAGTCCGATGGCGGCGCAGTCGTCCTTGTCCCACTGCAGCACGGTGCGGCCCGGCATCCGTCCCCACTCCACCGGGCAGACCTCGACCACCGGGCGGTCGCAGATGACCATGCCCCCCGAGTGGATGCCGAGGTGGCGGGGGAAGTCGAGCAGTTCGGTGCTCAGGGTCTGCACCGGGCCCGGTAGGTCCTGTCGTTCCCCGAGCGGCTCGCCCCGGTCGACCGACTTGGCCCACCCGTCGACCTCCTCGAGGCCGTACCCGAGGGCCTTGCCCATGTCGCGCAGGGCCGAGCGGGAGCGGTAGGTGATCACGTTGGCCACCTGGGCGGCGTGCCGCCGGCCGTAGCGCTTGTAGACGTACTGGATGGCCTCCTCCCGTCGGCCCGACTCGATGTCGACGTCGATGTCCGGTGGTCCGTCGCGGGCGGGGGAGAGGAAGCGCTCGAACAGCAGGCCGAGGGAGACGGCGTCGACGTTGGTGATGCCCAGGGCGTAACAGACGGCCGAGGTGGCGGCCGAGCCCCGACCCTGACAGAGGATGTCGTTCTTCCGGCAGAAGGTCACGATGTCCCACACGGTGAGGAAGTAGCCGGGGAACCCGAGGGCGCCGATGATGTCCAGTTCGCGGTCGAGCTGGTCCCAGGCGCCGCCTACCCGTTCGGCGCCACGGGGACCGTAACGGTCGGTGGCCCCCTGTCGGACCAGCTCGACCAGCCAGCTCTGCTCGGTGTGCCCGGGGGGGACGGGGAAGTCGGGCAGCCGGGGTGCCACCAGGCGCAGGTCGAAGGCGCACTGGGCGGCGATGGCGGCCGCCTGCTCGACGGCACCGGGCCACCGGGCGAACCGCCGCTGTTGTTCCGCCTCCCCCCGCAGGCAGGCGGTGGCCGAGGGGGGCAGCCATCCCTCCAGGTCGGCCAGTGTGCGCCGGGCCCGCACGGCGGCCAGGGCGGTGGCCAGGGGGAACCGGGCCGGTGTGGCGTAGTGGACGTTGTTGGTGGCCACCGGGTCCACCCCCCGGACGGTGGCCAGCAGGGCCAGGGCGTCGTTGCGGGTGGTGTCGATGGGGTCGCCGTGGTCCCACAGCTCGACGGCCAGACGGTGGCGGCCGAACCGCCCGATGAGCTGGTCGAGGACGTGCCCGGCGGCGGCCGGCCCACCGGTGGTGAGGGCGGTGGCCAGCGCCCCCTTGCGGCACCCGGTGAGGATGTGCCAGTGGTCCCCGTGGTGATCGGACAGGGCGTCGAGGGTGACCACCGGCCGCCCTTTCTCCCCCCGGCCAGATGGGCCTCGGCGATGACCTGGCTCAGGCGGGCGTACCCCTCGGGGTCGCGGGCCAGCACCACCAGATGGGTGCCGTCGGGATCGGGGACGCCGGTGCGCAGAGGCCCGGGGGTGGACCCGGTGACGGTGAGCTCGGCCCCGAAGACGGTGGGCAGGCCGACGGCCCGGGCCGCCTCGGCAAAGCGGACCACCCCGTAGAGGCCGTTGTGGTCGGTGAGGGCCAGGGCCGACAATCCCAGCCCGGCCGCCGCCCCGACCAGCTCTTCGGGATGGCTGGCCCCGTCGAGGAAGGAGAAGTTGGAGTGGGCGTGGAGTTCGGCGTAGGCCATGGTGGGCGGGCCGTCATCCGTAGGTGGCTTCGACCCACCAGCGGCCCCGTTCGGCCAGCAGGAGATGAGCGTCGGCACCGGCCACCGCCTGGAGCCGGGCGCTGCGTCGACGGGTCCGCGACCACCACCGCTCGTCGCACGGCCACGGACCGGCCCAGGCGGTCACCGCCGACCACGGACCCTTCTCCACCGACAGTCGGCAGGGGTGGGCGGTGAGCAGCCCCCGCCCCGACACCGACACCGCCCGCCCGTCCTCGTCGGCCAGCTCGGCCGACAGGGGGGAGGGGTGGACCACCACCGGGGCCGGCGGAGGGATCCGACCGGGCCAGGGGGCACCGAGGTCGGCCCCCTCGGGGGACGGACCGGCGTTCCAGGTGACGAAGCGGGCCCGCTGGGCCGGGCCGCGGCCCCCCTGCAGGCGGGCCGTGACCACCCCGTCGGGGCCGAGGAGGTCGGCCACCGCCCCCAGGGCACGGGCCGCCCGGGTGTCGGCCTCGCTGGTCCCGCCCCAGAACTGGGGCTCACCCACTGTTTCTTTGACAGAGGCGGCTTCTCGACAGACACGTCTCTTGACAGAGGCGGCGTTGACGGACGCGGTCTTTTCGACAGAGGCGGTGTCTTCGACAGACAGGCGGCGACGCCGTTCGTCGACCCGACGGGCGGCCGCCGGTTGGCGTAGTCCGGTCAGTTCGCCGCTGCGCCCGCCGGCCACCCGGTGGCAGGCCACCCCGTCGGCCCCGAACCGGCCCAGCACATGGGACTCGGGGAGGGCGGCGAAGTCCCCCAGGGTGCGCAGTCCCAGCCGGTCCAACAGCTCGGCCAGCTCGGGACGGTCGAGGACGGCCAGCGGGAAAGGAGCCAGGAACTCCGGTGTGGTGCCCGGGGGGACGATGCACTGGGTACGGGCGGCCAGCAGGGCGGCGAACAACCCGTCGGCCACCCCGACCTTTACCGGAGTGACGGCGGCGGCGGCTTCGGCGAGGGACAGGGCCAGCTTCTCTTCGCCACCGAAATAGCGGGCCGGTCCGCGGGCGGGGAGCGAGCAGATGCCCGACCCGACCACGGTGACCCACGGGCAGTAGGCCTCGGTGGCCTCGATGACCCGGAGGAAGGAGCGCAGGACGGTCCCGCTCTCGTCTTCCTCGAGGAGGTGCGGACAACGCACCACGACCAGACGGTTCATGCCGGTCCTGCCGGTGCCGCCTCCACCGGTCCGGTCGGTGCGCCGTCGGTGTCGTCGCCCTCGACCACCGCCCCGGTGGTCGAGGGCAGCCAGAGATGGCAGCGACGAGGCGGTCCGACGACCGCCGTCCGGTGGCGGTGAGGGTCATCCGTCGCCGGTACAGATAGCCGTCGCCGGTGCCGAGCGCCGTCCCAGCGGGTGTCGGTCACCTCCAGGTGGACGTCGGGCGGGACCGGCCATCCTGCCCGCCCGCTCACCACCAGCACCGACCGGCGGTCCCGGGCCCGGGCCACCAACCGGCGGGCCATGGCCGGACGGGGAGGGAAGGGAGGGAAGAGGACCACCAGGTCGACGCCGTCGATCACCGCCGCGGTCACCTCGGCCCAGGCGGCCTGGGGCCGGGGGACCACGGCCAACCGGTCGAGGTCGATGCCGATGTCGTGGGCGGCCACCGCCCCGAGCCCGTCCAGACCGACCAGAGCGCACCACGAACCTGCCGCCGATGCCGCCGCCACCAGGGCCAGGGCCACGCTCACCGACCCCCCGGGCTGAAGGCCGGCCCCACCGCCGGTGGCCCGGCCACCCACCACGATGGTGGTCCCCCGACGCAGTCCACCGTCGGGGAACAGCCCGGCCAGGGGAGGGGCGACCGGCAGGAGACGGGTCTGGCTGGCGGCCAGGGGACGGGCCCGCTCGGCCAGGAGAGCCAGCGACTCCCGGGTCCGGGCGGTGTCAGTGGAGTCGGCTTCCGACCGGTCGACGGCCGGACCGGGCGAGGTTACGAACATATGTTCGATAGTACCCACCCGTCGGCCGTTCTGCCCAGGCCGATGTCGGGTGCGGCAGCGGGGCGGCCGGCGGCCGTTGGTCGCACCATTGATTGTCGTCTGCGGCTCGGATAAGTTCGGGGGGACAGCGGCGCGTCGACTGGCGGGTCGGGCCATGCTGTTCGCCGTGAACGGGACCATCGAGACCGAACGACTCCTGCTGCGCCCGTTCGTCGAGCGACGACCGGCGACGACCTGTGGCGGCTGCACGCCGAGGAGTCCTTCTGGTGGTACCCCTTGCGCCGGGCCATGACGCCGGCCGAGTCGGAGGGTTTCCTCCTCCGGGTGCTGGCCGACACCGCCGACCCCGGACGCCCGGCCTTCCACGCCGTCATCGAGCGGTCCAGCGGGGCCCTCATCGGGTGGGCGGGATTGTCGGTGCCCGACTTCCTCCCCGAGGTGCTCCCCGCCGTCGAGGTCGGATGGCGCTTCGGGCCTGACCACCGCGGCCGGGGGTACGCCACCGAGGCCGGTACCGCCGCCCTGCGGTGGGGTTTCGAGGATCTCGGGCTCGACGCGGTGGTGTCCATCTTCGAGCCGGACAACGTGGCCTCGGGGCGGGTCATGGACCGGCTCGGTTTCGACGCCGGTTTCGCCACCACCCACCCCGGCCGGGGACTCCCCCTGGTGGTCCGCACCCTGACCGTGGCCGACTGGCGGGCCGGCATCGGGGACCGTGCCATCGCCTCCCGCCGGCCGTAGTCCCACGTCGCGACATTGGGTGGCCAAAATGATCGAAGACGGCGGTCGACGGCGCTACCATGACGGGACCAGAGAGAGGAGGTGGTCCAACTGAGCAGTCAACGTTTCGGGACCCTGGAGGTGGCTGGCCGCTGAGGCGGCTCGCTGTACCACCTGGCGAATCCCAGCCAGACACCCACCGGGCTACTTAGCCGGACCCAGGTCCCATCCGGCGCTTCACGGGGACCCCGGTGTACTCAAAAAATCAGCGAATTAGGCCTGCAGGGCGCCTCTCGAGGCGCCCTGCAGTGCTGTCCGGGCTCAGCTTGTTTCGAGCATTGTTCTGCTCAGGGACGCATGGTCGTCTCGTCGAGGTCGAGGGCGGCCCGTACCTGGTCGGCCACCCTGTCGCTGATGCGCCGGCGGGCCAGGAGCTGATCAAGTTCGGTCCGCTCGGTGGCGATGACCTGCAGGCGGAGGTCACGCTCGGCCTCGCGGGACTCGGTGGCGACCTCGGTGTCGGCCTCATCACCCAGGCCGTTACCTGAGCCGTTGTCGGCCCCGATGACCTCGAGTCGGCGGTCGATGCGGGCCAGCTGCGACTCGTAGCCGGTGCGGAGACGGTCGACTACCTCCTCGGGGAACTGGTCGGACTGGCTCACGTCGTCGATGTGGCCGAGAGCCACCACCGTCAGCCGGCGTCGGGCCTCGGTGGTCAAGCAACAGGTCCTGCTGATCGCGGGTGACCAGGCCCAGCCGGCGGATGAGGGGCGGGAGGGTCAGACCCTGCCCGACCAGGGTGGCCACGATGACCCCGAAGGTCAGGAAGATGATCAGGTCGCGCTGGGGGAAGTCCTGGGGGAGGGCCAGGGCGGCGGCCAGTGACACCGCCCCCCGCATGCCGGCCCACCCGACCACGGTCGTCTCGCGCCACGAGCGGGCGGTGGCCTCGGTGGCACCGAACAGCCGCTGGCCGCCGGGCAGGGCGGTGGCTCCGAACATCCACACCATGCGAACCACGATGACCACACCGACCACAGCCAGTGACTCGACGGCCAGCGACCCGGACGTCCGGTTGGTCAGACTGTCGAGGATGGGGCGTAGCTCGAGTCCGACCAGAAGGAAGGACATGCCGGTCAGAAGGAACACGATGAGGTCCCAAATCTCCCGCTGTTGCAACCGGGCCCCTGCCGTCAGCGAGCGCGAGCCGAAACGTCCGAAGACCAGGCCGGCGGCCACCACGGCCAGCACCCCCGAGGCACCGATCTTGTCGGCCGGCAGGTAGGCGGCAAAGGGAAGGATGAGCAGCATGGTGTTCTCGATGACCGGTGTCTCGGTGAAGCGCAGCAGCCGGCTTCCGACCCACCCGACGACGATGCCGATGCCCAGGCCGACGGCCACGGCGAAGAAGAATTTGCCGGCCACGTCGGCCACGGTGAAGGCCGTCCCGACCGAGGCCACGGCCACCTGGTAGGCGGTCAGGGCGGTGGCGTCGTTCATCAGGCCCTCGCCCCCGAGGATGGTCACCAACCGGCGGGGCAAGCCGAGCTTGCCGGCGATCTGGGTGGCGGCCACCGAGTCGGGCGGGGACACGATGGCCCCGAGGGCGAAGGCCACCCCCCACTCCATGTTCCCGACCAGGGTGTGGATGACCACGGCCACCACCACCATGGTGGCCAGCACCAACCCCACGGCCAACAGACAGGATGGGTCGCAGGTGGGTGCGCAGCTCGCGGGCCGAGGTGTCGAGGGAGGCGTCGTAGATGAGCGGGGGCAGGAAGACCAGTAGGAACAGGTCGGGTGCCAGCTGGACCTGGTGACGGACGGGCAGGACGGCCACCACCACCCCGGCCACCACCAGCAGGATGGGATAGGGGATGCGCACCCGGTCGGCGATGGTGGCGATGACCACCAGGCCGATGAGCAGCCCGATACCGTCGGCCAGGCTGATCACTTAGCTGCCCGGCCCACCCAGCGGCCCGGCCGCCGGTGGCCACAGGATCCGACCGGCCGTGGGTGCGGAGAAGGTCCTCCTGGCCTGGGCCACGTTTCATTCTCCCGATGCGATGTCGAGCGGACCCGAGGACCGCCCCCCGAGCGGTCAGTCTCGCCGCGCCTCCCGAGCCGGAGCGGCCATTTTCATCAAGTGATGGGACGATCCTTGGTCACCTGGTGAGTCATATTTATAGCTGTTATATCCTGTTCTGCCATTAATAGTTATTTTTATATCTATAATCTTCTGTCGATAGTGACATGAGGTGGCCATACAGCCACTATCATGGCTATAGGAGGCAGAAATGCGACGTGACGAGCTGGAGAGGGTGATCGGTGGGCACATCCGCAACCTGCGGATCGGCCAGGGCCTGACCCAGGAGGAGGCGGCCGACAGGGCCAACGTCTCCCTCGGCGCCCTCAAGCACCTGGAGAGCGGAGCGGGGGCCACTGTCCACACCTTGGTCAAGGTGCTCCGGGCCCTCGGGCAGGAGGACTGGCTCGACACCTTGGAGCCCGGGACCGGAGCGTTCAACCCGCTCGACCTCCTGGCTGCCCGTGAGCAGGAGGGCCGAGCGAGCGCGGCCCCGGCGCGCCCCGCGGCGGAAGGCGGTGGCACGGTGAGCTACCAGCCGACCGACGTCATCGAGGTCCTGGCCTGGGGCCGGCGGGTCGGCGCGGTGGCCCTGGACCCGGACACCGGCTGGTACGCATTCGCCTACACCCGAGACTGGGTGGCCGGCGGCATTGAACTGGCCCCACTGCACATGGCCCTGAGCGAGCGGACCTACGAGTTCCCCCAACTGCGGCGGGAGACCTACTACGGGCTCCCACCCCTGCTGGCCGACGCACTGCCCGACAGGTTCGGCAACGCCTTGGTCGATGCCTGGATGGCCGAGCAAGGGGTGGCGCCGACTGACATCACGCCGCTCGACCGCCTGGCCTATGCGGCCGAGCGGGCCATGGGGGCGCTCGAGTTCCGGCCGCCGGCGCGCCCCGCGGCCAGCGAGCCCCCGACGGCGGTCCAGCTGGCCGACCTCGTTCTCGCCGCCCGTCGCACGGTGCGCGGTGAGTTCGGCGGCGACGAGTCGGCCCACGCCGCCCTCCAACAGCTGATCCAGGTCGGGACCAGTGCCGGCGGTGCACGGGCCAAGGCCGTGGTCGCCTTCAACCCCGAGACCTTCCAGGTCCACTCGGCCTACGACCGACACCCCGACGGCTTCGAGCAGTGGCTGATCAAGCTGGATGGCGTGAGCGGTACCGGCATGGACGGGCACGGCGACCGGCTGGGCGCCAGTGCACCCTACGGGCGCATCGAGTTCGCCTACAGCGAGATGGCCAAGGCGGCCGGGATCGACATGATGCCCTGCCGGCTCCTGGCCGAGGGCCCCCGCCGCCACTTCATGACCAAGCGCTTCGACCGGGGCCCGGCCGGTGAGCGCTTCCATGTGATATCGCTGTGCGCGCTGGCCGACCTCGACTACAACCTGGTGGCCACCCACAGCTACGACCAGTACCTGCAGAGCGTCAAGGCCCTCGGGCTCGGGCCCGAAGAACTGGCCGAGGCCTACCGACGGATGGTGTTCAACGTCATGGGGGTGAACCACGACGACCACACCAAAAACTTCGCCTTCATGCGCTCGGAGGCCACGGGGTGGAAGCTGACGCCGGCTTTCGACGTCACCCCCGCCTACAATCCGAACAGCCAGTGGACGAGCCGCCACCTCATGGCTGTGAACGGGAAGTTCGAGGGCATTGCCCTCGAGGATCTCCACGTCGTCGGCGATCGCAACGACGTGCCCGGATACCGTCGCATCATCCGCCAGGTCCGCCAGGCGGTTTCGGAGTGGGCCAGCTTCGCCGCAGGAGCCGAGCTCGACGACGAGACCACCGCCGGCATCCAAACCGACATCGAGCGCTTCGCTCCCCGCTGACGTCATCGGGACGCACAGGGTCGGCCTCGCGCCCGGTCGACCCGGATGCCACCATTTTTGACCACGCGAAGTACGTTCTCGACCGCATTGAGTGGTCACCGAGCGGGCGCGGCCCGACCGCACTCGGCCGACCGTTCAAAAAGTGGTTCGACGGCCGTGCGCATCCGCTTCCGGTGTGCAAATGTTGGTGCTCACAGTCAGGAGGGGTTCCTGCACGTCACTCTTTGCAGGGTTGGCGGGGTGGAGCACGGCTCCGAGGGGTCGTCAGCGAAAGGGCGGTTGTTATGCGACTGGCATCGTCACCTTCGACGCGGAAGTCTGCGCGTTCGAATCACATCACCCGGTCCCATCTCGGCCGTCATGTGGGTGGCCGGGCATCCGTCCGACCGCTCGGCGCCCGTAGCGTGGTCAGCGCCTCCATGTGCGCCCTCATCGCCATGGCCATGGGGGTCGGCATCACCGCCGCCACCACGGCGACACCGGCCGGGGCGGTGGGCACATCGGTGACCGACACCGCGCTGACCGCTACGTCGTCGGAAGCAGGGGCCACCGATGTCAGTGTGCGGGTGAGTTTTGTGGCCACCCACGCCCTCACCAACGGCACGGACAGCGTCACCCTCGACGCGTCGACCGGGTATGTGTTCCCCTCGGACTCGGCGTGCGACGTGTACAACGTGACCGATCTCAACTCGGGCGACACTCCCGGGTGCAGTCCTCTCCAGAGCGGAGCCGGCACCAATGAGGTCACCCTGGCCGTGCCCAACGTCGCCGCCGGCGACCAGGTCAGTGTGGCCGTCGACGGTGTAACCAATCCCTCGGCCAAGGGCTCGGGCAGCATCTCGGTGTCCACCAGTCAAGATTCGACGCCCGTGGCCATCGCCACCACCATCGTGAAGGCGGCGTCGGTGCTGGGGACCGACTTCAGCACCTCGGATTCGGGGGCCGATTACCAGGTGGGCTTCGAGTCCAACGCCGGGCTTTCCGAGCCCGACGGCAGCACGGTCGAATCGACGATCACCCTGCAGGCCGCAGCCGGGGTGACCTTTCCCTATCCCACCGAATCGTGCAGCACGTTCGCCGTCACCGATCTCACCACCGGTGCCCAGGAGTGCTCGGCGGTGAGCGGAGGTGGCACCCGTCAGATCACTTTGGAGACGCCCAATGTGAGCCCCGGTGATGAGGTTCTGGTGGCCGTCGATGGCGTCGACAATTCCCCCGCCAGTCCCACGGTGGGGATCTGGACCACGTCGGATCCTGATCATCTGGCCGGGGTAGCCCCGGCACCGGCCTCGGGTAGCTCGTTGGGAGCAGTGTCGTTCGCCACCAGTTCCACCGACGCCGGGGCCACGCAGGTGACCGACCAGCTACGCTTCACCGCCACCCAGACTCCCGCCGGCGCCTACTCGATCACCCTCGACGCGCCGTCGGGCACCGTCTTTCCGGTGTCGGGTTACGACAGCAGCTACCTGATCGATGACCTGACCACCGGTGAATCGGGTGGCACAGGGCTGAACAACTACGAGGTCAGCGGGGCCGGAACCAACGACGTGCAGATCACCGACAACATCGCCTACGAGTCGCCATATCCCCCCATCACCGCCGGCGATCAGATACTGGTGACGGTCAACAACGTCACCAATCCGACCAGTGCCGGAACCGGGACCCTCCAGGTGTCGGCTTCGTTCGACACCACGCCGACCACTATCAACGATCCGACATCGTCCCCAACCGCCGTCTCCAACATCGCCTTCACCGCCAGTTCGGATGGGGCAGGGGCCACCGGTGTCACCGATCTGATCCGCTTCACCGCCGGCCAGGCGGCCACCGGCGCCTACACCATCACATTGGACGCCCCGGTGGGGACCGTGTTCCCCGCTTCGGGGAACAACGACAACAGCTACCTGATCGAGAACCTGACCACCGGTCAGACAGGCGGCGGGGGACTCAACTACTACGTGGTCGACGGAGCCGGAAGCAACCAGGTGGTCATCAACGACGTGATCCCCTATGAATCGGGAGCTCCCTTCTTCAACCCCGGGGACCAGGTCCTGGTGACGGTCAACGGCGTCACCAATCCGACGGGGTCCCAAGACGCCACCATCGCCACGTCATCCGACCCGACACCGACCGATTTCGGACCCCTCGTCCCCTTGCCCCCCGACACCAACGGTCCCTTCGCTTTCGTCACCGGCCCGGGACCCAATCTCATCTCGCCGATCAACCTGGCCACCGACACCGAGGGGACTCCGTTCAATTTCGGCGCCGGTGAACCCGGCGGTATCGCCATCACCCCCAACGGTGATACCGCCTATGTGGTGGGTTTCGGCGCCGGCGACCAGATGGGTTCGTTCAACACGGTCACCGACCAGGTCGGCCCCACCATCGATATCGGGAGCTCGGCCGGCGCCGTGGCCATCACCCCCGACGGGTCGACCGCCTACGTGGTCGGCAACGGGGACGACCTGGCCGTACCGGTCAACCTGGCCGCCCAGACGGTGGGGGAGCCCATAGATGTGGGAAGCGCCCCTTCGGCCATCGCCATCACCCCCGACGGGTCCACCGCCCTGGTGGTCAACTCGGGTGACGGCACGGTCACCCCCATCGACCTCGCCACCCAGACGGCCGAGACTCCGATAACGGTGGGGAGCGACCCGTCAGCCATTGCCATCACCCCCGACGGGTCGACCGCCCTGGTGGTCAACTCGGGTGACGGCACCGTCACCCCCATCGACATCGCCACCCAGACGGCCGAGGCGCCCATAACGGTGGGAAGTACCCCTGATGCCATCGCCATCACCCCCAACGGATCGTCCGCCTTTGTGGCCAACGACAATGACGACACGGTCACCCCCATCGACATCGCCACCCTGACGGCGGGGACGCCCATCGCGGTGGGATCCGGCCCGAATGCCATCTCGGTGTCGCCCGACGGGACGGCGGCCTACGTGGTCAACGAGGGCAGTAACTCCGTCACGCCCATCAGCACGACCTCCGACACGACAGCCCCATCCGTGCCCACGGTCAACGATCCCTGGGACATTGCCATTACTCCCGACCAGGGCCCCACAGCCGCCCTGACGGCCACCACCACGGGGGCCACCACCAGCTTCGACGCCTCGGGCTCGGTGGCCGGCACTTCCCCCATCGTCTCCTACGCCTGGAACTTCGGTGACAGCGACACGGCGGTGACCACCACCCCGACCGAGTCCCACACCTACAGCGGCAGCGGCACCTACACGGCCACGGTGACCGAGACGGACGCGGCCGGCACCTCGACCAGCCAAGTCTTTACCGGCCAGACCATGAGCAACGACGGAACGGCGGCCGCCGAGGCCTCGGCCCCGGTGGTCATAACCACCACCGACTGCAGCGATGACAACAGCTGCTCGGCAGCCATCACCACACCGGCCACCGCCCAGACCCCGGCCCAGTCGATCAGCGTGACGGCCGCCGCCCCGAGCCAGCCCTCCCAGGCGCTGACGGTGACCTCGGGCCCCGGTCAACTGACCTGCGCGACCAAGGGCTTCTCCGTTCTGCAGCAGGTGACCTCCTACGTCACCACCTTCACCCCGACCGCCAACGTGACCGTGACCGACCAGTTGGCCGGGGTCAGTTCCACCGCCGGGGTCAAGGTGTGCTTCGTGGGCTCGAACAACGAGCCGCAAATCTTGCGCAAGTGCGCCAAGACCTCACCGGTGGCGCCCTGCGCCACGGTGGCCAAGATGTCCGATGCCGTACAAGTCACCATTCTGGTGGCGCCGGGCGATCCACGGTTCCGGATCGAGGGTGTCCAGGTGCTGAGCGAGATGCCGAAATCGGTCGCCGCCAAGGGAGTGATCGGCAAGACCATCGCCATCAAGGGCACCGACTTGTTGGGTACCAACAGCCAGACGCTCCCGACGATCGCCTTCACGTCGGTCAACGGATCGACCATCGACGGCACCATCACCAAGTTCACCACCAAGGCCATCTCGGTGACGGTGCCCAACGGGGCCGCCACCGGTCCCATCGCCCTGTGCTGGCCCAACGAGACGGCGGACAGTGAGGGCCCCGTGGCCATCACCTGATTCGGTCTTGTTCACCGAGATTCAGTGGAGCCCTTCGCCCTCTCGAATCCTTCACTCCCGCGCTCCACACCGAGGAACACCCTGCGACCGCTGGCACGCTTCTACGGCTCATGTATTGCGTTTGATTTGGGCGCGTGCCATTCTCACGTTGCGGCGGGGCGAGGGCCCTGGGCTTTTGGCGAGAGGTGGATTCAGATGCGGCGGAACGTTTTTTGTGTTGTCGTTTCTCTATTCCTGGGCGCGTTCGCGCTGATCGCAATTTCGAGTTCGGCTGGAGCAACTCCGGGGCCGAGGAAGCCGGGGAGGCCTACGAGTCTGGTCGTGACGCCGGTCCATACGGCCATCGTGGCCTCCTGGTCGGCTCCGAGCACCAATGGAGGCTCCACCATTACTGGGTATGAGGCATCGGTCACGCCCGGCCGTGAGACCTGCGTGGTTACCGGTACAACCTGTCTGGCAACGGGCCTCAAAAATGGCAAGAAATACACACTGAAGGTTCGGGCCATCAACGCTGTCGGTGCGGGAAGGGTTGCGCATGCGAAGCATGTCATCCCCACGACGACTCCGGACTGTGCGTACGTAGGGCCCTACGCCAACCTTGAGGGTTGCAACTTGAGCTACGCCAACGAGTCCGGCGTCAACCTGACCGAAGCCGACCTCAATGGTGCCGACCTCGAGGGCACTTATCTGGGTGACGCCGACCTGACCGACGCCGACTTCAGTGGAGCCGGAACCAACGTGATGGGCGTTAACTTCTACGGGGCGGACATCCAGGGAGCCGAATTCTCGAGCAACGATTTCACCGGCATCAAATCGGGTGGGATCACGCTTTATGCTGGCGCGCGTCTCCCCACCGGGTGGGCCGTGGGCGACGGGTACCTGATGGGCCCTGGCGTCAACCTCAGTTACATCGACTTGTCCAACGTGGTCTTCCCGGCGGCCGACCTGACCAACGCCGACTTCCAGGGTGACAACCTGTCCAACGACGACCTGACGGCGGTCACCAGCTTCGATGGGACCAACCTGCAGAACGTCGATTTCTACGGGGCGGACATCCAGGGAGTCGACTTCTCGACCAACGACTTCACCGGCATCACATCGGGTGGGGTCACCGGTACGCCGGCCGCTCTGCCCACCGGCTGGAACGTAGGCGACGGGTACCTGATGGGCCCCGGGGTCAACCTCAGTTACATCGACCTGTCCAACGTGGTCTTCCCGGCGGCCGACCTGACCAACGCCGACTTCCAGGGTGACAACCTGTCCAACGACGACCTGACGGCGGTCACCAGCTTCGATGGGACCAACCTGCAGAACGTCGATTTCTACGGGGCGGACATCCAGGGAGTCGACTTCTCGACCAACGACTTCACCGGCATCACATCGGGTGGGGTCACCGGTACGCCGGCCGCTCTGCCCACCGGCTGGAACGTAGGCGACGGGTACCTGATGGGCCCGGGGGTCAACCTCAGTTACATCGACCTGTCCAACGTGGTCTTCCCAGCGGCCGACCTGACCAACGCCGACTTCCAGGGTGACAACCTGTCCGGTACCACCCTTACATCAGCCACCACCTTCAGCGGAACCAACTTCGACAATGTCGACTTCTCCGGGGCCGACCTGGCGGGGGCGGACTTGTCGAGCGCCGATCTGGCATCGGTGACGTGGTCGAACACGACGTGCCCCGACACATCCAATAGCGACACCAACGGCAGCAGCCCCCCCACCTGCATCGGATACGGGATCTGATCCCTGCGTGCCGGGTCCGGCGGGGTTGTCACCACGTCTGTGAGTGGGGTAGGTGACACCCCGATGGACCGGCAGGAGACGCAGCACCTACTGCGTGGGAGAGAAGAAGGGGATCATGACCGGTGCCATCACCGATGACGGCACGACGTTCGTCCTGACCCAGGTGTTCAGACCGGGCCGTCCTCACCGCTCAGTCGCCGGCGAAGGGCAGCGACCGGTCGATGTCCCAGCGGTGGTGGAAGGCGTCGTGGGCGTTGGCCAGGACCACGTCGGCTAGTGACAGCTCACCTCGTTCGGGGTGGATGAGGACCACGCCGGTGCGGGTGGTGCGCCCGATGGCGTGTTGCCAGCCGGCCACCGAGCGGGTGAGCGACCACTGGGCCGCCTGCAGGGGGATGGTGGCGTAGCCCCGGGCCCGGGCCAGTTCGTTCTCGTCGTAGCCGCCCACCCGGCGGGGGGCGCCGGCGGCGATGCCGGCCAGGCGTTCCGACCAGATGCGCAGGTTGTCACCCACGTGGCACACGTAGGCGGTCACCGACCACTCCAGTTGGGGATGTTGCTCGGTGCCGGTGGCGTCGTCGAGGAGGTGGGCGTAGTTGCTCGGCACCCGGGCCACGTAGGCGGTGGCCGGGCCCACACCCATGGTCCACTCGAACTGGCACTGGCGGCAGGGATCGCCGTAGGTCGCAGCACCCCAGTTGCTCACCACCTGATTGTGCCATCCTGAGGATGGCCACGCGCCGGCGCTGTACGGGGGGCGTCCCTGGCCCGAGGAGGATGGATGGGTAAAGAGCGGGCCTTGGTGCTCGGCGGTGGGGGACTGGCCGGCATCGCCTGGCACACCGGGATGGCCTACGGATTGGCCGAGGCCGGCGTGGATGTGACATCGGCCGACTTTCTGGTGGGGACGTCGGCCGGATCGACAGTGGCCGCCCAGTTGGGGAGCGGCCGTGGGGTGGGCGACTGGTACCGCCGCCAGGTCGAGCTCGACCTGCAGACCGAGGAGCTCCGTCCCCAGGGGATGTCGATCGAACGTCTGTGGGAGCTCATGATCCAGCTGGCCGAGGAATTCCCCGACCCGAGCGATAGGCGTCGTCAGGCGGGGAAGCTGGCCCTCGGGGCCGACACGCCGTCCGAGCCGGCCCGCCGTGCTCTGGTGGCCGGCCGGTTGGCCGGGCTGGGGTGGCCCGAGCGCCCGGTGGCCATCGTGGCCGTCGATGCCACGACCGGCGAGCGCCGGGTCTTCGACGCCCACAGCGGGGTCGACCTGGTCGACGCCGTGGCCGCCAGCAGCGCCGTACCCGGCGTGTGGCCTCCGGTGACCATCGGGGACACCCGCTATGTCGATGGTGGGATCTACTCGTCGTGCAACGCCGACCTGGCTGCCGGCTACCAGCGGGTGCTGGTGCTGGCCCCCATAGCCGACGGCGAGATCGATGGGCAGATGGACCAGGTGCGGGCCACAGGCCTCATCGAGCTGCTCACCCCCGACGCCGAGGCGCTGGCCGCCTTCGGGACCGATCCCCTCGATCCGGCGGTGCGGGCCCCGGCCGCCCGAGCCGGCTATGCCCAGGGCCGCCGATCGGCCCCGACCGTGACCCGCCTCTGGGTCACCTGAACGGCAGGTGGGGTGGCCAATCGTTGCGGGCCTCCGCCTCAGCCGTTGCTGTGCAATGAGGGGCCGTTGGCCGTGCCGTTCGCCGTGGTCGGGGAGAGATGGGGACCGTTGACGGCCGCACCTCCGCCGGACCCACCGAAGCAGGTCGCCGAGGGCGGGGCCGTGGCTGGGACGGCCGTGCATGGCCCGCCCGGCGACTGCCCGGATGGCCCGCCGGGCGGGGGAGTGTCCGGGTGCAGGTCGAGGGGCTGGGTGGTCACCCCGCCGGCCGTGGTCACCCGGGCCGAACTGGTGGTCTGGCCGCCGGGCCACCAGGCGATGAACAAACCGTTGGCCGTGGTGGCCTGCACGGCCTGGCCGTCGCTGCGCAGCAGCGTCACCCCGGTGACCCCCGTCGCCACTTGGCCTTCGACCACGGTGTAGGGACCCTGGCTGTCGGAGTCGAAGTGGGCCACCGACATATGCTCGATGCCCCCGGTGCCCGACCCGCCGAAGGTGATCGAACCGCCGAAGGTGATCGAACCGCCGGCCTGTCCCCTCCCCGGCCCGCCGGCGGCGGCCGACATCGACGATGCACCTCCTTCGGTCCTCCCTCCGTCGGTGAAGCTTTGGGAGACGATGATGATGGACGGCCCGGTCAGGCAGGTGGCGTCGGCGACGCTGCTCTGGAAGAGGGACAGGGTGAACGGCCCCCGTACGTCGGTGGCCACCTCGTCCCATCCGCTCACTGCGGCCGTGCCTCTGATGGCCGGGCCGCTGGCCAGCTGCCCCCGGCAGGTGGCGTCGGCCGAGGACATCTGAGCGGTGGTGGCCGGCGTCGGCCGGGGAAGCCAGCCGGCGAAGGCGGGCTGGGCACCGGTCAGGGTGACCACCGACACCACGACGCCGGTGGCGGCGGCTACACCGGCCACCGATCCGGCCATCATGCCGGGGGAGAAGCGTCCTGTCCGTGGGTGGTAGTCGATGGCACCCAGGCGTAGCTCGGCGTCGGCCGGCAGGCCCGAGGCATGGGCGGCCAGCGCATCTCGCAGGTCAGATTCGAGTTGGTCGGTCATCGTCGTTGGCTCCCTTGGGTTCGGTGATGTGGGCTGATGTGACGTGGGGTGATCGGAGGAGATCGTCCCCGGTGAGGACGGGCACGAGGACATGGTGCAGTCGGTCGAGGGCGCGGGAGGTGGTGCTCTTGACCGTCCCCACCGAGCAGTCCATGGCCTCGGCCACCTGCGCTTCGGTCAGGTCGTCGAAGTAACGGAGGACCAGGGTGGCCCGCTGGCGCGGCGCCAGGGTGCCCAGCGCCTCGATGAGCACCGAGTTGGTCTCCACCGCCCCCAGGGCGCGGGCCGTCGACTCGTCGTGACGACTGTCCATCACCAAGCCGTGGCCCGGGTCCAACTCGGAACGGTGGCGCCCCCGCTTTTGGGCGCCGTCGAGGGCCAGGTTGACCAGGATCTTGCGGGCGTAGGCCACTGGATACTCCATCGAGCGGACCCGCGGCCAGCGGCGTGCCACTTTGAACAGGCACTCCTGGACGAGGTCCTCGGCCGAGGCGAGGTCGCCCACCACCAGGTAGCCGGTCCGCAGCAAGTCGCCGGCCGTGCCCGCAACGAAGTGCTCGAACTCGTCGTGGGTGTCGTGGCCTTTCACGGCTGTGGCCGGCGGTCAGAGGTGCCCATCACTCTATAAACCCCGTCGGACCCGAAAAGGTTGCCGGGCCACCAGATAATCCTTCCGAGACGAACCCCTTCGGTTCGGCCTCGGCGTCGTCTACCCCGACGACTTGGCTGGGACCGACGCATCCGGCTGGTCACCCACCGCATCGTCAATGCCCATGGGGGCACCGCTCCGCCAGGGTCGCACGTAGAACAGCCAGATGACGGCGGCGCCCAGCAGGGTCGCGCACAGGACCCAGCCGAGGGCGGTGGTGCCCAGCCCCACGTACTTGAGGCCGGAGGCGAAGATTACGAAGGTGATCGCCGGCCGTATGTACCGGTCGGGTGCTCTCGACGAGATGAACGAACCCACGATGACGGCGGGGATGCTCCCGATGATGATCGATGTGGTCACCGAAAACTCGACATGGCCGAAGGCCAGGGCACCGAGGGCAGCGGCCACGGTCAGTGGAACCGCTTGGGTGAGGTCTGTACCGACCAGCTGATTGGCTCCCAGCATGGGGTAGAGGAACAGCAACATCACGATCATCAAGGATCCAGATCCGACCGATGTCATACCGACGATGAGGCCGCCCACCATGCCAACGAGCACAGTGGGTACCGGCCGGACCACAACCTCGTGCACGATCGCCTTGCGTTCCCGGCTGCCCCGACGATCGAGGAGGTAGCGGATGACCATGGCCGCCGCTCCGACCAGAAGGGCGGCGCCTAACGCCTTTTCGATGTTGGTCTGCGACGTTTTGGCGTGACCCAGCAGGTGGAGAAGGTAGGCGCCGAGGAAGGCCATCGGCACCGATCCGGCCACCATCCACCCCACCAGACTGAAGTTGACGGTCTTCTTGGCCATGTGGACGGCAGCCCCGAAAGGCCGCATGAAGACGGCGGCCACCAGGTCGCTGGAGATGGCCGTCGACGGCTTGACGCTGAACAGGAGGATGAGCATGGGCGTCATCAACGCCCCGCCGCCGGCACCTGTCAGACCGACCAGAAACCCGACCACGGCACTTCCCAAGACGATGTACGGATCGATGCTCACGAAGCCCCCCTGCCGTGTCGGTGAACTGGAAACTGTCGGTGAAACCGAAACGCAGACTCAAGCCAAGTTACCCGGCAAAACCTGTTAAGTCCAAGGGTTTGGTGGGTTGACCGTCCTGGAGGCGGGTGATCAGCTCGTTGTTATCGGACCGCCCATCCACGATCCCCGATGGGGAAGTTGGGCATCCGACGACGACGTGAGAGGCAGAGGCGTGGCGTCGGTGGCCCCGACGGCGAGGGCGCAGCCGTCTCAGAGGTTCAGTCGGCCAGATCGAAGGCGGTGGGGTGACGGGGTTGGTAGAGGCCGATGGTGCCGGCCCCCGGCACCTCGAGTCGGGTCATGATGCCGAAGCCCTGGTTCTCGATGGGCATGACGAACACGACGCCCTTGGCGGTGAGCTCGGCCACCGTGGCCTCGATGTCGTCGCACATGAAATAGAGCTCATGGTGGCCACTGGGGGCGCCCGAGCTCGGGTCCTCCGGGTTGCCGGCCGGGTGAATACCGAGCTCGGGCGGTGGCAGCTGGAAGATCAACCAACCTTCGTGGGCATCCACATACGGCAGGTCGAGTGTGTCGCGGAAGAAAGCCCGGGCCCGGTCGGCGTCCTCGGCGTAGATGATGGCGTGGGTGGAAGTGATCACGGTCGACCACCTGTCGTCTCCAACGGATGGCGTTTCCGCTCGTGCCTCATCTCACTCAGGGCCATGGCACACCGCCTCCACGTTGTTGCCGTCGGGGTCGCGCACGAAGGCGCCGTAGTAGTCGGGGTGGTACTCGGGCCACAGCTGCGGCGGGTGCAGCACCTCGACCCCCATTTCCGATGCCGCCTCGGCGAAGGCCCGGACCGAGGCCCGATCGGCCGAGGTGAAGGCGATGTGGCTCTCGCGGAACCCTTCGCCGGTCGACAGCGGCCCGATCCAGAACTCGGGCCTGGGCGGCGTCCCGAAAGCGACCACCTCGCCCAGGTCGACCACCCGCTGGTAGCCGAGAGGCGACAGGGCGACATCGTAGAAGGCGGCGCTGGCCCAGGGATCGGCGCACTGGATGGAGAGGTGGTCGAGCATGGTGGCCATCCTGCCAGACCCGGTCCTGTCCAGGTAGTGCCCCACCCGGGCTTCGGGCTGTTCGTCCGCCGGTGCGCGAAGCTGACGGGCTGTGACCGTCCCCGTCGATGTTCCCCTGCACCCTCTTCCCACCCGGGCCGAGGACGTGGACTGGCCCACCGACCACTGGCCGGTGGGCGACATCCCTGCCGGCGTCGACCTCGGCAGCCTCATGGAAGAGGCGTTCGATCCCCACGGTCCGTTGCACGAGACCTTCGCCGTGGTGGTCGTCCACCGGGGCCGACTGGTCTTCGAGCGCGACGGCGGTCTGCTGCCCCAGTGGGACAAGCCGGGCAAACCGGTGGGGCGGGAGACACCGCTGCTGTCGTGGTCGATGGCCAAGTCCATCCTCCACGCCGTGGTGGGCATGCTGGTCGACGAGGATCGGCTGGTGCTCGACGCCCCCGCCCCGGTGCCGGCCTGGGCGGCAGCCGACGACCCCCGCCACGCCATCACCCTGCAGAACCTGTTGGACATGCGCGACGGGCTGGCCTTCGAGGAGTCCTACGACGATCCCGAGGCCTCCGACGTGATGGCCATGCTGTTCGGCCGGGGCCAGTCCGACATGGCCGCCTTCGCCGCCGACCGCCCGCTGGCCGCCTCGCCCGGCACCCGTTTCAACTACTCGACCGGATCCAGCCTGATCGTGTCGGGCATCGTGGCCCGGCTCCTCGGACCGGGCCATCCCTACCGGGCTTTCCTCGACGCCCGGCTGTTCGGCCCGCTGGGCATGCGCTCGGCCACCGCCACCTTCGACCAAGCCGGCACCTGGGTGGCCGGCTCCTACGCCTACGCCACGGCCCGTGACTACGCCCGCTTCGGGCTGCTCTACCTGCGCGACGGCCTCTGGGAGGGGCGCCGCCTCCTGCCCGCCGGCTGGGTCGACCACGGACGCCGGCCCCGGTCGGTCGACCCCGACGGCGGCGACTACTACGGCGCACACTGGTGGACCCGCCCGGATCCCCACGGCACCTTCTGGGCCGCCGGCCACGAGGGCCAGTACATCGACATCTGCCCGGATCTCGACCTGGTGCTGGTGCGCATGGGACGGACCGACGCCGACCACAGCGAAGACCTGAAGGGTTGGCGCACCAGGGTCATCGACACCTTCGCTCCCACCCCCACCGACTGACCGGGCGTCGGCCGGTCGGGGTCGCTTCTTACACGCCCTCCCACAGCCCGACCGGCGCCTGGCCCACCCGGTAGTGGCCGGGTTGGCGCTCGCCGCTGGCTGCCTTCTCGATCCGGGCGGTCATCCCCTCGCTGAGGGCGCCGTCCTTGATCATGGCGAAGTAGGTGGCGGTGGCGTTGCCCACGTCGAAGAAGTCCCGCTGCCAGCTCCATTTGAAGTCACCGGCGTAACGGAACCAACTGCCCCCCAGGCCGGCGATCTCGTAGTGGCTACCGTCGTCCCGGGTAGCGTCGGCCACCTGCTTCCATAGCCCGAGGATCTCCCCCTGGGCGTCGTCGATGAGCACCCGCTGGTAGGGGTAGACCCATCCGCCCAGCCCCTCCATCTCCAAACCCAAGGCGTAGGCGCGTATCTCGTCACGGCCCACGGCCATGAACTCGTCGTTGGGCCCCACGTTCCACCCGTAGGTGGCGTCGTCGGTGTACATGTCGGCCATCGGCTCCCAGTCCAGGTTGGCCTCGCACCGCTTGTTGATGGCCAGCCAACGCTCCATCATCTCTTCGAGCTCGCTGCGTGGGAATGCCGGCATGGGTTACTCCTCCTCGGTGATGCGCAGTGCGGATGTGGGACAGAAGCGGACGGCTGCCTCGACCTCAGCGCGGAGCGACTCGTCGGGCTCGGCGTCGAGGATGGTCACCTGTGGGTTCTTGCCCAGGACGAACACGGTGGGGGCCTCCGACTCGCACACCCCGTGGCCCTGGCACAGATCGATGTCGACCGACACCCGCATCAGTCCGCCGCCGCCCGCCGCCGGTACCGGGCCTTACAGGGCTGTTGCAACTGGACCACCATCTTCGAGTGGTCGTTGCGGTAGGTGTCGGACGGCTGGGCCAGCTCGAACTCCCAATCGAGGAGGAGGACCGAGAAGATGGCCTTGAGCTGCATCATGGCGAAGGCGGCCCCCACGCAACGGTGCCGGCCGGCGCCGAAGGGGATCCACGTCCACGGATTGGTCCGGTCCTCCTCGCGGGGGGCCACGTAGCGGGACGGGACGAAGGCGTCGGCGTCGGGGAAGTCCTCGGGGATCCGGTTGGACACCGCCGGGCTGGTCCCCACCATCTGACCGGTCCGGATGGTGAAGCCGTCCACGTCGACCTCCTCTTTGGCCACCCGCAGGAGGAGGATGAGCGGTGGGTGGAGGCGCAGGGCCTCTTTGATGGCCGACTCGAGGTGGGGCATGGCCCGCAGCGCCTGGTAGCTGACCTCGGCTCCGTCGGCGTAGAGCTCGGCCAGCTCGTTGTCGACCACCGTCATCTGGTCACAGTGACGCAGCAGCTCGATGAGCGTCCAGGCGGCCGTGCCCGAGGTGGTGTGGTGGCCGGCGAACATCATCGAGATGAACATGCCGGTGACGATGTCGGCGGTGAAGCGGGGGCTTCCGTCCTCGTCGTGGATGGACATGAGGACGTCGAGGAGGTCCCTCTCGTCGTCGGCCACCGGCTCCGCCCCGGCTCGTCGTTCCATGATGGCTCCCACCAGTGCCACCAGGCCCTCCCGGGCCGCGTCGCGACGCCGGAAGCTCTCGATGGGGGCGTAGGGGTCCATGTAGGCGATGGCGTCGGTGCCCTGTTCGAGGTCGTGGTAGAGCTGGGCGAACCGTTGGTCGAGCTGGTCGCGGAACCGCCTGCCGATGAGGCAGGAGGACGAGGTGTAGATGGTCAGCTCGGCGAACCAGTCGAGCAGGTCGATCTCCCCCTCATCGCCCCAGGTCGACACCATGTGCTCGACTTCGGCGGCGATGGTGGCGGCGTGGCCCCGCATGAACTTGTCCCGCAGGGCCTGGTTGTGGAGCATCTCGCGACGACGCTCGGGCGGCGCGTCGAAGACCACGCCCTCCCCGAAGATGGGTGTCATGAACGGGTAGGCCTCGGCCTGGTCGAGGACCTCCTCGGGGGCCCGAAAGAACACCTCGTTGGCCTCGGCCCCGGTCAACAGGACCACGTCCCGGTCACCCAGGCGGAACACCCCGACGTCGCCGCACTCGGCCCGCACCCGCTGGAGCAGGGCGATGGGGTCCACCCGCAGTTCCTCCAGGTGCCCGTTGGCTTCGGCCCCGCCCGATACCCGCGGCGGCTCACCACGCTCCACGGCGACGGTCATGGCTCCTCCTCGTTGTTCAGTTCCCTGTTCGATCCTTTGGCCGCCAGTTCCGCTGCGCCCGGCGCCGGTGTCTCCGTCTGTCGGAGGGGGGCCTCGGGCTGCAGCTCGACCACGGTGGCATGGGTACCCCGGGGTAGGGTGACGGCCGCCACGATGGCCTGGGCCACACCGGCCGGGCGCATGAAACTGTCGTGCCGGGCGAAGCCCCAGGCCACCCACCCGTTGAGCACGTCGGCGGTGATGGTCGGATCCCAGTCCATGCCCATCCCGGTGAGGGTGGGACCCGGTCGCACGATGGAGGCCCGCACGCCGGTGCCCTCGAGCTCCATCTGCAGGGATCGGGCGTAGCCCTCGAGGCCCCACTTGGAGGCCACGTAGGCGGCCATGGACGGGCGGGGCCGCTCGACCACGTCGGAGGTGATGAAGGCGATGTCGCCCCGCTGCCGCCCGATCATGGCCGGAAGCAGGGCCCGGATCAGACGGTGGGTGCCGTTGACGTTGACCCCGACCACCCCCTCGAAGGTGGCCGAGTCGGTGTCCATGGCCGAACCGGGTACGTTCTGGGCGGCGTTGGACACCAGGATCTCGACCGTCCCCAGTGCCTCGGTGGCCATCCGGGCGAAGGACTCGATCGAATCGGCCTCGGACAGGTCGAGGGGGAGGGCGACGGCCGAGCCGCCGTCGGCCCGGATGGAGGTGGCCGTCTTCTCGCATTCCGCCACTCGTCGGGCCCCGAGCACCACAGGATGGCCGAGGGCGGCCAGGGCCAAAGCGGTGGCCCGGCCGATACCGGACGAGGCCCCGGTCACCACCGACGGGCGCAGCGGGGGGTGGGGGTCGAAGTGCTCCATCAGCGGCGGGTCACGGTGGTGGGCAGGGCGGCCAGGCCGCGCACGTTGATCGAGTGGACCCGTTGGATGCCCTCCGGGTCGACGTCGTAGGTGGCCACCCGGTCGACCAGCTCGGCCAGTCCGATGCGGGCTTCCAGCCTGGCCATCGGAGCCCCCATGCAGAAGTGACGACCGCTGCCGAAGCTGACCAGCTTGGAGGTGTCGCGGTCGAGGTCGTAGCGGTCGGGATCGGGGAACACGGCCTCGTCCCGGTTGGCCGATCCGACCAGAAGGAGGACCCGGTCGCCCTCGGGGATGGTGGTCCCTTCGATGTGGAGGGGTGTGCGGGCCACCCGCAACAGCATCTGGCTGGAGGTGTCGAAGCGCAGGGTCTCCTCGATCCAGTCGGGGACCCGTTGTGGCTGGACGAAAGGTGTCGTCCCCTGATCGGGGAAGCGCCAGCCCCAGTACCAGGCGTTGCCCAACAGCTTGGTGGTCGTCTCGTTGCCGGCCACCACCATGAGGAAGAGGAACCCGATGATCTCCTCGTCGCTGAGCCGGTCGCCGTCGATCTCCGCCTCCATGAGGGCCGAGGTCAGGTCGTCGCCGGGAGCGGTGCGCCGCTCGTCCACCATGGACTGGTAGTAGCCGATGAGGGTGAGAGCGGCCTCCATGCCGGCCGGGGGGACGTCGAAGAGCCCGTTCTCCCGGTGCACCACCAGGTCGGCCAGCCGGCGGATCTCGGGTCGGTCGACGGGCGGGACCCCCACCAGGTCGGAGATCACGTCCATCGGCAGTTTGCCGGCGAAGTCGGCGATGAAGTCGAAGGTGCCGGCCTCGAGGGCGGCCTCCAGGTGCTCGACGGCGATGGCCCGGATCCTGTCTTCCATCTGGGCCACCTTGGAGGGGGTGAAGCCCTTGCCCACCAGTGAGCGCATGCGGGTGTGGCGGGGCGGGTCGAGGGCCAGGAAGGACATGAAGCGGTGGGCGTCGGGACCGAAGGCGGAGGGATCGAGGGACACCCCCTGGGCGTTGGAGAAACCGTCCACGTTGCGGAAGGCGGCCAGCACATCGGCGTGCCGGGACAGCGCCCAAAAATCGAGTTCATCGTTCCGGTAGACCGGCGCCTCGGCCCGGAGCCGGGCGTAGACCGGATAGGGATCCTCGTGGATCTCGTAGGCGTAGGGGCTGTAGGTGACCGGTTGCCTGTCGGTGACCGTGGGGGTGGTCATGGCCGGCCACCGTCGACCCCGGTGGCCCTCGACTTGCCGTCGACTGACCCTCTTGTCGACGTTCCGTCGACTGACCTTGCTGTCGACTTACCGTCGACCATGATCTCCGCCGCCGCCGCCATCAGCCGGGGGATGTCGTCGAAGGGCATGTGACCGGTGCCTGCGGCCAGCAGCGAACCGGAAAAGGAGGTCTCGAGCACCCGGACCACCAACGGATCGGCGTCGGCCCCGACCACCGCGGCCAGCCGCCGGTGGATCTGGGCGCCGATCCTGTCGCGCAGGTGCTTGACGTCGGGATTGGCGCTGAGCAGGGCCACGGTGCAGGCATCGACCAGGGCCGGGCTCTGGGTGGTGAACAGCACCATGTCCCGCACGGCGTCGGTGAGCCGCTCGGCCAGCGACCGTCCTCCCGGTCCCTCCACCGGCGGGAGGGCCTGCATGTTCCGCCACAGCACCTCGGCCAGCAGATGGTCCTTGGAGCTGAAGTAGTTGTAGGCCGTGGCCGGGGCCACACCGGCCCGGCGGGCCACACTGCGCACGGTCAACCCGGCGTAACCGACCTCGACGATCTCATCGCTGGTGGCCTGCACCAGCAGCAGGACCACCTCGGCCTGCCGGGGGCTCAGCCGGCGCCGGGTGGCCTCCAGCGAAGCGGGGGGAGCGGCGGTGTCCGGCATGGTTCAGTGACCGGTGGTGGCTGCCGGAATGTGCGGCGTCCCGTCTCGCATGGGGGGGAAGGCGAAGGTGGCCGCCGTGGTCATCTTGGTAACCGCCGTGATGTCGGCCTCGGGCAGCGTCTCGTTGTCGTCGTCGATGAACAGTTCCCACCGGCAATGCGGAGCGCGGTCGTTCGGGACCCGGGGCGGACGGTGGACGTGCCGCACGTGGGCCTTGGGATTGATGGCCTGGGCGGTCACGTCGAAGGTGCCGTCCTCGATGTGATGGCACATGCCCGTCACCATCTTGTCGCCCCAGGGCTCGGCGTCCATGAGGGCGCCGCAGTAGGCCAGCTCGAAATAGCCGTGCTTGGCGTCGACCACCTCGTAGCGGACGTCGAGGTAGTGGTGGGGGAACCCGGGGTCGAGTTGGAAGACCTTGAAGATGGCTTCGACATCGTCGCCTTCGACCCCCATGATCTGGCGCAGCCGCTGTCCGTAGACCGGGCTGGCCCCGCGCCATTCCTCGATGGCCAGTCGTTCCATCTCCTCCATGCCGTGGGACATGCCGATGGCCGCGCACATCGAACGGTCGAGGATGTGCACAGCCTGGGCGTACTCGCGCACCAGCCGGACCAGGGCGGCGCGGGAGAGGTCCTCGTAGCGGAAGTCGGCCTGGAACGGTCCCGAATAGTCGGCCAGACCCTCGTCGTCCCCACGGTCTCTGTCTTGGTTCCCGCCCACGGCCGGTGTCCCCTCCTCTTTGCCGCTGTGCATGGGTTGGACTATAGTCCAGACACCTGTCCAAGTACAGCGCCGGTTGTGTCGAGCGCTCGTGCCGGGGGACGGCGCCGGCATGCCGGGCCGACCGCGGCGGGGCCACCGATCAACGCCGTGGTGACGCGGCGCGGGACAGGTGGCATCATCACCCGGCGACCAAGGACGACGACAGGGGGAGACCGAGTGCCCGACGCAGCAGCTTCTGCAACCACCGACCCCGGCCCCGGCCCGGTGGTCGGGGTCATCGGCCTCGGGGCCATCGGCGACGGTGTGGCCACCAGCGTGCTGCGTGCTCTGCTTCCCTTGGTGGTCTGTGACGTGCGCAGCGAGGCCACCGACGCCTACCGCGACCGTGCCCTGGTGGCCGCCTCGCCGGCCGACCTGGTGGGCCAAGCCGACGTGGTGGTGGTGGCCGTGGTCAACGACCAGCAGGTGCACGCCGTGTTGTCCGGACCCCACGGCGGGCTGGCCGCCGCCGACCCGGACACCACCGTCATCGTGGTGTCGACCATTTCGGCGTCGTGCGTGGCCGCCATCGGGGCCGAGGCCGCCGCTCTGGGCGTGCCCGTCCTCGACTGCGGGGTGACCGGGGGTCCGGCCGCCGCCGCCGGCGGGGACCTGGTGTGCATGGTGGGCGGGGACCCGGCCGTCATCGAGCGGGCCGGGCCGGTGTTCGACGCCATCAGCTCTCTGACCCTGACCATGGGACCGTTCGGGACGGGCCTGGCCGCCAAGCTGGCCCGCAATCTGATCACCTACGGCTCGTGGCTGGCCGCCCAGGAGGGCCAGCAGCTGGCCGAGGCGGCCGGCGTCCCGCTGGACCGGCTGGCCGAAGCGGTCAGAGCCAGCGACGTCCACATCGGTGGGGCCTCCCGGCTCATGTTCCGGTCGACGGCGGCCCCCTTCACCTCCGAGGACGACCGGGGACTGGTCGGCGCCATGCAGGCCGGGGCCGATCTGGCCCACAAGGACCTGCGGGCCGCTCTGGATCTGGCCGACGCCCTCGGGGTCGACCTCCCCCTGGCCGTCATGACCGAGGAACGCACCGATGAGATCTTCGGCGTGGGCGGATCGCTGTCGTGACCGCCGTCACCCCGGTGGCGGGGGAGGAGCGCATGCTCATCGACGGCCACATGCGGCCGGCCCGTTCCGGACGGACCTTCGCGGTAGTCAACCCGGCCACCGAGGAGACCATCGGTGTGGTGGCCGACGGCGGGCCCGAGGACCTCGACGACGCCGTCGCCGCCGCCCGCCGCGCCTTCGACCGGGCCGACTGGTCCACCGACGTGGCCCTGCGGGTGCGCTGTCTCCGACAGCTGCAGGCCGCCTTCGGTGCCCACGCCGAGGAGCTGCGGGCCATGACGGTGGCCGAGACGGGCTCCCCCCTCTCCTTTACCTACTCGGCCCAGCTCGACGCCCCCGTCGAGGGTCTGGGATGGGTGGCCGACCTGGCCGAGGGCTACCCGTGGGAGACCGACCTCGGGGACGCCTCGCCCATGGGCATCCCGTCGCACCGCTGGGTTCGCCGCGAGGCCACCGGTGTGGTGGGGGCCATCACCCCGTGGAACGTCCCCCACCAGATCAACCTGGCCAAGTTGGGTCCGGCGCTGGCCGCCGGCAACACCGTCGTCCTCAAGCCGGCGCCGGACACACCCTGGTGCGCCACCGTGCTCGGTCGTCTCATCGCCGAGGAGACCGACATCCCGCCGGGTGTGGTCAACATCGTCCCCTCGTCCGAGCACACGGTGGGTGCGCTGCTGGCGGCCGATCCCCGGGTGGACCAGATCAGCTTTACCGGCTCCACCGCCACCGGAAAGGCGGTCATGACGTCGGCCGCTGACTCGCTCAAGAAGGTGTTCCTGGAGCTGGGGGGGAAGTCGGCCTTCGTCATCCTGGACGACGCCGACCTGCGGGGGGCCTGCGCCACCGCCGCCTTCACCGTGTGCACCCATGCCGGGCAGGGCTGCGCCATCACCACCCGCCTGCTCGTCCCCCGGCGCCAGTTCGACGAGGCGGTGGAATCGACGGCCAAGGTCATGGGCAAGCTGCCGGCCGGGGACCCCACCGACCCGGGCACCATCTGCGGGCCGCTGATCAGTGCCCGCCAGCGCCAAAGGGTCGAGGGGTACCTGGCCCTGGCTCTGGACGAGGGCGGCACGGTGGTCCTCGGCGGCGGACGTCCCGAGGGGTTCGACCGCGGCTTCTTCGTCGAGCCCACCCTCATCGTCGGGGTGGACAACCGGGCCCGGGTGGCCCAGGAGGAGATCTTCGGGCCGGTGCTGGTGGTCATCCCCCACGACGGCGACGACGACGCCGTGCGGCTGGCCAACGACTCGGACTACGGGTTGTCCGGCTCGGTGTGGTCGACCGACCGCGGCCGGGCCGTCGACGTGGCCGGCCGCATCCGCACCGGTACCGTCGGGATCAACGGCGGTCTGTGGTTCAGCCCCGACGTCCCCTTCGGCGGCTACAAGCAGTCGGGCCTCGGACGCGAGTCGGGCCGGGCCGGCTTCGAGGAATACCTCGAGACCAAGTCGATGGCCGAACCGGCGTGACCGGCGCGGTGGATGGCGACATGACCCGTGTCGTCGAGCCTGTGCTGTGAATGCGATCCTGTGCCGTCGACCGGCCTGTACCGAAAACGTGAATAGGAGAGTGGACCGATGAGCGAGGACGACACGACGGGGGAGAGGGAATCCTCCCGGGTCCGGGGCATGGCCAAAATGGAGGAGGTCTACGGGTTTTCGGTCGACCCCGACCAGATCGAGGGCCCCTACGTCGACTTCACCGTCGACCACCTGTTCGGTCAGGTGTGGACGCGGACGGCGCTCGGCACCCGTGACCGCCGGCTCATGACCATCGGGGTGCTGGCCGCCCTCAACCAACCCCAGCTGGTGGAGATCCAGTTCCGTTCCGCCCTCGAGCGCGACGAGCTGACCGAGGAGCAGGTGCGGGAGACCGTGCTCCACCTGGCCCACTACATCGGATGGCCGCTGTCCACCGATATCAACGCCGTGGCCGAAAAGGTCATCGCCCAGCGTCGCCGGGACGGTGCTTCGTGAGCGGGTCGGATAACGCGGGATCTGATCACTCGATGGTCCACTTCGACTTCACCGGCAAGGTGGCCATCGTCACCGGCGCCGGCGGTGGGATCGGTCAGGCCTACGCCGAGGCCCTGGCCGCGGCGGGCGCCTCGGTGGTGGTGGCCGACATCGCCGGCGACAACGCCGTCGCCGTGGCCGAGGGGATCACCGCCACGGGAGGGACAGCCCTGGCCGTCACCACCGACGTGGCCGACACCGGGTCGGCCGAGGCCCTGGCCGCCCGTACCGTCGAGCGGTTCGGGGGCATCGACTACCTGGTCAACAACGCCGCCATCTTCGGAGGGATGAAGCTGGACCTGCTCATCACCGTCGACTGGGAGTACCTCAACCGGTTCCTGTCGGTCAACATGCTGGGCGCCCTCAACTGCGTCCGGGCCTGCTACCCGGCCCTCAAAGAAGGCGGCGGCGGGGCCATCGTGAACCAGTCCTCCACCGCCGCCTACCTCTACGCCGGCTTCTACGGGCTGGCCAAAGCCGGGGTCAACTCCATCACCCAGCAGCTGGCCCACGAGCTCGGTGGCAACAACATCCGGGTCAACGCCATCGCCCCGGGGCCCATCGACACCGAGGCCTCCCGCAACGTCGTCCCCGACGTCTTCCTCAAGCCCATCCTCGACTCGCTGGCCCTCAAACGCCAGGGGGAGACGGCCGACCTGGTGGGCATGTGCCTCTTCCTCCTGTCCGACGCCGCTTCGTGGATGACCGGGCACATCGTCAACGTGGACGGCGGCCAGGTGTTCCGGGCGTGAGCGGCCAGCGGGTCGGCGTGGAGGACGACGCCGGTGTCCGGTTGATCGTCTTCGACCGTCCCGAGGTGGCCAACGCCTTCGACGCGGCCATGTACCGAGCGGTGACCGAGGCCCTGGTCGCATCCCTGGCCGACGAGGCGGTGGGGGCGGTGGTCATGACCGGGCGTGGGCAGGTCTTCACCGGGGGCCAGGACCTCCGCGAGATGGCCGCCCTGGCCACCGGGGAGACCTCGGGCGACCAGGGCACCGGCTTCCGGGACCTGCTCGACGTCCTGGTCGCTTTCGACAAGCCGGTGCTGGCCGCGGTCAACGGCGTGGGGGTGGGACTGGGCTGCACCGTGCTCGGCCACGTGGACCTGGTCCTCATGGACGAGAGGGCAAGGCTGCGGGCCCCATTCGCCGAGTTGGGGGTTCCGCCCGAGGCGGCCAGCAGTTGGCTGCTGCCCGAGCGGATGGGGTGGCAGCAGGCCGCCGCCCTGCTTCTGGCGTCGGAGTGGATCGATGCCGACCAGGCCGTGGCCTGCGGGCTGGCCTTGCGCGCCTGCCCGGCCGGGACGGTGGTCGAAGAGACGTTGACCCTGGCCCGTCGCATCGCCGCTTTTCCTCCGCACGCCACCCGCCAGATCAAGCGGCTGATGATGGACGGCCGCCGGGGTCCGGTGGTGGCCGCCCGGGAGCGGGAGGAAGCGGCCTTTGCCGCCCTGTTCGCCGACCCGTTGATCAATCCGGGATCACAGCTGACCGCCGGCCTGGACGGCTGAGTCCCGTGCACCTCGGCGTGACCGCCTTCCTCACCGATCGGGACATGTCCCCCGACCGGTTGGCCCGCGCCGTCGAGGAGCGGGGCTTCTTCTCGCTCTACCTCCCCGAGCACACCCACCTGCCGGTCAGCGCCGACACCCCACCGGCCCTGGTCGAAGGGGTCGACGTCGAGGACTATCGACGCAGTCTCGACCCGGTGGTGGCCCTGGCCACCGCCGCCGCCGTCACCGACCGCATCCTGCTCGGCACCGGCATCCTTCTGGCCGCCCAGCACGATCCGATCGTGTTGGCCAAGCAGCTGGCCACCCTCGATCAGGTGAGCGGGGGACGGGTGGTGTTCGGGATGGGCTTCGGGTGGAACGCCCAGGAGGCGGCCGACCACGGGGTGGCTTTCGCCGAACGCCGGGCCGTGGCCCGCGAGCACGTGCTCTGCATGCAGCAGCTGTGGACCGAGGAGCAGGCCGCCTTCCACGGCACCTACGTGTCGATGGGCCCGAGCTGGGCGTGGCCCAAGCCGGTCCAGCAACCCCGGATCCCCACCCTCATCGGCGGGGGAGCGGGACCGGCGGTTTTCGAGGCGGTGGCCGAGTACGCCGACGGGTGGCTCCCGGTCGGCGGGTCCGGTCTGGCCGACGCCCTGCCCCGACTTGCGCCGGGCCGTCGAGGAGCGCGGACGCGATCCCGGGGGGGTCAGGGTGGTCCCCTTCGGCACCATCCCTACCGAGGCCAAGCTGTCCTACTACCAGTCCCAGGGGATCGACGAGGTGGTGTTGCGGGTCCCTTCGGGTGACCCGTCCGCCATGGTGGCCGTGCTCGACGACCACGCCCGGTTCGTCGACGGTTTCGGTGATGGCCGTGGCTGAACCGGACGACTGCACCGGACAAGAGCGATGCGGCTGACGGCCGCTCCCTCCCCGCCGGGGGGAACCACCGGCACCAAACCGTGGAGCGGAGGCGGACGGGAGGAGTTGGCCGACGCCGTACGGCGGTTGATGGCCGGCACCGTCACCTCGGTGGCGCCGGCCGAGGTGCTGGCCGACACCGCCCGGCAGGTGGGGTTGTTGGCCGACCGGCTCGACGGTTTCGTCCCCGAGGAACCGGTGGCGCCCTTCGCCCGGTTCGCCGACGACAGCGTGGGGACCAGTGACACGGCGTCGCTGGCCGCGGCCATGCCCTTCGACGTGATCATCGGATCGTGCAATCCGCTGGCCCCGCCGGTCACCCTCGAGTTCGAACCCCCCCGGGCCATCGGCCGGGTGGTGTTCACCGCTTCCTACGAGGGAGCCCCCGGCTGTGTGCACGGTGCCGCCCTGGCCGGGGTCTTCGACATCGTGCTGACGGCGGCCAACGTGATGGCCGACGGGGCCGGGCCGACCGTCAACCTGTCCATCCGCTACCGGAAACCCACCCTCATCGGCGTTCCCGCCGTCTTCGAGGGCTGGGTCACCGAGCAGACCGAACGCCGGACCCACAGCCGCGGCCAGCTCACCCAGAACGGGATGGTCACCGTCGAGGCCACCGGTGAGTTCGTCAACATGGGACGCGATCGGATCAACGCCATGCACACCGACCACGCCACCGACCGACCGGCTCCTCCGGAAGGCGGCCCCCAGTGAATCGGCCTGTGACCAGCACGGTCGTCGTGAACTCCGTAGAGTCTCTGCAGGTCGGGTCAAAGGTGCGGTAACCGATCGGTCGGACGGACAACGCAGATTGGGGGAGGACCACTCATGCATTCCCGCCGTAGTCACCACGATGGTGCCCGAGGCCGCTACCGGCCGCCTCTGACGGTCGGCCGGCCGTCCCTGCGGTGGAAGGGCGCGGCCAGCCTGGCCCTGCTCACCATGGTGGTGGCGGCCACCACCCTGACCGCCTGCTCGTCGACCAACGACACCAGCCCCACCACCACTCCCCCGTCGTCCTCGTCTTCGTCGAACTCATCATCTCCGTCGGATGCAACCGATCCCCCCCGGCCGCCCATTCCGTCCGCCGCCTACAGCGATCACACCGGCATCACCTCCACCTCGGTGTCGGTGGGCAACGTCTCCACCCTGTTCGACGGCATCTTCAAGGGAGCGGCAGTGGGCACCCAGGCCTACGCCGACTACGTCAATTCCATGGGGGGCATCAACGGCCGCAAGATGATCGTGGACAGCAGTGACGACCAGTACTCCGGAGCCCCCAACAAGCAGGAGACCCAGGCCGACGTGGGCCAGGACTTCGCCATGGTCGGCGGGTTCTCGCTGTTCGACAACTTCGGGGGCACCGTCCTGGCCGCCAACCCCCAGGTGCCCAACGTCACCGTTTCCCTCGACAGCGCCACGGCCAACCTGCCCAACTCCTACAGCCCCGCTCCCACCACCAACGGATGGATACTCGGACCCCTGGAGTACTTCAAGAACAAGTTCCCCGACGACATCAAGCACACCGCCGCCCTCATCGCTGACGAGCCGTCAGCCGAGGTCAAGTGGGCGGCGGAGAAAGAGGCCATGGCCCACGTGGGCTACGACGTCGTCTACGACCCCACCTTCGACATCAGCACCACCGATTTCAACCAGTACGTGATCACCATGAGGAACGACGGGGTCAAGATCCTGTTCCTCGAGCAGATGCCGGCCAACTACGCGGCCGCCGTGGTCAAGGCCCTCAACCAACAGAACTTCCACCCGGTGCTGGTGCTGGGCGCCTCCACCTACAGCGAAGAGCTGGTCCCCGACTCGGGCGGGGCGGCGGCCATCGATGGCGCCTACATGGAGCAGAACACCGCGCTGTTCCTGGGGGAGGACGAGGCCGGCCTTCCCGCCGTCAAGACCTTCCTCACCTGGGTGCAGAAGGCCTCACCGGGCTTCCACGCCGATCTGTACACCCTCTACGGCTGGACGTCGGCCGAGTTGTTCAGCCAGGCCCTCAAGGCGGCCGGTGCCGACCCTTCACGAGGCTCGGAGCTGGCCGCCCTCCGCAAGATCACATCGTTTTCGGCGGGGAACATGTTGGGCACGGCCAACCCCAGCGCCCGTCTGCCGACCAACTGTTACATCATCGCCACCATCGCCGACGGGCAGTACAAGCGGCTGGACGACCCACCCCTCGACGGGCCGACCCACGGCTACCGCTGCGATCAGCCCTTCTACTACACCAACCCGTAGGGCCGGTCTCCAACCGGAAGGGCCGGGTTAGGAGACCCGGGCGGCGCGCCTCATGAGGCGGGCCTTGCGGTTGGCCGCCTGGTTCTTGTGGATGACGCCCTTGGCCGCCGCCTTGTCGATCCGCTTGACGGCCAGGCGGAGGGCTTCCTCGCTGTCCTCGGCCCCGGTCTCCAGGGCGGTGATGGCCCGCTTGGTGCGGGTCCGCAGCTCGGAGCGGACCGCCTTGTTGCGGGCCTGACGCTTGATGGTCTGGCGGTTGCGCTTGATCTGGCTCTTGATGTTTGCCACTGACGGTCCTTCCGATGAGGGCTGGAGGCGGTCGGCGGCCGTGCCGCAACCACCGGATGATGGAGATCTGGGCCCGGGGCGCCCCCCATGGGGGCACGTCTCCGGAGGTCACGAGGATAGCACCCCGATCCACTTGGATACGCTGGTCCCTCCGTGCCGCTCATCACCCGTCTACGCAATTTCTCCATCATCAGCCATGTCGACCACGGCAAGTCGACCCTCTCGGACCGCATTCTGGAGCTGACCGGGGCGGTGGACCCCCGCCTCATGCGCGAGCAGTACCTCGACTCGATGGACATCGAGCGGGAGCGGGGCATCACCATCAAGGCCCAGAATGTGCGGGTGACCTGGGGGGAGCACATCCTCCACCTCATCGACACCCCCGGTCACGTCGACTTCGGCTACGAGGTCAGCCGCTCGCTGGCCGCCTGCGAGGGGGCGGTTCTGCTGGTCGATGCCTCCCAGGGCATTCAGGCCCAGACACTGGCCAACTGCTACCAGGCTGTCGAGAACGACCTCGAGATCGTCGCCGTTCTCAACAAGATCGACCTGCCGGCGGCCGACCCCGAGCGGTCGGCCGCCGAAATCGAACAGGTCCTGGGCATAGCGGCATCGTCCATCCTCCACATTTCGGCCAAGACGGGTGAAGGGGTGCCCGAGCTGTTGGACGCCATCGTGGCCCGCATCCCGGCGCCCACCGGCGACCCGGACGCGCCGCTGCGGGCCCTCATCTTCGACTCGGCCTACGACCAGTACCGGGGCGTGGTCAGTTCCATCCGGGTGATGGACGGGACCCTGAACGCCGAGGACCGACTCCGGTTCATGCAGGCCGGTGCCAACCACGACATCGAGGAGATCGGCGTGCGCACGCCCATCCCGGTACCGGTGGATGCGCTGGGGCCCGGTGAGGTGGGTTATCTGATCGCCGGCATCAAGGACGTGGGCGGGGCCCGCTCGGGCGAGACGGTGACCACCGCCCGGCATCCGGCCACCACCGCCCTGGCCGGCTATCGCGATCCCAAGCCCATGGTGTTCTGCGGGCTGTTCCCCATCGACGGCGACGATCTGCCCGACCTGCGCGACGCCCTGGACAAGCTCCGGCTCAACGACGCCAGCTTCACCTTCGAGCCGGAGTCGTCCCGCGCTCTCGGGTTCGGTTTCCGCTGCGGCTTCCTCGGCCTCTTACACATGGAGATCGTGCGCGAGCGGCTCGAGCGGGAGTTCGACATCTCGCTGATCGCCACCGCGCCGTCGGTGGCCTACCGGGCCTATCTCACCGACGGCACCGCGGTGGACGTGGACAACCCGAGCGAGCTGCCCGAGCCGGCCCGTCTCGACCACGTGGACGAGCCCATGCTGCGGGCCACCATCCTCACCCCGGCCGAGTACACCGGCACCATCATGGACCTGTGCCAGAGCCATCGGGCCACCATGGTCAAGATGGACTATCTCTCGCCGGTCCGGGTCGAGTTCGTCTACACCATCCCCTTGGCCGAGGTGGTCATCAACTTCTTCGACCAGCTGAAGAGCCGGACCAAGGGCTACGGCAGCCTCGACTACGAGCCCGACGGCTATGAAACGGCGGAGCTGGTCAAGGTCGACCTGCTCATCAACCACGTGCCGGTGGATGCCTTCTCCACCATCGTGCACCGATCGCAGGCCGACTTCTACGGCCGGCGGATGACTGAAAAGCTGCGCGAACTGATCCCCCGGCAGATGTTCGACGTGCCCATCCAGGCCGCGGTGGGTGGCCGGGTGCTGGCCCGCGAGACGGTGAAAGCCCGTCGCAAGGACGTGTTGGCCAAGTGCTACGGCGGGGACATCACCCGCAAACGCAAGCTCCTCGAGAAGCAGAAGGAGGGGAAGAAGAAGATGAAGAACATCGGCCGGGTCGAGGTCCCCCAGGAGGCATTCGTCTCCGCCCTCCGTCTCGACGACTGACCTCCGCCGACCGACCGGCAATCCAGGGCGTGCCACCGGCCGCCGTCTAACGTATCCACGATGCCTGACGGTCCGTCCATCGCCGTCTCCAACCTGTCCAAGACCTATCGCATCTCGCGGCGGGAAGAGCATGTGGCCACCGCGGCCGAAGCGGTGGTCAAGCGGATCAAGCAGGGCGGCCGGGCCACCACGGTCGAGACCTTCGACGCCCTCCACGATGTGAGCTTCGCCGTCGAATGGGGCGAGGTGATGGGCATCATCGGCCGCAACGGCGCCGGTAAGAGCACCCTGCTCAAGATCATCAACCGGATCACCGCACCGACCAAGGGACGGGTCGAGCTGGGCGGCCGGGTGGGAAGCCTGCTCGAGGTGGGTACCGGATTCCACCCCGAGTTGACCGGGCGGGAGAACGTCTATCTGAACGGGACCCTGCTGGGCATGCGCCGGCGGCAGATCAAAGAGCGCTTCGACGCCATCGTCGATTTCGCCGGCACCGAGAAGTTCCTCGACACCCAGGTCAAGCGGTACTCGACCGGCATGTACATTCGCCTGGCGTTTGCCGTGGCCGCCCACCTGGACAGCGAGATCCTGGTGGTGGACGAGGTGCTGGCCGTGGGGGACTCCGACTTTCAGGCCAAGTGCCTGCGCAAGATGCGCGAGGTGGCCCGCGACGGTCGCACCGTGTTGCTGGTCAGCCATCAGCTGCAGACGGTGTCCGACCTGTGCAGCTCGGCCCTCTACCTCGACGCCGGCCACCTTATCGTCCACGGCACGGTGACCGAGGCCATGGAGCAGTACAAGCGCAGCTTCGCCCTGAGCGCCCAGGCGGCCAAGGAGCCCAATTACCGACCGGGGTCGGGCGAACTGCGGTTCGCCCATGCCCAGGTGACCGAGGACATCACCCGACCGGGCGAGGACCTGGTCATCCAGTTCGAAGTGGGCGCCAATCCCGACTTCGGCGCTCGTTACAACCTGCTCTGCTTCCTCAAGAACGAGGACGGGCTGCTCCTCATCCAGTGCGATTCGCGGGTGGTCGACTTCTGGCTCGATCCTGCCACCGACGCCCAGGGAACGCTGCGGGTGAGGACGCCCTGGCTCAAGCCCGGGGCCTACACCGTCGATCTGTTCATCATGACCAGTGGACATCTGGCCGACGTCTGGGAGCAGGCCTGCCGCTTCCAGGTGTTGCCTGTCAACCCGTACCCCCATCCGACCACGCCCGACGGTACCGCCCGCGGGGTGGTCTATCCCGACTTCGACTTCTCGCAGAACTGAGATGGCGGTTCGTATCGTCATCACCCCGCCGGGTCGGTTCTCGCTCCCCAAGATCAGCCAGTTGTGGGAGGCGCGGGAGGTGCTGTACCGCTTCGGTGCCCGGGATGTGACCCTCCGTTACCGTCAGACCCTGCTGGGCGTGATCTGGGTCATCCTCCAGCCGCTGCTCACCTCCTTGGTGCTGGCCCTGGTCCTCTACAAGGTGGCCCATCTCCCCACGGTGGGCATCCCCCCGTTGGTCTTCGTCTTCAGCGGCTTACTGGCCTGGAACCTGTTCAACGACATCATCAGCCGGGCCTCCAGCTCGCTGGTGGCCAACCGCGACCTGGTGTCCAAGGTCTTCTTTCCCCGGATGTTGGTGCCGCTGGCCACCGCCTACTCGTCCATCGTCAACTTCTTCGTGTCCGTCGCCTTTTTGATCGTGCTCCTGATCATCTACGGGATCACTCCCGGTCTGGCCCTGGTGCTGGCCCCGGTATGGACGGTGATGATCATCGTGATGGCCAGTGGACTGGGGTTGGTGGCCGGGGCCCTCCAAGTCCGCTACCGGGATGTGGCTTATGTGGTTCCCTTCCTCCTCCAGTTCCTGTTCTACGCCAGCCCGGTGGCCTACTCGGTGGCGGTGGTGCCGGCCAAGTACCGCTTCATCTACGACATCAATCCGTTGACCTGGCTGCTCTCCGAGTTCCGCTGGTCCTTCCTCGACCAGCCGGCCCCGCCGACCTGGCAGATCGTTCTCTCGATAGTGGTACCGGTAGCCGTGTTCGCCGGGGGTGCCATCATCTTCGAACAGATGGAGCGCGGCTTCGCCGACGTGATCTGACGGTGCCTCGATCACAGCTGGCGACGAAAGGGACGGGGTAGGATTGCCTGTGGACGGCGAAGGCACACCGGAGGCCCCTCCGGGTCCGGACCGCCCGCCGGCGGCCAACGCCAGTGCCCGCCAGCTGGTCCGCAACATGGCCTCCAGCTACGGCAACTTCTTCCTGGTCATGGTGATGAGCCTGTTCCTCACCCGGGTCCTGCTGCGTCACCTCGGCGCCAGCACCTACGGGTTGTGGATCGTCCTTCTGGCCATTGTCGGCTACATCGGCTTGCTCGATGTGGGGGTTTCCACGGCGGCCGTGCAGCGGGTGGCTCGGTTGACCGCGGCCCACGACAGCGACGGGGTGGCCGATCTCATCCGCACGGCGTGGACGTTCTTTGCGGCCTCGGGCGTCCTGGCCGTGGTGGTGACGGTCATCCTGGCTCCCCATCTGGCCTCGTTCCTCCACCTCGGCACCATCGACCCGGCCCAGGCCGAAACCACTCTGATCATCCTGGGGTTCTGGATGGCGGTGCTGTTCCTGGGCTCGGTGCCCAACGCTGTTCTCTTCGGGTCGGGCCGGGGCGACCGACTGGCCCAGTTGGGCGGTCTCACCCTCGTCCTCACCCAACTGGTCCAGATCGTGGTGGTGGTCTCGGGTGGGGGTCTGGTCGCCCTGGCCATCGTGGCCCTGGGGGGCGTGCTGGTGGCCTTGGTGATGACGGCCTTCATGGTCGGCCGGGTCACCGGTTCGTCGGTGCGCCACGGGCACTTCCGCCGCAGTGTGCTGGTCGACCTGCTCCGCTTCGGCGGGCGTCAATCGGTGATCTCGCTGGGCGGGATCGTGGCCTACCAGCTCGATGCCGTCATCATCGGGCTGATCCTGCCGGTGGCCCAGGTGGCTCCCTACGACATCGCCCTCAGCACGTCCAACCTGACCCGCAACCTCAGCACCCAGGGCACCAACCTGCTCCTGCCCACCTACGCCCACTTCGACGCGGTGGGCGACCACAAGCGCCAGGCTTCGTACTTCTTCCGTTCAGTTCTGCTCGGCATGGCCATCTCCATCCCCGTGGTCATCGCCCTGGCCGCCTTCGGCGAGCCCATGCTCAAGCTGTGGCTCGGCACCGTGCCCCCCAAGACCTACGAGATCGTCATCGCCCTCGGGGTGATGATCACCGTACAGCTGCCCGGCAACCAGTGCTTCAATTTCCTGACCGGCATCGGCCGCATCCAATTACTGATCCGGCTGTCGGTGATCGGTGCCCTGGTCAACCTGGCCGGCAGCGTGGTCGCCACCTTCTGGCTGGGCCCGGTGGGCCCGGCCATCGGCTCACTGCCGGTGGTGATCGTTCTCGACTTCTTCATACTCCCCATGATCGTCTGCCGGCACCTGGCGGTGTCGTTTGCCGACTACGCCCGGGCCTCGTTGGCCCCCCTCATCCCAGGGGCGGCGGCGGCCGGCATCGTGGCCGTTGTGCTGGTGGTCGCCTTCCCCAACGCCCGGGGTGTCACCGCCGTGGTCGAAGCGGCAGTGGTGGTGGCGGTGTCGTGGATCACCATGGGCGTGCTCCTCTACCGCATCGAACCGGAGCTGCGCGACGGGATCGGCAGGTTGCTGGCCCGCCGGCGCGCCCGGCGCCTGAGCTGACGGATGTCGGCACCACCCATGGCGAGACGGCGTGGACACTTCGCTGGTGGACACTTCAGACGTGGACACCTCGTTAAGGTGGGGACCATCGCCCCGGAGATCGCCATGGTCGACAGGAACATGGTGGATAAGGGCATGGTCGGTAAGAACCTGGTCGACAAGGCACTGGTCGACCAGGCACTGGTCGACAACGAATCGTCACTGTCCCCTTCAGACCTCCACCGACCAGATGACCGCTCCTCTGGTCATCTCCGCCTGCTTTCCTCGCCCCCCTGTACGGTCGACCGGGCCTGCGCCCACAGCCGGCGGTCGCTCTGATGGGCATGCGTCTGGCTCTGGCCACCCTGTCGGCCGGTGAACCGATGGGACAGCAGGTCTACGAGCGCCAGCTGGCTCACCGTGGATCGGGCGCCCTGGGTAGCGGCTGGCAGGTGGATCCGGTGGCGGTACGAACCTTGCGCACAGCCCAGCCGGGCAGCGTGCGCATCCCGGCCGCACTGCTGGGCGACGCCTCCCCGGTACTCCGGCGCACCGCCGGTCGGTTCATCTACCGTCGCTACGACCTGGTCCATCGGCTCGATCTGCGCTTGCCGCCCGCCCCCTACCCCGAAGTTCTCACCGTGTTGGACATCGCCCCGTGGCGTTTCGCCGACGAGGGAGCGCCGGTGGCCGACGCGGCGGCCACCGCCCGACGGGCTGCCACCGTCATCTGCCCCTCCCAGTTCTCCGCCGACGAGGTGGTGTCGGCCTTCGGGGTTTCCGACCCGGTGGTCATCCCCTTGGGGGTGGACGAGGCCTTCTTGACCGCTGATCCGTTGTCCGAGGGGGAGCTGGCCGACCTCGGGATCCGGGAGCCGTTCGTGATGCACGCGGCGGGCTGCACCCGGCGCAAGAACCTCGCCGGTCTGGCCGCGGCGTGGACCCGGTGCGCGCGGCGCGGCCCGACACCGTGCTGGTCCTCACCGGTCCGCCCGACCCGCGTCGCGACCAACTGTTCGCACCCCTGGCCGGCGCCCTGCGGTTGGGTCGGGTGGCCGACGGGGTCCTTCCCCGGTTGATGGCCGCCGCCGCCGCCGTGGCCGTGCCCTCCACTTACGAGGGGTTCGGGCTGCCCGCTCTGGAGGGGATGGCGGTGGGCGTCCCGGTGGTGGCCGCCTCCCGTTCGTCCCTGCCCGAGGTGGTGGGGGACGGGGGTTATCTGGTCGAACCGGACGCCGGCGGTCTGGCCGACGGCCTGCTGGCCGCCCTGGCCGGCGGGGGCGAGGTGCGCACCGTAGCCGAGCGGGGTCGGGCCCGCGCCCAACAGCTGACCTGGGACATCAGCGTGGCAGCCCATGCCGTGGTCTGGCGCTCTGTCGCCGGTTGAGGCCAGTGCCAGAGTCCATTGACAACACATGTTGACATCGTGTTACGGTCCGAGACACCGTCGGGTCCGTCGAGTGGGTTCCGCCGCCCGCTCCGGACCCTGACGGCTTCACTCGAGCTCCGGGCCACCTCCACCCCGCTCTCCGGGCGTTCCTCCGATCCCGGGTTGCCGGCGAAGGAAAGGTGGCCTGCCCGTGGTGCCGGCATTCCCGTCAGGGACAGCCGGACGTGGTCGCAAACAGACGAAAAAAGTCGTGATCGGAACGGGCGGTTTGGCTCAGTCCGTTGTCAGGAGGCCATCTTGATGACAGCAAATGCCGCGCCGTCCGGATCAGCCAGCACGGCAAAGCGCCCCGGAGGAATGTCGGTCGGTGGGACGAACGTGGTTCCTCCGAGCTCAGCAGCCTTGGCGGCCGTGGCGTCGGTGTCGTCAACGCCGAAGTAGACGAGCCAGTGGGCCGGAACCTCGGCGGGGACCATGTCGGGCATGGTCATCATGCCCGCCACCGTCTTGTCGCCGAGCTTCCATTCCGTGTAGCTCATTCCCCCCATGTCGAGATCGTTGGGTTGCCACCCGAACACCTCTGTGTAGAAAGCTCTGGCCGCCGGGAGATCTCGGGTGTTCAGCTCGTTCCAGGCGAAGGCCCCCGTCTCGTTGGCCAGCTCAGCTCCGGCGAAGGTCTTGGGCTGCCAGACGCCGATCACCGCCCCCCCGGGATCAGCGAACACCGCCATGCGTCCGATGTCTGAAACGTCCATCGGCTCGGCGAACACCATGGCCCCCGCCTTTTTGGCCAGGTCGACGGTTGCGTCCGCATTGTCGACAGAGACGTAGGTAATCCAGGCGCTGGGCTGTTCCTCCGTCATCACCTTCATATTGCCGGCCACGGTCTTCCCGCCCTTGCGCATGAGGTTGTAGTGACCCATGTCCTCGCCCTGGTCCTCAGCTTTCCAGCCGAACAGAGACCCGTAGAAGGCATTCGAGGTTGCGAGATCCTTGGTGGCATGATCGACCCAGGAGGGGGTCCCGGGGTCGTAAGAGGTGAACTCTGGCATTTTGTATCTCCTCCAAGTCCGTGGGCGTTGTTTCCCCTGTCCGGATGCAGCTTAGCGATGTCCCCGGCGGCGACGCCGTGGGTAGCGGACGCTGGCGTGCACGGGCACGGCACGGGCACCGGCACCGATGGTCTTGGTCGCTTCAGCCAGGCCCGAGGAGATCCCAACGATTGACAACGCAGTCGAGAAAGACGGCAACGCGACCGCAGGGTTCGCTCCTTGGGGATCGGACGAAACGCACGCCAGCAGAGGTCATCCGCCGGCAGGAAGCATCAAAGTCGTCGACGCGAAGGAAGAAGGCGACCCGGCCACCGGTTTGGGCTCCGATGACCGACGTCTGAGGTTCGTCCTCAGCACGGGCCAGCAGGATCCCCGTTTCAGATCCGGGCGGTCTCACGACGACCCAGCGTTTGGCCTTTCCGCTCTGGGTGTGAGCTGGCGAATCTTCGACGAGATCGAAGCCCAATGTGTCGACGAAGAACTGGATTGCGGCGTCGTACCCGTCTACTACGAGGGTGACCAGGTCGAGGTTCATCGATGGACCCTTCTCACCCGGCCGAGCAACTTCACGTCTCAATCTTCTCGCAACGGACTCGCTTACGCCGGATTCTGTCTTCCCGACTCCAGCAGTGAAGTGCCGGCTGGACGGTCGCCCCTCCCGTGCTCGCATTTCAGTGCGACCCGTTGAGGGCGAGCATCCCGAGCGCTGCCGCCATCGACAGCGGCACGGCCACGACCCCGAGGCGGCTCGCTCTGGCGATGGATGGTTGAGCACCGGCCGACCTGGCCGACCGAAGCCACAAGAGCCAGGCCAGCGAGCCGGTGACGAAGAGGTTCGGACCGATATTCAGACCCACAAGGAGGGCAAACGGTCGAGGCGGGACCCGAGCGGCTAACAGCGATCCGGCGGGAAGGTTGTTGACGGCCACGCTGAGGAGGGCCCCAGTGACAGCCGTACCCAAAGAATCGAGGTGCCCGAGGAGAGTCGCCGGTCCCGACCACGCACGCCCCAGCGTGCCGAGCGCCACGGCTATGCCGAACAGGCCGACGAGTACGGGGAGTCCCAGAACCCCCACGGCGCGCCTCAGAGACACCTCCGAAGAGAGGGACCGGACACCAACCGCCACTACGCCGACGGCTGCCACGAAAGCGGCCGGCGACCGGAGGACGAGCACCAACACGGTGACGGCGACCACGGCTATGAGTCCGATTCCCAGTACCGGTCGACTGACCCTTTCCGATACCGGGCCGACGGCGGCCCGCAGTGATCGATGTTCGGCCACACCCACGACCAGGGCTGTCATCAGCGCCGATGCAATCCCCGCCAGAGCCATGTGCCGAAAGAATTGTCCTCCCGAGAGGTGCAGGTGGCCGAGGACGATCAGGTTAGTGAGATTGGACCCGGGCAGAAGGAGCGATCCGGCATTGGACAGAAGCAGGCACCCGTACAGCAGCGGTGCCTCTCCTTCGCCCCGGTTGCGCGCCGTGTAGATGAGTATGGGCGTCAGGAATGCCACCGAGGTGTCGAGATTCAAAACAGTCGTCACCGCCACCGTCAGTGTGACGGCGCCGGCGTAGAGCGCCAGCCCGTTTGGCGCTAGTCGTGCGAGGGCATGACCGGCGGCGGAGAACAACCGGTCCTCGTCGGCAACGAGACCTACGAGGAGGAGGCCCGCTACGAGGACGAATGGAGACCAGTCCTGCGCCGCCGCCGATCGGGCCTCCTGCGGGCCGAAAAACGCAGCACCGAGTGCTCCGGCGCACCCGACAGCGGCCACGGCCCATCCCAGCCGACCGGTGCCGTCAGGAATCTTCGTCGGGTGTGGGTTCCTCACCTTGGCCATCATGCCCGTCTTCGGTCCCGGTCAGACGTGAACCACCGAAGGCACGTGGACCCACGACGGGTGTAATCCACATCGGTGCCGTGGTCGTTCCGAGGGTGGGGGTCCGGGATCGGGATCGGAGCTTTCATTGCAGCCTTCAGCCAGTGGTCGCTCGCCTACGCTTCGACAATGCCCCCTCCGACCAGTTCGCCTCGCAGCTGGCGAGACCCTCGGGCCAGTGTGCGTGTGGCAGTTGCAGCATCACTCGGAATAGTTGCCGGAGTCGCCGTGTCGGCCTGGACGTTCTGGCAAGGAGCGGTCCTCATCGGCTGGGACGTTGGTGCGCTCTTCCTCATCACATGGATCTGGTGGGTGGTGGGGGGTCTGGATGCCGAGGAGTCCAAGAGCCGTGCAAACAGAGAGGACACCAGCATCCAGTTGGCCGAAGCCATCCTTCTGCTGGCGGGAGTCGCTCTGCTCGCAGCCGTCGGGTTGGCCCTGGTCCGCGCCGGTCAAACTGCCTGGGGCGACGAAGGCTTATCTCATTACTCTCGGATTGCTGAGTGTGGCGCTGTCGTGGGGATTGGTCCATACGGTCTTCACCCTGCGATATGCCCGGTCCTACTACTCCCCGCCTGTGGGCGGGATCGACTTCAACGAGGACGATCCGCCCACCTATCTGGACTTCGCTTATTTGGCCTTGACCATCGGCATGACCTTCCAGGTATCTGACACCAACCTGACCACCAAGAGGATGCGCAGAATCGCTCTCTCCCATGGCCTCCTCTCGTACTTGTTCGGTGCGGTAATCGTTGCCCTCGTCATCAACGTCGTGTCGAGTCTCCTCCATTAGGGCAGGCGATGGACCCTGAAGGGAAACCGCCGGCATTGTCCGCTTATCATGCGTCGAGGGTCATTTTGGGTCTCCAAAACGGAGAGCGGACTGGGGGGAAGAATGGAAACGGACGATCGCGAGACGCCGGTCCGGAGTTTCGTCGAGGAGGTCTGGAATGGTCGAAACTACGAAGCGGCCGCCGATCTCTACAGCGAGAACTACGTCAATCCGTTCGGGACAGTCCGTCCGCCAGTGTCGAGCCGATCCGGCGATACCACCGTGCGTTCTCCGACTTGCACCTCGATGTCGAGGAGGTGATCGTGGCCGGCGACACGGTGGTGCTCAAGGGCACACTTCGCGGGACCGACACAGGAGGGCACCTGGGACGTCCTCCAACCGGGCGGGCGATAGAGGACTGGCATGTTGACATCACGCATTTCGAGGGGGACAGGGTCATCAGCGAATGGATAGGCGCCGACAACCTCGGTCTCTTCATCCAGCTCGGGGTTCTCGAGGACCCGTGGCCGACTCAGGTTTAGACGCCCGCCGGATCGCCATAGGTGCCCATGATCCAGGCTTGATAATCGCCGTCGAACAGGCGATGAGTGGCAGGTCCCCGAGCGAAGACCATCTCACCACGGGCGTCTCATCGCATACAGTGACCTGCCAGAAGTAAGGCTGTATCTGGTCGGTTGCCCGTGATAGCTTGCCTCACCTAGCCGGGCGGTGTGCGACGGACTTTGTCGAGATCGTGCGGGTCTCAGCAATTTGGCAAATTACGACAGAACGCGGGGTGGCGATGTCCGAAACAACGGATCTGCGGTGGCAACCCATCACCTCTTTGCTGCTCAGCATCGTGGGTCTGGCCGGCTCTATCTACCTCACCATTAGCCATTTCGACAACCACATCTCTCTCGTGTGTCCCGATCTCGGCTCCTGCAACAGGATCCTCACCAGTAATACGTCGCACTTCTTGGGCATTCCCGTACCGGTGCTGGGCCTGTTGTACTTCGTACCCATGACCGTCCTCTGTCTGCCCGCACTGTGGCGCTCCAATGACCGACGGATTCATTTGACCCGACTCATCCTTTCGGCCATTGGCGTCGCCATGATCATCTATTTGTTTATCGAGGAGCTGTTCATCATTCAAGCACTGTGCATTTGGTGTTCAGTCATTCATTTCGTCGGATTCTTGCTATTCGTGGTTATCGCCACCTCGACACCGGCGCTACTGGAGCGAAGCTCCGACCTCACGGCTTCTGAGGCAGGATAAAGCCGAGCAGCCGATCGGGTGCGACTCGACTGCGACGGCAGGGACTGGTGGCACAGGCCACGTCGTGGGAGTGCTTCTCCATAGGCGTGGAGGTGCCGTTCAGTGGCGCTGAACGGTGGCGAGCGCTGGGTCAGTGGGAGAGGTTGAGGTTATGAAAGGGGTTGAGCCCTCGGCGTAGCCAAGCGACTGGGCCAAGTCCCAGGAGGATCGCAACAGCACCGGTCAGGACCAGGTTCGTGGCAAGTCAGAGTTTCGCCCGTCGTCTCCTGTTGCGGGTTAGGCGGTCCTCATCTCGCGGTCATTAGCAGCGGGATTCGCGTTCTCGGTGTCAGTGCGGCTCAATCGGAACGGTGCTACTGGTCCTTTCCGAGACGGGTGTGTCACTGAAGCCATCATCGATACCAGACCCGCTCATTGGCGTTAGGTGACGCGCCCCTAGGTCGGAGGACTGACCTTGATGGGGTCCGGCGGGACATCCCGCCCGACAAACCGGTACACGTCGCGGGCAACCTCCTCCAGCTTGGCCTTCTCCTCGTCATCGACGGGCTCGAGAAGATCGATCTCGATGCCTTCTGCCGGTAATCGCCATGCGCCCGTCACCCGACCTGCGGTCAAGACGATCGGGCGGAAGATCCCATTGGTGGTGACTACCGACTGATGTTCGCCTACCCACATTTGCCTCGAGGACCAACCGTGCAAAATTGATCGAATGAGCCGAGCAGTCGCGTCGGCAGAGATTCCGTATCTCCGAGTGCGGAACCACTTACCACGAAGCCCTCTCCAGTTTGGCGCAAGGACTCTGATGCTTCCCTGAATGCCAAACGGGCGTCCCCGAGGGTGATTCCAGACCATTTGGAAAGATCCTCCGGCATTGCCGGTCCATGGCCCTCCAGGTATCGGGTGGCGAGGCGCGCCAGCGATTCATGAGGACTGAGTTGTGAGGGCTCCGGTCCCAACCACGTGCTGACAGAGACAAAGGCATGGCCACCGGCGATCACCGGACCCCTAACGATCAGCCCCCGTAGACTTGCTGCACAAAGGAGGTGGACCAAGGATTGACCTTCGGTGGGTACGCCCGCAGCCTCAAGGCGCTCACGAAGATCAGTCCTAAGGAGGGGTCCCTCCGAATCAAGAGTACGTACTACTACGTCGACACCCCGCTGTTCTTGCTGGCCGGACAGACCGAGCTCTCGCATACGACGGCTGAGCGTCGAGGTGGATCGTGGTGCAGTCAGTGGGTGAAGCCACCAGTAGTCATCTGAGTGAACGAGATGGAGAGTGCCTCGGTTGAGCCATGTGACAACCAGTCGACGATCGTTCAAGGCGCGGTCGACCTCTTCGGCCACGAGCCCGTCAGACCGACTTCGAATTGCAAGCCGAAAGCCACGCTCGTCCTGGGCTTGCACCGCAAGTATCCGCCCCACCACCTCGTGAGGCGACGAGCCTCTCGGACCCAAGAGCTGCTGGGAGCGGAGCCGCTCGGCCCGAACGTCAGGCTGATGACGCCAATCGCTCAGGTTGTCACGCACGAGCGCCTCCCGATACCTTCACGCCGCCAAGTCAATCATCGAGCAGCTCGTGGTATAGGGCAGCGCGCTAGTTCGGGAAGTCCTGTCTGGGCCTACACTCCAAGTTGTGAAGATCCCGGTTGCCTGCACTCTCGAACCGAGCGACGCAAGGTCTCAACTTGGCGAGTGGCGGAAGATGCTCCGCCGAAGCGTAGGTGGCTCCCCTGTCTGTCAGGCTGACGTGAGACACCTGCCGTAACCGTTATCCCTCCCGGGCGAGACAGGAATCTCCAATCCCATGACCTTGACCGACTCCACATCCCTGACGGCACGCGCCCAAAATGGGGACGTGACCGACGACTACGACCCGGCCGCAGCGCCGGCCAGACGAACATTCACGCCCGACCAGAAGCTGAGCATCCTGGCTTCCTACGAGGGGGCCACCGAGCCCGGGGCCAAAGGAGCCCTTCTCCGGCGGGAAGGGATCTACAGCTCCCAGATCACCGAGTGGAGGAAGGCCCGAGACGCCGGAACCCTCGGGGGCAGCTCGCCGACGGGGCGCAGCGCTGACCGCAAGGAGGCAGATCGACTGCGCAAGAAGAACGAACGTCTCGAGGCCGAGCTGGAAAAGACACGAACGGCGCTCGACATCATGGGAAAAGTGCACGCGCTCTTGGAGGGCATCTCCAAGAGTGCGGACACCGAGGAGAAGTAGATCAGGTGATTGACGACCATCACCCGGAACTGGCCAAGGCCGTCGGGACCAGGCGGGCCTGTCAGCTGCTCGGTCGGGCCCGGGCCACCCACTACCGACGACGTCGGCCACCGAGGTGTGGACCGCCGAGTCCCCGGCCGGCCCCACCCAACGCCCTCCGCCCCGCCGAACGCCAGGCCGTGCTGGAGCTGCTGCACCGGCCTGACCACTGCGATCTGGCCGTGGCTCAGGTGTGGGGTCGCACCCTGGACGATGGCACCTACCTGTGCTCGCAGTCCACCATGCACCGCCTGCTCCGGGGCAGCGGGGAATCGAGGGAACGTCGGCGTCAGCGGACCCACCCGGCCAAGAAGAAGCCCGAGCTCATGGCCAGCCAGCCAAACCAGGTGTGGTCGTGGGACATCACAAAACTGCGGGGCCCGAACCGAGGCGAGTACTACGACCTCTATGTCATCCTCGACATCTTCAGCCGCTACGTCGTCGGCTGGCTGTTGGCTCCCACCGAGTCGGCTGAGCTGGCCACCGACTTCATCCACGATGCCGTGCTCACCCAAGGGGTGGACCGGGACCAACTCACTATCCACGCCGACCGGGGGTCATCCATGCGTTCCAAGCCGGTGTCCCAGTTGATGGTCGACCTCGGGGTGACCCGCAGCCACAGTCGCCCCCATGTCTCCAACGACAACCCGTATTCCGAGGCGGCCTTTAAGACCTTGAAGTACTGCCCGGCGTTCCCCGACCGATTCGGCTCCATCGAGGACGCACGGGCGTTCTGCGTCCAGTTCTTCGAGCACTACAACCACGTCCACCGTCATTCGGGCATCGCCCTCCACACCCCGGCCTCGGTCCACTACGGGACTGCCGCCGAGATCAGGAAACAGCGCCAAGACACGCTGACTGCCGCCTACGCTGCCAACCCGATCCGGTTCCGGCATCGCCCGCCCGCTGCACCGCGGCTGCCCGAGGTGGCGTGGATCAACCCGCCAGTCGCCAGAGGGGAGGCCGCACAGAACTCGTGAACCGAACGTGTCTCAAATCGCTTGACAGATTCCGCTCCGAGCGTGTCGCACCGAATCGGCTCCAACTTACACTTTTGCCCGATGCCGACACCGGATCTGTCATCAGCCTCGCTCAGCGTGAGGTTGCCTGCTGTGCCTTCTTCTCGTTCACCATCGACATTCGGGCTGATCGTCTCGTTCTTGCAGTGGAAGTACCGGATGACGCTGTTGAGATTCTCGATGAGCTGTACTCCGGCAACGCCACCTAGCATTCGTCGCGCTTAAGACGACGAAGGCAAGAGGAGCGAGAGGTACGCGCAGAGTATTGACCCACGGTCGATAACGTCCCACATACCCGGTGGTCGAGGGCACCCCAGGGGCAGCAATGGCAAACTTGCAGTCATGGCCTCCACAATCTCGGGAACGCATCTCCTCGAACCAGCCGTGATCGACGAGCCCTACGGCTTCTATGACGAATTACGGTCCCATGCGCCGGTGTGGGAAGTGCCCGGCACCGGGATCTTCACCGTGGCCACATTCCAACTACTCGCTGAGGCTGCTGGCCGAGTCGAGGACTTTTCGTCGAACTTGAACTGCCTTCTCTACCGTGACGACCAGGGCATGCCTTGTCGGCTCTCTTTCAACGATGCGGGAGTCCAGGCGTTGGCTACCGCGGGAGTTATAACCAGAAGTTGTGGATGCACGATCTGACGATGGACGCGACGTACCCTCCAAGTTGACCAAACAACGAGTCCGCCGGGTGAGACCAGCGGGGAGGGATACGCCAATGTTGAAGTTAGTCCAAGACGCGACCGCTGACGCGGTTGATGACCCCGAGGCGATGACCATCGACCTCGATGAGATGTGCCGGGTAGCTGCCCAAGAGATGCTGGCCGTGGCACTGGCCGCCGAGCGCCGGGCCTACCTCGAGGCCCATGCTGAGCTGCTCGACGCCGCCGGTCACCGCCTGGTGGTGGGCAACGGCTCGGCCCGGGCCCGCGAGGTCACGACCGGGGCCGGGGTAGTCGAGGTCAGGGCTCCGCGGGTAGACGACCGCCGCGAGGGCGAACGGTTCTCCTCGGCCATCCTGCCGGCCTACATGCGCAAGTCGCCCAAGGTGACCGAGGTGCTGCCCATCTTGTACCTGCGCGGGCTCTCGACCGGCGACTTCGCACCCGCCCTCGGTGAGTTCTTCGGCTCTGACGCCGGGCTCTCCGCGTCCACGGTCAACCGCCTGACCGAAGCCTGGCAGGCCGAGCACGCCGACTGGAACGAGCGGGACCTCTCGGGCCTCGACTTCGTCTACTTCTGGGCCGACGGGGTGCATTTCAACATCCGGCTGGAAGAGGACCGACTGTGCTGCCTGGTGATCGTCGGTGTACGCCCCGACGGCACCAAGGAGCTGGTGGCGCTGGCTGATGGCTACCGCGAGTCCACCGACAGCTGGGCCGAGGTCCTGCGCAGCCTGCGTGACCGGGGCCTCGAGGCCCCGGTGCTCGCCGTCGGCGACGGAGCGCTCGGATTCTGGGGAGCACTGCGTGAGGTGTTCCCCCAGACCCGTGAGCAGCGTTGCTGGGTGCATCGCACAGCCAACGTGCTCGACGCCCTGCCCAAACGGCTCCACGCCGAGGCCAAGGACGCCGTGCGCAACATCTACGGGGCGCCGTCGCGCACCGAGGCACTCGACGCGGTGAAGGTCTTCACCGAGACCTACGCCGACTTCAAGAAGGCCACCGACAAGATCACCGGTGAGCTCGACACGCTGCTCGCCTTCTTCGACTTCCCCGTCGAGCACTGGGTCCACCTGCGCACCACCAACCCGATCGAGTCCACCTTCTCGACGGTGAGACTCCGTACCAAGGTCACCCGGGGCGCCGGATCCCGCCAGGCCGGCCTGGCCATGGCCTACAAGCTGCTCGACTCCGCCCAGGACCGCTGGCGACGGATCGGCGGCGCAGAGCTCGTCCCGCTGGTCCGGGCGCGAGCAACCTTCATTGACGGCCAGCTACAAGAGAGGAGCGACAACAAGGCCGAATCGGCCACAGATACCGACACCAAGAAGGGGTCCGTCGCCGCCTGAGTGAGATTTCTCATCCACAACTCTTGACAATGACTCCTACCGCGGATCCCCCGGAGCATGCAGTGCACCGGGACACTGTGTTCTCTGAACTTGTGGCCAAGCGCATGGCGGCTCTGGAGCCGGACATTGTGGAGATTGCCGAGGACTGTGTGGCCCGGGCGCTTAACGAAGGGTATGTGGATTTCATGACAGCCATCGGCAACGTCGTGCCCATCACGATGATCAGTCGTCTCATCGGATTCCGCGACAGTGACCTCGATCAGTTGTTGAATGCAGCCTTTGACTCGACCGCCATGCTGGGATCAACACTGACCTACGAGGAGCTGGTCGCCCACATCGCTCGGACCGGGGAAATCGGGGAGTGGATCACCCTTCAGCTTTCAGCCGCAATGAGTGAGCCGATGAATGACCTCCTCGGGGCCGTTGCCCAAGGCATCAGCAGTCAGGCACTCTCCAAAGTTCAGGGCTACGGCATTCTCCACACGCTGCTCAGCGCCGGCGGTGAGTCCACTACGAGCCTGATTGGGAATGCTGTCCGTATGTTGGCTGAACATCGAGACCTTCAAGATCAACTGCGTGGAGATCCTGAGTTGATCCCGATGTTCGTGGAGGAGGCTCTGCGGTTGGAGCCACCTTTCCGCTACCACATGCGCTCCGTGCCAAACGACACCGAACTCGGCGACGTAGAGATCCCGGCGGGAGCAACGGTCCTACTGCTCTGGGGTGCCGCCAACCGTGATCCAGCCGTGTTTGATCATCCCGAGACTATCGACCTGACTCGGCAAGTACCCCGCCGACATGTCGCATTTGGCAGAGGTATCCATCACTGCGTTGGGGCACCTCTCGCTCGGGTTGAAGCTCGAAACGTTCTCCGTGTCCTGCTGAACCGAGTGAGCGACATCACTCTTGATCCTCAGCGCCCGCCGAGGTGGGTCAACAGCCTCATGGTGCGTCGTCATGACGAACTGCCGGTGCTCCTTGTGGGCTCCTGAGAGGCGAATCCTCATGAGCGATGCCGGCCCGCTCCCGGTGTTTGCTCTGTAACCGCAGTGCCAGTGGGCCATAGTCACTATCTGACCTGCTTTCGGCGCCGTCTTGGCGAGTCTCCCAACCAATCTTGCAGGAGGGTGACGTCGTACACTTGATACATGCGAAAGTCGGTGGTGCTTCTTGCCTTATTGGTCGTTCTGGTGGCCGGGTGTGGCGGCGCAGCTACACCCCGCTTGGTGGCCCACCCGCCTGTTGTGAAAGTCAACGGCAATCAAGGAGCGTGCCTCGCACTGACCCCGTACTTCAACTACAACCCTGGCAATGTGAACCAAACGGAAATCAGGAATCATGAACAGGCCCTCGCGACGCAGTTGAAGAAGTACGACGGGCCTAACACGACGAGTCCGAAGCTGCGGGCTGACATTCCCAACCTGATCAACAATGCCGGGAACGTATCTGGCGATAACCAGAAGTTTCAGAGTGCATTAACGGCAATGGTTGAGACCTGCGCCAACTTGGGCTACCCACTCAGTGCACAGCCATCAGGTAGTTCTCCCTAGGCGTGCCAGGCCAATCAGAGCCAACAATGCCTGCTGATCCGGGGTGGTAGGTGGGGCACTCTCGCAATGGGTCCGACGGGTGAATGTTGTGGCCATGGGGGCTCGCTAGATCCGGGGATGCGAACCGTTGGTGGTCGGCGACAGATGATTCGGGGCGGCGGCGAGGAGCATTTTGTCCTAGGGACAGGATCGGGAGCAAGTCATCCGTTCAACGAGCAGCTCCCTCTCGCGTTCGTTGTGGGTCATGGATGCCGCCCTCTCGAACTCGGCGCGCGCTTCCTCTCTGCGCCCGAGGCGCTCGAGCAGATCCCCACGAACGCTCGGTAGCAAGTGGTAGTTCTTGAGGGCCGGTTCATCGACCAAGGCGTCCACGAGAACCAGGCCGGCCGCTGGCCCCTCCGACATCGAGATGGCTACGGCTCGGTTCAGCTCGACCACCGGGGAAGGGATCAGCGTCATTAGCCGGCGATAAAGGAGGGCGATCGAAGCCCAGTCAGTGTCCTGAAAGCGAACTGCTCGCGCGTGGCACGCGGCGATGGCGGCCTGGACCGAGTACGGCCCATCGCCCGCTCGACGCAAGGCCTCATCACCACGCCGGATGAGCATTCGGTTCCACTTGGACCGATCCTGGTCCGCAAGTAGTACTGGCTCACCGGTCGGACCCGTCCGGGCGGCAATCCGGGAAGCCTGAAATTCGAGGAGTGCCACGAGGCCGTTGGCTTCCGGCTCCGCCGGCATCAGACCGACAAGGACGCGAGCCAGACGAAGTGCGTCCTCGCATAGACCCGGGCGCACCAGGTCCTCGCCGGAGGTAGCGGCATAGCCCTCGTTGAATACGAGGTAGATCACCTCGAGAACCGACGCCACGCGGGCAGCCCGGTCAGTACCGTATGGGACCTCAAAAGGAACCTCGGCCTCGGCAAGCGATCGCTTGGCGCGGACGATGCGCTGTGCAATGGTCGCCTCCGAGACCAGGAATGCTCGGGCAATCTCATTCGTGGTGAGCCCGCCCATCAGCCGCAATGTCAGAGCGATACGGGCGTCGGGCGAAAGTACCGGATGGCATGCGATGAAGATTAACCGAAGCAAATCGTCATCTATATCATCGGGGTCCGTCGGCTCGATCGGCGGCACCTCGCCCAGTGTCCGACCAACTTCCAGCAGCTTGCGCGCGTATGTCTCCTTGCGGCGCACGAGATCGATCGCACGGTACTTGGCGGTGGCCATGAGCCAGGCGCCCGGATTGCTCGGAGCACCTGTCTCTGGCCATGCCTCCAATGCGGCTACTAGCGCATCCTGTGCGATCTCCTCGGCGATTCCCACGTCCCGCACGATGCGAGCAACGCCTGCGATGATGCGTGCGGATTCGATCCTGAACACCGCTTCGAGCGAATCCGTCGCCGACGCTGTCACGACCACACATCAGAGCAGCCGCATTGGGGTGGGGCAAGCCCGGGCTGATCAGCTCTCCGCGATCTCCCGGATCTCGGCGGTCACGGTCCAGTGCTCCGGATGGATCTGCAGGAACCGCTTGGTCCACTCCAGCGCCTCCGCCTTGTCCTTCGCCTGGAGGATGGCATAACCACCGACGACTTCTTTGCTCTCGGTAAAGGGGCCGTCCTTATAGCTGAGGGCGCCGCCGGTCCAGGTAATCCGGGTGCCCTCGGAAGTCGGGGTGAGCCCGGCCGTGTCCAGCATGACCCCGGCCTTTGTAATCTCCTCGAACAAGGCCCCCATGCGTTCTGAGAATTCAGGGCTCGCGCTCAGATCAGGGAGATTCTGTTCGTCAACGCGGATCATCGAAAGGTAACGGGGCATGCTGACTCCTCTGTCTGGAGGTCGGGACCATCCCAGCCTCTCACCATTGCGTCGAACGGGGGAGAGCCGGATCGACATCTCCCCGTAAGTTTTCCAGAACATGTCCGCACCGCCCCTGGCAGAAGATGTATCCGGGTGCCGAACATGAGCAGTTCGACGGACAGCCAGCACCGATCGAGTCCGAGCGAAAATAACCGTCGAGTCCGAACGAAAATAAGCGGCCCTGAGCCGGCGGTCGGAGGCAGGGGCCACGAGAGCGGCCGGCGATCGGGAGGGTTTATGGTGGCCGCATGATGAAGTGGCGGGTCTCGCTACTCCTGGCGGTGACCCTTGGAATCGCTGGATGCACGTCACAGTCGACCTCACCCGCATCTCGTGGGACTGCAGTGGTCCGCAAAACCCACTCGACCCCAACGACTGGCACAAGGCAAGCGAGGCCTACGACCCCGTCGAGCGTCACGACATCCACCCGTTCGTCGCAGACGACGGTGGCCCCGCCGACGAGCGTGTCTCAGGCGTCAGCTACTCCTGGTCATCCTGGCTGCATGAACGGAACCGTCACCGTAACTGCAGAGCCAGGGAACCCCGTTCCGGTCTGCGTGTCAGTCGGCACCACCCTCGTTTTAACTGGCGGCGAGGGCATGTCCATGGGTACGTGGCCTGGTCCACCGACAATCTCGGATCTGCAAGTCGTCGTCCTGGTCTCCAGCACGTCCTCAGGGACCACGTTGACGGCAACGCTCAGGGCGATTGGAACAGGAACGGCGTCGGTAGAGGCACCTTTCGTCGCTGGTCCAGACGTATGCAACCCCACCCCGTGCACTCCAGTCCCAGGGGCGCCGCTGGGGTGGGAGATTACGGTGGTCCGATAAAACTCGAGCACCTCTCGGGCGCGGTGCGCCGGTTCAGGTCAGTGAGCAGCCGGCAAGCACATCCCGGTCCACAGCCCGTGATCTGGGTCACCCGGCTGACCTGAGACCGGGGCACAGGCTCAGGGATAGGAAAGTCCGCTCAGGCGGACAGCTCCTGCACTTTGAGGGTATCGACGTGCTGCTGCATGGCGATGATCTTGCCATCACGAAACGTCCAGACGTGCGCCATCTTCACTTCTGCTGGCTTGCCCGTCGAGCGTTGCTTCCACGAGTAGGTGCCGGTCGCGACCACGGTGTCGTCTTCGGCCACGAACCGGGTCGGGGTAACTGTGAAGTCGTCGCCGATCTCACCGAGCCGCATGAATACTCCATCGACGACCGCTTGCGGCCCTACATAGGTGCCGTGGAGCGGGAAGCCGTCTGCCTCAGTCCACTCGGTCTTGTCGTCCATCAACCCCAGCACCTTGGGTACGTCTCCCTGGGCGAAGGCTTGGTATGCACCCATTGGGGCACAGGTTGGGACACGACGTCGACCCACTTCTCGGGACCACGTGGATTATCAAAGGCGAATACTTGGTCGAAGGTCCGGGCCGATGCCTCTCTATCGGTCAGCGGCTCGCCGAGGTCCCAAACCTTGCGCAACGTGGCGATCAGGGATGTGTGACGGTACTCGTCGTTGTAGACCGAACCCATTCCACCCACGGCGAAACCATGATCGCTGGAACTCGGTAGCCGGATCTGTCGAACTTGAAGCCCAACTCCCCTGGGGGTGCGTCTTGTCGGGTGGCGGCACCGGGCCCGGCGGAACAGGGTCGTAGGTGCCACCGGGCTCGTCCCAGCCGATCAGGAGGGCGGTGTTCCAGACGTTTCTACGCGTCGATGGGGTCATAGACCGGTAGGTGTTGTACACCCGCTCCAGGAACGCCCTCCTCCCAGGATGGACGACGGAGGGTCCACGCTCGGGATGCTCAGGCCGTGCCCCATGGCCCGACCGGCGGCGGGGTGGTAGTCGCTGTGTCCGATGATCAAGCACGGCTCGATGAAGGAGAAATCGGTCAACTCTGCGTTGCCGGGTCGGCCTCGAACTGGGAGAAGGGCACGAAGTGGGTGGCACAGCGATCCTTCAGCCGCTGGTAGTGGATCACTGCGGTGGCCGAGAACTGCATGGGCTCGGCGACGTACACCTTCCAGGTCTTGCCGTGGTCTTCCAGCCGGTTGAAGATCGTCTCGGCGTCGTTGCTAGTCAGCCACTTCTTCGCCGGGCTGTTCACGGTCAGTCCTGATGACGTTGCCGCCGTCCAGAAGGAGCGGTTCATGAAGGTCTGCGACGGCACCTCGCAGAACCAGTGATCGAAGACCCCGAACCCACGGGCCAGTCCATTGAGCACCGGGACCTGTTCGGGGGTAAACCGGTGAGACATTGCAGAGCCAATTCGGTTGCCAGGAGGCTGGTGGCGGCCACTCGACCCCTGCTGACCCGCTGGCCCGCGACACCGAGAAGGAGTGATTAACTGAACCGGTGACCGAGGTGAGACACATCGGCATCCTTCTGTTCGAGGACGTTGAGGAGCTCGACGCCGTGGGACCCTGGGAGGTGCTGTCTCTGTGGACGAGGTCGTTTCCTGAGGATGGGTTCGCTGTCACGTGCTTGTCCCAGTCGGGAGGGCTTGTTCGGTGTGCCAAAGGACTCGTCGTCCAGGCTGAACAGTCCTACACCGATGCACCGCCGTTGGATGTGCTCGTCTATCCGGGTGGCCAGGGCACCCGTCGACAGCTCGTTGACGATGCTCAGCTCGACTGGGTCCGCCATCAGCGGCGGGAGGTCCCGCTTCTGACCAGCGTCTGTACCGGTTCGCTGGTATTTGCCGCAGCAGGATTGCTCGCCAATCGCCCTGCCACCACTCATTGGGCATCGCTCGATCTGCTCGCCGAGTTGGACCCTTCTATCGAGGTGCGACGGGATGAACGATTTGTAGATGACGGGGACATTGTCACAGCTGCTGGCATCTCAGCCGGAATCGACATGGCTCTGCACCTGGTAAGCCGATTGGCTGGTGACGAAAGAGCGCGCACCGTTCGCAAGCACCTTCAGTACGATCCTGATCCCCCGGTCTGACGGACGGGAAGCAGGGCTCATCCGGCGATCTGGATTACAGGCAACCATCCGGTTCCCACCCCTCACTCAGGGTTTCGTCTGGATCCGGCTCCATGGGGACTCCCGGCAGAGAACCAGTTCGGGGATTGCCGATCTTGTCACGGTTTCCACACGACGAGTGCCAAGCTGTCACCGTCGATCATCGACCAGGTGTCTGCTTTAGGGAGCGGCGATACGCTGATGCGGTGCCGATGCCCAAGCGGAAAGACGTTGATGACTTCTTTGCCCAGCTGAGCGATGTCCAGCGGCCGCACCTCGAGACGCTCAGGAAGTTGAGCCTCGGCGCCGACCCGCAAGCGCGGGAGGAACTGAAGTGGAACCTACCGGTGTATGTCCGCGGTGAGAAGGCCAACCTGTGGATGCTTCAGAACTTCAAGAAGCACTGCTCGCTGCGGTTCTCCCCTCCGTTCTTCGCTACCCAGAAGGCCGCTGTGGAAGCCGCTGGCTATGAAGCTGGTGAGGGTTTCATCAAGCTCCCCTACGACCGCGCGCTGCCGACCGAGCTCCTGAAGGTGCTGATGCAGGCACGGGTCGAGGAGTACGAAACGACCCGCGCCTGAGATCGGGCTTGGCTGGAGCAACTAGGGCCGTGTCCGGGTCCGGTCGACGGTCCGCTGCGATGACGCTTCCAGGGGGATGGGCTGGCCGGAGGACGGGGGCATGGCCCGGACGATCGTTTGGCCCGTGCCGCATCCGAAAGCCAAGCGGCGAAACGACCGTGTACGCCGGCCGGTGGCCGCCATCAAGGAGTCTCACCCGAGCTGCCCATCGGAGACGCCCGGCACCCGACCGCTCCCTTCGTGTCGTCCGGGCCCTCTCTCCTAGGACATCGCTAGGGTAACGGCAACAGTGCGGAGAGAGTTTGCCGGACGAACGAAATGAGACCGACGAAGCGGCTCCGACAGAACCGGACCGCCCGCATGTGCCGGCCGCCTGCCCGAAATGAAGACCCCAAGGAAGGACAGAACCGATGGACGTTGACAGCGCCGGAGTACGGATCCACGTCGAGGTGACCGGACCCGATAACGGACAGCCGGTACTCCTGCTGCACGGTTTCCCCGACAGCGGCCGGCTCTGGGATCGCCAAACGTCGGCTTTGGCCGAAGCCGGCTACCGGGTCATAGTCCCCGACCTACGGGGCTACGGGCGATCGGACAAGCCCGCCGACGTCGACTCCTACAACCTCCTGTTCCTCGCTGCCGACGTTGGCGCCGTGCTCGACGCCCTGGACATAGATCGAGCCCACATTGTGGGCCACGACTGGGGCGCGGCGTTGGCGTGGGTGGTGGCGTCGGTGGCTCCCGACCGGGTGGACCATCTCGCCGTCCTGTCCGTCGGAAATCCGCTGGCGTTCGCCGCCGCCGGCCTCGAGCAGCGTGAGAAGTCGTGGTACATGCTGCTCTTCCAGTTCGAGGGTATCGCCGAGCAGTGGCTGACCTCCGACGACTGGGCCAACTTCCGAGCCTGGGGCCGACACCCCGACGCCGACGCCGTCATCGAGGACCTCCAGTCCGGCGGGTCCCTCACCCCGGGCCTCAACTATTACCGGGCCAACGTGCATCCCCGGGTTCTCGTCGAGCCCCCTCTCCAACTGCCCGTGGTGCAGGCACCCACCCTCGGGGTATGGAGCTCGGGTGACCCCGCCCTCCTCGAGCGGCAGATGACCGACTCGAAGGACTACGTCGCCGGAACATGGCGCTACGAACGGATCGACGGGGTCGGCCACTGGATGCAGCTCGAGGCACCGGAAAAGGTCAACCGGCTGTTGCTGGACTTCCTTCCGAGGTAGCGGGCAGCCTGCCCAGGTGAAGGCGGTGGGCCGAACGGGTGGTCGGACCGGTCAGTTCACCCGGCCGAAGTCATCGTCGAGGCGCTCGATGTCGTCTTCACCGAAGTAGTCACCGTGCTGGACTTCGACGAAGACCAGCGTGTCCTGACCGGTATTGGCTATCCGGTGAGCAGCTCCCTGGGGGATGTCGATGGCCTCCTGCCGGCTGAGCGGTAGGAGCGACCCGTCCAGTGTGACCTCGGCCGTTCCCGAGACGACGAACCAATGCTCCGCCCGGCGGGAGTGACGTTGGTAGCTCAGGCGCTGACCGGGGGTGACTTCGATCCGCTTGACCTTGTGGGTGGGAGCATCTTCGAGCACGGTGAAAGAGCCCCAGGGCCTGTTCTCATGGTAGGTCACCGCCCGATTATCGTCGATGAAGGGACGCGTTGCTGAACCGGTGGGACCGCACCGGTGGGTGGGGTCTCTCACCTCCGGTCGGTCAGCGGTGAGCCGGGCTGTTCACGTTCCAGTGGAAGATGGCCGTGTCGTGGGTCGGCACGACCGTGAAGCGGCGATGGGCCGTCGCCCGGTGAGGGCTCCGCTCAGCGCTCAGACCGAGGGGAGCAGGCCGAGGCCCTTCTGACAATGCGGGCCCCCCCAGTGCTCGACGATCCTCCCGTCCCGGATGCGCAGAATGGCCGTACCGTTGATCGTCACCGGGTCGCCCGAGGCGGGAACGTCGTAGAAGGATGTTCCAGTGTGAGTGCCGGTGACCGTCCAGTTGGACACCACCAGATCGTCGGACTCGATGAGCAGATCGACTGTGAAGACCATGTCGGGGAAGGCAGACCGTGCCTGTTGCCACCACAGCTGCTCCTCCCCCCGAAGGTCGGTGCCCACCCGCTCGGGGCTCACCCGTTCGGCCACATGGCTGTGGAAGTCCTTCGAGAAGAACTCGTAGACGGCTTCGCCGTCGCCGGACTCCATCGCCGCGCTGTACTTGCCAAGGATCCGAAGGTTGTCCGACACGTCATCTCCCTTTGGAAGGGCCACCGATCAACCGCCGCCCCGGGTGAGAAGCGGGCAAGGCCCTCCGACCGGCCTGAATCCTAGTGACCCGTCTCATCCCCTGACGAAGCGGAGGCGGTGGACCTGCTGCTCCCATCCGCTGGCCCGCCAGAATCCGACCGCCTGCGGCTCGGTCTCGACCACGATGGCCTGCAGGCGGACGGACCCCGCTGCCGACAGCCGCTCTTCGGCTTGGCGGAGCAGGCGACGTCCGAGCCCGAGGCGTCGGTGCGAGGGCGCCACCACCAACCGGTAGACCGATCCCCGCCATCCGTCCCAGCCGGCTATCACCGACCCGACGATGGAGGAGTCGTCCTCGGCGACGATGAGTGCCGCAGGGTCGCGTCGGAACAGCGCGGTGAGACTGGCGGCATCGTCGGTGTGGGTCGGTTCGGCCGCCGCCGTTGACCACAGGTGGAGAACGGACTGGACATCGGAGAGCTGACCGGGACGGATGGTCCACGTCATGGGCACAGGTTAGACAGCCGTACCCATGAGAGGCCCGTATGGATGGGGCAGCCGTGCATGCTCGTCGACCGAGCCGGAGCATCCGCACCTACGCTGGTGCCATGTCCAGTGACGACGATGGTCGCACCCATCGGTACCGGGCGCGGTGCCAGTGGTCCGGCTCGACCGCGGTCGGCTACGACGCCTACGACAGGTCACACTCCGCCGTGGCCCCTCCGAGTGGGGCGGACCTGGCTCTCAGCGGCGACGAGGCCTTTGGCGGCGACCGGCGGCTCCTCAATCCCGAGCAGCTCCTGGTCCTGGCGGCTGCTTCCTGC
>CAVSII010000007.1:0-396522 GCA_963727955.1 uncultured Acidimicrobiaceae bacterium
AGTTCAACCCCGGCGAGGCGACCACTTCCATCGGCGCACGGCCACGATGGCGCCGATGACACCCCAGATGGCAACGATGAGGAGGTCGTGCCAGGCCCAAGGGGATGCACCCTTCTGGGTGTCGAAGGGAGCGAACACGGCATTAATGAAGTGGCGGACAGGGAAGTACGACGAGAACTGCGCCAGACCCGACCCGGGTCTGAGTGGGAACCACAATCCCGAGAGGAACAACAGTACGAAGAAAATGATACTGACGACCGGACCGGCCGCGTCCTGATTCGGGACGAGTGTGCTCATCGCCACTCCCAGCGCAGAGAAGCAGAGCATGCCCACGACAATGGCCACCACGAAAGCACCCACGTTGTCCGGAAAGTGGACGCTGAACCCAAGCCTCCCGACGATCAGGAGGAGGACCACTTCGACGGTAGCCACGACCATGGAGCTGAGGACGATGGCGCTGAGCAGCGCCCACGTCGGCAGGGGACTGAGTCTGAGCCGCTTGAGAAGGCCCATCTCGCGTCGGTTGACCAAAGTAATGGCCAAAATGTTGAAGCAGGCAGCCATCACTCCGTAGGCGGCAAACCCTGGCACGTAGTACTGAATCAGCCGGATGTTGCCGTAGAACGAGATACGCGGAACTCCCCGCTGATGCTCCCAGCAGAATGAGGAAGACCACCGAGAACCCCACGGTGAAGACGGCACCGACTGGATTGAGCCAGAAGGACAGTTGTTCGTATCGGACCTGCCGCCCTACCAACCTGACGTCGCTCAATCCTTCGAAGGGACCGATGGCCGGCGTGGTGCTCACTGCTCTTCCCTCGTCAGCTGGAGGTAGATGTCTTCCAAGGTGACCCGGGCGACCGAGAGCCCCGGTAGGCGGAGCTTGCGGTCGAGAGCCCATCCGCTGAGCGCATGAAGTACAGCCAGCTCATCCTCGGTCTGGATCTCGACCAGACCGTCTGATTCTGCGGAGATCGAGACCGGGAGGTCACTCGCAGAGATCCCGTCGGGCAGGGCGAAACGGATCGTCACCGCACCCGAATCTCGTCCGCCGAGAGAGGCTGGGGTTCCGGTGGCTACTATCTCAGCGTTGTTGAGGACCGCCACCTGATCGGCTAACGCTTCCACCTCGTCCATGTAATGGGTAGTCAGCAGCACCGTCGTGCCCTCTGAAACAAGTTTGCGGATCAACTCCCAGGAGTCCCGACGACCAGAAGGGTCGAGCCCGGTGGTGGGCTCGTCGAGGAAGAGCAATTCGGGATTGCCCACAATGCCGAGCCCCACATCAAGCCGGCGCTGTTGCCCTCCGGAAAGAGTCTTCACCCGAGCATCGGCTTTTTCGGTGAGGCCCACCAGATCGATGACTTCGTCGACCGAACGGGGCGAAGGGAAATAGCCGGCGTTGCGGGTCAGGACTTGGCGCACGGAGTAGAAGGGCTCGACCGCCAACTCTTGAAGGACCACACCGATGCGGGTTCGCAGCCAACGCTGTGTGCGCCGGTCGGCTGGGTCGACACCGAGGATTTCCACCTCTCCGACATTTCGGTCCCGGAAGCCCTCCAAGATCTCGATGATGGTGGTCTTCCCAGCGCCGTTCGGGCCGAGGAGGGCAAAGACCTCGCCCTGCCTGACCTCGAAGCTGACGTCGTTCACCGCTCGCTTGTCGCCGTAAGTCTTGGTGAGATTGCGCACGCTTATCGCTGTCACGCTGTTCCTCTCACGTTTGCGGCCGCATTCAACCGATTCAAGCCCCGTCAGAACACAACGCGGAATGGGCACGGAACGGGGATGGGCACGGGAAAAGCCCCGCCCACGGCATAAGTCTAGGGGCAGCTGAGACACCTCAAGAGAAGGGCCGTCACCGGTTCGAAACCTGGGGTCGCCCGATGCTGAGGAGCCGGTCAACCATGCCAATCGACGTTGATCAACCGTCCGCACCCCGACACAGCTTGGGCGTCGATCGGGAGGCACACCGGCCGGCGCGTCGGATGCCGCATTGCGGCGTACACCATGGCGAAGTTCGATGTGGTGGTGGTCGCTGTCGCAGCGCTCACGTTCTTGCTAGCGCCGGACCGGCCAGCTCCTTCACCCGGATCAGAGCGCGATGGGCATACCGACTAGGCGGTCGCCGCCGCGTCCACCTTGCTGGAAGATCCCTCAGGCCGACTGGCATCTGGATGTGGAACAGCCCTCAGCACGTTGAGTGTACCGACTGCAAGGATGAGGATGGCCCACAGTTTCGGGATGTCCCCACTGACGAGGCCGAAGATGGCGACACCGAGGAGGACGAGCCCCAGCACCACGGCCAGCGCCGGATGGTGGAGGGACCTGGCGATGCGGGGGAGGAAGATCACGACCGAAGCCTTTCACTGGATCTCTAGAACATCGGTCATTGTCGGCGCTGCCTTGAGGCGTCAGGACCACTTCGGTCCCGCATCCACCTTGAGATTTGCAGATGCAGGGTGGATGGCGCTGGATGCCTGGCGGCGATTGGGGCTGACGCGGTACGCCTTCTGGACGAATCTCAGGTATCAGTCGTTCGTTGAATGGGTAGTCAGGGTGGCTGTGGTCCGCCGTTTTTTGCAAAAGACTGAACCGCCGGACTGCACATCCACCAGAAAATGGCAGGACGTGGGCGCCGGGAGCTGATTTCAGATTCCTACTTAACCTCGATCCACGTGCGTCCAGCAGCTCGGACGCAATGAGCACAAAGGAGTGGTCATGACGTAACGAGCGCAAGCTCTCGTCAGCCAGCCGGTGAGAGTCCGGTCCGGGGAGACGCCAAGGTCCCCGGTAGTGAAGCCCCCGGGTCCGGTCGAGAGGCCGGGGTCGAAGCGGGGCCGAGCAACTGGCCGGTCCGCAGCATGAAGCGAAGTCTGCAGCGTCGTGAAGGATTCCTGCGATAAGTAGGGAAATGAGGGTGCCGAGCCTGTGTGGATTTGGCGAAGGCCATGGAAGCCGCTTGGGTTCTTGGAGCGGGCGGTGATGGACCCTCCGGCGTAGGGGACGTGGAACGGTCAGAAGGCTGGCGAGGGAACTGGAGAGGCCCTACTCGGCCCCGACCTGCGGTGATCGGGAGCGCGCTTGCCTATAACCGGTGACCCCGGGAAGTGGCCGGCAGCCGAGAGGGAGTCGGAGGGGGTCGTAGTAGTGATGACGGGCAGGACAACACAACCTGCCCTGAGCGAAGGGCCCCTGCTTCATCGGTGCACGACAATGTTGGGAGGAACGCTGATGAGTGCCGAGAACTCGGCTAGATCCGTCAGACAGGCCGAAGGCTTGGACCCCGTTCGAGCCCTTCAACGCGTGCTCTATCGCAGCGCCAAGCAGGACCGAACACGTCGCTTTCATGCCCTCTTCGACAAGCTCACCCGCAGTGATGTGATGTGGCGGGCATGGGTCGACGTGGCCACCAACCAAGGCGCCCCCGGCGTTGACGGCGTCACCATCGCCGACATACAAGACGGGGGCACCGAGTCGGTGCGGGCCTTCCTCGGCGGCCTCGTCGCAGAACTTCGAACCGGTACTTATCGGCCGAAGCCACTGCGGCGGGTCAACATCCCAAAGCCGGGCAAGCCGGGGGAGACCCGGCCACTCGGCATTCCCACAGTTGCCGACCGGGTGATCATGACGGCCGCGAAGATCGTCCTCGAGCCGATTTTCGAAGCCGACTTTCACCCGGTGAGTTACGGGTTCCGCCCGAAGCGTTCGGCGCACCAGGCCCTCGAAGCCGTCCGACAAACGGCCAACCAGGGTCGAATGTGGGTGCTCGACGCCGATATCAAGGCGTGCTTTGACAACATCGACCACGATGCGCTGATGGCGCAGGTCGAACGCCGGATCGTTGACCGGCAGATGTTGAAGCTGCTGCGGTCTTGGCTGCGGGCCGGGGTGTTCGAGGGCGGGGTGGTTTCAGACTCTGAGGCCGGAACCCCGCAAGGCTCGCCCGTTTCCCCCCTGCTCGCCAACATCGCCCTTCATGTCCTCGACGAGGTGTGGGACAGCGGTGGAAAGCGACTGGGAACGCTGGTCCGTTACTGCGACGACTTTGTCGTCCTCTGCCCAAGACGGGAACGAGCCGAAGCGGCTCGGGACCTGGCCGAAGAGACCCTGGAACCGCTCGGGTTGCGTCTGCATCCCGACAAGACCAGGATCGCCGATCTTCGCAAAGGGGCGGAGGGTTTCGACTTCTTGGGCTTCCATCACCGGATGGTCAAGTCCTGGAAACGGCCGGGTCGTTACTGGCTCCACAAATGGCCGTCACCACGGGCCATGGCTTCGATCAGAAGCAAGGTCCGTGCGCTGACAACCCCGAGTCGAGTTGGACTCGATCTGAGCGTCGTCATCGATGATCTCAATCCCGTGCTGCGGGGTTGGGGCGCCTACTTCCGGCAGGGAAACTCGTCGGCCAAGTTCGGCGCCATCGACGCCTACGTCCACGAACGAGTGGCACGGCTGGCCAGCCGGAAATATGGACTCCGAGGATTTCACTGGTCCAATCGCTTTACGTGGGACTGGCTGGGGAACCTCGGGATCTACCGCCTCACGGGGACGGTGCGCTACCCGACTGCGCACGCACTGCGATGAACGATGTCGGAAAGCCGTGTGCCGGAGAACGGCATGCACGGTTTGAACGGGGGCCGCTGGGGACAGTAGGCGATCACATCGGAGATACAGAGAAGTGCCAAAGTGACGACCCTTCGCTGGGCCACCGTCAGTCGCCGATATGGTCATCGCTCAACCAGCGGCCTACCTCACCGACCAACGACCTGGGGGCCGCCGGATCCAGTGCGAACTGACCGAGAGGGCGCCGTCACGGCAAGGTGACACCTTCTGCGGCCATCGGGGCGTGCGAGACCAAGGGTTGGTGATTCTCATCGATTGTCAGCGCCGTCCAGCGATCGTCTGCGGTGCGCCCGCCGCTGAAGAGGCGACTACACCGGAACTGGCGGGAGGGAGCGCAAACGGTCGAGGGCCTGTTTGAACTTCTTGGCCCACGGCCACTCGAGCGGAGCACGCAGGGTCGGTGTGCCCGAGGTGTTGACCAGGCGGCCGGGCACCGACAGAAATCGGGTGCGCACCGTCCGGGCCACGACGAGGTGATCCTCGGGAGTGATCTGGCCGAGCATGGCGCTCCACCGGATGAGGTTGTGGGCCAGAGCGGCACAGACCAGCCAGGCGGCATTGGCGCTGAAGTTGCCCGACGGGACGTGCTCCAGGCCGGCGCCCTCCTTCAGGTCCTTGATGGCGAGTTCGACGGTGGCATGGGCCCGGTGGAAGGCGTCTACTTCTGTGGCGGTGCCTTCCTGATCGGTGAGGAAGGCGAAGTGGCGCCACTCGGGCCAGAGTGTCGCCTGGGGTCCGACCAGTCGGGTCCGGCGCACAACCAGCCGGCGTCCCCTGTAGACGCACTCGGCCACCTCGGCCACGCCGTCACACGTGTAGTCGATGGGTGCCCAGGCTCTTTCGTCGATGGCGGAGACGGCTGTGACCACGGACTTCACCATCCGGACGCCCATCGTGTAGCCAACGTCCAGTCGTCGGAGGGTGGCGATGGTGGCGTTGGACCAGAAGCCCGAGTCGAAGCGCATGACCAGTTCACCGGTGGCTCCGGCCCGACGAAGCCGGGCCACCAGTTCTTCGATGAACCGCTTGGCCCCCCGCTGGGTGTTGGCCGAGCCTTTGCGCATCCGGACGTGGACGAGTTCACCGGTCCCGGCACGAGTGGCCACCAAAGGGTGGTAGCCGAGCTCTTTGGTGTAGCCGTAGCCGGCACCGTGCTTGGCCTTGCCGCACACCGCACAGATGGTGGAGTCGAGGTCGATGACCACCCGGTCCGAACCAGGGCCTGCCCCCAACCACCAGGCCCGCCGCAGCGTCTCAGCGAAGACGGCATCGAGTTGGCGGACATGACCGAAGGTGAAGGCCCGCAGGAAGGTACCCAGGGTGGACGGGGCCATCACCCGGTGGGGAAGCACTGCCTGGGTGGCACCGGATCGCAGCACGTCGGCATGGTCGATGTGGCTCCCACCGGCCACCATGGCGTGCACCAGGGTCAACACCTTGCGCCCAGGAAGCGCACCACCGACACGGCCGGACAGGTCGACCACCTCGTTGATCAGCCTCTCCAGACGAAGCCGGACCACCAACGTTGCCACCAGCAACAGGCCGGCGTTGGCCACCAAATGGGGATCATCGAAGGTCACCTCGATGCGGTCGATTCCGCGCGATACTGACCTCACAGAAAGTGCCTCCTTGGGATGGGTGAAACGACGCCTTCGAACACCGTCATTTTCCCAGCAGGGGAGGCACTTTCCGCGGAGTACGCGGCCTTCAGATCAGGCGGTCAATCGGTGTTTCCAGGCTTAAACGGGGGCGGCGGTCGGGTTGGGTGATGTCATCCTCACCTGGTCGGCTTTGTCATCGCTTGGCACACGTTCCCCTCGGTGAGCAGGGTGTTTGCCGCGGACCTGATCGGAGGTTTTAGACATCCCTGCACGGGTATCGAAATCCATTGCCGACCCGAGCTGGCACGTGTTGCGCGGCCCATATCAGTTGACGGGGCCACCGATCGTTTGGTCGTCGGCTTGGGCAATGGCCTTGGGGTGGAGACTGCCGCCCAAACGGAAATCACTTCAACCCACACAACGGAGAGGGTTGTTCATGCTCCTTACTATTTCTTGCCCAGACTGTGGTTCAAGTGCCGTACGGATTGAACGCCCGGTGTGGGATTACCAGGATGATCGCCCATCCCCAACGGCAGACACTTGCCACTGTGGTTACTGCGGCCTCGGTTGGACGTTACGAATCCCCCTTTATTCCGAGGAGGGGTGAGCTATGCCGATGTATCCCTCGTGTCCGCGGTGCGAATCTAACCGCGTCCGACGGGTGCTGACCATTGAGTCCAGCGCACTTCAGGAGCACCGCGGATCGGTCCGACTTCGGTGTCGCGCTTGTGATCACCGATGGGACTCGACCACCCGACAAGAAGGTGAGTCGGCGTTCGCGGGGATTGCCTACGGGTGGTCGGAGTGAAGTCCCCTGGGGAAGTGCCGTGACCACGTCCTGTTCAAGACCGGACTGGAACTCGTCGATGTCATCCCGATGAGTGGGCATCCACAAGACATGGGCGTGACCCAATCCAGCAAACCGATTCAGGACACCCTGGATGCGGGTACTGACTACACAGTGATTGACGATGACCAACTCGTTATCGAACGGGATCGCCAGCGGGCACAGTTGGATGAAGTAACGATGAAGCCAGGTGGCCATCCCGCCATCGGTCAACTCCTTTGCGGCATTGAACCTGAAATCGAACGAATGACGGACGAGCTAATCCGGCGGTCCCGATCTGGGCACCCAGCGCCGCGGAGCGTAAGTGGCCGATTGCGATCAATTCGCTCACTGTCAAGATAACCACGCTCAGTTGGCTCAAGCTCCCAAGGAAGTTGGGCTATTCGAAGGGCATGCCGGGAGCAACAGTGTCTCTGAACTGGTGGGCCGTATGAGTCTCGATCTCGCCACCTCGGGATTAAAAGTGTCAACTGAGGTGGCTACACCGTCTACGGAGTAACAGACGTGCTGGTCAAATCTGGCGGAGATTCCAGTGGGTCCAGCGAATTGGGCTCGGTCCACCGATTTGAGTAGCAGGGGAGTAGAAGGTGTCGCAACCCTGTGGCTCTGGCGGAATGGGTAATCCGCTGCTGTCCCGCTGCTGATGTCGTCTTTCGGATCTGCCGGCTGGGTTGCCGGTGTACTTCTTCGCCACAACCAAGCCCGGATTGTCGTACAACGATGTGTTGACGGCCGTCCAGAACGTGGCGCGGCCGTATTTCAGGTTCTTCAAATCCGACGAATCTGACAACTCCGACCCGTCGAACCCCAACTCACCTGATGTCTTCTAATGGTCCTTTGCCGGCGTGGGCCCGGTCCTGAACCAGTTCATCCAGACGCTCCGAGCCTCCGGCCTGTTTGCCTCGGTCTCTCAGATCTGAGTGCGGATGCAAAGGGGGGGCCAGGAGGTGAGTCATACCTGATCGCTACCATGGTCCATGATCTCTGAAGGGTCGATCGAGTTGGGCCGCGGCGTCGTGGTTGTCCCAGGTCAGCAGCCACCCGAGGCCTGGAAGGCCTGTCCCCGTGTGGTCGTCGGGGACGCCGCTCTGAGGGACTTGGGGCAAGTGGTAGAGGATCTCCACCGCCATTGGATCGATCGTCGACCTGTTGTGGTTGAGCTGGGCGTGGACCCCAATGACCTTCGGGCTCCGGAACATTGCCACCGGCCTGTCTACGAGCTCACGCCGAACTTCGAGTTCGGCCGCGAGCGCCTCCACTTCCTGGTCTGGGCCAACAATTACGACGCCCGCAGTGGCGATTCCACTTGGTGGCACGGCCGCAAGGCGGCCCGCCACTTCGCCGGCGACGGGGTGAGGGAAGGAGGCGGGGCCGACATCGTCCTCGCCGACGGGACCCCGATGTTCATCGACGGCGGTCCCCCTCAACCACCGATACTCCCTTCGAGGATCGGGGTAGTTCACCGCTGGAACGCCGAAGGCGGACGGCTCCAGCCAGCCGGCCACTCGCAACCTAACTCAGAACTGGCGTCGGACCAGCTGGCCGCCGTCTGTCACCGCACCGGGGCGGCCCGGGTGATCGCACCGGCGGGCTCCGGTAAGACCAGGGTCCTGACCGAGCGCCTTCACCATCTCGTCGGTGATCGCGGTACGCACCCGGACACGGTCACCGCTCTGGCCTACAACACCAAGGCGGCAGCCGAGCTGAAGGAGCGCTGCGGGGACATCGAGGGATCGGAGAAGCTCAACATCCGCACCCTGAACAGCTTCGGGTTGTGGATCTGCAACGAGTTTGGGTCAGCCAGCCGGCTCGTTGTGCTCGAGGAGCCCGCCGTCCGGGAACTATTGCAGCGCCACATCGAGATCCGCAGGCAGGCCAACACCGACACGGTGGCTCCCTATCTGGCAGCCCTCTCTTCGATTCGGCTCGGACTCCACTCACCCCAGATGGTCGAAGAGTCTGATCCAGACGCCTCGGGGATCGCCGAGGGATTCGAACCGTACCGCGCTGCGTTGGCAGAAGCCGGTGCCGTTGATTTCGACGAGCAGATCTACCGGGCCATAGAGATCCTCCTGACCAACCCCGACGCTCGCACTGTCGCCCAATCCAAATGTCGACACCTGCTCGTCGACGAGTTCCAGGACCTCAACCCCGCTCACCTGCTGCTCATCAGGCTTTTGGCCGCGCCCACCTACGACTGCTTCGGGGTCGGAGACGACGACCAGGTCATCTACGGCTACTCCGGGGCGACCCCGGAGTTCCTCATCAACTTTGCCCACTACTTCCCCGGCGCCGGCGTTCACGACCTGAAAGTCAACTATCGGTGCCCACCGGCGGTCATCGGCGCCGCCCGTCACTTGCTGTCCTACAACGCACGCCGGATCGAAAAGACCATCGATGCCCCAGATGGCCGCACCGACCAACTCGCCATTTTCGGCGGGCCGTTGACCGGATGCGGACCCGTTGCCGTATTGAGGGCCCCGGCGGAGGCACTAGCAGGACTCACCGTCGAGGCCATCTCAGCATGGCTGGCCGCCGGGGTCGACCCAGGCGACATCGCCATCCTTGCCCGGGTGAACTCGGCCCTCTTGCCTGTACAGGTGGCCTGTATCGAAGCGGGCGTCCCCTGCACTACACCATTGTCTGCCGGCGTGCTCCAGCGGACGGGCATCCGCACCGCCTTCGCATACCTCCGGATCGGGACCCAACCGGACAGTATTAGGCGTGAAGACGTCCAAGAGACGATCCGCCGCCCATCTCGGGGCATCGCACCCAACGTGGTCGACATGCTCACGGGTCGCTCGACGACTTCGATCGCCGACATACGACGACTCGCCGGGCGCCTGTCGGGCCGGGACGCCCCAAAACTCGAGGCCTACGCAACCGACCTCGAGACCGTGGCCAAGGCTTGCGGTCGCTCCTCCACTGCGGCGCTCAAAGCCATCCGCGTCGACCTCGGGCTCGGCGAAACCATGGACGTCCTCGACGGCTCGCGGAAAGAGGCCGATCGCTCCACCCATGCCGACGACCTTACCGCCCTCGAATCAGTCGCGGCCCTGCACCCCGGGGCGACCACATTCGAAACCTGGTTGAGACAGGTTCTCGGCCGGACGCCGCTCAACGGACCCTTGGTCCTGTTGTCTACGGTGCACCGCATCAAAGGGCGGGAATGGGGGCACGTGGTGATCTTCGGTGCCTCACAGGGGCTCCTCCCGCATCGACTCGGCAACGACGAGGAAGACGAGCGGCGGGTGTTCCACGTAGCCCTAACTCGGGCCCGCACTCAGGTCGTCGCTCTTGCCGACGCCGAGGCTCCCTCGATGTTTCTGGCGGAGCTTGACGGGAGCCGCGTCCGGGCTTCCTCCCGTCGAGCCACCGACAAGGGAGCTGCCAACGTCGACGCCAAAAGCAGTGACAGGTCGTCCAACGGAACGGCCCCGGCCCGACTAACGCAGGGGCCCCGAGGGGAACGCAGGAGCGGCCGTAGGAGCGCCGATGCTCCTCGCCAGGTAGGTCTTCCCACGGTGGAAGCGACCCTAGGGCTCGTCGTCGAGGACCGGGGAAGCATCGGCACCATCGTCGAGATCACTGCGGCCGTTGCGGTGCTGTCCATCGGTGCGGTCACGATCGAGGTGGCGTTCGGCTCAGACGTGCGGGTCAATGGGAAAAGCGTCACGTTGGTCGGCCCAGCAGGTGGTCCCATAGGCGGGATGGCCGGAACGGCCAAAGGCGAGGAGGCACTGCGCACGTGGAGACTGGCGATGGCACGCAAAGAGGCAGTCCCCGCATACGTCATCTTGAAGGACACCGACCTCGCGGCCATCGCCGAGCGGGATCCCCGGACACTCGCGGATCTGGCCAACTGCCGCGGGATTGGTCAGATCCGCCTTGAGCGCTGGGGCGACGAAATCCTCGCCGTCCTCGACGCGGTCCGTACGGAATAGGGCACCTCGGGGCCCAGCCTGGGTGCCTGCTGGTGGGCCGTGCGAGTCTCGATCTCGCCACCTTGGGATTCAAAGCGGCCTCCCTCTTATCGCCATCGGTTCCGTCGTGTCGCAGCAAGTCCTGTTGTTGCAGGTGAACACGAGTGAACCCGAAGACGGACGGGACGCAGCGCATCGCCCTGCGACGCAGAAGGACGGAATTGTCGAGTCAACTGTTGGGCGAGATCCGCCGCTCCGTTGCTGCTATCCAATATCGCGTGCATCAGCTGGCTGACAGGTGAACAGTCCCACCGACCCACCCCCCGGTCCGAGATGCTGACAGTGATGGGCAATCCACGTGAGCCGGGGATCGTGCCCACCGGTCAGTAGCGCGAGGTGGAACTTACCCACTCGAATCATGCCCTCGAGTTGGCTGATGGTCGGCTCAGGGATTGAACCGGTGAAGCCGCCGATGGGCAGGAACTCCTTTCCGCTGGCCGCGATGAAGATCGACGCAACCGCCGATGTGTAGACGGCCATCACGTAGGGAGAATCCATCTGGAGCTTCTCGAAGACCGGGACGATTGACGCAGCCTCCTTCGACGATGACAGTCCCAGGAGGGCGGCGTATTGCGCCGTCGTCTTCTTCGACTCGAACGGGGTGTTCGTGAACCCCTGATGATCGCGTGCTAGTTGGAAGGCCCCTGCAGCCGGGATCACCAGGAGGGCGACAGTTCCTACCACGAGTGCCACGGCCAGCAGCCATCGGCGGGGCCAGGCGGCGACCGAGGCCAGCAGGAGCAGGCCAGCCACCACACCTATGGATATCGCCAGGGGTTCCAACCAGGTCGGCGCGTCCGCCCCCGACGATCGAGTCAACCAGATGTTGTAGCCGACCGAGCCGGCGAAGACCAGGCCGGCTGCTCCGCCGCGGCGCATGGCCACCGATCGACTCTCGGCTCGGGACTCCCACAGACTGGCGACCCCCGCCCCCAGGATCGCGGCGATCGGCGGGGAGAGCGCAGCCGTGTAGTAGGCGTGCATGATGAACACGTCCGAAAAGACCAGGACCATCGAGACCAACCAGCCAGTCCAGAGAATGAAGTAGCTCCGCCGCCGGGTAAATAGCCCCCCTATGCCGGTCGCCAGCGCGGCGGGCAGCAGCCAGCCGGTATCGCGCCCGAGTTCACCTTGCAGAAGTCTGTTCCACGCCGGTGATGGCCCATTGAGCACCTCCGGACTCAGGTGGATCCCACCGAGAAATTCCTGAAATGCCGGCTGCTGGCCGCTACGGCCGAAGCCGTCGTAGACGAATACCTGCTGGTAAACCGAGTTGTTTTGGCTGCCGTCCACGTAGGGACGATCGTGAGCCGGGGTAAGGGTCACAGCCGTCATCCACGAGAGAGAGACGACAGCAGCGACCAGGCCGGCGATCGCCACCTGTCGAAACTTGTGGCCCCACCGATCCTCCCGTCCGAGCAGATAGGCGAGCCCGAATGCCGGCAACACCAGCCACGCTTCGAGCATCTTCGCCTGGAAGGCGATCCCCACCCAGACCCCGGCGTACACGAGATACCGCTGTCGGCCCGACACGAGGGCCATCGAGATGGCATCAGCCGCCAGCACGAGAAAGAGGGTCATGGCGGTGTCGGCAATGTTGCCCCGGTTGAGCCCGACGGTTGCGGGGCTCGCCGCCAGGATGAACGAAGCGACAAGGGCCGCCGTCGTGCCCCTGAGCCGGTTCACCGCACGGTAGAGGAAGAGGACGCTCAGGACACCCTCGACCACCTGGGGCAGGACAATCGCCCAGGTGTGGTAGCCGAAGACCCGCACGGAGAGTGCCTGGATCCAGAACGCACCGGGGAGCTTGTCCAAGGTGACCGTCCCCGCTGGATCAAACGAGCCGAAGGAGAAGTTGTGCCAGTTGGCGGCCATACTCCGGACGGCCGCTGCATAGAAGGGCTCGAGAGCAACCTGGCCGATCCCCCAGGCGTAAGAGAGACCGGCCAAACCCGCTATCAGGAATAAGAGAATCCTCGGGACGGTGGGCCGCAACCCGTTAACGAACCGATTCGGCCATTCTCCAGCAACTTCCGATTCTGTTCCATCGTCGTAGTCGCCGACGGTTGGAAAGTCGATACCCGCTGCGATGTCTCTGTCCTCTTCCTTGATGCCGGTGTCCGACGGTCCCATCCTTTAGTCCAGGTCCGTGCGGAGAAAGCAGGGACACCGTTGCCCGGCATCCGAGGCCGTCGGTCGATAGCCCAGGGCCAGTGAGTCGGGAACACTAGTCAGGTCCGCTGCAAACCGGTTTTCGATCTCCACAGCTGACTTCATCTCCTTGGTCAGCCCCCTAGCCGGCGATTGGATCCACTGGAACACTGGACACTGCTAGCTATTGCCTCGGGCGGATGGTACCGAATCACGTGGAGGCTCGGATCGTGACAGGGGTTCCGCTAGTTTCAAACGAATGGGTGGCACCCGTGCTGGAGCGGCTGAGTTGCATATCGTCGCTCAGCGAAGCTTCGAAGGTGCCCCGAACTACGTCAATGACGAGGGACCCGTCGTCGGACACCGCTTCGCAGTGAACGTGAGGGTCGATCGCCGTGTGCCTGGTCTCATTCTCACGGGGACCTACCGACCTGAGCGCCAACCGCTCGGCGAGCGATCGCGACGGAACGCCGGGCTCGTTCAACAGCCCGAACCGCGTCAGCCTTGGACACGTCGACGTGATCGTACTCAGCCTTGGTCTTGAGAGGGAGTAGCCGACCAAGCTCTTTGGCGAGTTCCTTGCCGTCGGTGCCAGCTGTATCCAAGAGTTTCAAGACCTCTTCGTGGTTCTGTCCGCCGGACCGCTTTCCAAGCCGGATTCCACAGACGGCATCGGCGGCGTTGATGCCTGCATGGATGGCCAGACTCGTGGCCGCGACATTGAGTCGCTCGCGAAGCTCGCGCTCTGCAGCCGCCAGGTACTCCTCGCTTTTTGACAGGTACGCGCTCGCCTGCGTCGGTGTTGTGGACTTGGTCCGCGGGTGACGGGAACTCACTTGGTGATGCTCTGAAGGTTCCCGGGTGCATCCCCGTAGACAACAATGCCTTCGGCGCGAATCGATTTCCATAGGTCACTGCGGCTCTTGAGCCGGCGTTCAAGATCGTTTGCCCCGACTTCGAGGATGTTCACCGGGTTACCGATCGCTCGGCTGAGATCCTGGTTCAAGGAGACGATTGACTCAGCCCACGCCGAGTCGTAATCGTGGATGTCAGCGGGCCGCACAATGACGAGGTCGACGTCGCTGCCTGCATCGGCTTCGCCGCGGGCGAAAGAACCAAAGACGATCACCAGCTCAGGGGAGGGCTTCTGGAGAGCGGAACAATCTCCGATTTCTCTGAGTGCGAGATAACGGAGGTCGGTCATGGACCGCACCAGCCGCCCGGCGAGGTTCTCGTCCTTCAGGCGAAAGAGGGCAGATGGAGGTGCCTCGACCCGCTCGACAAGGCCCAGGTGGACAAGTTCAGGAAGGACGCGCGAGGTCTGCGCCAGACTCACACCGGCCAGCTGGGAGATTGTGGTCAGATTTAGATGGGTCGTAGTCTCAGCCAGCACACCCAGAATTTGCCCTTGCGCTCCTGGGATTAGAGCCTGCACCGGGCGTGTGTAATCCACGACACCGATCCTACCGCATACCACTCATAAATGAAACGATCGTTCCGTTTATGAGCGATAGCACCTCAGCGGAAGGGAGCGTGCATCCGTGGTACATCGGCCAAATTTGTTCGGCAAACTGTTCGGTTTAGGCTTCCTGGGGTGTGACGGAAGCGAAAATGACCTCCAGGCTGGTGGGCCGTGCGAGTCTCGATCTCGCCACCTTGGGATTAAAAGGGCGTTTCTTGATTTCGCTGCCGGTCCTCATATATCGCAGCGGGTTCTATATCCGCAGATCAGACACGGTGAGTGCGAAGAGGCCCGCGACGAGGCGCGACGCGCTGCGACGTAGATGGACGGAATTGTTGGGTGAATTGTCGGGCAGGAACTGCTGCACTACTCCCCATGCCCCAATAGTGCGGTTACATGGGTGAAAGTGACCCCCAACCAGGCACTTCGGCGGCATCTGTACCCGAGCGGTATTCGGCAATACAGGATGGGTGAGGAGCCGCAGAGCGGACAATCTGAGCTCGCGACGAGACCACTCCGCAGGCTCCTTGCCGTGTCAGCGCCCCGAGAACCCTTCGGGGGCCGAGTGGGGGCACCCGGAGTCGGTCTGAACGTGCGCTGGTACTAACTGCGTCGGAGTCCGGCGAGCAGCCGGTCGATCGCGGCGACGGCTTGGTCGCGGGCTGCTCGAGGATCCTCCGCGTTGGCGATGTAGAGGGCTGCCTCGTCGGCGGTTGCGAGCAGGAGGTGGGCCATGACTTCGAGCGGTTGCTCGGCTAGCGAGCCGTCAGCGACGGCGAGCTCCAGCATTGCTTGGATTCCGCCGAGGCCGTAGCGCGCTTCGACGGCGCGCCACTCCTGCCAGCCGAGGACGGCGGGGCCGTCGATGAGGAGGATGCGTTGGACCTCGGGGGCCAGTGATGCGTCGAGGAACCCGAGGAGCCCGTTGCGGAGCATCTCGAGCGGTGGTGCCTCGACGAGCTGGGCGCCGGCGGCGGTGACGAGGTTCTCCTCTACTGCTTCGAACACGGCGACGAACAGGGCGCGCTTGTCGGCGAAGTGGTGGTAGAGCGCCCCACGGGTGCCGACGGCGGCGAGGGCGACGATCTCCTCCGTGCTGGTGTCGTGGTAGCCCCGCTCGACGAAGAGCTGGCGGGCGGCGGCGACGAGCGCGCTGCGGGTGGCTTCGGCGCGCTCGGCGACGGCGGCCGAGGGCGGCTTGCGCCTCGTCTCGCCGTCTCGTTGACCGGCTGTCATGCAACCAGTATGGTCGACCTACAGTCAGTATGCCCGCTCGGGCCCGAGCTCAGGAGGTTGCGATGGCAGATCCGATCGATGTGGTGCAGGCGTTCTGCGCCGCGATGAGGAAGCGCGACGCGGAGGCGCTCCGGGAGTTCCTGGCCGACGGCGTCGCCTACCAGAACACCGGGATGCCGGCGAAGGAAGGCGTTGAGGACGTCTTGGCCGACCTGGCGGGCCAGTTCGCGATGTTCCCGGACACCTACGAGTACCGGATGGTGAACGTCGCCAGCGACGGTGAGGTTGTGCTGACCGAGCGGGTCGACTGGATCAACGGGTTCGACGGCAGCCTCCATGGCGTGCCGGTGATGGGCACCTTCGTCGTGCGCGACGCGAAGATCACGCGCTGGACCGATTACTTCGACACCGGCCTAATCGGGAAGATGCTCTCGGGTGAGGACTACAGCGGCCTCGTCCCCGCCGGTTGATGGAGCAGCCGGTCTTCGAGTTCGACACTCTCCTCCAGCCCGAGTTCGCCAGGGCGCCACAGCCCTACTACCAGCAGATGCGTGACACGAAGCCGGTGATGAGGTTGCCGGATATGTATGGATCCGAGCGGACCAACGTCTTCGTCGCCAAACACAGCGACATCGAGTACGTGCTCAACAACCCCGCGCTGTTTTCCTCGGACTTCCTGCCACCGGAGGTGGCGCCGTTCCCGATGATCCCGGAGAACATCGACCCGCCGGAGCACAGGAAGTACCGCCGGCTGCTCGATCCGCTGTTCGGCCCCAAACCCGTGAAGCGACTCGAGCCCGACATCATCCGGCGGGCCAACGTATTGATCGACGGGTTCATCGAACGCGGCGAATGCGACTTCGCCCAGGAGTTCGCGGTCCCGCTGCCTTGTGGCGTGTTCCTCGACCTCATGGGTCTGCCGCCGGACGAGCTCGACTTCTTCCTCCATTTGAAGCACGACTTCCTCCACGGCCAGGAGATCAGCAACGAGTTCCTGCTTCAGGCCAAGGAACGGGCTAACGAGCGGTTCCGCCGCCTCATCATCGAACGGCGTCATGACCCCCGCGACGACCTCCTCACACATCTCGTCAACGCCGAGATCGACGGGCAGCCCTTGACCGAGGAGGAACTGCTCGGCGTCTGCCAGCTCATGATCGTGGCCGGGCTCGACACCGTGACCGACAGCCTCACGTGCTTCTTCGCATGGTTCGCCAGAAACGCGGAACACCGTAGGCAAGTTGTGAATGATCCCGCAGTCATCCCGGCGGCGATCGAGGAGCTCCTGCGCTTCGAATCCCCCGTCCCATTCGTCCCGCGCATCGTCACCGAGGACCTCGAACTGAGTGGCTGCCCCCTCAAGACGGGCAACCAGGTGCTGTGCCTGATCGGCTCCGCGAACACGGACGAGCGAATCCACGAACGAGCCGACGTCGTGGAGTTCGACCGTCAGGTCAACCGCCACTTCGGCTTCGGTCGAGGGATCCACCGCTGCCTCGGATCGCACCTCGCCCGCCTCGAGCTCCGCGTCGCCATTGGCGAGTGGCACCGGCGCATCCCTGAGTACCGTATCCCCGACGGTGTCGACCTCGAGTACACCCCGCTGCTCCGCCAGGTCGAGCAGCTCCCGCTCATCTTCGGCCGCGTGCCCGGGTGAGCCGCACCGTCCTGCTCACCGGCGCATCCGGTGGCCTAGGCACCGCATCGACCATCGAGCTCACCCGTCGCGGATGGAACGTCATCGCCGGCGGTCCGCTCAATCGACGACGGGTTTGCCCCGCTACGACACGCGACCGCACACCACTCCGGTGACGTCCAGCCGTTGCTGCTCGACCTGTTCGAGGATCCCCCGATCGACGACGCCGCAGCGCAACTCGCCACTATCCCGCTCGACGCTATCGTGCACAACGCCGGTGAACGGACCAAAGCCACCCCAGGACCCCCACAGCCCCTACCGCCGCGACTACGAACGACTCGAGCCTTACCGCGAGCGCATGATCTCCACCGCCAAGCCACCCGAGCAGTTCGTAACCGTGCTTGTCGACACCCTCGAAGCCAAGAACCCACCGATCCTGCGACCCGTTGGAGCCGATGCCCGTGCGCCTTACACCATGCAACGGCTCCTTCCGTCCCGGCTCATGCCCGCCCTCTTCCGGCTTGCGTTCCGAGCAGACAACGGGCGAGTAGGCGACTGCCGGTGGGCGGATATGGGCCTGCCACGAAGGGGTTGCGTGTGGAAAACATCGGCAAGAGGGCCCTCACGTTGAGATAGGCACCGCCCGCAATGCGCCGGGACCGGTCGAATGTTGGGCAGGAAGTGCCTCATTGAGGTCGTCAGGCACGCGAAGTTACTGGTTTCGTCTCCCCTGGTCCTCACGACCCCGTGTTGGTGATGCCCTTGACGAGCGTGCCACAGAGTGGCTCGGCGCCGGGTACAAGATGATAGGTGGTGCCTTCCAGCCTGATGAACCACAGGCAGTTGTCGACCCCAGATGCGATGGGTGTCCGCGCCCCGGGGTTGAGCGTGTGGCTACCGAGGAGGCCGGCTGCGTTGTAGCCCTTCAAGCCGTTGAGAGCCCTGATCACACTTGCTTGCGTCGGATCAGCCCCTGCCTTCTCGAGACCTTGGACCAGGAGGTCGACCGATCCGTAGCCCTCGTATTCGGCAAAGCCCGGGTCACCAGTGACGCCCACGGATTTGAGGTCCTGGGCGAACTGGTTCGTTGCGGCGGTGTGCATCTCAATCGGCTCATACTGCAAGGCAAAGTAGACACCCTGGGCATCGGCCACTCCACCAGGCCCACCCTCGGTCAAGTCGTTCCCGTAACCGGTGAACATCACCGCGGCCTTCAGGCCGACCGACTCCTGTCGCAGGGCGACGATGGTAGCGAGGACAGCGTTCGGCTCTAGCGGCCCGACAAAGCCGTTAACTCCAGCGCTCTTCATAGCCAGGGCAAGCGGCTGCACGTTGGTGCTACCTAAAGGGAAGCTTGTGTTGAGGTACCCGACCTTCAGGCCGGCGGCCTGCGCCGAATCGGCGAAACTCTTTGCTCCCTCGGCAGACAGCACATACGAATAGCCGGCCGACCCTACGTTGGTGACGCCCTCCATCTTCAAGAACTTGCCGAGCGTGGTGGCCACCTTTGCCGGGTCCGACGGCCCTCCCGGCGAGAACATGTTCTTCGCCGTCAGCCACTCCGGCCCGTCCTCTGACCACCCGAGCACGGGCACCCCGTGGGAGGTCAGGAATGGTGTGGCCGAGAAGGCCAGCGCCGACTCGGCCACTACCGCAAAGACATGGTCCTCCAAGACCAGTTTCTCGGCAGCCGGGAGTACCTGCGACGGATCAGTCCCCGTGTCGGCCACCACGTACTTGATGGTGTACCCATCACGGGCGGCCAATTTGACCCCGGCCGCCACACCCTTGACCGAGCTACCGTTGACGGAGGCTGCGGGCCCTGTGGCATCGGTCAGCACGCCGATGGTGTAGGTCCGGTCGCTCCCGCCGGTCGCTCCGGACGGCGAAGCGCTGCCACAGGCGACAACCAGGAGAGCCAGGACCATGGTGGCCGATAGTGCGCCCACTCTTGCTCGCATCATCTCCCCTTTGCCGGGTGCTCAGCCACCGTCGGTCGGTAAAAGGCCCAGGTCCATTGCGTACTCGAAGTGGGCCGCCGGTGCGATCCCGGTTCTATCACTAATGGTGAACAAACGTTAGGTTCTGCCTCACGGCGGCGCAACCAATCGAGTTGGAGCCCAACGGACACTCGGATCAAAGCGGCTCTTTATCGGGGTGAATCCTGTAGGACGAGCCACCCGAGACACGGGTGATCACTGTCGGATTGTGGGCTTGGCATCGCTCCGGCCACTCAGCGACACCCCGCCGCCAGTCCGATGTGAGCCGGCTGCCCATGCACCCGCAAGAGGACCGTGAGGGCGAAGCGCAGGCACTTCGATGTCCTCGTTGCGACGATCTGCTGTGACCTGATTTAAGCGAATGGATAGCAGTCGCGGGAGATTACAGTACTTTTCTGACCATCAGGTCAACTCGCAGGGAGACAACGCCGTGTCGGTCAATGGGTCGCGCAGAACAGAGATCCTGGACACAGCGGGGCAGCTATTCGCCACCTCGGGCCTGCGCACATCACTCAAGGACATTGCCGATGCATGCGGGATCCTGCCTGGCAGTCTCTATCATCATTTCGCATCGAAGGAAGCCCTGATCGTCGAACTGGTGGAGCGCTACCAGATCGATCTGGATGCCGTGGCCAAGGAGGCGTTGGAGAGCCTCCACCGACCGGATCCAAAGCCGGTTCCCGATCAGATCGTCGGTTTAGGTGAAGCAATAGCGGCATGCGCAGTTCGCCATCGGGCGGCACTCTTGTTGACCCTCTATGAGCCGCCGTCGAGCGCGAGCGACGACTTGGTGCGTATCGCCGGGCGGCCACCCCTCGGCATCGAGGGAGCAATGCTCGAGACGCTTCGATCAGGGAGTGCCAGTGGCTATCTCAGAGAAGGGGTGGATCTCGAGACGCTGGCTGATCGACTGTGCCAGGTGTTGCTTCACGTGAGTCTTGGCGTTTTTCGAGATGTCCGTGGCGCCAACCAAGTGCCCGCCCTTCGCTGCAGAACCATCCTGAACGGCGTTGCTGTAAATCCTCCCGCTGATGCAGTGCTGGATAGCTCCAAGCCTTTCGCTGCGGCGATGGAAATAGTCAAATCGTGGGAAAAGGAGGAGATCGAGGAGGACGAGCGCCTTCCCATGCTCCGAGCTGTTGCCCGATCTGAGTTCGGTCGCCGGGGTTATGAGGCCACCACCGTCCGCGATATTGCCGCCAGTGCGGGCATGAGTGTGGGTAGCGTGTACCGGCTGATCGGTTCGAAAGATGAGCTTCTGGCTTCGATCATGCGGGCGTTCACAGTCAAAGCCCGATCGGGATGGACAAAGGTTCTGAAGTCCGACGGCACAGAGGTCGAGAAGCTTGACGCACTGATGTGGGTCAACATCAACGCTGTTGTCCGATTCAGCGACGAGTACAACATCCAGCTTGCCTGGATCCGGGAATCACCCCCCAACACCACGAACCTCGGTGCATCGTTTTCGGCCCGTCTCAGCGATCTGAAATCGCTGGTGGCGAGCGGTGTTCGTTCCGGTCACCTTTACGTCGAAGGGCCGTCGGCCGATATCCGAGCCTGGTCTCTCTTCGAGCTTCTCTGGATGCCCGAGAACATCGTCCTCAAACTCGGCCCCCGCGGGGCCTTGAACTTGGCACGCGAGACAACGCTACGAGGTGCAGCTCAACAAGCTTGAAACCAACCGTCCGGCTCAGCCTGCAGGCCAAGCAACCGATTTCATCTCGAGGTACTGCTCGAAGCCCGCAAGTCCGTTCTGGCGGCCCACGCCACTGGCCTTGAACCCCCCAAAAGGAACGTCTGCTCCGTAGGCCGCCCCACCGTTGAGTCCGATCGATCCTGCCCGAAGCCGACGGGCAAGAGCGACCGATCGATCGAGCGAATTGGACAATATGAACCCGGCAAGGCCGTAAGGACTGTCGTTGGCGATCCGGATGGCCTCCTCCTCGTCGTCGTACGGAATCACGACGAGGACCGGTCCGAAGATCTCCTCTTGAGCGATGGTCATCTTGTTGTCAACATCGACAAAAAGTGAGGGCGTCACATAGAAGCCGCTCCCGAAACCTTCCGGGGTCTCGGGCCCCCCGACGAGGAGGTTGGCGCCTTCCGCTATCCCTTTCTCGATGTACCCAATGACCCGGGAGCGTTGTTTGGCAGAGATCACCGGTCCACACAGAGTTTCAGCCAGTTGTGGGTCACCGACGGAAACGGTCTCGTAGATATTTCGGAGGAGCGCAATTCCTTCGTCATAACGGGAGCGAGGCAGCAGCATGCGCGTCGGCGTGGCGCATCCCTGACCAGCATGCATGCATACACCGAAGGCGATCATGCTGGCGGCGCCAAGGTCGGCATCGTCGAGTACGATCGCAGCCGACTTGCCACCGAGTTCGAGAAATAGGCGCTTCATGGTTGCCGCACCTTTCTCCATGATCCGCTTGCCGACCGTTGTCGACCCGGTGAAGGAAATGAGATCGACCTTGGGGGAAAGGGTTAACTCTTCGCCGACAAGATGGTCGGAAGAGGTGACGACGTTCACCACGCCAGCGGGTATATCAGTGTGCTCAGCAACCAGGCGACCGATGCGCAGCGCGTTGAAGGGCGTATCCGGTGCGGCCTTCAGGACCACGCTGTTCCCCGTAGCCAGCGCCTGACCCAGTTTGTGGATCGTTACCTCAAACGGGTAGTTCCACGGGACGATGGCACCCACGACACCCACTGCCTCGCGCCAGACCTTTCGTGTGTTTACTTCGCCCGTCAGTTGGACCATGGCATCGCCGAGCTCGGTATCCCAGGGATACGTGTCAATGAGCTCAGCGGGGTAGGTCAATGCGTCAGCCAGCGGAAGGTCGAGCTGAGGGCCGTGCGTGACCATACGAGGGCATCCCACCTCTCGGATCAGCTCCTCGCGGAGCGCCTCCTGCTCACCCTCAAGGGCTGTTTGGAGCTGCCGAAGACAATGCTGGCGGAACCCGCGATTGGTGGACCAGTCAGTGCTGTCAAAGGCATGTCGCGCCGCGTCGATGGCCCGGCGCATGTCGGTCACCGACCCATCGGCAACGTGGCCGAGAACTTCTTCGGTTGCCGGGTTTACGTTGGCGAACGTACCGGATTCGCCCTCGACAAGAGCGCCGTCTATGAGCATGCGGGACTCGAATGCCGGAGCGGCATTATCAGACACGGGGTTCCCCTTGGTTTGTTCGGGTGCTCACGGAGGCTGTCGTCTGCAGCGGATGGCCGCGCAGAGAGCCCGCTGCAGGAATGCCTATTGCTCGACATGTGATTCGCTGGAGAACATTGGTTGGGAGCAACCGGCTCCCGATCATGAGGAGCCGAGCATCCGGTCCGATGGCGCGTCGAGCGAACGGCCGTCGGTCCTCGAGGGCTCTGGCCACCGCCGGCCCGAACCGTTCGGGAGACGAGGCGAACCTCAAGAAACGATCACCGAACTTCTCCAGATTGGCGTGGTGCTGTCCATAAGGACCCTCGTAATCTGCATAGGTCGTGGTGAGTTCCAAAATGTCAGTCCGAAATGTGCCGGCCACGAGTACCGACACACCCACACCGAAGGGTGCCACTTCCTGCGAGAGTGACTCGGCCCAGCGTTCGAGCGCCCCTTTTGCCGCGGAGTAGGCCCCTATGGCCGGCATGCCTCGGATTGCCCCAGCACTCGAAATCATGACGATCCTGCCGCCGCCGGACTTGCGCATGGATGGCAGGAGCCTCTTCGTAAGCTTCATGGGCCCGAAGAAATTGGTCGAAAAGATCTGTTCCCACACGCTCACGGGCATCTCCTCCAGGGAGCCCACCCCAGCGATGCCCGCGTTGTGGACAAGACCGTACGGGGCGCCAACGAGGTCAAGTATTGATTCAGAGGCGGTCTTGATCGAGTCAGAGTCGTCGAGATCGAGACGGACGCCGACCAGACGAGGATCGTCCTCATCGGAGCCGGTCAGCGCTCGCAGGCGTTTCATTCCCTCCTCCGGCGAGCGCATCGCAGCCACCACCGTCCAGCCTTCACGGTGGAGGTAGGCGGCGGTGGCTAAGCCCAGGCCACGGGACGCGCCGGTAACGACAACGCTGCGGCCGCTATCCATTCTCGCCACCACATCCGTCTTTCGCGGGCAACGAGTGATGCGGCCTCCCATCGGGTTGGCCGCTCTCCCAACCGGACCAAATGCCGCTGGAATAAGGACCCGGCTGGCCCTTGGCCTCGTAGAGGCCGTTGGGGTCGTATACCTTGGCTTCCGGAAAGGGCCACGGGCACGCCACCGAAGTGGCTGTCCTGGTGGCGCGGATGATGGCGTAGCCCCCGCCATAACAGAAATAGGCGACATTGATGATGGCGAACATCACCACAAAGGTCCCCAGCGCCGGACGTACCCGAAAGGCGCGAATACGGAGGGCCAGTTTCTCTGCCTGGGTGCGGCCGGTGTCATCGCGGTAAAGAAGGACGCCGGCAGGAATCATCACCAACGTGACCAGAGACGCCTCCCAGATCAGCGGGAACTGATACCACTTCCCCACTGCGAACGATCCAAAGGGGATGACCTGGGAGTAGATGTACAGCTGCGTCCGGATGAGAAACATCTCCAACAGGCTGTCGAAGACAAATCCGATGGCAAAGATGAGAACTGAGAGGCTGATGAGGGGATGCCGCCATACGAACGATTCTGTCGGACGGCGTGCCTGAAGGCGGCGCAGGATCCAAATAGCAGGGAAGAACGGTGCCATGTAGAACGTCGCATACCCGATGACGATGAAGGGCTCGACGGTGGGCGATAGCGAGACCAACCCCCACGTTTCCGGCCAGTGCCACAGCTGAGGGTTGTACACCGCGTAAGGCGCCCAGTTCATGATGGGGTCTTGCCAAACCAGCAGGGTCATGACAAGGGCCATCAGCAGAATCGGATGGCGAGGATGCATGCGCCAGGCCACGATGAAGGCGATGACCAATAGTGCCATCGTAACCACGGTGCCCACCTGGAGCAGGCCGAGCCAGTGGGTGAAGCCCCAGAGAGGTTGGACCGGTCGTGGCGCGCCGCTTATTGCTGGGTTCTTGATTCGCTCAGCCACCGCACCCCGTCGTGCATTTATGGCCACGACGATGAGCCCCACGAGCAGGAGGGCGAGCAGCGATGGCGCCAATGGCCCGGTTCCGAGGTTTGTCGCTGGAACCGGCCGGAGTGGTGGCCGGTGGCGAGAGTTGTGTCGTCACTGCGGTCAGTCCTAGCCGAAACGCTCCACCAGGTGGGCGGTGGTGCCATCAGGGTCGAGTCGGCGGGCCACCAGGTAGCCGGCGCCCATCCATCCGCGGTGCGACCATTTCCCAAAGGAGATCCGGGTTCCTGGTGATCCCGATGCAGCGGGGAGCAATCGGATCCGCTCCAGCGCCTCCCTGACACCACGTGGTGACAGAGGACGTGCATCAGCAAAGGCATGGAGCAAAACGGTGGCGAGATCCCGGTTGACCACAGGCACGCAATACTCTGGGCGCCAGCCGTAGCGGGCGGCATAGCGATCGATGAATTGCTGACCGAGTTGGTTTCCATCGTCGTACTGGTCGATGCCGATCCATCCAACAATGGCATTCCAGACGATCGGATTGATCCAGGCGTTCTGGAACGACGTCCCCATGAACCGGGGAGGATCCCAGGCAAGCTCTTCGAGGACGGGATTGATCATGACCACTCCGAAGCCGAAACCGCAGTGGACCAAGGCTCCTACCTCGGCGGCGTGCAACTTCCTCACTGCATCGCCAATGTCCTGAGCAGTCTGAGCGATCGGTTCTTCAGCGACGATGCGGATGCCGGCGTCTCGGCAGGCAGCGCGAAAGGACTTGATGTACGTCTCGCCGACCAGCGATTGCTCGACAAGAACGCCGATGTTGTCGAGACCGCGCTTTGCCAGGAGGTGAGCCCAAAAGACGGGCTCGTCAGTCATCGAGCCCATCGACAGAGAGAATGTCCATTCGCCCAGCCAGTCATCGGTGCCGGTCACGCTGATCGCCGGAACCTGGAATCGCTTTTCGATGGCTTCCTTGGTCGGCAGACAGTTGTCGGTAATAGACGGTCCGAACACGGCCAGGCAGCCCTCGTCGACCAGCTCACCAAATGCATCGATCACGGTCTTGACCGAGCCTTTCGGGAGACCCTCAACCTCGCGGAACACAATTTCGATCGGCCGGTCGATGAGGCCTTGCGCAAGCCCCTCCGCAAATACCAATTCAAAGCTTTGGGTCAGGTCGGCCCGCATCTCTTTCGGAAAACCGTCCGGCAGTACGAAATCGAACAGGTAGCCGAGCTTGATCGGTTCGGCAGAACTCTCGTAGGCCACGATCCTCCTCAGAACCTAATACTTGTTCCGGATGGTAGTGGGCCCCCTCAACCTGGTCAATCGGATAGCCGCAGGTACGTCTCAATCATTTGATCGAGGCCCGCACCGACGACTGGGTCGTCGGTGAGTGGACCGGCGATGGCAGCGCGTGCCGCCGTCGTGAGGGGCACACCGTCGACGTATAGGAGTCCCGCGGCTATCAGGACCCGGGTGGAAGCCACCTCTCGGAGACCGGCGGTCTCCAACCGGCGAATGGCCTGCGCCAGCCGAACCAACTGAGAGGCGGTCTCTTTGTCGACGCCAGCCTCATGCGTGAGGATCTCTTCCTCAATAGTCACAGGCGGAAAGTCGAGCTCGATGGCCACCATGCGCTGACGGGTCGAGTCCTTGAGATCTTTGAGCACGCTCTGGTAGCCGGGATTGTAGGACACGACCAGGCTGAACTCGGGCGACGCATCTACAACCTGGCCGAGCCGGTCGATGGGGAGCTGACGTCGGTGATCAGCCAGGGGGTGGAGGACGACGGTGGTGTCCTGGCGTGCCTCGACGATCTCGTCCAGATAGCAGATAGCACCCTCGCGTACGGCTCGGGTGAGGGGTCCATCGACCCAGCGGGTCTCGCCACCCTCCAACAGGAATCGACCGACGAGGTCGGCCGCGGTGAGATCGTCATGGCACGAGACCGTGATCAGCGGTCGGTCGAGGTCGTGCGCCATCGCCTCCACAAACCGGGTTTTTCCACACCCCGTCGGTCCTTTCAGGACCACCGCCAGGCGTTGTCGACAGGCCGCCTTGAAAACCTGTTCCTCGTCACCGACCGAGATGTAGAACGGGCGTTGTTGGGCTGTCACAGCTTCCCCATTTCGATCCGCAGGCGTTCTCTCGATCGCTCCGTCCGCTGGAAGAGGCGGTGCTGGCCTTCGGCGGAACGAATGGCGCTGCGAAAAAGCGGTGCAATCGAGCGCCGGCAGATCGTCGACTCTCGACACCGTCGCATGTGCGGCAGAGCCGAAGACGCGCCTGAGGGCCTCGGGATCAGTTGATGCGCCGACACTCAGGCAGACGCACCCGACTCCTTGCCGTCGAGCCTCGGTCAACGCCCTCCGTGCGTCTGATTCTCCGTAATGCCCCTCGTAGCCGTGGTCGTAGGCGAATCCGTCAGAAAGCACAACGAGAAGGCGGCGAGGCGTGCCGCTTCTCCCCGTCAAGAGGGTGGTGGCATGGCGGATGGCGGCGCCCATCCTTGTGTATGCGGACGGTTCGAGGGCTGCGAGTCGCTTGATCGCCTTGGCATCAAGATGTTCGTCGAAGTCCATCACCCGGAAATACTGCACGGCCTGCCGGCCTCGCGAGTTGAAGGCGTAGAGCCCGACTCGATCACCGAGGTGGCGAAGCGCCGTTGTAAGAGCAGCTGCGGCGAGACGCTGGTGCTCGTGAACCGACCAGCCAGCGGCGCCGGGTTCGCCGGCCGATCCGGATACATCGAGTAGGACCAGAACACCGAGGTCACGACGCTGACGGCGGTTTTCGACATAGACGTCGCCGTCAGTGGGAAGACCGGCGAGGGCGTCAATGTGCGTCTCGATGGCTGCGTCGACATCGACGTCATCACCCTGTGGCTGTCGTCGACATCGGGCCGGACCCATGGCCAGGCGAGCAAGCGACCGGTATAACGCCTCGGTCAGCCCGTCCGGCACAACCATTGTGGTGGACGCATCCGTACGGATGTTCGCTTCGGCCACGGTGCACCAGTCAGGACGGTAGCGACCCCGAGGTGACATCCCATTCGGGATACTTCGCTCCACCCGACCCGAGGGCGCCCATTGACGCCACCTCGACCTTCCCAGCCGCACTGCTCTGAGCCCGAGAGGGGTGATCCGAGTCGTGGACGGGTTGACGCCCAATGGGTTGGCGCATCGGCCCCCGGAGCGCCACCACCGCCTCGGCCCCGAGTGGGTCCGAGCATCTTGGCCAACAATCGACCCACGGCCCCGCCACCACCGACCGGGCTCGACAGCAGATCACCGACGTACCCCTCGTCGTCTCCAGCTCCATCCAGCTCGGCTAGGGAGCCGCCGGTGGTTTGGGAGGCAACACCCGTACCGCGGCCCAGCGGTTCACCTGCGGCTCGTTGGATCGAGCGGAGGGCCCTGCGGGCCTCAATCGACCCGAAGGAACGGGGCGGTTCCGGGACGGTTACCCGGCCGCCGGCCCACTCCAGGGTTGCCTGAGGCGTGGGGAAAGCGCTGGCCAGAGGGCGATCGATTAGAGAGCGCACGAGCGGTGGGAGAACGCCTTCGTTTTCCAGAAGGGCACGGTGTCCCTCCACGGCAAGATAGCGACGGGTAAGGCTGGGTCGGCGTACAAGCTGAACAAGGAGGCTGGGATCGAGGCTTCCACAAGCCACCAGCGACGCCTGCACGGCCAGCATCTGAATCTGAAGGGCCGGAGTGGAGTCGAGCTCGAGGAAGACCGTTGCTCCGTCGCACCATGATCGCTCGCCGGCTCTTGCTGCTGCCACCTCCATGGTCCGGCCGGCGATGGCCGATGCCACCAACTGCAGAGTCGTCAGGCCACCGTCGGCTTCGTCTGCCGGGAGCATCCCTAAAACCTAACATTTGTTCCCATCGACCGGCGAAGCTACCGTGTCGGATGACGACCCAAGGAGCATGGAATGGACAGTGGCGATCTGATCCTGGTTTCGGTTGACGACCACGTCGTAGAGCCGCCCGACATGTTCGATAATCACATCCCGGCGGCGTACCGCCATCGGGCGCCAACGGTGATCACCAAGGACGATGGCACCGAGGCATGGGTTTTTGAGGGTCAGGAGGCGACGAACGTCGGGCTCAATGCGGTTGCCGGACGCCCGCCCGCCGAATACGGGATCGAACCCACCCGGTTCAGCGAAATGCGACCGGGATGCTTCGACATTCACGAGCGGATCCGTGACATGAACGCCAACGGTGTTTTGGCCTCGATGAATTTCCCGTCGTATCCCCAGTTCTGTGGGCAGTATTTCGCCCGGTCGGAGGACAAGGACCTTGCCCTCGCTGTGCTCCGGGCCTACAACGACTGGCATATCGACGAGTGGTGCGGAACCTACCCCGGGCGAATGATCCCGCTGGCTCTCCCACCGATTTGGAGCGCGGAACTAATGGCCGAAGAAGTTCGGCGAATGGCAAAGAAGGGGTGCCACGCTGTCACGTTCTCGGAGAACCCAGAGAAGCTCGGATACCCGTCCTTCCACAGCGAGCACTGGGATAATTTCTGGCGGGCTTGCGCCGACGAAGGCACTGTTGTCTGCCTTCACATCGGGTCGTCTTCCCAGGTCGTGGTGACATCGATCGATGCTCCGGTCGATACGCTCATCACCCTGCAGCCCATAAACATCGTCCAGGCTGCGGCCGATTTGCTCTGGTCGCCTGTGCTGCGAAAATTTCCGTCGCTCACGGTCGCGCTCAGCGAAGGTGGGATCGGTTGGGTTCCGTACTTTCTTGAACGGGTGGACCGCGTCTACACCCAGCATCGGGCCTGGATCCATCAGGACTTTGGCGACAAGCTTCCGAGCGAAGTCTTTCTTGATCGTATTGTCACCTGTTTCATCACGGACGCTCATGGCCTCGAATCACGTGACAAGCTCAACGTCAACATGATCACATGGGAATGCGACTACCCGCACTCGGACTCGACCTGGCCACGTGGGCCTGAGAACCTGGCTTCACAGCTTGAGGGTTTGCCGCCGGACGACGTGGCCAAAATAACCCACCGGAACGCAATGCGGATCTTTTCCTTCGACCCTTTCACCGAGGTCAGGGAGGAGGAGGCGACCGCTCGGGCCCTCCGCTCTCTGTCGGCCGATGTCGACCTCGACTACCGGTCATCGGAACGCCTCAAGAAGGATGGCAACGAGATCGTCAGCGTGCTGAGCCTTGCTTCGGCTCTCCCGGAGAATTGAGGCCTCGATAATTGATTGACTTCAACGGCCAGGTCGTCGTTGTCACCGGGGCCGGTCGCGGACTCGGACGTCTGTACGCACTGGACTTGGCGCGACGAGGCGCTTCGGTCGTTGCGAACGACATTGGTAGCACGATGCACGGTGAAGGCGCCGACGCCCGTGTCGCCGATGAGGTCGTCGCTGAGATCCGTAGCCAAGGAGGAGTCGCTGTTCCCTCGTACGACTCGGTGGCCGGAACGGAAGGTGGGGAGGCGATCGTCGGCAGGGCGGTGGAGGAGTTCGGTCGGCTGGATGCTGTGGTGAGCAATGCCGGCATCTTCGACACACTGCCCTTCGACGAATTGCCGGGCGAAAACTGGCGCCAGATGTTGGACGTCCATCTGAACGGCAGCTTCTACCTCAGTCAGTCTGCCTACCGCTTCATGAAGTCTCATGGGGGTGGCCGCTTCGTCTTCATCACCTCGTCGGCTGGGCTCTTCGGACAGCCCAACTCAGCCCACTACGCCGCCGCCAAAGCGGGCATTGTCGGTTTGGCGAATGTCATCGCCATCGACGGAGCTCCTTATGGCATCCTGGCCAACACGGTCTTGCCATTCGGATACTCGCGTATGGTCGTCGAAACGGTAGGCGATCGTGATGAGCTGGGAGATGACATCCCATTCCTCCGATCGATCGATCCGGAACTCGTCGTACCCATGGTGGTCTTCCTGGCCAGCCGGGCGTGCACCTTCACCCACCAGAACTATTCGGCGTGCGCCGGGCGGTTCGCCCGGGTCTTCGTCGGATTGGGCGAAGGCTGGATTGCCGACCCCGCCATGCCTGTGACGGCAGAGGTGATCGAGGCGCATATGGACGAGGTGGCGTCTATCGATCCGTTCATCGTCCCCAACTCGATCTTTGATGAAGTGACGCAGGTCTGCTCCCAGCTCGGGATTCCCCTCTAGATGCCACATCGGCTCAACCCCTACGTGGCACCGCGCACCCCTGGGTCGCAGCTGGTGTCATATGGATAGGGGTCAGTGGACATTGGTCGACATTTGCAATGAACCAAACATTGGGTCCACACTTTCGCCATGAGTGAACGGGACGAGAGCTATGGAGTCGGACTGGCCGAACTGATGAATCCGGATGTGGCGCGTAACCCGCAACCCATCTATTCGATGCTTCAACAGACTTCGCCTGTCTTCCGCCTCGATGGTGTCGGCGTGATCGTCTGCTCTCGGTCCGAAATAGATCAGGTGCTGAGTAACCCTGATGCATTCTCCTCGGGTGTTTCGGCTCATGATCTCAAAACGGAGCGCCCATTGATCCCGCTACAGGTCGATCCCCCCGATCACCACAAATACCGAAGGATCCTCGACCGACTCTTCGCCCCTCAGCGGATGAAGCTGCTGGAGGGTTCGACAACCCGGCTGGTCAACGATCTCATCGATGGGTTCATACACGACCGGGAGATTGACTTTTCAAAACAGTTTTCGACCCCGTTCCCTTCGCGCGTCTTCCTCACAATTTTCGGCCTCCCGATGGACGAACTTCCGCAGTTCTTGAAGATGAAGGATGGCGTCATACGCCCAGACCAGGTCGTTGGTCACGAGTTCGGGCACCCCGAAACCGAGGCATACCAGCAGCAGACAGCGGACTCGATCTACGCATACTTCGAAAATGCCATCGATCAGCGGAGGATGAGAGACGATCGTGAGGATCTCATTAGCCACTTTTTGCATGCAGAGACAGATGGAGCCCATCTTTCCGACGAAGAGATCCTCGACATCTGCTTCCTGTTTCTCATCGCCGGTCTCGATACTGTGACCGCTTCGCTGGATTGCTTCTTCGGCTATCTCGGTCAGCACCCTGAGGCCCGCAGCAAAATCGCCGAAGGGTCCCTTGAGGTTCCGTCCATGGTCGAAGAACTACTGCGGTGGGAAACGCCCGTCATGGGGTGTGCACGAGTGGCCACCCGTGACATCGAGATCGGAGATTTCGCCGTCAGCAAGGGCGAACAGGTCATGGCCCTTCTCGGCGCGGCAAACGTCGACGAGGCCGAGTTCTCCGACGCTGAGTCCCTCGTTTGGGACCGAGACACCAATCGACACCTTGCTTTTGGGGGCGGGATTCACCGATGTCTAGGATCACACCTTGCTCGACTTGAGTTGCGCATAGCACTTCAAGAATGGCATCGGCGAATCCCCGAGTACAGCCTTAAGCCTGGGGTGGAACTGAACTACACGGCCGGTATTCGCACCCTCGATACCTTCCCGATGATATTGGGCACCACGGGCTGACAGATGGGGACGCTATGAGTTCAGGCGCCATCACAGGTCGGTCTGACTGCGAACCAGTGGTCCAAGATGGTGATCCTGGTCGAGTTGCCGTTGTTACCGGAGGAGCTTCCGGTATCGGGCTCGGTATCGGTCGCAGGTTCGCCGGCGACGGCCACCGCGTTGCCCTACTCGATCGGGACGACGCTGCCTTGGAAGCGGCCGCCGCCGAATTGACCGCTTCGGGGGCGGAGGTGCTCGGCCTCACCGCAGACGTATCCGACAGGTCCGCCGTAGATGCGGCCTTCGCAGAAGTCCGGACCGATCTCGGGCCGATTGAAATCCTCGTCACGAGCGCCGGAATCGAATCGTTCCAGCCGCTCCTCGAGATCACCGCGGAGTCTTGGGCCCACATCATTGCCGTCAACCTGACCGGGACCTTTAACTGCGTCCAGGCGGCCGTCAGCGACATGATTGCCGGAGGATGGGGTCGCATCGTCACCATCTCATCCCAAAGCGCTCAGTCGGGCGCACCGAATATGGTCCACTACTCCGCGTCCAAGGGCGGGGTCATCTCGCTGACCCGGGCACTGGCTGTGGAGCTCGCCCGGAGCGGCATCACCGCCAACACAATCGCCCCCAGCCTCGTAGACACGCCCATGGTCCGGCATGCCATGGGCACCGGCGATTTCCCCGGCATCGATGTGATCGCGCCCATGATCCCGCTCGGCCGTGCCGGCACTCCCGCTGATATCGCCGCCGGCTGCAGCTACCTCTGTGCGGAGGACAGCTACATGACGGGCCAGATTCTCGCTGTCAACGGTGGGATGTACATCTGATGGGCGCCACCTCGAGGGGATGCACCCCCGAACGGCGTTACCTCGACGAGGAACCCGGCTGTTACCACAAGGAAGAATGGAGGCGAGTCGTCCGACTGGCCGTCCGAGAAAGAGGATTCGATGACCAATCGGCTTGAGGGAAAAGTGGCATTCATAACGGGTGCGGCCCGCGGTCAGGGTCGGGCGCACGCCGTACGCATGGCCGAGGAAGGGGCCGACATCATCGCAGTGGACATCTGCCACAACATCGACTCCAACCGCTATCCCCTTGCCACACCCGAGGACCTCACCGAGACGGAACGACTGGTCAAACAGCGTGGCCGCCGGATCCTGGCCCAGCAGGCCGATGTGCGAGAACGGTCCGAGCTCGGTGATGCACTTCAGGCCGGTCTCGCCGACTTGGGGCGACTCGACATCGTCGTGGCCAACGCCGGCATCATGCCGATGACGCCTGCCCCGGCGGACGCGCAGGACTTTGTCGATGCCACTGACGTTGACCTCATTGGCGTGATGAACACCGTCGCCGTGTCACACAGCGACCTGGCGGACCACGGCTCCATTATCCTCACGGGATCCACAGCTGGCATGATCACCGGCGCCACGACGCACCCTTCCTTTGGCCCCGGCGGTGCCGGCTATCAATGGTCCAAGCAGGTGATGCAGCAGTACACCGAGCAGATGGCACTGCACCTGGCGCACCGATTCATCCGGGTCAATTGCATCCATCCCACCAACTGCAACACCCATCTTCTCCACAACAAGGAGTTGTACAAGGTGTTCCGACCCGACCTCGAGGATCCGACACGGGAGGACGCCGAGTTGACCTTTCCCTTATTTCAGGCCATGCCGATCCCTTGGGTCGAGCCGGAAGACATCGCCAACCTCGCGGTGTTCCTGGCATCTGAGGAGGCGAGGTACATCACCGGCCAGCAGATCCGGGTCGACGGGGGTTCGCTCCTCAAGTGGGCGGGCGGGATGCCCTCGTAGGCCACCGCGTTCAGAGCCTGGTCCGACCGGCACCCATTGGCGGGAGCGGTTACGTCAGGACCTTCGCAGCATTCAGTGTGCCAGGTGGACGCAACAACGGTCGTCACCGCCTCCACGGTGGCTGTTCAGCCCTGTCGATGCAGGAAACCGTGAAGGACGGCCTGCGTGAGCTCTTCGACGATTGCCTTCCTCGACGGTGGCTTGGCTCCGAAGAAGGTTGAATGCAACGCCGCCATTCCGGCGATCATCGCCACCGTCGAGTGGGCCGCCAGGTCTGGGTGGCTCGACCGCATCCCCCGGATGTCCATACCTTCGCCGCTGATCCGGCCAAGGAGGGCAAGTGCCCGCCGGATATCGGCGATGCCGGCATCAGCTATCTCCTCCTCGCTCAGAACCTCGGATGCCAGGAGGGTTACGACCAGACCTCGATGTTCGACGAACACGTCGTAAAGCTCGCCGACGAAATGCCGGGCCAGCTCGTCCTCGTCAGTCTCCTCGGGGACGACCGCCCGCCACGTATGGCCGAACTCGTCGACGAAGCTGGTGAAGGGAAGGACCAGGGCTTCGCGGAACAGGGCCGCCTTCGAGCCGAAGTGACGGAAGAGCAGATATTCAGTGACACCGGCGGCCTCGGCGATTTCGCGCGTCGTCGTGCTGCGGTAGTCCTGGCGGGCGAAGAGGTCGCGTGCGGCGTCAAGCAGGAGTCGCCGCGGCTCGCCACGGGGGCGGCGCGTTGCTTGGGTTGCTACATCCGCCACCATCTGTTTCTTAGTCGAAGGTCGCTGGGGCACGGTCGGTCGCTCCTCGAACTGCGTTTGGCGGTCGGGCTAAGATAGTGTGCACTATCTAAGGTTCTATTGTTCGCGTCGAAGGGGTCCGGGCATGGGCGCAGTTATCATGCTGGGCACGCTATTCGGACTCATCATCGTCATCTTCGGCCTGGTGCTTCGCTACGACCCTGAAGCTCGTCGTTCCCCGAGGAAAAAGCGCAACCGATGAGTCATGAGTTGACACCTTTACTGAAGGCGTCCATCGGCTTCGCCTACATCGGCGGGCTCGCATTCGTCGCAATCGGCGGGTATCTCACCTATCGCAGGCGCCGTCTTCACCCGCTTTTGCTCGTCTGTATCGCGGCGATCTCAATCTCCTGGATCGAGGCGCCGTACGACTGGGCGGTCTTCGCCCAGTTCGCTCCCGCCATCCCCCGCATGCCGTCATGGTGGCCCTTGGACATGACATGGGGTGGGCTGCCTGCGTCGGTACCCGTCGGCTACATCGCCTATTTTGTGACGCCTGCCCTGACCGCTGCCGCTCTCGGGCGTTGGCTGAGCTTGAGGTTCTACTGGCGCAGACCGACCACCCTTCTCACCGTTGGGCTTGTCGTTGGCTTCCTCTGGGCCTTTCTCTTCAACGGGATTCTGGGTGCCCGGCTCGGCGTCTTCTACTACGGCCGCGTGATCCCCGGGCTTGCCCTGTGGCAGGGGACCAAGCACCAGTACCCCCTCTACGACGCCCTGGCCATGGGCGTGATGATGATGGTCTTCGCCTACATCCTCGGACGAACGGATCCCGAAGGGCGCACCGTGATCGAGACCTGGGCCGACGCGAGGTCGACGAGCCATCTTCGATCCACCGTCCTGTCCGTCATAGGTGTCGTTGTCATCTCAAATCTGCTTTACGGCGCGGTCTTCGCCCCTCATCTCACCGCGAAGTTGGAGGGTTGGGAGAAAGCGGGCCCGACGGCCCGCTTGTTTCCGGGCGTGCCCAACCAGCCCCTGTATGGCACCCGTCATCCGGGTCGCTGACGTCTCGATCCAAGGAGGCCCATGACCCCAGCATCCCCCGCTCCAGCCATCCACTACGACCCTTACGACCTGGACATCGACCGCGATCCGTATCCGACCTGGCGGCGGCTTCGGGACGAATCTCCCTTGTATCGGAACGAGGATCTCGACTTCTACGCGTTGAGTAGGTGGGAAGACGTCAAGCCTGCTCTTGTCGACTGGGACACCTATCGATCCGGCCGAGGTACGGTCCTCGAGATTATTAGCGCCGGCGTCGAGATTCCGCCTGGGATCGTCCTCTTCGAGGATCCGCCCATCCACGACGCCCACCGAGCCCTACTTGCGCGGGTATTCACGCCGAGACGCATGCTCGATCTCGAGCCCCTCGTCCGCAGTTACTGCGTTAGCGCGCTGGACGCGTTGGTCGGTCGGGACGAGTTCGACATCATCGGTGAGTTCGGTGTGGAGGTCCCGCTTCGGACCATCGGGTCCCTGTTCGGCATTCCCGAGGCCGATCAGCTCGCCTACCGCAAGCGGACCGACGAGGTGCTCGCCACCGACGGCTCGCCAGTCGCCTTCGACCAGTCCTCGTTCGACGAGATCCTGTCCGTGCTCGCAGACTACGTCGACTGGCGCTCGCGCAACCCGTCCGACGATCTCATGACCCAGCTGCTGAACGCTGAAGTCGACGACCCCGACGGCTCGCGGCGTCCGCTCACGCGCGACGAGGTGGTCACCTATGCCAGCATGGTTGCCGGCGCCGGCAACGAGACGGCCACGCGCCTCATCGGCTTCACCATGCAACTCCTGGCTCATCACCCGAAGCAGCGCCACCTGCTCGTTGAAGACCCATCGCTGGTCCCGATCGCTGTCGAGGAGATCCTCCGCCTTGAGTCACCCTCGCCGGTGCAGGGGCGGTACGTTCAGCACGACATCGATGTGCGAGGGACGATCGTGCCTGAGGGGTCGACGATGCTGCTCCTCAACGGCGCCGCCAATCGGGACGAGCGCCACTTCGCCAAGCCCGACGAGTTCGACCTCCACCGTCACGAGGGACCTCATCTTTCCTTCGGCTTCGGGCTCCACTTCTGCCTCGGCGCTGCCTTGGCCCGGTTGGAAGGGAGGGTCGCCCTGGAGGAGATTCTCAGAAGGTGGCCGGCGTGGGACGTCGACATCGACCGGGGGAAGATGGCCCACACCGGCAGCGTGCGGGGGTGGGGGTACCTCCCGATCCGACCCGACGGAAGCATGCGACGGTAGGCAACGTAATACAATGGAGCGCCACGTTCCATCTTCGTCGCCGGGATCGCGTTTACGAAAGTCTAGGTTGACGGCCGGATAACATTTTCGGCACCTACGGCTTCGGCTCGACACAAGCTTTCAGACTTTCCGAAATCTCCTCAGGTACGTCCGCCATCGCACTGAGGGCCACAGATTCAGCTCTGGTGGCTGAGGCTCCACTGATTCTGAGGAATCCTCAGCTGGCTCGGCTGAGGCGCTCGGGGGCGTCATTGGCTGTGCGTCCACGGACGCATTTTCGGGCTGAATCTAGGGTTCCAATGATCGCCAACGCCGAGGCCCCCCCGCATAACGGGTTCAAATCCCGCCTCAGCCCTGAAGCATCGACAGAGGCACTGCCTCCGGCATAACGTGGTAACCGAGAAGGTTCGGGTGCAGGTTGTCGGGGCCCACATAGGCAGGATTCATCACGGCAGGGTTGGAGGGGTCTCGAAGAGCCCGGTCGAAGTCCACCACTCCGTTGGCCAGGTGTTGGGAGCGTATCCAAGCATTGATCTGCCGCCTATACATCTCGCTGTGGGGCGCCTGCCGCGTTCCATCAACCGTGGCGTTGGATGCCGGGGGAAGTGTCCCGAGCCAGACCTTCTTCCCGGCAGCGTGTCCCATATTGATGATTTCTTCGTAACCGTTGACGAGCTGAGAGGCGGTCCTGTCGGACAGTCCGAGATCATTAATCCCTTCCACGAACAACACACCAGTGCACCCCGGAAGGTCCAAGGCATCCGTCCGGAAACGGTGTAAGGCACTCGGACCGCCGAGGCCGACGACCGAATCAGTGAGGACCTGGTTCTCGCCAATCCCAGCGTTGACGACTGAGATAGGAATGTGCGATGTGGTCAGGCGTCTCTGCAGATCGTCAGGGTAACGTCCGTTCTTGTCGGCCACCTTGAGGCTGACCGGGATGCTCTGCGAATTGGATGCGACGAAGCCGTCCGTGATGGAGTCCCCGAACGCGACGATGCAGTGAATCCTGAGAGGAGCCTCGACGTCGATTTCGTCTAGGTAGAACCACGACTCAGTCATGTCGGGGAAGTCGGAATCGCTGGGGTTACCCGAAAGGTCACCACTGCCTGGTGATGAGTAACGGGAGGTGGCATTGGCGTTCCAATGCTTGGTGGGGGGCCCTTCCTGGTCTGGTAGGAACATGCTCACAGCTAATGGAGTGAACGCCGCGAAGGCGAACCGTACAGGGTCACTGGTGACGTCGACCCCTGGCTGAGCGACCACTGTTTCATTGCTGTCGAAGGTGACTGGCCTGATATCAACGACGCCGCTTCGACCGTCACGGCCGATCGTCACGTGACCAAAGGTCAGCGGTGTCGATCCGAACCGGTTCGAGACGGTGCCTGTCAACCTTATTGAGACAGATTGTTCATCGATTCAGTGACTCGGCAGCCTCCGCTTCCGGTTCGTTGATCCACGCGATGGTCGGGACGGCCGGTGGGGCCGGGGGTTTGCGAACGAACCGCTCGGGGTGCTCGGCGTAAGCGTCCAGGAGGACCACTCCACGTCGATCTCGGATCGCTTCGGCCCGGCCGTAGTGGACATCAGCCGGAGTGTGCAGGCCGATGCCCGAATGCCGGTGGTCGTCGTTGTACCAGCCGAAGAATCGGGCACAGTGGGCGCGGGCATCCTCGAAGCTGCCGAACCGGTCGGGGAAGTCCGGTCGGTACTTGAAGGTTCGGAATTGCGATTCCGAGTACGGGTTGTCGTTGCTCACGTGGGGCCGACTGTGGGACTTGGTCACCCCGAGGTCGGCCAACAGGTGGGCCACTGGTTTGGCGATCATCGGTGACCCCCGGTCGGAGTGCAGGGTGAGCTGATCCTTGGCCACGCCCTGTTTGACGATGGTGTCGGTGATCAGTCGCTTGGACAGCTCGGCCCGTTCCACCCGAGCCAGCATCCAGCCCACGGCGTAGCGGCTGTAGATGTCCAGGATCACGTAGAGGTAGTAGTAGGTCCACTTGGCCGGTCCGTGCAGCTTGGTGATGTCCCAGCTCCATACCGAATTCGGGGTGGTGGCGATGAGCTCGGGCTTCTTGTGGGCTGGGTGGGTGGCTTGGCGTCGTCGTTCACGGACCTCGTCGTGCTCGTGGAGGATCCGGTACATGGTGGAGACCGATCCCAGGTAGATGCCCTGGTCCAAGAGCTTGGCGTAGACGGTGGCCGGTGCCTCGTCGACGAACTCGTCGGACTCGAGGAGTGCTCTGATCTGTTTACGCTCGACCGGGCTGAGGGCCCGGGGCTGGGGCGTGGCCATCCGCTCGGGCCGCGCCAGTTTCGGGCTCTTGCGGTGCCGGCGATACCAGGTGGCCCGGTCCACCCCGACCGCTGTCAACGCCGCGTCCCGGCCCACCAACGGAGCCATCTTCTCGACTGCGTCATCGATCATCTCGATTCGCCGTTCTCCGCTGTGCTGTCCGTGGCGAGTGACTCCAACAGCGCGGAAAGTTTTCCCTGGATCTCGACGACCTGTCTCGACTTGTCGAGATCACCGGTTAGCCGTTGGACCTGCCGCTCCAGGCGGGCAATCTCACGATCCCGGGGATCGGCCTTCTGACGGCCTGCCGGTCGGGCCAGGGCCGCTGGGCCCTCGTCTCGCTGCCGGCGCCAGTTGATGATCAGCGAGGAGTACAGACCCTCACGTCGGAGCAATGCTCCCCGACCAGCTCTGTCGAGGCCGTCATACTCGGCCAGGATCTTGGTCTTGTACTTGGCCGAGAACTGACGTCGGCCCGAGGAGCGCTCGGGGACCTCGGGGTCCGGTGGGGCTGTGTCGTCCATCGGACCAGCATGCAGGCGCGAGTCGGCAAGGTGGTTGATTGTCGTAGTCATGGGAGAATTCCTTCTCCGCCCTCAGCTCATTGATTCGGTAGCAAGACCCGTCTCACTGAAGGTTGACACAGAGGGAGAGGTGTACCCGGAGCACGTCCCCGCCCAGGTGCGGAGTGACCACCATCCGTAGCGTCTGGTCGTTCAGCATGCGCGGCACAGCTAACAAAGCGGCGTCCACCGGAGCCGATGCGTCGGTGGGGCTTGCCGTCCAACTGGACACCCAGTGCTCCATCGCCCGACGTGGAGAAGCCGCGTGACCCGACGGCGAAGCGCAGCCGGTGACTAATCCGAAACAGGCTAACGCAAAGGCCATCAAAAAGACTGCTGTTGGGTTGCGTCTACGTATGAGCGAAGGAGCCTCATCTGAATCTCGAATCGATCCCGTTAGACAGCTATGACGACGGCATGATGTTTCACTGGATCGAAAATGTAAGCCTCCTCGGAGACCCCAGTAGGCACCCATGCAATGCGATAGTACGGGCGGGTGCTCCATGAGACACGGATTCGCCGGTGATGAGCCCTGCAGAAACTCGGGGAGTCAAACCCAACTTCAACTCGTCCTCCCCACCTAGCGATCTCAACCGGGCGAGATAAGACGACCGATATTCGCGAGGATCGGCCAGGGTTCTGTGCTGATCGGACCGACAGGAACCGCCGGAGACCGCTCGGGTACGGTGCCCCGCAAGTGCGTTGGGGATCAGGTTCGCCCGTTTAACCGCGATAATGGGACAGTCCCGAGTGATCGCAGCTCACAAGAGCCCGATAACTAGGTGGGCCGTGCGAGTCTCGATCTCGCCACCTTGGGATTAAAAGTCCCCTGCTCTACCCGATGAGCTAACGGCCCGTCGAGGAGCGTATCGGGTCCCTCCTTGGGGATGGACGAACGCTCATCGCCGGCCACGATCGGGTCCGGTCTCGCCCGGCCCGGAGAGTTCTGTTGCCTCCATCCACCGCCGAGCGTGCCGTGGTCACGCCTCTCGAGTTCGTGGCCGCCGCCGACCGGGTGCGATGATCGGGGTAACAGACGACGATCCAACCAGGAGCAACCGCCGGTGTCAGAGCTCGATAATCCCGTGTGGTGGGCTCTCGCCGGCCAGCAACGGAACCTGGGAATTGCCACGCCGCTGGCTGCCCGATTCCGTCCTGATGTTTCTCCTTTCGGTGCATTCCCGGTTGCCCCCACAGGCGAGCACTGGCGGCACATGGCCGACCTGGTCGGCTCGGGAGGGACGGTGGCCCTGACTGGAGAGACAGGACAGCCACCGACCGGCTGGCGGCTGGTCCTTGACATTCCGGGAGTCCAGATGGTCAGCGAGGGGCCCGACCGGACCTCGACCGCTGCGTCATCGGGTCCACCGCCGGAGGAGGTGCCGGTGGTGCTCGGGGAGGGAGACGTTCGGGACATGCTGGCCCTGGTGGCGGAGACCCAGCCGGGGCCGTTCCTCGCCGGCACCATCGGGTTCGGGGGCTACGTCGGTATCAGGCGAGAGGGCCGCCTGGTGGCTATGGCCGGCGAGCGCCTGCAGCCTCCCGGGTACGTCGAGATCAGCGCGGTGGCCACCGATCCCGCCCACCGCGGTCAAGGCTTGGCAGAGCTCCTGGTCCGGACCGTCATGTCCGCCGCCACCGACCGGGGAGCCGTTCCCTTCCTGCACGCAGCCAGCGACAACGTCGGCGCCATCCGTCTCTACCAGCGCCTAGGGTTCACCCTTCGTCGAGCTGTTTCCTTCATGGTGGTGCAGGCACCCGCCGACGGCTGACCCTTCGGCGGACGCACCTGCGCCGGTCCGGCCCAATGGAGCGCCCGGGCTCTTTCAGGTCGAGGCCCCGCCAGTGGCGATGACCACTGCCGACGGCTGGTTTCCGACGCGGACCTGTCTGATCACCTTTCCGTCAGCCAGGTCCACGTGGACGAGCACACCATTGGCGCCGCACACCCACGCCGTCGCCTCCCCGGGCGCCACCGCCAGTGCCTCGGCCGTGGTCCCGACGTTGATGGCCGTGCCGGAGGTCAGGGTGGCCAGGTCGATCGGCGTCACGTTGTCGCCGCCGCTCACGTAGGCCGTACCCGACCCCGGGGCCCCGGCGATGTCGGTGGGGTTGCCACCCACGCCGATGGCCGCTCCCGGCGTCATGGAGGCGAGGTTGACCGGCGTGACCGAAGTCGTCTGGAAGTCCGCCACCAACGCGGTCGCCCCGCCGGGCGTGATGTAGACGGCGATCGGTTCCTCTCCGACGCTGACCGCCGGCCGGGGGACCAGCGTTGGGAGCGAGATGGGTGTGACGGTCCCATCCTCGTAGTCGGACACCAGCGCCAGAGTTCCGGTGGGGGAGACGGCGATAGACACCGGCTGTCTTCCTACAGCAATGGGCCGGCCGGCCCGAAGCGAAGGGAGGCTCAGCGGGGTGACGGTGTTGTCGTCGAAGTTGGCCACCAGGGCCAGGGTGCCGTTAGGGGTAACAGCCACGGCGTCTGGTTCGACACCGACGGTGGCCTGGCGAACGACGGTCCCGGTGGCCACGTCGATCTCCGAGACCGTGTCCACTCCCTTGTTGGCCACCAGCACATCCTTGCCATCGGGGGTGACAGCCAGGGCGGAGGGAAGGGTCCCAGTGGTGATCGGTTTTTGGAGCCGGGAGGTCACCGTGTCCACGACGGCCACCGTGTCGCCGGGGTTGGCCACACTGGCCCCGGTAGCCACGTAGGCGGTCGGAGTCGTCGGTGTGGCCGCGGCCGACCCCGACGTGCACCCTCCGAGGAAGAGAGCGCCCACGCCGACGAGAAAGAGTGCAAATGTCGGCGCAATCGTCCTGCCCGGGTTGGCGGGTGGGCCCATGGCCACGACGGCCCCCCGACCTGGCCGCGGGCATCTGCCCGGCCTATGGAAGCTTCGGCGTTTGACCGCCATGGAGGTATGGGCGGATTGTCGTCGACGAGCACGGGGGACCACGAGCGGGCCATCGTAGGTGGTCACCGACCTTTCCCCGTTTTCCCTCGTCGGCCTGTCAGCCCCGGGCACAGGCGGTGCCGTGTTCGAGCGCCGCGTTGCGCCACTCGGGCTGATCGGTAATGGGAAAGAAATCACCGGTCGCCGGGTCCTGCTGGTAGGGCACCGGCGCAGGACGACCGGCGGCCAATTCCGTCACGGCCGATACCAGCCCGTCGATGTCCTCCCCGGACGTCCCCAGGCCGCCACTGGCTCGTACCGCCCCGGGGACCCTTCGATGGTCGCCGCGGAGCACGTCGTTGCGGTAGGCGCGTACATCGGTATCGGCCAGGCCCAGGAGCCGCACGACATAGGGGTGGGCGCAGAAGCAGCCATGTCGTACGGCGATGCCGTACTCGGCGCTGAGACGCGCGGCCACCAGAGCGTGGTGCATTCCACCGACGGTGAAGGCAGCCACCGGCAGAGTCTCGACCGGAGGGCCGCCGGGCTCCGATCCGCGGTCAGCGGATCCGGCCGGCCCGAGGACACGTACTCCCTCGATGGCGGCCAAGCCGCTGATCAGGCGGCTGGCCAAGGCGCGCTCGTGGTCGATGATCGATGTCCAGCCGAGGGCGCCCAGCGCCTCGATGGCGGCATGAAGAGCCACAGCGCCGATCACGTTGGGTGACCCTGCCTCCTCCCGGTCGGGGGGAGCGGTCCAGATCACCTCGTCCAGTCCGACCAGATCGACGGCGCCGCCTCCGGCCAGAAACGGATCACCTGTCTCGAATCGCTTGCGGGGACCGATCAGCGCGCCCGAGCCGAACGGGGCGTAGAGCTTGTGCCCGCTGAAGGCCAGGTAGTCGGCATCGGCCGGAAGGGGGCGGTGCGCCGCCAGTTGGGCGGCGTCGACAACCACCTCGACACCTCGTTGGTGGGCGGCCCCGATAATTTCTTCCAGAGGGGGCAACCACCCGGTCACGTTGGAAGCCCCGGTGACCGCCAACAGGGCCGGTGGGCGATGGCCGGCATCGAGGGCCGCACACACGTCCTCCACCGTGAAGGTCCCTTCGGCTGAACACTCGACATACCGGCGTTCGGCCACACGTCCCCAGGGCAGCAGGTTGGCGTGGTGCTCGACGACCGTTGTCACCACGATGTCGGTGGAGTCGAGGTCCAGTCGGTAGGCCAGATGGTTGATGGCCTCGGTGGTGTTGCGGCACAGGATGGCCACGTCCATCCCATCGGCAGGCCGGCCGGCGAAAGCCAGCACGGCCTGCCGGGCCTCCTCGTACGCAGCTGTGGCACGGCGGGAGCGGAATCCGGCTCCTCGATGGACACTCGAGTACCAGGGCAAGAAGGCCTCGACCCGTGCCGCTACCGGAAGGAGGGCCTGCGTGGAGGCCGCCTGATCCAGTTCGACGGCGGGTCGCATCACCCCGTCCAGGCACGGGACCAGCTGACCGGCGCCGACCAGTTCGGCCAAGGCATCAGCGGGATCGGGATGGCGGGGAGCACCGGCTCCGGTCGTCGGCTCCACAGGCTCACCCTACGAGGTAGGCACCGGCACAGCCTCACCCTACGGGGTGGGCATGGGTCCGACGGGTACGATGGCGCGCATGCCTAACGACTGGGCCGACTTCGGACCCTCCGGCGACACTGAAATCGAAGCCTTCATCGACGCCGACCGGCCCGGGGCCGGAACCGGTGTCGACCAACACGGATCCGAGCTGGACCCGTCCACCCCTGCGGGGGAGGCGCTGCCGTCGGCGGACCCCGCGGCGACTCCGCCCGAGGAGGCTCTGGCCCACGTGGAGAACGTCCTCGACCAGGTCGAGCGGGCCCTGGTCCGTCTGGATGACGGGACGTACGGACAGTGTCAAACGTGTGGGTCGGTCATCCATGACGACCAGCTGGAGGTCGCCCCGACATCTCAGGCGTGCGCCTCCTGCATGGCGGTGAGCGCCTGAACAGCCGGCGCCGGCCCAGGCCCCCGTCAGCCCTCCCGTGACCGCCCTACTTCTTGGTGTCCCAGAAGATCTTGTCGATCTGGGCGATCTGGGCCAGCAGCTCGTCAGCCACTTTGACGTCGGTGGTCTTCTTCACCTCGCCGGCCTTCTTGGTGGCCTTCCAGAAGATGTCGTGGAGATCCGGGTACTTCTCGAGATGCTCGGGCTTGAAGTAGTCGGTCCACAGAACCCAGAGATGGTGCTTGACCAGATCAGCCCGCTCCTCCTTGATGAGAATGGCCCTGATCTTGAATTCATCGTCGTTCGAGGCGTTGTACTTTTCGATGGTCCCTTTGACCGACTCGGCCTCGATGCGGGCCTGGGCCGGGTCGTAGACACCGCAGGGCAGATCGCAGTGGGCGTGCACCACCGTGGGCGGGGAGATCCGGTCGAGGGTGGCCAGCAGATGGTCTGCAATGCGCATGGGTGCTCCTTTTCGTCGGCGTTTTCATCGGCAGGTACGACGGTCCAGCAGACAACTCTGATACGGACTGCAACGGTGCGGACCTCTCGGTCCTCCCTGGTCACAATACCCAGGTTCGGGGCGCAGCGAACTTGCCGACCTCGAAGGCACCGACGGCGTCGACCAGAGGGCGACTCCTCCTGTCGGCCGCTCCTGCGGTCGTCGTCTTTGCCGATGGGGTCGAGAAGCCTCTCGCCATGGGGTTGAGAAGCGTGGCGACGGGAGGCGGACGGCGAGAGGCGAGAACGGAGCGGCGAAGGCTGACGAGTGTCCTCTGGTTGGCCACCGTTGCTGTTGTGTGTCGCCTCCTGTGGCGGTCCGTGCACCGGGTAGAGGTGACCGGCACATCCATGGCCCCCGCCCTGCGGGCCGGTGATCGCCTCCTGGTCGTGGGTACGCCATGGCTGCCGCAGCCCTGGCCGAAGCCGGGATCGGTCGTCGCCGTCCGGGATCCCCGCCTCCCGGCCCGGATCCTGATCAAGAGAGTGGTCGGGGTCGATCGTCGCCGGGGAAGGCTGGAGGTGGCGGGCGACGCCACCGGGGCCAGCACCGACAGCCGGACATTCGGCCCGTTGGACCGAACGTTGGTGGTGGGGCGGGCCGTCTACCGCTACGCGCCGGCGGCCAGGAGCGGTCCCGGTCCCTGGCCGGAGGAGTACCATCGGGCGTGATGGCTACCCCCCGGGACGACCTCAACCGTATTCTGACCAGCCCCTACCTCGACGGCATCGAAAGTCGCTCGCTGGAGGAGATCCGCGCCATGCGGACCGAGTGTCAGCAGACCGAAGTCGGGCTCTCCTATCTGCGCCGGCTCATCCAGGGTCGACTGGACATCGTCCACACCTATCTCGAGTACGTCGACGCCGACGGTCCGCCCGATCTCGCTTCGCTGGTCGACAGCCTCCCGGGAATTCTGAGCGCCGGGCCCGGACGTCCACCGGGGCCCGAGCACCTGCCCATGCTCCTCGCCCCCGACACCGAAGGGTCGGACCTCACCGCCGAGCTCGATGACGTGCTCGGGGCCGACGAGATCGGCTCGCTGGACGGGATGGACGCCGGTCAGCTGCGCGATCTGGCTGGTCGGCTCGAGGCGCTCGAAAACCGGGTGTCTCTGGACCGGCGGGCTCTGCACGTGCGCATCGACACCCTGCAGGCCGAGCTGGTCGAGCGGCACAAGACCGGGCGCGCCTCCGTGGACGGCCTGCTTTCGTGACGGCCCGGTGTGCCGCCTTCCCGACGCCCACCCCATGAGGGGACGGATCTGTTGAAGGCGGTTCCCCGGGCGGCCGACTCCACCGCGGCCGCATCCCGGGATCAATCGAGCCGGATGGAAGGCACCCCGTTCGTAAAGGAGCTCCCCGAGAGGTTCATCGAGCTCGGATCGTTCATCCGCGAACAGCGGAGTTCGGCCCGCCTCTCGCTCCGCCGGCTGTCCGAGCTGGCCGGTATCTCCAACCCGTACCTGAGTCAGATCGAGCGCGGGCTCAGGCGACCGTCGGCCGAGATCCTCCAGCAGATCGCCAAGGCATTGCGCATTTCGGCCGAGACCCTCTACGTGCAGGCCGGGATTCTGGAGAAGCCGGACGGCGACACTGATCTCTCCCGCCACATCTTCGCCGACCACCATCTGACCGAGGATCAGCGGCAGGCCATGATGCGGATCTACCTCTCCTTCCGCCACGAAAACGATGATCAGGCTGCCGCGCCGCCGGCGCCGACCCCGGGCGATCGGCACCGTCAGCTGGCCGAAGACCCTGGCGTAGCCGGTGCCTCGCCCGGTAACGTCCCTGGTGGGAGCGGTTCTTCGGCCGAAGCGGGATGATCTCGGCTCGCCATTAGGATCGCTGACGCATGAAGCGTCTGGCTGTTCTCTCCCTCCATACTTCGCCGCTGGCCCAGCCGGGCACGGGCGACAGCGGTGGCATGAACGTCTACGTGCGGGAGTTGTCGGCCGCACTGGCCCGCACCGGAGCGGAGTGCGATGTGTTCACCCGAGCCTGGGCCGATGACCTGCCGGCCATTGTCGACATCGAGCCGGGTCTGCGTGTGCACCACGTCTCCGCCGGCCCGCCCCGCTCCATTCCCAAAGAAGCGCTACCCAAAGTGGTCGAGGAGTTCGCTGACGGTGTGCTGAAGCGGATGGGATCGGCCGGCACCTTGGGCGAGGGCGACGTCCCCTACGACGCCGTGCATGCCAACTACTGGCTGAGCGGGGTGGCCGGCCACATGATCAAGCACCAGTTGAACCTGCCCCTGGTGTCCACCTTCCATACGCTCGACCGTGTCAAGGCCGAGTTCAGCCCCGAAGAGGTGGAAGCCGACTCCCACCATCAGCGGGCGGAAGCCGAGGCCACCATCATCCGTTGCTCTGACACGGTGTTGGCCTCGTGCTCGGTGGAGGCTGCCCAGATATCCGACCTCTACCACGCCGACCCGTCGCGTATCCGCATCGTGGCCCCCGGTGTCGATCACGCCTTCTTCGGGCCGGGGGAGCGCGGGCAGGCCCGTCGGGCCTTGGGCCTGGCCGAAGAGGGCCCCCTCCTGCTCTTCGTCGGGCGGGTCCAACCCCTCAAGGGCGCCGGGGTGGCCGTGCGTGCCCTGGCCTCGCTCCGTCCCGACCACCCCGATGTCCGTCTGGTGCTCGTCGGAGGGCCGAGCGGTCCCCATGGCGAGGCCGAAATGCAGCGGTTGGCCGCTCTGGTCGAGGAGCTCGACCTTGAGGACCGGGTGGTCTTCGTACCGCCCCGGCCCCACGAGCTGCTCTCCACCTACTACCGGGCCGCCGACGTCTGTCTGGTTCCCAGTCGCTCCGAGTCGTTTGGACTGGTGGCCCTCGAGGCCGCCGCCTGCGGCGCCCCGGTCGTCGCCTCCGATGTGGGCGGCCTGCGCAGCCTCATCGACCACGGGCGCACCGGCTACCTGGTCGAGGACGCCACTCCCGAGTCCTTCGCTGCCTGGGTGCGCCAGATCCTGGCCGAGCCGCTGTTGGCCGAGCGGCTGAGCACCGGGGCGGTGATGCGGGCCCGGCGCTACACCTGGGCGCGGGCTGCACACCTGCTCCGGGAGATCTACGCCGAGCTCACGCTGGGCCGTCTCGTCGAGTGCACATGACCGACCGATGGAGCGGCATCCTCGGCCCTGAGGAACGCAATGCCGTGTGTGCCGTCATCGACGCCTGGGGGGAGCGGGAGTTGGGTGAGGGTACCGCGCTGGTGGCCGTGGACCGCCAGCCGGGGGGTGACCCGGTCACCGGAGCACCCCGTTGGTATCTGCGGCTGCGGGGTGACGAGAAGGAGTTCGTGACCGTGTGGTTGACCCTCCGACAGCGCACCCTCCACCACGAGACGCAGTTCATGCCGGCGCCGGAAACCAACGTCGAGGCCACCTGGGAGTACCTCCTCAAGAAGAATGCCGATCTCCTCGGGATGTCCTTCGCCCTGGGACCGGAGGACGCCGTCTACCTGGTGGGGCGGGTTCCGGTGGAGCGGGTCGACGACGAAGAGCTGGATCGCATCATGGGAGGGTCCCTGGCCACCACCGACGATTGCTTTCCGACGGCCATGACCATCGGTTACGAGGGCCGCTACCGACGCCGGCCCCCGTCGGCCCGGATGGCCAACGGCTGATGGCCCCCCGACTTCTCATCGTGGGTGGGGGAAAGATGGGCGTGGCCCTGGTCACCGGGTTGATCGGGGCACAGTGGGCTCCTGTCGGGGACATCGTGGTCACCGACCCGGATCCCGTGCGGCGCCGGGTCCTGACCGAGGCCCACCCCGGTCTGTCGGTGGTCGAGGCCCCCGTGCCGGCCGAGGGCGCGGTCCTGGCCGTCAAGCCCGACGTGGCCGAGGCGGTGCTCCGCACGCTGGCCGCCGCCGGGGTGACCCGGGTGCTGTCGATCGTCGCCGGCCTCTCGTCGAGCCGTCTGGAGGAATGTCTGGCCCCGGGCAGTGTGGTGGTCCGGGCCATGCCGAACACCCCCGCCCTGATCGGTGGGGGTGTGGCCGGCATGTCCGGCGGGAGCGTCGCCACATCGGCCGACCTCGACTGGGCCGAGGGGATCCTCGCCGCGGTCGGCTCGGTCGTGCGGCTGCCCGAGCGGTATCTCGACGCCGTGACCGGCCTGTCCGGATCGGGACCGGCCTACATTTTTCTGGTGGCCGAAGCCATGATCGACGCCGGGGTGGCCGCCGGCCTGACCCGCGACATCAGCCGGCGCCTGGTGGTGGACACCTTCCTCGGGTCGGCACGGATGATGGCCGAAACCGGCGAGGAGCCCAGCGAGCTCCGGGCCGCGGTGACATCCCCCGGGGGGACCACGGCGGCAGCCCTGCGCACGCTCGAGTTCAAAGCCGTCCGCTCTGCTTTCATCGAGGCGGTGGCGGCCGCCACCGAGCGCTCCCGTCAGCTCGGGCGTTGAGGACGGCGAGAGGCCGGCGGGCTCGGCCCAACAGGTGATGACATGGTGGAGACCCCGGGGGCGGTCTTCTTCCTCTCCGACTACGGGACGGCCGACGAGTTCGTAGGCGTGGTCCACAGCCGTCCTCCACCGCCTGGCCCCCGGCGTACCGGTGATCGACCTCTCCCATCAGGTCCCCCCCTTCGACGTCGGGGCCGGCGCCGACATGCTGGTGCGCTGCGCCCCGTCGCTGGGGTCGGGCGTGGTGCTGGCCGTGGTCGACCCCGGGGTGGGCAGCGAACGCCGGGCGGTGGCCGTCCGCACCGCCGGTGACGGCCGGCTCCCGGACGGGCCGGCAGTGGATGGTCGGGCCCGACAACGGCCTCCTGCTGCCGGCGGCCGGCTGGTGGGGCGGAGTAGGCGAAGCGTGGATCATCGGTGGTGCCGGCGGGGGAGGTCGGGGACCGGCCACCGAGGGGTACGCCACCGGCCGGACGTTCGACGGCAGGGACGTCTTTGCCCCTGCTGCCGCCCATCTGGTGGCGGGGGGTGATCCGCGGCTATGGACGGCCGTCGACCCGGCCGCGCTGGTGGGAGCCGAAGGCGGGGGGTCGAGCCACCGGCGGTCGACGGGGACAGGGTCACCGGGAGATGCAGGGTCGACGGGCGACACAGCTTCGATGGGCGACACAGCTTCGATGGGCGGCGCGACCCAACCGGCCGTGTCGGCCCCGGTCTCGTGGATCGACCGGTTCGGCAACGTCCAGTTGGGCTTGACCGCACCGGCCTTGGAGGCCATCGGACTGAGAGTGGGGGCCATGGCCACCGTGTCCTGGCCGGCCGACGACGGAGGAGAGGCGACCGGGGAGCCTGAACCCATTTCCGTCGTTGTCCGTCGGGTGGAGGCCTTCGGGCAGCTCGCCCCCGAGGAAATGGGCGTAATGATCGACGCCAACGGCCGGGTGGCTCTGGTCCTCAACCAGGGGTCGGCCTCCCGGTACATGGGTCTCGACGGTGCCGGTGGGCAGATCACCATCACCCCTGCTCACAGCCACGACCACTGAGGTCGGATCGGAGCGAGTTTCCCCCGGTCGGACCGGAGTCCTACGATCCCACGGTGCCCACCCAGCCCTCCGAGGAGCCCCGGAGTCAGCCAACCGGGTCGGTCGGATCCGGCCGCCGGCGTATCCCCGAAGCCACCGTGGCTCGCCTTCCCGTGTACCAGCGCATCCTCGAGGAGCTGCTCCGGTCGGGCACCACCACCGTGTCCTCAGAGCTCTTGGCCTCCGCCGCCCAGCTCAACGCGGCCAAGGTGCGCAAGGACCTCTCGCTCCTGGGATCCTTCGGCACCCGGGGTGCCGGCTACGACGCCGCCTTCCTCATCGAGCAGATCGACCGCCAGCTCGGACTGGACCGGATCTGGCCGGTGGTGATCGCCGGAATAGGCAACCTGGGGCGCGCCCTGGCCCGTTCCCAGGGGTTCGCCTCACGCAATTTCGCGGTGACCGCCCTCTTGGACACCGATCCGGCCATCATCGGCGAGCAGGTGGACGGGGTGGAGGTGCGGCACGTCGACGATCTCCCGCTCATCGCGGCCGGCGCCCCTCTGGCCATCGGGGTCATCGCCACCCCGGCAGCGGTGGCCCAGCGGGTGGCCGACATGATGGTCGGGGCGGGGGTGAGCTCGATTCTCAACTTCGCACCGCGGGTACTGGAAGTCCCTCCCGATGTGTTGCTTCGTTACGTCGACCTGAGCATCGAACTCCAGGTCATGAGCTTCTACCAGTCACGTCGGACGGAAGCCCCCGGGGCCGGACGGATGCCGGTCATCCGCTCGATCGGGCTGAGCGGCAATTCATCGGAGTGAAGCTCCCCGACCTCGGCCCCTCCGGAGGGCCGTGTGGGAAATCGACGCCGACCGCCCTACTCTTGAGGAGTGGACAGCGCCGGAACCTCGGATCCGACCGGGGCCCAACGACGAGGGATGATCCCGTGAGGCAGGCGACGAGCGGATCGATGGTCGGGGCGGCGCCGTGTCGGTGATCGTGGTCGGGCTCGAGCAGCGGCACGCCCCTCTCGACCTCTTGGACCGGGTGACGGTGGCCGAGAGCGCCTTGCCCAAGGCCCTCGGCGGTCTCCGGGACAAGTCCAATCTCTCAGAGGTGGTCATCCTGTCGACCTGTCTCCGCACCGAGGTCTACGCGGTGGTGGAGCGCTTCCACGACGGCGTGGCCGAGCTGCAGGAGTTTTTGGCCACGGAGAGCGGCAGTTCGGTCGACTCGCTGTCCGAGTACCTGTCCATCCGCTTCGACGACGACGTCACCAGTCATCTCTTCCGGGTGGCCGCCGGTCTCGACTCGGCCGTCCTCGGTGAGTCCGAGGTGCTGGGACAGGTCCGCCGGGCCTGGGAGCGAGCGCAGGACGAGAAGGTCTCCGGTCCCGTGCTCGGCGCTCTCTTCCGGCACGCCGTCGAGACGGGGAAGCGGGTCCGTTCGGAGACGTCCATCGCCCGGGGCATCACCTCGTTGTCCCACGGGGCGGTGGCCCTGGCCGCCGACCAGCGTCGGGGCGGGCTGGCCGGTGCCCGTGTCCTGGTGGTGGGGGCGGGCGAGATGGGCGAAGGGGTGACCAGGGCCCTCATGGGCCACGGTGTGGCCCGTGTGGTGGTGGCCAACCGCACGTCGGACCGGAGCGAGGACCTGGTGGCCGGGCTCCCCGACCAGAGGGACGCCCCGGTGGCTTCGGCCCCGCTCGACCAGCTCGACCAGCTGCTGGCCTCGGCCGACGTGGTGTTCACCTCGGTGGGGACCAGCCACCCCATCATCCACCGCCCCCTGCTGGAGCGGGCCCTGTCGGTACGTCGGCCCGGCGAGCCGTTGCTCGTCGTCGACCTGGGTGTGCCCCGCAACGTCGAGCCCCTGGCCTCAGAACTGGACAACATCGTCCTCTTGGACATGGAGACGTTGCGGGCGGCGGTGGCCGACGCCCTGTCGGGCCGCCAGGAGGAGGTGTCGGAGGCCGAGCGCATCGTGACCGACGAAGTCGAGCGCTACCGGGTGGCCTCCCGAGCGCGCGACGCCGCCCCCATGGTCTCTGCCCTCCGATCCCTGGCGGAGGAGGCGCGGCGGGAGGAACTCGAACGTCAGCGGGCCAAACGGTCCGATCTATCCGAAGACCAATGGGAGCAGGTCGACGCCGTCACCCGGGCCATGGTGGCCAAACTGCTCCACCAGCCCACGGTGGCCCTTAAGGACGCGGCCGGAACACCGAGGGGTGAACGTCTGGTCGAGGCACTCCGCGCTCTGTTCGACCTCTAACCGGTGGCCGGCCGGTGACCGTGGTGACCGAGCGTCCCTTGATCCGGTTAGCCACGCGGGGGTCGCCGTTGGCCCTGTGGCAGGCCCACCGGGTGGCCGTCCTGCTTGACCGGGTGGGCGTGGCCACGTCGCTGGTGGTGATCGAGACGACCGGCGACCGTGAGGTCGACCTCCCCCTCGACCGCATCGGTGGCCAGGGGGTTTTCGTGAAGGAGGTTCAGCGGGCGGTCCTCGGCGGGGAGGCCGACGTCGCTGTCCACTCGGCCAAGGACCTTCCCGCCTCGGCCCCTCTGATTCCCCCCGGGCTCACCCTGGCCGCCTTTCCCGAGCGGGCCGATCCCCGCGACACCCTGGTGGGGGGCGGGCTCTGTGATCTGCCTACCGGGTCCACCGTGGCCACCGGGTCGGCCCGGCGCCGGGCCCAGCTGGCCCACCTGCGCCCCGATCTGGCCTTCGTCGGACTTCGGGGCAACCTGGCCACCCGCCTGGCCGTCGTCGAGACCCGGGGGGTGTCCGCCGTGGTGGTGGCTCAGGCCGCTCTCGATCGGATGGCCTGGTCGGCCGAGGGGACGGCTAGCGAGGTGCTCGACCCCGCGGTGGTCCTTCCCCAAGTGGGCCAGGGGGCGCTGGCCGTCGAGTGCCGCTCGGACGACGAGGTGTGCCGTGCTGCCCTCGGGGCCATCGACGACCCGGCTGTCCGACGACTGGTCGAGGCCGAGAGGGCCTTCCTCGACGAGCTCGGAGGGGGTTGCACGCTACCGGTCGGAGCTCACGCCGAGATGGTCGAGCCTCCCGAGGCGGTGGGGGCGCGGGAGGCGGTCGGGGCCCGGGAGGGGGTGGCGCCGGCAGAGGTGGTCGCCTCCCCAGACATGGTCGGGGTGGACGGCGGCCCACTTTTGCTGCGCCTCAACGGGATGTTGGCCTCGGGTGACGGGCGGGTGGTCCTTCGCCATCAGGCCTTGGGGGACCGGCCTGCCGACCTCGGCCGGTCGGTGGCCCGCTACCTGCTCGACGAGGCCGGGGGAAGCGGGCTGGGCGTGTGGGATGACGTGGTTTCGGAGCGTGACCGGATGGGGCCGGAAGCGCAGGAGGGGACATGACGGTCGCTCTGGTGGGCGCCGGCCCTGGTGACCCCGGCCTTCTCACCCGTCGGGGGGCCGAGCTGCTGGGTCGGGCCGACATCGTGATCTACGACCGCCTGGTCGCCCGCGAAGTGCTGGCCCTCGCCCCGGCCGGCGCCGTCCTGGTCGACGTGGGGAAATTGCCCGGCGAGTCGGGCCGCCAGGCAGCCATCAATGCCCAGTTGGTCGAACACGGGCGGGCCGGACGCGCTGTGGTCCGGCTCAAAGGCGGCGATCCTTTTGTTTTCGGCCGTGGGGGCGAGGAGGCTGAGGCCCTGCGCACCGCCGGCGTGGCCTATGAAGTCGTCCCCGGCGTGTCCTCGGCCCTGGCCGCGCCGGCGGCGGCCGGTATCCCGGTCACCCATCGGGGTCTGGCCACGTCGGTGAGCGTGGTCACCGGCCACCGGGGAGACCCGTCCGACCCCGCCCCCGTCGACTGGGACGCTCTGGGACGGTCGGGCGGGACACTGGTCATCCTCATGGGGATGTCCGAGCGGACCGCTATCGCCGACGCCCTGCTGGCCGCCGGCCGCACCCCCGACACGGCGGTGGCCGTGGTCCACTGGGGAACGACAGCCGCCCAGCGTGTGGTCCGGACCACGCTGGCCGGTCTGGCCGCCGTCGAGCTGCCCGCTCCGGCGGTCATCGTGGTGGGCCCGGTCGCCGCCCTCGATTTCGGATCGACCGGCCACGATGCCGCCGCCGGTGGCCCGGTTCCGGCGTGAGCGCAGCCCCGCTGTCCGGGCGACGGGTGGTGGTGACCCGGGCCCGGGGCCAGGCTGCCGAGCTGGTCGGCCGTCTCACCGACCTCGGGGCCACCGTCATCGAGCTGCCGGCCATCGCCATCGACGACCCCCTCGACGGCGGAGCCGCTCTCGAGGTGGCCGCCCACAGACTGGCCTCGGGCGCCTACCAGTGGGTGGCGTTGACATCCTCCAACGCCGTGGTCCGGCTGGTGGCCGCCCTTGGTGACCGCTCCGTACCCCGGTCCGTTCGTTGGGCGGCGGTGGGTGGGGCCACCGCCCGGGCCCTGGCTGACGTCGGCATGGCCCCGGTGCTGGTCCCCGAGGTGGCGCTGCCCGAGGCCCTGGCCGCGGTGTTTCCCGATGCCGGTCCACCCCTCTCGTCGCCCGCCAGCTCCGGCGACGTGGAGGTGGAGGTGGAGGTGGGGGGCACGGTCCTGTACCCCCGGGCCGAGGCGGCACGCGCCGTACTGGCCCCTGGCTTGCGGTCCAAGGGGTGGTTGGTCGACGAGGTGGTCGCCTACCGGACGGTGGCCGGCCGTCCCGCCCCTGAAGCGGTGGCGGCCGCCCGCCACGCCGACGTGGTGGTCTTCTCGTCACCTTCGACCGTCCAGTCGACCCTCGATCTCCTCCCACCCCAGGGCATGCCCACCTGGGTGGTCTCCATCGGACCGGTCACCTCCGACGCAGCTCGCGCCGCCGGCCTGGCCGTGGCGGCTGAGGCCGACCCCCATACCGCCGACGGACTGGTGGCCGCTGTGGTGGCCGCCTGCGGGGCCGCCCCGGAACCACCGGTAGGGACGGCGTGACGGTGCCCGCCGTACCGCTGGTGACCGGACGGCGCAACGGATCCCGGGGCATCCGCCTGCCGTAGGCTGGGACGATGGCCAGCGAAGGCATCTCGAGCGCCGGACGGTCCATGGTGCGGGCCGGGTTTCCGGTTACCCGCATGCGCCGGCTCCGTCAGACCGCGGCCATGAGGCGGCTGGTGGCCGAGTCAAGCCTCAGCGTCGACGACCTGGTGGCACCTCTGTTCGTGGCGGACGGACGCACCGAGGCGCGGCCCATCCCGTCGCTTCCCGGTGTGCTGCAACACACCCTCGACACTCTGGCCGTGGAGGTCAAACGCCTGAGTGGGCTGGGTGTCCCCGGCGTCATCCTGTTCGGGCTGCCCCGACCGGAGGACAAGGACCCCACCGGGTCGGCCGCTCTGCGGCACGACGGGATCACCCAACGGGCGCTGGCTGCCACCCGCGACGCGGTGGGCGATGCCGTGGTCGTCATGGCCGACTGCTGTCTCGACGAGTTCACCGACCACGGTCACTGCGGGGTGATCGACGCCGCCACCGGTGACGTGGACAACGACGCCACTGTGGATCTCTACGCCCGACTGGCGGTATCCCAGGCGGCTGCCGGAGCCGACATCATCGCACCCAGCGGAATGATGGACGGCCAGGTGGGAGCCATCCGGGGCGCCCTCGACGGGGCGGGCCAGGAGGGGACGGCCATCCTCGCCTATGCGGCCAAGTACGCCTCGCCCCTTTACGGCCCGTTCCGCCAGGCGGCGGCTGTGACCATCGTTGGCGGGGGAGACCGACGCCGCTACCAGATGGACCCGGCCAACCGCCGGGAGGCCCTGGCCGAGGTGGCCCTGGATGTGGCCGAGGGGGCCGACATGGTCATGGTCAAACCGGCCATGACCGCACTCGACGTCATCGCCGAGGCCCGCGCCCTCCTCGATCTGCCCTTGGCCGCCTACCACGTCAGTGGTGAGTACGCCATGGTCAAGGCGGCGGCCGAGCGGGGTTGGATAGACGGCCCGGCGGTGGCTGTCGAGCAGCTCACCGCGGTCAAGCGGGCCGGCGCCGACTTCGTCCTGACCTACTTCGCCGGCGAATTGGCCGAGGTCATTGGTGGGTGAGAGGTCCGTCTCGGCGGCGCTTTTCGATCGTGCCGGCCGGGTGATTCCGGGTGGGGTCAACTCGCCCGTGCGTTCCTTCCGTTCGGTCGGGGGGGAGCCCTACTTCGTCACCAGGGGCGAGGGCGCCTACGTGTGGGACGCCGACGGCAACCGGCTGCTCGACTACGTGCAGTCCTATGGAGCCTCAATCCTCGGTCACGCCCATCCCGCCGTGGTCCGGGCCGTGTCCGAAGCAGCGGCAGCCGGTACCACTTTCGGGGCCCCGACCGTCGGCGAGGTGCGGCTGGCCGAGGCCATCTGCAACCGCGTCGAGGGGTGCCAGCAGGTCCGCCTGGTGTCGTCGGGCACCGAGGCGGCCATGAGCGCCATCCGGACGGCGCGGGGGTTCACCGGCCGCTCCCGGATCGTGAAGTTCGCCGGGTGTTACCACGGCCATTCCGACGGTCTTCTGGCCGGTGGCGGGAGCGGTGTGGCCACGCTCGGACTGCCCGACTCGGCCGGCGTGCCTCTGGGCATGGTGGCGGAGACGGTGGTGGCCCCCTACAACCGGGTCCCCGACCTGGACGAGCGGGTGGCCTGCGTGATCGTCGAGCCGGTGGCGGCCAACATGGGCCTGGTGGCGCCGGCCACCGGTTTCCTCCAGGGCTTGCGCGCCGCCTGTGACGCCACCGGCGCCCTCCTGGTCTTCGACGAGGTGATCACCGGTTTCCGCCTGGGCGAGGGGGGGGCTTCGGGTTGGTCGGGGGTCCTTCCCGATCTGTGGTGCTTCGGCAAGGTCATCGGCGGCGGCCTGCCGGTGGGTGCCTTCGGCGGACGCCGCGACGTGCTGGCCTGCCTCGCCCCCGACGGGCCCGTCTACCAGGCCGGCACCCTCTCGGGAAATCCGGTGGCCACGGCGGCCGGCCTGACCGTTCTCGAGTTCATGGAGCCCGGCTCCTACGCCGCCCTGTCCGACCGGGTGGCCCGTTTCGGTCCTGCTCTGGCCGAGGTCCTGTCGACCGGGCTGCGCAAGGGGGCCGTCGTCGATGAGCGGGGGCGTCCCCTGGAGGCCCAGGTTCCGGTGGTCGGACCGCTGTTCGGTCTCTTTTTCGTGCCGGCCGGCTCGGGTCCGGTCCGCGACTACGACGACGCCGTGGCGTCGGCCGCTACCGGTCTCTACCAGCGGTGGTTCCGATCAATGCTGGTGCGGGGAGTGGCATTCGCCCCCGGGCCCTATGAGGTGGCGTTTCCGTCGGTGGCTCATGGCGACACCGAGCTCGAGCACACTCTCGACGTGGCTGCCGAGGCCATGGCCGAAGTGGTCGCCGTCTGAACGGAAAAGGGTGGTCGCCACCTGAACGGGAGGGAGAAAGGGAGAGGACTGCAGAAGGAGAGGATAAGGGGCTGGCCAGCTCGCGGCGACGGAGGGGAATCCTTCGCCTATGGTCCGGGCTCTCCGGTTTGGTTCGGGGAGAGTGTGGATGGGGAGCACGGATTGAACGTCATGCAACGAAAGTCGTCGATTGACGATGAGACCGGAGTCGTGGGTTGACGATAAAAAACCCGAGGTCCTTGCCCACCACTGGTCTGTAGCGACAGGATGGCAGGACCGAAGAACATCACGGAACCGGATTACGGAGGCGGGGGGCACGCTCGACAACGGAGGAGATGTCCATGACCGTCGGAATAACAGAGTTGCCTCCTGAGGGCATGCAACTCGGTGGCGTGGCCCTGGCCGGCGACGCCGAACGGGGGACCAAGACGACCGATGGTCTCAGCCTCCTGTTCACCACGGCAGGGATCACCGTGCAGGGCCCGCAGCCGCAGATCGAGCGGCTGTTGGTGTGGTCGGGTCTCGACTCGGCCAGTTGCCGCGAGAAGATCGTCCTTCCCGACGGACGCAATGCGGCGGTCATGGAGCTCACATCGGGTGGTCAGTCGATCCGATTCCTTCTCCCCTTGGACACAGTGACTCCCGGGCAGGCCGCCTATCTCGACCAGGCCCTGCCGGCCTGGCTGTCGCGGTACAAGGGTGCCGCCACCTCCGCCTCGCCACCGCCGACGCCTACCGCCGCGCCCACAACAGCCGCGGCTGCCGCCGGGGCGGCAGCAACGACAATGGGAACGGCGGCCACCGGAGGAGCCACCGCCGCAGGAGGGGCTAGCGCAGGAGGGGCTAGCGCAGGAGGGGCTAGCGCAGGAGGGGCTACGGCTGCTGGAGCGGCCGCCGCCGGAGCCACTGCCGCCGGAGGAGCCACTGCCGCCGCTCGGAGTGCCGGCGCCCCCACCTCCGCTGGAAGCAACGGATCGGGCCGCCCCGCCGAGGCCGCCCCGGCTCCGCCGCCGCCGCCCCCTCCGTCACCGCCATCACCCCCGGCCCCCCCTGCACCTCCGGCCGGGCCGCCGGCCCCGGCCCCCTCGGCACCTGTGGCTGGGTCGACCCTGCCTGCTCCATCGGGATCGCTGCCCCCGTCGGCCGCCCCGGCCGCCTCACCGGCTGCCTCAGCAGCGTCGGCCCCGCCCCCTCCGCCGGGATCGCTGCCCCCGTCGGCCGCCCCGGCCGCCTCACCGGCTGTCTCAGCAGCGTCGGCCCCGCCCCCTCCGCCGGGATCGGCTGGATGGGTCATTGCCTCCGATCCGCTGCCGCCCGGTGTGGCCTGGGACAGTCCTCCCCCCGAGAGCCTCTCCGCCACCGCCCCCGAGGCACCGGCCAAAAAGACACGAGGGTGGCGCAAGGACAAGACGGCCCCGCCATCGGCCACCGATGCAGGCGTGGCGGCCGGCCTGGCCGCGGCCGCCACCGTCCCACCTCCCGGAGCGGTGTCTCCGATGCCGCCTCCGTCCCAGCCGCCGGTGGACCCCGTTCCCCTGGCCATCGACCCGCCGTTGCCCCCGCCGCCGGCGGAGCCGACTGTGGCCCCGGGACCGGTGGTGTGGAAGCCTCCCATCGATCCGGCAACGGGGGCGGCCCTGTGGGACGAGACGTCCCCTTCAACGGCGAACCCACCGCCCACCAAGACCCGGGGCTGGCGAAAGAAGGGAAAGGTCGGGGCGGCCGGCGTGGCGGCCACGGCCGCGGTAGGTACGGCTGCCACCACCAGTGCGGCGGGAGTGACATCGGTCGATGCCCCGGTCACGGCCGGCGTGGGCGCCGCCGCGGTGGATCCCCCGGCCCCGCCCGGGGTCGCCCCGGTTCAGACCGGATCGGCCAAGCCGGCCCGCAAGAGCAGCCGGGCCACCCTGGCCGTGCTCCTGGTTGTCCTGCTCGTGGTCATCGGTGGGGTTGCCTACTTCGCCGTCAAGCGCAACAACAACTCGACGTCGCCCCCTGCCGGGGCACCGAACCCGTCGCCCACGGCGGCACCGAGTCCGTCGCCCACCGTGGCTGACAGCGCCCTGGCCGCCTCCATCAATCTCCGTCTCACCGACCTCCCTGCCGGCTGGGCCCGGACCACCACCGACCAGACAGCCAGGCCACCGGTAGCTCCGGTGGCCGCCCAGGCCCGGGCCAGTCAGGCGTTGGCTGCGTGCGTCGGCCAACCCCTCGTCGTGGTGTCCGGCCTGTTCGGCCTGGCCGGGGTGCCGGGTCAGACCGCCGCGGTGCGATCGCCCAGCTTCCAGGAAGCGGCCGATCCAGGCATCCAGATGGTGTCGCAGTCGACGGTCATGCAGACGACGGGTGACGCCCAGTCCCTGACCGCCCCCTTCCTCAACCCCAATTTCGCCACCTGCTACGGACAGTTCCAGTCCTCCCTGGTGTCGTCGGCGGTACCGGGTTCGACGGCGCAGGTCCAAACGGTCCAGCTGCCGGCCCCCGCCGGGGTGAAGGCCTTCGGCTACCTGACCACCTACGCCATCCCCAATCTGGGCAGCGAAGTGGTGGGTCAGGCCTTCATGATCGGCGGCCGAGTCGAGACCCTTCTCGAGCCCTCCACCAACGGACCGGCCGTGCCCTCCTTGCCGTTCGGGACGGCCTACCACGCGGTGTTGGGCCGTCTGGCCCGGTCGGTGAACAACTAGGACGGACGACGCCCGACGGACGACGCCCTCCGTCAGGGTCGAAAGCCGAGGGCGGCCGGGCCTCAGTCGCCGTCGGGGACCAGCCGGGCCACCAGGGCCAGAGCCCGGTAGGCGGCTTCGGCCGGTCCCGTCTCGTCGGGTCGGAGGAGGTTGGCCATGATCCGGAGGAGCCAGCCCATGACCGATTCGGAGTGCATGCCGGTGCCGACGCACAGCTGCATGAGCTCGGGCCGGCTGATCATCCGGATGAAGGCCCGGGCCACCCGGTAGTAGAGGCCGTAAGCGTCCTCGAGCCGGTCCTCGTAGCGCTCGAGCGCGGCGAACCCGTCTCCCGACAGGGCCTCGCCTAGGGCAGCCGCGGCCAAGCGTCCGGTCTCGTAGCCGTAGGCGATGCCTTCGCCGTTGAAGGGGTTGATAGCGCCGGCAGCGTCGCCCACCACCAGCGTGGTGGCGCCCACCCGGGGTCCGACGGCCAGGCCCATCGGGAGCTTGCCGCCGGTGGGCGGGCCCAGGGCGGTCGACGGCGACAGCTCCCACTCGGCCGGTGCCCAGGCCACGAAATGGTCCATCAGAGTGGACGTGTTGACCCCCTTCCACCGTTTGTCGGTGGAGAGCAGGCCGACGCCCACGTTGACCCGACCGTCGCCCAGCGGGAAGATCCATCCGTATCCGGGCACCACCTTGCCGTCGCCGTCGCGGATGTCGAGGTGGGACTCGATGAAGGAGCGGTCATGACCGGGTGACGTGTAGTAGCCGCGCAGGGCCATCCCCATCGGCTGGTTGCGGTCGCGGGCGGCACCCAGGGCTCGGCCGAAGCGCGAGTTGGCCCCGTCGGCCACCACCACGTAGCGCGCCCGAACCGAGCGGGACGTCCCGCTCTCTTTCTCCCTCACCACGGCGCCGATGCAGGAGGGCAACAGGGAACCGGCGGGAGCATGCTCATCGAGGAGCGGCTCAACCGCCTCGGTCCCCTGCCAGACGGTGGCGCCCGCCTTGACAGCCCGTTCGTTGACGATGGCGTCCAGATCGTGGCGGGTGATCACGTATCCGTAGGAGGGGAAGCTCGGGTGTTGGGGCCAGGGCAGGTCGAGCACCCGCCCGTAGGCGTGGGCCTGCAAACCTCCATAGCGGTGGGCGCCGGTCAACGCCGACTCGATCCCCATGTCGGCGATCTGGCGGACCGACCGTGGTGTGAGCCCGTCGCCACAGGTCTTCTCCCGGGGGAAGACCTTCTTCTCCACCAGGGCCACGTCCCAGCCCGCCTCGGCCAGCCAGTAGGCACAGGAGGAGCCTGCAGGGCCCCCTCCGATGACCAGCACGTCGTGGACGTGACCGTCGGCGGCGCCCCTGGCTGCTCGAGGGTGGCCCCGGTCGGGGGGAACGTCGGGTCCCAGATCGGATGGGGTGTTCACCCCCCCAATCGTAGGTGTCACCGGGCGGCAACGGGATGGCCCCCGTTACGGGGCCCGGCCCCCGCCGGCCCGGGTCCCATCGATGTGCTTCGGCAGAGGGGTGCGTGGTAAAAACAAGTTCCTGTGGACGACTATCTGCCGATCCTTGTCCTTCTGATCCTCGGCTTTCTGTTCGCCGCCCTCTCCTTTGTGGCGTCGGCCCTCCTTGCCCCGAGGAAGCGGCCGACGGCGGCCAAAACGGCGCCCTACGAGTGCGGCATCGTCCCCACCATCGAGCCCCCGACCCGCTTTCCGGTCCGCTTCTATCTCATCGCCATGATCTTCATCATCTTCGACATCGAGATCGTCTTCCTCTACCCGTGGGCGGTGATCTTCCGACAGCTCCGATCCTTCGGGCTGGTCGAGGTGGTGGTGTTCGGAGGCGTGGTCTTCATCTCCTTCCTCTTTTTGGTGAGCAACGGCGCCCTCAGTTGGGGCCCACCCAGACGGTTGGTCAGCGGCATGCCATCGCGCACGTCCGAATCGACCATCGCCCGTATCACCGGCGGCGCGGGGGCGACCCGGTCGGTGAACGCGGTCGGCCCCCCCTCACCGGGTGGTCCGCCCGTCGACGACCCCATCGCCCCGTCCACCGGCGAGCCGGCCCCAACGGGTCCCGGCCGGGCCGCGTAACAGAGGAGACCGGGAGAACATGGGTCTGGAGGACCTGCAGCACAATTTCATGACCGGTCGGCTGGAGGACCTGGTCCGCTGGGCCCGCCGCTATTCGATGTGGCCGGCCACTTTCGGGCTGGCGTGCTGTGCCATCGAGATGATGTCGGTCGGTGCTGCCGACTTCGACCTGGCCCGATTCGGGATGGAGGTGTTCCGGTCATCGCCCCGCCAGGCTGATCTGATGATCGTGGCCGGGCGGGTCTCCCAGAAGATGGCCCCTGTCCTGCGTCAGGTCTACGACCAGATGATGGAGCCCAAATGGGTGCTGTCCATGGGGGTGTGCGCCAGTACCGGGGGGATGTTCAACAACTACGCCATCGTGCAGGGCGTGGACCAGATCGTCCCGGTGGACGTGTACGCCCCCGGCTGCCCGCCCACCCCCGAGACGCTCATGCACGCCATTCTCACCCTGCACGAGAAAGTACGGACCAATCAGATCACCCGGTCGGCCGGTGTACCGGTGTTGGGCAGCGACGAGGGGCTCGACACCGCCGACAGTCACGCCCGGGGCGACGAGGCCACCTCGGGGTGGACGCCCGACCGGCCCGAGGACGTCCGCCTGGGCACGCCCAAGCGCAACCCGGTGATCGCCCGCAGCGTGGGTGAGCCTCTGTGACCGTTTCCGGCGCGCAGGTGGCGGAGGGCGAGGTGACGCCGAGCGACTCGGGGGGAGGGTCGTCGCGGCTGCCCGGTCGACCCCATCAGGAGGTGGCCTTCCCCGCCCGCGAGCAGTACCTGGCGTTGGTGGCCGACTACCGGGGCAACGGCTTCGAGATGTGTGCCGACCTGTGTGGCGTGGACTACTTGACCCATCCCGGTCGCCGGCTGCCCGACGGGGTGGTGCCCGAGCGCTTCGAGGTGGTGGTCAACCTGTTGTCGCTGAGCAAGGCCCAACGGGTGAGGGTCAGGGTGCAGGTGCCGGAGTCCGACGCCGTGGTCGACTCCCTCTTCGACCTCTACCCCGGCACCGAGGCCATGGAGCGGGAGGCCTACGACCTGTTCGGCATCGTCTTCGCCGGCCATCCGGACATGACCCGCATCCTCATGCCCGAAGACTGGGAAGGGCACCCTCTGCGCAAGGACTACGGGGTCGGCCGGGTGCCGGTCCAGTTCAAAGAGGCCCCAGGTCCACGGTGAGCGACACCACAGCGGTACCGGGCAGCGACGACGCCGGAACGCCGGAAGCCCACGTCGATACCGTGTTGGCCCAACCAGAACCGTGGGCCGATCCCTCGGGGCCCGCCGGCGAGCCGGAGGGGCTGGCCGCCGAGACCTCCGAGGGGGTCCAGGAACTGTTCCGGCGCTCGGAGACGGACTCGGGCGAGCTCCGTCGCGAGGTCGGTGCCGTCCTCCGGCTGCCCGAAGGCGTCGCTGTCGACCCATCCGACATCGACATCGAGCAGTCCGACGACGAGACCATGATCATCAACATGGGTCCGCAGCACCCGTCCACCCATGGTGTTCTCCGCCTGATGCTCGAATTGGACGGCGAAACGGTGCTGCGCACCAAGCCGGTCATCGGCTACCTGCACACCGGCATGGAGAAGACCGCCGAGGAGCTCACCTACATCCAGGGGTCGACCAACGTCACCCGCATGGACTACCTGGCCCCCCTGCACAACGAGCTGGTGCTCTCCCTGGCGGTGGAAGCGCTGCTCGGTGTCGAGATGCCCCCCCGGTCCGACTGGATCCGCATGTTGATGGTCGAGCTCAACCGGGTGTCCTCCCACCTGATGTGGATGGCCACCAATGGGATGGACCTCGGTTCGACATCCATGATGATCTACGGGTTTCGGGAGCGCGAGATGGTTCTCGCCTTTTTCGAGAAGACGACCGGCCTGCGCATGAACCACAACTTCATCCGGCCGGGGGGCACCGCCGCCGATCTGCCCGATGGCTGGGAGGACGACGTCACCGTCATCTGCGACACGGTGCTGGCCCGCACCGCCGAGTATGACGAGCTGCTGACCGGCCAACCCCTCTTCCGCCAGCGCAGCGAGGGGATCGGTGCCATCTCGGCCGAGGAGGCTCTGGCCCTCAGTCTGACCGGTCCGGTGCTCCGTTCGACCGGCGTCCCCTGGGACCTCCGCCGGTCCATGCCCTATCTGCGTTACGACGAGGTGGAGTTCGACGTGATCGTGGGCACCTTCGGCGACAATTTCGACAGGTATTCGATCCGGCTCAACGAGATCCGTGAGTCGGTGCGGATCATCCGGCAGATCGTGGAGAAGATGCCGGCCGGCGACTACCGGGTGCAGGACAAGAAAGTGACCCCGCCACCGCGGGTGCGCATCGACGAGTCGATGGAAGCACTCATCCACCACTTCAAGATCTTCACCGAGGGGTTCCGAGTGCCCGAGGGCGAGGTGTACGTGGCGGTGGAGTCGCCGCGGGGCGAGCTGGGTTGCTACCTGGTGTCGGATGGCACCCCCAAGGCCTACCGGATGCACATCCGGGGCCCGAGCTTCGTCAACCTCCAGGCCCTACCGGTCATGATGCGTGGCGGTCTGCTGGCCGACGCGGTGGCCGTCTGCTCCACCATCGACCCGGTGATGGGCGAGGTGGACCGGTGAGCGGGTCGGAGTCCCCGAAGGGCGTGGAGACCCGCTGGCGGGCCACCGCCCCGGCCGCGCCACGTCCGACCCACCTGTCCGCCGACATCCTCGAGCGGGCCCGGCAGACCATCGCCTTGTACCCCGAACCCCGCTCGGCCCTCATCCCCCTCTGCCACATGGCCCAAGAGCAGGACGGTTGGCTCACCCCCGAGGCCATGGCCGACATCGCCGCCTTGGTCGGTGTCACGCCGACCGAGGTGCTCGGCACGGCCACCTTCTACGACATGCTGCACACCGAGCCGGTGGGCACCTATGTGGTGGCGGTGTGTACCAACATCGCCTGTCTGCTCAACGGAGCTCTCGAGCTTCTGGACCATGCCTCGGCCACCCTCGGGGTCAACGCCGGCGGGACCACCACCGACGGCACCATCACGCTGGAAGAGGCCGAGTGTCTGGCCGACTGCGATCGGACTCCGTGCGTTCAGGTCAACCATCGCTTCGTGGGGGGCCAGACGCCCGAGAGTTTCGACCGCCTGATCGACGAGCTCCGCACCGGTGCCCGCCAGGCCGACATCCCCGACCACGGCACCCTCAACCGGGTGCAGCGCGACGGCGGCCTGCGGGCCGATCCGTCCCGGGTGGCCGAGGAGCGGGCGGCCATGGCCCGGGCCCAGGCCGAGCGGGCCGCAGCCAAGGCCGCCGCTTCACCGCCGGAAGGCGGGTCGTCGTGACCGTCACCGATGCGCCCAAGATCATCACCGCCCGGCTCGACCACACCGACTCGTACACCCTCGAGCGTTACCTGGCCACCGGTGGCTACCAGGGATTGCGCAAGGCCCTCACCCTCACCCCCGAGGAAGTGGCCCACGAGGTGGACACGGCCAGTCTGTTGGGTCGGGGCGGGGCCGGGTTTCCGGCCGGTCGCAAGTGGGCCATGCTGCGCAAGGACCCGGTCACCTATCTGGTCGTCAACGGCGACGAGAGCGAACCGGCCACCTTCAAGGACCACCTGCTCATCGAGCGTGATCCCCACCAGCTCATCGAGGGCGTGCTCATCGCCGCCTACGCCCTCCAGGTCACCCAGGTGTTCGTCTTCATCCGGGGCGAGTTCGCTCTCGGTCTCGAGCGGGTGCAGTCAGCGGTCAATGACGCCTACGCCTACGGCGCCGCCGGTGCGGACATCTTCGGCTCGGGCTTCTCGGTCGACGTCGTCGTCCACCCGGGAGCCGGTGCCTACATCTGCGGCGAGGAGACCGCCCTTCTCGAGTCGCTGGAGGGGAAGCGCGGTTTCCCGCGCATCAAGCCCCCCTTCTTCCCTGCCGCCATCGGACTCTACGGCCAACCCACTGTGGTCAACAACGTGGAGACCATGTCCAATCTCCCCTGGATCGTGCTCAACGGGGGTGCCGCCTTCGCCGCCCTCGGCGAGGGGCGTTCGACCGGGACCCGGCTGTTCGCCCTGGCCGGCAAAGTCAACAACCCCGGCGTCTTCGAGCTCGAGATGGTCAAGACCACGTTCAACGATCTGATCAACGACCCCCGCCTCGGGGGCGGTATCCCGCACGGATATCCGCTCAAGGCCTTCATCCCCGGCGGTGTGTCGGCACCGTGGTTCGGCCCCGACCAGATCGACCTTCCGCTGGGCCAAGACGAGGTGGGGGCGGCCGGCTCCATGCTCGGGTCGGGGTCGATCGTGGTCATGGACGACCACACCTGCGCGGTGCGGGCGGCCTGGCGGATCACCAAGTTCTTCTTCCGCGAGTCCTGCGGGCAGTGCACACCATGTCGCGAGGGTGCCGGTTGGCTCGAGCGGATCATGGAGCGCATCGAGACCGGTCGCGGTCGGGAGGAGGACCTCGATCTGCTCCTCGACGCCTGTGACAACATCTCCCCCGGACTCGCCTGGCCGCCGCAACAGACCACCATCTGCGTCCTCGGCCCATCCATCCCCTCGTCCATCGCCTCGGCCATCACGATGTTCCGTGACGAGTTCCTGGTCCACATCAAAGAGGAGGGCTGCCCCTATGACTGAGCAGCCCGCATCGTCGGTCGGGAGCACCACCCGCGAGAACGCAGGCGCCGACCTGGCCGACCACGCCCAGGCCGAGCCGGTGGAGTCGGTGTCCTTCACCCTCGACGGTCGTCCGGCCACCGGACGCAAGGGGGAGATGCTCATCGCCGCGGCCGAACGGGCCGGCACCTTCATCCCCCGCTTCTGCTACCACCCCCGGATGAAGTCGGTCGGGGTGTGCCGCATGTGCCTGGTCGAGGTGAGCGGTCCTCGGGGAGCCACCCTGCAACCCAGCTGCTACGTCGAGGTACAGGAGGGATCGGAGGTGGTGACCGATTCCGACAAGGTCAAGAAGGCTCAGGACGGCGTTCTCGAATTCTTGTTGATCAATCACCCGCTCGACTGCCCGGTGTGCGACAAGGGTGGGGAATGTCCCCTCCAGGATCAGACCCTGGCCTACGGCCCGGGGGAGTCGCGCTTCGTCGAGGAGAAGCGTCACTTCGAGAAGCCCATCCCCATTTCGGAGCTGGTGCTGCTGGACCGGGAGCGGTGTATCCAGTGCAGCCGCTGTACCCGTTTCGCCGACGAGGTGGCCGGCGAGGCACAGATCGACTTCATCGGGCGCGGCGAGCAGCTCGAGGTCAACACCTTCCCCGAACTGCCCTTCACCTCCTATTTTTCCGGGAACACCGTGCAGATCTGCCCGGTGGGCGCCCTCACCGCCTCGCCCTACCGGTTCACCGCCCGGCCTTGGGACCTCGACCAGGTCGAGTCCACCTGCACCACCTGCGCGGTGGGTTGCCGGGTGGCTGTGCAGTCGTCGGCCAACCGGGTCACCCGTCTGCTGGGCATCGATGCCGACCCTGTCAACCACGGCTGGCTGTGCGACAAGGGTCGCTTCGCCTTCGAGACGGTCAACGCCGATGACCGCCTGACCGATCCCCTGGTGCGTAAAGACGGCGCCCTGGTGACGGCGTCGTGGCACGAAGCCCTGTCCGCCGTGGCCACCGGCTTGACCGAGGCCGCCGCCGCCGGCGGTGCCGAGTCGGTGGCGGTGATCGGCGGGGCCCGCCTGACCAACGAAGGGGCCTATGCCTGGGCCAAGCTGGCCAAGGGCGTGCTCGGGACCGACTCGGTCGATGCCCAGATGGGCGACGGGCTCCCCGCCGAGCTGGCTCTGGGCCTGCCCCGGGCCACCATCGACCAGATGGCCTCGGCCGACACGGTCATCGTCCTGAGCGGCGACATCCGCGAAGAGCTGCCTGTTCTCTTCCTGCGCCTGCGGGCCGCCATCGTCGACGGGACGACCAAACTGGTCGAACTGACTCCCCAGGCCACGTCGCTGACCCCGTATGCCTCGGTATCCCTCCGGTACACGCCGGGCCGGGCCACAGACCTGGTGCGCGCCGTGGTCGACCGGGGCGCTCCGGTGCCCGATGCCGTCGAGGCCGACGCCCTGTCCGAGGCCCGACAACTTGTCGGTACCGGCAACCTGGTGGTGGTGGCCGGCCGTCCCTCGCTGGCCGAGGACGGTGCTCTGGTGGGCGAGGCCATCCAGCTCCTGGCCACCTCGCTCGACGGCGCCCGCTTCCTTCCCGCCCTGCGCCGGGGCAACGTGCACGGTGCCCTCGACATGGGGCTAGCTCCCGGGGTGCTGCCCGGGCGGGTGTCCCTCGAGGCCGGGCGCCAGTGGTTCACCCAGGGTTGGGGAAGAGTCCCGGCCACCCGGGGGCGGGACACCGAGGCCGTCCTGCGGGCGGCCGCCGGCGACAGCGCAGCCGACGGCTCGGCCGACAGAGACCCCGGTATCCGTGCCCTGGTCGTGTTGGGGGCGGAACCGTCCAACGACTTCCCCGATCGTGGGCTGGTCGAGCGGGCCCTGGCCGGCACCGAGTTCATCGTGGCCGTGGCTTCCTCCCCCGGATCCCTCACCGCACGGGCCGACGTGGTCCTGCCGGCCGCCGAGGCCCATGAGCGTCCCGGTACCACCACCAACATCGAAGGGCGGGTGAGCAGGCTGGGCCAGAAGCTGGTGCCGCCCGGCCAGGCCTGGCCCGACTGGATGATCGCCGCCGAGTTGGCTGTGCACCTGGGCGCCGACCTCGGCTGGGATGCAGCCGGCGACGTCTGGGACGAGGTGGAGCGTCTCGCTCCCGTGTACCGCGGCATCACCCAGTCGCTGCTCGACTCGCCGGGTGCAGCCGACGGCGTGGTGGTGCCCCTGACCGCCCGGTCGGTGTCGATCGGGAGACGCGGCACCGTTTCGCCGCTCGATCCCATCGCCGTTCCCGGGGTGGAATCGGTCGAGCGTCAGGGAGCACCGACGCGTACCGGCCTGGCCGAGTCGCCCACCGCCGGACGGGTCGGGTCCGGAGAGGAACCGGGCACCCAACCGGCCCACGGATCGACGACAGCCTCCGAAGGGGCGCCGGTCTCACCGCCGCCGGTATTCGGCCTCCCCGTGGCCTTCGAGGTCCCCCGTGTCGGTCCGGTGGACGGTTACGCGCTACGGCTGGTGGCCGGGCGCGTCCTCTACGACACCGGTTCGGCGGTGGGCGCGGCCCCCGCTCTGGCCGGGTTGGTGGCCCACTCTGCCCTCCGAGTCAACCCTCACGACCTCGATGACCTGGGCGTCGCATCGGGCGGATCGGTCAAACTGCGCAATGCCTCGTCCTCGGTGGTGGTGACCGCGGTACCCGACCCGTCTCTGCCTCGCCGGGTGGTGGCCGTCGACTTCAACGTGCCCCTCGACGGGCCGTCCCCGGAAGCGGGCACCATCGCCGACCTGATCGCCGTGGGCCCGGCGCTGGTCGAAGTGACGATGGAGACGCCGTGAGTCATCTGCTGGCCCTGGCCCATCCGCTCATGTCGGCCGACGACCCCCTCTACAACAACGGAGTGGGCTGGGTCGTCTTCCTCATCGTCATCATCAAGGTCCTGGTCGTCTTCGGCGCCCTGATGGTGGCCGTCATGCTCATGATCTGGTTCGAGCGCAAGGTCATCTCGGACATGCAGAGTCGGATCGGTCCCAACCGGGCGGGCCCCTTCGGTATCGCCCAGACCCTGGCCGACGGCATCAAGCTCTTCTTCAAGGAAGATCTGCTCCCCGATCAGGCCGACAGCTTCGTGTTCAAGCTGGCCCCCTACCTGACCATCATTCCCGCCTTCCTCAGTTTCGCCATCGTCCCCATCGGGGGAGAGGTGACCATTGCCGGCCATACCTTCGAACTGCAACTGGCCGATCCACCCATGGGCATCCTCTTCCTGCTGGCCATGTCATCGATCGGCGTCTACGGGGTCATGCTGGCCGGGTGGGCGTCGGGGTCCAAGTATCCGCTCCTCGGGTCGGTCCGGGCCTCGGCCCAGATGATCTCCTACGAGGCGGCCCTGGGCATGACGGTGGTGACGGTGGTGTTGATCACCGGATCCTTGAGCACCCGGGCCATCGTGGACGATCAGGCCGCCCACTTCTGGCAGTGGAACGTCATCCGGCTGGTGGTGGTGCCCTTCGTCATCTTCTTCATCGCCATCATCGCAGAAACCAATCGACCTCCCTTCGACCTGGTCGAGGCCGAATCCGAGCTGGTCGGCGGATTCCACACCGAGTACTCGTCCATCCGGTTCGCCCTCTTCTTCCTGGCCGAATTCATGAACACCATCACCATGTCGGCCATCACCGTCACCCTGTTCTTCGGTGGCCCGGACGGCCCCATCCCCCACATCCCCCATCTCTACTGGCTGTGGCCCATCCTGTGGTTCCTGGGCAAGACCATCGTGTTCCTCTTCGTTTTCGTATGGCTGCGGGCCGCCCTGCCCCGGCTCCGCTACGACCAGCTCATGGACCTCGGCTGGAAGAAGCTGATACCGCTGTCGCTCGGATGGCTGCTGATCGTGGCCGGGTTCGTGATCGACGGGTGGTGGGGTGTGGGCATGGCCGGCGCCGTCCTTCTGGCCGCAGTGACCATCACGGTGGCCTTCTCGATCGGAAACGAGCGTGAGGAGAGCCGGGCCATCATCCCGCCGGTCGGCGTGCGTCTGTGGCGGCGGCCCCCGGAGTCGGCCAACGGCAGCGGGGGCCGGGGCGTACCCACCCCCTCGACCACAGGGGGGGAGGGCGGATGACGAATCCCGACGTTCCCGACGTTCCCGACGTTCCCCGTCAACGGCAGAACTTCCTGGGTGGCTTCAAGCTGACCCTCGAGCACCTGGGCCGCCCGCCGGTGACCCGCCAGTACCCCGAGGAGAAGAAGCCAAAGCAACCCCGCCAGCACGGTCGCCATGTCCTCAACCGTTACGAGGACGGGATGGAGAAGTGCATCGGCTGCGAGTTGTGCGCCGGGGTGTGTCCGGCCGACTGCATCTATGTGCGCGGCCTCGACAACCCACCCGACCATCCCGTGTCACCAGGCGAACGCTACGGCTACGTCTACGAGATCAATTTCCTGCGGTGCATCCACTGCGATCTCTGCGTGGAGGCATGCCCGACCGAGGCCATCACCGAGACCAAGTTGATGGAGTTCTCGTTCACCAACCGCAACGACGCCATCTACACAAAGGAAGAACTGCTGGTGGACGACGAGGGGAAGCCCCGTCACCAGCCCTGGGAGGACTGGCGGGAAGGGGACGATCTACACACCTCGGGATGGATGCGGGCCACATCGCCGTCGGGTAGCGCCGCCTTCGAGGGCCAGGTGCAGTGGTCGGGTGAGCTCGGCTTCGGCGTGCGCTCACCCGAGAGCGGCCAGTCGGCCGTGCCCGACGACGCCACCACCGGGAGCATGCAGTTGCGCGACACCCTCGAGCGTCACCTCCTGACGTCCGACCTGCCACCGGCCAAGAGGGGGCCCCGGGGTGCCATCGGCCGCATGCTGGAGAAGGCCGAGCGGTTCGCCCCCGGTGCCGGCAAGAAACACCGGGAGAAGGCCGACTCCGAGTACGCCCAGGCCGTCACCGATGGAAATTCCGAGAGCGGTGTCGCCGGTGGGGACCAGCCCTCCACCGCTCCGGCCGCTGACGGGGGCGCGGAAACCGATACCGGACCGGTCGGGTCCTGATGTCCCTCCTGACCGGAGCGGTGGTCGTCGCGGTAGCCACCGTCCACCCCTCCTACGTCGACGTGGGCACCTTCGCCGTGGCCGCTGCCATCATCCTGTCGGGAGCCATCGGGGTGGTGGTGTCCCGCAACCCGGTCCATGCCGCCCTCATGTTGGTCATGACCCTGTTCGGGGTGGCCCTCCTCTTCGTCCTCCAGCGCGATCCGTTCCTGGCTGCCGTGCAGGTCATCGTCTACGCCGGCGCCATCGTGGTCCTCTTCCTCTTCGTCATCATGTTCCTCGGCGTCGACCGCGAGGAGAACATCGCCGTGGAGCCCTTGCGCGGCCAGCGCCCCATGGCCGTCGGCCTGGTCGTCCTGGGTACGGTCGGCCTCCTGCTATTGGGCCAGGTTTCGTCATGGACGACGGGTGCTCCCCACGTGGCCGGGGTGGCTGCCGGCAGGGAGTCGAACGTCTACTTGCTCGGGCGGTCGGTGTACACCACCTACCTCTTCCCTTTCGAGGCCACCGCCGCGCTGCTCATCATCGCCGTGGTCGGAGCGGTGGTGCTGGCCCGCCGCCCCACGGAGTCGTCGATCGAGTCGGCCTCTGAGTCCCCGACCGGGACTCCGGTGGACCCGACCCCCGGCGACCCCACTCCTGAGACCGACCAAACCGACCAGACCGACCGAACCGAGCCGACTAACCCCGCTCACCCCGGCACTGATAAAGACCCGCACAGACGACACCGATGATGTGACCTCCTCGGGGGCTGTGGGTGCCGGTGAGGGGGGTGTTGCCGCTCATCCCCGGGGCAAGGACGGCGGTGTCGGCCGACCGGGTGGCGATGAAGCCGGTGCCGGCGTGATGTCGGGCGGCGAGGAAGGACGGACATGACCATCAACCCCGATTGGTACCTGGCCCTGGCCGTGGTCCTGTTCGCCATCGGTGCCCTGGGCGTCCTCGTCCGGCGCAACGTGCTGGTGATGTTCATGTGCGTGGAGCTCATGCTCAACGCGGCCAACCTCACATTCGTCACCTTTGCCCGCACCTTGAACGACATCGGCGGACAGGTTCTCGTTTTCTTCGTGCTGGTGGTGGCCGCAGCCGAGGTCGTCGTCGGCCTCGGGATCGTGGTCGCCATCTTCCGCCGACGGGCCAGCAGCACCGCCGACGATCTCCACATAATGAAGGGCTGAGCACACGATGCTGCATGTGACCTACCTGATCATCTTGCTGCCCCTGGTGGGCTTTGCCGTCCAATTACTGGCCGGACGCAAGCTCGGCGATCCACTTGCCGGGGTGGTGGGCACGGTCTTCGTGGCCGCTTCTTTCGTGGTGTCGATCGGCGTCTACCTGGATCTGCTCACGGTCAGCGGTGCGGTGCGCAGCTATACACAGAACCTGTGGACCTGGATCCCGGTCGGCCAGCTCAACGTGCACGCCAGTCTCTATGTGGACCCCCTGTCGATGACCATGGTCCTGTTCGTGACCGGGGTGAGCACCCTCATCCACCTCTACTCCATCGGCTACATGAAGGGCGACAGGGACTATCCGAAGTTCTTCCTCTATCTCAACCTGTTCGTCGCCTCCATGCTCATCCTGGTGCTGGGGAGCAACATGTTGGTCACCTTCGTGGGCTGGGAGGGGGTGGGAACCTGCTCCTATTTCTTGGTCTCGTTCTGGTTTACCCGGGAGTCGGCGGCCAGCGCCGGCAAGAAGGCATTCATCTACAACCGGATCGGTGACGTCGGCTTCCTGCTGGCCATCTTCTTGACCTTCGAGCGGGTCCGCTCACTCGAGTACACGACCATCTTCGCCCGCATCGGCTCCATCGGGGCGGGGAACATCACGGCCATCTGCCTGCTGTTGCTGGTGGGGGTGATGGGCAAGTCGGCCCAGATCCCCCTGTTCCCGTGGTTGGCCGACGCCATGGAGGGTCCGACCCCGGTGTCGGCTCTCATCCATGCCGCCACCATGGTCACCGCCGGCGTCTACCTGCTGTGCCGGGTCAATCCGCTGCTCCATGCCTCGAGCGCTGCCTCCCTGACCGTGGCCTGCGTGGGGGCCGCCACCGCATTTGTGGCTGCCACCATCGCCTGTGCCCAACAGGACATCAAGAAGGTGCTGGCCTATTCGACGGTGTCCCAGCTGGGCTACATGTTCCTGGCCATCGGCTGCGGTGCCTACGAGGCGGCCATCTTCCTCATGGTGGCCCACGCCTTCTTCAAGGCGCTCCTATTCCTGGGCGCCGGCTCGGCCATCCACGGACTCCACGACGAGCAGGATCTCAAGCGGATGGGCAACTTGCGGGCCTACATGCCCATCACCTTCATCACCTTCGCCATCGGCTGGCTGGCCATCGCCGCCGTTCCGCCCTTGTCGGGGTTCTGGGCCAAAGGGGACGTGCTGGAGAACACCTGGGCCGCCCATCCGGGGTTGTGGGTGGTGGGTGTGGTCACCGCCGCACTGACCGCCTACTACATGAGCCGGCTCACCGGACTGGCCTTCTTCGGGAGCGACCGGTGGTCGAACAAGGTGCCTGTCGATGCCGCCACCGACCTGCCCGGCTCGCACCACGCCGAGGGGACCATCCCCGAACCGCACGAGTCGAAGCCGGTGATGACCGTCCCTCTGTGGATCCTGGCCTTCTTCGCCGCCGTGGCCGGGGTGATGGCCCTGTCCAACAACCACGTGTCGCTGGCCAAATGGGTCGACCCTGTGTTCGGCTCCAATCTGTACAACAACCATCTGGGCACCGGGGCGCTGTGGGCCCTGGGCATCACCGACGCGGTGATCGCCGTGTTCGGTGTGGCCGTCGGCTTGAGCCTCTGGATGTCGCGGTACGAGCGGCCGGTGCTCGAAACCGCCTTCCTGGAGCGCTCGTGGTACATCAACGAGCTCTACGACGCAGTCATCGGCCGACCGGGCGAGCGCCTGGCCGCCTTTTCGGCCACGGTCATCGACAACCGGATCATCGACGGCGCCGTCAACGGGGTAGCCACCGTGGTGCGCCGTTCGGGATCCGTTCTCCGCCGCACCCAGACCGGCTATGTCCGCAATTACGTACTGGGCATCGTGCTCGGTACCGTGCTGGTCCTGGCCTTCATGCTGACCCGGCTGTGGTGGAACTGATGGGCGGTTCCCCCTTCCCCTACCTGACCGTGCTGATCCTGGTGCCGGCCGCCGGGGCCGCCGCGGTCGCCCTGGTGCCCAATCGGCTGGTGCCGGCCTGGTTCTACGAGGCGGCGGGCACCGCAGTGGCCGTGGCCACCCTGGGTGTGGCCGTGGCCTCGGCTGTCCAGTTCAAAGTGGTCGGCGGCTACCAGCAGGTTTCGAACCACGTGTGGGCACCGTCACTGGGGATCCACTGGTCGCTCGGGATCGACGGCATCTCCCTGTTTCTGGTGCTGATGACCGCCCTGCTGTTCCCTCTGGCCCTGCTCGGAGCTCGGGTGCGGCGCGATCCGCGCTCCTTCGTAGCCTGGGTCCTCCTGTTGGAAGCGGCCTGCATGGGTAGCTTCGTGGCTCTCGATCTCGTTCTCTTCTTCCTCTTCTTCGAGCTGACCCTGGTGCCCAGCTATTTCATCATCGGGGGCTGGGGCTATGCCCGTCGTGGCTATGCGGCCATCAAGTTCTTCATCTACACGTTCACCGGATCGGCCTTCCTTTTGGTGGGCATCCTGGCCGTGGCCTTCCTCCACCAGTCGCAGACCGGGGTGCTCACCTTCGAGCTCCCCGCCCTCATGCACACCCATTTGTCGGGGACCGAGGGAGTGCTCCTTTTTCTGGCTTTCACGGCCGCCTTCGCCGTCAAGGCGCCTATCTTCCCGTTCCATACCTGGTCACCCGACGCCTACGGCGAGGCGCCTACGGCGGGAGCTGTCCTTCTGGCCGCGGTGATGGCCAAGATCGGCACCTACGGCATCGTGCGCTTCGACCTCAACCTCTTCCCCCAGGCCACCCGGACGCTGGCTCCCTGGCTTTTGACCCTGGCCGCCATCGGCATCGTCTACGGGGCCTTGGTGGCCTGTGCCCAGCGGGACCTGAAGAGGCTGTTGGCCTACTCGTCACTGGCCGGGATCGGGTTCGCCGTACTGGGCACATTCGCCCTCAACCAGCAGGGGATCACCGGCGGCGTTCTCCAGATGGTCAACCACGGGCTGATCATCGCCGTCCTGTTCATCGTGGTCGGATGGATCTACGAGCGCCGCGGCACCTGGCAGGTCACCTCGCTCCGGGGGCTGCAGCAGTCGGCACCGGTGATGGCCGGAGTGTTCACGGTGGCCATGCTGGCTTCGGTGGGCGTGCCCGGGCTCAACGGTTTCGTCAGCGAGTTCCTGGTCCTGATCGGGGTTTTCCTGGCCCACCGGTGGTGGGCGGTGGTCGCCATCGTGGGCATCATCCTGTCCGTCATCTACCTCCTGTGGGCTTACCAGCAGGTATTCCACGGTCAACCCCGACCGGAAGACCCTCCCACCCGTGATCTCGGGTGGGGCGAACGGTTGATCGTGGCGCCCCTCATCATTCTCATCGTGGCCATCGGCGTGTTCCCCAAGCCGGTCCTCGACCGGATCACCCCGTCGGTCGATCAGCTGGTGGTCCACGTCGACCGGGCCACCCATACCCGGCTTCCGGCCGGACTGGCCGGTATCGAGCTCGTGCGGCCGGCACGGCACCGAACCGATGTCGCCCTGACTGTTCTCCCCACGGGATCGCATCCCTCCGACACCACCAAGGGGGTGGACCGATGAACTACCTGCCTCTGGTGGCCAGCTCGGCGGCACCCACCATCCATACGCCCCATGTCGACTATCTGAGCATCCTGCCCATGCTCATCATGATGGGCGGAGCACTGTTGCTCATGACGGTGTCGTCGTTGTTCCGCAAGGTGCTGGGTGTAGGCACCGGGACAGCGGTGACTTCGGTCGTTTCGGTGGCAGCTCTGGTGGCCGCCCTGTTCCAGTGGGATCACGTGAGTACCCACGGGCCTCAGGTCACCATTGCCGGTGCCATCGCCTTCGACGGTTTCGACGTCTTCATCCAGATAGCGGTGGCCATCGCCATGCTGCTCACGGCGTTGGTGGCTGACGGTTATTTCAAGCGCGAGGGGATGGAGGGTCCCGAATTCCACGTTTTGGCCATGATGTCCGCCTCGGGGGCCATGATGATGGGCGCGGCCAACGACCTCATCGTGGTCTTCCTGGGGCTCGAGATCATGTCGATCGCCCTCTACGTGCTGGCCGCCTTCAACCCCAAGCGGGCGGAGTCGGGGGAGGCCGCCCTCAAGTACTGGGTCCTCGGCGCCTTCTCGTCGGCCATCTTCGTCTACGGCATCGCCCTCATCTATGGGGCCACCGGATCGACCAACCTTCCGCAGATCGCCGACTACCTGTCGAAGAACGTGATCGCCTCCAACGGCGTGCTCCTGGGCGGTCTGGCCCTCCTGCTGGTCGGATTCGGGTTCAAGATCGCTGCCGTCCCCTTCCACATGTGGTCGCCCGACGTCTACGAGGGATCACCGTCTCCGGTCACCGGCTTCATGGCCGCCATCGCCAAGGTGGGGGCCTTCGCCGCCCTGTTGCGGGTCTTCGTGTCCTCGTTCGGCACGGTGCGGACCGACTGGCAGCCCATCGTGTGGGGGCTGGCCTTCCTCAGCCTCCTGCTCGGAGCCGTCGTCGCCCTCCTGCAGAAGGACATCAAGCGGATGATGGCCTACTCGTCCATCAACCACGCCGGCTTCATCCTGCTGGGCGTGGAAGCGGCCACCGTCCGCGGCGTGTCAGCGTCCCTCTATTACGTCTTCACCTACATGTTCATGGTGATCGGGTCGTTCGCCGTGATCACCGTCATGTCACGCCAGGGTGATACCGGCAACCAGATCGACGACTACCGGGGGCTGGCCAAACGCCAACCCCTCCTGGCCCTGGCCTTTGCCGTCCTGCTGCTGGCCCAGGCCGGGGCCCCCTTCACCACGGGCTTCCTGGCCAAGTTCGGGGTGGTGGGGGCATCGGTGGCCACCCACGCCTACGTTCTGGCCACGGTGGCCATGGTCTCCGCCGCGGTGGCGGCTTTCTTCTACCTGCGGGTGGCGGTCACCATGTACTCACCGATAGGGGCGGTGGGCGACAACGCCCAGTACGGCGAACCCGATCCGACCGTGGAGGGTGACGACGCCGCGACAGGCGGGACAGATGCCGCCGTGGGCGGGGACGGCGCCCCGGCAGCCGGTCCGGAGAGGCCGTCGTCGGGCGACTCGCTGACCGATTCACCCGCCTCGCTGGCTGTGCTCACCGATGCGCCGCCGGAGGAGTCGGTCGTGGCACGGGGAGCCGTACCCGTACCCACGCTCACCGTGGTGGCCCTCGGCCTGACCGTGGGGTTCACTGTCGTGTTCGGGATCATCCCTGCTCCGATCCTCGACTTTGCCCACCACGCCACCCTTTTGTTCAGCTGAGAGGTGGCCTGCCACGCCCGGTGACATCGGGCTACTGTCGGCGTAGGAACCGGTGACAGTGGGTCGCGCTCACCGAAGGAGGAATCACGCCATGGCCAGACCTTCACAGACGGGTGACTCCTCGGCGGTGTCGGGGCGGGAGAGGCGTGACAAGCGTGAGATCGTGCGGATCACCGGGGCGGTGATCGCTCTCGCCCTTCTGATCGCCTTCGTTCTCGACAACAGCAAAACGGTCAGAGTGGGATTCGTCTTCTTCAACGCCAGCGTGAGCCTCATCTGGGTTCTGCTGATCGCCGCCTTTCTGGGAGCAGCCCTCGACCGGTCGGTCATCCTGTTGCGCCAGCGTCGAAGGAAGAAGGCAGCATCTGTCGGCTAGCGCATCCATGCTGCTGCTCACGCTGCTTCACCTCCGCCCGAATGCCGGGCGGCGATCGATTCAACCAGGGAAGGATGTGAGATGAGAGAGGCGACGCCGAAAGAGCGGGCCGCGTTCGGGCGTCAGGCCCGGGCCCAATCGCCGCGGTCTCGGCACGCGGTGTGGGAACCTGACCATGACCGTACCGATCCGCTGGCCATTCTGGCCTTGCAGGCGATGACCCGCATTCCCGAACTTGTTCCCATCCGCTACGGACGCATGGCCGTCTCGTCGTTCGCCTTCTTTCGGGGCGCAGCGGCGGTGATGGCTGCCGACCTGGCTCACACCGACACGAGCGGTTTGGACGTTCAGTTGTGCGGGGACGCCCATCTGTCCAACTTCGGCGGTTTCGCCTCGCCGGAGCGCGACATGATCTTCGACGTCAACGACTTCGACGAGACGATCCCCGGCCCCTTCGAATGGGACGTCAAGCGCCTGGCCACCAGTCTTGAGATTGCCGGCCGCGGGCGGGAGTTCGATGATGCCCTACGCACGTCGCTGGTGGCCCAGGCCGCCCGGGCCTACCGGACGGCCATGCAGGAATTCGCCGGCATGCGCGACATCGATATCTGGTACTCACGCCTGGATACGGTCGCCTTGGCTCAACGGTGGGGCGCCGAGGCCGGCAAGCGTATGACGGACAACTTCCAGAAGCGGGTGGCCAAGGCCCAGTCCAAGGACCATGTGGCCGCCTTGGCCAAGCTCACGGTCGAGGTCGACGGGAAGCTCCGGTTTATCGAGGACCCCCCACTGCTGATGCCGGCCGAGTCCCTTTTCACCGACGTGTACAGCGGTCAGACGGTGGGTCATCTCAACGACGCCCTCGCCCAGTACCGGGGCACGCTGTCCGGTGACCGCCAGCGCCTCCTCGACAAGTACGAGTTCGTCGACCTGGCCCGCAAGGTCGTCGGGGTGGGCTCGGTCGGTACCCGCTGTTGGGTCGCCCTGTTCGTGGGCCGTGACAACGCTGACCCTCTCTTCCTCCAGATCAAGGAAGCCGAGGCAGCCGTGGGTGAAGCATTCCTCGGGGCCAGCGAATACAGCCAGCACGGCGAGCGGGTGGTCGAGGGGCAGCGTCTCATGCAGGGCGCCAGTGACATTTTCCTCGGTTGGGACCAGTTCGAAGGAGACGATGGCGTCACCCGCGCCTTCTATGTACGCCAGATGTGGGACTGGAAGGCGTCGGTCGACGTGGACGCCATGACCCCCGACGCGCTGGGCATCTACGCCCAGGTGTGCGGTTGGACGTTGGCCCGGGCTCATGCCCGGTCGGGCGACCCTATCGCCATGGCCTCCTATCTGGGCCGTAGCGACCGCTTCGACCGGGCCCTGTGTTCCTTCGCCGCGTCCTATGCCGACCAGAATCAGCGGGACTACTCCTCGCTGACCCAGGCCATCGCCGAAGGCCGTATTCAGGCTGAGAGCGGGGTGTGACCCGTTCGTTGCCCCGCCCACCGCCTGTCAACCGGTCAAACCGGTCGTAGATCCAACCGAAACCTGGGTGCAGAACCCGGATAAGAACTGAGGTAAGTGAAGCGATGCCCTTACACAAGCGCCAATCCATCCATGACGAGGTCCTCGATTCAGTCTTCGCCGGTCAGGATCTCCTCACCTGCCTACCGGCCAACCGATTCCCGACCCGCCAGATGCGGCCGCTCGATGCCTTCCAGTGCATCTCCGACGAGCTGCTGCTCGATGGGAACGCCCGGCAGAACCTGGCCACCTTCTGCCAGACCTGGGAAGAGCCGGAGGTCCATGCGTTGATGGACCTGTCCATGAACAAGAACATGATCGACAAGGACGAGTACCCCCAGACGGCAGAGATCGAACGCCGATGCGTCCAGATGCTGGCCGATCTATGGAACGCTCCTCTGGAAGCCGCCGCCGTCGGGTGCTCGGCCATCGGTTCGTCCGAGGCATGCATGTTGGGCGGCATGGCCGCCAAGTGGCGGTGGCGGGAAAAGCGGCGGGCCGAGGGAAAGCCGACCGACTCGCCGAACATGGTGTGCGGGCCGGTACAGGTGGTGTGGCACAAATTCGCCAAGTACTGGGACATCGAGATGCGGGAGATCCCCATGTCGCCGGGCAACTACTGCATGGACGTGGAGACGATGCTGGCCCAAGTGGACGAGAACACCATCATGGTGGTTCCCACCTTCGGGGTCACCTACACCGGTGCCTACGAGCCGGTGCTCGAGCTTTCTGAGGCCCTCGACAAGCTCCAAGAGGACACCGGGCTCGACGTGTGCATCCACGTGGACGGGGCCTCGGGGGCGTTTCTCGCCCCTTTCTGCGCCCCCAGTGTGGTGTGGGACTTCCGCATCCCCCGGGTCAAGTCGATCAGCACCTCTGGCCACAAGTTCGGCCTCGCCCCTCTCGGGGTGGGTTGGGTGCTGTGGCGGGACAAGGACGATCTGCCCGACGACCTCATCTTCCATGTCACCTATCTGGGAGGCGACATGCCGGTGTTCCAGATCAACTTCTCCCGACCGGCCGGCCAGATCGTGTCTCAGTACTACAACTTTGTGCGCCTCGGCCGTGATGGCTACAGGGAGGTCCACGACGCCTGTTACACCACGGCGCAGTTCCTGGCCGAAGAGATCGTCAAGCTCGGCCCCTTCGATCTCCTGTGCGACGGCGATCCCCTGCTGGGGATTCCCTCGGTGGCGTGGCGCATCCGGGAAGGTGAGTATCCGGGATACACCCTCTACGACGTGGCCGACCGTCTCCGGGTCAGAGGCTGGCAGGTGCCGGCCTACCCCCTCACCGGTTCGGTGGCCGACATCTCCGTGCAGCGGGTCCTGGTGCGCCAGGGGGTCACACGCGATCTCGCCCTCATCCTGATCGATGACATCAAGACGGCCATCGACCACTTCGCCAAACACCCGGTGTCGGTGGCCATGACCAAGGAAGAGGCGGGCGGCTTCAGCCACCTCTAATGCGACGCAGCGGTCCTTCTCTCTAGTTGGCCCCGGCCCGCCCCGGTCCCGGCCGGGTCGCCCTGTGCCCCGGTGAGGTTGGTCGGCTCAGGCGGCCGGGGGGAGGGACCAGTCGACGGCGATGGGATGGCGGAGCAAGAGCCGCGGCCGGGCCGTGTGGGCCGGCCGATCGGTGGTCCACGGTGCTGGGATGGCCATTGTCAGCCCGGCCAGTCCCCGCAGGGCCTGGTCATAGCCGGAACGTATCCAGGCGAAGGTGCTCCAACACTGGTCCCGCTGTTCCTCGGAAACGGTGAGGAGGTCGCTGAGTCGATCGAGGACATCGAAGTACTCGGACTGCCTGATGGCGATGACCGGTGGGTCACTGCTGGTAGCCGATGAGATGAGGTGGAGCAGTTTGGCCGGCGGATCGATGGGAAGGGCGGCGGCGATGCCGATCCTGACCACCGTGGGCGTGCCGTAGGCCAGGGTCATCATCGGGCCCTTCATGTCGGCGTCGGGAGGGTTGCCGCTGGCGAAATCGGAGGCGGAGAGAAGGATGGCGGCAGCGTCTAGCACCGAGCCGATCGAGGCCACCCAGGACTGATCGGAACGTGATTCGGGAAAGTAGCAGAGAGCGGGAAATGCGCAATGGGTCTGATCGAGGTCCAGCATCCAGTTGGTGGCGCTCCGCCATACGTCGGGATTGTCGAGTTCGCCGAGCCGATCGAGCGAGGCCACCAGTTCCACGGGTGACGGAGGGGTGCCGGCGAACGGTCGCAGAATGCCGATTCCCTTGTCGCGTTCGTGGTGGGCGGCGTAGATGGTGGGCAGATAGCTGATCAACAGGGCGACCAGCCCGAGTCCGATGGTGGCCTCTACGAAAGTCATCCAAATCCTGCCGATACCCTCGGGCTCGGCGAAACCCAGCGTGAAGAGGGATGATCCGCTGATCTCGAAGGACCGTTGAACGGACCCCGATTGCACACCCCAGAAGATGAAGGAGAAGCCGAAGGTGACCACCAGGGTCCATACCAAAGGGAGGGAGACCAGGGCGATGGGGGCGTAGAGAGAGCGAAGGGAGTCGCGGACCGACTCGCGACGCCAATTATGGATGAGCAGGCGGTCAGCCACGGCGAACACCGCCCGTGAGATCCGGGTGAACCCGTTGCGAGGCAGGATCACCGTCTCCAGAGCGGATATGAGAACGGCCATGACCACAACCGTGCCGAAGGCCACTGAAATGATCCGGAGGGCGATCACCGGCAAGCCTCTGACCGGTGGTCGTGGGTTCCGGTGGTCATGTGGCGATGAGGTAGCTGCTGCTCCCCACCAGCCAGAAGCCGACGATCAGCGATAACAGAATGATGACCTGGTCGCGGTGGGTGTCGATCCACAGCCGCAACCTTTCCAAACGTTTTTGGGCCACCTCGGGTGACATGAGTGCATGCACCTCCATGGCTCCGAAGCTGGACGTGCACAGGATACAGAAGCCAACCAAGATGGCATATTCCGCCAGTGAGGCCACATGGAGCTGCGCCACCGTGGCGGCACCGGCAGCCACCAGGGGCCACGGCTGGACGAGCACGCCCAGCCCGGCGGCGGCCCAAACCGAAAGGTTTTCGAGCTTGTTCATCCACGCCGCCGGTTTGTGTGGTCGGCCCGACCGACGTCGCCGGTAGATGGCAAAAGCGATGAGCGCGGCCCCGAGGAATATCTTGATCGAGAGCACCGCATTTGATGGGGCCGTGCTCGGGGCCGGCGGTTTGCCCCCGGTGATCAACACCACGCCGGCAATCACTACGGCCAACGACAGCAGCCATCCGAGGATGAAGAAAGCACCGTTGAGGGTTCCCCGTTTCGTGCTCAGGACGAGGATGAACGCCGTGACGGGTATCGGCTCGAGGGTGACGACCAGGCCGATGACCGCCAGATCGATTATGGCCACCGCTCACTCCCTCTCCTTGGACCCGGCTCAGTGCGCCTGAAACGGCGCAGCCTGCCGCCCTGCTCATTGCTCGGAGGCGGCTGGGGCTGTGGCGGTTCCGTTGGCCGCCACTGTTCCTTGGCCGGATCTTCTCGTCCAGATGGCCTTGAGCTCGGCCGGCGTCTGAGGCAACCAGGCGGTGGCCACATAGGCGACAACCACGGCCACGATGACCAGGGGTATGACGTTGATCCCGTCGCTGGCCAGCAGCAGTGTGGCCAGAAGAGTCGAAGTGAGCGGGAGCTTCAACATCACAGTGGTCATGGCGCCGATGCCCATGGCCACTCCTGGAACCAGCGACATGCCCGGAAGATGGGAGGCGGCCACACCTGCGGCTGCCCCGATGAACATGGCCGGAAAGACCGGTCCACCCCGGAAGCCGGAAAGGGAGATGCCGTAGGCCACGCCCTTGCACACCACGAGCAGGACCAGTGCACCCACCGTCCATCCAGCGGCGTGCAGCACAAGGTCGGGGAGGGCGGTCTGCCCGGAGAAGAGGACGTCATTCGAGCTTCTTCCCGTCCCCTCGGCGAAGGCAATGGCCAGACCGGCCACGGCCAGCCCGAACAGCGGGGTGAGGACCATCCGGTACCTGGTCACGTGGGGGAGAAGGGCGAGGCCCAACAGGCGGATCCCGGTGCCCAGCACGGGGGCCACCAGCCCGAACACTACGGCCCATCCGAACATGGCTCCGTTGGGATGGGCGAAGGGGGGGAGTCCTGGGATCGAAAGGGAGAAGGTGCCAAACCCGGTCAGTGAGTTGAGTCCGATGAAGATAAGGGTTCCGACCCCGGCAGCCAGGAGCCCGGGTATGAGAACGAGCTCGAGGACGGGCCCACCGAGGCCGGACGCCTCCATCAGGAGGAAAGTGGCCAGGATGGGTGAGCCGAAGAGGGTGCTTATGGCAGCGAAGCTCCCTGCCGACGCGATGATGACGGCGGCCATGGGCGGCGCGTCCCTCTTGACCAGACGTATGGCCACCATGCCCAGGCCCCCACCTACGGCGATAAGAGGCGCCTCTGGTCCGAGGACGACGCCCAGGCTCAAGGTGGCCAGAGAGGCCAGGATGACCCCGGGCAGCTCGATCGGCGTGGGAGCACCCCCCGCCTTGAATCCTTCCGCCGGAATGTGTCCGGCCGTTCCGGGAAGCAGGTTGATGGTGGCCGCCACCAGCACCCCGGACAGAGCCAGTAAGGGGAGTGGCCACCACACCGGGGCACTGACGAAACCGAGCTCTTTGGGCAGCGAAAGGAAGATCCAGTTCTGGAGCAGGCCGATGAGCTTGAGGAAGCCGTAGGCGATTGCCGACACGGGCACGCCGATGACGGCGGCGAGGACGAGGAGCTGAACGTAGCTCCGGCTCTTGAGAGTGGATGCCGGATCGGGCTGCTCCGACGGAGTTTCACCTGCAGCCGGGCTGGTCCCCGGGTTGGTCATCGGTCGGGTTCACCTACCCCGTGTGCCACGACCGATGGGTCGCGCACCGGGGATGGACGGTAGATGGGCGGAAGGGCACGCCGCCGATCCGAGGGCAGGCCGGCGCCTCTGCTCACTCGAGACCGCCCGCACCGCACGGGCCATGGACGACCTTGACCACGGCGGCGCGGCGGCTGCATTGAGGGGACATTAGGTGTTTTGGGTCCGTGGCGGGCGGTTGGTCCACCTTTGTGAGCCAGCCGGAGCCACGGGCACGGCCGACGGTCCCCGCATCCTGACCAGGACCGGCACTATTGTCGAGGCCAGTCCCCAAACGAAGGAGCAACACCACCATGCTTGCCTACACCTATCCGCTGCTCGGCATCTTCTGGACGATGTTGGAGTTCTTCCTGTTCTTCCTGTGGATCTGGCTTCTCATCATCATCTTCAGCGATATCTTCCGGAGTCACGACATGGGTGGACTTGGCCAAAGCCCTGTGGGTGATCTTCGTGATCATCATTCCGTTCCTCGGCGTTTTCATCTACCTCATCGCCCGAGGCGGCAGCATGCACGAGCGGGCGGCGGCTCAAGCGGCGCAGCAACAGAAGGCCTTCGACAGCTACGTGCGGGAGGCGGCCGCGAACCTCGGGCGACAACACTGCAGATCAATTGTCCAAACTGGCCGACCTCAAGTCCAAGGGCGTCATCACCGATGCTGAGTTCGATGCCCAGAAGGCCAAGTTGCTCAGCTGACAGACCGTGGGCGGGCCTTGTTCCCGCTTGCGCCCTTTAGCCTGCGGTTCGCCACGGCCGCCCTCCCCGGATCATTTTCGGTGGGGGCGGCCGTTGTCGCGCTCGAGCCGCTCGGGCTTTCCCTGGAGGGCTGGCCGTCAGTCAGACTCCGCCAGTTGGACGTCCGGTCGTGACCGGAGACGGATCGTCGTGACCGGACCGGTCGATGTGGTCTGACCCGTGGGTGTGGTCCGACCGGTGGGTGTCGTCCAACCGGTGGGTGTCGTCGCTCACTCCACCCGCCAGGTCAGTGACCCCATCGCTGTCCACCCCTCCGCCCTGCTGTTCGTGGTCCTCGTCGGCCAGAGAACCAAACGACGAGACGATGAACTCCTCGGCGTCTTGCTGTGCAGCCAGGGTGCGCCTCTCTGCGCCCGCCGCCAACAACTTGCCCAGAACGGGGATCTCCCACATCGACTCGGCGCGGATGATGGCCATAAGCACGGGCACCAGGTGCTCAGCGGTGTCGAAGACGACGTAACGAGGAAGCCATTCGGGTTCGTACTTGGCATTGAATCGCCAAAGTGATTCGATCTGGGCGAAGCTCGAGAGCCGCTTGAGGAACCAGCGCTCGGCTCGCTGAACCGTGCCGTCCCCTCTGTCACCGGAGAGGGTCGAGCGCATGGTGGCGAAGTTGAGACTGAGGCCTTCGTATCCGCCGGTTTTAAGGTGCTCGATGGTCGAGCACAAGGCAAAGTCCAACAAGCCGTTGGGGTGATCGCACGGGTCGCGGCGCATGAGGTCGAGCGAGTAGCCGTGGATACCAGCGGCCGGCACGAACTGGCACATGGCCGCCGGGTGCCCGTCGGGCCCGTGCACGACGGTCAGCAGGAGCCCGGTGTCCCGCGGATCGAATATCCGACCCAGCATCATGGAGAAGCCGCGCTCGTGCTCACCGCGTCGGCTCAGACCCATCAGGTTGGCCAGCTCTTTGGCCACGGCCGGGTCGAGACGGGCGGGATCATGGAAGGTGGACGAGTACCCGTGCTTCTTGATGCGGTTGTTTGCTTGACGAAGGCCCTTCATGCCCTGGCCGGCGAGTGAGAAGGACTGCACTTTGACCACCGCCTCATCGCCGATGTACACGTTGTGCATTCCAGCATCGCGATAGACGGCAAGCCAGTCCTCGCCTGCGCCCATGACCGCAGTCACCCAACCGTGGTTGTCGGCGAACCTCCGGAAGGCGGCCCATACCTGCTCGCGCTCGTTTCGAGGCCCGATGGGATCCGGCGAGATCAAAGCCACCCCGCCGTACACGGCATAGGCCACCAGGCTGTCCCGGTGGAAGAACCAGCGCTTGTCGGACCGGAGGGCGAAGTAGTCGAGTGTGGATGTTCCATGTCGGCGGACGATGTCGCGGGCCCGGAACTCGGCCGCACGCCCGGCACTCAACCTGCGGTCTACCACCGGGCGGGTCAGCAGGAACAGGGTGGTGGCCACCAGGGTCAGCCCGATGGCCAGCAGACTCGGGGCCAGAAAACGGTCGAGCCGATGGGGCAGCGGAACCGTTTGGATCCCCACCATGCGCTCGGACACCGCCTGGAGGGCGCTCCACCACGAGAGGTGGGACTGGCTGTGGTGGTCGATGTGCGAGAACAGTTCGTAGGAGGCGGTCGTGACCAGGGTGATGCCCACCGCGGCGGCGCCCAGGGCCACCAGAGCCGAGCGCTGCGAGGACCAATCCGAGGCGGCCTGGAAGTCCCGGCGATTGGTGAGCAAGAGGACGAGCACAGCCAGGGCGACGAGCGACTCTTCGAAATCGGCTCCGGCGATGAGGTGGAGGACGATGGTCACCGAGAGAAGGACCACGGCCACCCGCCATGCCCGGCGCTGCCCGCGGAGGATCCCTCTGCCCAGGGCGATGAGCGCCAGACCGGCGATGGCGATCAAGGCGCCGGCAGCCTCGCTGGCCCGGAGCGGCAGGAACTCGAGGACCAGATGCAGTCGATTGCGGAGCGGGGGAGTGAGGGCGTCGAGCAGGTCGATAATTCCGGCGAAGAGGATGGCCGCCGATGCCCAGCGCCGTACCCGCCGGGTCCGACGATGGGCCCTGCGTAGGTCGGGGGCGGGAGGCCACGACTCGCCCATGGGGTACGACGCCACCAGCGACGGGTGCAAGCTCCGCGGTCCGCGGTCCCGGGCCACCAGGCGCTCGAGGACGCTGGGCGAGCGCAGATCGTTACGAGCCAGGAACATGCGAACGTGCAGGTCGGCTCCGGTTTCGAGTTCGACCCAGCTGACCCGCTGATGATGGGTGAAGACGGGCGGGAGCCCAAACCGCCCCCGGTGCTCCTCGATCACCTCGGCCGTGGCCCCCACGTTGGCGTAGAAACCCACACCGAAATGGGTGAGCTCCGACTGGAAGGTGGCCGCCGTTATCAATCCGGCGTATCCGCGACCGACCAGGTCACGGCCTGCGTCACGGGCCAGGTCGTTGGCCCGTGCTTCCGACTGCACCCCTTCGAGTGAACCACCGCCCATGATCGACCACATGCGTCGACTCAACAGTCCGAGGACAAGGGCCAATACCACCAGCACGACCAAGGCAACAGACAACGCCACCACGATCTGGTCACCGAAATCGGCCTGGTGGGCGTGGCGGATGGCCTTGGCCGGGATGCCGGTCCCGATGTGGCCGAGCACCCACGGAGTCACCGCCACCCTGAGCAGGAGGGCGACGACGAAGGGGACCAGCAGCCACCAGGCATAGCGGCCCAGCCGACGGTACAGAGTGCGGGACACCACGAAACGGGAGAGGGCCGAGGGATCACTCAAATGGTTGAGACCAACCAGCCAGGGGGCATCTTCGGTGGACTGGGCAACCAGCGATCGCCAGCCGCGTCCCGCCGCCGTCTGCCCGCACACGCCAGGTTTGGTATCGGCAGCCGGATCGAATTCTAGTCTCCTCGCCGATCCGTCCCGACGCATAGGCGTGTTCGCCCGGTTCGACCCGCACGACGCGGACTCCGTTGGCCGTGCGGAGGTGGAGGTCGACCGGACCGCGCTGTTCCACCCCTTTGGCGGTGATGACGGCAACCATCTCCGGATCCTCTTCGAATCCGGGCTCGTGCGTTCCGGTTTGGCGGATCACTCGTCGCTCAGCCACCTCGAGGAAGCGACCGAGCGCCCGATTGAGGGCCGGGTGTGCCTCCAGCGACTGCTTCGACTCGGTCAGCGCGCTGCCCGATCCGGTCAGATCGAACAGGTTGCCGGCGATGATCAGGATGCCCGGCCCGTCCCAGGTGTCAAGGGCCCGGGCCAGTTCATTGCTGACCGCCAGGGAGGACGGTGTGGCTTCGGGGGTGAGAAGGAGGTCACTGACAACCATGACGCGACGGCCCAGAGGGACGTCAACCCTCGTGACCTCCACCTCGGGCGGCAAGCCTTCGGACCCATTGGCCGATATCCGACCGTTGGGACCTACCCCTTCCCACCGCTGTACCTTGAGAGTCACAGCCCTTCCATCGTAGAGGTCCGGTGGCGTTAGGCTGAGGCGCGTCTCTAGGAGTGGCTCGCAGGGCACTCGGGGTGGGCCTGACCGGCGTGTATACCCCCTGGCCGGGCGGGGACGATGCAGGAACGGAGTAGCGAAACCAATGGCTGACGGGCCAGGAGGAAAACCGGGCGGAGAAGAGGCGTCATCCCTCCCTCAGGCCACGATCGAGGACTATTTCTCTGAGGACCGGGTGTTTCCCCCTCCGAGGCCTTCCGTCACCAGGCAGTCATCACCGATTCCGACATCTACCGTGACGCGGAGCGCGACTGGCAGGGATTCTGGGCCGAGAAGGCTGGTGCACTCGACTGGTTCCAGCCCTGGAACACCGTCCTCGAGTGGGATCTGCCGTTCGCCCGGTGGTTCGACGGTGGCACGCTCAACGTGTCCTACAACTGCGTCGATCGGCACGTGGCCGCGGGCCACGGGGACAAGGTGGCCTTCCACTGGGAAGGTGAGCCGGGCGACACCCGGACCATAACCTACGGTCAACTGCTCATCGAAGTCTCCAGGTTCGCCAACGTGTTGCGCGGGCTGGGCGTCGGTCGCGGCGACCGGGTGGCCCTCTATATGCCCATGATCCCAGAGCTGCCGGTGGCCATGCTGGCATGCACCCGGATCGGCGCTGTCCATTCGGTGGTGTTCGGCGGCTTCTCCTCCGACGCTCTGCGCGACAGGATTCTCGACGCCCAGGCCCGGGTCGTGATTACTGCCGACGGTGGCTGGCGCCGTGGTACAGCCGTGGTCCTCAAGTCCAACGTCGACGCAGCTGTGGCCGAAACAGCGTGCGTAGAACACGTGGTCGTGGCCCGCCGCATCGGTGATGCCGGTGGATCAACTCCGATGGCCATCGGTCGCGACCACTGGTGGCACGAACTGCTGAGCGGGGAGGACCCGGCCGGAGGCGGACGTCCATCCGATGAGTGCGTGCCGGAACACATGAACGCCGAGGATCTGCTCTTCCTCCTCTACACATCGGGGACGACGGCCGTGCCCAAGGGGATCATGCACACCACCGGCGGCTACCTCACCCAAGTGGCGTTCACCCATCGGGTGGTCTTCGACCTCCATCCCGAAACGGATGTCTACTGGTGCGCTGCCGATATCGGATGGGTCACCGGACACAGCTACATCGTCTACGGGCCCTTGGCCAACGGGGCCACATCGGTGTTGTACGAGGGGACGCCCGACTTCCCCGATCGGGACCGGTGGTGGTCGATCGTCGAGCGCTACGGCGTCTCGATCCTCTACACGGCACCCACGGCGATCCGTACGTTCATGAAGTGGGGAAAGGAGTATCCCGATCGCCATGACCTGCGCTCCTTGCGGGTGCTGGGCTCGGTGGGCGAGCCGATCAATCCCGAGGCCTGGATGTGGTACGCCACGACCATCGGGGGTGGCCGCTGTCCGGTGGTGGACACCTGGTGGCAAACGGAGACCGGGGCCATCATGATCGCCCCGTTGCCCGGCATCACCGCCACCAAACCCGGATCGGCCACATTCCCCTTGCCCGGGGTGGCCGCCGAGGTCGTGGACGAAAGCGGTGCCCGGGTGGAAAAAGGAGGCGGTTATCTGACTCTGACCCAACCGTGGCCGTCAATGCTCCGGGGTATCTACGGCGACCCCGAGCGCTACCGCGAGACTTACTGGAGTCGGTTCACTGGCCGGTACTTTGCCGGTGATGGGGCCAAAGTGGACGACGACGGTTATTTGTGGCTGCTTGGTCGGGTCGACGATGTCATGAATGTGTCCGGTCATCGCATCTCCACCACCGAAGTGGAATCATCCCTGGTCGACCATCCGGCGGTGGCGGAGGCGGCGGTCGTGGGAGCCTCCGACCCAACCTCCGGCCAAGCCATCGTGGCCTTCGTAACCCTGCGGGCCGGAGCCGGTCCGGCGGACGACAACAGAGGTCAGGAACTGCGCGCCCACGTGGCCGGCAAGATCGGACCCATCGCCCGCCCCAAGACCATCATCTTCACCGACGAGCTGCCCAAGACCCGCAGCGGAAAGATCATGCGTCGTCTGTTGAGAGATGTGGCTGACGGTCGGGTGCTCGGCGACACCACCACGTTGGCTGACCCAGCTGTGGTGGACGAGATTCGCCGGCTGGCAGCGACTGCACCGACCGACGAGTGAGCCCGGGCACGGTTCCCGCCAATTGGGCGTGGCGGGCGGAGCCAATCACAGCCCCGGGAGAAGCTGTCGTCTTTGACGTGGACGGCGTCCTGTCGGACGCCGTCGGTCGTCAGCACTTCATCGAACGAGGACGTCGCGATTGGGACGCTTTCTTCAATGCCTGCGGCGACGATCCGGTCATCGAGGAGGTGGCCCGTGTCCTCGAGCTGCTCGACGCCCGACTACAGGTCATCCTGCTCACGGGGCGACCGATGCGCGTGCAACCCCAGACCCTGGCCTGGCTCGAACGATACGGACTGCGATGGGATCTGCTGGTCATGCGGGCACGGGGGGACTACTCGCAGGTGACCTGGTACAAACGTGACAGCGTCGATGAGCTGCGCGCCTACGGATTCGATCTGCGGTTGGCCTTCGAGGACGATCCCGACAATTTCGCCATGTTTCACGCCGAAGGTATTCCGTGCGTGTACATCCATTCGGGTTACTACGAGTAGGCCTGGCCCCTGTCTCCCAGTTCCCGTCCCCACGGCTGCGTCACTGAAACTGCTGTATCACTGAAACTGCTGTATCACTGAACGGCTGCGTCACTGAACGGCTGCGTCACTGAACGGCTGCGTCACTGAACGGCTGCGTCACTGAACGGCTGCGTCGCTGACGGCTGTGTCACTGAACGGCTCGGGCTATGGCCAGGAGATGGCCGCTGAGCCCCAGTACCGAGGGCTCGTGTTCGACAGCCCTCGCCGAGTAGAGGATGGCATCCCGCTCTTCCTCGATCTCCCAACGAACGTCGAGGTTCTCCAACCATCCGGCCAGGCCTTCGAGCCCGACCAGGTCGAGTACCTCGAGCCCCACGTCCTCCATCTCCCGGCGGAGGTCTTCAGGCTCATGGAAGTAGGCGGTGGTGAACCAGTGAGCCCTGTCGCTCGGATTGCGGTGTTGTCCTTCGGCCAGATCCCGTTCGACGATGGAGCGGAATTCGGGATCGAAGAGGAAGCCTCGGGACAACCCGTCGAAGAGCGAGGCGAACCTGCTGATGGCGGCCACGGCGACGATGCCCGAAGGCCGCACCACTCGTCGCGCCTCGGCCAGCGCCGCCAACCGATCCGAGCGGTCGGTGAGATGGTAGAGGGGCCCGAGGAGCAACACGGCGTCGAAGGTTCGGTCTTCGAGGTCCACATGGCGTGCATCACCCACTTCAGCGGTCACCCCGAGCGGCCCGAGCGTGGCCAGGACGCGGTCGACGTGTCGGGGAGTGAGGTCGACGACGTGGACCTGGTATCCAGCTTGAGCCAGCCAGGCGGCGTGGACGCCGGTGCCTCCGCCGATATCGGCGACCTGCGCCGGCATGGCCGGGAGGTGGCGGCCGAAGCACCTCCTGGGTGCGTAGGAATTCGAGACGACCCATCCCACGGCTCAGTCGATCTTCCTCGTGGATCGACTGATAGTGCCCGATGACAGACTCTTGGTCGGTCATGTCACGGTTCCGTGTCGGACGAGCGGCAGGCCTCGGCACGCCACGGCACCCCTCGGGAAACGACCGCGCCCAGACGGCAGCGCGCCGGGCGCCGTGGTTCTGATTTGACTAGCCTCACCTCGGCGCTCGAGCAACGAAGTGGGGGCGCATGAGCCCAATGGTAAAGCGTGTGAAAGCGGCGGCGCCGATTGGTGCCCTTGCCTGCGCCGTGCTGATCCTCGTCGCAGGGGTGGCTGTTGGCCCCACCGCCGGGATGGCCATCGCCGCCGGATCCCCGGTACCGGTCTCCGGTCCCACCCCGAAGGGCGCCTCCTACGCCGCCCTGGGTGAGTCGTTTTCGGCCCAGAGCGGCAATCCCGTCTATAACGAGAAGCCCTGTGAGCGAGCGCCGCGGACCTATCCCGCCCTGGTGGCTCGAAAGCTCGATCTTGTGGTGGACAACCTGGCCTGCTCCGGGGCCAGCTCCGCCGACCTGCTGGCCGACAGCCAGCCTGGAGCATCCGGTCCGCAGGTCGACAGAAGTTGCTCCCCACGCTCGAGTGGTGACCGTCCTCATCGGGCTCGACGACCTCGGTGACGCCCCGTTCCGGTTCATCGGAGAGCTGTCGGGCTGTCAGCTGGGCAATGCCACCGCCCACCGCGTGCGCAGCTGCCAATCGTTGCCGGGGATGACTGCCCCCGCCCTCGGACGGGCCATCAGCCAGGCCGGCCGCAACCTGACCTACTCCCTCGGGTGGCTCCATCGTCATCGTCCGGGCGCCCGAGTCCTCGTCCTCGATTACCCGGCCGTCGTCGGAGCCGCGGGCTGCTCGGCCGATCGTTACCTGGTTGCGTCCGATGTGGTGCTGTACCGATCGGCCCTCGACCGGCTCAATACCGTCATACGGGCCGACGCCGCCACCGCCCACGATGCCTTCGTCGACCTGTACGGACCGAGCGTCGGTTCCCATGGCTGTCCGGACTGGCTCACCCCACCCACCGCCACCTCGGTGTTCCCGAGCCATCCGTCGGCAGCCGGGGAGGCGGCCATGACCACCGTGGTGGCCAGAGCGATCGTCCGCTCCTTGGGCGAGCGGTCAGACCGAGCCGAATCGTCCACCGGGCCGCCGACTGCCGAGCCGGCCGCCGGGGCATACGGTCAGGCCCCGGATCACGGATCGCTGATCAGCGATTTGATCGGTTGGCCCTGATGCGGCCACGGCGGCCGGCCAGCGTCCATCCGGCAATGAGTGCGGCACCGGCCAAAAGCAGCACCGGAAGGTCGCCGTAGCGGACGTACACGGTGGTGCCGTCTCGGCGGTCCAGCGTGACGGTCACGGTCTGACGGGCCCCGAGCACGGAACGGTCGAGCACGACCCCTCGATGAGTGATGGCGGCGCTGTACCCGGTGGGCGCGGCCTGAAGAAGATCACGTCCTTGTTGCACGGCTTGGACTTCGGAGGCAGCGATCTCCTGGGTCGGAACCTGGGCGGTGCTGTAAGAAGAAGTATTGGTGGGGACGATGAGCAGTTGAGCGCCGGCCCGTACCGAGGAGCGACCCCGGTCGGCGTAGAACACCTCATAGGAGATCATTGCCCCGAGCGGGGCGGCCGGAGTCGTGAGCAGCCCGGTGCCGGTGCCGGGAATGGCGTCGAGGGGTACAGCCGACAGGTTGGCCAGGTGAGAGAAGAAGCTCCGGTAAGGCACGTACTCGCCGAATGGGACGCGGTGCACCTTCTCGTAACGGGCGACGAGGGTGCCGTCCGGGCCCCAGGCCACCACCTCGTTGCGGAAGGCGGTGCTCGATACCGTCTCGGTCACGCCCACCACCAACGTGGTGTGGAGGGAACGGGCCAGGTTGGACAACACCGCCTCTTCCGGTGACTGCGAGAGGGGCGTGTCGAGCGAAACCACATCCTCGGGCCACAGCACCAGTTGCGGGTTCTGCCCGTGGTCACGTTCCTCGAGTGATCGGGTTGCCGCCATCTGGGCGGCCAGTACCACTGTCGGATTGATCTGGGACTTGCGGAACCCGCGGGCTCCACCACCTTGGACAGCGGCCGCCGACACCGTGCCCACCGACCGACCGCCGTCAGGAGCGCGATCGGCTGCAGCCGTCACGACCAGCACCACGATGACGGCGATCACGCCAGCGCCAACCAACTGACCACATCCGGCGAAGGCGTCCGCTATCAGCGAGAGGACGCCATTCGACGGCGCGGTGTCGCCGCTCCGTCCGGCGGCGGCTGTCATCGATGTCGGGTCGACCCGGGCGAAGGCGCGGGCCCGCCTGCCGTCGCGGACGGTCCGAGCCACCGCCTCGACCAGTGCGCCCACCCCCACCCCCCCCACGTAGACGACGGCGGTCAAGGCCAAGGGTCCCCCCAGGCGGGCCACGCCCAGGACGGGCCCGTCGGCCTGTCCGAGAAATATTCCGCCGATGGGGAGGCCCCCGAAGGGCCAGGCCATACGCCAGGCTTCGGCCAGGGTCAGCGCGGCAGGGAAGGCCAGGGCCCGGGCCCCGACGGGCGCGGCGGGTACGGCCAGGCAGGCCAGTGCCGTGAAGACGGCTTCCACGGCGATGAGAACGAGGGCTCCCGGCACGGTGAAAGCCCGTGCCCACATCAGTCCCGGTAGGTAACAGCCGAGACCGGCCAGATAGCCCGCCCAAAGGCGCGTCCGGGGTCGAAGACCGCCGAGCCGCCACCAGAGCAGGCCGGCAGCCGGGTAGGCCAAGATCCAGAATCCCCAGGGAGGGAGCGACAGAGCCAGTCCCACCCCGGCGACCAGGGCGGGCAGCGCGACCATCCCCCGGCGCGGCACAACGGTGGCGTCCCTCCGTTGAGTCATCCGAATGTGCGAAGGTCGCCACCGCGGCGACACGGTCGGCTCGACCACCGGTCCGGACACGGGGACCGACTTCGGCGGTCCGGGGGTTACAACCATTGCGTCACTTCTCGGGACCGTACTACCGGTACCGGTACCGGTCCCGGTGTGACCTCCGACTGCCCCCGTGCCAGCACCGACCGAAGCCAGGACTCTTCGGGCCGCGGCACGTCCACTACCGATACAGGCGGGGATGCCTACCCCCCGCAGAGCGGCGCCGGCCAGTGCTATGCCCTCCAGGCCGGCAAGGTCCTCCTCGATTTTGGCCACACGCAGCAGGTGGCCGGGCCGATACTGGGGGAACGCCTTCTCCCAGCGGGTGACCCGGGTGGCTGACGGCGTCTTCCGCAGCCCGAGGATGGTGGCCAGCTCCCCGTAGACGGAGGCCAACAGCTCGTCGTCGTCGAGCTGTTGGTGTCGTTCGTCTCCGAACCGACCGACCGAGGCGCGGATGAGCTCCTCGTCGGGCCGGGCCAGATGCGGCCACTTGCGCCCGAGGTGTGTGCACCCGGTGACCAGGGCGGGGCGGTCATCGATGATCGAGGTGCGGGGGACCAGGAATCCGGTTCCGGTGAGGTGCGCGCCGAACGAATCGGCCGGCAGGGAGAGCGTTACCACGGCGACGGAGGCATAGTCGATGACGCTGAGCATCCCCGCCGCCACCGGTGCGTAGGGGGCGAGGAGGACGGCGGCTTCGGTGGCGGGAACGGCGATCACCACCCCGTCGACGGCGAGCGAACTGGTGCGGTCGGCTGCTGACGGAGAGCCGTGGGCGGCGTCGAGGTGCCCGTTGCTCGGGAGCTCGCTGTCGTGGCCGACACCGTCCTTAGGGGCGAGCACCACAGACCACTGCCCCCGGCCCCGGCCCCGGCCGACAACGCCGGGCCGACCGCCGTCGATGGCGTCGACGCGTGTGCCGGCGTGGATGCGTACGCCACGCTCTTCCAAAGCGGCGGCCAGTAGGTTGGCCAGGCTGGCGGTGGTGCCGGCCAGGGACCAGAAGGGCGGAGCGCCGTCCGGTTCGTCTGACGTGATCGGCTGCGATGACCGGGCCCGACCCAACCGGTGCATGAAACTTCCGGGCTGGTGGGCGGCGGCGATCAGCGCAGGGAATGTGGCGGCGGCGCTGAGGTCGTCGACACTGCCGGCGTGGATGCCACCGACAAGGGGGTCGACCAGTCGGTCGACAACCGGGCGGCCGAGGCGCTCGACCACGATCTCGCCGACCGAGCGGTCGCCCATGACGTTGGCGGTGGCGAAGTGGGGGAGAGCGACGTCTCTGGCCACTCGTAACGACTCGACCGGTCCGAGGATGCCGGAACGGGCCAGGGGCCACCAGCGGGTGGGAACACCGAGGTTGAGTCCGTCAGGCATGGCCCGCAGGCGGCCGCGCGCCCAGATGGAGGCGCCGGTGGTTCCGACAGGGATCAGTTGATCGGCCACCCCGATCTCCTGGCACAGCTCGGTCGCCTCGGGACGGCGGCCGAGAAAGGCGTCGGCGGCCAGGTCCACCTCACGACCGGCGAACTCACCCGACCGGAGTTTGCCGCCCAGACGATCGTCCGCCTCGAACACGTGCACTTCGGGGATGGGCATCCCGTCCCGGTCGGGTCCGGCGACAAGCTCCCAGGCCGCCGCCAACCCGGCGATGCCGCCGCCGACTACGGCGAGGGTCGCCCGCCTCGGGCCGGTCACGCTCGAGGGGAGGAGTCGGCCGGTGTCTCGGCATCGGCATCGGCATCGGCATCGGCTTGGCGCACGACCGAGGCCAGCACAGCCAGGAATGCCGCATCGTCATTGAAGGACGGCGTGCGGGCGAAGGCCAGTCCGAGCGAGCGGGCCAGTCCGGCAGCCTCGATGTCGAGGTCGTAGAGGATCTCGAGATGGTCAGAGACGAATCCGACCGGGCAGACCACGACGCCAGTTGCTCCCTCCTCGGCCACCCGGCGTATCGAGGCAAGGAGGTCGGGTCCGATCCAGGGTTCCTCGGTCCGTCCCGCGCTCTGCCAGGCCAATCCCCAGGTGAGGTCGACCTCATCGTCCAAACGGAGGAGAGCGGCCACGTCGGCCGCCGACTCGGCTACCTGCTCGGGATAGGGATCGCCCTCACCCACCACCCGTAGCGGGAGGCTGTGGGCGGTGAAGAACACCGAGGTCGACTGCCGTGCGCCGGTGTGGATCGATGGCGTGTCGATCGATGCCGTGTCGATCGATGCCGTGCTGATTGATGCCAGGGTGGCCGCCGTCCGCTCGACCAGTAGCTGGCTGAATCCGGGAGCCCGGTGCCACGAGGGGACCGTTGTGAGGGCCAGGGGCCGTGGACCCGACGCCGCCGCCTCTGCCGCTCGGCGGAGGTACTCACCCGATCCGAGGGACGATTGATGGGGGGTGAGCACGATCGCGATCACACGTTCGACCCCGGCCGCCACCAGAGTGGCCATACCCTCTTCGATGGGTGGGGTGGCGTACTTGGTGCCGTAGGCCACCAGGTAGCGGCCCGGGTCGGCTGCCTCCAGTGCGGTGGCGATGCCGTCGACCTGGGCCCGGGTCCGCTCGGTCAGTGGCGAGGTCCCTCCGATGGCCTGGTAGCGACCGACGAGCTCGTCGAGCAGCTCGGGAGGGGGCGGACGGCCCCGCCGGATGGCTGTGTAGAAGGGGGCGATGCCTGCCTGCGTGGCCGGCGTCCCGTGGGCCATGACCAGCACACCGACCGGGGGCGAGACGGGGGGGCTCATGCGGGCGGCCCCACCCCGGCCCGCCCTTCGGCGTGGACGAGCTCGATGACTCTCTCCAGGATTTCCGGGTCGGTCTCGGGAAGGACGCCGTGACCCAGGTTGAAGATGTGACCGGGGGCATCGCCTGCTCGGGCCAGGACCTCACGGGTCTCGGCGGCGGCCACCTCCCATGTGGTCAGGCACATGGCGGGGTCGAGGTTGCCCTGGACGGCCAGACCGGGTCCGACCCGGCGACGGGCCTCGTCCAAGGGGACCCGCCAGTCCACACCGATGACGGTGCTGCCGGCTGTGGCCATGGAAGCCAGCAGCTCGCCGGTGCCGACGCCGAAGAGGATGGTCGGCACCCCGGGATGGGACTCGGCCAGCTCCGCGAACAGCCGGGCGGTTACGGGGAGCACCAGGTCGGCATAGTGCCGTGGGGTGAGTATTCCGGCCCAACTGTCGAAGACCTGGACGGCGGAGGCACCGGCGTCCAGCTGGGAGCGCAAGGAGGCCACGGCGAGATCGCACAGCTTTTCGAGGAGTTCGTACCAGATGGCCGGCTCGCTCTGCATGAGGCCCTTGACCTTGACGAAATTGCGGGACGGCCCCCCTTCGATGAGATAGCTGGCCACCGTGAACGGCGCTCCGGAAAAGCCGATGAGGGGGACCTCCAGTTGGGTGGCGAGGAGGGCCACCGCTTCAGCCACGTAGGGAACGTCAAGGGGAGGTTCGAGGGCACGGATCCGCTGGAGGTCGTCCTTGCCCCGGAAAGGCTCGGCCACCACCGGTCCGATGCCCGGGGCCACGTCGACGCCGAACCCGATAGCCGCCACCGGAACCACGATGTCGGAGAAGAGGATGGCAGCGTCGGTCCCGTAGCGGGCCACCGGTTGCCGGGTGAGCTCGGCCACCAATTCGGGTTGGGCGATGGCGTCCAGAATGCTGCCCGGTCCCCGGGCGGCCCGGTACTCGGGAAGCGACCGTCCGGCCTGGCGCATGAACCAGACCGGCACACGGTCCACGCCCAGCCCCCGGCAGGCTCGCATGAAAGGGGCGCCCTCGAACCGGTCTGATGCGGGGACTCCGCTGCTCTTGGTTGGCATTCCTATGGTTCTTGTGGTGCCGGCAACGTGGCCACCGCCGGGTTTCTTGCGCCGGCGCCACCGCCTCTGCCACCCATGTTGGGGGCAGAACCTGCGCAGGAGATCATCTCCCGAGTCTAGAAGAGGGGGTTATCGCTTCCATGCCGTGGCCGGTCGACCCTGGCGCGCCCGACACGACGACCCCAGCCAGACGAATACAATCGAGGGTTCCCCATTGCCGGGGAAAGGTAGATCGGAGGTGGGGGTGGAGTCGGAGTTGCAGGGCGAGCAGGAGTTCGTAGACATGGCCTACGCACGCCTGGACGCCATGCGGAGTGACGCCAATTCGATGCTCGAAGGCGTGCTGGACCTGGGCCGGGGCGGGACTTTCCAGTCCCGGACGGAGCGGGATGTCATCGTCAGAACGTCGATGGCCCGACTCGAGCAGTTGGACATCGGTGACCAGGCCCTGACCTTCGGTCGGATCGACCGTCTGCACGAAGGCCACAACGGCGATGCGCCTGACCGGACCGACACCGAGACGTTCCACATCGGACGACTGGCCATCCACAGTGCAGGCCACGACCCTCTGGTGGTGGACTGGCGTGCCCCGATTGCCGAACCGTTCTACCGGGCCACCGGCCGCGACCCGCAGGGCCTGGTCCTTCGCCGTCACCTGGCCCTCGACGGCCGCCGGGTGGTGGGGCTGGAGGACGAGCGCTTCGGAATGCCGGGTACCACGTCCGACGGCCACCGGGATCACCTCCCTGACGGTGATGGTGACGGCGACGCCAGCGGTGAGCTCATCGTGAGCGATCTGCCCATTGGGGGACCGGCGGCCCTGCTCGCTGCTCTCGACCGGGCCCGCTCGGGTCGGATGACCGACATCGTTGCCACCATCCAGCGCGAGCAAGACGAGATCATCCGCGCCCCGCTGGCCGGCGTGCTGGTGGTTCAGGGTGGTCCGGGCACCGGTAAGACGGCAGTGGCGCTCCACCGGGCCGCCTACCTCCTCTATACCCACCGGTTCCCCCTCGAACGGCAAGGCGTTCTGGTGGTCGGACCGAACCCCCTGTTCCTCCGCTACATCGAACAGGTCCTGCCGTCGTTGGGCGAGACAGGAGTGACCCTTTCGACCGTGTCGGGACTGGTGCCCGAGATACGCGTCCGGGAGAAGGGACCGTCCGACGTGGCTCGCCTCAAGGGTGACACACGGATGGCCAAGGTGATTGCCCGCGCTGTGCGCACACGACAGCGGCCGCTGGCCGACGACGTCGCCATTCCCTACGGCGCCCTGGTCCTGCGACTTAACGTGGCCGACAGTCGACAGATCATCGATGCCATCCGACGACGGCCCGGCACCCACAACGCCCGTCGCCGCCTGGTGGAGCAGGCGGTGGCCAAGCTGTTGGCCGACCGCGCTCGACATACCCAGCAGACACTGGGCGTGGGCATCCCCGAATCGGTCACCGCTTTTCCCGGATACGAAGACCCTTCGCTCCTGTCGGAGGACGAGTTCGACTTCGAAGATTTCTCCCGCAAGGTGCGTCGGGTGCCCGAACTGGCGGAAGCGATCGATCGGATGTGGCCGCGCCTCTCCCCTCACGAGCTGCTGCACGACCTCTTTGGCGCCCGGCCGCTGATCAACGCAGCCGGGCGGGGCGTGCTGGCACCCGAGGAACTGGACCTGCTCTATCGGCCCCGGTCAGCCTCCTTCGAAGAGGTGCGGTGGACTTCGGCCGACGCTGCCCTGGTCGACGAGGCGCGCAACCTCCTCGGACCACGGAGCGGGAGTAGCGACGACGCCACCCGCCAGTACGGCCATATCGTCATCGACGAGGTCCAGGACCTTTCACCCATGCAGCTGAGGATGCTCACCCGGCGTTCCCTGTCCGGCTCTATGACAGTGGTGGGGGACATCGCCCAGGCAACGGCTCCGTGGGCCCCGCGTTCGTGGACGGAGATCATCGACCACCTGCCCCGCCGCCGACCGGCCCGCACGGTGGAGCTGACGGTGAGCTATCGAACACCGGCCGAGGTCCTGGCCGTGGCCAGCCAGGTGCTGGCCGTGGCCGCCCCGGAGCTCACACCACCCCGGCCGGTACGTCGAACAGGGGTCGAGCCCCGGATGATCGCGGTGCGGGACCCGTCCGGTTCGCGCCAAGGAGCCACGCAGGCCGATCTGTTCCGCATCGTGGCCCAGGTGGCGGGCGAGGAGGTGGCCGCCGTGGCCCCCGGGCGGGTGGCCATCCTCGCTCCCGAGCCCATCCTCGACTCGTTGGCCGAAGCCCTCGAGGCCGACGGGCGGACGGTGGTGGACGCCCGCGACATGGGTAAGGGCGGTCTACTCGAGCCTCTGGTGTTGCTGGCCGCCGATGCCGCCAACGGCCTCGAGTTCGACTCGGTCGTTGTGGTCGAGCCAGGCGTCATCGCTGGTGAGACGGCGCGAGGCCTGCGGACATTGTACGTGGCCCTGACCCGGCCGACGCAACGATTGAGCGTGGTCCACCTCGCTCCTGCGCCGGCTCCCTTGGACGCCGGCCACTGAGGGGGGCGACGGGAGCTGGCCCCTGGGCCGGCCACGACGGGCTGTCGCCGGGCTCGGGAGGGCGCCGCTCGGATATCCGGGCGAGGGGCCCCCGCGGGCTGTGGACCCTCCCGACGGCCGAAGAGGGCTTCACAAGGGGGGGATGAGAGCCTCCGGAGCCCGCTGACGAGGTCAGGCGGGGGGGGTGACAACGGGACCTGTCCGGGGTGAACCGTACCGGCGGCGCCTGGTCCTGGCCCCCAATCCCGGGCCGCCCGGCGTGTCTTTTTCGGGTATTCCCGCAGGGTCGGCCACGTCTACCCCAGGGTGGGGCTGGCTCCCCGGAACAGCCCTGAGGGGCGGCTCAGGATGAGTTGGCCCCTCGCGCATCCCATCGACTAAAAATACGGCGTGACTCAGGCCCTCGTCACCGAACCGGTGGTCTCTACCGGCCAGCGCCACCGGCCCGACAAACCGTCGATGCTGGCGGTGGGCGTGATCATCTGGCTCGGCTCCGAGGTGATGTTTTTCAGCTCGCTGTTCGCCGCTTTCTTCACCATCCGGTCGCACGCCTCGGTCTGGCCCCCGCCCGGGACGCACCTCGATACCATCAGAGCCGGCATCTTCACGGCGGTCCTGGTGTCGTCCAGCTTCACCATGCAAAAGGCGGTCTGGGACCAGGAGAAGGGCAACCGGCGGAGCGCCAAGATCATGGTCATGGCCACTTTCGTCCTCGGGGCGTTGTTCGTGGCCAACCAGTTCTACGAGTGGATCACCCTGTCGCACAATCCGGCCACCGACCCCACCCATACCGCTTTCGGGTCGTTGTTCTACATCATGTCCGGGCTCCACGGTCTCCATGTGACCCTCGGACTGGTGGCCATGATCTTCCTGCTCGGTCGGCTCAAGGGTCCCAAAGGGGACCCGGGGGAAACGGCCGTTTTCCAGGGCGTGAGCTACTACTGGCACTTCGTTGACATCGTCTGGGTCGGCCTCTACTCCTGCCTCTTCCTCCTCAAATAATGCACAACGGGATGCGCGGACTTCTCAAGGCGCGGTGGGCGGCGCCCGCCGCACTGGTGGGCTGCGTGGGCATCGTCGGCCTGCTGGCCTTCACGTCGGGACCGAGTCCGGCCGGGGCTTCGCCCACGACCACCCTGGCCCCGCTGACCTCGAGCGTGCCCACCCCCGGTGTCTCCTCGAAGCAGAAACCGGAAAGCGCTTCCGCTGCCCTCCAGAACGCTTCGCCGGCCAACCAGGGCGGGATCGTCTACGTCAAACTGCCCAAGTCCTTCGTCGCCCCCGGAGCGGCCCTGTTCGCGGCCAACTGTTCGAGCTGTCACGGACCCGAGGCTCTGGGAACGCAGCGGGCGCCCAATCTCCAAGGTCTGGGGGCAGGCACGGTTGACTTCTGGGTGTCCACCGGCCGCATGCCACTGGCCAACTCGAGCGTTCAGGCCACCCGCAAACCGCCACGGTTCAATCGCCTGCAAACTCTGGAGATCGCCTCGTGGGTCCAGTCCCTGACCCCGGGGGTGGGCGTCCAGATCCCCCTGGTGAACACCCAAAGTGCCGACCTCGAATCGGGCCAGACCCTGTTCACCCTCAACTGCGCCGCTTGCCACACCATCACCGGCGCCGGTGATGCGCTCATGGAGGGGGCTTACGCGCCGAGCCTCCACCTGGCCACCACCACTCAGATCGTGGAGGCCATCCGCTCGGGCCCGGGCAACATGCCCCACTTCGGCCCGGGAAACATCACCAACACAGAGGCGCGCGACATTGCCGCCTACGTCCACACCGTCATTCAGCACCCCTCCGACCCCGGCGGCGTCGGCCTGGGCGGAATCGGTCCGGTGGGCGAAGGATTTGTGGGCCTGCTGCTCGGTGTCGGAGCACTCATGCTCGTTGCCTTCTGGATCGGAGACCGCACGTGAGTGACGAGTCCGCCCATCTCGACGGGGCACTACCCCCGGCCGCCCTCGACGACCCGCACCTGGAGCCGTACGCCAAGCACCCCGAGGGGGCCCAGACGGTGGCCGCAGTGGCCATGGTCATCGGCTTCATCGCTTTCGTGGCCTTCGGAATCGTGTACTGGATCGGTGCCAACACCCAGTGGGAGGCCGCCACCATCGGCGTGGGCCTCCTGGCGCTGGGCTTCGGGGTGACCGCCTGGGGCAAGTACCTCATGCCCCAGGGCCCTTTCGTCGAGGAGCGTCACGCATTCCATTCGACCGAAGCCGAACGCCAGGCCATGACGGCGGCCATCACCGAGCGCGGCGGCATCGTGGTGAAGAGGCGCAAGATGTTGGGCGGTCTGTTCGCACTCGGATCGACGGCCATGGGGATCGTGCTCCTGTTCCCTCTCCGGTCGTTGGGGCCCAAACCGGCCAAGGACGAGGCAGCCACAGGTGAAACGACGGACTCGCTGTTCTCCACCAACTGGAGGAATGGGTCCCAACTGGTCACCATCGACGGCCGGGAGGTCACGTCGAATGACCTCGAGGTGGGTGGCGTCCTCACCGTATTCCCCAAGGGATTCGCTGGTTCGTCACCGGACCAGGTCATCCTCATACGACTGGCCAACTCCCTCCAAACCCTGACTTCTCCAGGGCGGACCGACTGGGGCGTCGACGGGTATGTGGCGTACTCCAAGATGTGCACCCACCTGGGCTGCCCGGTCGGCCTCTACCAGGAACAGACCCAGCAGCTGGTGTGTCCCTGCCACCAATCGATCTTCAACGTGTTGGCCGGTGCCGTACCCGAGTTCGGCCCCGCCCCCCGCCCTCTACCCCAACTTCCCATCACGGTGGATGCGGGGGGATACCTGCGGGCGAAGGGCAGCTTCGACCAGCCCGTCGGACCCGGTTTCTGGGAGCGCCCATGATCGACGAGAGCATCGACAAGTCACTTCGGTGGGTCGACGACCGGCTGGGCATTGCCAAGGGCGGCCGGACCTTCCTCGACAAGATCTTTCCCGACCACTGGTCGTTCATGTTGGGTGAGATCGCCCTCTACTCGTTCGTAGTACTCCTGATCACCGGCGTGTTCCTCTCGCTGTACTACGTGCCGTCGGCTCACGAGATCGTCTACCACGGTTCGTATGTTCCCCTTCGTGGCCAGAAGGTGTCCGAGGCCTATGCCTCGACCGTCGGGCTGTCCTTCGACGTGCGGTCGGGGCTGCTCATGCGCCAGGCCCACCACTGGGCGGCCGACATCTTCCTCGGCTCGATCGCCGTGCACATGGCCCGGGTGTTCTTTACCGGTGCCTTCCGCAAGCCCCGCGAGTTCAACTGGATCGTCGGGGTGACCATGCTCATCCTGGGCATCGTCAACGGGTTTCTCGGTTACTCGCTCCCCGATGACCTGGTGTCGGGAACCGGTATCCGCATCGCCTACTCGATCATCGAGTCGATTCCCCTGGTGGGCAGCTATATCGCCTTCTTCGTCTTCGGTGGCAACTACCCGGGCAACGGGGTCATCATCCCCCGGTTCTTCATCATCCATGTGTTGATCGTGCCGCTGATACTCATCGGCTTGCTGGCCGCCCACCTGGGATTGCTGGTCAAACAGAAGCACACCCAGTTTCCGGGGAAGGGGAAGACTGAGCACAACGTGGTCGGGTCGCCGATGTTCCCCACGTTTATGGCCAAGACGACCGGCTTCCTGTTCATGGTCAGCGCCGTCATCTTCCTTTTGGGCGGCTTCGCCCAGATCAACCCGATCTGGCAGTTCGGGCAGTACGAGCCGTACCAGATCTCCTACGCCGTGCAGCCCGACTGGTACATGGGCTGGCTCGACGGGGCACTTCGTGTCATGCCCAGCTGGGAATGGGTGGGCTGGGGACACACCATCCCACTCGAGGTGTTCCTGCCCGCCGTCATCTTCCCCGGGCTCATCTTCAACATCCTCATCATCTGGCCGTTCATCGAGTCCCGAAAGACCAAGGATCTGGCGTACCACAACCTCCTCGACCGGCCCCGCGACCGGCCCATGAGAACCGGGGCCGGCGCAGCCATGCTTACGCTGCTGGGTATGACCTTCTTCGCCTCCTCCACCGACGTGATGGCCAACTTCTTCGAGTTGCCCCTGAAGGGGGTGCTCTGGTTCTTCCGCATCGCCATTGTGGTGTCGCCGATCATCGCCTATTTCGTGACCTACAAGATCTGTCAGGAGATGCGGGCCGCCGAGGGAATCGGTAAGCGCAAGCGGGCGCTGATCGTGGAACGTTCGACGACCGGCGAGTACACGACTATCGAGTCGGCGCCGCGGCCGGGTGACGGCGTCGAAGAGCTCGAAGCCATTCCGGTACCCACTTTCATCGACCTGGTCCCGCCCGAGCTGGCTACGGGTGAGGGCGTCCGTCGGGTGATGCGCTGATCCCTCGGTGGATCCGACCGGGGGCCGCCTGGCGGAGCCGGTCCCGCTGACCGCTTGCAGGACCGCAGGGGCCCTTTGTGCCCGCCCTACCGGCGTGACGACCGCAGGTGGTGCGAGAAGGCCGCCAGCCAGCCCAGCCCCGCCACCAGAGCCAGCCGCTGGAACAGACCGGCCCAGGCCGACAGCCGGTCGTCACCGCCGAAGCCCCGCCCGGCCAGAGTGGCGGCGGTGAGGGAGAAGACGCCGGCCAGCACCGAGGCCGTCCGCCCCCGGGCCGATAATGGCATCCAGCGCCCTGTGGTCAGACACGCCGCCGGAAGTCCGACGAAGACAGGGACGGCGGAGGCCACGTGGAGGGCGCCCGTGCGGCTGAGTGAGCTCGCTTTGAGTCCGGCATTATCGCTTGTCGGGTCGGTGGGGAAGATCCCCGCCCCGACGAAACCGGAACTGACCGCCGCCATCAGGATCGGGACGAGGACGGCAAGGGCCGCCGTGGCCTCTGTCGGCCCCGAGCCGACGCCAGCATGGGAACCGACACGGGCGCCGAGGGCAGGGTCGCCGCCGAGGGCCCGGTCCGTGCTGAGGGCCCGGTGCAATCCCAAAGCAGCACACCCGGTGAGGATGCCGGTCGTCCAGAAGTTGGCTGTCTGGGTCCACCCGGTAGCGCCGAGGGCGAGGGCGCTCACCGGTTCGCGTCGGGGGTCGTAGCCGGCGCGAAGGCGTCCCGTGGCGGTGTAGACGGCGACGAACACGGGTCCCGCTGCCATTCCGCAGGTCAGAAGTGATCTCGTCGAGGGACGAACCGATCGTCTGGCGTGGCGTCGATCAGACACTTTCAGGTCAGTGGGCACCGTCGGATCATAAAGAAGCCTGTGCTGACGGACAAAGGTGATGGAGGAACTCCCCGGCACCCCTGTCCGGGGGCGGATAGGGGGATGAGCTCCTTGCCACCGTCCGTGGTGTCCCATCGGCCGGACTGGGGGAGGAGAGCCGACGCCCTCATTGCCTCTCTCCGTGGTGCCTTCGGAGATCGGGCCAGCCGGTTGGACCACATCGGGAGCACGGCCATCCCGTGCATGCCGGCAAAGGAGGTCATCGACATCCAGGTCAGCGCTGAGCACCTCGAAGAGGTGGCCCGTGCGTGTGATTCGCCACTGGCAGACCTCGGATTCAGCCGCTCTCCCTACGAGTACGACCACGTTCCTGCAGGACGGGGCGACGACCCGGCCGACTGGGAGAAGCGGCTCTGGGTCCGCCGGAGCTCGGTCGGCGACGACGCCAACCTCCATCTGCGTCGCCCCGGTTCGCCGAATGAGCGGCTTGCCCTGTTGTTCTGTGACTGGTTTCGCGCCCATCCCGAGGCTGTCCCTTCCTACGGGGGGTTCAAAGTGGCCCTTGCCGCATCGGTGCCTGACCTCGACGTCTACACCGATGTCAAGGATCCGGTGGTCGACCTGGTGATCGTGGTGGCCGAGTGGTGGGCGGCGTCGACCGGCTGGCGTCCTTGACGGTGGGGGCAGAGTCCCGAACGGGTCTGAGCTGAACTGGGAGCCGCCCTGGGGTGTCGGACTGACAGGGTCTCGGACCGACGAGGTCCCGGACGGAGACGGGTCCGGGCGGAGTCGGGTCCGGAGGGAGGAGAAGAGAGGTCCAGGACCCGACCAGGGGTTCGAGGAGCCGGCGGGGCAGAGCGATCCGACCGAGGCGGCGGGAGGACCCCCAGGGTGGGCCCGGCCGAATGTGATCAAATCAAGACGTGGATATCGCTGCCCTCCTTGTCGAGCTCTATGGCCGTGTCCCGCCTCTGGCGGAACAGGCTGTAGACGGGCTCGACGTGGACACGTTGACCAGGCCACCCTCGCACGGGGCCAATACCATCGCCTGGCTGGTGTGGCACGTTGCCCGCGTGCAGGACCACCACATCGCCGAGCTCCTGAGCGCCGACCAGCTGTGGACCGACGGTCCCTGGCCAAGCCGTTTCGGTCTTGACCCGGACCCGGCCGACAACGGATACGGTCATTCGTACGAGGATGTGCTCCGTATCCGGCCGACCGGTGCCGACGCGCTGATCGATTACCTAACGGCGGTCAGTAGCCGTACCCAGGCCCTGTTGGAGACCATCGGACCTGATGACCTCGACCGGGTCGTCGACCGGCGGTGGGACCCTCCGGTGACCATGGGGGTCCGTCTGGTCAGCATCGCCGACGACAACCTGCAGCACGCTGGTCAGGCCAACTACGTGCGGGGGCTCTTCGGCCTCTGAAGCAGGGGCTCTTCTGCGTCTGACGAGGCGCCGCCCGGCCCTGGGGTCTAGGCGGCTGGATCCGGGGTGTGGGCCCGGGGCTGATCTGAGGCGGATGCCGCCGTAAAGCCGCCACGGCGGCTCTCGACGGTTCCGCCGATAGCACCCGACAGGATCAGCGTGGCCGCCAGGGGGGCCATCCACAGGCCGAAGACGAAGGTCAACACGGTGAACAGGGCACCCATGCCCAGAATGAAGGGCCAAATGCTCGACCCCGGGAAGGACTCGACGGTACCGGCACCTTCGGCCACGTCCGCTGTCGGGTCGTCGTCGGCCTGGGGCTTCATCTTGGACGACCACCAGAGGTAGTACGAACCGGGGAACAGCCCCAGCAGCGCCGATCCGATGAGCATGAGGAAGCCGCCGTCCTCATAGCTGCTGAACCAGTAGACGAGCCCGATGACGGCGAAGAAGACGCCGATACCGGCGAGGAAGAGGCCGTAGGTCCTCATGCCTGCGAACCCACCGTCTCGGTCTCCTTTTCGGGCGCCGGCCGCGGCGGGCGGCCGGAGTGGATGGTGCGATGCTCGGGATGGTTGTAGTCCCAGGTGGGACGCTCCGAGCGGATCGGTGGCAGATGGGTGTAGTTGTGGTGGGGCGGAGGCGAGGACGTGAACCACTCCAGACCGTGACCGTCCCAGGGGTTGTCGCCCGCCGGGATCGGGTCACGCCAGGACACGTAGAGGTTGGCCAGAAAGAACAGGAAGGACGCCCCGATGATGAAAGCGCCGACGGTGGAGATCACGTTGAGGGTGGTCCAGCCGTTGGTGGGCAGGTAGGCGGCCACCCGACGGGGCATCCCATCGAGTCCGAGGACGTACTGGGGCATGAAGGTGACCCAGAAACCGATGAACAGGCCCCAGAAATGGAGTTTGCCGAGGTTGTCACGGAGCATCCGCCCGAACATCTTGGGATACCAGAAGTAGAACCCGGCAAACCCGGCGAAGACCGCCGTCCCGATCAGGACCTGGTGGAAGTGGGCCACGACGAAGTAGGTGTCGTGGGTCATGAAGTCGACCGGGGGCGAGGCCAGCAGGACGCCGGTCACCCCGCCCATCAGGAAGGCGAACAGAAAACCGATCGAGAACAGCATCGGCGTCTGAAAGCTCAGCTGGCCCCCCCACATGGTGCCGATCCAGTTGAAGAACTTGATGCCGGTGGGGATGGCGATCATGTACGACAACAGGGAGAAGAAGGGTAGGAGCACAACGCCGGTGGTGAACATGTGGTGGGCCCACACCCCGGTGGAGAGGGCGGCGATGGACATGGTGGCGAAGACCATGCCCTTGTAGCCGAAGAGGGGCTTGCGGGCGAACACCGGGATGATGTCGGTGACCATGCCGAAATAGGGCAGAGCCAGGATGTAGACCTCGGGATGGCCGAAGAACCAGAACAGGTTCTGCCAGAGCACGGGGACGCCCCCACCCTGCACCGAGAATATGTGGGTGCCGAAATGCCGATCGCAGAAGAGCATGACCACCGCCCCGAACAGGACGGGGAAAGCGATCAGGATCAGGATGGCGGTGACCAGCATGTTCCAGGTGAAGATGGGAAGCCGGAACATGGTCATCCCCGGCGCCCTTAGGTAGAAGATGGTGGCGCACAGGTTGACCCCGGTGAAGATGGCCGAGAATCCGGTGAGGGCCAGGGCCATCAGCCACAGGTCGGCGCCTGCTCCCGGTGAGTTGGTGGCGTTGGACAGTGGGGCGTAGGACACCCAGCCGAAGCTGGCCGCCCCGCCGGCCACCAGGAACCCCGACATCATGGTGACGGACCCGCCCAGGTAGAGCCAGTAGGACAGGGCATTGAGACGGGGAAAGGCCATGTCGGGAGCGCCCACTTGCAGCGGCACGATGTAGTTGGCCAGTCCTCCGAAGGCGAAGGGTCCGGCGAAGAGATAGAGCATCAGGCTGCCGTGCATGGTGAACAGCTCGTTGTAGGTCTGGAAGTTGACCAACGAGGAACTGGGTGTGGCCAGCTGGGCCCGGATGACCAGGGCCATGATGCCGGCAATGAAGAAGAGGATCAGCGAGGTGATCATGTAGCTCTTGCCGATGACCTTGTGGTCGGTGGAGGTGAGCCAGTTGAGGATGCCGGTCGGGCCCTCGTGATGTGGGTGCTCACCGTGCTGTGCGTCCGGCGAATGACCGTTGGGTCCGCCGGGCTGCTCTGGGGTGATCAGATCGGGGGGCTCAATGGTCGTCGTCATTGATCTGCCTTTGCCGAAGAGGGGGTCGAGTATCCACTGCCGTTGGTGTTGTGGGTATCGATGGGGGGATTGTTGATGGCCGACGATCCCGATCGTTGCAGGGTGTTGCCGGCCGAAACCTCACTGCTGACCCACTGGGCGAAGCCTCGAGGGGTGACCGCCCGCACGCTGAAAAGCATCTCCGAGTGGTAGAGCCCGCAGATCTGCGTGCACTGACCGTTGTAGGTGCCGGTGTGGATCACATTGAGGTCGAAGAAGTTGGTCACCCCGGGCAGCGCATAACGGCTGAAGTTGAAATCACGCACGTAGAAACCGTGGATGACGTCGTCCGAAACCAGTGTGATCTGGACGGTTTCACCGACCGGAACGACCATTTGTGGCCCGTGGTTGTTGGGTCCGTTAGTGGTTTCGCCGGCGACCCCGACGTTCAGGTCGGGATAGTCGAACCTCCACCCCCACTGGAAGGCGGTGACCCGGATGTTGACTACCGGTTTGCCGGCGGCGGTCAAGGAGCTATTGATGGGCTGGATGGCGTCGACCTTGTTCTCGGTGATGACCGTGAACCAGAAGAGGAATGCCACGATGATCACGGGGACGATGGTGTAGATGATCTCGATGGGAACATTCTCGTGGAATTGCCGTGGCATTTCCTCGGACCGCTTCCTGTACCGGATGACAGTCCAGAGGATGAGCAGGAAGACGATCCCCCCGACGATGATGCCGGTGGTCATCATCCCCGAGTACAGCTTGAAGGTCTCCTGGCCCTGGGTGGTGGCCCCCCGGCTGGCGCCATAGCTCGGGTAGAAGTTGCACCCTCCGAGTACCAGCGGGGCGCCGATGACCCCGAAGAGCGCCCAGCGCCGCCACCGTCCCGGCCTCTCTGGCCGGCCGTGATCCGACGTTTCCGGAAGGGAAGCGCCCGACGGGGCGCTCTCGTCCGTGCCGGTCCGACGAGACCAGCGTGGCAGGCCGGTTGTGAACGCTTTCACGGCGATGACACTAGTGGGCACGCGCACCGAAATTGAAGTTGAGAGCAGCGCTGTCTGGACTTGGGCAAACTCCCTGTTCACAGGGGTGCCCCGGCAGGCCATCGGGACGGTTCAAGGGGCTCCGTCCCGGAGTCCGCCGCCTTCGGCCCGAGCCGCCCACGAAAACACCCCTTTGGCCATGGTTGATGTGGCTGCGTCGGCCCGTCTGGTGAACACCGTGCGGTGCACTTCGCCGACGGCGGGGTCATCCGGCGCCGCCAGCCAGGCCAGCTCGGCCAGGTGCCCGGCCAGTCGCAAACTGTCGTCGGCGAGGCCCTTTCCGGGCGTTCCCGGCGCAAAGGCGGTGGTGCCGGACCCCTCCATAAGGGCCACGGCGCGGTCAGCCAGCACAGTGGCCCCGCCGGCCAGTTCGGCCAGCTCGAGGGCGAGCGTCCGCTCAGCCGCGGGCTTGAGCGTGGCCGGGTTTCCGTCCCACCATCCTCCGTAGAGGCGCCAGATGGTCCGCACGATGAACTCCGGCTCGTCGTAGACAGGCTGCAGGTAGGGGCGTTCCATGAGGTCCGGGGGAGGAGCGACGGTGTGGATCACCTCGTCCAGGCGGGCACCGGCGTTCATGAGGGCGAGAGTCTGTTCCACCAACGATTCAAGGAGTGCGGCGGTGTCGGTCAGCGCCTGACGTACCCGATCGGCACCCACCACCGGGAACCCGTGACCGGGGAGCAGGACTTCGGGACCGCCGCCCGGCACGTCGTAGAGAGCGAGCATCGAACGCAGGGCATCGGCCCATTCACGGGGGTAGCGCTGCACTTTCTGCGGGTTGCCGGCGTTGGGCGAGGCCCAGATGAACAGGTCGCCGCAGCACAGCACTCGGGCGTCGGGAAGGTAGGTCCAGGTGTGGTCGTCGGTCTCGCCTTTGGCGTGGTGCAGTTGGGCCCGTCGTCCACCGATGTCGAGGTCCAGGCGATCGCGATAGGTGCGGTCGGGATAGCGGTACTCGGTCGGCCACTCCAGAGACTCGATGTTGAACTGGCGCCGGTTGATGATGCCGTTGTACCCGGCCGTCATCACGTAACGGTCGAAGCGGGCCGGAAGGGCCTCGTGGGCCACGACCACCGGCTCGGGCCAGCCGGCTTCGGCTGACTCGGCTGCCCAGACGGGAACCCCGAAAACATGGTCAACGTGTCCATGGGAGTAGATGGCGGTGTGCAGGCGATCGGGCGACCATGCCCGAAGCGTTCGGTGAACCTGCGAGGCGAAGAATGTGCTCCCGGTGTCGACCAGCAGGAGGCCATCCTCGGTGGCGATGGCCGACACGTTGGCGAACGACGGGACGAAGGCGACGCCGTCAGCCACCTCGGCCAGCCCTTCGGACGGGCTCAGCGGGTGGATCTCCTCTGTGGAGATCTCCCCCCGCCACAATCGGTCAGCGGTGGCCAGAACGTCGTGTTGATCAGACATGGCTCCCCCTCTCTCTGTCCACGGGCAAATGTAGCGGGAGCTGCTGTGGGTGACCGGCGGCGGTGAGAGGCCGGGTAGTCGGTCGACGTGAACAGCTGACGCGATCAGTGGCGTGATCACAGACGTTGATCGGGGCCTGCCACCAGCCGACCCGGCCGACGCTGGACCCACCGGCGTGTCAGCGGGGGCGGTCCTCGGGCGGATTCCAGCGGGATGCGAGCTTGCCGGCGAGTTTGCCCGCTTCCCTGATGGTGCGCTTGACGTGGGCCTCGGCCTCGGGTCGGTACTTGGCCGCCGCTTCTCGGCCGGTGGCGGCAGCAGTAGCGGCGGTACGTCCGACCCATCGGGCCGCGTCGTCGGCCGCCGAGCTGCTCGACGGATCGGCTGTTCCGCCTGCCCCGGACCCGCTGCCCGTCTCCGCTGGACCCGAGCGGGCCGGAGAGGGAGAGACGGTGGCTGTGGTGTCGATCACCGACGAATGGTGCGGCATCCTTAGCCGCATCCCTTGATCGGCGTCGGCAACCCTGGTCAGTGTGGCCAGCCGAATGAGCCCGACCACCCCAAATTCGACAACGATGATCCCCTGGATATCGGGTCGGAGGGCGGGAATGATAGGCGCCAGACCGATCAGTACGGCGGCCACCACCACCAGGACCAGGTGTAGTCGTGGACTGCAGACGCGGGCGATCCCCAGCGGCCCGTCGGCGGTGGCGGCCAAGACCATGAACACGACGGCTGCGGCAATCAGCAGTCCGCCCGAATGGACGTGGATCGAAATATCGACGAAGACGAGAGCGGCCACGACTTCGGACAGCTGCAGGGCCCAAAAGGGCACCCATCGGCGGCGAGCAGACCGACCGGGCGTCAGGATCGTTCGCTGCCCAGCCCCTTCGTCCATCAATTCGCTTCCGGGAAGGTCAGGACCTGTTGGCGGATCCGTCGCCCTGGGTCTCGACCGGCGTGGCTGCCGGCGGATTCATGGCGGCCGGAGGCGCTGCCTGTGGGACGGCCTTGATGGTGGCCGGGTCGTCCGCCGATCCCTCATCGAGCCCCTTTTTGAATTCCTTCTGCGCCGAGCCCAGGGAGCGGGCCAGTTTCGGGATCTGGGTCGAGCCGAACAGAACGAGGACCACCACAACGAGAACGATGATGCCGTCTACGCCGAATATATCTGCTGGGGAGCCGAAGTGCATTGTCGTATCTCCTTTGTCTGCTGCCGGTACCAGGTTAGACGTGTCCGTCCTCACCCGCTGCGCAGTCCTCGCCTGGGTATTCGGCACCGGAAGGGCCACCGGATGAGCCCGGAAGGGGAGCAGTCGATCCCCGGAAGGGGGGGTTTGGGCAGGAGGGTGTCTCGGGAGGGGCAGGCTGGGGTGGTGAGGAAGGCGTCTCGGGACGGCAGGTGGGGTGGGGAGGAGGGGCGTCTCGGGACGGCAAGATCAGCCGGCCAGGAAGACGCCGAGGCAGAGGGCGGCGACCGAGGCGACCGCTCCAACCGCCCCCCACACAGCCGTTGCCGACTTGGTGGTGGCGCGCTGGTGCAGGTAAACGGCGATGCCGGCTACGGCTACCACCACGATTTTGACGATGAGGACTGTCTTCCAGGCCGATGAGGCATCCTTCACGGTCAGGGCGCTGATGTTCCAGAACCCGGTGAGAACCAGCACGGCGTAGGCGGGCCACAGGAGACGTGCAAACGCTCGGGCCACTTTCTTCGGTGCGTCCTCGCCCAGTGTCCTCACGGTGGGGAGCAGACCGGCCACCGTGAATTGACCACCCACCCAGATGGTGGCGGCCAGCACATGGAGGATCAGCCGGAAGCCGCCAAGGGCATCAGACAGGTTGGGGACATTGCTGCCCGACTGGGCCACGTGGCCGACGATGGTCACCGGTCCGACCGGTCGGGAGCGGCGAACAGCGGACAGCGCCGCGCTATTTGCCCGTCCATACGGGCTCACGCTTTTCGGCGAAGGCAACCGGTCCCTCCATGGCGTCGGCCGAGCCGAACACCTCGGGAACAGCGGCGTTATTGATGGGCCAACCATCAGCATCGGGCAGTTCGCCGGCCTTTTGCATCACCCGCTTAGACGCCCGAACAGCGAGGGGGGCGTTTTTGGCGATGGTATTGGCCAGTTCCAGGGCTTCGTCCATCAGTTTGTCCTGCGGTACGACCCGGTTGATCAAACCGAGCTCGAGCGCCCGGCGGGCGTCGATGGAATCACCGGTCAAGGCGAGCTCCATTGCGATGGTCGGAGGGATCCTTTTCGGAAGCCGGATCAGGGCCCCGGCCGCGGCCATCAGCCCTCGCTTGACCTCGGGGATCCCGAATTTGGCGCTTTCCACCGCGACCACCAAATCGCATGCCAGCATGATCTCGCACCCCCCGGCCAGGGCAGACCCGTTGACGGCGGCGATGATCGGTTTGGCAAAGCCGCGCTGGGCGATCCCACCGAAGCCGCCCTTGGCCCCCATGATGTCGGCTGCTTCTCCGGCAGCAAAGGCCTTGAGGTCCATTCCCGCACTAAATGCCTTGTCGCCGGATCCGGTGACGATGACCACCCAGCAGTCATCGTCCACTTCGAGCTCGTCGAAAGCGGCGGCAAAGGCGAGCGAAACGGCCCCATTGATGGCATTGCGAGCCTCGGGCCGATTGATGGTGAGAACCTCGATGTGACCCCTGCGTTCGCGAAGCATTTCGGACATGGCGGCCTCCCTCGGGATTCAACCTACGCCGAGACGGTAGCGCGGCGGCGCTCCGCCTTGGACAATGATGGGGCTGCCGACCAGAGCGGGCACGTCGAGGCCCCCCAGTTCGACCGTGGTTTCGTCGTCGGCGGGGCCTACGGCCATGTGTCGCCCATCGGGGAGACGGGCGATGAGCGGCGCCCCCACCGGTCTACCGTCCGGATCACGGATGACGGTGGCGGCCACGACGGTCGCCGAAGTGATTTCGTCTACCTCCATAGCCACATCGAGGGCGTCTCCGTCGATCACTGACTGGGCCTGCGTGGTGTCTCCCTGGCGGTATCCCCCGGGTGGGGGCTCGGCTCCGTAGAGACCGAGAGAATGCTTGGTGATGAACCATCCGAGTCCGGTAGCGAGGCCTAACCGCGGCTGTTTGGGGGAGGTGACGGGGCGGCGGGCGACGTCCCAGGTGCCGCGCAGCATCTCCGTGAGTGTGGCGATGGCGTGGGTTGTGTAGTTGTTTCCGGGGCCGCCGAAGTAGGGAAGCCCGCCGGTGACGGTCAGTCCTCGGGAGTCGGAGGGTTGGAGGCCCATAGAGTCGGCCGCAAGTTCGACAGCCGAAGGGAAGCATGAGTACAGGTCGAGAGCCTCGACGTCGTCGACACCGATCGATCGGGTCCCACCAGCTGCCTCGGTTGCCGCCTCGAAGAGGGCACGCCCGGCGGCGGCGATGGCCGGCGAGCGCCCGGGGTCGGGCCGGGCGGAGGGTGAGCGGATGTCGGTCGCCTCGGACCCCGACCAGATGAACACGGCCCGGTCGGCGGCACCGGCTCGTCGAGCCTCCGCCAGCGAGCACACGACGAGAGCGGCCCCTTGGTCCGACCCCAAGAAGGCGGTCATTCTCTTCGTGTAGGGCTCAGACACGATGCGGTTGTCCGGCGCCGGGGTGGCGATGTCGGCCGCCGACCGCACCTCCCGGAACCACGCATAGGGATGAGTGGCAGCCACCTCGGTGAAAGGGGCGAATAGTTCCCCCATGGCCTGCCGGTGTTTGGGCCCGTCGTGTCCCATCCGGGCCGCCACCACGCTCTCGATCAGCGGATAGACGTGGACCGGAAGCAGCAGCCCGATGGCCGACTCGGCCGGTCCCACACCCGGTTGGTCGTCGCCGACCACGGGATCGGCAGGGAGCCCGGGGGGGCCGCCGGGGGGAGTGGCGACGGCGGCAGTGGCGTCGTTGGACGGGGGAGCGCTGCTGGCCAGGGTCCGTCGTTGTCGGGAGGATCGGATGGCCTCCGCTCCGGCGATGACAGTGACGGACAGTCTCCCGCCGGCGATAGCAGAGGCCGCTCGATTGACCAGCCACTGCGGGCTGTTCCCACCGATTGTCGTGACCTCGCAGGCGGCGTGGGTGGTGCCGATCCGGGCGGCCAGATCGGAAGCCGGGTGGGAGCCGCTGCGGGTCATGACGTTTACCACCGAGAGCCGATCGACCCGTGTACGAAGGGAGGGGACGTCGGCGAAGGCGACCTCGCAGGCCAGCTCCATCAGCTCCACCGGCGTCGTCAACGCTGTCCGTTCGAGGGACTGTCCCGAAGCGATGACTACAGGGATGCGCTCGGGATCGTGTTCCGTCGTAGCCATGGGAGGAGCGGACGCGTACCTGTCCGGGTCGCAAGCTACCATCGCCTGTCTGTACCACTAGCGCGCTGACCTCCGATGGGGGTCAGATCGATCAGAGTGATCAGATCGATCAGGCCGGCCGGAGCGATCAGGTCGGCCAGGCGGTGGTCAGATGCTCGTCAGAGCAAGACCGACAAGAGACCGAGTGGCAACTGGGAAGATGCCCGGGCCGTAGGCCGGGAAGATGGCTGGTTGGTAACCGGGAAGGTGAACTGTGTCCTCCACAACCGAAGGATCCTCCGATGGGGACGGCTCAGCCTTTCGTGCTCCCCGGTTCCACTTCGGGGTGGCCACCGCTGGCTTTCAGGTCGAGGGGGGCTTCAACGGGCCCGAGGAGCCGGCCAACAACTGGCAGGCATGGGAGCAGGTCGGCCGGGTGGAGCCGTCAGGGAGCGCGGTCAACTTTTGGGAAAGGCCCGAAGAGGCCCTGGACCGAGCAGCCAGCCTGGGGTGTGACAGCTTTCGGCTGAGCATTGAATGGGCCCGTGTTGTGCCCGCTCCGGACCAGGTGGACCGGGCCGCCCTCGACCATTACGTGGCTATCGTGGCCGCCTGCATCGAGCGGGGGCTCGAGCCCCTCGTCACGTTGCACCACTTCACACACCCGGCATGGCTGGGAGAAGACTTCTGGATCCGGCCCGATGCCGCCGAGCGGTTCCGATCATGGGCCGAAGTGGCTGTCGAAGCCCTGGCTCCCTCGGTGCGTCTCTGGGTGACGGTCAACGAGATCAATGTCCTTTTCGCCGAGTCGTGGGTGCTCGGTTCGTTTCCTCCCGGTCGCCGCTTGGCCCATGCCGACACCGCCATAGCCGCCGGCAACCTTCTGGCCGCCCACGTGGCTGGTTACGAGGTCATCCATCGATGGCGTGGGGATGCCTCGGTCACCACCAACAATGGGTGCTCCTCCCTCTACGAGCTGGACCGGATGCTGTCCGACATCCTGATGGCCAGGCGTATGGACGTCGACCGCGACGATGTCTTCGAGTGGTTGGCCGAACGCCGCGGGCAGCACGACTCGCTGTTGCCGACGGCATCGGCGGGCGAACGCCTACTCCGGAAATATGCGACCCAGTCGCTGTTGCCCCACGACCGGCTGGCATCATCACGCAGTGACCGACGATCGGAGCCCTTCCTCCGGCGGGCCGTCGACGCCGTGTACGCCAGCAGGCACGACAGCACGCTCGACGCCATGGGCATCGACTATTACGACCCGCTGGCTTCGCGGCACTTCCGGCTTCCTGGCCGCCGCACGGCTGGAGGCCGCAATGTGCTTCCCGTCCGTCCCTTGTGGGACGACGTACCTGAACCACTCGGACTGGGCCGGCGACTCCGGATCGAGCAACTGCTGGCACCGGGCATACCCATCTGGGTGGTGGAGAACGGGTTGTGTAACCGAGTCCGCAATGGCCGTTCGTTCGCCCGTCTCGACGGCTGGGACCGTCCCCGCTACCTCCGGGAGAACCTGGCCGCGGTGGCGTCCGCCGTCGATGACGGCGTACCGGTAGCGGGCTATTGGCACTGGTCACTCGTCGACAATTACGAGTGGGGGTCCTACGAACCTCGTTTCGGCCTATACGGCATCGACCGCTCTCGGAACGGACGGTGGCTGGATACCGATGCCATGGGCGACGATGCCGCCGGCGCCTACCGGTCGATCATCGCAGGGCTACGGGCTGGCGACCGGAGTGTTCTCCAACCCTCTTGAGCAGCCGGAGTGTTCTCCAACCCGCTTGAGTAGGTGGCCCGGTGCATCGGATGGCCATCGAATCGGAAAGGCCATCACATGGGATGGGACTTCAGATCGCATAGGCCTTCGTATCGGATCGCTATTGATACACCTGGCATCGCGTCGGAGCCAACCGACATCCTCAGCGGTTCCCCATAGCTTCTCCGCTGGCAGAACCGTCGCTCGTCTGGGACGCCCGCCCACGGGAGGAGAGTGCCTCTCTCCCCTCTCCTTTGAGGTCTACCATGAGCACCCCGTCAGCGAAGTCTGCCTCGTACCGGATGGGAACGCCGAAGGGAATGTCGTAGTACTTGAGGAAGGCGATGCCGGCGACCACGAAGTTCCCACCGGCGCTCACCGGTCTCATCGGGTACGCATTGAGGCCGTCCGGCTCAGTGGGTCGGAACCCGATGACACGCTCCTCTCTATCATAGAGCAACTCGACCGCTTTCGGTTCGCCCAACAGACGGTGGGCTGAGGCGTTGAAGCTCAGGGTGCCCTTGGCCTGGATCGTCACTTGGGGGCGCTTCTTCATCGGGATGGCCCGTTTGTCGAACACCTGGAAATTGGGCATAGTCGATCCCGTGTCGCCGAACATTGATCTCCCACCCACTTACCCAGGTCACCGGTCAGACAAACCGTCCTGAGCGGCTGATAGGCCTTTGCCGTTGAGGTCGCCGAAGGCAGGGTGGCGAGCGCGGAGTGGCGCCAAGGTGTGTCCCGCCGTCCTTCTGGACGCTGGACCCGTTGGTTCCGAAGCTGGAACCCGCCCTTCGATTCAGTTTGTCGGCCCCGACTGGATGCGCTTTGCCGAGTTCAGGCGTCCCGGGCCGTTCCTAGTCGGGCGAGCACCTGCTCGGCCTCGTCAACGATCTGGGCAACCAGACTGCCAGCGGGGACGAGTGTCTGGATGGCCCCTACCCCTTGCCCACTCGGGTAGCACTCACGATCGGGGTCGACGTCAGGCGTGTTCTCGCCGCCTCCGAGGTGGAAAGCTCTGTCTTCCATCGATCTCCCGAGCTGGCTGGGAAAGGGAGCGAGTTCATCAGGGTTCTCGTCGAAGTAAGCCGTGTAGGAGTTGCGCACCACACGCATGGTCTTTCCGGAGAAGGCGCGGCTGATAGTGGTTCCGTCCTCGCCGGTCCGGATGAGGGCGTCCTTGTAACCGGCGACGCTCCTGGCCTCGGGGGTGGCAATGAACCGGGTGCCGATCCAAACGCCGTCGGCTCCTAGGGCGAGGGCAGCGGCCAGCCCCCGCCCGTCGAAAATTCCACCTGCTGCCACGACAGGTATTTCGGCGCCTACCGTGTCCACGATCTGGGGCACCAACGGCATGGTGGCGACCAGGCCAGTATGGCCACCGGCTTCCGTTCCTTGGGCGACGACGATGTCGCATCCCGCGTCGAGAGCCCGACGGGCATGATCGACCTTGCCGCACATATTGATCACCAAGACATCGTGGGAGTGACACAACTCGACTACCTCGGAAGGAACACCTAAACCGGCGACGAAGACAGAGGCGCCACCTTCGATGATTTGTTCGACCTGACCGACCAAGTCGCCGGGCATCGCCGTCAGCAGATCGACACCGAATGGCTTGCTGGTTCCCTCCCGAACGGCAGCTATTTCGGCCACCATGCGCTCGTTGCTCATCGTGGAGGCACCCAGACATCCGAATCCTCCAGCCTCCGAAACCGCTATGACCAGCGGGGCGTATGAAACTCCCCCCATCCCGGCAAGCATCACCGGGTGTTCGATGCCGAGGATGTCGGTGAGCCTGGTATTTATCACGGTGTCCTCCGTCGGTGTCCGCGGAGGGTCACCCTAGTGGGAGGCCGGTCGCTGCACGCACAGCAGCATCAGGTGGGAAGTCCCGAGGGTGGGGGACCCACACCGGGCCGCCTGCGACGGCACCGCCGAGGCGGGACCCTGCACCGGTGGTTGTGTGCGGCCAGGGTCCCTTCTCGGCGTGCATCGTCAGGTGGGGCTCAGGTCACGGTGCGTGACCCGTACCCCGTGACCACCCGGATCTAGGCGTCGGATCCGCTCTGCGGGTCCGACGTGGCCTGACCACTGTTGCCCGAGCCGTTGGTGGAGGTGTTGCCGGCCGTGGCCGGTCCGGTGGCGCCGGTGCTGCCTGACTGGGTGTTTCCAATCGTGTTGGCGTTGCCGGACTTGGCTCCTGAGCTCGAGTTCGACGTGGTGTCGACCGAGCCGGACTGCCCACCGTTCCCCGAGTTGCCGGAAACGGCAACCGGGTTGGAGGAGGCATTGCCCGTGTCGGTCGAACCGGTCGAACCGGTGTTACCCGGAGTGGCCGTCTGGGATCCGGGAGTCCCTGGTCCATGACCCTTGGGCGGGCGATGGCACCTCACCTTGCCCTGACCGTGGTCGTAGCCCGGGTTCTGGCCCTGATTTCCTTGCTTCTGGCCCTGATACCGGCTCTCGTTCTGGTCCTGGTTCACCTCGGCCTTCCCCGAGTTTCCAGAGTCGCCGGAGTTGCCCGAGTTGCCCGACTGTGCGGTCCCTGTGGCGGTTGCCGGTCCGGAGCCTCCGGAGTTGGCGTTGCCGGAGGAGGCATCCGTCTGGTTCGAGCTCGAGGACGAGGCCGATCCCGACGTGCCTCCGGTGGTTGTGCCGTTGGCGGTGGAGTCGCCCCTGTTGCCGGAGGTGGCCTTGGCGGTGGAACCATCGTTGGCGTTCCCGGTGTTGCTCGAGTTGGCCGAGCCCTTGGAGTTGCCCGATGTCAGAACGGGGTCGGCATGATTGCCACCCGGACCGTTGGGCGGCGTTGAGGCCTGCGCGGTTCCGAAAACCAGGAGAAGTGCTACAACCCCGGTTCCGGCGCCGCACAGGACGTTAGTTAGGCGTTTACTCATAGCTGTTTGTTTCCTTTCGAGTTTTGGACGTGCCTGTCTGGCACGAGTGGGTCTTTTCTGGGCGGGCGCGCACGCTCAAGGGCGCTTCTGGTGCCAGATTGAAGCCCGAGCCCGGAATCTCCGGGAGGGCCGCCTAGGCGATTACGTCGGCGACCCGCGTAGGAAGCGCTGCTGGGCTAGCCGGGGGGTACGACGATCGTCGTCGGGCGAGCCACAACCAGCTCGCCGGCATCACGAATGAGGCCCAGAAAGAGGGGCAGGTGCCAGGCACGTGCCCTCTCGCCGAGGAACGTGGCCGAAGAAGAACTGCCGCCATGGGCCGTTCCTCCATCCGAGCCCGACCCCGGGCCCACGGGAAAGGCAGGCTGGGGGGAAAATGGGAGTTGCGATGGTTGAGGAGTTGGAGGAAGTCCGGGGTGCGTTCCAACATGGCTATCACTCAACGTGATCGAAGAGAACAGCGAGCGAACGTCTGAACTCCTACGGACGCTGGTTGTGAGCGCCGAGCCATCCGCTCTCACCAAAACCCTCTCAACCAAACTGTTCGAGGAGTTTTCTGTTCCCGGAATGGCGATGGGCGGGGTGACGGGCGGATCCGACGTCGCTACTGGGACCACTGGCGTCACTGGCGAGACGACCGGGGGTACCCCCGACACCACCGACGTTACGGGTGCCACAAGCGGAGTCACTGCCGACACAACTGGGCCCACGGCCGAAACGAGTGGTGCCACAAGCGGAGTCACTGCCGACACAACTGGGCCCGTGGCCGAGACGAGTGTTGCTACCAGCGGTGTCACTGCCGACACCACTGGGCCCACGGCCGAGACGCCTACGGCCGAGACGCCTACGGCCGAGACGACTACGGCCGACACGACCGGCGTCACTGCCGACACGACCGGCGTCACTGCCGACACGACCGGAGCAAACGCCGACGCGACCGGGGCAACCGACGAGACCTCTGGCACCACTGTCGACGGCGTCGCTGCAGAGACCAACGGCGTCATTGACGAGATAGTCGGGGCCACTGTCGATCCAGCCTGAGTGAGTGTGGCTGGTCCGGTTGTTGAGGGAACGAGATCAGAAGATGGCGCCGGGAGCTGTCTCGTTGCTGGGCCCTTGCTGGCTGCTGATTTGTCGTCGGCGGTGCTATGGCCGGAGCCGCAACCACGGTGGTTGTGGCGGTTGTCGGTTGAGAGCCGACCCCCGTTGTGTCGGTCACAAAGGTCGACGCAGTACTGACCAGGCCGGAAGAGGCAGTGCCAGCTAGGCCGGAGAGGGAAGAGGGAGCGACGGTGGAGGCCGAAGCGACACCTTGCAAGAGCAGAGACAGAAGGAAACCGCCCAAGAGCCCCAAGGCCCCGCGAATCACCCAACGGGTGACACTCTTGCGCTTATCCACGGGGCTGGACTAGCCAGGCCACTGCGCGCCAAACGCATCACTTTTAACGAATTGTTTGCACGCACCGGCCCGGTGCATCGTCGATCTGGACGTTCACCACGTTGCCGGAAGAAAGACCTCCTGATGGCGGCCGAGTTACGAACGTGCGCGGCTCCTACTGTTCGGCCATGATCCTTTCGAACTCGACCATCGGGCTCACCGGCACATGCTCACCGAGAGTAACTGTCACTTCATGGATGGTGGCGGTACAAGTAAAAGGTGCCTCGTAGCCGTCACCCACCGGCGGACCGAATTCGTACCCGCACGTCATCCCGACGCCGGTAGCGCTGAAGGCGGCAATGGTGAAGGTGGGTAAGGTGCCCTCACCGACCGCGGCTCCATCCATGTGGAGGCTGGCCGAGCCGCCTTGATTCTGATCGCGCTCGAACTGGAAGCTGAGCCGGTGGCGACCCGGGAGCACCTGCTCCGAGGCGGTAATGACGTGGCACTCCTTGCCGTAGAGGTTGTGAACGTACCGGAGATACCCGTCCCACAGATGGAGTGAGAATCCGCCGAGTACAGATCCCTGCGCCAGCAGAACGCCCTCGACCGGGCCATCAGGTGGGACCGTGACGTCGACCTCGATGGTATGGCTCCGGTTCTTGACATTGGCGGCTACCGGCTCAGGCACTGGCGAAGTGTTCGGGTAGTAGGTGGCGGTCAGCCGTGGTGTTCGCCAATCGGGCTTGGGATTGTTCAATGTGTGGAGCACCCGGTTGTCGAGGGGAAGCACCTGGTTGTTTCGTGCCTCGACCCACCATCGTCCGACCATGTCGGCCACCCGGTCGGGCTCCTGGTCGGCGAGGTCATGGATTTCGGCTGGATCGACGGCAACGTGGTAGAGCTCCCACCGGTCCTCGCTGAACGGCGCATTCCAGTTGATGCCGTCGTTGTAGATGGGACCGATGGGTTTGAAGGTGACCGCCTTCCACCCTTCATGGTAGAGGGCACGGCTTCCGAACATCTCGAAGTATTGGGTGGAGCGGTGCCCAGGAGCAGTGGCTCCTTCCGTTCCGAGCAATGGAGCGAAGCTGATGCCATCGACAGGGCTTTGGGGGACGTACTCGATGGTCGAAGGGGCCTCGATCGACGCCAGCTCCAGCACCGTCGGGAAAATGTCGACGGCGTGGGTGAACTGGCGTCGTATGCCGCCACCGGCCGAGCCGATTCGGGTCGGCCAACTCACGATGCAGGGATCGGCCACCCCTCCTTCGTGGACCTCCCGCTTCCACCGCTTGAAGGGCGTGTTGCCGGCCATCGTCCAGCCCCACGGGTAGTTGTTGTGGGCCCGAGGGCCACCGATCTCGTCGATTCTCCGGGCGAGTTCCTTCGGACCGGCGGCATCGAAGTTCTGGAGCCGATTGTCGTTGATCGACCCGTCCGGTCCGCCCTCCGAGCTGGCGCCGTTGTCGGATACAAGGATCACCAGAGTTTGATCGCGGTCACCGGTCTGCTCGAGAAATTCCAGCACCCGGGCTAACTGGGCATCGGTGTAAGAGAGAAAGGCTGCAAAGCACTCCATGAACCGGGCTGCTACCTGTCTTGCCTCCTCAGAGAGGTCCCCCCAGGCTGGCACCCACGGAGGTCGCGGTGCCATCTCGGTGTCCGGGTCGAAGAGGCCCATTTCGATCTGGCGGGCAAAGATCTCGTCCCGCCAGACGTCCCAGCCCTTGTCGAAGTGGCCCCGGTAGCGGTCGATCCACTCGGCGGGTGCGTGGTGGGGCGAATGGCATGCGCCGGTGCAGAAATACAAGAAGAAGGGCTGGTCCACGTCCACGGCCCGGAGGTCAGCCAGTTGGGTGATGGCCTGGTCGGCGAGGTCGGCACTCAGGTGATAGCCCTCGTCGATCGACCGCGGCGGTCGGATGGCGTGGTTGTCGTGAAAGAGGGCCGGTACGAACTGGTGGGTCTCGCCACCGTGGAACCCGTACCAACGGTCGAAGCCCCGGGCCAGGGGCCAGCTGTGGCGGGGGGCGCCCATGTGCGTCTCGTCGTCTGGGGTGAGGTGCCATTTGCCTACGGCATAGCTGGCATACCCCGCCTGACGGAGGACCTCGGAGAGGTAGCCGTTCTCCTTGGGGACGAGACCGTTGTAACCGGGAAAGCCCATGGCCAGATCGGCCACCCGTCCCAGACCATTGCGATGGTGATTTCGCCCTGTGAGCAGGCAGGCTCGGGTGGGGGAGCAGAGTGCCGTCGTGTGAAAGTTGGTGAGGCGGACTCCTTCGCCGGCCAACCCGTCGATGGTGGGGGTGGCGATGTCGGATCCGTAGCATCCGAGCTGAGCGAACCCAACATCGTCGAGGACCACGAGCAACACGTTGGGAGCACCTTCCCCCGGCCGGCTCACTGCCGGCCACCAGGGGGTGGAGTCTCGCCAGTCATCGCCGATTACGCCTCGGAAGGGCGGAGTCTCCATCATGACCTCCGAATTTTGAGCGGACCTTGCTCCTGGCTGCGCTCTTGGCTGCCCCGGCCGCCAGTAACCGATTCTTGCTCGCGGCGGGGGCCGTGCGGAGCAACTCGGGGGCCCCGAGCTGCAGTGGACGCTACAGCAGGAACCAGGGTCTACCGCAGGTGGGAAGCCGGGTCTACTGCAGGTAGGGGCAGTGGCGGCACCCTGACTCACAGCAGGCGCCGCGGTCAGCGAGAAAGGCTGCCGTTAGGACGAACAAGCCGGTTCCGGGATCGCTATAGCCTGCTTCGCCCCGCTCCATGGCAGTTTCGTGGGCGGCGAGGATCTCGTGCCGAAGCGGGTTGTCGGGGGCCAGGCGCTCCGGGTGGGGAGAGCTGAACGGACGGTCAGCCAGAGGCTCCGCCCCTGTCATCGGCGTGCTTGCCGATGGGTCACGGAGGACTGTCGGCCGGGTCGCTCGCTAACGGGTTCGTCGGGTCCGAGTGCGGGTTGGTGACGGAAGGCGGACGAGCCACGGCTGTAACGGACGTGGCCGCCGGATGTCTCCGTTTCGCATGTCTGTGCTTGGGCGGTCTCTGCTTTGCATGTCGGAAGGGGGTCGAACGCGCCCTCGCCCTGGTCCTTGACCTCGGCTCGATGGCGGTGGGTGAGGCGGTGGCGGTGGGTGAGGTGGTGGCGATGGCGGTGGGTGAGGTCGTGGCGGTGGCGGTGGCGGTGGCGGGCCAGGCGGTGGCGGCGACGGTGGCCGTGGCGGCAGTGGTGGTGGCGGCGGGGTCGGTGGTCGGCATACTCGGCACGAAGTCACGTTGACGCACGAGGACGAGGGCTCCTACGGCTCCGATCAACGACACGACCATGGCAATGGACATGAGGTGGTCGAGGGTGCTGGAGAACGCGGCCTGATAGGCAGCGAGAAGGGCGTGTCGTGCGGCCGGCGACGGGAGTCCGGCTGCTATCTGACGCACGCCCCCGTTGTCCACCTGGGCGATCAAGCCCGACCCGTGGCGGGCGATGAGCTCCCGCCCGGTCTGAGTGGCCGACAGGGCAGTGATGGCGTGAGGTCGGATCTGACTGAGGAAGACAGCCCCGAGGGCAGCAATTCCGGTGGCGATCCCGACCTGTCGAAAGGTGTTGGAGACCCCGGAGGCCATCCCGCTGCGCTCGGCGGGAACAACGGAGACAGTGGCCGACGCCACCACCGGATTGGTGACGCCGATTCCGACTCCGGCGACCAGGAACCCGGGCAACAGTACGGTCCATGTCGAGTCAGGTTGGATGTGAGTGGCCAGCTTGCAACCGAGGGCGATGAGCAGCAGACCCAATCCGAGCAGGTAGCGGGCATGGACCCTCAACGTCAGCTTGCCGGCAATCGGCGAGATGATGAAGGAGAGGATGCTTATGGGGAGGAAGCGGAGTCCAGCGGCGAGAGGTCCGTAGCCGAGCACGTCCTGTAGATAGAAGGTGACGTAGAGGAGCATGGCGAAGATGGTGGAGGACAGGACGAAGGCGCTGAGTGACACGCCGACCATGGCGGGGCGTCGGAAGAGGCCGAGGTCGAGCATGGGGCTGCTCCCCAGCCATTCGGCGACCAGGAAGGCGGCCATGGCGACGGCCGCGCCGACCAGCAAGCTCACGATGGTCGGACTGTGCCAACCCCACGCATTTCCTTGGACGAGGGCCAGCACCAGCATGAAGAGAGAAGCAGAAAAAGTGATGAAGCCGATCCAGTCGACGCGTCGACGGGTCGGATCCCGCGAATCGCTGACTTTCGTCAACGTGATGGCGATGGCCACCGCCCCGATCGGCAGGTTGACGAAGAAGATCCATCGCCACCCGATCCCGCTGGTGAGCACTCCGCCCACCAGCGGACCTATGGCCACGGCACCCCCGATGACCGCCCCATAGACGCCGAAGGCGGTGCCCCGCTCCCTTCCGGTGAAGGCCTGGGCGATGAGGGCCAGGGAGGTGGCGAACATGATGGCGCCGCCAACCCCCTGAACTCCCCGAGCAAGGTCCAACATCAAAGGAGTGGTCGCCAGCCCGCAGATCAGGGACGACACCGAAAAAATGAGAAGTCCGAGGGCGAACAGTCGCCGACGGCCGAACATGTCTCCTATGACACCGGCCGTGAGGAGGAAGGAGGCCAGGGTGAGGGCGTAAGCGTCAACTACCCACTGGAGGTCGGCAAAGGTGGAATGAAGTGATCGCTGGATGGACGGGAGAGCCACATTGACCACACTGATGTCCAGCAGGAGCATGAAGATCCCAGCGCATACGGCGCTCAGGGTCCACCACTTGCGGTCCATCACCCCTCCCTTCGTGCGGTGCTCGTCACCGGGCTAGGGGCGGCGACGCCGGGTAGCCGAGGGAGCGAGATCGGCACAAGGACGCTACGCCGGGGACGGGACCGCACTGACAGGACACCCGCATGTATAGACGAGGGAGAAGCGCAGGGCAACGATCACCGATGCCGGAGACGATGACCTGAGCCTCGATCAGGTGATGTCGCGTCGAGTGAGGATGACGGACCCGACGACGGCGAAGACAAGTCCGTATCCCAACATCAACAGTGCACCCTGCCACCAGCTGAAGAGCCCGAAGTCTGCGCCCCGACCGCGGGTGAGGTTGGAGGCAGCGGTTGCCGCTCCGGTAGGCACCCACCTCTCGGCGCCGTGGACCAGGCTGACCAGGATCCCCTCCAGGATGATGAACCAGCCCAGACACACGATGATGGCAGCCACCTGGTTGGTCAAAACCGATCCGACCCCGACGCCGAGGATGGCGAACAGGGCGAACACCAGGATCATGCCCGGCGCTACGGGCGGAATCTGGTGGAGGAGGGCTGACCACGAGCCACCCTGGATCACCAGAACCACGCCCCCTCCCACGAAGCTGATCACCAGCAGGATGACGGCCAGCACAGCCCCCAGGACGGCCGCCATGATCAACTTCGCCCCCACGAACTCGGGACGCCGGGGAGTGACCAGAAAAGAGGTGGTCACCGTCTTGTGGCGGAATTCAGTGGTGACGATGAGAACGCCCAGGAGAAGGGCGAGTAGATAGGCCTCGAACCCCGAACCCATGAGGTTGCGGAGTTGTTGGGTGGTATGGGGATAGTTGGGCACCCCGAACGAACCGTTGCCGCCATTGTTGCCTGATCCCCCACCGGAGCTGTCGTGGCTCACGAAGTAGACGAGGATGAGCAGGCCGTTGATGACGATGGCGATGCCACCCAGCACCCACGGGACCGCCGTCGTCCGTATCTTGGTCCACTCCGACCGAATGGCGGGGATCACGGCGCTCCTCCCGGCGTGGGCACGACCCCGGTCGATGGCGTCCCCATCTCTCCGCTTTGGCCCAAAGCCCGAGTGGGATCGGCGGCGTCAAACCCGTGGGTGAGGCTCAGGAACACCTCTTCGAGGTTGCCTCCCTCGAGGGCCAGCTCGTAGAGCACGATCTGGTTCTGTGCGGCCAGCGGGCCAAACCACTCGGGGGTGGCCCCGTCGATGATCACGGTGTCGGGTGCGACCTGCCGGAAGGCCACCGGCACAGCCTGGAGGATGGCGGCCAGGCGTGGGATCTCGGGCGTCCGTATCCGCAATCCGGCGTTGGTGCCGGCCCGGCTACTTAGTTCAGCCAGCGTGGTCTGGAGCACCAACCGCCCGTGGGAGATGATGACCACGTCGTCGACGGTCTCCTGCATCTCCGAAAGGAGGTGCGAGGAGACGAGCACGGCGTGCCCGCTGGAGGCTTGGTGCCTGATGAAGGTGCGGAGCCACTGGATCCCTTGCGGATCGAGCCCGTTGGAGGGTTCGTCCAGGATGAGGATCTCGGGATCGCCCAAGAGAGCGGTGGCCAACTGGAGCCGCTGGCGCATGCCCATCGAGAACTTGCCCACCCGCCGCCGGGCCACGTCGGACAGGCCGACGAGTTCGAGGGTCTCACCCACCCGGGAGAGAGGAAGACCCGCCCCGATGGCCACCATCTTGAGGTGGTCTTCGGCCCGCCTTCCGGGGTGGAAACTGGTGGCTTCCAGCACGGCACCTACGTGGTGAACAGGCTTATCGATGTCGACGTACCGACGTCCGGCGAAAGTCGCCGTCCCGCTGGTCCTGGCCACAAGCCCCAGCAGGATCCGCAGAGTCGTCGTCTTGCCGGAGCCATTGGGGCCTAGGAACCCGGTTACACGTCCGGCAGCCACCTCGAAGCTCAGGTCGTCGACGGCACGAACGGCGCCAAATTCCTTGGTCAGATTGGTTACCTCGATGGCCGAGGGCATGCCAGACGGTACTCCGCTGCGTCTGTGGATCTCTGTCATGGTCCGGCGTAATCGAGAGAACCTGTCGCCACTCCGTGGTCGAAATGAGCGGATCCCGGGATGCGTATGGATCTCGGGTGGTTTTCGGGCTCGGGCTTGGCCTTGGGCTCGACGTCGACTCGGACCGGCGATCCTGTCCTGGGCTCAGCTCGAGGTCAGGACCTCGGCGTAGATGTCAGCAGGGAGCAGGAAGCCGACGGCTACCACCAGCTCGTCGTGCACCCGGCTCATGTTGCTCCAACCGTTGACCCATCCCACCAGGGCCGAGTACCAGACGTGTCCCAGGATGCGTGCCCGATCGCCGATGTCAGGAGGGTGGGGCTCGCCTATGGCTCGGGTGATGATGCCCTCCATCAGCAGCGATACCTGTTGCTGGCACTGGATGGCGGCCGGGTCGGGCGAGGCCAGCGCCGTGAAAACTGCCCCCACCAGCTGGGGCTGTCGGCCCATGGCCCGAAGGGCCCGATCGAGGACATCGACGACTCGTGCGGCGGCCGTGTCGCCCCTGGCCGGCATCTGCGACAGGCGGGCGTCCAGCAGCTCCACCCAGTGGACGAGGGCGGCGGCCAGCAGGTGGTCCTTGCTGGTGAAATAGCGGTACACGGTGCCCATGGCCACATCGGCACGAGCAGCAACGTCTCGCATCTGAACAGCTTCGTAGCCCCCATTGAGCCCGAGCGCCATGGCGGCGTCGACAACCCGTTGCCGGCGGGCTTGTTGGGCTCGCGTCAAGGTGCGCGGCACCGGACCGTTCGCCATGACCATTCACCCTACTCGCCAGGGCTTTCGTGTCCCGATCCGCCCGATTGGGTCACCGAGCGTGGTCGAAACGACCGCTCCCCGGCCACCCGCGTACCATTGTCGGGATGCACCTGGCCGAGGATCCGGAGATCATCGCCACCACCGATGGCCGAGTTCCCGGCCATCGAGGTCGAGCAACGCGTCAACGGTTGCTCGAGTGCACGGCCGAGCTGCTCGTGGCCACACCATGGCGATCGATCAAGGTCATCGACATCGCCCGTCAGGCGGGCACGTCGCCGGCGACCTTCTACCAGTACTTCGAGAATGTGGAAGCGGCGATCACCGTCCTGGCTGAGGAGCTCGTCGAAGGCGTCGGGGTGCTGGCCACCCTGGTCGATGGGGACTGGTCCGAGGGCTCCAGCTGGGAGACGGCGGTGTCGGTCGTCGAGGGATTCATGGACTACTGGGAGCGAAATCGGGCTGTGTTCAGGGTGGTCGAGTTGACCACGGTGGAGGGTGACCTGCGCTTCCAGGGCCTGAGAGTGCGAGCCCTCAACGCCGTGACCGTCACCTTGGCCAGAGTCATCGCCAACAACAGCCAGGGTTCGGGTTCGCCGGCGGGTTCCGATCCGATGGCGGCAGCAGGAACGCTGATCGCCATGCTGGCTCAAGTGGCCGGGCATCGTTACGGATTCGAGTTCTGGGGGATCCGTACGGCCTCCCTGGTGGACAGTCAGGCTCGCTTACTGCACTGGTCCGTGACCGGACGGCCCGCACCCGAGGGGGCCAAGGTGGTGGGGGCCGATATCCCGCTGCCCCGGACGGGACCGGTGGTCGGCGGAGGTGCAGCCACGGCCCGGACCGCCCAGGTCAAGGCAGCCTCCGCCTCGGCGGCAGCGCCAACCCCGCGTACCTAGGGCTGTCCTGGCCAGCTTCGAGCCGGTGCAGGCCAGGGCCGCCTCAGCAGGCCGGGCAGAGCCATATCCGGGGGGGGTGCAGCCATATCCGGGGGGGTGCAGCCATATCCGGGGCGGGGAAGCTGCGCCAGCGCCCCTGAACCAGCCCCGCCCTCTGGGCGTGCTGCCTCGCAGGCCGAGCCGGGCCTCAGCGCAGGGCCACCGGGTTGACGGGAGACCCCAGGCCGTTGGTGAACGGCAAAGGAGTGGCGTCAAGCAGGAAGCCGTAACGGCCGTCTGAGGCGCAAGCCTCAGCTAACTCGTCTAGAAACCAGTTCTGACCTTGGGTCATCCCCATCTCGACCAGGTGAAGCAGATGAACGGGGAGGTAGAGGTCTTCCGATTCGCACGGGTAGACCTCGAGCACCATGGTGTCGGTAGCCACCGCGGCCACGTCGCGGGCGTGGAACCACTCGGCGGTGCCCACGGTCAGACCGGGCGACGGCCAGGTGTAGGCGACCAGGTCACGCACGGCCTCCGCTCCGCCGATCCCGGGTCGCCGGCCAAGGGCCAGATGGGCCATCTGCCCAGTTCGGACGAGCACCACATCCCCGGGTTCGACGGTCACACCACCGAACGCGCACGCCACGTCGAGGTCGTCGGCCGATATCGGATATCCGGGGTCGAGGAGGTCGCAACCCTTGGCTCGGGCCACATCGAGGAGCACCCCCCGCGAGACGAGGGACTTTACCTGGTGGATCCCCAATTGTGAGGCCCCGTTCTCCGTGACGGTGGAAGCGGAGTACCCGTTGTAGAGAACGGGTCCTTCCGGCCCGGCACCGTAGGAAACGTGGGCCAATCCGTCCCAGTGGGTGGCGCACTGAAGGGCCATGGTGACCAGATCCTCGGACGAGGCGATCCACGAGGGATCCGCGCTGAGGGGGTTGTTGATACATATCATCGTTCGATTCGGATTCACCCGGCCCGGGACGAACCCCATCTGAATGCCCTCGTCGGCGGACAGGGGAAGGCCCAGGGCGTAGGCGGTCCCGGTTTGGACCGACGCCACGCCCCGGAGCCTGGCTGCTTCGTCGACGAAATTGAGCGTTCCTACCTGGTCATCGGGTCCCCATCGTCCCCAATTGGAGACTCGGGCTGCGATTTCCGTAAAGGCCACCGGGATAGCGCTGGAGACGGGTACAGGCACGGATCTGGTTTACCTCATGCGGGCAACAGTTTTGGCCGTTTCGCGCCGATAGGGGAAGAGTGCGAGGTCGCGTCGTGACTGGAGTTGGGCCGCCCTCAGATGCCAGACTGACAGCGAAAGGGGCCACCGACCGTGGATGAAAAGTCAGTGAAGGCCGGCCTGGGCCCGGTCGCGAGGCGCGTCAGCCCACCTCCGGTGGGCACGGGATCGACCCACTCCGGTCGGTCCCGCTTCCGCATCTGGCGTCGAATCGCCACTGTGGCGGCTGTCGGCTCGATGCTCACCCTCTTCGGGTGCTCCAACTCCCTGCAGGGTTCTCCTGCATCCCATTCAGGCTCGTCGCGGTCGGGCAAGACAACCGGCGAGGAGACACTGGCCGGAGTCCAGTACCTGTACTCCGAAGACATGGTGGCCCGGGTCAATGCCGAACGGGCGGCCCGCTCCACGGCAACGGCCCCGGTTCCTCAGCTTCAGGTCAATCCGTCCTTGCAGGCGGAGGCCCAGGCGTGGTCGGCCCATCTGGCCTCGACCGGAACGGTCGCCGACCCCTCACTCTCGACGTGCGGCGGATCGCCGGGTCAGGTGTGCGCTTTTGCGGCCAACTCCGGCTCTTCGGGTTACGGCTTCTGGCCGGGCGACGGCTCTGATGGCACGGACGGTGACTTCATGGCATCGGTCGCCCACCGCCAGAACGAACTCGGTGCTGCCTACCAGTACATCGGCGTCGGTGTCACCTGCGCCGACAATCAAGCATGGACGGTCGAGATCTTCGGCTACTCGCTCGCTCAGGAGTTGTCGGCTGCCAATCGCCAGTCGGCCCAGCAAGCGGTGCAGGGCGACCCGGTGCCGCAGACGCCGATGGTGGCGGGGACGCCGTCCGGCGACCCGGTGTACTGCCCGGGACAGACCTACGGGCCTCACGGCGAAGTCACGGCTACCGGTGGTCAGTACCCCTATCCCAACGCCGTGCCGACCGTTCCCGGTGAGCCCGGAACGGCACAGGCCACGGTGGTTGGCATGGCTGCCACTCCTGGTGCGGCCGGCTACTGGCTGGCCCGGGCGGACGGGTCGATCGACACTTTCGGTGATGCTGTCAACTACGGATCGATGGCCGGGCAGATACTCAACGCCCCCATCACCCACATCGTGGCCACCCCTGACGGCAAGGGCTACTGGCTGGTCGGCTCCGATGGAGGAATCTTCGCCTTCGGCGACGCCGGCTTCTTTGGATCGATGGGCGGCCATCTACTCAACGCGCCGGTGGTGGACCTGGCCCCGACCGCCGACGGAAGGGGCTACTGGTTGGTGGCCGCCGACGGAGGGATCTTCGCCTTCGGCGACGCCCGCTTCCACGGGTCAATGGGGGGTCATTCGCTGGATGCGCCGATCGTCGGGATGGCTGCCGACAACAACACCGGGGGCTACTGGCTGGTGGGCTCGGACGGAGGAATCTTTGCCATGGATGCGCCCTTCGACGGATCGACCGGAGGCATCAAACTCAATCAGCCGGTGAACGGAATGTCCGCCACCCCCAGCGGGAAGGGCTACTGGCTGGTGGCCAACGACGGTGCCATCTTCGCCTTCGGCAACGCTCCGTTTGAGGGGAGCACCGGAGGCATGAACCTGGTCGCACCCGTGGTCGGGATGACACCCGACTCGCAGACGGGTGGCTACTGGCTGGTGGGGAGCGACGGAGGGGTGTTCGCCTTCAACTCGCCGTTCCTCGGGTCGCGCTGACCTTCGGGGGCTTTCCTCGGATTCGAACGAAGCTGGTCGATTGTGAGACGAAGGGCTCCTTTTGGGGAGCTCGCTTAGGCCATACGCCGTCAGGTGACCGCGCCGAACTGTGACGCCAACCGGTGACGCGCCGAACCACTGACGCGCCGAACCGTGACGCCGACCGGTGACGCGCCGAACCGCTCAGGCGATCCCGTTCAACTTGACCAGATGATCGACTGCATCTCCGAGTAGGCCTCGAGCCCGGTGTCGCCACCGTCACGGCCTATGCCGCTCATCTTGAAGCCACCGAAGGGAGCATCCATGTTCCTCTGCGCGGTGTTGATGCCGACGTGCCCGGCTCGGAGAAGCTTGGCCACCCGGAAGGCGCGAGGAGTATCCGACGAGAACACGTAGTCGTACAGACCGAACTCCGAGTCGTTGGCGATGGCGATGCCCTCTTCCTCGTCGTCGAAAGGGATGGCCACCACCACCGGGCCGAAGATCTCCTCCCGGGCCACCGTGATGTCGTTGGTTCCCAGCACCAGCGTCGGCTCCACGTAGTAGCCGGTGGGCAGAGTCTCCGGCCGGCCGCCGCCGACAACCACCTCGCCCTCCTTGCGACCGGTTTCGATGTAGTCGAGAACCCGCTGCTGCTGGGCTGCCGAAATGAGCGGCCCCACCACGGTCGACGCCTCGGTGGGATCGCCTACCTTGAGCACGCCGGCGAACTGGGTGAGCCCGGCGACCACCTGGTCGAAGATGCTCCGATGGATGATGGCCCGCGTGGGAGCGGTGCAGATCTGTCCGGAATGGAACGCCCACACCGAGCCGATGGCGGCGACGACGCCTTTGATGTCTGCATCCTCGAACACCACGGCCGCCCCTTTGCCACCCAGTTCCATGAGCATGCGTTTCATGGTCGGAGCCCCGGCGGCGGCAATGCGCTGGCCCACGGCCGTGGACCCGGTGAAGGAGACCATGTCCACGTCGGGGGTGCTGGTGAGGGTCGACGCCGGCTCGGGGCTCTGGGAGTTGATGATGTTGATGACCCCGGGAGGGAAACCCACCTCGTCGAGCACACGGGCCATCTCGATGACGGCCAGGGGGTCCTGAGGAGCAGGTTTCATGATCACGGTGTTGCCCATGGCCAGAGCGGGCGCCACCTTGCCAGCCATGTTGGTCATGGGGAAGTTGTAGCTGGCGATGGCGGTCACGACCCCGACCGGCTGACGGTAGGCCAGAGCACTGATCAGTCCACCCGGCGCCAGTGGCGTGGCCGCGGAGACAATGGGCGGGAGCATGCGCTCCTGGACGTGGCTTATGTCCTGCGAGTAGCGGTCAAAGCGGGCTGCACTGACGGGAACCTGCATGCGGGATCCCACCGATGCGGTGGCCCCCGTTTCGGCGATGACCAGGGGGACGAGCTCGTCGTTCTTCGCTCGGATAGCGGCGGCCGCCTTCTTCAGGAGAGCCAGCCGCTCCTCCACCGGGGTGGCGGACCAGGCCGGGAAGGCCTCCTTGGCCGCCGCCGCGGCGGCGTTGGCGTCATCCACCGACGCGTTCGGGGCCTGACCGACCACCTGTTCGGTGGCAGGGTTGATGATGTTGTAGGTGCCGTCGCCGGCCTCAACCCACCTGCCGCCGATGAGCAGCTTTGTCTCGTCCTTGGTGATCTGAGCTCCCATTGCCGGGGTCCCCTTTCATGCTCGTGGATCGCCATGGATCCCCTGGCAGCCGTGCTCGGTCGCCGTATGTCAGTGGTGGTGTCGCCAGGAGAATCTGACGCCTCGTCAGCAGTGTAGGTCGTCAGTGTCGAAACGGCAGATCGCGTGTGGTGACGGCGACCCGGTACGGCTGTGCTTCTGCCGTCAGGTGTGGCCGTCGTCGGCCGCCGCCTCTCTCGTCAGGAGTGCCTCTGTCGGCGAACAGTCCGTCGTCGCCCCGGTCAGACCTCGTCCATCGACGGGTCGACGGTCACCGTGTCCTGACCTGACTTGAGCAGGACCCCCGGGAGGTTGCCGGTGGGCTTGCCGTCGGCAATGGTCTCGATCCCGTTGACCAGTACCCGGACCACTCCGATGGCATCGGCGATGAGCCGGGGGCTACCGCCCGGAAGGTCGTGGACCAGCGTGGCCGGCTCGGAGCCAACGGTCTCGGGGTCGAAGACGAACAGGTCGGCGCACAGTCCTTCGGTGATCAGACCCCGGTCGTGCAGACCGAAGAGCTCGGCTGGCTCTTGGGTCATCATGTGGATGGCCTGCCCCAGGGGCACCAGCTTCCGCTTCCGTAGGCAGTCGCCCAGGAACGACGTGGGGTAGTTGGAGCCGCACATCCGGTCGAGGTGCGCTCCGGCGTCCGAGCCGCCCACCATGGCCCCGGGATCGTTCCACACCTCCACCCGGGCGGCCCAGGAGGCGTCGTCCCCGTCGGAGGCCTTGGGCCACAGGACCGTCCTGAGTTCGTCGGCGATGACCAGGTCGAGCAGCGCGTCGAAGGGGGGCTTGCCCTGTTCCTCGGCGATCGACCCAACGTCGCGCCAGCTGTAGCCCTCGTTTTCGGGGGCGAAGGTGTCCCCGATGATGTAGTTGGCCCAGTGGGACAGGCGACGGAACACACCGGCCCCCTCTGAGTGGGCCAGTTCGTCCAGCTGATCCCGGACGGCGGGGTCGGAGAGCTTCTCGATGCGCTGCTCCACCGGCAGACCCATGACGTCGCCCCAGCCGGGGATGAGGAAGAGGGCGCAGTGCGTCCTGAAGCTCATGTTCATGGGCACCAGGGTGGGCATGGTCAGAGCCACAATGCGGCCGCCTGCCTCGGCGGCCCGGGCCGAGGCCTCGAGCTGGCGGGTTGTCTTGTCCGGCGTACGTGAGTCGACGGTCAGCAGGTTCCAGTTGAGGGGGCGCCGGGCCGTCGTGGTCATGGCCACCATCAGATCGATCTCGTCATCCGTGAAGGTGTCGAGACAGCCGTTGGTGATGTACTCGAGGGTGGTGCCCGGATGATCACGCACCACTTCACAGAAGGCCAACATCTCGCGGCGGTCGGCATTACGGGACGAGATGGGTTTGCCGTCGCCGTCCGAATGGGTGCGGGACTGGGAGGACGAGAATCCCAGCCCTCCGGCCTGCAGCGACTCGGCCAGCAGGCGGGACATCTCGGCCACCTCGTCCTCGGTGGCCACCTCGGCTCCCCTCTCGTCGCCCATCACCCACCGGCGCAGGGCACAGTGCCCGACCAGGAAGCCGGCATTGACACCGAGGTTGCCCTCCAGCTTGCCCAGGTAGTCGGCGAAACTGGTCCAGTCCCAGGGCAGGCCGTTCTCCAGCGCCACCAAGGGCATTCCCTCCACCTTGGCCATCATCCGCCTGATGTAGTCGTGATCCTCGGACTTGATGGGGGCCAAGGTGAAACCGCAGTTGCCACCGATCACGGTCGTCACGCCGTGGAGGTTCGACGGTGATGCTGTGGGGTCCCAGAACAGCTGGGCGTCGTAGTGGGTGTGCGGATCGATGATGCCGGGTGCCACGACCAGACCCTCGGCATCGAGTTCGGTGGCACCCTTTTCGTCCACCTGGCCGACGGCCACGATCTTTCCGTGGCGGATGCCCACGTCGGCCCGGCGGCCGGGGGACCCGGTGCCGTCGACGACCAGGCCGTTGCGGATCACGTAGTCGAGCATGTGGTGTCCTCCCAGGGTGAGACGGCGACGCATCGGTGTCGGTTGAGGACCTGGCCCCTCGCTCGGAGGAACTCGATCCACACCTGACAGACCGTCAGTTTACGGTACCGACAGGTGAGGCCGCTGGCCCGGCTCCCGGACGGAGGCCCTGCTCGGGGCCGGGAGGGCCGGACGGTCGATGGTAGTTTCCGACGATCGACCACCATTGGTTCCAAAATCACCTTCTTCCCACCGTCGTCATCCTCCTGGGCGCAGGGCTCCTGGTGCGGCTCGCCCACTGGCTCGGGCGTCGCCGTCGGCTATGGATCGACGGCCAGATCCGCAAAGAGATTGAGGCCGGTTCGCTCGCACCCGAGAACCTCAAACGGGCGCGGGGTGTGAGTGAGGCGCTGGAGTGGGCAGTGGTGGCTCTCACCTATTTCGTCGGGGTCATACTGGCTCTTGACCGACTGGGCCTGCCGCTGACCACACTGGTCGCCCCGGCCACCGTGGTGGGCATCGGCCTCGGCTTCGGGGCCCAGCAGATGGTGGGGGACCTGCTCGCCGGCTTCTTCCTCTTCGCCGAGCATCAGTTCGCCTTCGGTGACGTGATCCGCCTATCGATTCCGGGTCAGACGACGGGCATCACCGGTACGGTCGAGGAACTGACTCTCCGAGTGACCAAGATCCGGACAGCCCAGGGCGAGCTGGTGGTGGTGCCCAACAGCGCCCTCCGTCAAGTCACCAACCTGTCCAAAGACTGGTCACGGGCGGTCATCGACATCCCGGTGTCGGTGACCGAGGACCTCGATCAGGTGACCGCCCTTCTGAAAGAGGTGGTGGGGCGCATGGCAGCCGACCCCGAATGGAAGGACCTGCTCCTGGGCTCCCCCGTAGTGGCCGGGGTCGAGACCATCGACGTGGGCTACGTGCAGCTGCGTCTCATCGCCAGAACGTTGCCCGGTCGTCAGTTCGAGGTGGCACGCGAGATACGACTGCGGGCGGCCACCGCCCTACGGTCGGCCGGCGTGATGTCGCCTTCGATCGGTGACGCGACCCCGGCGGCGTCGGAGTGAGCATCGGCTCGGGTGGCGGGTCCGCCGGCTCGGGCGGTGGCACCGACGGCGCGGGGGAGAACGGCGCGGCAGAGGGCGGCGCAGTGGAGAAGAGCGCGGCAGAGGGGGGCACGGCAGAGAAGAGTTCGACGGACGCGACCGGTGAGCCGACCTCGGTGGACGCTCTTGGCAACGCTACCGAACGTGTCCCTTCGGCTCGGGCGGCGGGCTCCCCTCCCGGTTCGCCGGTCTCAGGCGACAAGGGCGCCGCCGAGCAGGAGAGTAGGCACAAACCCTTGTTCGGCTTCATGTCCCTCCCGGTCAGCCGGCACGTTCCCATCCGGAGGTCCACCCTGCTCATGGCCGTGGCCTTCGTGGGATTTGGGACTCTGCTCTATCTCCATCCACCGCAGTCCACCAGCGGAGGAGCCGTTTTCAAGGGTTCGGACGGCCAGACGTACTTCGTGCCCGGTGCGGTCAGTGCTTCGACGACTACCACCACGACAAGCACAACGACCACGACCACTCGACCGCACGCTGCGGGGACAACGACAACGACGTCGCCCCCCGCTCCCTCCGGTTCCACCACGGCACCATTCGGATCCACCACTACGACTACGGCTCCCAACATCCCGACGACGACTACGACGACCACCACCGTCCCGAGATCGACGACCACGTCGACGCTCGGATCGACGAGCACCTCATCGAGCTCGACAACAACCTCACCCTGAGACGTCATCTGCCGGAGACGGCGAGGGACCAGCTGGGAGTGGCGCTGGGGTGCCTATCCTGACGGAGCCGAATGGGTGGACGCGGGCGGAGCGGAATACGTCCGAGTCGGAGCTGTCTGAACCGACGGGGCCGACGGGGCCGACGGGACAAACGGGGTTGACGGGGTTGAGCGAGCCGACTGGGCGGACAGGGAACCCGTCGGCTGCGGTAGGCCTGCCGGCGACGGCCAGGAGTCGGCATGGGAGTGGGGGTGGGGGTGGGTCGGGAGGGTGGTCGTAGGTGACGCCGGCAGGAGTCGATTGAAGGCTCTGGTCTCGTTGTCGAAACTGGGCTTGGCCTTGGTCAAGGTGACCACGTCTGCTCCCACCATGACCGCCACCACGACAAGAGCCACCATGGCGGTGAGCAGAAGCCGCATGCGGCGCGTCACGGCGAGGCGTTGACCAGGGGTGCGACTTCGGCTCCGAAAGCGGCAACTTGGTCGCACAGTTCCGTCGCCGTCCGCGACGGGAAGCGCACCTGCACCTGGCCGACGCCGACCTCGGCGAAGGCTCGCAGGTAGTCGGCCACCTTCTCGGCAGAGCCGGCGACGGTTCCCCGGGGAAGCTCGAGGCCAGACGGGGGAGACCCCACATACAGGAAATCGGCGATGCCGCCGATGTCGATAGGTGCCCCGCCCCGAAGCTCGTTGCGCAGAGTTCGAAGCGTTCCGATCAGCTCGTGGTCGGGTCCCAAGGACTGGGGCAACCACCCATCGCCGAACCGGGCCGCCCGCCGCAATGCCGCGGGGGACGAACCCCCCACCCAGATAGGTGGTCGGGGCGACTGCACCGGACGGGGCTTCAGTCCGACGCCCGAGGCTTTCCAACGCGGCCCGTCGAGTGTCGGATGCTCGTGGACGAGTCCTTGGGCCAGAGCGACCACGGCCTCATCGGTCGCCGGTCCTCGCTCTTCGAAGTCGGGTCCCATGAGGGCGAACTCCTCGGCCACGTGGCCGGCACCTACCCCGCAGATGACCCGCCCGCCGGAGAGGGCGTCGACGGTGGCGAACTCCTTGCTTGCCCGGAGGGGGTGGCGGAGGGCGGCGACGTATACATAGGAGAGCAGCCGGATCCTGGTGGTGATGCCGGCCAGCCAACCGAGGGTGGCGATGGTGTCGTACCAGGTGGTGCTCATGGCCCCGGCCAGGCGCTCGGGGATGAAGGTGTGATCGCTCGCCCCTACATAGAAGAACCCGGCCTTCTCGCAGGCCAGGGTCACCTCGGCCATCTCTGCCGGACCGGCTGTGGTCTCCCAGGGCTGGACGTATATGGTCGACTGGGACTGGACCGGGAGTTGCATGCCGAAGACCGTGCGCCCGGCCGGCAACACAGTGACCACTTCATCGGGAGGGACGAGCGGCGACTCGCTCACGCCATGGAGCCTAGGTCTCGGACCGAACCGGTCGGCATCACGGCGCCGTTGCCAGCGATGGACACGCCCAGGGCCTCGGCCAGCTCGTCGTCCGTCCCGAACTGGGTGGCCAACACCCGCGCCCTCTTGTAGGCGAGGTGGGCGGGCACCTCCCAGGTGAAGCCCATACCGCCGTGGACCTGGATGCACGACCGACCGTTGGTGACGGCGGCCTCGTCAGCCAGAAGCTTGGACCCCAGGGCAGCCACGTCAGCGTCGCCGACCCCGGGCTGGTCAATGGTGACGGCACCGGCCTGAACCGAGCAGCGGGCCAGCTCCGTGCGCACGGCCATGTCGGCACACAGGTGCTTCACCGCCTGAAAGCCGCCGATGGGACGACCGAACTGGCGGCGCTGCTTGGCATATTCGACAGCCAGGTCGGTGGTCCACGCGGCCAGGCCGATCTGGAGGGCGGCGGTGAGCACGGCGCCGTCCCGCCGCCACCAAGCGGGCAATTTCCGGACCGGCGATGGGGACACCTCGAGGGAGGGAGGCCATGGTCCACACCGGGGTGAGCGGGTCCATGGGCCGTCGCATCCTCTCGGCGGCATCGGCCAACAGAAGCGCCGGGTCAAGGGATGTGATCCCACTGTCGGAAAGAACCAGGAGGACGTCGAGATCAGCCAGATGCTCGATCACCGTCGGCAACGCCGGGCGGGCCGGCGGCTCCTCGACCAGCCCGACCACCACCGATCCGTCGTCAGCACCGTCGACCAGTCCCGCCGCCAGGTGGGTGGCCACCAGCGGACCCGGCACCAACGCCCGCCCCAGCTCTTCGAAGACGAGAACCGCCTCGGCCAGCCCCTGGCCCACGCCGCCCGCTTCCTCGGCCAGGCACAGGCTGAAGACGCCGGCTTCTCCCAGATGCCGCCAACTTTGGCGATTCACCACCCGGTCGGCCAGCTCGAAAGAGCGGACCCGCTCGAGAGTGAACTCGGCCTGACAGAGACGTCGCATGCCGTCCACAAGATCGACCTGAGGTTCACTGAGTTCGAAGTCCATCGATCGTCCCGCCCTACCAGTGCGTCCGGGCGTCGAACCGGCAGACCCGACGCTCGATCCGGTAGAGACCCTTCATCGGCCGGCCGCCGTTGGTGATGGCTCCTTGGGCAACCCGAGGATTCGTTCGCCGACGATGTTTCGTTGGATCTGGGAAGTGCCAGCGGCGATGGTCAGGGAGATGCCGCGCAGCCAATCTTCGACCATGGTCTCGCTGGGCAGGACCCCTTGGCCGTCGGTACCGAGGGCGTCGTCGGCAGCCAGGCCCGCTCGTCCGAGCAACGACAACGAGAACTCCCCGAGCTTGCCCCGGGTCTCCGTGTAGGCCAACTTGAAGAGGGTCCCACCGATTCCCGGGACCCCTGTCCGGGCCGCCTGGGACACATTCCGCTTGGTCAGGGCCCACAGGGCATCGAGCTCGGCCCGGAGGTGTCCGGCCTGGCGCCGCACTCCGGCGTCCGCCCACGCCCCTGTGCGACGAGCGAGCTCGACGGTGGCCGACAACAGCTCGACGGCTTCGAGCAGGTCGCCGACGAACGCCGTCCCTCGCTCGAAGCTCAGGGTGACCATGGTGACCCGCCATCCGTCGTTCTCTTCTCCCACTCGGTTTGCCACCGGCACCCGCACCTCATCGAGGAAGAGCTCGGCGAACTCGGTGGAACCGGCGATGGTGGACAGGGGACGGATCTCGACGCCGGGTGTGGCCATGGGCAGTATCAACCAGGAGATGCCACGGTGGCGGCTGTCATCGGCACCTGTCCGCACCAACAATTCGCAGTAGTCGGCCACTTCGGCGTGCGAGGTCCAGATCTTCGAGCCGGTGACGACATAGTCGTCGCCGTCGCGGACGGCCCTGGTGCGCATGGAAGCCAAGTCGCTCCCGGCATCTGGCTCGGAGAAGCCCTGGCACCACACTTCGTCACCCCGCAGGATGGCCGGCAGGTAGCGCTGACGTTGCTCGGGTGTGCCCTCGGCGATAAGGGTGGGACCGGCATGGAGCAGGCCGACGAAGTTCACCCCCACATAGGGGGCGTGGGCTCGCTCCAGTTCCTCTTTGAAGATGAGCTCTTCCACCGGGGAGGCGCCCCGACCCCCACCCTCGATCGGCCAGTCCACTCCGGCATATCCGGCGTCGAAGAGGAGCCTCTGCCAGTGAGTGTCGTAGGCACGGCGGGCCGGCCAGACAACCGGAGATGGCTTGTCGGGTAGACCGGGGAGAGTCTCGGACAGCCATCGGCGGAGCTCGCCCCGGAACGCTTGCTCGGCGTCGGTGTAACGCAGATCCATGGAGGAGTTGACCTAGGCGGGAGACGGCAGATGCCGCGGCGTCACTTGAAGTCGAGGTCGTAGAGCTTGATGGCGTTGCCCCGGACGATCTTGTAGATCTGCTCGTCGGTGAGATCCTTCATCTGCTTCTCGGCGATCTGGCGGGTCTCCGGCCAGGTGGAATCGGAGTGGGGATAGTCGGACTCGTAGGTGATGTTGTCCACGCCGATGGACTCGATGTTCTTGAGGCCGAAGGCATCGCTGAAGAAGCAACCGTAGATCTGCCGGAAGAAGTATGTGGACGGGGGTTCGGGGACGATGTCGGCCACACCGCCCCAGCCGCGGTTCTCCTCCCACACGGTGTCGGCCCGCTCGAGAATGTACGGGATCCAGCCAATTTGGCCCTCGGCGTAGGCCAGCTTGAGTTCGGGAAAGCGGACGAGCACCCCGGAGAACATGAAGTCCACCATCGAATATGTGGCGTTGGAGTGGGTCAGCGTGGATCCCACCGCCGGAGGAGCGTCGGCCGACGTCGACGGCATCTTGGATGACGATCCGATGTGCATGTTGATGACGGTGTGGGTCTCTTCGCAGGCCTGGAAGAAGGGATCCCAGTAGTGGTCGGGGTCATGCACCGAAGGCAGACCCAGGAACGGAGGTATTTCGCTGAAGCAGACGGCACGAACGCCACGATCGGCGTTGCGGCGCACCTCGGCAGCGGCCAGTTCGGCATCCCACAGGGGTACCAGGCACAGGGGGATGAGCCGTCCCTTGGCTTCCGGCCCGCACCACTCCTCGACCATCCAGTCGTTGTAGGCCTTCACGCACAGGAGACCCAGGTCCTTGTCCTGGGCCTCGGTAAAGGTCTGGCCGCAGAACCGGGGGAAGGTAGGGAAGCACAGTGACGCCTCGAGGTGGTTGACGTCCATGTCCTCCAGCCGGGGTGCGACCTCGTAGGAGCCGGGACGCATGTCCTGGTAGGTGACGCCTCGCATGGTCACCTCGTCTCGGGGCACGCCCACCGCTGAGTCGACGCGCAGCAAAGGGCGCTTGAGATCCTCGTAGTACCACCAGTCGGTGGGGAAGCCCTCAGAACCGGGGACGACGGTCAGCTTGCCCCCGATGAAGGTGATCTCGCCCATGGGGGCCCGCACGATCCGCGGCCCCACGTCGTGGTACTTCTTGGGGAGGCGGTCCATCCACACATTGGGTGGTTCGACCACATGGTCGTCGACGGAGATGATCCAGGGCATGTCGGCCATGGGCCGAGTGTACCGCCTGGTCTGACGGTCCGTCAGTTGCCGCCGGGCTTCAGGGGTACGCCGCTGGCGCCCCCGCCGCCTCGGCCCGGGGCGTCGGCACCGGGGTTGCCCTCAGGGCATCTCCCGGAGAGTGAACTGCCCGGCGAGGGGAAGTGCGGGGACGTGCGGGGAAGTGCGGGGAAGTGCGGGGACATTCCGAGACGAGAATGGCTGGCTCACTCTCTGAGCGTGATCAGCGGGAGGTCTTCTGAACCGGAACTGCTCGACTTCGCCTGCTGCTTCTTGCGGGCCGGCGACCGTCGAACCTTGGGTCGGTCAGGCGGGTCGAAGCGCCAATTCCCCGGTCCGCCGGAGAGGACCCAACCATGGTGGGTCCTGAGATAGTGATCGTGCTTGCACAACCGCACAAGGTTGTCGTACGAGGCCTCTCCGTCGTCCTTGACCGGGCGTTTCCAGTGATCCTTCTCGAGTCCCAATCGCTTGCCGCAGCCCGGCACCACGCAGTACTGGTCGCGCTCCATGATGGCTGTGGCCAGCGGGGTGGGGATCTTGCGGCGAGGCCGCACGACGGTGGTCACATCCACTCCGTCGGAGATGATGATGTCGAGGAGGGCGTCTCCCAGGAGATCGCGGGCATGCTGGACCGATACGGGGCCTACCCCGGGAATCTCGCACGTCTCACCTTCCACGACTGAACCGCGGCGGAGGGACTCGAGGCCCACCTTGATTTGAACGTGGGCCCGAGGCTCGGGGCCACGGCACGAGGTGGGCTCCGAGGTACCAGGGTCCGAAGGGCCAGAACGAGCCTTCGGCCGTGATGAGCCCTCATCCGCTTTGCGCCGCGATCCGGACGGAAGGATTCCGCGTCCGGTGACCAGGGCCAGCAGGGCATCGGCCCGGTAGGCGTCCGTCGACTCATGGGTTCCGGCCCCCCTGGCCCGGTGGAAATGTCGATCGGTCTGGACGTCCAAGGCGGCAGCCAGCGAACCTCCTGCCTCAGGCGTGAGGAGAGCCTCGAGGTGAAACGCGCCCTCGTCGTCGGTCCACGTCCGACACCTCCGGGCGGCGTGCATAGCGGCCCGGCGTCGTTCGGCATCCTGTGCGCTCCGTCCTTCTGCCTTGGCCCGTAGGCACCGTTCTTTCAACTGTCGGACAGTGTCGGACCCGGCCCCTTCGACCAATTCGTTCTCTCGCTTGGGGTTGACCTTGACGGCGTCGGTCACCAGTTTGGCCCTCTGGGGGGTGAGCTTCCCCTCACGTAGGGCATCTTCCACCCCCGGCTGGCACGGCAGAGCATTAGCCACCCGGAGGACGTCGGTGGCCTCGCCGCGGGACGCACCGGTGACGGCGGCCAGCCAATCGGCCGGATCGCGGTGTCCCGTGGCCAAATGGGCGTTGCATTCGGCGGCTCGAGCGGCAGCCAGGGTCTCACCAGCCGAACACAGCCGCTTCCCCAGTGTGAACGCTTCGACCAGCCTGGCGGCGTCCTTACCGTCGTAACGGGCCGGCTCGAAAGACGAGACGAACGAGCTGACGACGTCGATGGCGGCGAGGAGCTTTCGAGCGCTGGTGCCGTTTACTCGAGCCGTACTGGGTGGCGCCGTTCGAGTCGGTAGTGGGGCCGGAGGTCTCCGTCGATTGGTGTTGGTCTTCTGCCGGATGGCCGAGGGGCTCGCTGCCGCCATCCGGCAATCAAACCACCGGGGTGTATCAGCGTCCGGATCGACCGGGGTCCCAGCGGAGCAGACCGGTTCAGAAAGGGCCCCCAACCGGAGACTCTCAGACCATGGCCACCCCACCGTTGGGCCGGAGCACCTGACCGGTCACGAAGCGGGAGGCGTCGGAGGCCAGATAGAGCACGGCGGCGGCGATGTCCTCGGGCTCGCCGATCTCCCGGAGGGGTGTGAACTTACGCATCGGGGCCAGGACTGACTCCTGCATGGCCTCGTCGACGGTCCCGTCGGGACGAACGAAGTAGCGACCGGTCATGCCGGTGATGACGAAGCCGGGGGCGACGGCGTTGACCCGGACATGTTTTTTGCCTATTTCGTAGGCCAAGGATTTGGTCATCTGGACCACCCCGGCCTTGCAGATGGCATAACTGACGATGTTGGCGCTCGGTGTATCGGCTGCGGCCGAGGAGGCGTTGATGATGCTGCCCCCCTCGGGTTGGGTGACCATCACCCGTCCCGCCGCCTGGCAACCGAAGAACACGCCCTTGAGGTTCACCGACAGGATCCGGTCCAGGTCCTCTTCGGGGGCGTCGAGGAACGGACCTTCGACCATGATGCCGGCGATGTTGCACCACACATGGATGCCGCCGTGCTCCGCCACCACTCGTCCGGCCAGCTGGTCGACGTCGGTGCGCACAGACACATCGATAGCCACCCCGCTGGCCGTCCCCCCGTGGCTGATGATGTCGGCGGCGGTGGCCTCGGCCGTCTCCTCCTGGATGTCGGCGCAGACCACGGTGGCACCGGCGCCGGCCAGGGCCAATGCACTAGCTCGCCCGATCCCGCTCCCCGCACCGGTTACGACAGCTACTTTGCCGTCGACCCGGAAGGAATCGATGAGCGTGGTTGCGTCCATGCTGTCTCCGTCTCTCTCACCGCCCACCCGGCTCGCTGTCGGCAGGCAGTCGACTCTATCGACGCAGAAGAGTAGGTCAGTGAGCGGCGCCGTTCGCCAAGGCTCGGGAAGCGCTCAGGAGACGGTGGCAGCAGCCCTGTCGTCGTCGGGGGAGTCGGCGAGAGCATCATCGGAGCTGTCGGATTCCGGCGGGCTGTCCAATTCTTCGGAACTGTCGGAGTCCGGCGAATTGTCGGATGACGCCTGGCCATCGGCCGACAGCGAATCACCCGAGCCGTCGGGGTCATCTTCGACAACGGGCGAGGGGGGAGCCTGGAGGGTCCGCATCTTGTAACGGTCGGTTGCGGTCCGTTCGTCTGTGTTCTCGCCCGCTGTCCCGTCGCCTGCGGTCCGGTCGGTTGCCGTCCCGTCGGTCTCGAGCGGGTCGGCTTCGGCCCGGGTGGGTTGCGCCCTGTCTGCGCCAGCTGGTTCGACTCCGCCCTCTGCGGCCATGGTCATGGCGGCATTGAGCGCCTTGGAAACCGCGGCGGCGATCCGTTTGTGCCCCTCATCGCCCGGATGAATTCCGTCGGCCAGATGACCGGCGTCGATGATGCCGGCGCCGGGGACGAGCGAAAGGGCTCTGTCGCCGGCGACGATCCGGTCGAGGCTCACCGACTCGATGGCGTTGCGGATATCGGCCAGAGTGGCGCCGAGCTGGTTGGGTACCTCCTCGGCATCGGGGCGGAGCGTCGGACTGAGGACTACGACGGGCATGTTCGGGTGACCCTGACGGACGATGTCGAGGAAGCCTTGGAAACCCTCGGACACCATGCCCACACTGTGGGGGACCCGCGACCAGCAACTCTCGCCGTAGGCGACCGACACCACCTCGGCCGTCAGGGCGGCGATGTGCTCGGCGGAGACAATTTCGCCCCTCCCGGCACCGGCATAACCCATGTTGACGAGATTGAGCCCGGACTTGCGGGCGGCAATGGCCGCCCACCCTTGCGCCGGTCCCGAGGCGATCCAACCCTGGGCAGTCCAGTCCCCGTAGGCGATCCAGCGCGGAAGCGACGGTGCGGGGGCGATCTCTCCTTTGACGGCCGTGAGGGATTGGACGAGAGGCTGCATTCCTTCCGGCAGATAGATGACCGCCGGCCGTTCGGGGGCAGTCGCTCCCAGATCCAAACGGACCAGCCCGTCACCGAGGACCGCTTCCTGCTCGCACACCTTCCGACCGGCACGCCAGACCGAAAAGGTGATGCCGGCGCCGTCGCCGCGGTATCCGAGGTTTCCCGACCGGGTCCGATAGGCCACATCGACGGCCTGAGCATCGCCCACCAACTCGATCCTGACTCCCACCGGCACGCTTGCCGCGTGCCACACGTCGGCCGGGAGCCGCGAGATGTCGGTGGGATTGGCCCGGGGGTAGGGGACGTCCTCGGTGGCCGGGTAGGCCGCACCCCGGATGAAGGGTTCAGGCTGCTCCGGTCGCGACGTCATCGCTGTCCCTCATTCATCGGCGCCCCTCTCAGCGATTACCACGCTCAGTGGTTACACGACCACTCTATCACTCAAAATGGTGTCTTTTCAGTGGTGATGGCCGGCGATAGCATCGCCCCGATGCGGCGACAACCAGGCTCGGTCCCCCGAACGTGACCGTTCGACAGCCGTACCGAGCGTCCTCCGGCCGAGAGAGTCCTCCACCGGCTGAGAGAACTGATCCCATGATGAGCGGCTCGGCCCCGTCCTCCATGGCACGTCGCTGGTTGGCGGGCCGGCGAACACCAGGAGCGGTCCTGGGTGCGACGCTGTGCCTTTTGGCGGTGTGTGCTCCGCTGTTGACACCTGCGCCGGAGGCGGGAGCCGCCGGCTCGGCAAGCGGATCGGTGCCTCAGCCACACGTCTACGCCGGTGGTGGGGTGATCGGATTCGGGAACGCCCAGCCCATCGATCCGGCATCGACCGGGTCGTTCAACTCCGAGATGGTGGCCATGGCCACCGATCCGGGCACGACAGGTTCCAATCAGGGCTACTGGACCGCCTCGGCCGACGGGGGCGTGTTCGCTTGGGGCGCCGCTCATTTCTACGGCTCGCTCGGCGCCACGCGACTGCAAGGCCCGATCGTGGCCATGGCCGCCACCCCCGACGGGAAGGGCTACTGGCTGGCGGCCATGGACGGCGGCGTCTTCGCCTTCGGCGATGCTGCCTTCTACGGCTCGATGGGAGCTACCCGTCTCAACAAGCCGGTTGTGGGTATGGCGGCTACCCCCAACGGGAAGGGTTACTGGCTGGTGGCTTCCGACGGGGGCATCTTCTCCTTCGGGAACGCTCCCTTTGAGGGCTCGATGGGAGGGACGTCATTGGTGGACCCGGTAACCGGTATGGCCGCCACCCACAGCGGCAAGGGGTACTGGCTGGTGGCCGCCGACGGGGGCATCTTCTCCTTCGGGAACGCTCCTTTCCCGCGGCTCGGCAGGAGGCCAGTCTCTCAACGATGCGGTTGTAGGAATGGTGGCTTCTCCCCAGGACACCGGCTACCTGATGGTCGAAACCGACGGGACCATCCTCAGTTTCGGAGGCAACAACTACTACGGCTCGCTGGCCGGAGGGTACGGTGGCAATTCGGCCGATGTGCCGCCGGTGGCGGCCATAGCTCTCACCCCCAACGACCAGGGTTACTGGCTGCTCGAGCCCGACGGGTGGAACTACAGCTTCACCAACCCGCCGGATCCGACGCCATCGGCCACCGCCTCGGCCATCGTCTCGGTCGCCGACAGCCAGGTCAACAGCGACCCCGATCGCGGCAGTTTCTGCAACCCCTACGGCCCGTGCGAGGAGTGGTGCGCGCTGTTCGCCTCGTGGGTGTGGGAGCACGCCGGGGTGCCCATCCCGTCGTACCCGTTCACCGGGTCCATCTACGACTGGGCCGCCGGCCATACGGGCGTGCTCCCGCCGACGGCGACCCCCGCGCCCGGGGACGCCGTGCTCTACGGGACGAGTCCCTATTCGACGGCGACATCGCTCCACGTCGGACTGGTGATGCAGACCTGGCCGGACGGCGCCATCATCACCATCGAGGGCGATGCCGGACCGGCACCGTCGGGGTCGCTGGCGGTGGTCGTGAACGGCCCGTACATGCCATCCGAGTCGATGCAGTACAACGGCATGCCGATCTACGCTTACGCCCTTCCCTGAGCCGCAAGGGCCAGGCCGGCCGATGCCAAAGGCGGGCGCGGTCAGACGGTCACACGGAGGCGTTGGACCAGTCGAGCCTGGTCAACGATCCGAGCCGATCATCCCGAGCCGGTCAACGAATCGAGCACGGCCATACGGTGGTCCGCCGCCGCACCCCAGGCCTCAGCCAGGGCCCACGTGCGCTTGAGGAAGAGATGCAGATCGCATTCCCAGGTGTACCCGATGGCGCCGTGCACCTGGAGAGCCACCTGGGCCGCCTCGGTGGCCGCCTCCGAGGCCAGAGCCTTGGCTGTGGAGGCCGTTCGAGATGCGGTGGGCTCACCCTGGTCGAGGGCCCAGGCGGCGGCATAGACAACCGGCCGGGCGAATTCGAGCGCGACCTGGGCCCCGGCCAGGTGGTGCTTGACGGCCTGGAAGCTACCGATGGGCTTGCCGAATTGGTGGCGCGCTTTGGCGTAGTCGGCGGTCATGCCGATCATCCGTTCGGCCAGTCCCAGAAGTTGGGCGGCGGTGGCCACGGCACCTCGGTCGGCGGTTAGGGTGAGGGCGGCCCTAGCCGCCGGCCCCGAGGCGATGCAGGTGTCGGGCACCGGCGTCCATGCCGGGATACCGATGCGTCGGGTGGGATCGAGCGATAGCACCGGGGTGACCACCGCCCGTTCGGACGGCACGGCGTGGATCTCCCAACCGTCCTCCACCGGGGCGGCCAGGATGAGCAGATCAGCGCCGTCGGCACCGGCGATCGGGACACCGTCGGCGGCGGTACCGGTGGCGGTCACTGCGCCGGCCACCATGGCCTCGGCCACGCAGGCCGCCACCTGCCCGGAGGCGACGGCCTCCCGGAGGGGAGCGGTCCGGTCCGGCGAAGGCACCTCGGCCAATAAGGGAGCGGCGAGGGCGGCTGTGTCAGCCAGCGGTTCCGGGAGCGCCACCCGGCCGGCCTCTTCCAGGACCAGGACCAGATCCAGAAGCCCTAGACCCAGACCGCCGTCACCTTCGGGTAGGCACATCCCGACCACACCCATCTCGGCCAAAGTGGCCCATCGCCCGGAGCGGGCCGATGGCGATGCGAAAGCGGCGCGCAGGTCGCCCGGTGTGCATTCCTTGGACAGCACCTGGTGGACGGCGTCACCAAATTGGCGTTGCTCGGAAGTGAAGGCGAAGTGCATGTCGTTGTCGACGTCCCTCAGTCGCGCGGCAGACCGAGCATGCGCTCGGCCACCACGTTGCGCTGGATCTCATTGGTGCCGGCGTAGATAGGACCGGCCAGGGCGAAGAGATAGCCGTCCAGCCACGGCGAAGCCGTGGCATCCGTGGACAGCTCCGCCGCATGGCCGAGCAGGGCCAGTGCCGTCCGGTGTATGGCCAGGTCGGTTTCGGACCAGTGGATCTTGTTGGCACTGGCCTCGGGCCCGACCGTTCCGCCCTCGATCACCCGAGTCGCCGTCCACAGGGTGTTGAGTCGGTAGGCCTCGGCGTCCATCCAGGCCTGGGCCACCGCCTCGGCGTGCCGGGCGGTGCGTTGCGGATCGGCGGTCAGGCGTTGGGCGTACAGAGCCACCAGGCGTCCTGCCGCCTCGGTGTAGCGGGCCGGACTGCGCAGGCTCAGACCGCGCTCCGACCCGGCGGTGGCCATGGCCACGTTCCAGCCCCGACCCACCTCCCCGAGAACCTGGGCGTCGGGGACGAACACTTCTTCGAAGAATATTTCGGCGAAGCCGGTCTCCCCGTCGATCTGGGGGATGGGCCGCACGGTCACCCCGGGGCTGGCTATCTCGATGAGGAAATACGTCAGTCCACGGTGCCGCTCGGCTTCCGGATCGGTACGGAACAGGCCGAAGCACCACTCGGCGAAGGCGCCGCGGGAGGCCCAGGTCTTCTGGCCGTCGAGCAGCCACCCATCGTCGCCGGGAGCCCGCGCGGCCCGGCTGCGGATACCGGCCAGGTCGCTACCGGCATCGGGCTCGGACCACCCCTGGCACCAGATCTCCGCCCCCTCGGCCATGGCCGGCAAGAAGCGATCCTTCTGTTCCTCGCTCCCGAATTCGAACAGGGTCGGGGCCAAGAGGAACACGCCGTTCTGGCTCACCCGGGAGGGGGCCCGGACCCGCCAGTACTCTTCCTCGAAGATCAGCCACTCGAGGATCCCCAACGCCCGTCCGCCGTACTTCTCCGGCCACGAGACGACCGACCACCGGTCCTCGTACATGGTTCGTTCCCATTCACGGTGGGCCTCGAACCCCTCGGCCGTATCCAGGGAGGGGAGCGAACCGGGGGCGGGGGCGTGACCGGCCAGCCACGAGCGCGCCTCGTGGCGGAAGGCCTCCTGGGCCGGGGTATGGCGCAGATCCATCGGGGTGTCCATAGTGGGGTCGAAACGCGGTGAGGCGTCGACCGGAAATCTGACACACCGCCAGATTTCCGGCAAACAGGCCCGATCGGTCACAATGGGAGCATGCCGAACGCAGTGATCGTCGACGTGGTCCGTACCCCGGTAGGCAAGCGGAACGGACGCCTGTCCGGCTGGCACGCCGTCGACCTGGCGGCACAGCCGCTCATCGCCCTCCTGGCCCGGAACGCTCTCGATCCCGCCCTGGTCGAGGACGTGGTCTACGGCTGCACCATGACGGTGGGGGAACAAGCCATGAACATCGGGCGGAACGCGGCGCTGGCTGCCGGCTTTCCCGACACGGTGCCGGGGACCACGGTCGACCGCCAGTGCGGTTCGGCCCAGCAGGCCGTCCATTTCGCCGCCCAGGCAGTGATGTCCGGGGCCATGGACGTGGTCATCGGGGGTGGCGTGGAGGCCATGAGCCGTGTGCCCATCGGCTCGACCACCGAGCACGGGCCGGGCGAGGCCTACGGGCCGGTCGTCCACCAGCGCTTCGACTTCATCCACCAGGGTCTGGCGGCCGAGGCCATCGCCGAGCGTTGGGACATCGGCCGTGAGGCGATGGACCGGTTCGCCCTCGAATCCCACGATCGGGCCGCCCGGGCCATCGCTGAGGGCCGGTTCGAAAACGAGATCGTCCCCCTGGCTACGCCGCCGGGCCCACATCGAGGACAAGGTGGCCCTGGCCGGAAGCGACGAGGGGGACCCGGCCGGCGAGGGCCCGCTCCGCTTCGACGAGGGGGTCCGGGCTGGCTCCAGTTACGAGAAGCTGGCTTCACTACCTCCGGCCTTCGTCGAGAACGGGAGGATCACGGCGGCGTCGTCGTCCCAGATCTCTGACGGGGCGGCCGCCGCACTCATCATGTCGGAGGAGAAGGCGGCCGAGTGTGGCCTCGTGCCCCGTGCCCGCTTCCACACCTTCGCGGTGGCGGCCAACGATCCGGTCATCATGCTCACAGCACCCATTCCGGCCACCACTCTGGTGCTGTCCAAGTCCAAGCTCACTCTGGACGACATCGACCTGGTGGAGATCAACGAGGCCTTCGCCTCGGTGGTGCTGGCCTGGGAGAAGGAACACCATCCGGACATGACCAAGGTCAACGTGAACGGCGGGGCCATCGCCATCGGCCACCCCACAGGCGGTTCCGGGGCGCGACTGCTGGCCACCTTGCTCAACGAGATGGAGCGCACCGGCGCCCGCTACGGGCTGCAGACCATGTGCGAAGGCGGGGGCCAGGCCAACGCCACCATCATCGAGAGGCTCGGCTAACAGGGCGCTCGGGGTTCGACACCCCCGTACTGCCGTCCGGGGTGGAGGAGGTCAGGAGGGCTCGGCAGCTCCGGTCGAGATGGAGACCTGCTTGTTGAAATCGACTCGATCGGCCCTGGTCGGACGCGACATCAGGTACCCCTGGTAGAGGTCGCACCCGAGCTCGGTGACCCGCTTCAGCTGGAGCTCGGTCTCCACCCCTTCGGCCAGCACCACCAGGCCGAGGGCCTTGCTCAACTGGACGATGGCGGCCACGATGGCCTCGTCGTTCTCGAAGGTACCGAGCCCGTCGACGAAGGACTTGTCGATCTTGAGGATCTTGACCGGGAAGCGCTTCAGCTGGGCCAGCGACGAATAGCCGGTGCCGAAGTCGTCGATGGCCAGACCCACGCCCATCTCGTGGATGCCGCCGAGCATGGCGATGGTGGCCGAGGTGTCGCTCATGAGCATGCTCTCGGTGACCTCCATGACCAGCGCTTCGGGTGGAAGCCCGGAGTCGGTGAGGGCCGAGGAGATGGTGTCCAGCAGATCCGGGTCCCCAAGCTGGTGGGCCGAGAGGTTGACCGTTATGTAGGCGTCCTGGGCCCCGGCCAGATCGCGGCGCCAGGTGGCCATGGTCTGACAGGCCTCGCGGAGCACCCACCGTCCCAGCGAGAAGATGAGGTCGGTCTCTTCGGCGAAGGGAATGAACTCCATCGGCCCGAGCAGACCTCTCGACGGATGGTGCCACCGGACCAGAGCTTCCATGGCCACGATCCGGTCGTCGTGCACCGAGGCGATGGGCTGGTAGTGGACGGCCAGCTCGTTGTGGTCGATCGAGTGCCGGAGGTCATCATAGATCTCAAGCCGGGCCACCGACTTGGCCCGCAACGACTCGTCGAAGACCTCGACCCGGCTCCGACCCTTGTCCTTGGCCTGGAACATGGCGGCATCAGCCTGTTGCAGGATGTCCTGGGCCGACTGGCGGCCGCGCATCACGAAGGACACCCCGACGCTGGAGGTCACCACCACGTTGCGACCGGTGGACAGCTGGACAGGGTCGGCCAGCAGCCGCGAGTACTCGTTGGCCAGGCTGACGGCCACATTGACGTCATGGACATTGCGGCACAGCACGACGAACTCGTCGCCCGAGAACCGGCTGACCACGTCCCCGCCGCGCACCGCCGACTTGAAGCGCTGGGCCAGAGCCAGCAGGACCTCGTCGCCGCTCACATGACCGAAGGAGTCGTTGACCAGCTTGAAGTGGTCCAGGTCGATGAAGAGGACGGCCAGGTTGGTGCCCCGTTGCATGGAAACCAACAGCTCGCGCTCGAGCTCGTCGTTGAACAGCGAGCGGTTGCCCAGGCCGGTGAGGGAGTCGTGGTAGGCCAGCCAGTGCAGCTGGGCTTCGGCCGCCTTGCGATCGGTGACGTCGGTGAACGAGCAGACCACCATGGGAATGTCCTCGCGGCCCGCTCCCGACAACAGTCGCGAGCTGAGTGAGAGCCACTGACGCTTGCCCGTTCCGTCGGTCACGCCGATGGTCACGTCGTCCTGTGACTCGCCTGTTACCAACGTCTGGGCGTGGGGGAAGGTGTCGGCCGACAGCGGATGACCGTTGGCCTCGATGGCGATGGAGGAGCCGGTGAATATCTGGTGACCGCTCCCCGAGGAGAGTCGGCTACCGAGGATGCGGGATGCCGCTTCGTTGTGGGCACTCACGTTCCCGTACTGATCGAAGAGAACGATCCCCTCGCTCAGCGACGCCACCACCGCCTCGTAGCGTTCCTCGGCCGCCCGCCGTCCGGCTTCGGCTTGCCGGGCGTCGGTGAGCTCGGTGCACACGACCACCCATCCCGAGGGTTGGGTAGCATCGTCGATGAGAGGGTCGATGGATACCATGACGCTGACCTCGGATCCGTCCTTCCGGCGGTGATCCCGCTGACCGCGCTCGACGACCGAGGCGCTCTCGGTGCGGTTGCCGGTTACAACCGCGCCGAGCGAGAGCCCCGATACCTCCTCCTCCGTCCAGCCGTAGATGGTTTCGGCGGCCTCGTTCCAGCTCTCGATCTTGCCGTCGGCGTCGATACCGATGATGGCATCGGAGACGTGGGCCACCAGGCTGGCCCGGTAACGGTTGGCGGCCTCGGCCGCCCGACGCTCGGACATGTCGCGGGCGATGACCTGGTAGGCCGGTTCGCCGGCCCAGGTGGTGCGAATACTGGTGAGCTCCATCATCTTGATCTCGCCGCTGGGCAGGAACCAGCGAACCTCGCCGTGCTCGAAGAACTGACCGGGCTCGGTGAGCTGGGCCAGTCGTTCGGCCACATCGGCGATGTCGTCGGGATGGGTGAAGTCGGTCATCAGCGTGCCGTAGTACTTGGCGAAGGCCTCGGCGTACTGCTCGTCGGTTTCGGCCCCGATCATCCGGCCCATGGCCCGGTTGCCATAGACGAAGCGGCCGTCCTGATGGACGAAGACGATGTCGGGGGAGACTTCGGTCAGCAGGCGGTAGCGGTCGACCAGCTCGCCCAGTTCCCTCTCGAAGCGGCGCTGGCCGGTGACGTCCACAGCCACGCCGACGTAGAACACGCCCTCGTCATCGAAGACGGTACCGTCTCGGGATCCGTCGGACGACGGGGTCATGGGGTTGTCGGCGATGGGCATGGGGGAAGCCCGCACCACCACGTTGTGGATGACCCCGTCGGGACAACGGACGTCGACATGGAGGTCGAATTCGGAAAGGCCCACGCCATGACGGATGGGAGCCAGGATGGGGGCGAGGAGCTTCTCGCCGGTGTCGGGGCCGGAGACGAAGTCGGCGTCGGCGCCCGAATCGTCGGAAGACCGAACCTCGCACGGCTCGCCCTGTCCATCGTCCCGAAGCACGGTGAAGCCCCGGACGCCCTCCTCGAAGCCGAAGAGGTGTTCGACAGGCGCCGACCACATGACTGTGTCGCGCCGCTGGTCGTACACCCAGGTCACCGACTGGACCTCGGTGCTGGCCAGTTCGACGCCTTCGGAAAGCTCGAAGGCGCGGTCACCCAGGGGTCGCTCGTCGAGTTCGATCCGATCGAAGGAGACCCTCGAGCCCCGATCGCCGAAGCTGCTCGCAGTGGCCATAGACCCCAGATATCGGCGCGTTCTGAGCCGACCTTTAGCTGGCAGGCTCTGCTCTGAGAGGCACCCCGACCGTCGTTATCCCAGCCTGGAGGGGCCGAGCGGCACCCCTCCGGAGGAGGGTCGTTACGCCGCCCGTTGGTGATCGGGGTGGGACCTCTGGTCCAGAGTCAATGCCTTCCCGTCCAGAGTCAACCCCCGACTCATAGGGAATCAGTTCCGACCACCGTCAGTCGGAGGGATTCTGGATGACCACGGCGGTGTTGTAGCCCCCCATACCGATCGAGGACTTGACCACCAGGCCCGGTACCCGTGGGCTCCGCCCGTCGACCAGCTTGGGATGGCCGGGCGCCATCTGGGGTGGTGCAGGGACGAAACCGGTCTGGAAGGAGTAGATGGTGGCCATGATCTCGACGGCGGCGGCGGCCGACTGACAGTGCCCGACCAACGGCTTGACCGAGTAGACCCCGTGGGCGTTGGGCATGAGCTCGTCGAGTACCCGGGCCTCGGCCCCGTCGCCCCGGCCTGTTCCCGACCCGTGGGCGTTGAGGTAGGCGACATCCTCGAACGAGGTACCGGCCGCGTCCATGGCCAGATGGAAGCAACGGAACAGCTCCTCGAGGTCGGGGGCCAGGCCCACCAGGTTCGACGCGTCCATGGTCATGGCCCCGCCGAGCACCGATGCGTAGGCACCGGGTTCGTTGCCAGAGAGAACCATCGACACCGCGGCTTCACCGCCGACGAAACCGCGGCTCCCTTCCTGGAAGGGTCGGCATGCTTCGAAGGGAGGCAGGCTCAACTTGGCTGCGCCCAGGTCGCTGAAGGCGCGCAGCACCTGAGGCACGCCGCACAAGTCGGTGGCCAGCAGGATCACGTCGGTGGCAATGCCGGTGTCGAGCCAGGATTTGGCCGTAATGAGAGCGGCGTTGGACGATGCGCACATGGCCGACACCGACATGGTGGGCCCGTGGAAGTCGTTCTCGTTCATCAGTTGGGAGATGACCGTCGAGGGCAGCATGTTGACCCAGGTCTTGGGTCGGACCCTGCTCTCACCCGACTTGTAGAAGTTGCTCCAGGTTTCGATGTCTCCCGCCTCGATGCTGTGGACCAGTCCAACCACCGGACCTGGCTTCCATCCGCGCTCGAGAGCGTCGGCGATGGCTTCGCGAGCGGCAAAGCGCGCCGCCCGCATGAACCGGCTGGGCCCGTCGCGGCGATCGCCGCCGTCGGCGATGAGGGAGAGGTAGGCCTGGCCGCCGTCGACGAAGCCGTCCAGTCCCCCCACCAGCTTCACCGCGCTCTCACCCAGGAGGAAACCGTCCCAGAGGTGTTTCCTCCCCCATCCGTAGCCGGTAACGGCACCGACGCCGGTGATGTTCATGGGCGCGCCTCGACCCCGCTCCCCAGGCGTCGACGGTCTCGAGGACGGCTGCGCTGCATCCGACATCAGTACTCCTCGAATGGTGATGATCGACACAACGCGTAGCTCATTGGCGGTGCGTCGATCCCGGGCAAGGGCGGATCACGTGGCTAGGTAGGCTCGGACAGGACGGAACTGCTGTGCAGATTATTGCCTACCTACTACGGCGGCACAATGGGCAATCTCGACAGCCCGAGAGAGCTCCATTTAGGGTGAAGCTCCCATCCTATATGGCCCTGCCGAGCGTGTGGGGGCCGGTCAGCAGCGGGAATGAGGACAATGCCCCCGTCTGCTGTCCGCCTATGGCACCGGTCCATCCCGGTCTCGACCGGGATGATCATTGGTCCCACAGGGCGGCAAGGCCGGTAAAAGCCGGGCGCCGGTGGCCGGTAATGGGACCGGCGGTAGCCGTGCTGTCACGGAGCGGGGCGGGGACCGGCCACGGTGGCCACATAGGAGAAGGCCAACGGCAGCCAGGCCTCCATGGTGCCGACGTCTCGGGCCATATCGACCAGCAGGGCACTGTTCTCCCCGACCAGGTTGTGCACGGGTGTGTCCGGATCGGTGGCGGCACGGACGATGACGGCCGCCACTTCCGTCGGATCACCCCCGTTTTCGGAGGCGCTCTTCTCGAAGTACCGGGCCAGCCACGACCGATCGCCGCCGTACGGATCGGAGTCCATGATGTCCACATCGGCCATCGACTTGGCGATGATGTCGGTCTTGTAGAAGCCCGGCTCGACGGCGACCACCCGGACGTCGAACCGGTCCAGCTCGATGAACAGCGCCTCGGTCAAGGCGTTGAGGGCGTGCTTGCTGGCCGAGTACCAGCTCCAGTAGGGGGTGCCGGGCATCCTACCGGAGACAGAGGACACATTGACGATGACGGCACCACCCTTCTTCCTCATGGCCGGCAGGGCGGCCCGGATGGTCCGCACCGGTCCCCAGAAGTTGGTCTCCATGACGGCCCGGGCCTTGGCCAGGTCGATGCTCTCGATGGGGCCGCTGTGGTCGATGCCGGCGTTGTTGACCAGGACGTCGATGGCGCCGTGGCTGTCCTCGACCGCAGCGATGGCGTCGGTGACCGACTGCTCGTCGTCGACGTCGAGGCACCGCAGCTGGATGGCGAGGCCCTCCGCCTCCGCCCTGGCCACCAAAGCAGTGGATTTGGAAAGGTCTCGCATGGTGGCGTAGGTGGTGTCACCCCGCCGAGCGAAGGCCAACGCGGTCTCGAGGCCGAAGCCGCTGCTGCACCCGGTGATGAGAACGACACTCATGGCTGGTTGTACTCCTCGATCATCGTGCCCGCCCCCAGTGGTCCGCCAAGCTATTACACGGGTGACATGAGTCCGGGTGACGTCAACCCGGACCCTCCAACCGGCGCAGAACGGCTTCGGCCTCCTCGACGATGCGGCCGATGAGCTCAGCCACGGTGGGCAGCTCGTCAATCGTCCCCACCACCTGACCGGTCGGAAGGATGCCGGCGTCGGTGCGCCCATCGACCAGGGCGGCCTTGGTCATCATGGGGGCGTTGGCTGCCATCACCACCTGGGGCCAGGTCAACTCGTTGCCCTCCTTGAGGGCGCGGCCCTCCTTGAGGAGGGAGACGAGAGAGGTGTGGGTCTCCCGCCGAAAGGCGTGGGCGTTGACGAGTGAACGGGGAAGCCCGCGTAGCCAGCCGGCGCCTTCGAGACGATCGACGAGCTCGGTGCGGATCACCCGTTGCGGGGCGCCGTCCACCGCGGTGGAGACCACCGTGCCGGTGACCGGTGTTCCCAGGTAGACCTGCTTGACGGCATCGGGCACCCGGCTCTCACGGGTGAGGAGGAACCTGGTGCCCATGGCGATGCCGTCGGCTCCGTAGGCCAGGGCGGCCACCAGCCCGCGACCGTCGAAGAACCCGCCGGCGGCGATGACACAGACGGTCTCACCCACGGCATCGACCACGGCCGGTGTGAGGAGGGAGGTGGGCACGACGCCGGTGTGCCCTCCGCCCTCACCTCCCTGGGCGATGACGGCGTCGACCCCCCACCCGGCCACCTTTTCGGCGTGGCGGCGCGCCCCGATGGTGGGCATGACCACCAATCCGGCCTGGCGGCAGCGGTCGACCAGCTCGGGCCGAGGGGCCTGGGCGAAACTGGCCACCCGCACCCCGTTGTCGATCATGAGGGCCACTCGCTGCGCCACATCGTCGACGTCGGTGCGCAGGTTCACGCCGAAGGGAAGGTCGGTGCGGGCCCGCACCTCGGCGATGGCCGCGGTGAGCTCGGTGAACGTCATGGTGGCCGAGGCCAGGATGCCCAGGCCACCGGCCTCAGCGGTGGCGGCCACCAGGCGGGGGCCTGCCACCCAGCCCATGCCGGTCTGGACGATCGGGTAGCGAACCCCGACCAGCCGGCAGAAGCGGGTGTTGAGGGCGGGGTGCACCGGGACCACCGGATCGGTCACGCCCGGACCTCGCGGTCCCGGGCCCCTCCCGGGTCGAGGACGGTGCGGATGAGCCCGAGCTCCTCGGGGGTGGGCATGCGGGTCCGGGGGACGTCGTCGGGGACCACCAGCTCGAAGCCGGTGGCTTCGGACACCTCTTGGAGGGCGACGCCGGGATGCAAAGACCGGATGCGCATGACCCGGTCGGGCGTCTCGAAGTCGAAGACGCCGAGATTGGAGATGACCTGGCCGATCCGGTGGAACCGGCTGGCGGCGGGGCCGGCCGCCGCCGCCCGCTGGTAGCCCACCCCGCAGACCACGTCGACCTTCTCGACGAACGAGCGTGTGGTGTGGTTGGGCACCCAGTAGCTGGTGGGGTGGTTGACCGTGTTGCCCGGCGCTCCCCGCACACCGACCAGCTGGGCTTTGGGCCGGGCCCAGTCCCCGATAGCGCTGATGTTCTGGTTGCCGGTGCGGTCGATCTGGGAGGCCATCATGATCAGGTTGCGACGTCCTGACCAGACCACGTCGAACACGCGCCGGTAGGGCATGTGCGACTCGACCACCAGGGTGGAGGGGTCGGCCGCCAGAGGAGGCGCCCCCACGATCAGGGTGGCATCGCCGTCGGTGAGGACGAGATCGGGGGCGAAGGTGAGAAGGGCCAGGCGGGCACCGAGGGCCGGCGCCACCCCGAAGGCACTGGCCATGACCTCACCGTCACCCCGGAAGACCTCGGCGCAGGCCACGGCGCAGTACTCCGCCCGGGTCACCGCGCCATCGTCGATGATGCTCATGGCCGACCTCCTCCGGCGGGGGCCGCGTCGCCCACGTCTGACCTGGCTGCCTGGTACTCGTCCTCGGTCACCTCGAGGTAGCGCGCCGCGAACTGGGCCCACTGTTCGGGGTCCGAGGCCGCGGCCACGTAGGCCTTCTGGAACGCCTCGTCACGCCGGTAGTCGGGGACACAGGCGGTGAAGTGAGCGCCACCGGGAGTCTCGACCACGCCGTCGGTGAGCAGTCGGCTGATGCACATGGTCTGCACCGGGCCCTCGGCGGCCAATTGATCGCTGTCGACGATCCGCTCGGTGGTCACGAATCGGCGCCCGGCCGCGCCCAACAGCACCTCGTCGAAGAAGGGATCGGGTCCGAGGATCTGCCCCGATCCGCGGGCGTCGGCCCGGTTGACGTGGACGATGGCGGCGTCAAGGCGGAGCGCCGGAACGGCCACCAGTTCCTCGCCGTCTTCGTAGGGGGAGGTGACCGTAAGCAGCGACGGGTTGACCGTCAGAACATCGGATCCCAATCCGGCCCGGGTAGGCAGGAAGGGGAGTCGCTGGGCGGCGGCCAGCAGGGCGAGGTAGAACATCCCCTCGTCGTACTCGACGGCCTGGACGGCGCCGGTCTGGCGGGCCTGTTTGAAGTGTGGGTCGGTGGGGATCGAGTCGAGGGTGACGAATCCGTAGACCACCCGGGCGACCTTGCCGGCCGCACACAGCAACCCGACGTCCGGGCCCCCGTAGGAGACAACGGTGAGATCGGTCACATCCGAGCGGAGGAGGGCCCGCACGGCAGCCATGGGCTTGCGGCGCGATCCCCAACCACCGAAACCGATGGTCATCCCGCTGCGCAGCTCACCTACCAGCTCGTCCAGCGAGAGTCGTTTGTCGGCCATGTACGCCTTTCCATCGGGTGGTGTCGGTGCTATCGGGTGGTATCGGCTCTATCGGCTGGTGTCGGCGTCGCGCTTCTCCACGAACGCCGCCCGCTGCTCGTCGGCCACGCCGGCTACGTGCAACTCGTAGGTGAATCCCTGTTCGAAGCGGTAACTGGCCTTCACGTCCACCGGATCGATTCCGTTGAGGGACTCCTTGGCCCGGCGGATGATGGTCGGGCTCTTGTCGGCGATGTCGGCCGCCACTTCCTCGGCGGCTTGCCGGAGCCGGTCCCGGGGGACGACCCGCAGGACCGATCCGTAGCTCAGCAGCTCGGCGGCGGTGGCCGGTTGTGCCGTGTAGACCATCGAGCGCATCCGCTGCTGGGGCACCAGCCGGGACAGATGGGTGGCGGCACCGAGGGCGCCGCGGTCGACCTCGGGCAACCCGAAGGTGGCGTCGTCTGAGGCCACCACGATGTCGGCGTTGCCGACGATGCCGATCCCGCCACCGAGACAGAACCCGTGCACGGCGGCGATGACCGGAACCTCGCACTCGTAGACGGCGGCGAAGGCAGCGAAGCAGCCCCGGTTGGCGCCGATGAGGGCGGCGTCCCCCTTGGCCTGGATCTCCTTGATGTCCACGCCGGCGCAGAACCCGCGACCCTCGGCCCGGACGATCACCACCCGGTTGTCCGGGACGCGCCCGGCGGCGGTGACGGCGTCGGCCAGGGCGAACCACCCGGCCACATCGAGGGCGTTGACGGGTGGGTGGTCGATGACCACTTCCCCGACGCCCGGTCGGGTCTGCTGGGAGGTGATGGGCATGCGGGCTCCAGCCGGTTCGGAGGCGACACCCCACCATCTGAGGACATCCACGAGGGGGAGCATCGGGACGGTGGCGCGGACACGCACTCGACGTGATCTGATACAGCGTCAGAGGACAGTACCAGCCGGATATAGGGAGGCATCGGTGGCCACGTACGACTTCGCCCATGCAGGCCGGGCGCTCGACTTTGCCGGCCGCTCGGTCGTCGTCACCGGGGGGACCAGGGGCATCGGGCGGGGCATCGCCGAAGCGTTCCTGGCCGCCGGGGCCGACGTGGTGGTGTGTGGACGGACCGACAGGATGAGCGGCGATCTGCCGACAGCCACCGATGCGGCAGGACAGGTACGGCAAGGGATATTCGTGGCCGCCGATCTGCGGCGGGCCGACCAGGCTTCGGCCCTCGTCACCGCGGTCACCGATCGTTTGGGCAGGGTCGACATCCTGGTCAACAACGCCGGGGGCTCGCCCCAGGCCGACGCCGACACCGCCTCGCCCCGATTTTCGGAGTCGATCGTGGCCCTCAACCTTCTCGCCCCTCTCTACTGCGCCCAGGCCGCCAACGCCGTCATGCAGGGCCAGGCGGAGGGCGGCTCGATCGTCAACATCACCTCGGTCAGTGGAATCCGGCCCTCGCCCGGCACGGCCGCCTACGGAGCGGCCAAGGCCGGTCTCATCAACCTGACCCAGACGCTGGCCATGGAGTGGGCGCCCAAGGTGCGGGTCAACGCCCTGTGCGTCGGCATGGTGGCCACCGAGGCGGCCGACGACCATTACGGGGGACCCGAGGGCGTAGCCGCAGTGGCGGCCACAGTGCCCCTGGACCGGCTGGGGACGCCGGGGGACGTGGCCGCGGCCTGCCTGTTCCTGACGTCACCCCTGGCCGCCTACGTGACAGGAGCCAATCTGGTGGCTGACGGTGGCGGCGAGCGCCCTCCCTTTCTGGCGGTGGTCGAGGAGGTCCTCGAGCGGGGGCCGAGCTAGGAGAGGTGGGGGGAGCCCCCGGGAGGGGGCCCACGCCGGGTGTCCCGGCCTTCCCGGAGGCCCAGGCAGCAGGCCTGCGCCAGGCCGGACAAACGCTCAAGTGGGGGCGTCCGTCGGTCGATGTTCTTTCTGTGAACCGGCAATTGTCGAGCGGTCCGAATAAGGGTGGCGGATGCCCGGCCAGATGGGGGCTCGAACCGTGCTGACCCAGACCCAGCCCACCTTCTCCCTGGTCGGCGCCCCCTTCCTCGAGTACCTGCCCGTCGTTGACCTGTCCACGGGGCGCGTCCTCGGGATGGAGGCCCTGGTGAGGTGGGAGCACCCCACCCACGGCCTCATCTCGCCTGCCCGTCTGCTTCCCCATGCGGAGGTCAGCGGCGACATCGGGCCCCTGACCCGTTGGATCCTCATGGAGGCCTGCAGCAAGGCACGCAACTGGTCGCCTTCCATCCAACTCGGGGTCAACTGCACGATCCACCAGCTGAGGCGGGGCGAAGTTTCCGCCGCCGTGGTCCTTGCCCTCGAAGAGACCGGGTTCAACAGCGGGCAGCTGACCCTCGAAGTCACCGAGGACGCCATCGTGGACTCGGCGGCCTCGGCCGACCTCCGCACCCTGTCAGCCATGGGCGTCCAGCTCTCCGTGGACGATGTGGGCACCAACTGGTCGTCCTTCGAGCCCTTCAAACGGAACTCGATCAGCAGCGTCAAGATCGACGGCTCTTTCATCGCCGGACTCGAGTCGACCCAGGGGATCAACCGGCTGGTTGTCGAGACGGTCATCCACATGGCCCATTCGCTGGGCATGTCGACCATCGTGGAATGGGTGGAGACGGCCTCCCAGGTCGAGATCGTCCGGGCCTTCAACGCCGACGCCGCCCAGGGCTTCTTCTTCTCGTTGCCGATGTCGAGCGAGGACGCCATCGCCTTCGCCTCGGGCCCGGAGATTCCCCACTTCTCGCGCACTGACCAACGGGTGTTGCTTGGCCCTCGGACCGAGGGTTCGGCGGTGCTGACCGCCACCGGCGAGGGCCCGCCTTCTGCCGAGGTCGTCGAAGGCCGGGGGGACGAGGACAGCGGAGGGCGACCCGGCCCCCGCTCTCGATGACCTGGCCATCGCCGCTCTCGATGACCTGGGCATGGCCCCTCCTGCCGACGACCTGGCCACCGGCTCTTACGCCGACGACGTGGCCCCCGCATCCGGCACTGACGACGTGGCCACCGCCTCCTGCGCCGACGACAGGGCCCGAGTCACCCCCGATGGGACGGTTGACGGCGATCCCGATGACGCGGACACGTCGGGGGCCACGGGAAACTCCTTCGAGCCGCCACCCGACCTGGCCTGAGCCTCCCGCGGGAGTTCATCGCTTCTCGGTGGGAAGACGTCCGGAAAACCCGCCGGGGACGGCCACGGGCTCGGCCGTGGCCCAACTGGTCGACCCGAGGCGTCGTCCCCACTCCGGCGCATCGGCCACACGGGTGGGAGTGGTCACCCGGTCGTTTTGCCTGTATACCTCTGGCCGTGAAACTCGCCGTTCTCAAAGAGTCGCGCCCCGGCGAGGACCGGGTGGCCATGGTGCCCGAGGTGGTGTCCAGGCTGGCCAGCGTCGGAATCGAGGTGGTGGTGGAATCCGGCGCCGGCGCTGCCGCCCGCTTCTCGGACGCGGACTTCGAGGGGTCGGGGGCTGTCGTAGCGCCCGACGCGGCCAGCACGCTCGACCACGCCTCTATCGTGGCCCGTGTCCAGCCGCCCACCCTGTCCGAGGTGGCCAACCTGCCCGCCGGTGTGTCGACGGTGAGCTTCTTGCAGCCTCTGGCCGCTCTGGACGTGGTCGAAGCCCTGGCCGCTGGGGACGCCACCGTCTACAGCCTCGACCTGCTGCCGCGGATCAGCCGGGCCCAGTCCATGGACGCCCTTTCTTCGCAGGCCACGGTCACCGGGTACCGGGCCGGCCTGGCCGCCGCCGAGCATCTGGCCAAGTTCTTTCCCATGTTCATGACGGCGGCCGGCACCGTCCCACCGGCCAAGGTTCTGGTCATGGGGGCGGGCGTGGCTGGTCTGCAGGCGATCGCCACGGCACGGCGGCTGGGCGCGGTGGTGCGGGCCTACGACGTCCGGGCCGCAGCCAAAGAGGAGGTGCAGAGCCTCGGAGCCCGCTTCGTGGAGCTCGAGCTCGAGACCCAGGACGGTGCCGGTGGCTATGCCCGAGAGCAGTCGGAGGAGTACTTGAACAAGCAACACGAGCTTTTGGCTGCCGAGGTGGCGGCGGCCGACGTTGTCATCACCACGGCACAGATCCCCGGCCGAACGGCGCCGGTGCTGGTGACCGCCTCGATGGTGGCGGGGATGGCCGAGGGCTCGGTGATCGTCGACGCCGCCGCCGACTCGGGGGGTAACTGCGAGCTGACGGTGGCCGGCCAGGTGGTCCACTCCGGGGGCGTCGACGTGGTCGGTCTGGCCAACCCGCCTGCCACCATGCCCACCCACGCCAGCTTCCTCTACGCCCGCAACATCGCCAATTTCCTGGGGCTGTTGGTCACCGATGGCCAACTGGCTCCCGATTTCGAGGACGAGATCGTGTCGGGGACCTGCGTCGTGCGCGCCGGTGCCGTGGTCCATCCGGCCACGGCCGAGGTTTTGGGGATCGCTCTGGCCACACCCGACCGGCCCGATCCATCCGACGTCGGGCCGGAGCCGGGCCCGGGTGCTGTTGAGGGAACAGGCGCACAGGAGGAACGAAGTTGAGCACCGGGATTCTGGAATTCGTCACCGTCTTCGTTCTGGCCGCTTTCGTGGGCAACGAGGTCATCAACCGGGTGCCGAGCATCCTGCACACCCCGCTCATGTCCGGCAGCAACGCCATCCACGGAATCGTGCTGGTCGGCACCATCATCGTCATGGGCAGCGCCCACGGGACGGTCGAGATCACACTGGCCTTCCTGGCCGTCCTGCTGGCCACGCTCAACATCGTCGGCGGGTTCGTGGTCACCGACCGCATGCTCGAAATGTTCAAGGTCAAGCCGGCCGAACGCCGACCCCGTTCCTCCGACAGTGAGTCGAAGGCCGATCCGCCGGCGGGTGACAACCGGTGACCCTCAACACCTGGATCGATCTGGTCTACCTTCTGGCGGCCATCGGCTTCATCCTGGCCCTCAAGGGCCTGAGCTCACCCAAGCACGCCCGTAACGGCAATCTTCTGGCCGCGGTGGCCGCTGCCGTGGCTGTGGCCTTCACCTTCGCCCACCCCGAGGTCAGGGCCCACACGCTCAACCTGGTTCTCACCCTGGTGGCCATGGTGGTGGGCGCGGCCATCGCCGTGCCGGCGGCCCGTCTGGTGAAGATGACGGCCATGCCCCAGATGGTGGCCATCTTCAACGGCGTAGGTGGCGGAGCCGCTGCTCTCATCTCCATCGTCGTGTTCCTGGTGGAAGCCCCGTACCAGCCGGCTGTCTACAGGATCGCCGAGGTGCTGTTCGGGGTTCTGGTGGGGTGCGTTTCCTTTTCCGGCAGTGCCATCGCCTTCGCCAAGCTGCAGGAGTTGATGCCAGGGCGGCCGGTGACCTATCCGGCCCAGCAGGTCATCAACGCCGCCGTCGGTGTGGTCATCGTGGGCCTGGCGGTGGCCACGCTGGTGACCGGCAGTACGCCCCTACTGGTGGCGACGGCCCTTCTTTCTCTGGTCCTGGGCGTCATCTTCGTCCTGCCCATCGGCGGCGCCGATGTGCCGGTGTTGATCTCGTTGCTCAACTCCTTTACCGGGCTGGCCGTGGCCGCCTCAGGCTTCACTCTCGACAACAACCTGTTGATCATCGCCGGAACCCTGGTGGGGGCCTCGGGGATCCTTCTGACCCGGATGATGAGCAAGGCCATGGGCCGCTCCTTGGCCAACGTCCTGTTCAGTGCGTTCGGCTCGGTGGTGACGGCGGCCGGCGGGGCCGACGGTTCGGGCGAGACGCGCTCGGTGAAGACGGGGACCCCCGAGGACATCGGGGTGCTCCTGGCCTACGCCCGCAAGGTGGTCATCATCCCGGGGTACGGCCTGGCCGTGGCCCAGGCCCAGCACACCGTCCGTGAGCTGGCTGATCTGTTGATGGCCCGGGGGGTGGAGGTCTTCTACGCCATCCATCCGGTGGCGGGGCGCATGCCCGGCCACATGAACGTGCTGCTGGCCGAGGCCAACGTCCCCTACGATGAGTTGAAGGAGATGGACGAGGCCAACCCGGAGATGGCCACGGCCGACGTCGCCCTGGTGGTCGGGGCCAACGACACGGTCAACCCGGCGGCCAAGAACACACCGGGCAGCCCCATCTACGGCATGCCCATCATCCACGCCGACGAAGCCGAGAACATCGTGTTCCTCAAGCGTTCCATGCGTCCGGGCTTCGCCGGCATCGACAACGAACTCCTCTTCGATCCGAAGACCACCCTCCTGTTCGGCGATGCCAAGGACACGCTCACCAAATTGGTGGCCGCGGTCAAAGGGGCATAGGGGTCTCCCGGAGCAACCATTTGTGGTTATGCGACCTCTCTCCGTGCAACGCGTTGCAATAACCTGCAGATTCGCGTAGCGTCCCTCCCGCACGAATAACTTATTTGGTTGGTTGGAGCTGGGCCTGTGGGTCTATGCCCCACAGAAAACAGGCACCAGAGCCCCGGGGGGGATTTAGATCAATGGATCGTCTCAATTTGCTTTCGTTTCGTCGTGGGCTCTCATCCAGGGCCCACAAAGAGCCCCGGGGCACAGGAGGGTTGAGCCGGGTCATCGCCTCGTTGGTGGCAACCGTGGCCCTGGTCATGGGGGGCGTGGCCGTCGCCCTGGCCAGTCCAGGTGTGGCCTCCGCGGTCGAGAACAATCCGACGCCCAATCCGACTGCGCCGGCCATCTCCTACGAAGAGGACTGCACCATCTCGCTCGAGCCGGGCAACGTCGCCCCGTTCGCCACGGCCTTGAATGGCGACACGACGGTCGACAACGCGGCCCCGACCGGCGCCACGTTCGGCTACACGGGAACGGCCTCGACGGAGATCGTGGGCTCCTTCGTGGCGGCCCTCTACGCCAACAGCTTCGGCGTGAATCCGCTGCCCCTGCAGTGGGACGAGACCATCGGCTCCACCGACGGCAACGCCACCGGTAGCTACGCCTTCACTTCGCCTACGCTCAGCGTGGCGGATGGAGGAGGTTCGGTGGCCTCGGTCACTTGGACCAAGAACTCGACCACGCTGACGGCCGTGTCGGGCACCTTCGCCAACGCCAAGGTAGGTGACTACGTCTACTCAACGGCCAATGGGATCCCCACGGGCGTCCAGATCACGGCCATAAATGGAACCAATGCCACCATCGCCACGGCGACCACGGCGGCGGGCAACAAGAAACTGGTGGGTTACGGCGCCAACACCGCGTTCAGTACGGCCATCACCACCGGCGACGTCTTCACCACGGCGGGAACCGATGGCGAGACGGCGGGCGTGGGCGTGACTAGCGCGTCCAAGTTCCTGATCGACGGATTCCTCTCCTTCGGTGGCGCCACCGGGCAGGGCGCAAGCAACTGTCTCCAGACCGGTTACACGGCCGGCGGGGCGGCCGGTCCGGGCCAGGGCGGGGGAGCTACACCTCCGCTCGAGACGGCGCCGGTCTTTCCCACGGACACCACCACCCCACTGGTCAGCGTCTCACCACTCACCTTCCCTTCCGCCGCCTACGTGAATCTCCAGTCGACGGAGACCGCACCCGGGGCCCCCACCATCGGCACGGCCACCGCCGGCAACGCCAGCGCCACCGTGAGCTTCACCCCGCCGACCAATGACGGCGGTTCGCCCATCACCGGTTACACGGTGACGGCGGCCGACTCGACGACACCGGCCAACGGTGGCCAGACGGCCACCGGGACCTCCAGCCCGATCACCGTCACTGGGACTAACCAACGGCGACAGCTACACCTTCACGGTTACGGCGACCAACGCCATCAACACCGGTGCCGCCTCGGATCCCTCCAACGCGGTGACCCCGGAGGCCCCGACCGCACCGGGTGCCCCCACCATCGGCACGGCCACGGCCGGCATCGCCAGCGCCACCGTGAGCTTCACCCCGCCCTCCAGTGACGGCGGTTCGCCCATCACCGGTTACACGGTGACGGCGGCCGACTCGACGACACCGGCCAACGGTGGCCAGACGGCCACCGGGACCTCCAGCCCGATCACCGTCACGGGGCTGACCAACGGCGACAGCTACACCTTCACGGTTACGGCGACCAACGCCATCAACACCGGTGCCGCCTCGGATCCCTCCAACGCGGTGACCCCGGAGGCCCCGACCGCGCCGGGTGCCCCGACCATCGGCACGGCCACCGCCGGCAACGCCAGCGCCACCGTGAGCTTCACCCCGCCCTCCAGTGACGGCGGTTCGCCCATCACCGGTTACACGGTGACGGCGGCCGACTCGACGACACCGGCCAACGGTGGCCAGACGGCCACCGGGACCTCCAGCCCGATCACCGTCCTGGGGCTGACCAACGGCGACAGCTACACCTTCACGGTTACGGCGACCAACGCCATCAACACCGGTGCCGCCTCGGATCCCTCCAACGCGGTGACCCCGGCGGCCCCGACCGCGCCGGGTGCCCCCACCATCGGCACGGCCACCGCCGGCAACGCCAGCGCCACGGTCACCTGGACGGCACCGGCCAGTAACGGTGGCTCGCCCATCACCGGCTACGTCATCACCCCGTCGACCGGGTCCGCTGTTACCGTCGGGAACGTGACCAGCGACGACATCACCGGCCTGACCAACGGCACCTCTTACACCTTCACGGTGGCGGCCACCAACGCCATCAACACCGGTCCCTCCTCGGCCGCCTCGAACGCGGTGACTCCTGAGGCACCGGCCCCTCCGCCGGCCACACCCCCCGGCTACTGGGTGGTCACAGCCGACGGAGGCGTCTACCCACAAGGTTCCGTCTCGTCGCACGGCTCGGCGTCCTCGGTGGACCTCAACGCACCCATCGTGGGCAGTGCCGCCCTGCCGGGCGGTAACGGCTACTGGCTGGTGGGTGCAGACGGCGGCATCTTCAGCTACGGCGCCGCCGCCTTCTACGGCTCGATGGGAGGCGATCATCTCAACGCACCGGTGGTGGGAATGGCGTCGACGCCCGACGGCAAGGGCTACTGGCTGGTGGCCGCCGACGGTGGGGTGTTCGCCTTCGGCGACGCCGCATTCGCCGGATCGGCGGCGCAGACCCACCTCAACCGACCGGTGGTCGGTATCGTCGGTGACGGCACCACCGGCGGCTACTGGCTGGTGGCCTCCGACGGCGGCATCTTCAGCTACGGGAACGCCCACTTCCACGGCTCCACGGGCGGCGATCACCTCAATGCCCCCATCGTGGGTGCCGCTGCCGCCCCCGGCGGGAACGGATACTGGCTGGTGGGTGCCGACGGTGGCGTCTTCGCCTTTGGCTCGGCCCCCTTCAAGGGATCGGCCGTGGGATCCACATCCGGCAGTCCGGTGGTGGGGATCAGCGCAGCCACCGGGGGCTACGTGCTCACGACGGCCGATGGCGGGGTCTTCGCCTACGGAGCGAAATTCTTCGGATCCGAGGCGGGTACGACACTGGGAGCGCCGGTCGTCGCCGTTGTGAACTGACCGCCGGCGAGCGCCCTCCGGAGGGACCGGGGGGCCCGACCTCGGGGTCGGTCAGTGCAGGACATCGACGGGGCTGACCAGCGGCTCGCCGTCGGTGGCCAGTTTGGCGAAGACGATGACCCCTTGGGACGTCGGTCGGGTGGAGAGCACGGACACCCGCACTGGCCCGCTGTCGATCAGGTGGGTTGCGTCGTTGACCACCACCATGTCGCCGTCGGACAGGTAGCCGATGGCCTGTCGCGGTTGACGACCTTCCTTGATCAGTTCGAGGTGGAGCTCCTCGCCGGGGAGGTGGTCGGGGCTGAGCGCCTGGGCCACTCCCCGGAGGTCGACCACCGGCAGTTCCCAACGCCCGGCCTCGTCGGCCACGGCGGAGGAACAGGTCCCGATGCGCAGCCCCAGCCTCCGGGCGACGGTGAGCAGCTTGACGGTGGGGTCGTCGACTTCGGGGACCTCGTCGGGGGCGACGTGTACAGGGATACGCATCTCGCGCAGAGCTTCGATCGACTCGAGTCCCCGGCGGGCTCGACGCGACGTAACCGGGTCGGACATGTCGGCCACGGAGCGCACATGGTCGATGACGAATTGGGGAAGGATGAGGCCGGCCGGTAGGAGACCGCCACGTCCCAGCACCAACAGGAACCGGTCCATGACGGCCGAACTGTCCACCAGGAGGGCGTGGCCCTGGGGCGGGCTCGGTGGGGGAGCCAGAATTCGTGACAGACCGGCAGCGGCGATCACCTGCCTGCCCTTGACCGACCCGAGCCGCCATCCCAGCGTCGCCAGTATCCAGGCGGCGAAGGCGGCAATGAGCAGAGCGATGGCGGAGTGGAGGAGGACGACGAGCGGGAGTCCGACGATGAGGCCGAGGAGCATGCCCGTGGTCGAGATGATCGAAGCGGAAAAGATCTCCCCGGGGGGAGTGTTGCGGAAGAGGAAGACGGCGTGCTGGAGGCCACGGTCGACCAGACGACCGGCGATACCGCCAAAGACGTAGCTGATGCCTGCGCCGAACAGCAGGCCGACGACGCCGGCGTGCGGGTTCCCGTTCAGCTGACGGCCCACCTCGAAACCGGCCAACGACCCGGCCAGGACGAACAGGAGGCGGAAGCCTTCCACGAAGATCAAGCCGGCTCCGGTCTTGAATCTGTGGTTCGATGACTTCATGGATGAGGGACCACTCTGGTTCGTCGACCGACTGACGGCCGCCCTCTAATTGTCGGATGATCGGTGTAATTCTTTAGGGCTGACCGTGCGGTGCCCCCAGGCACGGCAACAGGACGAAATGGGCTCCCACCGGCCCGGGCCTGTTGTTAAAGCGCAGATAGTGGTAGCCTGGCCACTAACAGCGCGAAAATGGCCTTCGGCCCCGTCCTTGACAATCCGCCTATGAGACTCCGCCGCCGCCCCATGACTCCGCCGTCCCCCCCACCGTATCGCTGGAGGGTGTCGTCGATCTCGAGGCCGGTTCGCTACCCGTGGGATCCGGCCCGGCATGGGCCGGACCATGGTCGGGCGGATCGTGCTTCGACCTCCAGGCCACCGAGACCGGACTCATCATCAGTTCGTCCTCGTGGCTCGATCGTTCGGTTCCCGACCTTGTTCCGTGGACCGCAGTGAGTAGTGTCACCGCGGAGGCCGTGGTTGAGTTGCCCGATGGAGGGCATGGTCAGGTTCTCGAAGTGGAGGTCCTAGACGGAGGTTGGCTCGGTGGCAGTCCAGTGCGACGGTTTGCAGACTCCGGCGCCGGAGCTGCGAGCGTTTTTGGCGATGACCTCAGCTCATCTTCCGTCCGCCTCGGCTGTGGAGTCGGATTCGCCCGAAGGGGCCTTGGACAGCGGCCCCGGTGTGGTGGGCGGCCTGCGGGCGTCCGCCCGTCGGGTCGTGTCGTGGCGGCCGGGGCACGGTGAAGGACAACACGGGGTCGGACATCGCAGGATCGGGCCCATTGTGGTGGCCGTGCTGGCCCTGGTGCTCCTGGCCGGGAGCAGCACCACTTTCAGTTCGGCCAGCGGGGCGTCCAGTCACGATTCGGCTGATTCCGTGGCCGATATCGGCAACCGCCTGCAAGCCTCCGAGAGGCATCCGTCGGTCAAGCTGCCCGCCGCCACCTCGGTCCCGAACCCGGCGCCGCCGGCACTGGCGGCATCGGCCCCACTCCAATCTCATGAGATCTTCGCCTACGCGCCCTACTGGACGCTGCCTCAATCCTCCGGTTTCGACGTTCAGGACCTCACCACACTGGCCTACTTCAGCGTGGATGTGAATCCTGACGGATCTCTCGACGAGAGCGGCTCGGGATGGAACGGCTACGAGAGCCAGGATCTGGTCAACCTGGTCAACCGGTCGCATGCTGCCGGCGACCGGGTCGTGCTCACTGTCACCGACTTCTCTCATAGCTCTCTCGATGCCATCACGTCCGATCCCACAGCCCCGGCCCGTCTTTCGTCAGCACTGATTGCGGCCATATCGGCCAAGAACCTCGACGGCGTCAACTTCGATTTCGAGGGGGAGGGGAGCACTGATCAGAATGGCCTCACCTCGCTCATCACCCAGGTTTCGGCTGCCCTGAAGGCCGCCAATCCGCATTGGCAGGTCACGATGGCGACGTATGCCAGTTCGGCCGGGGACAGCAGTGGCTTCTACAACATCGCCGCGCTGGCGCCGGCCGTCGACGCCTTCTTCGTGATGGCCTATGACATGAACGACCAGAGCAGTCCCAGTGCGACGGCCCCCCTGGTTGGAGGCAGTTTCAACGACACGGAGGCGCTCCAGCAATTCACGTCGGTGGTGCCAGCAAGCAAAGTCATCCTCGGCGTGCCGTACTACGGCTACGACTGGCCCACCACCGACGGCAGCAGTACGGCACAGGCGACAGGGGGCGAGACTCCCCTCAGTGACGCCGTCATCGCCGCCTCCGGCCATCCCACCTACTGGGATTCCTCGACGATGACGGCGTGGACCTCGTACCAGGTGGGGTCCCAATGGCACGAGACATACTTCGACGATCCGACGTCGCTGGCGCTCAAAGCGCAGTTGGCCAATTCGTTCAAGATCGCCGGTGTGGGCATATGGGCGCTGGGGATGGACGGTAACAACCCGGCCATGCTGGCCGCCCTTCTCGGCAATGCTCCGGCGGCAAAGGACTACCAGGCGGGACCGACGACGACCTCGACGTCATCGACGACCGCAGCCGTCAGCGGACCCGCGGGCAACGCATTCACGTCAACCGGCACCTGGATCGGCCACCGAGTCTCCCTGACCCCGGTGAAGGCCCCCGCCCCGACAGCGGCCAGGCAGAAGGTGGGCACGCTGAGCACTTTCACCACCAACGATCCAAAGCTGAGCTGTCTGGAGAGTGGTTCCCATCTGACGGTGTGGGATTACGCTTCCATGCCTGGTGTCGATGTCGTCATCGCCGCTCAACCACAGGACTGCGCATCAGCGGCCTGGACCTTCCCGGTTTCGAAGTCGGCAGTCACGAAGGAGACCAGCGGGTCGTCCACCTCCACACCGACGGCACCACCCTCCACCACGACCACATCGACGACGACGCCGAGCTCGACCACCACGACGTCCACAACCACAACCACAACAACGACGACAACCACGACAACGACGGTTCCGCCGACGACGACCACCACCACGTCCACCACGGATCCGTGAGTACAGTGGCTCGATTCTCCGGTTGCTCAGGTTCTGTCGTTGCCTGAATTGTGGTGTCAAGCGGCGACTGGACTTGGTTGCGCCGTTCGGACAGTGGCCGCGTTCCGAGCGTCGTGTCCGGGAGGTGGGGGAGATGTGCGGCGAATTCGATAGTCGTGGCGGAGTCCTTTTGGAGTAATCTCCTCAGGCACTCGGGGGTGTAGCTCAGCTGGTAGAGCGCTACGTTCGCAATGTAGAGGCCGACGGTTCGAGTCCGTTCACCTCCACCCCGAAAGTGCAGGTCAGTCGGGGTCTAGGCCACGGCTGACTCCCGTCCGGAGATGTTTCGTGCGCGATCCGTGCGCGTAGGGCTGCCAACAGCGTGTTGTGGAGTTCCGGTTCATGCTTGACACTGTGGCTCCGGCACCTGCTTGACACTTTCCGGACGCGGCTCCGGTACCTGGGCGACACTGGCTCCGGTACCTGTTTGACACTTCACGCCTGAACAGTCGTCCGCCAGGTGCTTTCCGCCACCTCCTTTGCTGTGGAGACTCACGTCCACAGACACGAAGGAGGCCACAGATGCTGGTGGAGCTGGGACTGGTGGAACAGCGGTTGATGGCAGTACGTGAAGTCCTCGACGGGGCGACGGTCACCGATGTGGCCAAGACCAACGGGGTGACCCGCCAGACGGTCCACAACTGGCTCCGCAGCTATGCGAACTTCGGGGTCGCCGGGCTGGTCGACAAGACCTCGAAGCCCGAGACCTGCCCGCACCAGATGACACCGGTGGTCGAAGCCCGGATCGTCGAGATGCGGCGCAGTCATCCGAGATGGGGACCGAGGTCGATCCGCACCCACCTGGCTCGGGAAGGAGTCGCGCCGCTACCCGGTCGGTCGTCGATCTATCGGGCCCTGATCCGTCACCGCCTGATCGACCCGAACCCACGCCAGCGGTCCCGGTCGGACTACAAGCGGTGGGAACGGTCCAAGTCCATGGAGCTCTGGCAGATGGACATCGTGGGTCGGTTCTATCTGGCCGACGGCACCCAGGTGAAGGTGGTCACCGGCGTCGACGACCACAGCCGTTACTGCGTGTGTGCCCGCATCGTGGCCCGAGCCACAGCCAGGCCGGTGTGTGACGCCCTCACCTTCGCATTGGGACAACACGGTGCCCCCAACGAGATTCTCACCGATAACGGCAAAGTTTTCACCGCCCGATTCGGCCCCGGACCAGGGCCGGTGCTGTTCGACCGGATCTGTAACAACTTCGGCATCAAGCACCGCCTGACCGCCCCCTACTCACCCACCACCACGGGCAAGGTGGAGCGCTTCCACCGCACGTACAGGGACGAGTTCCTGGTCGACCACGACCGTCGGCACGCCACCATCGGAGAGGCCCAGGAAGCCCTCGATGCCTGGGTGGTGAAGTACAACACCGAGCGTCCCCACCAGTCCCTCGGGGACCGACCGCCGGCTGAACGGTTCGCCCTGGCCTCACCCCGGACTCCCGTCGACACCGACCTCGAGCTCGAAGAGGCCGAGGAACCGCCGAATACTCGACGACCACCGGGGGTCAGCCGGTGGGTCGACCAGCGCGGCTCCATCGGGCTCAACGGCTTCCGCTATCGGGTGGGTCCCACTTTCGCCGGCGAAGCAGTCGAAGTTGTGGTCCAAGGCGGTCTGGTCGAGATTCTCCACCAGGGCGTGCTCGTCGCCACTCATGCTGAGCGCCGGCGTGACGGGACCAAGGCCGTCAGCACCAGGGCACCGAGGGCTGGTCGATCACGGCAACCGAGCTCGGGCATGACCGTCGTCCGGTCGGTCGACGGCGGCGGCACGATCTCCTTCGCTGGTGCCGCCTACCGGGTCGGGCGCAGCTGGCGGCGCACCAGCGTCGAGGTGGCCATCGTCGCCGGATCGGTCCAGATCTCGGCCAACGGCAAGGTCATCCGGGTTCATCAGATCCGCCACGACCGCTCCAAGGAGCACGGTGCCTTCGCCACACCCAACGGCCGTCCCCGTATCAAGAAGTCGGCCTGATGGGTTGCTGTGTAAAACAGCTATTGGAGCCGAAGTGTCAAGCGGGTACCGGGACTTGACACTGCCAACAGCGTGTGAAGTTCCGGTTCATGCTTGACACTGTGGCTCCGGCACCTGCTTGACACTTTCCGGACGCGGCTCGGGTACGTGGGCGACACTGGCTCCGGTACCTGTTTGACACTTCACGCCTGAACAGGGTCCGCCAGGTGCTTTCCGCCACCTCCTTTGCTGTGGAGACTCACGTCCACAGAGACGAAGGAGGCCACAGATGCTGGTGGAGCTGGGACTGGTGGAACAGCGGTTGATGGCAGTACGTGAAGTCCTCGACGGGGCGACGGTCACCGATGTGGCCAAGACCAACGGGGTGACCCGCCAGACGGTCCACAACTGGCTCCGCAGCTATGCGAACTTCGGGGTCGCCGGGCTGGTCGACAAGAGCTCGAAACCCGAGACCTGTCCGCACCAGATGACACCGAGGGTCGAAGCCCGGATCGTCGAGATGCGGCGCAGTCATCCGAGATGGGGGCCGAGGTCCATCCGCACCCAGTTGGCCCGAGAAGGTGTCACCCCCTTGCCCGGTCGGTCGTCGATCTATCGGGCCCTGGTCCGCCACCGGCTGATCATGCCCATCCCACGCAAGCGGTCCCGTTCGGACTACAAGCGGTGGGAACGGTCCAAGTCCATGGAGCTCTGGCAGATGGACATCGTGGGTCGCTTCTATCTGGCCGACGGCACCGAGGTGAACGTGGTCACCGGCGTCGACGACCACAGCCGCTACTGCGTCTGTGCCCGCATCGTGGCCCGAGCAACAGCCAGGCCGGTGCGTGACGCCCTCACCTTCGCATTGGGACAACACGGTATCCCCAACGAAATTCTCACAGACAATGGCCGAGTATTCACGGCCCGATTCGGCCCCGGACCAGGGCCGGTGCTGTTCGACCGGATCTGCAACAACTTCGGCATCAAGCATCGCCTGACCGCCCCCTATTCACCGACCACGACGGGCAAGGTGGAGCGCTTCCACCGCACCTATCGGGAGGAATTCCTGGTCGATCACGACCGGCGGCACGCCACCATCGAAGAGGCCCAGGAGGCCCTCGATACCTGGGTGGTGAAGTACAACACCGAACGTCCCCACCAGTCACTCGGGGACCGACCGCCGGCTGAACGGTTCGCTCTGGCCTCACCCCGGACTCCCGTCGACACCGATCTCGACATCGAAGAGGCCGAGGACCCGCCGAATGCTCCACGGCCACCCGGGGTCAGCCGGTGGGTCGACCAGCGCGGCTCGATCGGGCTCAACAGCTTCCGCTATCGGGTAGGCGCCACCTTCGCCGGCGAAGCAGTCGAAGTTGTGGTCCAAGGCGGTCTGGTCGAGATTCGCCACCAGGGCGTCCTCGTCGCCGCTCATGCTGAGCGCCAGCGTGACGGAGCCAGGGCCAGCACCAAGGCACCGAGGGCTGGTCGATCCCGGCCGCCGAGCTCGGGCATGACCGTCGTCCGGTCGGTCGACGGCGGGGGATCGATCTCCTTCGCCGGTGCCGCCTACCGGATCGGTCGCAGCTGGAGGCGCACCAGCGTCGAGGTGGCCATCGTCGCTGGGTCGGTCCAGATATCGGCCAACGGAAAGGTCATCCGGGTCCATCAGATCCGCCACGACCGCTCCAAGGAGCACGGTGCCTTCGCCACCCCCAACGGTCGTCCCCGGAACCGCAAGATCGCCTGATGGGTTTGGAGTCTCAAACACCTACCGGAACCGAAATGTCAAGCGGGTACCGGGGATTGACAGGCGGCCAACAGCGGCCAACACCGGCCAACAGCGGCCACAAACGATCGTACAGCCGACTCGATGCTGACTTCCGGGACACAACGCGTCAGCATCGTCGTTGAGACGAAAGGCGATGGTCGGTCGCTGCCTCGGGCTAATAACCAGAAGTTCGTGGGGTCGGGCCGCTCGAATGCCGCCGGGCACGATCTCGGACAACCAGTTTCGATCCAGTGAGGAGTGTCTGCAGGCGCAGGGTCAATCCTTGAAGAAGTAAAGGCTCCCGTTGTATGTGCCGCCGGACGCGCTCGGAGATGCGATGGCGAAGATGTTTTTCCCGATGGCAATGAGTGTGCCCGGTTGCCATGCGAGCTCGTCCCCCGGGACACCATCGCTCGTCACGACCTTGATCGGATTCGAGCTCGGCCAGGTGCCGCCGCTCTTGGGCAGAATGAAGGCGGCACCGGTCGCGTTGTTCGGGTAACCCTGGGAGTCGAATGGGGCCGCCGCCACGACCGCTGTGCCGACCACGGCGACCTGATAGCCGAACTCGTCCAGGGCGTTGCACGGCATCGAAAAACCGTTGCAGCCTGGAGGACTGGCCGCGTTGGCCGCGTCCTCGGTCGGGTCGGAGAGCTCGCTGTTCTGCGTCCAGTTGCTCACCGAGCCCGTGAACACATACGCCGCACCGGACCCTACGCTGTCAGGTGCGGGCGTCGGGTACGAGGCATAGGGTGCCCCGACCGCGATCACCCCCTTGCCAAGAGCGACGGAGTCACCGAAGTAATCGCCGTAGACGTAACCCACCGGCTCCATGCACGTGGAGGAGCAACCTTCACCATTCGACGCGGTGAGAGTGGCCTCTTGCACCCAGCCGCCGCGGACCTCATTGAAGTAGTAGGCCGCACCCTTTGACCCGTTCGTCCCCGGTGCGCCCACCACCAGCTTCTTCCCGGAGGCGGCGATCGATGAGCCGAACACGTCGTTTGCGGTGTTGGCGGGGTCGGAGATGGTTGCCTTCTTCGCCCCCTTCAACGTGTAGACGAACACCGATCCCGCAAAGGAGTTCTCTCCCAAGGCGCCGACCAAGATCGACTTCGAGGCGAAGGCCACGGGGAGGCCGAACGTGTCCTCCGTGCTTTGACCGGGGTCGTTCATCTCGGCGATTTGGTGCCACGAGCTTCCCGATCCGGTGAACACATACGCCGCCCCTGTGCAGGAGTTCGCCGAGATGCTGTGGCATGGGGAACCGATGACGATCACGCCACTGCTGATGGCCACGGAGTACCCGAAGTAGTCATTGGCGTCGCCATCTGAAGGGGTGAGTGTGGCCTCTTGCGACCAGCTCGTGCCCGAGCCTGCGTAGACGTACGCGGCTCCGGTGCTCGAATCGTACGGCGCTCCCACAACCATGGTGCTTCCACTGACCGCCACTCCGGAGCCGAACCCCCCACCTGTCGATCCGCTGATCTCGCTACCTGGCGCCTCGCTCCAGGTGTGGCCAGCGTGTGGCTCGGCCACATTGGAGTGTGAAGCGGCGGCTGGAGATGGACTGATCGAGGGACGGTTCAACAACGGGATCCGCGACCCGAACGATGGGGTGGCGGCACTGGCCGCCGGCGATGCCGCCAGGATGGCCATCGATGCTGCCATCGCGGCGATCATCGCCACTGTGATGCCGATGACACGATGCCACCCCACGAAGAGGTTGAAGCCTGGGCTCCGTTGCATGTTGGTCCGCCTTTCGGTCAAGCACCCTTGGTGCTCGACCATTGATTCTGCTCCGCAGAGACCTGGTGGCTCCCCTCTGAGTTGATGCCGAAGCTTCCCGCCAGACAGCTCGGAGAGGGTTGGCCGCAACCCTATCGACCGCTCCGATCGTCGTCAACCGCTATGTCGTCAGGGAAATTTCCAATGTGACATCTTGCGGGATCCTGGGCATTCCTCATTCCCACGGGGCGTGACGGTGCGAGGCAGAATGAGCGGCGGATTGATCCACGCGCTAGCTCGGACGCTCTACTTCAGGGCCATGGTCTGAAAGCGACGACCTGTAAGGCTCGGCTCGCAAGGACCTGCTTCGACAGGGGCCGGGACCGACGGCGATATCGCGAAAGGCGCTTGTAATCACCCAGAGAAGCTCTCACTCCCTGCCGGGAATGGGCTTACTTCTGTACATGCATCTGGACGGGGTTGGAACTTGGAGCGTCACCCAAGCCTGAATACGGGTCCGGCGACAATCGGACTCCGGTTCTTATTGTGTCCCCCAACGTCCACCCCGAAGCGCAGGTCAGCCGCAGTATGTTCCCCGGCTGGCCTGCCCTTGAAGAGGGCCCGTACGCGATCCGTGCGCGTACGGAGGGTCAACAAGGGTGTGGAATTCCGGTCATGCTTTCCACTGTGGCTCCGGTACCTGCACGACACTTCGGAGACGCGGCTCCGGTTCCTGGGCGACACTGGCTCCGGTATCTGCATGACACTTCACGCCTGACCAGGGTTCACCAGAAGCCCAGCGTGCTCTCGATGTCTGAGTCCAGGGCGACAACAACAAAAGACCCCACCACCCTCTGTGTCAACCTTCAGTGAGGCAGTTTGAACTGCTGATTCATTGAACTGAGAGGGCGGGGAAGAGAGCCCCGAAATGACGACCACGATCAACCACTTTGACGACACACGCCATCATGCTGGTGGCATGGATGACACCACCGACCCGGACCCCGAGGCCCCTGAACGAGCCCGAGGGCCACGCCGGTTCCCCGCCGCCTACAAGGCGAGGATCCTGGCCGAGTACGACACTTTGGGCAAGGGTGAGAAGGGAGCGCTGCTCCGTCGAGAAGGGCTGTACTCGTCCCTCCTCAACGAGTGGCGAAAGCAGCGTGACCGGGGAGCCGAAGAGGCCCTGTCCCGACCGGCCGGTCGTCAGCCCGCCGATCCCCGGGACAAAGAGATCGCCCGGCTGAAGGAACGGACCAACAAGCTCGAGTCCGAGCTGGCCAAGTCTCGGAAGGTCATAGAGGTCCAGGGAAAACTCTCAGCGTTGTTGGAGGAGCTCGCCACCGACAGCGCGCCGGACGAGAGAGGCGAGACCAAGTGATCGACGACGCCATCGGTGAACTGACCCCGGTCGTCGGCGTGCGGGCCGCATGCCGGGCCCTGGGTGAGAGCCGGGCCCGCCACTACCGCAGGCACCGAAAGAGCCCTGCCCCGCCGAAGCCCGAGCGGGTGACCACCCCCCAGCCCCGGGCCCTCTCCGAGGTCGAGAGGAAGGAGATCCGCCGAGTGCTCAACAGCACCGAGCACGTCGACGAGGCCCCGGCCACCGTCTATGCCAAGCTCCTCGACGAGGGCGTCTACCTGGGGTCGGTCGCCACCATGTACCGGGTCCTCCGGGAGCACGGTGAGGTGGGCGACCGCAGACGCCATGCCACCCACCCGGCCCGGGTGAAGCCCGAACTTCTGGCCACCCAACCCAACCGGGTCTACTCGTGGGATATCACCAAACTGCACGGTCCGGCCAAGTGGACCTACTACTACCTGTACTCGATCATCGACATCTACAGCCGCTACGTCCCCGGATCGATGCTGGCCCGGGCCGAACGGGCCAGCCTGGCCGAGGCCCTGATGGCCGAGACCATCGAGAAGCAGGGCATTCGAGCCGGCGAGCTCACCATCCACTCCGACCGAGGGTCACCGATGATCGCCCAGCCGGTGGCCCACCTGCTGGCTGACCTCGGTGTCACCAAATCCCACAGCCGACCCCACGTCAGCAACGACAACCCCTATTCGGAGAGCCACTTCCGGACCCTCAAGTACCGGCCCGACTTCCCGAGGAGCTTCGGGTCCTTCGAGGACGCCCGTGCCCACTGCGACCGATTCTTCGCTTGGTATAACGACGACCACCGCCATTCCGGTATCGGGTTCCACACCCCGGCCGACGTCCATTACGGCCGGGCCGTGCGGGTCCGGGAGCGGCGTGGCCAGGTGCTCACTGCCGCCTACGCCGCTCACCCCGAGCGGTTCGTCCGCAAGGCCCCCACGCCTCCGGAACTACCGACGGTGGCGTGGATCAACCGACCCGAGGAGGCAACCACGACGGCACAGTGATTATCCAAACTTTCTGTCTCTCAAAGGTTGACAGGCGCCGCAATGACATTGGCGGCCGAGTCGGTCACTCTCATACAACGTTGTTAAGTCGAGTGCTGGCCGCAACCAGTGCCCGGCCGAACAACGAGGTTTACCAACGGCGCTGTTGCCCGCAGAGTGAGCACAGAGGCACAGCGAGGGGACGTGATCGAGGCGCCGTCGGCGGATGCCACGTAACCGTCGGGATAGGTCGTGCGTGGCGTGATCACGTCGGTGTAAATGTCACTCGGAAATGGTTTGCCGTCCAGATGATTTGAGATGTAGCTCAGCCTGAACTCCCGCGTGGTGGGATCGAAGCTGTAGGTGACTGGGATACCAGCAACTGCCAATGGATAGGGACGGGCAAGCGCCTTGAGCGCCGCTGGCGCCTGACTGTTTGTGTCGGCGGTGGATCCGGGCTGACGAGCGATCACTGAGTAATCCCAGAACAGCCATGGCATCAACGCTGAGTCGAAGCCATCGAGAAACTGATTGATGGCTGGGACGTCCGAGGTGGCCCCAAACTCTGTTACGAGAAGTGCATCACCATTAGCCTTTGACAGAGTGATGGCCTTACCCGTCTGGCCCGGAAACTGAGCTACGTAGGGATGAAACGACAACGCGTTAGCCGTCGAACCGTAGGCCGAGAGTGACGTGTTTCCTTCGTAATCAAAAGTGAGGAAGGGTTCAACAAAAATAAGATGATGCGGATCGACGCCTCGGATGGCTTGGGTGGCCTTCGTGTAGAACGGATCCAGCAGCTTTTGTTCGAGTTCGGGGCACCCGGAACTAGTCTCGCAGCTCGCATAGCCTGCACCCGGCCATGGTTCGTTCATGATGTCGTAGCCAAGGATCGACCGGTTCGTCTTGAACGTTCTCGCCAAAGTAACGAGGGCGGCAATGTAGCGCTCCTGGAGGCCAACACCACCAGGTCCCTGCCGGTCCGCCCAAAAGCTCGCCCACGCTGCCTGTACGGCCGGGCTCTTGTAATACCCGTTGGGGAAAGCGAGTTTCGGATTAGCTGCTCCATGGGTAATGGTGGCCCACGCTGGAAACCCGTCTACTCCGGTAACAGGGCCGTACTCGTCCTGGTGCATGTCGAGCAGCACAAAAATGTGATCATGGGACAGTAGGTTGACCATCTGAACGATCTGGTGCAGATAGGTGGCATTGATCTTTCCGGGTTTAGGCATCAGGGCACCGAAGATCACGCCCAGACGAACGGCTCGGAACCCGCCCGCCGCCAGAAACGACGCATCTGCGGAACTGAATCCGTTGAGGGGGTCAAATGGAGGCTGCTTTACGACATAGTTGATCCCGTGCGGTAGGAAGATGCGATTCTGTGAATCAGTCAGCCATCGCCCTTGGTGGCCGATGAATCCACTAGGAACCGCAGAAGAGGTCCTATTGGCTGTCGTCGGCGGAGCACTGGTGCAGGCCGAGCAGACAACGACTAGGAGCAGGCACAGGAGGATCAGTCGGTGTCGCATCTCGCTCTACCTCTCCTTTTTGGTCGAATTGAACTCTGACGCAGTTGTGTCCTCAAACTCTGAGCAAGACACGCATTATTCATAGCCGTAGCGAAGAGTTGTTGGGACTTCCGGACTGCTGTATCCCTCCTATGCCGCCACACTGAGAGCGCCCAACGCCCCATCCGAGAGTGCTGATCAAGCCAATGGCAAGAGAGCCCGGCCCGAAATGTGCAACGCTCCCCTCGCCTTCGGGCGCGCTCACCTCAAGCACGTGCAGGCCCGAATACGCGGATCACGTCAATCTCCGCGCCCGCGCCGCGCTGTCGATCAGCAGGCACCGAGGACCTTGGGGTGCCGGATCCAATCCATGAGCCGGGTCCAATCCCGGAGACCGATCCAGCGCAGCTACCTGGGGATGGTGTTTTCGGCAGCCTTCGCCAAGACTAATCGACTCGCCGCAGGACCCGTCGGACGAATATTCGGCACGCACAGGGTCCGAAATATGCCCCACCACGTCCAGGGGATAAGGACCGGGAGCAGCCGGACGGGCGGTCCGACCTTTCCACTTTTCTGAGCCAGACGAACGAGATAGTGTCGTCATCGGCCGAGAGGCGGCGGATGTTGCATCGCTCAGACAAGAGGCTTTGCGATGCTCATCCCCGGAAATACCCCGTTGGCTGTGGCGGGCTGGCGATGAGAGACGAGCCAGATGAAGACCAGTTCAGGCGACCCGAAAAGGAGACGTTCATGAGCCGTAGGTCCCAGAACCGTAGGTGGCTGGCGCTCGTTATTGGAGCTGCCGGAGCTGGCGCGCTCCTCGTCCCGTCCATGGCCTCTGCCGCCCCTGTCGGCGCCGGAGGTGGGGGCCTGTTCGGCCACATTCACGTGTCGGCGAGTGGCGAGAATGCCCGGGTCGCGTCGCCGCAGGCGTTGCCCGCCAACGTGCAGGTCGTCGCCACCGGGCTGAACCAACCCCGCAAGATCACCGTTGGCCCCGACGGCAACCTGCTCGTAACCGAGGCCGGCACCAATGACGTGCCCGCTGGCTGCAACACTGGTGCTGAACCCGCCTGTGCCAACCCGTCGGGCGCCATTGCCAGGGTTACGCCCGGTGGCCAGGTCTCGACCGTGGTGAGCGATCTGCCCTCCATCAACAACGGTCCGACCGGCGGGCCCGGCGCCGCCGGCCCGTCGGGGATCACGGTGGTCAACGGGAAGATCCAATTCCTCATCCAGAACGCGAATATCGATGCGACGACCGGCGACCAAACCTACGGTCCCGGCGGAGCGCTGCTGGGGAATCTTCTTTCCGTCCCCCTCAGCGGTGGGACGCCGACGGCTGAGGCCAACCTCGGTAATTACGAGGCTGCCAACAATCCCGACCACGGAGCGGGCGAAGGTCCCGGCGACCCGGCCATCGACTCCGATCCCTACGGGGTTACCCCCTACGACGGCGGGCTGGCCATCGCCGACGCCGCCGGCAACGACGTGCTCCTCTACAAGAACGGCACGCTGAGCACCCTGGCCGTGCTCCCCCTCATCCAGGAGACCGACCCGTCAGTTATGGCCCAGGCGGTTCCGACCTCGCTGGCCGTTGGTCCCGACGGCGCCCTCTACATCGGTGAGCTCGGGGGTGCCCCCAACAACAAGGGCGTGGCCAGCGTCTACCGGTACTCGGACGGTCAGCTCACCAAATACCAGTCGGATTTCACCATGATCGGTGACATCGCCTTCGACCAAGCCGGTCGATTGCTCGTCCTCGAGATGGACCAGGCGGGCTTCGCCGACCCGAGCCCGGGCCTTCCCACCCCGGGCGCACTGATACGGGTCAACGCCAACGGCACGCGGACGGTGCTGGCGAGCACTGGCCTCGAATATCCGGGGGGCATCGCCGTGGCCAGGGATGGGTCGGTCTACGCCACCAACTGGGCGGTTCTTCAGGGTGCGGATGATCCCAACCTGCCCCCGGGGTTCAACTTCGGTGGCGAGGTCGTGCGTATCGCCGACCCCGACCCCGCTGATCAGATCGGAGCAAACCTGGGTGGCTACCGCGAGGTGGCCTCTGACGGCGGAGCCTTTACCTTCGGTGCCTTCGGTTTCTATGGGTCGATGGGCGGCACCACGCTCAACAAGCCGGTCGTAGGTGTCGCCTCCACGCCACTCTCGCCCGGCTATTGGGAAGTGGCGTCCGATGGCGGGATCTTCAGTTTCGGCACGGCGCAGTTCTACGGTTCGCTCGCCGGAACTCCGCTCAACGCGCCCATCGTGGGCATGGCCGCCACCCCGGATGGAAAGGGCTACTACCTGTTCGCCGCAGACGGCGGCGTCTTCGCCTTCGGTGATGCGAAGTTCTACGGATCGATGGGGAGCACCCACCTCAACCAGCCCGTCGTCGGAGGAGCGATCACGCCGGACGGCAAGGGTTACCACCTGTTCGCAGCAGATGGTGGCGTGTTCTCCTTCGGTGACGCCCGATACCTCGGCTCGATGGGCGGAACTGTCCTGAACAAACCGGTGGTCGGAGGAGCTGCCACTCCGAGTGGTGGGGGTTACTACATGGTGGCGGCGGATGGTGGCGTATTTACCTTCGGCGACGCAAAGTACGAGGGATCAATGGGTGGAATCCGCCTGAACCAACCGGTCGTCGGCATGGAGGTGACTCCCAACAATGCTGGCTACAACCTCGCAGCTGCCGATGGCGGAATCTTCTCCTTCGGCAATGCCACCTTCTATGGGTCGATGGGCGGAACTGTCCTCAACAAGCCGGTGGTCGGCATCGGCTGATCGAAGAGTGCGGGCCCGATCACAGGGTGAGGAGCGGCCAAAAAGTACCTGATGCGCCAGGCCCAGGGTCCCCGCCCCCGAGGTCTTCTAGGAGTCCCCTTCGCAGGGCAAAGGAAGCTGTCCCCTACCGCCAACGCCAGCAGTGCTGCCTCGCCATCAGTTGCACAATCTCGAGGTTCTACACCGGTACGCCGAGCGCCTCCATAGGGCCGGCCGTTTCGTACGGTAGGCGCTCGAGGTCGGCCACCGCTCCGCTCAGGTCGACCCGTTCCACTCTCTGAGGCTCACGGCAATAGACGTACGCTGTGGCGCAGACGTCGTCGGTCCGCTCCACGATTCCGAAGGTGAAGGTTCCGCCGCCGATGCGCTGCCAACCCTCGCCGGCCAGCCGCCCGCTGTCCTCGATCGCTGCCATCTCGGCCTCGTGACCAGGCGGGAAGAGCACGCCTCCGATCTGTTGGAGGGTCACTTTGAGGTCCGAGGCGTACATGACTGGGTCGGGGAGGTGCCACCGGTATGTGCCGACGAAGTCCGGCTGTGCGAGCGGGTCGTCGGTGTCGGGGGCACGAACGTCGAGGGTGCATCCCCCGTAAGGAGTGGCGTGGCGGGCCATGCCCCAGGCGCTGCCGACATAGTCCTCGAGTCCGGTTCCACAGATGGTGGGGTGGGTGGAGTCTCCGTCGAGGAATAGCTTCACCTCACCCTCCCCGTACCAGATGCCCTCGTCGAGGACTCGAATGCCCAGGCTGCAACCGAGGAAGCGCCCTGGGCCTGTCAGATCCTCGGTTATGACCAGGTCGGACTTCAGTCGGGTGGGGTTCTCCCGACGGAAGGAAACGTGGAGGTATCCGCTTGCAGAAGGCAATGCCGGCTCGAGCGTGTAGTCAATCTGGTAGTAGAGGACTGTCGGCGTATCCGATCCATTCTCGAGCTCGATTCGGACGTGATGGGCGAAGGGCATGGGCATCGTGCTGTTTAAACCCCGCCCCTCGTTGACCGCCACCAGGGCCGAGGAGAATGGTGCCGTCCGTCCGTGTGGGAGGCAAAAGAAGTCGAGCAGAGGCACGGAGATGCTCGGCTCGTCGGCCCCGTCGTAGAACACCTCGATCCAGAGAGCCCGAAGTCGCTGTGGCGGAGCGGGTAGCACGGTCATCCACAGGTGACGGAGCACTCCGGGACCCTCGAGGTCGGCGAGTACCACCCGCTCGCCCGAACCGATCACCCGGCTGGGTGCACCTTTGCGACCACCGGCGGCCCTACCGCCCCCACCTCGAGCCCCGGTCGGGTTCTCAAAGGTGACGGCCCGCGCCTCGAGTGACGCGTCGATGAACGATGGGTTCAGGATGTCCATCATCGGCTTCCCCTTTCTTCTTGGCCGCCGTAGGGTGACGACGTATGCGGATGGCTGGCCACCTGCAGGCTACGAATGCCCCAGTACAATCGGGCCCCGGCATGAACGTTCTTCTGATCTGGCGAATCCCAAATTAGGGTCAGAGTCGCCCGCGTAAGTTTAAATGTAACGGGCATGCGGCCCTCCTTCCGTGTGGACCGAGGTGTTCGGTCCACGTTGTTGAATCGGGGCGTGAGCACGAGCACCGGCCCCGGAGCCTCAGAATTGCTCAACGCCGTACTTCGAGAAACGGGCGAGTTCGGCGGGCATAAGGCACTGACAGCGCCGCGTGGGTTTGTGTCGCACGACGCGCAGGGTCGTGAAAGGTGGCCCCGGTCAACACCACGGGCGATTCGCCCGTGACCGGAGGAGCGGGGCCACCTCCGCACCCAGCCGGACGATCTGCCGCCTGACCTCCCGCGGCGGCATGCCCGGGAGGTGGATCCTGAGGTTGAGAGCATCAGCGCCCGACTCGCCCACCGCCTGGTCGAGCTGCTCGGCCAGGTCGGCGGGGTCGTGCGATGCGACCGTCTGATCGCCTCCGAAGGCAGGCCCACCAGCATCCGTGTAGCTGTCGTACACCCGGCGTTGGGCCTCGACGAGATCGGTCCGGACGTCTCCCAGCCAGACCCGGCGAATGAGCACCTTGGCCCCGGTTCCGCCGGCTGCGTCGTACTCGGCAGCCAGGCGGGCCAGGCGGTTAGGCGCGGACATCCCTTCCATGAGGATGCCGGCTCCGCTTCGGGCCGCCCGCCTTGCCGCGGCCGGGGATACCGCCGCGCTGAGCACCGGAACCGGTCTCTCGGCACACGCCCGTAGGGCCGGGTCGCCATGCAGTTGGCGCAGGTCCCTCCCCTGCAGCATGTCGACGATACGCGGTAGCTCGCGGCGGAACACGTCAACGGCCGACCCGGTGGGCAGGTCCATGGCCTCGAAGTCCAGGGGGAGGGCGCCGGCGGCGACCCCCAGCCCTACCCGCCCGGGATGACGGGCTGCCAGCCAGGCCACCTCTTCGGCCACCATGGCCGTCGGGCGCAGTGGAAGCAGTAGCGGGCAGGCCGCGGCCCACCCCGACGGGCACCCGTCCAGGATAAAGGCGGCCGTCTGAAGCGGATTGGGGAGGTAGCCCGGAAATCCTCCGTGATGCTCGCTGGTCATGACGCCGGTGAATCCGCTGTCCATGGCCAGTTGCGCCTGGGCGCAGAGCTCGGCCACAACCTCGGAAGCGGCAAGTTCGTTGTGGGGGTAAAGACGTATCGATACCGAGCCCCGGGAGAACGGGGGCGAGAGACGCGGCACGGCGCCGGTCAGAGCGGACAATTCCCCTGGAGAACGACTGGGGATTCCCTCACTGGGCGCTCCCTTCACGGGATGACCATAGTTTGCCCGCCTCACGTGGCAGAACCTCGCCGGTGGGTATCGAGCGGTGGTCCGGTTCGCGAACCAAATTTTGAAGGACTTCGACTCGGCCTGTGAGTGGCGAATAATTGGCACCTGACCATGCGGATCACGGAGTTGAACTCCGTGCGATTGCCAGCAGGTGTCGCGAGGCATAAGTAATTGCACGACCGGAGGATGGGAGAGAGGAATGATTCATCATTTTCACCATCCGTGGCTCGAAGAAGGCGAGAAAGTTCTCTGGCACACGATGGCCAACCGTGGATCCAAAAATACGCCGACCGGTCGGTGGAGCCCTTCATCTCACCGACCGACGCCTTTTCTTCCAACCACACATCCTCGAGCGAGTCACCGAGGAGCTGGGGTGAGAGGCTCCCATCGGCGAGGTGCAGCTGTATACGAAAGAAGGAGGGTGGAACCCTCGCATACCGGTTGTCCGCGACAGCCCGCCGACGTCCGCTTTTGGCAGTGTCGTTGCCCACTGATTTGTGCACCTGAGCTGGTATAACAACACTCAGTCGTCCCACGCCGGAATCAGGAGCGGAGGAGAGGATTTGAGCGCCAGTCGGATGTTCGTGGGATTTTTTACCTCACACTCCGATTGCTGTCAATGCGCGTTGGAACGTTCGACCGGCCCGTCGGCGAGTTCAGAGAGAACGGCTGCTTGGATCGCCGGATCCGAAAAGAGCACCGTTACCGATAGTGTCCGCAAGCGAATGGCCGCGTCGGCAACTGCGGAGACGACGACGGGTGACCGCCCAGCGTCGAGCCAGGCCGGGTGGATGTACGACGAGCGGGTGACCGCAACGGTGTCGCCGAGTAATCCTGCCGCGGCTTCGGTGGCCAAGCGTTCCTTCCGCAGGTGAAGGCTGACGTTCGAAGACTCTGCTCCGGCGAGCACCGCTACCGCCGCAACAGTTGCACCCCAGGTTCGGAACACCTTGGCCGTCGCTGGCGCGGCCGGTGTGGGAGTGCAAGTAGGCATTGACGGCTGCGCTCGTCACCAGGTGCGCGGGGTGCTCGCCCGAGCTGGAGAAGAGCGGCGATTCATCGTCGCCCTCCGTGGCGAGGAGCGCGCTGACGACCCGGGCAGCCGCCCGGTCGTTGACAGCCACCCTGTGGGTGACGTGCTCCTTGCCGACGAAGTCGAAGTTGATCGTCGGTCCGTGGACGGCAACCTGATTGCGTCGTAGGGTAGTCAGTCCGTAAGTGTGGTTGTCACGGGCGTAGCGCTCGTTGCCGACGCGCAACAGCCCCCGGTCTAGCAGCCTGACCACTGCGGCTGTCACCGTGCGGGGAGCACGCACATCGTGATGCCCCCGGGCCAAGTCATCGATGACGTTCTTACGCAAAGCAGGAAGCGCTGCAGCGAAGTCCAGCATCTGATCGAACTTCCGATCGGTGGCCAGGGCAATTGCTTCTGGAGCGTACCGGTACTGCGTGCGACCCCGTCGGTCGACTCCGGTGGCCTGCACAGAGGCAGAGGCATCCAGCGTCGCCCAGACGTCGGTCCAAGCCGGTGGGATCGCTAAACGCCGGACTCGGTCTAGGACAGCCGGGTCGATCACCGCCGCTCCTGCATCGTCGACCCACTCGTCCGGTCGCGTGTGCACTCGGTGCACGCCAAGCGGTCGGAGAGTCCTTGGGACCGAGTTCACCTCAGGGTTTGTGGCTTCTTCCATGCGCGTGGATCCAGCCTCAGCGACGCGGACCCCTCCTAATCATCAGCTGTCTAGTGACGCTTCGACCACTCCTCGGTAGCTTCCTCGAGTTCCTCTTCGGCCCGCGCATCAAGCTCGTCCTCGTCAGGTCTTGGAGGTGCTTTGGCGTGCTCGTGTCGGGACGGTCGAGGCGATTCCTCCGGTTCCATTACGTCATCGAGGTTCGGTTCGTTATGGGGAGAGGTCGTCATTTTCACTCCAGTCCGTCGTTGACTCGTTGCCCATCTCTTGTCAAAGAGATGGGATCAGATTACGTCGGATCGCTGGTTCGAGCCTGGCGAGGGAGATCGAATCGGCATGGATGGTTTGGTGTGCCATTCGTGCGCGATCGAGCGGACAACACCTGTAATCCGCGCTCGCCGAGGTCGCTCAAAAATCGCCGTCTAGCAGGGGCTTGTGGGAAACGCCCAGGTCAGCGGATGGGCGGTTGAAATTCTTTGGGGAACGCCAGGATTTTCGAGCACGGTTGTGGAAGGCCACGATGCCTGGCCCAGTGGGCACTCACCGTCGCCTACCGAGCAGTCTGCCGTTTCCTTCAGATCCTTCGCGGACCGCCGCTGGGGTGAACGGAAACAGACCGTCGGCCTCTAGATTGCTAGCTTCAGAATCCGTCACCTCGCCATCCCGGTTAATTCGTTAGTTGGCTGTCTAGAAGTTGGTCGATCCTGTCAGCGGCTTGGTCGACGTAGGTGAGGTAGCGGCCGAGGTGTCCTGTCGCCTCCACGTCAATCCCGAGCCGAGCACGAGCCGTACCAGTAAACATGTCGAGCCGCGAGCCTGCCATCCAATCGTTGACCTCCCGGTGTTCGGCCCAACACTTCCGATTGGCCAATTCCACCCGGTACATGCGAAGCCAATCGAGCGGAACCGTGGGCGGGGCAACCGGAGTGCAGATACGGTTCTTCACCTCCCCATCTGTGAACGCCGACTCAACGAATCCGATCAGCGCGGCGCTAAAGGCCGGTTGACAGGTACGCACCCATTGGAGTGTTATCCGGTCGTCAGCGAAGACGGCCGTGGTGGGGTGCGTAGGGATGCCCGCAGCTGAGCAGTCGATGTACAGCGTGGAAGGCCCAGTCGATATGGTTCCCCGTTCCAACCGGATCTCATCGCCGTTGATGGCTGTCACTCGACCTAGGCGAATCACGCGCTCGATACGACGTAGCTCGGCCACCTCTCCGTCACTGAGAATGGCGCAATGATACGCCTCCGGCGTCACGTTGGGATCGAGGCGCCGCAGCTCGCCGGTGGCTTCCAGCCGGGCAAAGACATCCTCGACGGAGTCGGCCAGAGCTACGGCTTCGGCCTGGTCGGCCAGGCTGTTGCAGAACGCGGCGAAAAAGTCGTCGCCGGGCTGGAAGTTGGCACGGTTCAAGTTCCAGGAATCCCGAGGGACGATCCAGCGGATCCGGTCCGGATCCACTCCGTTCTCGAGGAGCCAGATGCAGGCATCCATGCCGGTCTTGCCTGCTCCGATGACCACGAAGTCGTCGTGGGCCGGCCCAGCCCGGGGCAGATCGTTCGGCGGGATGCAGGCCACTCCCGGATCGACGCTGTAGGCCGGCGGAGTGGTGGAGGGGATACGCATGCGGGAATGGGTGGCGTCGACGAACCGGCGGGCCTTGACGGCGCATGTTTTCCCGGAGAGCAGCGAAGTCACGACCCGGTCATTGCCGACCTCGCTCATCGGGAGGTACTGGACGCGACCCGAGGGCAAAAATCGTTGCCGCATGGTCAACTCATAGTGGCTCACCACCTCCATACCGGTGGCGAGCGCGTAAAAGCCAGCGTTCAGGCCCATCTCATCGATAGTGCCCGAACCGAGCGAAGCTGAGTTCACCCCGTAGTAGCTGGCCGGCTGATGAAGGCGCACGAAGGGATAAGCGTCGTTCCAGTGTCCACCCGGACGATCGTGGCGGTCAACGATCACTAACGTCGCCTCCGTCTCAGTCAGCACCGAATCGGCAAACGCCATCCCGGCGGCGCCAGCACCCATGATCAGGTAATCGGCGGTGAGCGACTCCGTCATGTGCCCATTTCCTTGCTCTCGAACTTGGCGGAACCGTAATGTTGGCTCTGCAGGGATGAGGCCTGGACCTTGTCCAGAATACTGCCTGATTAGATCCATTCCTGCACGCAAGACATTTGGATGCCGATTGGCTTCCTCAATAAATTGTGTAACCACCCGGGCCGTTGGTGTTGCTGCGGCTCGCAAGTAAGGCAAGTCAGAAGGGTATGCCCCAACCATCAAGGCTATTAAGGCCCGACCGGAATCGTTCTATCCCCGGTGGGATCGCCATGCTGCAACTGCCGGTACCGGCGACACTAACGCACCCCGGTCGACAGAAACGAGTCTCCTCCGTTCCGACTTGTCAGGGGCAGCGAATCACCCCTCCATCCACACTGTTGAAGGTGTACGTTTTGGATTGTGCCGATGTATATCGACCGCCATGACGCGCCGGGAGTGTCGCCCGAGCAACTGGCCGCTGCTCACCTCTTGGATCTGGAGATTCAAGACAGACACGGTGTCAAATATCACACCTACTGGTTCGATCAGGAGAATGGAACAGTGTTCTGTCTCGCTGAGGGACCGAACAAGAAAGCGGTCGTGGCTGTGCACCAGGAGTCCCACGGCATGACGGCGGGTACTGTATTGGAGTTCGACGCACGGACGCCGCTCAATGCGTATATGGGGTCGATACCCGACCATCCTCCGGGCACCGCGTACACGGCGCCAGCTCTGAGAGCCATCCTGTTCACGGATATCTGCGGATCGGTGGCCCAGACGCAACAACTCGGTGACGAAGGTCACATGGAGTTGCTCAGCGAGCACAATGCGATCGTTCGGGGCGAGCTCGCCGCCAACCACGGTCGTGAGGTCAAACACACGGGTGACGGGATAATGGCGGCCTTCACGTCCGTGGTGTCCGCTGTCGACTTTTCGGTAGCCGTCCAACGACGCATTCACGAACGCAACCTGAAAGCCCGTACTCCGTTCTATATCAGTATTGGCATCAGCGCAGGTGAACCGGTCACAGACGACAATGACGACCTGTTCGGTGCCGCGGTTCAGCTGGCTGCTCGGCTCTGTGCTGCCGCATCGGACGGCGACATTGTCGTATCGGTGGCCGTTCGTGAACTCTGCATGGGCAAATCGTTCAGATTCGACGACAGGGGCGAACACAGTCTGAAGGGACTACCGGAGCCCGTCCACCTCTACCGGATCCATTGGAGCGAATGAGGTGGCGGATGCCCAACTGGTCTCATACAGGATCGCCCTACCTGCCACGCCTCCAAGCTCGCCCCGGCCGCACCGAAAGAGCCAATTCGAATGGGAATGCGGTCCTAAGGTGGAATCATCCTCGGGCACCGACCCGTCGCATGACCTCATCGGATGAGTAGTCGGCGCGCGGGATCGGCGGAACATCACCGCCCGAGCGACGACTGGACCCCCTGCGGGCTGCTGCGACTACAAGGACCAACTGCTGCGCGACCGATCGGGTTAGACAGTCAGTTCAGCGGGGACAGACGTGCGGCCCTCAACGGGCCAGGATGGTGACGGCAGCGATGCCGGGAGCTCCGTAGACCTGGGCGTAGCCGACTCGCGGGTCGCCTTCGACCTGGCGGTCGCCGGCTTCCCCGCGGAGCTGGAGCACAAGCTCGTGGACCTGGCGGAGGCCGGAGGCGCCGATCGGCTCACCGTTGGCGATAAGGCCGCCATCGGTGTTGATCGGCATCGAGCCGGTGATCTCGGTGGCGCCCGTGGCGAGAAGCTTCTCCTGCTCACCGTCGGCGCAGAAGCCATTCTCGGCCATGTGGATGACCTCGGCGCCGGCATCGGTGTCCTGAAGCTGGATCACGTCGACGTCCTCAGGCCCGATTCCTGCAACCTGGTAGGCGGCGCGGGACGCGTACACGGTGGGGGCGACATCTTCCTCTACGGGGGCCCATGTGGTGTTGACCTCATAGGCGCCGTAGTTGCGCGTGCGGATTTCGGTCGCCTTTACGTACACCGGCGTATCGGTATACCGGTGGGCGATGTCGGCGCGGCAGAGCACGACGGCCGCGGCGCCCTCGTCAGGAGCGCAGAACATGTAGGAGGTCAAGGGGTAGTTGAGCATTTGTGAGCCGAGGATCTCCTCCTCACTGATCGGCTTGCGGCGGAAGGCCTTCGGGTTGAGAGCGCCGTTGCGGTAGTTCTTCGCCGCCACCTTGGCCAGCGTCGCAGAGGAGACAGCGTGGTCGTGCATGTACTTGTTGATCTTCATGCCGAAGAACTTGGTAGTGACGTATTGCCCGTTCTCCTGGTACCAGGCGGGCACGTTGGTGAGCGTAGGGTTTCCCTTGAATGAGCCCCGAGGGTGCTTGTCGGTGCCTACGGCCATGACGATGTCGCCGGCGCCGGCGCGGATGGCGTTTGCGGCCTGCTGGATGGTGGCGGCGCCGGTCGCACACGCGCTGAACACGTTGATGAAGGGGATGCCGGTGAGTCCGACCAGAGCGGTGACGGGGTCGGTCCAGACCTCCCAGCTCCCGCCGAAGGCGCACTGGACGTCACTCCACGGCACGCCAGCGTCGGTCATGGCCAGCTCCATGGCATCGGCGCCCATCTCGAACGCGGTCTTGTCGCCGTGGCGGCCGAAGGGGTGGAGGCCTACCCCGATGATTGCGACGTCGTCCATTTAGCTCTCCTCCTTGTTCTGCACCCCGACCGGAGCAAAGGCGAAGGTGATGATCTCATTTCCGTCGCCGTCCACGGTAAACGGGACAATTTTCAGCTCGACCTCCATGCCAAAGTCGAGCTTTGCGGGGTCGCTTTCGGTCAGGCGAGACTCGACCCGCACGACACCTTCAAGCTGCACCAGCCCTACCCCAAAGGGCTCGAAGGGTGCCCCTGTTGGGTTGCCCACATAGTCGAAGCTCGGCGGGAAGCCCTGGGTTGTCCAGGACACGAGGGTGCCGCGGCGTGGGAGGGGTAGTTCGGCCATGCCCGGGCTGCTACAGCGCGGACACCGGGATTGCACTGGGAACGTGACCGCCCCGCAGCTCTCGCACCGGCTGCCGATCAACTGCGGCTCATCCGCCGGCCAAGTAAAAACGTCAGCGATCGGCTGCTGCATCAAAGCTCCTCCACCGTCAGATTCATGGCGGTCACGCTAGTCGGCGGGGGTACGAACATCCAGAAACCTTGAGAGGTGGTGGACAGGTGGTCGAGGGGCGACTGTGCCGGCCCGCACAGATCTCCCACCTCGTAGTCCGTGGAGTCGCCAAAGGCCTATCGCCGTGTTTTGTACCGGCGATGGAGGGGACGGGTGGCTCCGTCCTCTCGCTGCAGTTCGACCCCACGACGAGCGGTATAACAATCGGGAGCCGGCGACCAGCCGGCGGACCAACCCGGCGGCCGCCGGGTTGGTCGGCCTCATCGACCAGAAGCGCCGGTATCACGCGCCGACGATCAGCCACAGTGGGAGATAACGCCCACGGCCGGCGCACCGTGTGGGTCACCTTTCGATGCTGGCGTTTGAGCAGCAGGGGCTGCGGTAAGCATGTGGACGATGACACATTGCCGGAAGGTTGGTATCTCGATCGCTACGGGGTCATCAGCAGCGATGGATCTCCCAAGCTCGGCCCTCCAACCTCGTGCGAGACGATGATCAGGAGTGCAGGGACGAGCCACTCCCGATCGGCCACCATCACACCCCGACGTTGAAATACCCTTCAATTCGACCGACTCATTGGGGCGAAGCGGTCTTCGGTGTGCCGACGAGATTCACTACAGGCGGTTATCAAGACGAGGATGTACGGGAATACCGTATTAGACGGGATGCTCGTTCTCCCCAACGCGGCGCGGCCACTAGGCCGGACCGTACCACCGCCCATAGAGTGATCCTTTGATCGCAGGCCTCGACATCAGGCGCAAGGAAACGTTGGAGGCAAGGGTGGAACCGCTGGTTCGGAAGGGTGGGGCCCTTCCCCGAATAACTAAGGCAGGTCCTACTCGGTTGTTCACACGCCTGGATGTGCCGGAGCGTGACACTCTCCCGCTAGTCGGGGGCAGACCACTCAGCGGTCCGTGCCCACGTTGCGATCGGAAGCGTCGCAGCAAGACCCCGTGACCTCCGTGAGCACTGTCAGAACCCAGAGGTTAGAGATTCGACCGGTGGTTGAGTCAGACAGGCCACAGTGTGTCGATTTGTTTATGGACTCAGACTTTATGGTCTATTCCGCCACCGGTGCACTCGACCGCAAGGGAGCGAATGCCCGATTCGATCATATGATGAACTTCTCGCTGAGGCTTTCTTTCGGCAAGCGGGCCATTATCGAAGCGTCGACTGCATCTCTTATTGGTTACGTGGGAGTCGACGAGTTCGAGTTCAGTGGCGAAAGTCGGCTCGAGTTCGGTTACAGACTCGTTCGGGCGTCGCGTGGATACGGGTATGCGACGGAGGCTGCAAGCGCCATCTTGGAAATGGCAAGTCAAGCGTGGCAGGGGGAACTTCTGGCATTTATCGATCCTCGCAATGGCGCCTCTCGAAAGGTCCTGATCAAGACGGGATTCGACTTTGTTGCACACATCGTGATCAACGGTGACAGAGCTGAGCTTTACAGCCGCTCGATCTGACGGTCGCCTCGAGTGGATCCTGCCTGGCCGTTGACCGGGGCCACGTCAGTCCGATGTGGCTTGCCTCATCAAGGCGTCATAGCTGGCTACCTTCTGAGTGTCGAGGTTGACTTCGTCGAGAATAATTTTGCCCCAGCGAAGTCGCACGTATTGGACTCCGTGGTTTGCATACACGACCTGGCCGGAGCGATCGCGCAAAGAGTCATCGAAAATGACGCAGACTCTCATGTCCCACGGAGGTCCGCTCACGAGAACGTCGAGCACCACAAGCTGTGGTTTGAGAGCGGCAAAGCGTTCAAACCACGACTCAATCAAGTGGTGGTCGGTGGTGTCGATAGCCCAGCTATGGGATCCGGCAAATCGAAACCGCGCATCCGATCCGAACAGACTCACCACCGGTTCCCAATTCCCGGCGCTCAGCGCACGATACCCCCGTTTAACCAGCATTCGAACCAACCGTCTTCGCATCGGCTTCCCTTTCGAATCGAAGAAGTCAGCAGTGATGACTCTATTTTGCAACCCCCTCACCGGCCGACGAATGGCATCGCACTATGGGGGGATCTGCGCCCTCCCGGCATGTCGGTCGAATCGGGTCGACTCCGTCCGCTTCGGGGGTCGGGGCATTCGCCAATGTCTTGTCGTTCGCACGAGAGGAACGGATCGGAGTGCGGATGGTCTGGACACCGATCGAGCTGAGCACATCGTCAAAGCTGGCTGTGACCTTGTGGTCACGGATGAGGGACCGGGCTCCGCCCCACCGCCTCTTCGAGATCGGTGGCGAAGTTGCGGGCCACCAGGGCCACTGGGGCCGTCGGTGGGCGGCTGGGCTGGGTGGTGGCGCCGAGCGCGTGGACGAAGCGGCTCTCCCAGCTCAATATCGGCGTTTTGCATCATGATCGTGGCCCCTCATCACGGAGCAAATGGCTTTTGAGTCTCTGCGTGGTGCTCGGCGACACCGTGGAATCCGCGTTGACGGGAATTCCAGTCGTAGACAACGGCGGTGCTGGCGATCAGGTCGTGCAGGGCGCAGCGGTCCCTCCGGAGAAGGATGAGGAGAATCCCGATACCCAATGTGAGAATGCTGAGGGGAAACGCCAGCACCCGCACGATTGCGTGTTTGCCGTTCAGTCCCGACCCGTCATCGCGGACGACCCGTAAGCCGAGAAGGGTCATGCCGAGCGTCCGTCCGCTCATGGCCAGCGGATAGGCGCAGTAGGCGAAAGATAAGACCACCAGCAGAGTAATGGAGAGTATCGGTATTTGGGAGAAGGTGAAATGGTAATCAGAGACTGCGTTGACGAGATACTCGATCACGTCACCGGCCACGGCGAAGATCAAGACAATGATGCCGACATCGACGAGAAAAGCACCTAACCGGCTGACGAAGCCGGCGTAATGGCCCTCGTCTTCCTGATGGCGTAGTGCTATCTGAGCGGTCACATGGAACCCTGGTCCAGATCATGGAGAAGCAAGGGCGGACCGCTCGGAAGGGTGGATTCCTTTCGTCGCAGGAGGCGATCTACGTGGCGCTGCACCCACATGTCGAGATCGATGCCATGGTCGCGAAGGTGATCGACCGCCCGACGGGCTGCCGCGCCGCCAGAGCGAGCGACTAACGAGCCGACCCGGGTCTGCTCGATCAAGGCGTCAATGTCCACCCGCTCCAAGATCGCATTCATGTCGACACGGTCGACCAATGCGTCCAAGTCCACCCGTGCGAGCAGGCCGTTGAGATCTGTCTGAGCCAAGAGGGCGTTGAGGTCAACCTTTTCAAGCGCGGCGTTGAGGTCGACACGCTCGACGACGGCCTGGATGTCGATCCGCCGCACGACACCATTCACGTCGATGGCGTCTACGACCCCGGGGGCTACGTCATTGGCCACCGACTGCAGAAGTTCAGTTCCTTCCTCAACCAACGATCCAAGAGCCTTTCGTCGGGTTGGCCTCGGAGGTCTCCTGCGTCTCGGTGGAGCCACCCAACCATTCTTGCATCGCCGAGCACTGGCTTTCACAGCCACGACTAAGGAAGTCGATCCGGACGGATTTGCTTCCCGATGGCGCAGCGCAGCGTGAGGTGGCAAATTGAAGGAGGTGAGCGACCGTCTGAACCCGATCGAGCTGTTCATGTGGAGGGTGAGTCAGGATCCGACCCTGCGCATGACGGTCGGGACCCTGATGATTCTCGACGAACCTCCAGCGGCGGGGGCGCTGGGCGAACGGCTGGAATCGGCCGTCGCCCGCGAACCCCAGCTCCGCCGGATGCCCAACGACGCCACCAGGCTGGGGAGGCGCCCCGCCTGGATTGAAGATCCTGCTTTTGAAGTCGGCAATCACCTCAGGATTGTCACACTTCCGTCACCTGGGTCCGACCGCCAGCTCCTCGACTACGTGGCCCTGATCGAATCGATTCCCTTTGACCCCGATCGATCGCCCTGGGACGTCACGTTGATCGACGGGATGGAGGGGCAACGCGCCGCTCTGTACCTCCGAAGCCATCACGTGCTCACTGATGGGATCGGCGCCATCTGGCTCATCGATCTCCTTCTCGACGACGCTGATGGAGCAGCGGACGTGACGCCCGATTCGGAGGACGCGACCCCCAATATGGAGCCGAAGGAGGCAGCCGAAGGAGACATCCCTCCCCGGCGGGACCGGCAACCGGGCACTGTGACGATCGATTTCAACAGGGCTCTTCGCCCGCTCAAGCAGGGGGTCACAACTTCGCTCGGCACCCCACCCGCCGAGGCTGCGGACGTCGTGGTGCGCGGCATCCAACGAGGGCTGGACGTGGCCAACTCCGTTTCACGACAAGTGCTGATCAGCGGAGGGCCACTGGCTTCCCTTCCGACCTCGCGCTCGATGGCCAGCCGGTTCGAGACTCTGTCCGTACCGGCCGCTCGAAGAGCCTCACTGGCGCTCGGGGGTAGCCGCAACGACCTTCTTGTGGCCGCGGCGGCGGCAGGCCTCGGCCGCTATCAGGAACGGATCGGTCAACCCTGTCCGGAGCTCCGACTGGTGACTCCGACGAGTCTTCGCCATGGAAGTGGAGCGGGTGGGAATTGGTTCGCGCCGATCCGTGTAACGGTACCTACGGCCACAGATCATCCGGGTCCTCAGTTCGGCGTGGTCGCTGAACGCCTTGCCCAGGGACGGAACGAGGCGGCGATTCGCGTCACTGCTGCACTGGCTTCGACGATCAGTCGCCTACCAACCAGGCTTCTCATCCCTGCGATGCACGCGCAGGCCAATTCGGTCGACTTCGCCGCCACCACACTTCCTGGCCTGCGTGGCCGGCGACGCATTGTCGGTGCGCTGATCGAAGAGAGTTATCCACTCGGTCCCCGCCTTGGTTGTCCGTTGAATGTGAGCGCCTTCGGAAACGATGATCGTCTCGATGTGGGGATAGCACTTGACCCTGCAGCGATTACTGATCCGGACTCTCTGCTTGAATGTCTTACCGAGGCCTTTGGCGCGTTCGAGGCGAACTCGGGTTCGTAGAGGGTTCCGCTCAGTCGACTGAAACAGACCACGGACTCGCCTTCCACTCACGTACAGGCGGTGACCAGGCGGATGACGTGGCTTCGAACAGAGTCGGACCGAGATCGTCGGACGATGGCCACCCGGCGGATCGGACTGGTCTGGGGACCAAGACAGAACCGACATCCGGTGGTCGGTCACCCTCCGCTCCGGACCTCTTGGCCTTTGTGGACTTGCCTCGACTCGTCGACAGTTCGGAGCCACGACGGCCCACCGGCAACCGTGGACGTCGTCTGCCCTCGGCCACTGTGCGTGGTAAGGCGGTCACCTGGTCCGCCGTAGCGATGAAATCCGGATCGGTTTTCGCCCGGGAGATGCGGCGAAAATGTTTAAAAGAAGCTGAAGGTGGCATGCCTTCAATCGTGCGTCTACTCACGAAAAAACAGCTCTTCTGGTTTCTTCCGGTCATCTTGGCCCCCGGATTCTGCGTGGGGGAGGCTTCGCTGGCCTCGGCCGCATGAGCCACGGCAGAGGTGAGGGTGGCCCACCTGTCGCCCGAGACCGGGGGAGCCGACGTGTGGGTTACCCCGGTCGGCGGCACCGCCAGTGAATTCGCCCACGATGTGACCTACGGCGAAACGACCAAATACGCCACGGTGCCGGCGGGTACCTACGCGGTGAGCATGCATCCGACCGGGGTCACCACCGGCAAGCCTCTACTGGCCGGCAACCTGACCCTCGCTCCTGGCGGGGTGTACACGGTGGTGGTGACCGGTCCCACCGATCATTTGGTGGACAAGGTCATCGACGATGAACTGGGGCCCCCACCGAGCGGGCAGTCCAAGGTGCGCATCATCCAGGGGTCGACCACCGCCGGTTCTCCCACCATCAAGGCCATCCCCCAGCCCACCTTGGCCACCCATCTGGCCTACGCCGCGGTCACCGGTTACGCCGCGGTCCCTCACGGAGACTGGAAGATCCAGATCTCGACGGAGCCAAAGATGCATCCGACGATCGACCTGGCCGCCAACACCGTCTACACGCTGCTCGTTCTTAACGGCCCGAACCACAGTGTCACCGTGCGCACCACTGTTGACGCCACCCCGCCTGCGCCCGTCACACCCACCCCTCCTGCGACACCCACCACACCCACCACACCGGCCAACCTGCCCTTCAGTTCCTCCTCCTCCTCCTACTCGGTCAAGAGCGGCGACAACCTGTGGGACATCGCCCAGGACGTGTTGACAACGGCATTGGGCCACACCCCGACCGATCAGCAGGTGGCCACCTACTCGGCGGCTCTGATAGCGGCCAACAAGAGTGAGCTGAACAATCCCAACCTGATCTACCCAGGGCAGTCTTTGGTTCTTCCATCTACCCAGTAGGGGAGCACGTTCAGGGTGAACCATTCTTCTTCCTTGTCCAGAAGGTGGAGATATCTGACGAGGAGCATGGTTCGCTCTGAGCCGTGGAGACATCGGACCAGGGTCACGGTGTGGGTGGTCCTACTGGCCGCCATCGTTCCGGAGGGCGTCCTGATCCTGCAACCCAGCCAACCGAGCCAATCCGGCCAGAACGTAGCGGCTCCCCATTCAGCCACTCGGGCTGCGCAAACCGCCAAAGCGCCGGCGCCCACCGTCCTCCCAGCAGCCAGCCCCGCCAGCACTCTGGTTCCTGCCACTGCGGCCGAACAGGCTGCCTTCAAAGCCGGCCAGCGCTGGTGCCAAAGGAGCCCTGCCACCACCCTCGCCCCGGTCGGTGTCGCAGAGCACGCAGCCTTCGAGGCGGGCTACCAGTGGTGCCACTCGTTAGGCGCGGCCGGCCACCACGGCTCCGGCACCAAGCGCTGACCCGACTTGTGAAGTGAAAGGCGTCACGTTCGGTCGGGCTCTTCGTGTGGCTCATTGACCGGGAGTCCGGATGGCAGGGGTGTGCCGATGGCGTCCAGACGGTGAGGAATCTCAACCAGGCGGACTGGCGAGATCCACGGCTGAGACTGGCGAAAACACGATTCACATCGATCGCCTCGCCGTCGTCAGCCGCCGTCCTGATTGGCATGGTCGGTGATTTGAGCGTAAGATTTGAGCGAACGCTCAAGAAGGTGGACGATGGCCAAATCAGGTTCTCCCAGTCGTGCCGCGGCACAGGGGTCGAAACGTTCGGCCCTAACCCGCCGACAGTTCGTGGATGCGGCGATCGAGACTCTCAAGTCGGATGGCTACGCAGGGGCCAGTGCGCGCTCGATCGCTCACCGAGCCGGGCTCAACCAGGGCCTGATCTTCTATCATTTCGGATCGGTCGCCAACCTCCTACTGGCTGCCCTCGATGCGGTCAGCGAGGAGCGACTCCAGCTCTACGGCGCCGAAGTGTCTGGTGCGACCAGTCCAATCCAGCTCGTGGAGGCTGCCGAAAGAATCTTCCGGAACGACCTCGCCGCCGGATACATCACGGTCCTTGTCGAGATGATCGCCGGGGCCTCCTCGACCCCCGGCCTCGGCCCCGAAGTGGCATCTCGCATCCAGCCGTGGCGTGAGTTCGCCCAATCGACCATCGAGGCTTCGCTCGGTAACTCCCCGTTGAGCAGCGTCCTTCCGGTGAATGACGCTGCTCATGCCGTCGTAGCCCTTTACCTCGGGCTGGAGATGCTCAGTCATCTTGACGGCGACGCTGGGGCGGCTCTCGCCCTGTTTGCCCACGCCAAACAGCTCGCCTCGGTCCTCGAGGCTTTGACGACCGCACCTGCTACCCCGAAGGAGACGACATGACATCGACGCTAGGGACTCATGGTGCTCGCAGGGGCGGGAACGATACCGGATTGGATGTCGTCACGGGAGCGTTCAGTTACTCGGGGGCCGCCATCGCCAAGGGACTGATCGCCAGCGGGCGCACTGTCCGCACAGTTACCGGTCACCCGGAACGCAAGGGGGACAACCCGGATATCGAGGCCCGTCCGTTGAACTTCGACGACCAGCTCGGGCTGGTCGACTCGTTGCGAGGTGCGACCACCCTGTACAACACATACTGGGTGCGGTTCGCCCATCGTCGGATCGACCACGATGTCGCTGTGGCCAACTCTCGGACCCTTTTTCTCGCCGCCAAGCGTGCAGGCGTGCAGCGGATAGTCCACGTCAGCATCACCAATCCCAGCTTGGAGTCACCATTTCCCTACTTCAGAGGCAAGGCGCTCGTGGAGCGGGCGCTGGCCGAGTGCGAGATCTCCTATGCCGTCGTCCGGCCAGCGATTCTCTTCGGAGGCAATGGCGTTCTCATCAACAACATCGCCTGGTTGCTCCGCCATCTACCAGTCTTCGCGGTCGGAGGCGACGGCAACTATCGCATCCGTGGCATTCATATCGACGACCTCGCTCAACTCTGCCTGAAGGTGAGCGATGAGCCCTATGACAGCGTGACCGACGCTGTCGGACCCGAGCGTCCGACATTCAATGAGCTGGTGGCATCAGTTGGGGTCGCCGTGGGCGCACGTGCTCGCATCGTGCACATGCCCAGTAGGGTCCTTCCCGTTGTGTCATCGGTCCTCGGGCTGGCCCTCCACGATGTTCTGCTGACGAGGGACGAATATCAGGCGATGGCCGCAGGATTGGCCGATACTGACGGCCAGTCGACAGGTTCGACGGAGCTGTCGAAGTGGATTTCCGAGCGCGGAGGTGACCTAGGCATACACTATGCAAACGAGTTGCGTCGCCACTTCGTCTGACATCCGGAGAACGCCAAACGGCTAGCTACTGCGGAATGTCTATGGCCGACGACGATCGGAGCGACGCGAACGGGCGGCCGGTTGTACCGGCACCTCCGTTCGTGCCGCCCGAAGGCGCATTAGGGCACGTATGCCCAAATGAGCTGGATGTGGTCCACCTCGCCAGCTACCAGCGTGATGTTCTGCGGTTGGCTGCATTGGCTATTGGCCGCACCAGCCGAAGCTGCGGGACCGCAACCGATGACCGTGTAGCTTCCAGGCGAGAGCTTGATATGGAAGTGTCCTGATTTACCCACGTGCTTCTCAAGAGTGAGGGGGACGGAGTTGAACTCCACTTCGACCGTTCCGGCCGTGGGGTGGAAACCCCCGGGGACTGCCCCACCTTCGTAGCCCAGTTCGCCGACAATGGCGGATTGTTTGGCTGAGGTAGTGCTTGCGTGGGCCGGAGCGGCTTGTAGTCCGACTAATGCGAGGCTGCCGGCGGATACCGCCAAGGCTAAGTTGGCTATACGGGACATGGTACTCCTTTGCTTTTTATCGTGTCGTTTTGACATTGCCTGGTTCGATCTTGCAGGTTCATGACTATGTTCGAGCTTGTCCATCCGCAGTTCGCTCCCTTGACATTGAGCGGCCCGAACACAAGGGGAGTGGTCCACCCACCACTACTGACAACGGGCCATTCACTCATTCCGTTACAGCCGGCAGCTGCCGGTGCCCGCCGCCGAGGCATGACCGTCCGAGCGTTCGCGTAAGCGTCACCTCGTGAAGGCAGGGCTCGGCGAGCTCCCTCGAGATGATCCCGATGACGAAGGTCACGGAAGACGCGATCCGGAGGCGAGAAGATAGGGCTCGCTGCCCAGTTCCGGGACACCGAAGCGGCGGTGGTCGGGCCCGAGGCCGCGCCGGACGCGTCGGCCGGGCCAGCCCTGCGAAGTCCGGTCAGGACCAACGATCGGGAGGGGGTTCTACGGGCTCCATCGGGCCCCCGGGGAGCGATGGTGCATAGCGAGCGATGGTGCATAGCGAGCGATGGTGCATAGAGGGAATCAAAAAACTGGAGGGACGCGTGAGCACTGCGCCGGCGAGAACAGGAATTTGGCAGAGGATGCGGGCTTCGGATCTCCAGCCGGCGGGCTGGCCGGGCAGGTGATGTGGTTGACTAACGTAAGGCCCCAAGGCGAAGGGAGCGTCCCATGGACAAGAGAAGCCTGAGCCTCTGGCAGCGGCTGCGGCGCTTCGTTTCAAAGGATCCCGGTCGGTTTAGCGGCGGCACCTCGGTGATTGCACCGTTCCAGGAATTGGCGGTGGAGCGCGAGCGTCTCACTGGACTGCGCCAAACAGAGGGCGGAGGATCGGACACCATGCCCGACGACGAGCGTGGCGGCGAGCGAAGATAGCTGGCGTGGCGCACCGCACAGTTCACCTCCTGTTGTGGTCCGGCCGATTGGCTCGCAATTGCAAATGCCGGGGGCTAGCCACAGGAGAAGAGTCCGGATCCGCTGAATCGATCGGAGTCGATAAGAGGAGGAGAAGGCAGCCATGGAGTTTCTCGTCACCATGACGACGGAGGTACCGCGGGGGACTGCAGACACAACAGTAGAAGAGGTGCGTGCCCGTGAGGCTGTCCGCTCGACTGAGTTGGCGGCCGACGGACATCTGCTTCGACTGTGGCGGCCCCCGCTGGAGCCGGGGCAATGGCGGACGATCGGTCTGTTCGCTGCTGATGACAACGACCAGTTGGAGGAGGTGCTGGCCTCCATGCCACTCCATGTATGGCGGACAGACGAGGTCATACCTCTCTCACCTCATCCAAATGATCCGGCACTGGAGAAGACAGGGCCCGGAAGGTGATCAGTGGGAGACAATAACCAGCGGGTTGCCGTCATCACCGGAGGGTCTCGGGGCATTGGAGCCGGACTGGTTGAAGCGTACCGACGTGCAGGCTGGGCAGTCGTGGCCAATGCTGTGACGATCGAGCCCACTGACGACGCTGAGATTTTGGCCGTCGCCGGTGATGTGGCCGAACCATCAACGGGCGACAGAATCGTTGGGGGAGCGCTGGAGCGATTCGGACGCATCGACACGCTTGTAAACGATGCCGGCATCTTCATATCGAAGCCGTTCACTGATTACACGGAGCATGACTATGCGTCGATGGTTGCGGTCAACCTCACCGGATTCTTCAGGCTCACACAGCGGGTAGTTCCCGTGATGCTTTCGCAACAGAAGGGCCATATCGTGAACATCACGACGACCCTCGTCGACTATGCGAGCTCGGACGTTCCCTCCGCGCTGGTTTCGATGACCAAAGGGGGGCTTGCCTCGGTCACCAAGGCACTGGCGATTGAGTACGCCAGCCGCGGGATCCGGGTCAATGCAGTGTCGCCCGGTGTCATCGCCACGTCGATGAACGCCGGCGACTCCTACGACGAAGCAGCCGGCCTCCATCCGCTCGGTCGGGTAGGAACGATCAGCGACATCGTGGACGGAATTCTCTTCCTGGAGTCAGCACCCTTCATCACCGGCGAGATCCTGCACATCGATGGTGGACAAATCGCCGGCCACTGACCGGCGGGCGGACGATGTCGGTACAAGTGAGGCTGAAAGACGTCGCCCCCATAGCCTCGATGCGGGCGCCGAGCGCATGTTGTCACCCGCTGCCATGAGCATCCCGCCTCGGATCATGCCGTTGCGCCCGTGGCCAACCCTGGTCGGCGACATCCATGGCGATCGGGCCTGCATGTTCTCGAACTCTCGTGCTGCCAGAGATCGAGCGATGTTGCCCGATTCTGCTGCCGGGAGTAGAGCGCTCACTGAGGATGGGTCCCCGCCTGTGCCCACTTAAGCCGGTTGACTGGGGACCCCCACTGGCGGTGAGTCGTGGAGGCCAGCGGTCGCAGTCAGATCCTGAAGGACCACCAGCACGGCGATCTTACGCGGGACGAGGTCCTGGACAAACACGCTCTACTGGCTGACCGACACGGCCTGTCGGCAGGGCTGCGCACCGTCTGACAAGACGTGGATCGGAATCAACAAGACGGCTACGGGAACCCGCAGGTTTTCTCGGTCGCTCGTCGGCCAGCGTGCTAACCGGCCAGAGCGCTGACGATGCCGATGAGGTTGCCTTCGGAGTCTTTGAACCACGCTCCTTCACGTCCATCGGGCGCCCGAGCAACGCCGTTCTCTGTCCGCGTCTCCGCTGTGTCGTAGTTCTCGAAAGTTACGCCCCGATCTCTCATGCCGTCGACGACCGAGCGCACGTCGGTAACCTGAAGAACGGCCTGCATGAAGTCCCCTGTTGACTTCGCTTCGGCGGGGTACAAAAACAGTCGGTTGACCCCATCTCCAATTGCCAGACCCACCCGGCCATCGCTCGCATTGGCAAACTGCGACTGGACTGCCTCGAGACCGACTTTCTCGAGATAGAACGCCTTGGCCCGACTCAGGTCCTGTGCCGGCAACGCTGCATTAATCCCAGACGGATTCATGGCCACCCTCCTGTCATCGTTTGGTCCATCTATTGCCGATAGTACCGTTCAGGTTTCTAGGCGATTGAAGTGGAGAGAGCGCACGAGGAGGATAGACGGGTGGAGCAAGCAGAAATCACTCTCGACCGTGGTCGGCTGGAATTTCCGGAGCGATGAGGATCGGATATCGGGTATGCGACGCCAGCCCGTGAGACACGCTACCAAGCAGAGTGCTCCGCAGAGCCCCCCGACCCCGTTGGCCACACACGATCAGACGGGCCGACAGGTCCTCCGCTGTCTCCAAGATGGCCTTGGCAATGCCTTCGAAGGACTCTCGGGTCATTGGTGATGCGTTATACCCGCTCTCCCGTGCACGAAGCGCGCCCTCTTCCGCCACTGACTGTGCAAAGGATTCGTCCTCTGCATCCAAGTCCGCGCCCCCACCGCTCGCTGCGAAGGCGCCGGCCAGAGCCAAGCGGGTCGCAACTGTCTCCCAAATCGTGATGACAACAGCATCCACCGGCCGGCTGATCAGACCCGCCGCGGCTTTCATGGCAGCCCTGGATCCATCAGAGCCGTCGAAGCAGAACAGCACGGGACCATCTCCGGGTGGTTGAGCCACGATCTCTCTCCCTCTCTTGGACCTTTTCGGCTGGTGGAAAAATGATCCATCACGCCTCCTCCGAGGTCAACTCGACGCCACGTGACCCGAATAAGACGGACCCCGAGTTTCGGTACGCAAACGCCTTCAACACCGAGCGGCTCATCCCGGTCGGCATGTTCTTGTCAAATGTCCACGAGAGGACTCCAGATGGGTCCCGCAAAGGGTTTGCACACCGGGCGGTTCGTCGCCAGCTGTGAAAGGCACCGGGATGGTTCGCCGGTTCTCAGCCGGCCGCTTCATAGCATCAGTCAATTTGGCCAGGCATACGAGGCGCTCTGGAACCACGTCGTGCGCCCGCTGTGTCCCCTTCACCCGTCTCGCCCGTCGCACGGACGAAGCCTCAAGGAATCCAAGAACCTCCATGCTCTGGTAGACGGAGGCAGAGGCTCGCCGATGTCCCGTTGGATGAGACCCCGTCTTCGGTCGCTGCTCTGGCGAGGTGTCCCCAATGGCTGAGCAGGAGGCCGTTCCTCGATCGCCGAGCGTCGGTCGCCCGGCACGGTTCCTGCCAGGCATTGTGGGCTTCAGGGAAAGCTTCACCTGCGAACCGGCGGAGCACGCCTTCGCCCCACTCCGGGGTTGAGGGATAACACGACCCAGGTGGGGGACGCGCCTCAATCCAGCCAAACGACACAGCGATGGCCCGTTTATTATGGTGGCTCAATGAGAATCTTGATCCTTGGCGCCGGTTTCGGCGGACTCGAATTAGCAACGCGGCTGTCTGACGAAATCGGTGGCACGGCGGAGATCCATGTCATCGACGAGAAGCCCGGATTCGTGTTCGGCTTTTCGAAGTTGGACGTCATGTTCGGGAAGCAGACTGCGGATCATGTGTTCCATCCCTACGAGGCGATCGAGAAGCCTGGAGTGCGCTTCACCAAGACCACTGTCCGGTCTATACACCCCACGCAGAAGTCCGTGGTTACTGACGCGGGTCAGTTTGAGGCGGACGTTCTGGTCGTCGCACTCGGGGCAGATCTCGACCCCGCGGCAACACCCGGTCTTCTCGAGTCGGGGCACGAGTTCTACACGGTGGCCGGTGCCTTCGCCCTTCGTGACGTCCTTGCGTCATTTGAGGGGGGCGAAGTCATAGTCGGCGTAACGTCAACACCGTTCAAGTGCCCACCGGCGCCGAGCGAGACGGCTCTCCTCATGCACGATTTCCTGACCAGGAATGGTCGGAGGGACAAGTCCCGGATTTCCCTCGTGATGCCTCTCGGTGCCCCGATCCCCCCGTCACCGGGCGCTTCGACCGCTCTCCTCGCTGCGTTCGACGAACGGGGGATCGACTGGCATCCGGAGCGCATGGTCACAGCACTCGACGGTGAGCGGAAAGTAGCCGTCCTCAACGGTGGAGAGGAACTACCGTTCGATCTCTTCCTCGGTGTTCCCATGCACAAGGCACCGGCCGTCGTCGCTGGGTCGGGCCTTACCGTGGATGGATGGATCCCAGTCGACCCGCACACGCTCCAGACGGAATTCCCCGACGTCTACGCCATTGGGGATGTCACGAGCGTTGGTACGCCGAAAGCCGGTGTATTCGCAGAGGGGCAAGCTGCTGTCGTCGCCGATCAGATCATCGCCGCCTCTCGGGACCGATCCGTGGCGGGAAGCTACGAGGGTCGCGGGGTCTGCTATCTCGAGTTTGGTGGTGGCGAGGTTGCCACCGTCGATGTCACGTTTCTGAGCGGAATGGCACCGGTGGGCGAGATGGAAGGTCCTTCGGCCGCCCTTGCCGCTTCCAAAGCTGAGTTCGGATCGAGCCGGATTGGCCGGTGGTTTGGTCGGGATTGGACCGGAAACATCGACACCACGTGACGAGGCGCCTTCCCTCCGATCATTTCCCTCCCGCCACAATTGCGGGAAGGGGACTCTCCGAAGTGGTGGATCCGCAGATTGGTCCGCTCACGATAGGTCTGAGTAAGCCGCTACTGATCTGAGGGCTGATTGCCATCGGTGAGGTCGTCGATCCATTGGTATCGGCATACTTTGCAACGTCGAACGTGCTTCATACCGGGCTCGCGGCTGGAGATGCGGTTTATGTCTTCGAGCTCGGTCTGTTCGCCACGTCTGGGACATTGAAGAGGCATGATGGCGCCACCACTATCAAACGCTCCCGTCCGCCATTGCCGGCCGTCCATCTCTGCGAAAAGGAATACCGGGTAGTGCGGGCGAGAACCGTTGACTTGTCAGCGACCGTCACCGCTGGCAACCTCAGATTGTCACGCCACTGTTGTCTGCGACGAGCGAGACCGACGCCAAAAGTGTGAGTGTCGATCCGAAGGCGGCTCGATCGTCACCGTAATGAGTTGATCCTGTCGCTCCGCCCAGCACTTCTCGCACAGATAGCACTCATCATGGATTCTGGTGGGTCCACGCTGGCGGCAATCGACACAGAGGTGATCCAGGAAGACAACGGCCACGGCCTCAGGCGTGCTGGCGGGTTGCAACTCGTCCAGCCGCTGCTGGGCGGCAGGCACGAGCTGCCACGGAGACTCTCCCGTTCCCTCCGGACGCGTCACCAGACCCCAACACACAAGGTCACGGAGCAACGGGTCAAAGGTCTCTATGGGGTAGTCCCGCTGGGCTTCCATCACCCCGTGCCTCCCTCAACGACTAACGCCGCCTGCCTGCGGTAGCACGTCAATTGTTAGCACTGTCGGTCCGCGAGTGCCAGCCCTTTTCGCAAGTTTTTGCTTTTGCGAGCCCCGGGCTCGATGGAGGTTTGACCCTCGTGTGCGAGGCCCTAACGCGTCGCGGTAACGCTTAAGCGAGTCCTACGCTATGGCCATGATCTCGAGAATCGGTTTGACCAACAGCGAGCGGGCCTACGTCCAGAGCCAGCCGCTCGGCCGCCTCGCCACTGTCGATGCCAAGGGTGCGCCTCAGAACAACCCGGTTGGCGTGTTCCTGGACGAGGAAACCGGCGACCTCGTCATCGGCGGGGGAGCGATGGGCGCGTCCCGGAAGTTCCGCAACATTCGGGCCAACCCCCAGGTCGCCCTCGTCATCGACGACATTGTGTCGGTGCATCCCTGGACGGTGCGGGGTGTCGAAATACGCGGGACGGCCGTGGCCCTTTCGGACGTCGAACCCCCCGTCGAGTTCATGAGCCCTGAAGTTATCCGGGTCACGCCGAACTGGATCGCCAGCTGGGGACTCGACCCGGATGGGCAAGGCAGGCAGACTCGGCGAGGGCGCTGAGGCGACTAGCGGCGCTCGCTCCTCTAGCGTTCGCGCCAAGCCGGTTAGGAGCGATCCAAATGCGACCCATCTTCCATCTTTCGTTTCCGGTACGGGATCTGGAGGAGGCCATCGACTTCTACAGTCGGCGCCTCGGTGCCGAAATCGGCAGACGTACCGATCAATCCGTGGATGCTCTGATGTTCGGTGCCCAAGTGACGCTTCAGAACGATCCTTCGAGTGTTAGTAAGCCGATGCCGAGGACCAGGCACTTTGGTGCAACCCTCCCGTGGGGTGAATGGGAATCGTTGACCTCTCAGTTACTCAGGGAATGTGTCGTCGTGGAGCCGCCGACCGTCTCTTACGTGGGTCAACCTATCGAGCAAGGCAAGATGATGATCGCCGATCCAAGCGGGAACCTCATTGAGATCAAGGCTTACCGAAATCCTGACAGAGTGCTCGGCTCACTCTCGGTCTGAGTTGGACGCCGGAGTTACGGCACTCACAGGGGTGTTTCACACACTTCACGTTGCGTCCAGGACTTGACATGGACGCTGTACCGGTCGGAATCAGCGCAGCTCGGCCCCCTGTCGCACGGCAATTGTCACACGAGCCGTCGCACAAAGCCGGTCTTGGTCATCGCGCATTTCGACGTCCCAGACCCAACTCGTCCGACCTCTGTGTATCGCCACCGCTGAAGCGTGAACAGAACCGTCGGTGATGGGCCGCAGGAAGCTCGTGTTGTTGGCCATTCCGAGTGCGCCACCCCCTGCGGCGAACACCCCCCGGGCCGTCCCGGTCGAGGCCAGTGTTTCGGCGATTGCGGCATAGACGCCACCGTGAACCATGCCCAGAGACTGGCAAACCTGTGGACGGACCGGTAGGTGGCCGGAGCACCGGTCGCTCTCGTTGCTCTCGTCGACGACCAATCCGATCGTCGCGTCGAATGCTGATTCCAGAGGAACGCGCAGCTGGTATGGAGGAGAATCGGGCATGGCCTCGAGGTTACTGCTGCCCCAACCCAGCCGACCATCTGCGGCTGATGACCCCACTTCGGGCGGAAGTTAGACCTCGTTCTACAATCGAAATCGGATGGTGTGCAGTCTGGTCAGATGAAGAGGCGCTGATGGGGAAGGCGGGCGACGGTACCCAAGGCGGCCAGCACGGGTTGAGCGACCGTCCCGATGGCGCAGGCCTTCACCAGAGTTCGCCCACCGCCCTCGACTCATGGGGGATGGCCGATTGTGGCGCTTTGGCTGATGGGCAATGATTCCCCGATGGAAGTTGCCTCCAGTCGCACCGCCATAATGGCTGCAGTGGCGCGGGGCAGACATCCATTGGAGGATCCGCCCCCGCTCATTCTGGACGATCCGATCGCGTTGCAGTTCGTCGGCCCTTCATGGCGTGACATCGCAGCACTGAGTGATTCCCGATACTCCGCCGAATTAAGGTCGCCAGATAAGAGCTGCCATCACGATCCGTTCACGCTACGCAGAGGACCGTCTGGAGCTGGGCAATTTCCGCCAGTACGTTTTGCTGGGCGCCGGCCTCGATTCGTTCCGGTGGCGGCGTGCGGATCTACTGGGTCCGCTCCGTCTGTTCGAGGTGGATCATCCGGCATCGCAGGCATGGAAGCGCCGGCGCATGGGCGAATTGGGACTTGATGCGAGTGAGTACCAGATCTTTGCTCCCGTCGATTTCGAGGTGAAGTCACTGGACGAGGGACTTGACGCAGCTGACTTCGACTGGCAACAGCCCACCATGTTCTCGTGGCTGGGGGTTATCCCGTACCTGACCATCGGAGCCGTCGAGGCGACCCTGCGGGCGATCGCCCTCTGTCCTTCAGGTTCGGAGGTGGTATTCGAGTACGGGTTGTCGGAACCGTTCTTGGACGACTTCGGGCGCGAGTTCAGAGCCGGATTCTCCCCACTGGCAACGAGAGTCGGCGAACCCCTGAGAACTCGATGGTCACCTGATGAGGCAGAGATGGTCATCCAAAGGTGCGGTTTAAGAGTCGTGGATCATCCGAGCCGCGAGGATCTTGTCGGCAGATATCTCTCTGGCCGGGCCGATGGGCTCCATCCTTGGAGCGCATCCCGGCTGATGGCGGTGACGGTACCCTGAGAGCGAATTGCCGCAACACCTTGAAATACGTCCCGTCTGGTCACGGTCCGTGAGGGTGGCGATTCGGGATTCGCTGGCGCGGAAATAGACTTCCAGGGATGGCTGAAACCAGTTTGGCCGAGGCCGCCCGCCGCCCCTGGTGGACCGCCGACTACCTCGCCTTCCGCTTTGAGGTGGTTGAGGTAACAGGGGTCATTCGACGAGAAGGGAACCCGAAATCTGATGACTGATCAAGGCCCGGAGATCATTCGCGGCAAGAACGTGGTGGCTGTTATTTCATTTCGTGACGCCTACATCTATGCCACCGATACGGAACCCGGTGAGCGACCCGAGCGCGTTGTCGCTCCTGATGATGACGGGCGGTTCCACAAGGTCCACCACAAGGCTGGGAACCCATCAGGAACTTACGAAGACGACAGCCCTGCCTACTGGAAAGAGATCACCGAAGAGCTCGCACCGGCAGGTGCGATCCTCGTCTTCGGTCATGGCCGAGGCAAGGCCAACGCGTCGCACCATTGGATCACCTATGTCGAGAAGCACCGTCGAGATGTGGCGGAAAAGTTGGTGGCCGACGTGCGCGTCGACATTGACCACATAGATCAAGAGCAGGTGCTGCGGCTGGCCCAGATCTACTTTGGTGAATCGCCAGGGCGCGACTCCGGAGATGATCGGCGCGGGGCTGAAGCCTAGGGTAGGAACTGGTGTCGCGGCCAAGGGGGAACATCGGGACGTAGTCCACGTGGTGGCCTGGTGCCTGACAGTGACAAATGTAAGCGACTTCCACGCCCGGGAGCGCTGAGCGTAGACACCGGATCAGATCACTGGACACTGAAGAAGGGCGGTTGCCTCCCGGAGCAACCCGGCGAGCTCGTCGGCACGGTGGGGGTTGTACACAGGCCCTGTCCCGTCTGTCAGGAGCCAGCTCAACAGGGCTATGCCACGAACCTGGCCAGGCGTCTGTGCCACCAGCACAGCGAGGAGTGCCCGAACATCCAGCTCATCGGACAGGATGCTGCTCCCGTTGATCGGCACTGCTGGGTGTCGTGGCCCGGTCGGCGTGCGGGCTTGGGCCAGCAGATCGGCCCAGGCGTCCGCCAGCGCCCGCCGCTTGACTGGAGAAACGAGGATCTGGGAACGGGCCGCAAGGAGCAGGTGCGACTCCGGTGAGCGGCCCTCGGCCAGCTTGCGGTCGAGAGAAGGGGCCAGCAGCCGAGTCACAGCTCGTGACCACCCCCTATTGAGTCGGAGAGTCAGCCGGTTCGGAAACGACCGTTCGTATAGGAGGAGGGTCTTGGGCCGATGGGCAGAGCCGTCGGTGGCTTTGCGCAGGGATCGGAGAGCCGCTCGGCGTTGGCGCCGCTCAACAGGCGTCAAATGGCTGCTCGGGCCGTTGGCGATCCTTTGGAAGATTGGGGAGGTGGTCACCTCCCCCATGGTGAGCCAGGCAGGAAGTCTCCGAAAGTGGCAGGATTGACACAGTGCGCGACGAACCTGCCAATCCTGCAGTTTCACCGAGTGGCGGGCGGCCGCCCGAGCGGAGGGTCCATAACATCGCCATCGTCCTGTACGAAGGGTTTACCGCCTTCGAGCTCGGGGTGGCCTGCGAGATCTTCGGTGACGATCGATGGGTGGCTCCCGGCGAACCCTGGTATCGGCTCTTCATTTGTGGGGATGACTCGGCCCCGCTGACCTCGGACAGCGGCTTCCAGATCCTCGTTCCTTACGGGCTCGATGTTCTGCAGGCAGTCGACACGGTGATTGTGGCTCCGACCTACCGGCCGTCAGACATTCCCGACAGCGTGTTCGAGGGGCTCAGACAGGCCCACGCCAGGGGATGTCGAATGCTTTCCCTTTGCGGGGGAGCCTTTGTGTTGGCCGAAGCTGGGCTGCTCGACGGACGGCGAGTTGCCACGCACTGGACAGAGTGCCACGCACTGGCGGCCCGCTATCCGGATCTGTCTGTGGATGCCGGCGTTCTCTTCGTCGATGAGGGAGACATCCTCACCGGAGCTGGAAGTGCGGCAGGCATCGATCTGTGCCTCCATATCGTCCGTCAGGACTATGGGAGCGAAGTGGCGGCACAGCTTGCTCGCCAACTGGTCGTCCCTCCTCAGCGCGACGGAGGGCAAGCCCAATACATCGACAGGCCTCTTCCCAGCCTCGACGACTGCGATCGCCTTTCCGACACAGTGGCCTGGATGCAGGTCCACCTCGATGAGCCACTGACGATTGAAGATCTGGCCGCCCGAGCGGCGATGAGTGCCCGAACCTTCGCCCGTCGGTTTCAGGCGGCAACTGGAACTTCGCCACATCGGTGGCTCCAAGCGCAACGCGTCAAGTTGGCCCAACGCCTCTTGGAAACCAGTGACCTTTCCGTAGAACTGGTGGCCTCCCAGAGCGGTTTCTCTACGGCAGCGAACCTTAGAAAGCACTTCGGCCGAGTGGTCAGTACGAGCCCACAGGCATATCGCCAGACTTTCAGGCACAGATCTCCGGACCCTGCCAGAGCCGGGGCAGGCTACGAGCCGCCACCGGGGTTCGGGAACGGTCTGGCTGAGCATCGTGCCCCGCCTTCCATCATCGAGCCGGGTGATCGGGCCGCCGTTCGGCAACAGGACGATGCGGAGCCGAATGGAGAGGGTTGGTCGATGTCGCTTGACGGCCGTCGTGAGACGGGCGTCGCCCCGAGGTCCTCGGGTGCTCGACCAGGCGCCCGTAATGCGGGAAGGAGACGTTCCGGAAGGTCCTCGGAGCCACCGGTGGCAGGGCCGGCGGCCGCATCGGACTCAATCGGTGGTTGAAGAACCGGGACAACCTGATCGAAGATACGTGTAGGTAGATTCCGAAGTCCAAAGGAGACGTGATCACCGTGGCGGACCGGCAGCCCAGGCACAAGCGAAACGAGCTGCGTGAACTTCTCCTCCAAAAGGGCCAGGCAATTCTCCGCGAGGATGGGTTCGGGACGGGGGCGGAGGTATTGACTTTCAAGAGAGTATTCGACCGGTTGGAGAAAGACGCCGGCATTCGTCTTACCAATGCCTCGGTGATCCGGCGAATGTGGGAGAACCAGGCCGACTTCCAGGCCGATGTCTTGGTCGAGATCGCCCAAGACGAAAATGAGGATGAATTCAACCAAACGGTGGGGGCTGTCCAACCGCTCCTGGCCACGGTCGATCTCTCAACTCCCGAGACCCGCTACCGGGCCCTCCGTGAGCTCTGTCGAGTGGGAGGAGCCGCCAATGTTCAGGCTGTGCGTCAATCGAGCTATTGGCCCCTGTCGATTGCCGTATGGGCGCTGACCGCGTTCGACGAGCAGGGGGCCTATCGAAAGAGGATCGAGATTGCTCTGGCTGCCGGGTATGACGCCTTCACCGATCGGATAGCGGACGTGTATGCGGCCATGGCGACGTTGCTCGGATTTCGCCTTCGCGAGCAGTTCACACTTCACCAGTTTGCCATTGCTGCCGATGCGTTAGGCCAGGGCTGCGGGCTGCGCGACCGTGTCGATCCGTCCAAAATGGAGGGCATCGCCAGGGCAACCGGTCCCGACGGTGCGATGCAGGAGTGGACCCTCTTCGCCGTCGCCTTTGAGGGTCTGGTTCGGCAGTTCTTCGAGGTCGACCCCACGTGGAGTCTCGGTGGCAGCGGCGTCGACGCCTTCCCCGACGATTAACCCTGCACCGAGGCATCGGAGGGAAACTCAGGTATCAGAGGGAAAGGAAACCGGTAAATGCAGATCGGAGCAGCGTGATCCGAACTATGACCGACGCGGAGCGACTTTCCTGGGTGACGGGGTAGGGCATCAGTCCTGATTCGAGTAGAACTGGCTGAACCACCGGCGGTACTGCCCTATCGGGCCGTCGATCCTGGTGATGATGGGGCGTTCGCGGTAGATCTTGTTCTCCCATATCGGGACGTCCTGGGTGAACTGCTCATTGGTGATCCGATCGTTCAGCTCACTTATCAACTGGGTGGCGTTGTCGTCGGGTAACGCCCTCATCGAGAAGATCAAGTTCACTTCCGTGAGCTCCTCATCGATCGGGGTCTGCGTGATGTACGTGAGCATCACGATCTCGTCCTGGCACACCTCGACTGCCACGATCCCCGGTCCGCATGTCGTGGTCGTCGTCTGTACTTCGTAGCCGGCCAGGTCCACCGCGGTCACCTTCAGGCTCTGCTCCACGATCATCGAGGGGCCCTCGAACCTAACCTCGAAGTGGTCCCTTGTGGGTCGGGCCATGTCGTGGACAGCCGAGAAGTGCGCTCGGTCGATGATGTTCTCCGTCAGGTCCTGGACATGGACCCGCACCCGATAGGTGTTGCACCGCCAAGGCGTCCAGTTCGCTTCATCGGCCCGGTAGCCGATCACCTCGTAGTCGGGGGGAGCACCGCCGGCGTGGTGCCATACAAAGATGCGCCCATTCCGCTCACACACCGGCCACACCTGGGCAGCGACCCGTGGCGCCTTGTCCAGCCCCGGCACCTCGACCAGTTGGCCGTCGCCGTCGAAACGCCAACCATGAAACGGGCATGCGATCCCGTCGCCGCACACCTGACCGCCGACGCCCAAGTGGGCTCCGAAGTGGGGGCAGTGGGCGTCGAAGACCCGCGCCGTCCCGTCCTCGCCACGAAAGAGCACGAGGTCCCGCCCGAAGTACGTCTTCGGCTGCACGTCGCCGGGCATGAGTTCCGGGCTACCACTGATTCCGAACCAGCCATTGGGTGAGGAGGGAAAGGGGTAGCGCGAACTCATTGCCCCAATCTACGCCTGGGTACCGGTGATTGTCCGCTGCCCATCACATCGATGCCCTTTCCCGACAGCGGGCGCCCTTCGAGTCAGCTGCCCTCCCGCGAGCTTCCGAGCACAGCGCCGTTGCGGAGCAGGGTGACCGGGCCGTCCTCACTCACGACGACGACGGTGGCCAACGGGTCGTCGTGGCTGTAACGACGACCCGAGGTATGGCGGGTGCCTCCAAACGCTTCGACCACCACTTCCGAGGCGCGGCTGGGGATGAGCCGCACGCCCAGCCGTCGCAGCGCTCCCTTGGCATCGAAGATGGCGGCGCCGTCGATTTGGGCCAGGGCATGGCGCAGCGGAGCGAGGTGGGTTGCCTGTCGGATCCGCAGGGGCGGCGGCGTCGGTAGCGGTTCTTCGACAGGTGGGCCCGGATCGGAGTGGGGGCGATAGATGAGTAGCGAGCCGATGCCCAAGGATCCCAGGTCGTGAACGGCGAAGGCGAGCATGGCTTGGAGAACTTCGAGATCACCGTGAGCCTCCGAGGTGGTGACCAGATCAATCCAATTGCCGATCGGCAGCTCACGGTGCCAGCTGAGGCCATCCCAGCGCAGTACGCCGAAGTCACCAACGACCCGGACCGTACCGGCCGGATGGCGCTGGACAATGGTGGCTTCGAGTACATCGGCCAGTACCACCAGGTCCCGCTCCGAGCCGGCGGGGCGATCGAGCACAATCCACTCGGTCGTGCCGTCGGTCCGACGCAAGATCCAGCTCGACAGTCCATCGGCGAAGCGGCGGGCGGCTGGAAGGGGCTGCTGGTTCAACGGCTGTCGGGAGATGTCGAGCTGGGTCCCGTTTGCCCACGAGGCCGGATCGGACATCGGGTCCAGGATTGTGCCACTGCTCACAATCCGGCGTTCGTGCACAGGTGGGCGGAGAGCCTGATCGATCTCCTCGACCAGAATCGACCGGAAGGCGTCCCCCCCTCTGAACTGCAGCCCACTTTCCTCCAGCTCTTCGGTCAGTCGTTGCAGGCGTTTCGGTCCGGCGTCAGTCATGAGACCGGACGCTACCGGGTGCTCGACACCGCTCCATCCTGCTCTCTGGTGGGGATGCCAGGTTCCGTCACCTCCACAATCTCCAGTTGTGTCCGCCGACCGGGCGCGACTACTTGGAGACCACGGAGATGCTCAATGTCCGTGTGGCGGTGTCCGCAGGATCGTACGAGTCGGTGGCTTCGGCGGTGAATGTAAAGTCCCCGGCCGTCATAGGAACGCCTTGGATCGAGCCATTGGCCCCGAGGGTGAGACCGGGGGGCAAGGCGCCACTGGACGTCGTCCAGGTGTAGGGAGGCACCCCTCCCGTGGCTGCCAAACCCTCGGAGTAGGCCTTGGTCACCACGGCCTGGCCGAGCTTGGCCGTGGTGATCACCACCGCCCGCGGGGCGATGGTGATCGACTCGGTTTGGGTGGACGTCTGTGGCGTGGGGTCCGTCGAATCGGTCGCTGTCACCGTGAAGGTGAAGGTTCCATAGACCTTGGGCTTGCCGGACAGGAGGCCGGTCTTCGTGTCGAATTTGAGACCCTCCGGCACGGCGTCCCCCACCGCTAGGGAGAAGGAGTACTTCGGTTTGCCACCGATGGTGATGACGTAGTTGGAGTACTGGGTCCCCTGGACCCCGTCGGGCAGGGCGGTGCTGAAGATGGTCAGCGGGTAAGTCTCCTGGGGCATGTAAGCCGTGCATTCGACCCCGGTGGAGGTGTCCGCCCACGAGTCGCAGGACGGACCCGTCTGGTCAATGCGGTCAGGAGCGATGGAATGCATGATCTCCATCTGGGTCACCAGGTCCTGATACGGCTGGTTCTCGACGTCCACTACACCGAAGTTGTTGTTCTCGCCGTCGAATCGTCCACCCTGCGGTTCGTCCACGTACTCGAACCATTCGTCGCCGACCACCCAGGGCGAGTATTCGTACAACGGGGCGATGTAGTCGGTATAGGCGGCAGCGCGCGTCGTCTGATCGGGATAGACCGCGTACACGCCGGGGACGGTGTCCGGTGTCTGGGGCGTGTTGGCGATGAAGGAGTACTCAGCGACCATGATCGGGCGTTTCACGTACTTCTCGAAGTTGTTGAATGTCGCAGTGACCGGTAGGTACTGCGGCCAGATCCTGTCGATGATCTGGGCGAATCCGGGCATGAGCTGGTAGTCGTCGATGCTGAAGACGTCGACATAGGGCCGAGCCGCTTCGAGCAGCTGAGGCTGGATCTCCTGGCCCTCCGCCTTTACTCCCAGGATCAGATGGTGGGTGTCGTACATGCGTACTGCTGCCGTGGTGACCTGGAAATACCGAGTGGCCAGGGCGTAGACGAATCCGTTGGGATTCCCCACGTACTGCTGGGCGACGGCCAGACCGGGCGAACCCGCGGGAAGCGCCAGATAATGCTGGAGCTGCGTATCGAGATCGCCCCCGTTCGGTCCCCAGTCGAGCTCGCTGTCGGTGTACCAGCCGATGAGATTGGGATCGTTGGCCAGCGGAGCCACCTGGGTGGCCGCCACATCGTCGGCGTTGGTCACGAATGAAGGCGCGAACCAGTCGTCACCGCTGGCCATACTGAGTTGGACGCTGTAGGGCATCTGGGATGCAAAGGTGCTGTCGTCGCTGAACGCTCCGAGACTGTTGAAGCCCCATGATCGAAGTTGCGAGACCGTGGCTGTGGCCCATGCAGCCGTACTCGGATACTCGCTCTGGATGGTCTCGCAGTACGGGCACAGTCCCGTTGTCTGATCGGTGTCGGGGTCCGACGAGACATGGTCGATACCGGTCGAGTAGAAGGGCTCGCCGGTGGGTGTTACGAAGAAGGATCGACCGTGTTTTTGACCGATGGAAAAGTAACCGGTGGCCGGGAAGGGTGTCTTCGCAACCTTGGTGTTGGCCGAGCCGGGTCCCCGGGAGTGGCCTCCTGCTGCCTGCGCCGACATCGTCGGCACCAGCGAACCGACCAGCATGACCACCACGGCCGGCGCCACCACACGCCACCGTGGTGAAGAGAGCCCCCCTGAGAACATCCGGCGTACTGTCATCAAGCCCCCTCCCGCTCCGAACCTAGGCAGTGTAACGCTGGACTTCGACCGTCACGCTGTCCCCGGAATCGGTCCTCCCCTCCGCAGTTCGGCCCGCTCCGTCCGACCCGCTGCTGCACCGGCTCCAGCCGCGGCGAGGACGTTGCCGTCGCTTCTCAACCGAGGGGCGATGTCTGGGCGGCCAGGACGGCGCCGGCCAGCTGGAAGAGTCGACCCTGGTCGCGGTCGGACAAGGGCGACAACACCCTCTGGAGCTCGGCGTACACTTCGTCGGCGAATCGAGCTGCCAGTTCGGCGCCCGCCTCGGTCAGGCGCACACGCACGGCACGGCCGTCGGGGTGGCCCGTGGTCCGGACGACCAGTCCACGAGCCTCGGCCCGGTCAATCAGCCCACTCACGCTGGACTTCTCCAGGGCCAGGTGGTCGGTGAGGTCGGTCATCGTCGGCTCGCGATCGCGCAAGGAGCCGAACAGTCGTACCTGGGTGACCGAGACGTCATGGCGAGCGGCCACCTTGCCGAGGAGATCCTGAATCGAGAAGGACAGCTGTACGAGGGCATCGAGCATGGCGGGATCGCTCGACGGGCGGTGCACGCTCACCCAAGCAGTCTACCTTGATGTTGTTCGTGTCACGACCTAATATTGTTCGTATCAAGAACTAGATGAGAGGAACGGTCAGGGCATGAACGCAGCAGTCATCCACTCATTCGGAGAACCCCCCGCCTACGAGTCCTTTGACGCCCCTCCGCCCACCGGCCCCGATGGGATGGTGGTCGACGTGGTGGCTGCCGGGCTGCACCCGCGGACGCGATCGAGCGCCAACGGTTCTCACTACGCCAGCACGGGGCGGCTGCCGATGATTCCCGGCTTGGACGGGATCGGTCGTGATCCCGACGGCCAGCTGCGCTACTTCATCCTCGACGACACCCACCTAGGGAGTATGGCCGACCAGGTCGCCATCGACCCTCGACGCAGCCTCGTGCTGCCCGCCGACACCAACGTGGTGACAGTCGCCGCGGCGATGAATCCGGCTATGTCCTCGTGGATCGCGCTGCGCAAACGTATCGCCTTCCAGCCCGGGCAAAGCGTCCTGGTGCTCGGCGCCACCGGCAACGCGGGGCGCCTGGCCGTCCAGATAGCCAAGCGTCTGGGCGCCGGCAATGTGGTTGCTGCCGGTCGCGATGGCGAGAGACTCGCCCTTCTGGCTGAGCTCGGCGCCGACACCACCATCTCACTGGCCGGCGATACGGGTGCAACCGATCGAGCACTTGGAGAAGCCGCCACCGATATCGACGTCGTCATCGACTACCTCTGGGGCTCGGCGACCGAGCGCATCATGCCCACCGTGCTCATGCACCGCAGCGACAAGAGCCGTCCACTCACTTGGGTCGAGGTCGGCTCCGTGTCGGGTCTACAGATCACGCTCCCTTCGGCATGGCTACGCGCTGCTCGCTTGCAGATCGTCGGCAGTGGTCAAGGATCTGTCGGAGGCCCGGATTACATCAGCGAGCTTCCCGCCCTGGCCGCCGAAATCTCGACCGGCACCTATGCCATTGACGCCGTCCCGGCACCGCTCAGCCAAATCGAGGCGGTCTGGGATGCGCCCATCGCCCCTGGTCAACGGGTCGTCTTTGTTCCCTGACCAATGCCTGCCCGCTTCATCCAGCCTTACTTCATCGCCCACTGCGGTTGATGGGCCAATCAGCGGCAGCTACCGTACGTCCGGCGTCTGTTGGCGTCCCAGATCAAAGGGGGGGATGGGAATGCGCAAGCTCAGCCTGCTGGCGGCCACCGTCATCGTGGCCACCGGTGCGTTCGTGATGGGACTATCGGGAACGGCTGCGGCCCACATGTCCCATGTCCCCACCGTTAAATCGGTCGTTCCCGATCACGGTTCGGTGAACGGTGGCACCACCGTCACCATCACGGGCAAAAACGTGGTCGGTGTCACCGGGGTCGACTTCGGATTGACTCCAGCCGCCAGCTTCTTCCCCAAGTCGAACAGCACCATCGTGGCCGTTTCGCCGGCGGGGACGGGAACGGTCGACATCCTCGTTTCGACCGGCGATGGAACCAGCGCCCCCGTTCCGGCTGACGAGTTCACCTACGTCACCACGCCGGCCATCCAGAGCGTCTCTCCCAAGATTGGAGCCTCAACAGGAGGCAACCGGGTGACAATTGCTGGTTCGGACCTCCTCGGGGCAACTTCCGTTGATTTCGGCTCGACCGCAGCAACCAGCTACGTCGTGGACTCAGCACAGGCGATCACGGCCATTTCCCCCGCTGAATCCGTTGGTCAAGTGGACATCACCGTTACCGGTCCCGACGGCTCGAGCCCCATAGATCCGGCCGACCACTACAACTTTGCCTTGAGAGTCCCGAAGGTGACATCAGTTTCACCGGACGTGGGCCCCGCCGAGCAAACGGTGACGATCACCGGGTCGGGGTTCACCAAGGTCACCGCCGTGGACTTCGGCCTGACCCCGGCAGTCAGTTACACCGTGGACCGTCGAACCAAGTCCATCGCGGCCGTCGCGCCTTCGGGCACGGGAACAGTGGATGTGACAGTGACCACCGCCAAGGGGACGAGCATTGTCACCCCGGTCGACGAGTTCACTTACACGCCCTCCGACTAGTGACCCGATTCAGAGATTCGTTGGCAGTATCCAGCCAGGGACTCCAGGATCTCGTCTGCGGTCTTGCGCCACACGAACGGACGAGGGTCTTCATTCCACGTTGCCGTCCACTGGCGGAGGTCCTTCTCGAGTGACTGGACGCTGCGGTGGGCCGAACGCTGCAGGAGTTTGCGGGTCAGTTCTGCGAACCAGCGTTCCACCAGGTTGAGCCAGGACGAGCTGGTCGGTGTGAAGTGAAAGTGGAAACGGGGATGCCGCAACAGCCACGTCCTGATGGCTGGTGTCTTGTGCGTCGAAGAGTTGTCGAGGACGACATGGACCTCGAGGTCAGCAGGAACCGCCTTGTCGATCTCCGTGAGGAACTGCTTGAACTCCTCGGCCCGATGACGCCGCCTCGTCGTGGCAATCACTTCACCGGTGGCGACGTTCAAAGCCGCGAATAGATCCGTCACGCCGTTGCGCTTGTAGTCGTGGGTGCGACGCTCCACCTGACCGGGTCGCATCGGAAGAATGGGTTGAGTCCGGTCGAGGGCCTGGATGCCGGTTTTCTCATCGACACAGCACACGACGGCGTGTTCGGGCGGATTCATGTAGATGCCGACAACGTCACGGACCTTCTCGATGAACAGGGGATCTTCCGAGAGTTTGAACGTGTCCGTGGCCCAGGGCTTCAGCCCGAACGCTTTTCCACATGCGGGCAACCGTCGGCTGGCTCATGCCGGTGGCCCTGGCCATGTCCCGAGTGGACCAGTGGGTCGCACCTTTGGGCTTCTCGGTCAGCGTCTTCACGATGAGCGCTTCAACGTCATCATCGCCGAACTTGCGTGGGACTCCAGGTCTGGGCTCGTCGTGCAGCCCCTCGAGCCGGTCAGCAGCGAAGCGGTTCCGCCACTTCCTGACCGTGGCGACATTCACCTCGAGCCGTTCTGCCACCTCGGAGTTACCCAGACCGTCGGCACAGGCGAGCACGATGCGACACCGCAAGGCAAGGGACTGCTCGCTTTTCGGCCGCCTGGCCCACCGCTCAAGAGTTGCTCGCTCGTCATCACTCAGCACCACTTCGACCGGTGCGGGTCCTCGTTTTCCCATCGCTGCCTCCCATCGTCGCTGACAATGGGAGGAACGCGCACGATGACAGGGAAATTCCCTAATCAGTCAAGAACTTACGAATCGGGTCACTAGTCGACCTGTGATCAGGGTGGACACGGACGGGCGCGGCCACAGGTCGGTCGTGGACCTGATGGTCAAGGGTGGTGAGGATCAGATGGGATGGCCCGCCGGCTGATCCATCTGCCCCTGGCGGTCGGGGCACGGTGCCGGCATCAGGATGCGGTGGGGGAGCGACTCGGCCGACAAGCTTCACCCGCTTCCGTAGGGCCGGGTTATGACCTCCAGAAGGTGGTCGTCGGGATCTTTGAAGTAGATGCCCCGTCCCCCATCGGCCCTGCTGACCTCTCCACGCTCGCGCAGGCCGGGGTCAGCCCAGTATTGGATGTCACGCTGGCGGATTCGACCGAAGATCTCATCGAATTCGTTCTCACTGATCAGAAATGCGTAGTGCTGGGGGCTGATGACGCCGTCCATCTCGTGATAGTCGATGGAGACGTCATTGGAAAGCTCTACGACGAGGAAGGGTCCGAACGGAGTTGGTGGATCGAGACCGAGAATGTCCGCCAGGAACTCCGCCGATTCTCTCTTGTCGCGACACCAGGCGATCGTGTGGTTAAGGCGAACGGTCATGCCACAAGACTCCTTCATTTCCAGCCGCCAGACTGTCGTACGATCGTATCGTCAGCCCAGTTGGTGGACACGCAGGTCTGCCGGCGAGGTCTCCAGGTGGCCCGACCTGATCGACAAGTCGTTCTCCGAGTTCGGTGTCGAGCGAGTCATGGGGGGCCGGGTACTACCCTGAGGTCGTAGTGTCCCCTCCGTTCCTGTCCCGGAGACAGTTCCTGGGCTCCGCTGCCGTAGCGGCCGCAGTTGTAGCCGGTGGTTGCACAACCGCGCCGCGCCCGGAGCCGGCGACGTCGGGGCGGGTCATCGTGGTGGGCGCCGGCCTCTCCGGTCTCACTGCCGCGCTGGCGCTCCGCGGCGGGGGCTGGGAAGTGACGGTGCTCGAAGCCCGGAGTCGGGTCGGTGGCCGCGTTCACACGCTCTACAGCCCCTTTACCGAAGGTTTGCACGTCGAGGCCGGCGGCGAGTCCATCGACGACAACCATGTACAGATGCAGGCGCTGGCCCGTCACTACCGCCTGGCGCTGGCCCACAGGCCGGCGGACAAATTGCAGGATGCGGCGGTGTACAGGGCCGGAAGACGCACTGTTCTCGAGGCCCTTTCCGTCGCCGACCCGAAGGCGCTGACCGGATACGTGGCCTTCGGCGACGCCCTCCTCGAGCTGGCTGGAGACCTGGACCCCGCCCACCCTGAACGTGCGCCCCAGGCGGAACTGTGGGACAGGCGATCGCTTCAGGACTTTGCCGCCACCCAGACACTCGACCCCAACGCTGAGCTCCTGGTTCAGACCGACTACCGGGGCAACTACAACGCCCAACTCGACCAGGTGTCACTCCTCTTTGTGCTCCAACAATCTGTTGTTGATCAGGCTCTGCCGGAATCAGGTGTGGAGACCATGCGGATCGCCGGGGGGAACAGCACGCTTCCTGAAGCAATGGCGCGCGACCTCGGAGCTGCCGTGCGACTCAATTCACCGGTGACCACAGTCGAACAGTACGGGTGGGGCGTCCGGGTGAATGCCGGGAGGGGAGGTGCCAAGCCGTTGGACGCCGCCCATCTCGTTTTGGCCGCCCCGCCGCCGGCTCTCCGCGCCGTCACCTTCGTCCCCCCGCTTTCGCCCAGCGTGACGGCGATGATCAACGAGCTCGATCTGGGCCATGCATTGAAGGTGTCGACACAGTTTGAGCGGCGGTTCTGGCTGTCCGAGGGATTGTCGGGTTTCACCATCACCGACCTACCCTTCGGCACCGGCTGGGACGCTACCGACTCCATGCCGGGTGGCGCCGAACGTCCCGGAGTGCTCACCCAGTTCGTTACCGGGGACGCCGCCCGTTCTGGTGCCGCTCTTGGTGCTCTGAACCGAATAGCCTCGTACCAGAAGCAGCTCGGTATCGTCTACCCCGAGGGGACGCCGGACAAGAGCGACATCGCCACCACGATGGCCTGGTCGGACGAGCGCTACACCGGAGGCGGCTACGCCGTGTACGCCCCGGGCCAGCTGACCCGGTTCTGGCCGATCGTGCGCCAGGCTCACGGCGCAATCTGGTTCGCCGGCGAACACACCGAAACCCTGGCGGGGTACATGGAGAGTGCCGTCCGGTCCGGTCACCGGGTGGCCGCCGCTATCGGCCCGGCCCCCCGCTGAACGGAGGATGGCGCTCGATCGCCGATCAGCCGGTACTCCCTGAAGCCGCCGGTCGGCGCAGCAGGGCCAGAGCGGGCACGATGCCGATCACGGCGATGCCGGCGATGACCCACCAGGCGTGGCGAAAGGCGTCGAGCTCCCCGGCGCCCCGGTGGGTGGCGGTACCCAGTACGGCCACCAGGATGGCCACTCCCAGGGCCAGTCCCGTCTGACGGATCATGTTGACGACGCCCGACCCGGTGGCGAACGACGCCGACGGCAGGGAGGACGATGCCGTTGCCATCATGGTGGGAAGGGTCAGACCGACCCCGATACCGGTCAGGAGCATCCCGCCCAGTACGCCCGTGACGTAGTTCGGACTGACGGTAACGGCCAGGGCCCACCACCCCACACCAGCGCTGAAGGCCAGGCTGCCCAGGCTGATCACCAGCGCAGGTCCGTAGCGGGCAATGAGCCTTCCGGCGACCACAAACGACATCAGAGGCACCATCAGCGGTCCGGGGGCGATACCGAGGCCGGCGCGTAGAGCTGACCAGCCCCAGACCTCCTGTTCCCACAGGACGATGGAGAGCAACATTGCGCCGAAGGCTGCCGAAAAGAAGATAGCGACGAGCGACGAACCGGTGAACGGGAGGGATCGGAAGAGAGTTGGGTCGATGAGAGGGTTCCGACTGGTCACGCAGTGAAGCACAAAGAGAGCGATCAGTACGATGGCGGCGGCGATGGTGGCCACGATGGCGGGGGAGGTCCAACCCCAGTCACTCCCTTCGACGATGCCGAAGGTCAGGAGGCCGACACCGGCAGTGGCCAGCACCACTCCCAGGGGATCAGGCGGTTTGGTCTTATGACCGGGGATGTGGGGGAGACGGCGCCAGCCCACAACCAGCGCGACGATCCCGATCGGCACGTTGACCAGGAAGACCCACCGCCAGTTGGCCGCCACCAGGAGCCCACCCACCACAGGTCCGATGGCGGCCGCCATCCCGCCGGTCGCCGTCCACGCCCGCACGGCCCCGTGCCGGCGCTCCGGCGGGTAAGAGGCGAGGACCAGTCCCAAGGAGGTGGGGGTGAGGAGGGCGGCCCCCGCCGCCTGGACGAGACGGAAGCCGATCAACATTCCCACGCTGGTGGAGGCGGCGCAGGCCGCCGAGGCCGCCGTAAAGATGGCCACGCCGAGGAGGAAGCCACGATCGCGCCGGTAACGGTCGGCTAACCGACCGAAGAAGACGAGCAGCGAGGCGTAGACGATGGCGTAGCCGTTGAGCACCCAGGACAGCTGACCCAGATCGGACGCTCCCAGGTCCCGGGCGATCTGGGGGAGGGCCACATTGACGATGAACAGGTCGAGGCTGGCCAGCACCACGCCGGCACAGACGATGATGAGGACCTGCCGCGGTGAGGACTTCTCCTGACCCACCGGCGGGGCCTCTCCGAGGAGCGTGGATCCCGTCATGAAACGGACTCTATCGGATTGCGTTCTATTAAACAACCCACTAGTGTTCCGCCGATGGGTCAGGACCGATTGGCCAGCGTGAAGCCGTCCTCCTTTGCCAAGGTAACGGAGGTGACCGCCGGTGTCGCCGGACACTTCGATGGCGTGGTCGATGCCGAGTGGACCATTGGCGGCAAGCCCAATGGCGGCTATCTGCTGGCCATGATGGGGCGGGCGGCCACGGCGGTGACTGCCCATCAACATGTGATCGCCGCCAGTGCTCACTACCTGCATTCGCCGGATCCCGGCCCGGTGTCCATCGAGACGGAGCTGTTGCGGGGCGGACGATCGGCCAGCCAGGTTCGTAGCCGAATGAGCCAGGGCGGGGACGCCTGTGTCGAGGCCCTGGTGACGACCAGCCGACTCGATGCCGACTCCCAGCCCTACTGGGAACAGGGCCTCCCGGCCAGGACCAGCGTCGCTTTCGAAGAGTGTGAGCCCTTCGAGCCACACACGCCCAACGGGATGCGGGTGGCGATCATGGAGCAGATCGACATAAGACTCGAGCCCGGATCACTCGGCTTCACCACCGGCCATCCGAAGGGTGTCGGCGAGTTGCGGGGTTGGTTGGAGCTTCCCTCCGGCCAAGCGTTCGACCCGATCTCGCTCCTGTTCGCTGTCGACGCCTTTCCCCCCGCCACCTTCGACATCGAGTTCTCGGGGTGGGTGCCGACCCTGGAGTTGACCGTCTACGTGCGCGCCCTGCCTGCCCCCGGCCCGGTGCGGGTCTTGCAGCGGGCACAACTGATCGATGCGCAGCGGGTGGACGAGTCGTGCTTCGTCTGGGACCACACCGGTCGTCTGGTCGCCCAAGGGGTCCAGCTGGCCGGCATACGCCTCGGGTAAGGCCCGGGTGGGACTCGGCCGTCAGGTGGACAACCGTCTCCCTTCAGCCCACGTCCCGCGCTTCCTCGATGGTCAGCTCGGCAGAGGGATCGGCTTCGAGTCGATCGTCGGGAATGGGTGAGCCGCTTCGGACCGACAGGCCGTAGGTTCCGGCAGCCAGACGCTGCTCCGCTCTACCGATGGCCGCCAGACGGGCCTCGAGCTCAGCCGTCACCGATTGGTCGGTTCCCTCCTCCGTGAGAGGCTCCGCTGAATCGAACATGTCTCCGGACTGATCGGCCGCCGTTCGGTCAGCGCTGCCACTGGCCCTCGTGTCGGCCAGCAGCTGCTCGGTTCGGAGGCGGTCTGCGCGCAGTAGCTCCTGGGCCTTGGCCTGATCCACTTCTGACCTCACTTCTAACGGGTGACTCGACTTCTGACGAGTGACTCGTCGGAATGTTACAGACAGAACGACACCGTCACTGCTCTGGCCGATCGCTCCCTGGACGCTCTGGCTGACTAATCCTCGGTCTGGATCAGTTCCTTGGCTGCTTCTTGGACGGCGGAATCCAGATCGCGGGGGCTCACGTCGAGGTTCTTGACGATCCATCGTTCGGCCGAGAACTCACTGGTCTGCAAGGTCTGCTCGAGCTTGTTCTCGCCGACCACCACCAGCGCAGCGTGTCCGGCATCGATGGTCTCGCCCAGCTCCTTGAAATCCGAGCGGGACATACCCCGCCACAGATGGCCGGACACCCCACCGATTGCCGCGCCCACCAGCACGGTACCGATCAAGGCGGGAGGAAACAGAAGACCGACAAGGGCACCGGCGGCGGCGCCACCCCACCCGGCGTGCCGGGTGGCCATCTCATCCTTCTCGATGTGGATCCTTCCTGATTCGTCCTTGGCCACCACCGCCGCATCGAAGGTCCCGACCGCCCCGGCCTTGTGGAGCTCCTCGATGAGGTCGGAGTCGGCGCGTGCCGCCTCCTCGCTCGGATACGTGCCTATGAAGACAAAGATGTTCTCCGGCATGGCCATGTCGTGATACCCCTTCTTCGGTTGACGGAGGGTCGCAATCGACCGCTCTGCCTTGACCGAGGCTACGCCCTCTAGCTGTACATCGCCGCCCGCCGGGGCCGCATCGGTCAGCCTGAGCCGGACGATGCAGCCTGGGCCAGTTCTGGAACGAACTGGGCGGCATTGACCGTACCGACGCCGGATGCGAGGTCGTAACCACGGCGAGCGGTGAACCCGGGAACGGTGTGGAGTGTGCCGCCGTAGCGGAAGGTGACCGTGTTGTTTCCGGAGGTCACGTCAGCGATGCCGGGGTCTCCCGCCCGCGCCATGGCGTAGAGCGCGGGGTTTATGAGACCGAGCGGATGGCCGGCCATCTGATCGGCGAGGGCCACCACCCCGGCAAAGAGAGGGGTGGCTTCGCTGGTACCGCATGTGGGGAACCAGCCGGCCTGGCCGGGGAAGCCCTGGTACACATCGACGGCGCCATTGCATGCCGCACTCATGGAGATGTCGGGCACGCCGCGTTGTATGCCCACCACACTCTTGACCGGGTTCTGGTAGTCCGGTCGGGGAAAGACGACGGAAAGGCCGCCCCCCCCGGCAAGCGGACTGGGCCCATTCTTTCCTGTGATGTACTTCTGTGTGGGCGTGTTGTACGTGTCGTTCCACACGGTGGCTGGTGCGGTCACCTGCCCGTTGTCGGCGAGATGGAGCTGTGTGCCACCCACGCCGGTCACCAGAGGATCGCTGTCGGGCCACGACGTAACCGGAAAGTCGTAGTACTTTCCGTGTTGGTTGACGTCGGCGGCGCCGCTGTCACCCGAGGCAGCGAGCACAGTGATGCCGCTTTGGGCGGCGTCCACGTAGGCACCCCGCAGAGCAAGCAAGGAAGCCTGCGAAGGGAAGGTCTGCTCGGTGGCGCCGAAGCTCTGACTGATCACACCGCCCAAGTGGTTGGCAACGACGTACTTCTCCGCCGTTTCGATCTGAGGGAAGCCGCTCGTGCCCTCGTTCTCGTTTTTCGGTGTCTCTACCAACAGGATGTTGGCATCGGGCGCCATCACATGGGAGTACTCGATATCCAGGTCCGTTTCACCGGCCCAACCTTCCCTAAGGCCGTCGGCCACGTACGGTGGAATGGCACCCGAAGGCTGGATCACCTTGAAGGATGGCGGCGCGGGGATTCCAAAAGCATGGTCGAACACGGCGAGGTCGCTGGCCGCAGTAGGGGATCCGAAGGCGTCCACAATGACGATGGTCTGGCCCTTCCCGTCGATCCCCTGGTCGAAGAGGGGCTGTAGGTCGTAGGCCGATTGGATCTGGAACGGCTGGTAACAGGCGACTCCATAGTTGCTCAGACATTCAGCGGTGGTCGGTGGTCCCTGGCCCCTGGTGGTCAGGGCCTTGGGAGTACCCGACCCCAGGTAGACCTCGTCCGGTGAGATTCTGACCACACTGGACAAGGACGGGTTGCCCGATGGTGACGTGGCGGACCCACCCAGGACCATCGGGCCGGTGGCGGCCAGGAGCACCAGGATCGTCACCGTGGCCAGTACCGGCGGTCCCCCCCGGCTGCCCGCCCTGCCCGCCCTGCCCCTCTGAGGCTTCCCCATCCTCGAAAAGTAGCCGAGAGCCGAGGCGACGGCGAACCGGTTGCGCCTGGCGGGCAATGCCTGGGTCCGTCCCCGGCGTGAACCGGCCAATCCGATCAGGATGGTTCGATTCGCCGGCGAAACGCTGCCACTGTCATCCCGGCCACTCTACGGTTGGGGATTCCACCGCGCCTGAATACGGCCTATCAGGGAATTCGATGATCACCCTGTCCCAATGTCCCGGTGGTGGGTGCATCCTTTGCCCCAGGTCATTGCGCACGAGGCAAGGCGAAGAACTCAGGGATGCGGCTCATCGATGGTCAATCTGTGACGGGGGCGACGATGTCATAGGGCACCGCATCCTGTGTGCACAGCGTTCCGGTCAGCTTTGCCACCTTCAGCCCGGAGCCGGCCGGGCATGCCGTGTCGTTGTTCGGGTTGGCGGACGTTCCCCCAGGTAGGTAGGAGTAGGGCACACAGGTTGCGACACCGTTGGTCTCGCCGAAGTAATAACCAGCCGACGGGCACTTCCCTGTCGGGAAATCGATGGCTGCCCAGGAGATGACCGTCGCCTGCGAAGAAAGTGGCACGTTCGACGAGGCGCACGATCCTCCCGGTGCCGAGCAGGTGTTTGGGCCGGGCGGAACCGGGGTCACGATGCCGGTCTCGTTGCCGCACTGCACGGGACCCATAGTCATGAAAGAACCTGCCGGGCAAGCTGTGTTGTTGTTGGAGTCTGAAGCCGTTCCGCCGACCAGGTAGGCGTACGGGACGCACTCGCCTGCTGCTTGGTTCGCTGGGGACGAGAGGTAGAGACTGGTAGAGCAGGTGTAATCGGACGGAATCGGCAGCGTCTCAAGGTTGACGGGCGGAAGCGTCTGCTTCGTCGTCGTGGTCGCCGTCGTCGTGGTCGTCGTGGTCGTCGTGGTCGTCGTGGTGGTTGTTGTTGTCGTGGCCACGGTTGTGGTTGTGGTTGTGGTTGTGGTTACGGGACTGGCCGCTGGTGAGCTGCCGCAGCCGGCAATGCCCAGGACTGTGGCGGCAAACACGACCGGAGCGAGCACCCTTCGCTTCACGAAAAGATTGTCGCGCCGCGGTTCTCCTGGCTTCCAGGGCTGTCCCTTCGGTGCGGTTGGAAGGCCGTCTGTTCCGAGTCCCTCCCTGCGCTTAAGCCCACGGTCCGATGTGCACCAGGCGGCGACGGTCCCGGTCGTCGGAGTCAGGTGTCGGCAACACCGAGTCTCCGGCGAAAGCCGGCGACCGTAACTTCGACAACCCGGTCGTGCCCCCATTGCAGGAGGGGACGACCGATCCGGCTGGCGAGTCGCATGGCCGGCTGCTGCATCTCCACCGCCCAGGCCACCTCCGCCCAGGTTCGTTCGCCATCCTCACCAAGGCGGAGGTGGGCGTGACCGGTGAGGTCCCCGCCGACAGTGGCATCGATGGCGTGGGGACGCTCACAGCGGACCAGCTCGACCCGCAGTCGCATGCGGTAGGGCAGGGGCGGGGTGACGACGCCGTAGAGCACCGACCCGGCCGACAGACCGGCGCCCTCGATCCGGAGCTCGGTGAGCCACGGCCACCACTCTTCGAACTTGTCGGTCTGCTCGATGCGCTCCCACAGCTGCTCAGGGGTCAGGTCGAAGGCGTAGCCGTGCCGGTAGGTGATCACGGGAGCCCGCACGCCTACAGGGTACGGTCCACAGTCGGGACCTTGTCCGTCGCCATCCGGTCAGGAGTGGGGAGCCGGCCACAAAGGCAAGTGGAGAGCCGGCCACACAGCCAACGGCCCGGCCTCGTGGAACAGGCTGAAGTCGGTACCACCGGCTTTGCTGTTGTGCGATGTGTTGTCCGCCACCGCCGGCGAGTTGGCACTTGCCGATGGTCGAGCCGGCGAACAGGGTGTAGCCCGGGAGGCTGCCGATGGCGTGCTCGGCGGGCATCGGTTCCGAACGCTCCAGCCCCCGCGGCCGACGCCGGCCACAGGCTCGACCACGGACTCGATCACACAGGCTGGTGGGCCAGGCGACAGCCGATCATCCACGCGCTACTGTGCCCGGAGCTAGCTCGGCGGCGTTCTCCGCACCGAGCGGGCCAGGCACACATTGGCGGCTCGGCTTTGGCGGGCCATGACAGGTAGGGGGAGTTCATGAAAAGATTTTTGCTTTGCATTACCGGGGTTGTTCTTCTGAGCGCGGCGGTGACGTTCGTCGGCACCGGTGTGGCGTCGGCCAACCCGCTCCCCGCCATCGGGACGGCCAATTGCGCCATCAGCGGGACCGGCACCTTCCATCCTCACCTGCTGGCTTCGGGAACGAGCTTCGGTGAAACGGTCAAATTCCTCGGCACGTCCAGTTCGTGTACCGCGAGCGCGACTGTGACGACAGCCGGCACACCGGTGACCATCACCGGAATGACCGTCAAAGGGGTGGGCAAGCTCATCAATTCGGCCACTGGCACGTTTGCCAACGGCTGCCCCAACTTCAACACCCAGGATGTGATCCGGGCCATGAAGTTGAAGGTCACGTGGACGGCAACCCCGGCCATCCGGCCAACGGTGGTCACCTACGTCAACGGCACGATTCCTCTGGTCTCACCGTCGGGATCGTTCGACCAGATATCGGCGCCTTCGGGAGCGACGACCACCATTACCGGCTCGTTCGCTTCATCGCCGGCCGCCCTCCTGGCCCTGATCACCAATGTCTTGTACGCCTGTTCCTCGACCTGGGGCCCCTACTCCGCCTTCACCTTCGGTAGCCCCTCGTCTCTCAACTTCACCTGACGAGCCACATCATCTGACGAGCCACATCATCTGACGAGCTGAGGCGCTCCGCCGCCGTGTTGGCAGGGCGCCTCAGCTGTCGATGACCGTGCCGGCATGTGAGGGAGCCATACTGCTCCTGCGCCGCTGGCTATGCAGTCCCTTGGGCTGCGGCTTGAGGCAGGCCCGGGAACGTTCGGTCGTGGGTCAGCCACACGGCCGGATAAGTGACAGCGTCGAATAGGGCATGCTGTCCCAATGAGCGCGCTTGCCACCTACGAGCTGGACGGTCACGTCGCCACCATCACCTACAACCGGCCCGGCGCCCTCAACGCCATCAATGCCGAAATGCGTCGAGCTCTCAATGACGCCTTCGACCGGTTTCGGAGCGACGAGGCGGCCTGGGTGGCCATCGTCACCGGCGCAGGCAGGGCTTTCTGTGCCGGTGCCGACCTACGTGAGGGGGTCGGGTCGACCGGGGAATTCGCCGGGACTTTTTGGGAGAAACCCACTGTCAATTCGTTCGAGAGCGGTTGGGAGATCTACAAGCCGGTCATCGCCGCCGTCAACGGGTTCTGCCTTGGTTACGGTCTCACCCTGGTCAGCTGGTGTGACTTCGTGATGGCCAGCGATCGGGCCGAGTTCGGCTATCCCGAAGTCAAGATGGGAGTCCCTGCCGTGGTCGGTGCCATCCGGCTACCGCAGAGGATCAATTGGCAGTACGCCATGGAGATGCTTCTCACCGGTGACCGGATCGACGCCGTCCGGGCCAAGGACATAGGACTGGCCGGTTGGGTGGTGCCCCACGAGAGGTTGATGGATGAAGCTCGTGCTCTGGCTGGTCGGCTGGTGTCGGCCGCTCCCCTGGCCGCTCGGGCCAGCAAGGAAGTGGCCATGCGCTCGGCCTCCCTACCTCCGGTCGAGGCCATACGCTTCGGTGAGACCATGCGCATAATGGTCGCAAACACCGAGGACGCCGCAGAAGGTGGGCGGGCGGTGTCCGAGGGCCGCACGCCGCGTTGGCAGGGTCGCTGAGAGCCGCCGTCGGCTGATCCGACGCCTACGGACCTGCGCTGGCGCTGATCCCTGATGCGCGGCAGGCCGATGGCTGATGCTCCGAGGCCCGAGCTCTGACCGGCTCAGCCGCCGAAGCTCGCCATCGACGCCACCGGTTCGTTGAGGCGGGTACCTCCCATCGACCCGAAGAAGCGGGCGTCGCCGAAGGCGAAGATGCCCCCGTCGGAGGCCACCTCCCAGTAACCGCGGCCGTCGGGCGTGGACGTCATCGACACCACGGGCTTGTTGAGGCGGGTGCCCCCCATCGACCCGTAGAAACGGGCGTCGCCGAAGGCGAAGATGCCCCCGTCGGAGGCCACCTCCCAGTAACCACCGCCGTCGGGTGTGGGGGCGATCGACACGATCGGCGCGTTGAGCCAATGACCGCCCATCGACCCGTAGAAGTGGGCGTTGCCGAAGGCGAAGATGCCCCCGTCGGAGGCCACCTCCCAGTAGCCACCACCGTCCGGCCCGGCGGCCATGGCCACGATGGGCTTGTTGAGGCGGGTGCCCCCCATCGACCCGAGATTGAGGGCGTCTCCGAAACTGGCGATGTCCCCGAGTCGATCGACTTCCCAGTAACCGCCGCCGTCGGGTGCAACGGCCATACCCACCACCGGTGCGCGGATGGTGTGGCCGCCAAGCGACCCGTAGAACGGGGCGCCGAAGGAGAAGATTCCCCCGTCGGAGGCCACCTCCCAGTACCCGCCGGTGGGGTCCGCGGCCATTCCCACCACCGGGGCGTTCAACCGCTGACCACCCATCGAACCGAGGAATGGAGCCCGGAAGGAGAAGATGCCACCGTCGGTTGCCACCAGTCGGTAGCCCTGGCCCAGCTGGTCCGGGCAGGTCGGTGCGAGCGGTTGTGGGGTCGAGGAGGGCCCGAGCAGGATCGGCGTCCCGTCGACGACGCACAGGGGGTCCATCCGGAGACTGCGGGCACCGGTCGGGTAGCCGACGTGGCCGGCTGTCCAGGCGTTGTAGGCCATCCATAGCGTCCCACTGGTGTCGGTGAAGATCGATGGCGCTCCCGGTCCGGCCGCCGACCCCTTCGATGCGAATACCGCCGTGCCGTCGGGGTCACTACAGGGGCCGGTGGGTCCCTGGCAGTCGGCGTAGGCGATGGCATAGCTGCTGGTCTGCCAGTCCCCACCCGAAAAGAAGAGCAGCCACCGACCACCCAGGTCGACCATTTCGGGCTGTTCGATGGTGGTCTCCCAAGCCCTGTTCTGGGTGAGGAGGGCGGTAGTCGGCCCGCTCAGGGAGGCGCCGTCGCCGTCGAAGATGACGGCAGATGACCACAAGGTGGCGGGCGACGTCGAGCCCATACCGTCGTTGTTCTTCCAGGCTAGGTGGTAGGTGCCCGAGGCACCCTGGTAGACGTCGGGATCGATGGAGCCACCCAGATTGGCCTGGCAGACGACGGGTCCGGCCGAATGGTCGACGTAGGGGCCGACCGGATCGGTTCCCTCGGCCACCCCGACGCAGTAGTGGCCGACCGAGGGGTCCCATGCGGCGTAGAACAGATAGAACCGACCACCGACCTGGATCATCGATGGGGCCCAGGCTGCACCATTGCCCGGCGCCCGCGACGCCCAGGCACTGATCTGGCAGGTACCGGCGGTCACGGTGCCCGATTGACAGGGCAGGGCTTCGCTGACATCGGGGCTGAACAGGAGGGTCTGAGGCCAACGGGCCAGGTTGTCGGTGGTCATGACCGGGACGTTGAAGAACCCGTCCCCGGTGGAGAAGGCGTAGTACTGGCTGCCCAGCCGCACGACATCCGAGTCCGGGGTATCCAAGGGGGAGAGAGGATTGCTGTAGGTGCCCGGGAGGCCGGCGGAAGCCGGGGGTGCGCCCAACGGAACCAGAGCACCGACAGCCACGACGGCCAGTGCCAGGAGGGCGCACCAATGCCTTCGCCGTCGAGTGTCGCGGCGGAGGCGGATGGGACGGTGGTAACCGGGTGGGGAGACCGACGTTCGGGGCAGCATCGGTCCGCTCATCACCGGCGGGGGCCGTCGCCGGCAGTGGCCCGGCCGTCGACTCCTGTGCCGGCCGTCCACAGGAACTCCCAGCGGTTTCCCTCCGGATCAGCCAGAACAGCGGATCGACCGCCCCAGGGATGGTCCTGTGGAGGCGCCACCGCTGTGGCGCCGGCCTGCAAGGCAGTGTCGAAGCATCGGTTGACCTGATCGGCAGCATCGACCCGCACCACCAAGGTCACTCCGGGTCGGTCCCCGGTCGACGAGCCGGCCGGTTGGGGATCGGATCCAACGGGATAGAGCGTGAGGTCGATTCCCCCCAGGACAAAGGTGGCCAGCGCGTCGGAAGCCCCCGGCCGCTCCTGCCAACCCAGGGCCCGGTAGAAGGCACGCAGTCGGGGCAGCTGGCAGGCGCTCAGGACGACCATGTCCAGTCGGGCGGGCACGGGATCATCCGATCCCTCGAAGCTGTCGCCGACGACAACGGGCGCATCCATTGTCCACCTCCGTCTCGTTTTGAACTGCGCGGCCCACCGGTCGGCCAATCTAACGCCAATGTGCCCCGAACAGGGGCCAAGGCGGACCGGTGAATGCGACGTTCAGGGTCGCGTGAGTTGGTTGGTCCGCTCGACCTGATCGATGAGGGAGATGTTGAGCTTGGTCAACATCTCGCCCAGCGTCTGACGCTCTTCTTCGCTCCACTCGTCGAACATCTGCCGGAGAATCCGACGCCGGCCCCGCTCGACCTCGCGCATGACCCGTCGTCCGGCGGCGGTGATGGCCAGCTGTGACGACCTCCCGTCACTGGGGTTGGGCAGGCGCTGTGCGAACCCGCTGCTCACCAGGGTGTTGACCTGCCGGGTCACGGTCGACGCATCGAGTTGGAGAGCGTCGGCCAAGGTGGTGGTGGGAAGTGGACCCAGACGGGCCAGCATGCGGAGGGCCAGATAGCCGGACCGGTCGACCTGCAGGTACAGCGAACTTTTGCGACCCAGCGTCTCGAGATGGCGGACCAGGGTCAGGAGCTCCATCTCGATGGTGCTGATGGCATCGCCAGCGACGTCCACGTTGCGATTCCTCCTCGAACTGTGCCCGGTAGACTTTCCGAAGTGCCTGTACGATACATGCAAATGTGATGGTCGGGTAGCTGGGCAGGACAAGCGCGACCAGCGGTACGCCTACCGGCCCCCGATTCGATTACCGGGGACGACCTACCGCGACCACGACAGAGCAGGGCCACACGTGGTGGAACGGAAGGAGTCCCCGAGGTGCACAGAGCCATTTGTAATGGGAGTCGACCGTTTGGGACCCAAGCCCGTCACATCAGTCCGGCGAGGGCGACCTGATGGCCATGACGACCTCGTCAACGGTGACCGGAAGCGGCAAGGACAGGTACAAGTGGATCGCCCTGTCCAACACCACTCTGGGCATCCTGATGGTGACCATCAACACCTCGATCCTGCTCATCTCGCTGCCCTCCATTTTCCGAGGCATCGATCTGCAGCCTCTGGCTCCGGGCAACACCTCGTACTTCTTGTGGATCCTGATGGGGTTCCTGCTGGTGACAGCGGTCCTTGTCGTCAGCTTCGGCCGGGTGGGCGACATGTACGGCCGGGTCCGCATGTACAACCTCGGGTTCGCCATCTTCACCGTGTTCTCCATCCTCCTATCCGTCACTTGGATGACCGGGCCCGCCGGGGCCCTGTGGATCATCTTCATGCGCTTCGGCCAGGGCGTGGGTGGTGCATTCCTCTTCGCCAACTCGAGCGCCATCGTCACCGACGCCTTCCCGGAGAACGAACGCGGCAAGGCCATGGGCATAAACGGCGTCGCCCTGGTCACCGGATCGTTCCTCGGGCTCATACTCGGAGGGGTCCTCGCCCCCATCGAGTGGCGGTTGGTATTCCTGGTGTCTGTGCCGTTCGGCCTGTTCGGCACCGTGTGGGCCTACCTCAAGCTCAAGGACAACGGTGTCAGGGTCGCCAGCTCGATCGACTGGATCGGCAACATCACCTTCGGCCTCGGACTCATCGCCCTGCTCACCGGCATCGTCTACGGCATCCAGCCTTACGGCGGCCACACCATGGGATGGACCAGCCCGTTCGTTCTGGCGACCGTTTTCGGCGGTGCGGCCCTTCTGGTGGTGTTCGTCATGATCGAGATGCGGGTCGACAATCCGATGATCCAGTTGCACCTGTTCAAGATCCGTGCATACACCGCCGGCGTGGCAGCCATGTTCCTGTCCGCTCTGGGACGAGGGGGCCTGCAGTTCATCCTCATCATCTGGCTGCAGGGCATCTGGCTGCCCCAGCACGGCTACAACTTCGCCCAGACGCCGCTGTGGGCCGGGATCTACATGATCCCGCTCACTCTCGGATTCCTGGTCTCGGGTCCCGTGTCGGGGATCATCGCCGACCGGTACGGAGCCCGTGGCATCGCCACCCTCGGCTTGGTCGGCGCCGCCTGTTGCTACTTGTTGCTCGAACTCCTACCCATGGACTTCAGCTATGTGCCCTTCGCCGTGATCATCCTGTTCTTCTCCCTCTTTTCCGGCATGTTCTTCTCGCCCAACCAGATGGGCGTCATGAACAGCCTCCCGCCCGACCAAAGGGGGGCGGGAGCCGGCATGAACGCAACCTTCATGAACTCCGCCCAGGTGCTGTCCATCGGAGTGTTCTTCTCCATCATCACCCTGGGGTTGGCCGCCTCACTGCCCGCCGATCTCTATCGCGGGCTGGTCAGCCAGGGGGTTCCCGTGGCCCAGGCCACCAAGCTCTCCCATCTGCCTCCCATCGGGAGCCTGTTCGCCGCCTTCCTCGGGTACAACCCCATCAAGACCGAGGTTCCCCACCAGGTGCTGGCCAACCTCGGTCCTGCCCGGGCCGCCTATCTGACCGGTCGCAGTTTCTTTCCGAAGCTGATCTCCCCCTCTTTCGCCGACGGTCTCCACCTCGCCTTCGACTTTGCCGCTGTCACCAGTTTCATCGCCGCCGCCGCCTCGTGGCTGCGGGGGGGAAAGTACCTGTACTCGGAGCAATCCACGACCGACGAGGTAGGGGAGGGACTGCTCGAGGTGGGGGAGCTGGCCTCGGCCGAGGTGGGCGCCGGTGTGATGGTCGACGACTGACCGGCAGGGCACCCACAGGCCGAGGGCACGTCGTAGGGTACGGCGATGCGTGCCGGTTACGTCGATCTCCCTGACGGTTGGTCGCGTGGGGCTGCGAAGGGGTTGGGGCCATTCGTTACTCGAGAGGAGTTCCATCGGGCCGATGGCGCCGTCATGGTGTGGGAGTCGCGCTGGCACCGTAAGCACCCCGGCGGCACCTCGTCCGGATCGACGTGGTGGGCACCGCGCGCTCTCGGTTGGTGGATCGCTGTACTTTTCGCCATCGGGTCCGTATGTTTCGGGGTCGCCGCATTCCCCCCGTTCGCCATCGCCGTTGGTACCAACGCCGACAATCTCACCTACTTCATCGGCTCCATCTTCTTTACTGTCGCCGCCTTCCTTCTCTATGTGGAGACGGCCTCCACCGATACACATCTTAATTCCGCCCATCGCCGGGGTATGCACTTCCTCTTCAGGGTCGAACACCGGCGGATCGACTGGTGGTCAGCCATCGTCCAACTGCTCGGCACTCTCTGGTTCAACCGCACCACTCTCAGCGCCCTCCTGGTCGGCTTGGGCCACAGTGCCACTCATCACCCGGTGTGGCGACCGGATGTCCTCGGATCGATTTGTTTCCTGATTGCGAGCTGGTTGGCATGGGCCGAAGAGTGCCATGGGCCCTTCGCCTGGCACCCGACCGACACCTCGTGGGGAATCACCGCCCTCAACCTGGTCGGATCGGTGGCGTTCGGGATTTCAGCCATCGCCTCCTACGTCAGGCCCAATGGGCAGATCGTCAGCCTGGCCATCACCAACCTGGGCACGTTCGTCGGGGCACTCTGCTTTCTGGCCGGTGCCCTCTTGCTCCTGCCGGAGCGGACGGCGACCTCCCCCGATCGTCCGGTTACCGACCCGGTCTCATCCACCAGCGTCACCTGAAGCTCCCCGGGCGCGACGCCGGGACGTACCGGCGCGCCCCACGCATTCTGAGGAGTTCTGTCCCCCCAGGTCCACTCGGAGCCGTAGCTCAACCGAGGTGGCCCGGGCCTGATGAGATCGCCGTCGAGATCTGGAAGGATATTCAGGTGCCCGCTTCGCCGTCGACGGCAGGTCAACAGCCGGTCTTCGAAATGGTCCCCGACGATCCTCGATTTCCGGTCCTGGACCAGGAGGCCCTCGACGAGCTGGCCGAGTTCGGCCATGTCATCGAGCTTGACCCGGGCGACGTCCTCTATCGTGCCGGGCAGGAGCTGTGGGATTTCTACGTCCTCCTCGAGGGGACGATCGACGTGGTCCGAGACGACGAATCCCAGGAGGTCGTGGTCAGCTACGGCGCGGGGCAGTTCATCGGCGAGCTCGGCCTGCTGACCGGTCAACGCACCTTTGTGACAGCACGAGCTGTCAGCGCCGGACGGGCGCTGGTGCTGCTCCACGATGACTTCCGCCGGATGCTGGCCACCAAGCCCTCCATTTCAGATGTCATCTTTTCGGCCCTGGTCGCCCGTCGTGAGGCACTACGGGGCAGTTCGGTGGCCGGAGCCATCAAGATCATCGGGTCGCGCTACTCGTCGGAGGCACTGGCCCTGCGCACCTTCGCCACCCGCAACCGATTGGCCCACGCCTGGATCGATATCGAGGACGCCGACGACGTCGAGGTTCTGTTGGCCAGCATCGGTGTGCGACCCGGCGACACACCCGTGGTGGTGACCCCGACCGCCTTACTGCGGCACCCGACGCCCGGTGAGTTCGCCAGCGAGCTCGGCCTCACCTACCGGCCCATGCCGGGTCGCATCTTCGACCTGGCCGTGGTGGGTGTCGGACCCGCCGGTCTGGCCGCTTCGGTCTACGGGGCATCCGAAGGACTGGACACGGTGTCCCTCGATGCGGTGGCCCCGGGGGGACAGGCCGGATCCAGCTCCCGCATCGAGAACTACGCAGGCTTCCCCAACGGGATCTCCGGAGGCGATCTGGCGGCGCGCACGGCCATCCAGGCTCAGCGGTTGGGTGCGTGGCTGGTCAGCCCGTGCCAGGTCGCCGACTTTCGGGTGGAGGAAGGCTTCTACGTCCTGTCGCTGGCCGACCAGAGCGAAGTTCCCTGCCGATCGGTCATCGTGGCCACCGGCGCCGCCTATCGCCGCCTGGACATCGCCAACCTGGCTGATTTCGAGGGAAACGGCGTGTACTACTCCGCCACCGATCTCGAGACCCGGTCCTGTAGCGGATGCGACGTGATCGTGGTCGGAGGCGGCAATTCGGCCGGCCAGGCCGCCATCTATCTCAGCCAGCTCGGCAGTGGGGTCTCGATCGCGGTACGTCGCGCCGATCTCACGTCCAGCATGTCCCGCTATCTGATCGACCGCATCGTCGCCGACCCCCACATCCAGGTTCTGACCGAAACCCAGGTGCGCGGGCTCGAGGGAGACGGCCATCTGGAGCGGGCTATCCTCGAGCACACGGCGGACGGAAAGCGGTCGACTGTTCCCTGCGTCGCCCTCTTCTGTTTCATCGGTGCCGTTCCGGCCACCCAATGGCTGAGGTCGGCGGTCGCCCTGGATAACGATGGCTTTGTCCTCACCGACCGGTCGGTGACGGCTGAAGTGCTCACCGACCCCTCCTTTGCCGAGCGGGACCCGCTACCGTTCGAAACGTCGGCCGCCGGTGTGTTCGCGGTGGGCGACGTCCGAAGCGGTTCGATGAAGCGGGTGGCGTCGGCTGTGGGGGAGGGGTCCAGCGCCGTGCAGTCGGCCTACCATTACCTGGCCCATCACGCGCACAAGTAGAGCCGAGCTGGCGGGTGCCGCCCCACGATCCGCCGACCCCTGCGGCCGCCCCGAGCGCCGCCCGCCCTCAACCGAGCAGCTTGGCCTTTTCCTTGGCGAACTCCTCGTCACTGATGACGCCCTGGGATTTGAGATCGGCCAGCTTGGCCAGCTGATCCACGTTGCTGCTGCCGGCTCCCGCCGTCTGTCTGACGTAGTCGTCGAATGCCCGCTGCTCACGGTGGGCCTGGGCGGCGGCTCGTTCGTGCATGCTCCCGCCTCGGACGATGAGGTAGACGAGGATGCCAAGCAGAGGAAAGACGACGAGGAAGATGACCCACAGGGCCTTCGCCCAACCACCCATGTCGTGGCTCCGGAAGATGTCGGAGAAGATGGCGATGAGCAACCAGATCCACAGGATGAAGATGAAGATCTCGAAGATGGTCCAGAAGATGTCCAGCAGAGGATAGGTACTGCCGATCATGATGGCGTTCCTTTCGATATCGGTATGACGTGCCGCCGGCCTGATCGGCTGAACGGCCCATTAGGACGCCAGCCTGCAGGGGCGGGAAACGGCACCGGCCGCCAGCCCACTGAGCGGGTCGGCTGCGATTGTAACGGATCACCCAGAGCGAAGACCGGAGCAGGTGAGGGTCCACCCTCCGTCTTCGGATGGACGACCAACGTGATCGGTGACAGCGACGAGTTTCGCTACACCACCATGCGCAATCCCGAAGGGGAGGACGAGATGGCCGGCGTCCTGGACGCCGTTTCCATTCTCCCTGAGGGAGTGCCGGCCCACTGGTCGTCTACTGGGAGGTGGGTGACGTCGACGCCGCCCTGGGCACCGTCGAATCTCTCGGCGGTTCGGTGGACATGGGTGCCCGGGACACGCCCTACAGCCGGATCGCCAGCCGCGGCTGCCGATCCGGCCCTTGCTCCGTTCAACCTGCGTAGGACGGACGGTTAGCCATCGAGGTCGTGCCGACGGCCATGGCTCCCCGAGGGACACCGCCCAGGTCAGGACCAGATCAACGTCCAGGTCAGGTATCGGTCGCGACACTGGTAGGCAGCCCGGCCATCTACCATGTAAACCCAGATGGATACCCCGATCGACATCGAGTGGGCATGAAGACCGGATCGGCACTGTGGTGGGTGAGGATCGTTCTGGTCAGCCTCGGACTCTTCGGCGCCGCCTTCGCCGTCACCGGTCTGTTGGTGGGGCTGCCGAGGCCGGCAGCCGGCGGGACCTGCGGGCCCGGCCGGGGTTCGGAGGCGGCCGTCGTGGCCTTCTTCGATCCGGTGACCATCGGCGCCGGCCCCGAGCCTTCAACCACCAATTCCGCCGCCCACGCCGATTGGGTGGCTTTCGTGCAGGAGTGCCAGACGGCGGCAGACGATCGGGCCGCCGCTGCCTTCCCCATCCTCGTCATCTCGGTGGGCCTGCTGGCCATCGGCGCTGTGCTGGGTCGACGCTCACGGCATGCGGACCCAAAGCCGACCCCGTATGCCCCTGCTGCCTGGGCCCCTCCACCACGTCCGCGCCACCCTCTCGATCCTCCGGAGGTTCCCTACCTGGGATGAGAGCCTGTTGGACGGCGGACTAAGCCCTCGGCCCATCGTCGAGCCGGTCGGAGCATCTCCCGCACGCCGTGTCCCGGACCCAGCATCTCCCGAAGCAGTAACTTCTGAAGGTGGATCTCGACGTCGCCACGGCCACTGAAATGGTTGCCGGCCTGCGCGCCGGGTCCATCTCCAGCGTCGAGGTCCTCGACCACCTCACGACCCGGATCGATGGGCACAACCCGCGGATCAACGCCGTGGTCGCCCTCGATCTCGAACGGGCCCATGCGGCAGCCAGGGCCGCTGACGCAGCCGTGGCCCGGGGCGAGGCCACCGGACGGCTCCACGGGCTGCCCATGACGGTGAAGGACGTGTGGGAGACCGAAGGACTGGTCACAACGTCCGGCGCTCCGGAGCTTAAGGATTACGTACCCACCACCGACGCCCTAGCTGTCGGCCGGATCAAGGCGGCGGGGGGAATCATCTTCGGCAAGACCAACACCCCCCTCTACGCCGGTGACTTCCAGACGTTCAACGAGGTCTACGGGCTGACCTGCAACCCCTGGGACCCATCGCGCACCGCCGGAGGTTCCTCGGGGGGCGCGGCCGCCGCCGTGGCCGCCGGTCTGACCCCGCTCGAGCTGGGTAGTGACATCGGAGGATCGATCCGGAATCCGGCCCACTACAACGGCGTCTACGGCTTCAAGCCGTCGTGGGGAGTGGTGCCCAGCAGGGGCCACATACCCGGCCCCCCCGGAAGCCTCATCGAGACAGATGTCAACACCAACGGCCCCCTGGCCCGGAGCGTCGGAGATCTCCGTCTCGCTCTCGATGTCATCGCCGGTCCGGTTCCGGAGGACGCTGCCGGTTGGCGTCTGGCGCTCGATGAGGGGCCGCCGGTCGAGGATCTCCGGTCGCTGCGGGTGGCCACCGTGTTCGACGACGGGGGCGACCTGGCCCCGGTGGCACACCACGTCCGGTCCCGTCTGGACGCCTTTGTCACCCGCATCGCCGGGGAGGGTGCGCGGGTCGACCCGGTGGCCCTTCCGGTTCCCCTGGCCGAGGGTTTCCGCAGCTGGCAGGACCTCGTACTCCCCATCATCGGCATGGGCCTCCCGGATGACGCCTTCGACGCCTTCGCTGCCCTCGACGCCCCGGGCGACGACCCGGGGCTGGCCTGGGTTCGGGCCCTGACCAGCCGCTACCGCACCTGGGCGCTGGCCAACGGGCGCCGACAGAGCCAACGGGCGGCGTGGGCCTCGCTCTTCGAGCGGTACGACGTCGTGCTGGCCCCGGTGATGCCGACGGCGGCGTTCCCCCACGACATCGACCGGCCGATCACCGAACGCGCGGTGGACGTCGACGGCGTGTCCGTAAGCCATCTGGCCGCCATGGCATGGTGCGGGGCCATCGGCTCGGTGCTGCTGCCGGTGGTCACCCTGCCCACCGGTCTGACGGCACAGGGCCTGCCGGTGGGCATCCAGGTCATCGGTCCCTATCTGTCCGACCGGCGGCTGCTGCGGTGGGCCGAGCTCCTCGACGCCGGCGGCCCGGGTTTCACGCCGCCACCCCTTTGAGCCCCGACCACCGCCAGCCCCGGCCACCGCCAGCCCCGGCCACCGCCAGCCCCGGCCACCGCGAGGCCCGGGCAGGTTGAGCGGGTCCGGCGCGGTGCGCCGACTAGGGACGAGAAGCGAACTGGGGAAGCCAGGGGGCCGTCGCCGACAACAGCTGGTCGGTCAGGGACACCACGTGCTCATAGGGGAGATGGCCGGCCAGCCGATCGCTGAGCATGGCCTCGAGCACACGGGTCCGGTTACCGGTCAGGGCTGCTTCGACGGTGAACTCCTGTGAGGCCACGATCCGCTGGAGATCGTCGGCCAGGACCGACTCGACCCGGGCGGTGTCCCGCGCCCGAACACCGGACGCCTCGGTCACCCCGATGCACTCCACCACCACGTCATGTGGCAGGTTCTCGACCTGGCCGCGGTTGGGAAGGTTCATCGGCAGGGCGCGGCCGTCGCCGGCCACTATCCCAGCGATGAGCTCGGCCACCAGCTCCCCTGAGGGAAATGGCGAGATCTTCTCGGCGGCCAGCAGCTCGGCGACTTGGCGGTCGTCCGTCTCTTTGTCCTCCCGGTGCCCGCGCAGGCCGTAGTGATGGACCCCCCACTCCCTGCCAAAGTCCGAAGCGGGCGTGACGAACCCGGGAAAGAATTCGGCGACATGGGTGTCCGATGCTCCGGGGAGGACGCCGAATTGCCGAAACAACTCGAACTTGAGCCGGTTGTTGGCCACCACATCGGCTTTGGTCCATTCGACCCCTTCCGACACTTTGTGCCAGTGCATGCTCTCGACCGGAGCCATCCAGATCGGCTCGTCGCCGTGACTGCCCGGATCGTCGAGGAGCGACCGGAGCCGCTCGAATCCGTCGGTCCCGCTGATACGCAGCTCGGTGACCAGGGGGAGATGGTTGACACCGGCCGACACCGGGTCGACCTCGTGCATCGGCGCGTCGAACAGGAGGCTGAGCGAGAATTTGAGACCTACCAGCTCGTTGCACAGGCCCACCACCCTGACCCCCGACACCCGCCCGACAGCCCGGCACAGGGCGGTGAGCGGATTGCTCACGTTGATGAGGAGTGCTGTCGGACAGTGACGTTCCATAGCCTCGGCCACCTCGGCCACCACGGGCACGCTCCGCAAGGCGCGGGCGATGCCGCCGGGTCCGACGGTGTCGCCGACGGGCTGGCGGATGCCGTAACGCGCAGGTATCTCCAGGTCGTGACGCATGCTGTCGAATCCGCCCACCGACAGGGCGATGATGACGATGTCAGCCCCGTCCAGTGCTTCGCCGAGCTCGGTGGTGGTGCGCACGGACAGGCCGATGCTCCGTACCTTGGCGATGTGCTCGGCCACGTCCACCATGAGCGGGAGGGAGGCGGGGTCAACGTCCATCAGGGTCACCGTGACCTCCTGCAGCGATTCGGTGTTGGCGAAATCGATGAGGAGCTGTGGCGTCCAGTGGGTGCTTCCGCCTCCGATGATGGTGATCCGGGGTGTTCTCACCTCCTGAACGGTAGCCTCCCCCCCTCGTGCACACATGAGACCGGAGTCGGTCCGCCCGTACCGGGGGTGGGTGCCGTCGCATGCCGGGGCGGAGGGACCAGAGCCGGCAGTAGCGTGGGCCACGTTGCGCACCCCCTCCTCTTCTTCTGACGCGCCACCGGTGGCCGACCGACCGGAACCACTGGTTGTGGCGCACGGCCTGACCAAGCGGTTCGGCGACTTCGTGGCCGTGGACGCCATCGACTTCGAGATCGCCCGTGGCCAGTCGTTCGGTTTTTTGGGTCCGAACGGAGCGGGCAAGACCTCGACCATGCGAATGATCGCCTGCATGTCCCCGGTCAGCCACGGCACGCTGCGGGTACTCGGTCTGGACCCCTCCACCGACGGACCGCGCATCCGCAGTCGGATCGGACTGGTCCCCCAAGAGGACACCCTCGATCTCGACCTGACGGTCCTCGACAACCTGATGATCTACGGCCGCTACTTCGACATCCCCCGCAAAGTCATCCGCCAGCGGGCCGACCGACTGCTGGCCTTCGCCCAGTTGACCGACCGGGCCAACGATCGTGTCGAGCCGCTGTCGGGAGGGATGAAGCGTCGGCTGACCATCGCCCGTTCTCTCGTCTCCGATCCCGAGCTCTTGATCCTCGACGAACCGACCACCGGACTCGACCCCCAGGCTCGCCACCTCCTGTGGGACCGGCTCTACCGGCTCAAGCAGGAGGGGGTGACCCAGGTGATCACCACCCACTACATGGATGAGGCCGAGCAACTGTGCGATCGCCTGGTGGTGATGGATCACGGACGCTTCGCGGCCGAGGGGAGGCCGGCTCAGCTCATCGAGCGGTACTCGACCCGGGAAGTCGTCGAGCTGCGGTTCAAGGCCGGCCACCACGAAGAGGAGGCGTCGGCGCTGGGTGATGTGGCCGACCGGGTCGAAGTGCTGCCCGACCGCCTCCTTCTTTACACGGCCGACGGCGATGCAACACTGGATGCAGTCCACCGGCGAGGATTTACGCCGGAGAGCGCGCTGGTCCGCCGGTCGACGCTCGAGGATGTGTTCCTGCGGCTGACCGGTCGCACCCTGGTCGATTGAGGGGTAGTGACTCTTTCCGACGTTCGACCATCAGACGGCGGGCTGGCCGCTCATTGGGCCAGTCCCCTGTGGTGGCGGGCCCTGCGCTACTGGGCGTACCAGTACAAGAAGACGTGGCGTAGCTCGGTCACCACCAGCTTCCTCTACCCGATTCTCTACCTGGCGGGGATGGGGCTGGGTCTCGGATCGCTGGTGGACAAGCACGTCCACACGGTGGGGGGCGTGTCCTATCTCGATTACATCGCTCCCGGTCTGCTGGCGGCCACCGCCATGCAGATCGGGGCCAACGATGCCATGTACCCGGTGATGGGTGCCATCAAGTGGATCCGGACCTACTTCGCCATGCTGGCGACGCCCCTGCGGGTCGATGACGTCCTCATCGGGCACCTGGGTTGGATGGCCACCCGGGTGGCCATCGTCTCCACCGCCTACCTGTCGGTGATCGCCGCCTTCGGCGTCGTCTCCTCGCCCCTGGCCGTGCTGGCCCTGCCGGCCGCCGTCATCACCGGAACCGCATTTTCGGCGCCCTTGGCCGCCTTCGCCGCCACCCAGCAGAAGGACCTGGCCTTCACCACCGTGTACCGCTTCGTGCTCATCCCCCTCTTCCTGTTTTCGGGGACCTTCTTTCCGGTCAGCCAGCTGCCTGGGTGGCTCCAACCGGTCGCTTACGCCACCCCTCTCTTCCACGGGGTGGACCTGTGCCGGGGCCTGGTGTTGGGAACCCTCACGGTGGCCGGGGGCGTGGGTGACGCCGCCTACCTGGTGGGCCTCACCGCCATCGGTTTCCTGTGGGCCCGCCACACGTTCGCCGCTCGGTTGGTCCTGTGAGCTTCCATTCCGGGCTCAACGAGGAGGGGGGCGCCGAGGTGGTCGTGATCCAGGGACGGCTGCCGGCGGTGGCGTCTGTGCTGCGCATCACGCCGGGGGCCGTGTTCGGCAGTCGGCGCTTCCGACACATCTTCGAGCGCAACGTCATGGTCTACCGGCGTGGCTGGATCATGTTGGTCTCGGGATTCTTCGAGCCCTTCTTCTACCTGTTGTCCATCGGGATCGGTCTCAACACCCTGGTCGGTCCGCTCGACATCAACGGCGTGATCGTGCCGTACACCGCCTTCGTGGCCCCCGGCCTGCTGGCGTCGTCGGCCATGAACGGCGCCATGTTCGATTCGACCTTCAACATCTTCTTCAAGCTCAAGATCGCCAAGACCTACGAGGCCATCCTGTCGACACCACTGGGTGTGGGCGACGTCGCTCTGGGCGAACTGTCGTGGGCGTTGGTGCGGGCGGGCCTCTACTCGGGAGCGTTCTTGGTGGTGATGGCCGCCCTCGGCTACGTGTTCTCGCCGTGGGCGGTCCTGTGCTGGCCCGGTGCGCTGCTCATCAGCTATGCCTTCGCCGGCGCGGGAATGGCCGGGACCACCTACATGCGGAGCTGGCAGGACTTCGATCTCGTCTCTCTGGCCATCATCCCGCTGTTCCTGTTTTCGGCCACCTTCTACCCGATCACCGTCTACCCGGGCTGGCTCCAAACGGTGGTCCGTTGTACGCCTCTTTACCAGGGGGTGGCTCTGTTGCGCGGCTTCGACCTCGGGATCTTCGGCTGGGCCCTGCTCGGCCACGCCGCCTATCTGATGGTCATGGGCACGGTCGGTCTGACCGCTACCGCCCGGCGCTTGGCCCGGTTGGTCCTTCCCTGAGACCTGTCGGTAGACGCGGTCGTGCAGCAGCCCGTCGATGACTCCAGGTCGACAATGTGAGACCGCGCCCTCCGACGCAACCGACGTATCCCGACAATGGCGATCGGAGGGATCAGCTATCTGCCCTCACCACGGTTCCGTCGCCAGAGTTGACGGGATGGCAACGGACAAGGGCTTGAACCCCCGATGATGGGGGCTTATCGTGGCAGTCAGGCGGATCGGAGTCTGGGCTCACGCCCGGACCGCACAGGCGGCGGGCAGGACGGCGGATTGGACATGTTGTGCGATGCAAATGCGTCAATTCAGGGCGCGCCCCGTCGCTGACCCTTCCTCGACCTAGGCGGAGCGGCGGCCGTGCCTCCCACCGTCCGGGCACGGCATCGATGAGGGCGGCGGCCGCCACCGGCACGGTGCTGGCCGGGCTCCTGGTGGGAGGTCTGGTCCCCGGTCGCCCGGTTGGCCCATCGATCCCGCCGGGTCCACCACGCTCCGGCCTCGGGCGCAGGTCATCCTCGGTCCGCCGTTTCCTTCCGACCGCGCCAACCGGTTACGACACAGGGGTGGTCGGTCAACAGGTACCGCCCGGAGACGCCCAAGGGTGCGGGTAGGGCGGCGGGTGAAGAGGGCGGCGAGGGTGACCACAGCGAAGACCAAAGTGCGTTCGGTCCCGACGGTCACCGTCAAGAGGAAGACCAGAGCGAACATCAAGACGAAGATCACGACGAGAAGCAGGGCGAAAGCGGCGGCGAATGACGCCGCCACCATAAGAGCGGAGAACCGCCGCACGTGCACGGGCACGCTGGCCTCACCAGGGTTGCTGGCCGGGCATTACCGGGGGACGGTCATCGTCAAGGGCTACTGCATCGTCGACGGGGGACCCACCCAGATCGACGGGAATCTGGTCCTGCGGTCCGGGTCCGCGGTGAATGCCACCTATGCCCGCAACGACGTCTCTGGTTCCGGTCGATCCCGACTGTGGGTGAAAGGCGACGTCAAGGTGTACAAGGGAGCCACTCTGCTGATGGGTTGCGAACCGAGGTACGCGCCGTGCACGGACGATCCCGACGCCGCGGCCGGGGGAGAGCTGAGGGTGCGAGATATCGTCGGGGGCTCGTTGCTGGCTTCGTGGGCGCGCGGGGTAAACGTCTACGACAGCCGCATCAAGGGAATTGTTCGACAGGTGCACGGAGGGCGGCTTGTCCTGCGCCGTCCCCACTGCCGGTGTCTTCTCGTTGATCCACGCCCGCCTGTCCAGCGCCTATGAGGATGACAGGATCGGCGGCAGCCTCGAGATCACCGATCTGCGGACCTGCTGGTTCGGTGCCCTCGGCAACAGGGTGCGGGGCAATCTCTATTACATAACCTCGCACCTGGCCGACGGGGACGGGTCCCAGGTCGTATCCAATGTCGTAGATCGGGCTCTGCCGTGCATCGGGGACAGACCCGCGGTCCAGTACGCCGATTCAGGCGGGAGGCCCAACCGGGCCAGGCGCGCATCCGGTCAGTGCGGCTTCAGGCGCTCGCAGCCCAACCCGGCTCCCGGCGGAACGGCCATGGTCATCTCCGTCCGAAGGGCCCGATCCGGTACCGACACGTAAACTGTTTTCCCTGGTCAGGAGCTCGCCGTCGCCGGAACCACCACCACCGACAACCACCACGACCGATGTCTAGTCGGTCGACCCGACTCAAGGCAGGGCCGGTGAAGGTCGATATCCAAGGGTGGTACGAGTCGCGGAGCTGCCCGGAAGTCCGAAAAAGAAGCCCTTCCCTTTACGCGTTCTGCGGACGTGGGTCGATCCCACCCTGGTCGCCATCCCCGTCGCCGTGGGGTTGCTGTGGCTCTGCCGCGCCCAGCAGCTGATCGCCGATCTCCCCCTGTGGGCCCTGGCCCTCCTGGTCGGGGGGGCTTCCGTCCTCGCTGCGGTGGCCAACGAGGCCTGGCCCGACAGGCCCACCGGTTGGCGCCTGTACATGAGGGTGGGCATCGAGCTCACCGGTATCGCCGTCGTCATCTACGCCGTCGGATGGGGTCCGACCCTGGTGGTCGGCCTGGTCTTCGGGGTGGCCGACTGCATGCGATCGGCAGGAGCGGAGACGACCAAGCCGGCCATCATCATCAGCATGGCCCTCATCGCCGTGGGTCAGCTGGGCATAGGGATCGGCCTGATCCCGACCTTGGTCCCCCAGCCTTTTGTGCAGGCACTGGCCGTTCTGGCCACCGCCGGTCTGGTCTTCACCATCCAATTGATCGGATGGGTCTTCGGGGCCAAGGAGGTCTCCGAAGGGGCCCTGGTCGAGGCGGAGGCCCGTTTCCGTGGCTCCTTCGACGGCGCCCCCATCGGGATCTGCCTGATCGATCCGGACGGCGTTGTCCTGCAGGCCAATGCCTCCTTCGGGACCATCGTGGACCGGAGTCCGGCCGATCTGGTCGGCGTCCACATCGAATCGCTCACCCACCCTGACGACCGCCAGCTGAGTGAGGTCTGGACCCATCGACTGTTCACCTCGAACATCGCCACCCGTCAGCTCGAGGTCCGCTATCTGCATGCCGACGGGCCCCCGGTGTGGGTCTCCCTCAGTGCCAGCTGCATTCGGGACGCGTCGGGGACTCCCAAGTACGGAATCTGCCAGATCGAAGACGTCACCGAGCGACGGGCCATGAACGAGCTCATCGCCCACGCCGCCATCCACGACCCACTCACCGATCTACCCAACCGGACCCTGTTCATGGACCGCCTCGAAGGTGCCCTCGACCGGTCGGACAGGAGCGAGGGGAGCGTGATGGTGGCGTTCGTCGACGTCGACCACTTCAAGGTCATCAACGACAGCATGGGGCACGAGTGGGGCGACCGGGTGCTCTGTCTGGTGGCCGAGCGGATCAAAGAGGCCATGCGACCGGGTGACACGGTGGCCCGACTGGGCGGGGACGAGTTCGTCGTCCTCTGTGACGCCGTGCCCGACGAGTCGGCCGCCTTCGAGCTGGCCGACAGGATCGCCACCAATCTGCGGGTCCCCCTCCTGGTGGAGGGAGTGGAGACCTTCGTCACAGCCAGCATCGGACTGGCATTGGCCCATCATGGCCAGACGTCGCCCGACCGACTGTTGGGCGACGCCGATTCGGCCATGTACCGAGCCAAGGAGTCGGGGCGGGCCACGGTGGAGCTGTACGACGAGCAAAAGGACATCTGGTCCATCGGACGGCTGCGGGTCGGCAACGATCTTCACCGGGCCATCGCCCGCAACCAATTCGAGCTGCATTACCAGCCATTCGTCGATCTGGCCCGCTCGGGGCTGGTGGCCGTCGAGGCCCTCGTGCGATGGCGTCACCCGACCCGTGGTCTCCTCCTGCCGGGCGAGTTCATCGAGCTCGCCGAAGACACCGGCCTGATCGTCCCCATCGGCAGCTGGGTGATGAGGGAGGCATGTGAGCAGGCAGCCGGCTGGCACGCCCAGCGTGAACGGGCCGGGCTGGAGACGTGGCGGTCGTCGGTCTCGATCAACGTCTCCCCCCGCCAGCTGGCCCAGAAGCAGTTTCCCCAACTGCTCGAGGACATCGTGGCCGAGTCGGGGGTCGACCCGGACTTCGTCTGGCTGGAGATCACCGAGGGCACCCTCCTCCGCGACCCCGATCGCACCATTCAGACCCTGAGCCGCCTCCGCCAGTTGGGAATGCACATCTCCATCGACGATTTCGGCACCGGTTACTCATCCCTCAGCTACCTGAAGCAGCTTCCGGTCGAGTGCCTCAAGATCGACCGGGCCTTTGTCGACGGCCTGGACAAGAACAGCGAAAGCGCCGCCATCGTGAAGGCGGTGATCGCCATGGCCGATGCCCTGGGGCTGGTCTGCATCGCCGAGGGGGTCGAGACGGAGAGGCAGCGCCAGATCCTGGGTGATCTCGGCTGCAGCCTGGCCCAGGGCTTCCTCTTCGGCCGGCCCCTGCCCGCCCGGCTTCTGGGCCCGCACCCCACCGACGACCTCCAGTCGTGGCGTGAGGCCGACGCCGCCGACGGTTACCTGAAGGCGACCGGCATCAGCGCCTGAGGCTGACGCGGCCTCAGGCCACCAGGACGGTCACGCAGGCGTTGGCCCCCCGCCCGATCACGTGGGCCAGACCCACCCGGGCCCCTCCGACCTGCCGCCCGGCGGCCGTTCCCCGCAGCTGGCGAACCAGCTCGACCACCTGGCCCAAGGCCGACGCACCCAGTGGTTCGCCCTTGGACAACAGACCTCCGGAAGGATTGACCGGTCGCCGTCCACCCACCGAGGCGTCGCCCGCGGCCAGGATCCCCGCTTGCTCGCCCGGTGCGCACAAGCCGAGCTCGCTCCAGGTCAGCAGTTCGCGGGCCGCATCCGTGTCCTGGCACTCGACCACATCCACGTCATCGGGACCGATGCCTGCTGCCGCGTACGCATCGTGGGCGGCCAGCGTGGTCGGCGGCGTGAGAGCGCTGTCATCGATTCCGGACAGGGGCGAGTCCTCGCCCAGGACGCTTCCCGGCAGGTGGGAACGGAGGGAGATGCCGGCCACCCTCACGCCCTCGCCCTCCCGGGAGAGAACCAGGGCGGCACCCCCCTCGTTGGGCGAGCACAGCATGAACAGGGTCAACGGCGGGCAGATGAGGCGCGACGCCAGCACCTGGTCCGCCGTCACCGCCTTGCGGAACATGGCGTCGGGGTTGGCCACGCCGTGTCGGCGGTTCTTGACCACCACGGCGGCCAGGTCGTCGACGGTGAGACCGGTTTCGAGGAGAAGCCTCTGGGCCCGGAGGGCGAAGGTGGCCGGGGCCGGGCTGAGACCGCCCGCTTCCTGCCAGGGGGCGAAGTAGGACGAGCGGATGATGCCCTTGGGCATCTTCTCGATGCCGAAGACCAGCACCCGGTCGTGCTGTCCGGATGCGATCGACGCCGCCCCCAGCTGGAGGGCCGCCCCTCCCGAGGCGCATCCGGCCTCCACGTCGTAGATGGGAATGCCTGTGCCGGCCAGTGCCCCCACCACCCGGTGGCCGGCGGCCACCCCGCCGTAGGCGGTGCCGCAAAACGCCGCCTGGACGTCCCGGATCCCGATGCCCGCCTCCCCCAACGCGGCCTGTACCGCGGCCACGCCCATGGTGGTGCCGGTCACCCCCTCGAAGCGACCGAAAGGATGGAGCCCGACACCGGCGATGCGCACGCCGGTCACGGGCGGAACACCCAGGTGACCACCGGCTGGCCGTCGGGGCCGGGAAGCTCCTCGCCCTCCAGGTGAACGGGGCAACCGGGGGCCAACCCAACGCCTGTCAGGCGGGTCAGCACCCGCAGCAGAGGTGAGCCATCGAGCTCGACCACGCCGAAGCCGTAGGGGACAGGGCCGGCGTAGCCCGGCGGGGCCACGTGGACCGTCGTGTGGAGCCACACCGTCCCGGTGCCGGGTAGGTCGACGGCTTCGACGTCGTCGGCCCCGGTGAACGGACACACCGCAGCGCGCGGGAAATGGCGCAGCTGACTGGAGGCCGACCAGCCGCCCAACAGGGTGACGCCGTCGTCGTCGACACGCAGAACGGACGGCTCGATGGAGGGGACGACCATCACGCCAGGACTATGGCACACCCGGTGCCGGGGATCCGGCGCCGTCACCCGCCCAGGACGGCATCGATCTCCTGGAGTTCGTCGTCGGTGAAACCGAGCCCGTCGATGGTGGCCACGTTCTGTGCGAGCTGGGCCAGGCTGCTGGCCCCGACCAGGGTCGAGGTCACCAGTGGGTCCCGCTGGGTCCAGGCCAGTGCCATTTGGGCCACGGTCTGGCTGCGCCGGGTGGCGATCACCTGGAGGGCCCGGACCTTGGTCAGGGTCCCCGGGTCGAGCTGGGCCCGGTCCAAGGTGTCCGAGCGGTTGGCCCGCGAGTCGTCGGGCACGCCGTCCAGATAGCGGTCCGTGAGGATTCCCTGCTCGAGCGGGGAGTAGACGATGCAGCCGGCACCCACCTCGCCGATGGCGTCCAACAGCCCGTGCTCCGGCCACCGGTTGAACATGGAGTAGGCCGGCTGGTGGATGAGCAGGGGCGTCCCCAGTGCGGCGAGGATGGCCGCCGCCTCCGCCGTCTGGTGGGGAGGGTAGTTGGAGATCCCCACGTAGCGGGCCTTACCCTGGCGCACCGAGGCGTCCAGGGCACCCATGGTCTCCTCGAGGGGAACCTCGGGATCGAACCGGTGGGAGTAGAAGATGTCGACGTAGTCGAGGCCCATACGCCGGAGACTGGCGTCCAGGCTGCCCAGCATGTACTTGCGTGAACCCCCGTCGCCGTAGGGGCCGGGCAGCATGTCGTAGCCAGCCTTGGTCGATATGACCAGCTCGTCGCGGTAGGGGGCGAGCGGCCCGTTGATGACCTGGCCGAAGTTGGCCTCGGCGGCACCATTGGCCGGGCCGTAATTGTTGGCCAGGTCGAAGTGGGTGATCCCGAGGTCGAAGGCCCGGGTCAGGATGTCGGTGATCTCGCCGAGGGGCCGGGCATCGCCGAAGTTCTGCCACAGCCCGAGCGAGATGGCCGGAAGCTTGAGTCCATGATGACCGCACCGCGGGTAGGGCATGCGTTCATAACGCCCCGGGTCGGCGACGTAGGTTTTCATCTCCCCACCTGAGCTCAGGCTGCCTTCTCCAGGATGTGGACGCCGCACGCCGATCCCAGGCCGATGACGTGGGTCAGGCCGACCCGGGCTCCCTCGATCTGGCGGTTGCCGGCCTCACCGCGCAGATGAGTGGCCACCTCCCAGACATTGGCGATCCCTGTGGCGGCGATGGGGTGGCCCTTGGACTCGAGGCCCCCCGACACGTTGACCGGCGTGGTCCCGTCACGCCAGGTCGCCCCGGAATTGAAGAAGTCGACGGCACCACCGGGTTCGCACAGCTCCAGGTTGTCGTAGTGGACGAGCTCGGCCGTGGCGAAGCAGTCGTGCAGCTCGACCAGATCGAGATCGGAGGGTCCGACGCCGGCCTGCTCGTAGGCCTGGGTGGCCGCGTTGCGGGTCAGGGTGTTCACATCAGGAAGGATCTGGCACGACTCTTCCCAGGGATCGGTGGTCAGGACGGATGCCGAAATTTTGACGGCCCGCTTCTGCTGCTCCAGGGAGAGGGTCTTGAGCTTGGTCCCGCTGACCACCACGGCGGCGGCGGCGCCGTCGCAGTTGGCCGAGCACATAGGCCGGGTGTTGGGGTAGGCGATCATGACGTCGCCCATGATCTCCTCGAGGCTCATCTTTTTGGTGTAGGCGGCCAGTGGGTTGAGTGTGGAGTGGGCGTGGTTCTTCTCGCTGATCTTGGCGAACAGCTCGAAGCTGGTCCCTCCGTAGCGGTGCCCGTATTCCATGCCGATTTGGGCGAAGACGCCCGGCATGGTTTCGGTGCCGATGCGACCGTCGACCGGAACCACCGCCCCGTAGCGACCGGAGGGAGTGAAGGTGCCCGAGTCCTGTTTGCGGCTGCCTCCCGACAGCAGCCCGGCCCCCGAGAGCTTCTCGACCCCGAAGGCCAGCCCCACATCGGTCTCGCCCGACTTGACGGCCATACAGGCGACGCGCAGTGCAGTGGCCCCGGTGGCGCAGGCGTTGGCCACGTTGTAGACGGGGATGCCGGTCTGGCCGATCTGCTTCTGGAGCTGCTGCCCGATGCCGGCGTTGGCCGCCATCAGATTGCCGGCGCCGATCACACCGACGTCCTTCATCTCGACCCCGCCGTCGGCCAAGGCCCCCAGAACGGCCTCAGAGGCCAGGTCGACCAGGTCCTGATCGGGGTGCTTGCCGAACTTCGTCATGTGGATACCCAGGATCCACAGGTCCTCAGACGCCATGTCGTTCAACCTCCTTGGGGCTCGAAGCCGAACCCGATTGCTTCGGTGCCGTTGTCGTCCGTGCCGATCACCGTGGTGGCCAGCTGCACCTTCATGCCCAGTGTGACATGGTCGGGATCGGGCTCGACGTTGATCAGGTTTCCGCGCACGCTGGTGCCGTCGCAGTCGACCAGGGCGGCGACGTAGGGGACCGGTACGCCAGGAGCGGCGAAAGCCACGATGGTGAAGGCCCGCACCTCGCCGGTGGTCGATACATCGGTCGGGGTGAACTCGGTCTTGCCGCAACGGGCGCAGGCATTGCGCCTGTCGAAGAACCGGGCCCCGCAGGCCACGCACTCATTGGCCACCAGGTGGGGATGGTCTCCCAGCACCAGGTAGTCGACCAATGGAATCTGCTCAGCCATGCGCATTCTTCTCTCGTCTCACGGGGTTGACCTCTCCCTGTCTGGTTCCCTGCCTGTCCGGGTATTGCCTGTCCTATGCCTGTCCGGGTATTGCCTGTCCGGGTATTGCCTGTCCGGGTGTCCGTGCCGAGCCCGCCTCGGTCCCGGGTGGCCGGTTCCGGCGGTCACCCGCACGTGGGCCATTGTGGTCGGCGGACCACCGCCACCGTAGCGGGGAGGCGAAATCTGCCGCTAGTCGGCTGCCGTCCCTGGTGTCGTCCCTGGCGTTCCTGTCTAGACGGGACCGTCCCGTCGGAAGCCGATGGGGTTACCGGGAAGGGAGGTGATCCGCGAGCCGGGCGACGCCAATTCGTCGGCCAGCCCGTAAGCGAGAGCCTCCTGGGCGCTGAGGAAACAGCTGTGGGCGGCGTCCTCGAGGATGCGATCGACCGGCTGGCCGGTCGCTTCTCCCAGCCTGGTGCAGAACACAGTCCACTGGTCGACGTGCGCCGATGCCAGCCTTTCGATCTGATGGCCGGTCCCGCCGAACTCCGCCGTCGGCTCGAGGATCCCGAGCCGGGCGTGGGGGGCCAGGATCCGGCGGGGGCAGACGGCCAGCACGCCCGCCGCCGGCCCCACCGCCTGGCCCTGGCAGACGGCGTGCACGGGCACACCGAGGAGATCGATGACGTCCATCAGAGCCAGGGCGCAGGCCACCGATCCACCGCCACTGTCGATGCGCAGGTGAACAGCATCATCACCATCGGCGTCCAGGGTCATGAGGGCCATGGCCACCGCGTTGGCCGTCTGATCGTCCAGCTCACCGGCCAGCATCACGGTCCGCCGTTGGAAGAGCTGCACACGTAGCCACTCGTCGTGGGGCAACCCCGGGACGAGTTCCGGTCCGCTCCTCTCGTCCATCGGCCACAGCGGACCACCGACCAACCGACCCTGCTCCGTGTTCCTCATTCCTCGTCCTCCTCGAGACGCCAGTGCAATTGCCAGCCCAGTGCCGTTGCGTAGCGCTCGACGGTGGAGACCAGGGCATCGGACGCCCCCGTTTCGAGGCGGGCCACGGCCGACTGTGACGTGCCCATCCGCGCCGCCACCTGGGTCTGGGAGAGACCCAGTGAGCGTCGCCGGGCCGCCAGCTGGTCGCCCAGGGCGCGCCGACGCTCGGACATCTCCCGGAACCCCGGAAAGACCGGTTCGTGTCGTCGCTCATCGGTCACGCTGGTGTCAGCATAGCCGGAAATATTACGTTTTCGGTATCTCGTTCTTGAGATATCATGATCGAGTTAGGCCGGAGGGCGGCCGATCATGTCCAACCGGATCCACGTCGAACAGGTGAGGTACAAGATGTCGGTCAGCCAGACCTTGATCCCGACGGTGTTGGAGGAGTCGAGCCGGGGTGAGCGCGCTTTCGACATCTTCTCGCTCCTCTTGCGCGAGCGCATCGTCTTCCTGGGCCAGGAGGTCGACGACCAGGTGGCCAACCTGATCATCTCCCAGATGCTCTACCTCGAGGCCCAGGATCCCGAAAAGGACATCTCCCTCTACATCAATTCGCCGGGCGGGATGGCCTACGCAGGCATGGCCATCTACGACGTCATCCAACATGTGCGCCCGGACGTCTCCACAATCTGTGTGGGGATGGGGATGTCGGCGGCAGCCATGGTGCTGTGCGGGGGCAGCCCGGGCAAGCGTCTCGCCCTCCCCAATGCCCGCATCATGATTCATCAGGGAAGCGCTGGAACCCGCGGCGCCCCGAGCGACATGGAGATCCAGTTGCGCGAGGTCCTGTCTCTCACCCGGCGGATGGCGGAGATCATCGCCCACCACAGCGGCAAGACCGTCGATCAGGTGGCCACCGACATCGACCGCGACTTCTTCATGACGCCCGAGGACGCCATCGCCTACGGGCTCATCGACGACATCATCGCCCCCCGCAGTGGCCTGTCGATGGTCCACCCCCGACCCGACGACGAGTAGTTCACGTCCGGGGAGGGATCGGCCACCGGTCCGCTACTCCACCAGGTCGTAGAGTCGTGGCGCCGAAAGGTCGGAAAGGCGAATGGCCGATGTCAGATTGACGGAAGCCGGGGAGGTGCGGACCAAGGGTGGCCACGGTACTGATGCCCCTGCCCAACCTCGATTTCGATCCCACCGAGGTGGCGGTCAGCTGGCAGGTTCTGTCCCGCGCCGGCCACCGGGTCGACTTCGCCACACCCTCGGGGCATCCCGCCCGGGCCGACGATCTGATGCTGACCGGGCGGGGTCTCGATCCGTGGGGCTGGGTGCCCGGCCTCTCCCACCTGGTCGGGGTGGGACGATTCCTGCGCGCCGATGAGGGCGCTCGGGCTGCCTATGCCGACATGGTCCGCTCGGTGTCGTATCTGCACCCGTGCACCTGGGAGGCCATAGACCTCGACGGAGTGGACGGACTCGTGCTGGCCGGCGGCCATCGTGCCCGGGGGATGCGCACCTACCTCGAGAGCCCTGTCCTCTTCGATGTTGTGGTCGGCGCCTTCCGTCGCCAGATGCCGGTGGCCGCCGTGTGCCACGGCGTCCTCCTGGCGGCGCGCAGTATCGATCCGGCGACGTGCCGGTCCGTCCTCTACGGTCGGCGGACCACGGCCCTCACCTGGTCGCTCGAACGCCGTGCTTGGCACCTGGCCCGTGTGACCCGCTTTTGGGACCCCGACTACTACCGCACGTACAGCGAGCAGTCCGGTCAGCCACGGGGATGGATGTCGGTGCAGCACGAGGTGACCCGGGCACTGGCCCGTCCCGAGGACTTCGTCGACGTCGACCCTCACGGTGCCGACGCCGCCCTCAAGCGGAGTGGTCGCACCCGCGACAGCGCCTCCGACGACCGATCCGCTTTCGTCGTGCGGGACGGGACCTACATCTCCGCCCGGTGGCCGGGCGACGTGCACACCTTTGCCGCCCGTTTCGCCGACATGGTGGGAGAGGACGGACACTCCCCGCCGGGCTCGGGTACAGTGCCGGCGTGACGGGGGCGGACCAGGACCAACAGCTGGGCCACCCCGTCGGCATAGGCCTGATCGGGTGCGGATCGAACGGCCAGATCCATGCTGACGGACTGGCCAAATTGGCGGCCGAGGGGGAGATCAGGGCGGTCATCGCCGGTGACCCGTCGGCGCCGTCACGGGAGGCGGCCCAGCGCAACTGTGCCTTCGAGATTCTGACCGGCGAACCGGAAGAGGTGGCCTCCCACCCGGATGTCGATGCCGTAGTGGTGGCCGGACCCACCGGCTCGCACGGCGGGGCGATCCGGGCCGCCCTGGCCTCGGGCAAGGCCATCATGTGCGAGAAGCCGCTGGCGTCTTCGTTCGACGAGGTGGTGTCTCTGGTCGACGCGGTGGTGGCGTCGGGGGTGGTGGCCCAGGTCGGGTTCCAGTCCCGTTTCAACCCGGTGTACTCCTGGCTGCGTGAGGTGATAGCGGAGGGGACATTTGGTGCCCCGCTCGGGTACATGCTCCGCGAGGACCAGTTCTGGCCGACCGGGTCCGTGGTGCCCGGTCACTCGTCCTGGCGTTCGGATCCGGCCCAGTCCGGTGGCGGCCCCCTCTTGGAGCACTCCATTCATGCCTGTGACCTGTTGGTGTGGATGTTCGGCTCGGTGACTTCGGTGTCCGCCCGCACTGCCTCACTGTTCGGGTTCGGCGTCGAGGACATCGCCGCCGGCCACGTCGAGCACGGGAACGGGGTCATCGGCACCATCACCACCGTGTTCAACGGGGTCGAAGGGCGCGAGGAGCGCCGACTCGAGGTATTCCTGGAGCAGGCCACCATCGAGTTGACCGGCGATTTCATCGTCGGGGCCGACGAGGAGGCGGTGATCGTCCACCGGCCGGGGGTGGCGGACGAGACCGTTGACCTGGCCGCTTTGCGCCGAGCCGCTTTCGCCAGGGCCGGTATCGGTCGCCAGGATTTCATCTTCTACCAGTACGTGGGGGATCGGGCCTTCGTCCACGCCGTACGAGCGGGGACGCCCGGCCACCCCGGCTTCGGGGACGCTCTGGCCGCTCACGCCCTGGTCGAGGCGGCCTACCGTTCGGCCGCGGCCGGCGGTGTGCCGGTGGACTGCGCCGACCTTGCCTAGTCCTTCACGTCCTCGATCACCAGGGTGTCACCCGACGCTGTCGGGCACGCCGGGTGGCGGATCCAGCTGCTCCATAAACTCGAGGCGTATTCCCCCGGGGGCGTCGACAAAGGCGATGCGTCGCCGCCCGAAGGTTCCCTCGACAACCTCTGGTCCCCACACCACCGAGTGGCCCTCCAGCTGCGCGTCGAGGTCGTCGGTGAACAGCGCCGGGTGGAGGAATCCCTCGCGGGGCAACGCCACCTCGTCCTCGTAGATGGCCCGGGTGAACAGGGTGATCATCACCGGACCGAGGTAGACGTCGGCCCGCTCGCCGTTACGCCACTGCATGCGGTCCTTGACCTCGGCACCGGCGGCCTCGTAGAAGCGGCACGCGGCGTCGAGGTCCTCGACCTTGATGGCCAGGTTGGCCAACCCGGTGACGGCCATCGTTCCTCCCCTCTAATCGTTCTTAGCCGGCTCGTTCCCCGGTTCCCGAGGGCGCTGCTCCGGCGACGACGACCGGCGGAGCTTAGCGATCGGCCGCGGGATCGGCTTCGGCCGGTCGGGGATCGACGTCACTCGTCGGTCCGGCCGGTGGCCCGTCGGCGAAGGTGAAGAGGAAGAGCTGGGTGGCATAGACCACCAAGCGTGGCTCGTCCCTTCCCCGAGGCCCCAAATCCCACAGGGCCATGTCGGCCGAGGCGTAGCCGTCACCTGCGTAACGGGCCCGGTTGTGAGCCAGGATCCACGGCGACCGGCAGTGGTCGAGGATGTGCACGGTCAGGTCGACGCTCGGAGCGAACCAGCTCCGGTCCTGGCGTCCCACCTTTTCGGCCACTGCTCCCGGCATGGTGTCGGCCAGCACGACCAAAGCCAGCGGGTCCATCGTCCCGTCGTCGAGGAACGGGGGCTCATCGAACCGGTACCAGAGGGCGTTTTCGGCCCGGTCGGGCTCGTACTCCTCCCACCAGCCGTGACCGATCACGTTCCTCCCTTCGACATGCCTGTCCCAAAACGGCATCGGCTCGAAGGGTGTCACCCCCGGCGGCGGGGGATGGCGGAAGGAGCGGCAGGAGTCGGGGGGAGGGACGTGAGTGGGCGGCTGCAGATCGGTGAAGTCGAAACCGGGGCGGGGGGAGCCGAAGATCCCGGTGGTCAGATGGCCTCGGGGAGCGCCGGGGTTGCGGACCTCTGCCCGAAGGTGGGACACGGTGCGTCCCCGTCGCAGGACGTCGACTTCGACGGCTACCGGACCGCTGGCCACCTGGGCCACGAACGAGGTGTGGACCACCCGGAGGGCCTGTGCGCTGTCGTCCAGCTCCTCGGCCATGGCTCGAAGGGCGATGGCTGTCACCAGGCCCCCTTGGGGGAGGGGGCGCAGGTTCCAGGAGTCGTCGATGACCGCTCGGTAGAGCTGGGAGGCCACGGGGGTGACCGTGGTCGTCGAGAGGAAGTCGGCCGTCACGACCAGCGATGGTGGCGGTAAGCGGTCCGGAGTGTCAATCCGGTCGGTCGGGATCGGGAGGCCACCGCCCAGAGCCGAGGGATCGGGTCAGGGGCAGTTCGGGGCTCTGTTTTACCTGGTCAGCGTCCGTCTAACTTCGGCTAACGTCAGCCGGGTCCGGCCGAGGATGGCCAGCACGGGCGTGGCCGGACAAGCCAGCGACATAGACAGCGCAGAGGGAACAGACAATGCACCAACGGAGTCGGGCGATGCCCACGCAGGGGGAATGATGAACATCGTCGTCAGCAACGTCAAAGGCGGAGTGGGCAAGACAACCACCTCTGTCTACCTGGCCGCCGCCGCCGCCGAGCGCGGCTGGGACCCGGTCATCCTGGTCGACGCCGACCGTCAGGCGTCGTCGGCCGAATGGCTCGAGGAGCGACCGGTTGAGGGCGTCGAGCTGGTGGAAGCGCCTTCCGAGCGGACGGTTTCCAAGGCCCTGGCCGGAGGGGAGGGCCTGGCCGTGGTGGACACGCCGCCGGGCGATGAGCGGATCGTGCGAGCGGCCATCGACCGGGCCGACGCCGTTGTCGTACCGACCCGGGCCGGCGGAGTCGAGTACTCGCGGGTGCTGGCCACACTGGAGATGATCGGTGGCCGTACCCCTCACGGGCTGGTGATCTGCGCTGCTCGCCTCGGTACCAACGATCTGGCCGAGGCCATCGCCTGGTGGTCGGACGCCAAGGTTCCCATCTGGGGGATCATCCCCGAGCGGGTCGGGATCGCCAGCGGACCCGAGTCCCGCCTCTATCGGGAGGGACTCGACGCCTACGGCGCCGTTCTCAAGAAGGCCGTGCGCAAGCGCGGAGGATGATTCGGGCCGTGCGCAAGGGCGGAGGATGATTCACCGGTCGAGGTCCCCGGGTCCGGTCGGCACGTCCACCGCATGCTCCTCCAGCGCGGCCAGAGGCACGACTTCGAGAGCCCGCTCGTGGGTCGAGGCCAGCACGACGTAGGCCGCGGCTCCGTCATAGTGGGCCCGTAGCCAGTTGATGGCGGTCACGCACCAGCGGTCCCCGGGCACCAGGCCCGGAAAGTGGTGCCGAGGCATCGGTGTCACCAGGTCGTTGCCGATGGACCTCTGGTGTTCGAGGAACTCGGCGGTGACCACAGCGCAGATGGTGTGGCTGCCCACGTCCTCGGGACCGCTCGTGCAGCAGCCGTCGCGGTAGAAGCCGGTCAGCGGATCTGTGCCGCACGGTTCGAGCGGGCCGCCGAGCACATTGCGATCAGCCACGGTCAGTTGTAGCTGTCGAGAGCGATCTGGTCCCCCTCGCCCCTTGGGTGCAGCCCGATCTCGAAACCGTCCACCCTGTCGATGCGTTGCAGAGCATCGACATGGCCCCTACCGGTGCCCGACCATTTGGCCCGGGCCCGAGCCTTGGCCTCGCTCAGGTCCTCGGCCACCACCATCACCACTTCGTGTCCTTCGCCCATCCGGCCCTCGGACATCGGTCCACCCAGAAAAGCGGCATACAGGTGCATGCCGGCCACGATAGCTGTCCGGGCTAATCTCTCCTGGTGGTCCGGGGCGCCATCGCAGTCGTCGTGGCAACGCTGGGCATCGGTGTCATCGTTCCCGTTTCGACGGGCCCGGCCGCTGCCTCCCCGGCCCACGCCGTGGTCCGTGTGGACCAGCTCGGCTATCCGACGACCGGGCCCAAGGTGGCCTACCTGATGTCCCCTTCGGCCATGAGCGGTGCCACCTTCGAGGTCGTCAACTCGTCTGGAGCCGACATCTTCACCGGCACCGTGGGCAAGAACAGCGGGAAGTGGAATGCCGCCTACCGCTACGTGTACCCGCTCACCTTCACACCAGTGGCAGCCACCAGCACCGACACCGACACCGTCGTGGTGGAGGCCACTCCCTCCGTCGCCTCGCCATCCTTCCCCATCGGTCCCTCCGCCACCCTGTTCAGCCAGGCGCTGGCCAACAGCCTTTCCTTCTACCAGAACGAACGCGACGGCCCCGACTACATCCCATCGACGTTGCGAACGGCTCCGGCCCACCTCAACGACGAGGACGCCACGACCTACGCCACGCCCAAGATGAACAACCAGGGCCAATTCGCCGGCGATCTGACGTCGCTCGGTGTCACCATGGACGCGTCGGGGGGGTGGTGGGACGCCGGCGACTACCTCAAATTCGTGGAGACGACCTCCTATGCCGTCGCCCTGATGGAGGTCGGGGCCCGCTCCTTTCCGGCCTGGATGGGCACCGGCTCTCCCGACGCCGATTTTTCGGCGGAGGCCATGTTCGGCATCCAGTGGCTCGAGAAGATGTGGAATGACTCGACCAAGACCCTCTACTACCAGGTAGGCATCGGCGAGGGGAACGCCACGACGGTCGGCGACCACGACATCTGGCGGCTACCCCAGGCCGATGACACCTACGGGGGCACCAACCCCGCCGACCGCTACATACGCAACCGACCGGTGTTCGAAGCAGGCCCCCCGGGCTCGCCCATAAGCCCCAACCTGGCCGGTCGTCTGGCGGCCGACTTCGGCCTCTGCGCTCAGCTGTTCGCCTCGTCCGATCCGACCTTCGCCAGCACCTGCCTCCAAGACGGGGAGGACGTCTATGCACTGGCTGACACCCATCCCACCGGCAACCTGCTGACCACCGCCCCTTACGACTTCTACCCCGAGACCCAGTGGCGCGACGACATGGAATTGGGTGCCACCGAGCTGGCCGCCGCCGTCGGCTCCGGATCCCAACAGCAGACCTACTTGGCCCAGGCGGCCGACTGGGCCGCCGCCTATATGGCCTCGCCCGACCAGGACACCCTCAACCTCTACGACGTCGGGGGCCTGGCCCACTACGAGCTGGCCCGGTTGATCACCCAGACCGGGGCCACCGGACTAGCGGTTACGCCGGCCGACCTCGAGAACCAGTTGAAGACCCAGCTGGATCAAGCCATAAAGGTGGGGAAGAAGTACCCGTTCGCCTTCGGCTACCGGTGGAGCTCGTCGGACACGGTCTCCCACGGCTTCGGTCTGTCGGTCATGGCCAGTGAGTACGACGCCCTCACCGGGACGACCACCTTCGCCGCCCAGGCGCAGGGATGGGCCGACAACGCCCTGGGCGCCAATCCGTGGGGGGTGTCCTTCGTGGTGGGCGACGGCACCACCTTTCCCGACTGCATGCAACACCAGGTGGCCAACCTGATGGGTTCGACCAACGGAACGGCGCCCATCCTGGCCGGGGCGGCGGTGGAGGGGCCGACCGCTCACGCCACCAGGGGCCTGGTGTCCGGCATGGTTACCTGTCCCCCCGGCGGTGGGAACCCCTACGCCGCCTTCAACGGTCACGGCGCGGTGTACAAGGACAACGTCCAGTCCTATTCGACCAACGAGCCGGCCATCGATCTGACGGCGGCCTCGCCACTGGCCTTGGCCTGGCTGGCCAGTTCGGGGGCCTGACCGGCACCGAACCTCAGGTGGCGGCTACGAAAGCGGCGACCACCCGGGCCAGTTCGGGGCCCTTGTCCTCCTGCAGGAAGTGGCCGCCACCGGCGACGGTCACGTGCGGCTGGTCCCGTGAGCCGGGTATGCGCTCCTGGAGGAGGCGGTCCGACCCGGCGGTGATCGGGTCACCGTCGCTGAAGGCGGTCAGAAAGGGCTTGGCCCACTGGGCCAGGACCTCCCATGCGGCCCGGTTGGCCGCCGACGCCGGATCGTCCGGTGTGATGGGCACCAGGGTGGGGAACTGGCGGGCCCCCTCGGTGAAGCTCTGATCGGGGAAGGGCGCGTCGTAAGCGGCGATGATCTCGGGAGCGAGGTCGGTGACGCATCCGGCGTTGACGATGTTGCCGGCCGGAAAGGCGTTGACCTCCTGGGAGAATTCGAGCCAGCTCAGAAAGGCGGCACTGGGCTCACCGCTTCCCGTCGGGAGGGAGGTGTTGGCTGTGACCACCCGGGCGAAGCGCTCAGGGTGTTCAGCCACCAGGCGGAGGCCGATGAGGCCTCCCCAGTCCTGGCCCACCAGCGTGACCCCGTCCAGGTCGAGGACATCGAAGAGCAGCGAGCGCATCCATTCGACATGGCGGGCGTAGGAGTACTCGGTGCGCGGCGTCGGTTTGTCCGATCGGCCGAACCCGACCAGATCGGGAGCCACCACCCGTAGCCCGGCGCCGACAAGAACGGGAATCATGTGGCGGTAGAGGTAGGACCACGAGGGCTCGCCGTGCATGAGCAGCACGCACTCGGCTGTGGGCGATCCTTCTTCGAGATAGTGGACCCGGAGGACCCCGTCGTCCTGATCGGGGATTTCGGCGTAGCGGGGAGCAAATGCATAGCCGGGCAGGTCGTCGAAGCGCTGGTCGGGGGTACGGAGGACCTCCATCGGCTCACCTCTCCTTTTGTCGACGGGCAACGGGGTCCAGCCCGGAGGCGGATGAGCCCCGGCGCGACGCTAACAGCGACCGGTGCGGCTTTCGGGCGCCATGCTCAGCGGAGGGCGTTCTTCACGAAGTCGTCCGTACCGTGGCCGACCTCCAGTTTGGTGCCCACGTGCCAACTGCCTCGCAGGTGCCGACGGATGGCGAGCCGGTCATCGGCGGTGGCCCGGGCGGGGGCGTGCCAGAGGTCGGCGTGGTGGAACAGGACGTCGCCCCTTTCCTGGTACAGGCCGATCTCGCCCGGGACGCCTTCGAAACCCAGCGGGATCCCTTCGGTGCCCGAACGATGGCTGCCGGGCAGCACCCGCAGAAAGCCGTTGGCCGGGCAGGTCGGATCCAAGTGGATGGTGAAGGCCGCCCCGGGCCAGATGTCCATGTGGGGACCGGACTGGTGATCGGTGTGCCACCCGATCCGGGAGTACCCCGACGTCGGACCGGGTCGGGCGTCCTGGTAGACCACGCCGAACTGCTCGTAGTCGAGCAACCAGGCATCGGGGGCGAGCAGGCGTCGGGCCACTTCGACCAGTACCGGGAGATGGACCAGGGCGTCAGCGGTCGGAGAGGCCATGGTGGCGAAGCAGACGTAGTGGGCGAAGGGCCGGCCGTCGACGGTGGCATCGGGGTCGTCGAGGACCACGGTGCCGTGCCGAGGGTCGAGCCGTCCTTCCGCCAGTTGGTGCTGGGACCGGACCATTTCGACCTCGGCCTCCCGCAGGAGGTGGGGATCGATGGCACCCCGCAGGGTGGCGTAGCCCTGGTCGGAGAAGAAGGTCACCAACTGATCGACATCTTCCGGCCGGAAGACTCCTGCCCGATCGACCGCCTCGGCTACACGCGCACCGGGGTGGCCCGATCTCTTTGTTTTTGGCGTTTTTTTGGCCACTCCACAACTGTAGATCCGGGGTCGATTTCCTCGGTCCTGTTCCCGCCGGCCAGAGGCGACAGAAAAAAATATTGTCCGTGGTGGCTGGTCCGACAAGACCGCTGGGGCCGGGCCACCTGCTCATTTCCCGTCGAAATTGTGTCAAACCGGTTGCATTCGGGGGGTGCATCCCCTAGGTTTCGCCATTGGTTGGAGGGTTGCATCGAACTGGGCAGGGGTAAGACTGCGTCTACCAATTGACACATGTCGGTTAATGGGAGGGACGGCCTATGTCGGGCCGACCGAGTCAAGCTTGAGGAGAGACGTAGATGAGATCAAAACGAACGTTTTCCGTTCGCGCGGCTTCGCTGGGCGGCGCCTTGGCCCTCCTGGGAGCAGGCCTGGCCGGCACGGTGGGCCTGGTGGCCAGCACGGCTGTCACCAGCACGCCCGCCGGAGCCAACACCCCGGCTTTCAACGCCACCTGCGTGGATCTGCCCGTGGTTGGCACCGCGACCTTCAACGCCGTGGTGACCGGGTCTCTTCCGAGTTCGGTGGCCCCCGGGCAGTCGGTGTCTCTTTCCGGTCTCGCGTTCAAGACGTCGCTCTCGTCGTCGTTCCTCTCACTGGCCAAGGGCCTCACACTCTCCGGTAGCTTCAAGTTGGGTCTGACGGCGACCGGGGGCACCCCGGCCAGCCAGAACGCCGGCTTCGTGATTCCCTCGACCCCGATTCCCAACCCACCGCCTTCTTCGCTTCCTCTCAATCTGCCCGGCACGGCCAGTGCGATCACCGCCGGAAATTCGGGAGCGCTGACCGTCAAGACGGGCACGACCGGAAGTATCACGGTGGCCGTCAACGGAAACCCGGTCGGCACCTTCTCGTGTTCAGCCCCGGCCGAGACGATCGCCACCACCACGATCAAGCAGCCGGCCGGTTCGATCAGTGCGGTCCTCCCGAGCTCGGCGCCGTTGGCCGGTGGCTCGACGGTGACCATCCACGGAGCCTTCCTGGCTGATCCCACCGGCGTGACCTTCGGTGGCCTGGCCGCCACCAGCTTCACCGGTCTGACCGCCGACTCGGTGTCCGCCGTGGTGCCTGCCGGCGTGGCCGGCAGTGTCCCGGTGGTGGTCACCACCTCCGCAGGGCCATCGAGCCCCGGTTCATTGATCTACACCAACGCACCGATCGTCACGGCGGTGAGCCCCAACACGGGGAGCCCGACCGGCGGCACCTCGGTGACCATCTCCGGTCTGCAGCTGGCCGGGGCCACTGCCGTCGATTTCGGGACGACACCGGCGCCGATCACCTCGGACACCGGTAGCTCGATCACGACGACCTCGCCTGCGGGTGCGGCCAAGGGTGTGGTCAATGTCATCGTCACCAACAGCCATGGCCCGTCGGTGGTCAGTCCGCAGGACGAGTTCACCTACCGCAACGGCTACTGGTTCACGGCCAGCGACGGCGGGGTCTTCGCCTACGGCAACTCGCCTTTCTGGGGCTCGGCCGGCGGCATCCACCTCAACCAGCCGGTGGTGGGCATGGCCCGCACGCCCGATAATGGCGGGTACTGGTTGGTGGCCTCCGACGGAGGCATCTTCAGTTACGGGAACGCCAAGTTCTACGGTTCGGCAGGCGCCATCCACCTCAACCAGCCGATCGTGGGCATGGCAGCCACGCCGGACGGTTTCGGTTACTGGCTGGTGGCCTCGGACGGAGGCATCTTCAGCTATGGCGATGCCCGTTTCTTCGGCTCGACCGGCAACATCACCCTCAACAAGCCGATCGTAGGGATGGCCTCCACCCCGGACGGCAAGGGCTACTGGTTGGTGGCCTCTGACGGTGGCGTCTTCTCCTTCGGTGATGCCAAATTCCACGGCTCGACCGGGGCGATGACCCTCAACAAGCCGGTGGTGGGCATGGCCTCCTCGGTCGACGGAAACGGCTACTGGCTGGTGGCTTCGGATGGCGGCATCTTCAGTTTCGGTGACGCCCTCTACCACGGCTCCACCGGCGCCATCACCCTCAACAAGCCGGTCGTGGGTATGACCGGTACGCCTGATGGTGCTGGCTACTGGCTCACCGCTGCCGACGGAGGGGTCTTCAGTTTCGGTGATGCTCACTTCTTCGGCTCCACCGGCAACATCACCCTCAACAAGCCGATCGTCGGGATATCGGGCGCCGGCAGCTGAACCACCCGCACATGGTGTGAAAGAGGACCGGGGGCACGTGCCCCCGGTCCTCTTTTTGTCTGGGAGCCCGCCTCGGTGCTTCTCTGCCGGCTCTTGGCTCACCGGTGTCTGTCACCGGCCGTGAACGCCGGACCCTGGTCAGGTCGTACCATGCATCAATGACCCCACAGACACCCGCTGATCCGTCGGAGGAGCCGCTGGTCGGTCTCAAGCCCCGCAGCTACCAGGTGACCGACGGTCCCACCCGGGCCCCGGCCCGGGCCATGCTCCGGGCGGTGGGGATGACCGACGACGACTGGGACAAGCCGCAGATCGGCGTGGCTTCTTCGTGGAACGAGGTCACCCCGTGCAACCTCCCGCTGGACCGACTGGCCAAGCGGGCCAAGGACGGGGTGCGTGAGGCGGGCGGCTTCCCCCTCGAGTTCGTGACCATCGCCGTCTCCGACGGCATCTCGATGGGGCACGAGGGCATGCGGGCTTCTCTGGTGAGCCGCGAGATCATCGCCGACTCGGTGGAGACGGTCATGCACGCCGAGCGGTTCGACGGACTGGTCACCCTGGCCGGGTGCGACAAGTCCCTGCCAGGCATGCTCATGGCCGCCGCCCGGATCAATCTGCCCAGCGTCTTCCTGTACGGCGGGTCGATCCTCCCGGGACGGGTGCGGGACCGGGCCCTCGACATCACCTCGGTGTTCGAAGCGGTCGGGGCCCACGCCGTCGATGCTCTGAGCGACGAGGAGCTGAGCCTCATCGAACACAACGCCTGTCCGACCGAGGGATCCTGTGCGGGGATGTTCACCGCCAACACCATGGCGGCCGTGGCCGAGGCCCTGGGCATGGCCCTGCCCGGTAGCTCGTCCCCACCGGCCGTCGACCGGCGCCGCGACGATGCGGCCTTTGCCTCCGGCCAGGCGGTGGTGGCTCTCCTCCGCCAGGCCATCCGGCCCCGACAGGTGATGACCAAGGACGCCTTCGAGAACGCCATCGCTGTGACCATGGCCCTCGGGGGATCGACCAATGCCGTTCTCCACCTGTTGGCCATCGCCAACGAGGCCCGGGTCGAGCTCACCCTCGACGACTTCAACAAGGTGGCCGCCCGTGTTCCCCACCTGGCCGACACCAAACCCCACGGCAAGTACCACATGGCCGACCTCGATCGCATCGGCGGGGTGGAGGTGGTCATGGCCGAACTGCTCGAGGCCGGGCTGCTGCACGGCGACTGCCTGACGGTGACTGGCCGCACGGTGGCCGAAAACCTGGCCGTCCTGGACCCACCCCCTCCCGACGGCGACGTTGTCCACCCCATCGACCGGCCCATCCACGCCCAAGGGGGGATCGCCATCCTGACCGGCACTCTCGCCCCCAAGGGGGCGGTGGTCAAGGTGGCCGGCATCGACCAGCTGACCTTCGTGGGACCGGCCCGGGTGTTCGACGGCGAGGACCGGGCCATGGAGGCCATCCTGGCGGGGTCGATCGAGCCCGGTACGGTCATCGTCATCCGCTACGAGGGACCCAAGGGGGGCCCGGGCATGCGCGAGATGCTGGCGGTCACCGGCGCCCTCAAGGGTGTGGGGCGAGGAGGTGATTGCGCGCTGGTCACCGATGGGAGGTTCTCCGGCGGGACCCATGGCTTCTGCATCGGACACGTTGCCCCCGAGGCCGTGGACGGCGGACCCATCGCCCTGGTGGCCGACGGCGATCAGATCAGCGTGGACGTGGTCGCCCACACCATCGACCTGGGCGTGGACGAGGCCGAGCTCGAGCGGCGGCGGGCGGGGCTCAAGCATCCCGCCCCCCGCTACACGACCGGGGTGCTGGCCAAATACGCCCGCCTGGTCACCGGGGCCGACCGGGGTGCCATCACCGAGCCCTGAGGGTTCGTCCCGGCCGCCGGGGGCGGCTTCCCCCCGCTGCTTGTGGTGGCCACCCGGTCCATGCCACAATGTGAGGACCATGAACAACACCACCGTTCAGCCGATCATCCTGGTACTCGTTTCGTAGCGCATACGACGCCTTCTCGCCGTATGCGCTTTCCGACCTCCCCGACGGGAGGTCGTTTTCATGTCCCACCACGGTCAGCGTTCACCCATTCCCGACCACAGACCATCGACGACAAGGGAGCAAGCGATGGAACTCACAGGAGCACAAGCACTGATCAAGAGCTTGGAGATGCAGCGGGTAGAGGTCATGTTCGGACTGCCCGGCGGCGCCATCCTGCCCGTCTACGACCCGATCATCGACTCCTCCATCCGTCACATCCTGGTGCGCCACGAACAGGGTGCCGGCCATATGGCCGAAGGGTACGCCCAGGTGACCGGCCGGCCCGGTGTGGCCATGGTCACCAGCGGTCCGGGGGCCACCAACATCGTGACGCCACTGGCCGACGCCTACATGGACTCCATTCCGTTGGTGGTGGTGACCGGACAGGTGGCCACCACGGCCATCGGCACCGACGCTTTCCAGGAGAGCGACATCACCGGTATCACCATGGGCATCACCAAGCACAACTGGCTGATCACCGACGGCGCCGACATCCCCCGGGTGGTGGCGGAGGCCTTCCACGTGGCCACCACCGGCCGACCCGGTCCCGTTCTCATCGACGTCCCCAAGGACGTGGCCAACAAGCCCATGGAGTGGTACTGGCCCGAGCCGGGCGACCTGGATCTGCCCGGTTACCACCCGATGGTCGAGGGCGATCCGGAACGGGTGCGCGCCGCGGCCGAGCTCTTGCTGGCCGCCGAGCGCCCGATCATCTACGCCGGCGGAGGCATCCTTAAGGCGCGGGCCGCCGACGCCCTGCGCCAGCTGGCCGAGCGCACCGGTATACCGGTGGTCACCACGCTGATGGCCCGGGGTTGCTTTCCCGACTCGCACCCGCTGTGCCTCGGGATGCCGGGCATGCACGGCAACTACACGGCGGTGACCTCCATGCAGCGGTCCGATCTGCTCATCGCCCTGGGGAGCCGGTTCGACGATCGGGTCACCGGCCGCGTCGACGCTTTCGCCCCCGAGGCCAAGGTCATCCACGTCGACATCGACCCGGCCGAGCTCAACAAGGTGCGTCACGCCGACGTGGCCGTGGCCGGCGACTGCCGGCTGGTCATCGAGGAGATGCTGGTCGCCCTCGACGGGCTCGGCCTGCCTCACTCCGACGCCACCCGCGGCGGCTCGGGGGGAGCACCCAGCGACGCCGTGGCCGGGGCGCCGGCCGTTCCCGGTTCGCTGGCCGCCGCCTATCCGCGTGAGGGGCTGGCGCCGTGGCGAGCCCGGCTGAGTGAGTGGCAAAGCCGCTATCCGCTGGTCTACGACCAGCAACCGGGTGCCGGTGCTCTCAAGCCCCAGTTCGTCCTCGAGACACTGCGCGACGCCACCCCCGACGACGCCATCGTGGCCTCCGGCGTCGGTCAGCACCAGATGTTCGCCTCCCAATGGTGGCAGTTCGACTACCCCTACACCTGGGTCAACTCGGGTGGACTGGGCACCATGGGATTCGCCGTGCCGGCCGCCATCGGGGCCAAGGTGGGCCGACCGGACAGGATGGTGTGGGCGGTGGACGGCGACGGGTGCTTCCAGATGACGGCACAGGAGCTGGTCACCGCCAGCTCGGAGCGCATTCCGGTCAAGATCGCCATTCTCAACAACGCCTATCTGGGCATGGTGCGCCAGTGGCAGGAGATGTTCTACGAAGAGCGGTACTCGGAGGTCTATCTCTCTCCCGATCTACCCGACTACGTGGGCTGGGCCGAGTCGATGGGCTGTGTGGGCATCCGTGTCGAGTCGAGTGAGGAGGTGGCACCGGCCATCGACAAGGCCAACGACATCGACGACCGGCCGGTGGTCATCGACTTCCGTACCGACGCCTTCGAGAAGGTCTTTCCCATGGTGGCTGCCGGTGCTTCCAACGACGACATCATGGTGGACCCGTCATTGGACCAGGGTGGCGGACGGTGAGCGTCTACGGTGCCGACAAGCGCCACCACACCCTCATCGTGGTGGTGGAGAACAAGGCCGGCGTGCTGGCCCGGGTGGCCGGCCTGTTCTCGCGGCGCGGCTACAACATCTACAGCCTGGCCGTGGCCCCGTCCGATGACGTGCGCTTCAGCCGGATCACCATCGTGGTGGACGTCGAATCGGCGCCGCTTGACCAGATCATGAAGCAGTTGGACAAGCTCATCCCCGTGGTGTCGATCACCGAACTGGATCCGGCGGTGTCCCGGGAGAGGGAGCTGCTCATGGCCACCCTTGAGGCCGGTCCCGACACCCGGGGACAGATCATCCAGCTGGTCGGGGTGTTCGAGGGCAAGATCGTCGACGTCGGCCACGACCGCCTCACCGTGGCCCTGGAGGGCGCCCCTATCAAGTTGGACGACTTCGAGAATCTCATCCGCAGCTACGGCATCGTGGAGATGCAGCGGACGGGCCGGGTGGCGTTGCCTAAGCTGGACCGGTCCGGCGAACGCGAGCCGGAGTTGGTGGCCCGATCCATACTCGGACATGACACAGAGAAGGCAGGTTGATGGCGATGGCCACGTTGTACTACGAGAAGGACGCCGATCCCGACCTCATCAGGGGCCGCAAGGTGGCGGTGATCGGCTACGGGTCCCAGGGGCACGCCCACGCCCTCAATCTCTCCGAGAGCGGAGTGGATGTCCGGGTCGGACTCCGTCCGGACTCGTCGTCGAAGCAGAAGGCCGAGGAAGCGGGGCTGTCGGTCCGGTCGGTGGCCGATGCCGCCGCCGAGGCGGATGTGATCATGATCCTCCTGCCCGACACCGAGCAGGCCTCGGTGTACGAGGCGGAGATCGCTCCCCACCTGCGGGACGGGGACGCCCTCTTGTTCGCCCACGGGTTCAACATCCGATTCGGGCTCATCGCCCCCCCGGCCGGCGTGGACGTGGCCATGGTCGCCCCCAAGGGCCCCGGCCACCTGGTGCGGCGGACCTACACCGAGGGGGGAGGGGTGCCCTCGCTCATCGCCGTCTCCGCCGACCCGTCGGGCCGGGCCCACGCCCTGGCTCTGTCCTACGCCCACGCCATCGGGGCCACCCGGGCCGGCGTGCTCGACACCACCTTCGCCGAAGAGACGGAGACCGACCTGTTCGGTGAACAGGTGGTGCTGTGCGGCGGTCTGACCGCCTTGGTGCAGGCCGGCTACGAAACCCTGGTCGGAGCCGGCTACCAGCCGGAGAGCGCTTATTTCGAGTGCCTCCACGAGCTCAAGCTCATCGTCGACCTCATGTACGAGCAGGGCATCAGTGGGATGCGGTTCTCCATCTCCGACACGGCCGAGTACGGCGACCTGACCCGCGGGCCGCGGGTCATCAACCAGGCGGTGCGCGACGAGATGAGTCGTATCCTGGGCGAGATCCAGGACGGATCGTTCGCCAAGGAATGGGTGGCCGAGAACGCCGAAGGCCGCCCCAACTTCAACGCCCTTCGCAAGGCGGGACTCGACCATCCGATCGAGAAGGTGGGCGCCGAGCTCCGCGACATGATGCCGTTCGTCACCGCCGGCAAGCAGAAGATCCAGGACGTCTCCGGAGGCTGAGCCGCACGCTTTCCGAGTCCTCGCCGTCTCGACGCCGACCCACGGCCACGCTCTCCCGATGACCGAGATGGCATTGCCGGCGTCGGGGGCTGCATCCAAGGATCGAGCCCTGGCCGTACTGCTGGGCTCACCCCTGGAGTCGATCGTGGACATGGTGGCCTGGACCTCCTCGACCGACGAGTACCAGGTTGCCTCGGCCCACGGTCACCTCCGCTTCCGTCGACGGGCGGACGGGTCCACCGGGGACGGGCGCCAGCGGTGGGCCTTTGAGGCGGAGACCCTCACCGGGCGGGATCCGCTGGCCCGCCAGGACTCGATGCGCTTCGGCACCCTCGAAGAGGAGAGGGCGACTCCCCATCCGGCCCGGCACGACAATTCCTATCCCCATGCCTTCGAGCACCTGGCCCAGCTCTTCGACCACCCGTCCGCCCCCGATCTGGTGGTGCAGCACTCGGCTGCCCACTTCTGGGGCGACCAGGGCGGCCACCTCGGGGAGCACGGGTCGCTGGGTATCGTGCAGGCCCGGGCCCCTTTCATCGCCGCCGGCGCCGGTGTGCGGCCGGCAGGGATGATCGACGGATCGTGCCGCCTGGTCGACGTGGCTCCGACCATCCTCGAGCTGCTGGGATGTCCCCCGCCACCGGAGGGGCCACCGGGATCCAGACTGGTCCATCAGGACGGGTCGGTACTCTACGAGCCGTTGACCGGGACGACCCGGGCCCGCCATGTCGTCGCCATGCTGTTGGACGGAACCAACGCCAACGTTCTCTACGATCTGGCGGCGAGGGGAGCAGCCCCCAACATCGCCCGTCTCATGAGCGAGGGGTGCACCTATCGCTACGGAGCCATCGCCTCTTTGCCCACGGTCACCCTGGCCAACCACACCGGCATCCTCACCGGATGCCACCCGGGTCATCACGGCATTTTGCACAATGCATGGATCGACCGGACCACCGGCCGTCAGGTGGTGACCAACTCGCCCTCCACCTGGGCGACGGCCATGCAGTGGCTCAACCCATCGGTGGAGACCGTTCATGACGCCGTTCACCGCTCGCTTCCCGGATCTGCGTCGGTCTCCATCAACGAACCGTGCGATTCGGGCGCCGATTATTCGGTCTTCCAGCAGATGCGTGCGGGCGAGGAGATCGACCGGCCACCCCCGGCCGAAGAGCTCGACGCCACCGAGCGGTTCGTCCGCCCGAGCAAGGACTACCGGTGGTCCTCGCTCATCGACCACACCGCTGTCGACCAGTTCAGCGGGATCTGGAGTGGTCGGTACCGGGGGCGGTCGTGGCCGGTCCCCACCTTCACCTGGGTCAACTTCACACTGACCGATGCCGCCTTCCACGAGGGCGGTCCGTACTCGGCCGTGGCGGCCGCCTCGGTCAGCGACACCGATGCCCGGGTCGGCCGGATCCTCGAAGCCGTCGAGCGTTGCGGCGCCTGGGAGGACACCGCCTTCGTGGTGGTGGCCGACCACGGCATGGAGCTGGCCGACCCTCACGTCACCGGAGACTGGGACGCCGCCCTCGAGGAGTCGGGGATCGGCGTCCGGGACGAGGGATACGGGTTCCTCTACCTCACCGACCGGTGACGTTCGGCGGCCGTCGGATCGAGGGTGCGCTAACCGGTCGACGATGTCGACGTGCTGGTGGCCGGGCTTCCGGCTTTGATCTTGTTGAAGATGGCATCGGCCAGGTTCTCTATCCGACTCAGCGAACTGGTGCCGGTCACGATGGTCTGGAGCGAACCTTGGAGGCTGACCACGGTGTTCACCGTCTGCCCCCCGATTTGACGGTGAAATAATACGCCTCGTCGGCCAGTCCGGAGATCTCGGTAACGGTGCCCTCTCGCGTCTCGATCTCCGATCGATCCGAGCTGAACGAAGTTCCCGTGGCGTCGAGCTGGTATTCGATGAGCACCGACTGGGAGAGCTTGGATGCCTTGTACCGGCAGGTGGTCACCGTCTTGTCGACGACGGCGGTGGGCGTGCCTACGGTCGTTCCCACATTCGAGCTGACCTCGGCCGGGGACATCAACGCGCAGGCTGTCTTGCTGATGTCCTTGGTCGTGCCGGGCAATGTGGTGCTGGTGGTAGTAGTGCTGGACGACGTTGAACTCGAGCAAGCGCTGAGTGCGACAGGGAGGAGGAGAGCGCCGAGGGCCGCGCACAGAGTCCGAAGGCTGCGGACAGGCAGGTGCATTGGCGCACGATACACGTCACCGTCCAGTCCGGTACCCCGGCGACGCCTCAGCCGGCCAGTGCGCCCACCACGTAGTTGATGCAGGCGCAGAGAGAGGCAATGTCGTCGGGGTCGATGGCGGGGAACATGGCGATCCGGAGTTGGTTGCGACCCAGTTTGCGGTAGGGCTCGGTGTCGACGATTCCGTTGGCCCGGAGCACCGAGGCCACCGCCGATGCGTCGACGGTGTCGATGAAGTCGATGGTTCCCACGACGTGACTACGGTCCTGTTCGCGCTGGACGAAGGGCGTGGCGAAATCGGAACTTTCGGCCCAGGTGTAGAGGATCTCCGCGCTCTTGTCGCACCGGCCGTTGGAGAAGGCCATCCCGCCGTTCTGGTTGAACCAGCTCACCTGGTTTTCGAACAGGAAGAGGGTGGCCAGGGCGGGTGTGTTGTAGGTCTGGTCGAGCTTCGAATTGTCGAGGGCGATGGACAGGTCCAGCGATGCCGGCACCCATCGTGGTTGGGCGGCGATCCGGCCGATGCGGTCCTGCGCCTCCGGCGAGAGGAGGGCCACCCACAACCCACCGTCGGATCCGAAGCACTTCTGGGGGGCGAAGTAGTAGGTGTCGAACTGTGTGGCATCGACCGGCAAGCCGCCGGCCCCCGAGGTGGCGTCGACCGCCACCAACCCGCCACCCTGAGCTGGCGGTCGGGCACCATCGGGCCGCATGATGGACATCATCACCCCGGTGGATGTCTCGTTGTGGGTGAGGGCATAGAGATCGATGTCCTCCCGGGCCACGGGCAACGGATGGGTGCCGACCTCCGAGGTGATGATCTCCGGCGCCTCCAGGTGGGGGGCCTCGGAGGCGGCCGCCGCGAATTTGGACGAGAACTCACCGAAGCTCAGGTGCTGGCTCTTGGCCTCGATGAGGCAGAAAGTGGCGGCGTCCCAGAAGGAGGTGGTCCCACCGTTGCCCAGGACCACCTGGTACCCGTCCGGAAGCGAGAACAGGTGGTCAAGTCCCTCGCGCAGGCTGGCCACCACCGACTTGACCGTCTTCTGGCGATGACTGGTCCCGAGGTAGTGGCCGGAGGCGGCGGACAGGGCGTCGACGGCCTCCGGTCGGACCTTGGAGGGTCCGGAGCCGAAACGCCCGTCGAGCGGCCGTAGGTGGTCGGGGATGGTGATGTCGGGGGAGTCGGTCACGTATGGAATCATGGCACCATGGTTTTCCCCACAGAAATCGGCCCGGGGCGGGCCGGCGCACGAGCCGGCACCGGGCCGTGAGCGAGCGTCGCCTGTCGGCCCGGATCGCCGCCGTCTCCCCGTCGGCCACGCTGGCCGTGGACGCCAAAGCCAAGGCGTTGAAGGCCCAGGGCGAGAACGTCATCGGGTTCGGGGCCGGCGAGCCCGACTTCCCCACGCCGGCACACATCGTGGCCGCCGCCGAGGCGGCCTGCCGCGACCCTCGTAACCACAAGTACACGCCCACCGCCGGGCTGCCTGAGCTGCGCGAGGCGCTGGCGGCCAAGACCTTCAGGGACTCGGGGCTCGAAGTGGCCGCCTCCCAGATCCTGGTGACCAACGGCGGCAAGCAGGCCATCGCCAACGCTTTCGCCGCTCTGTGTGACCCGGGCGACGAAGTCCTCGTGCTCGCCCCCTACTGGACGACCTATCCCGAAGTGATCACGCTGGCCGGGGGGGTTCCGGTGGTCATCGCCACCGACGCCTCGAGCGGTTTCCGTGTCACCCTCGACCAGCTTCATGCCGCCATCACTCCCCGCACCAAGGTGCTGCTGTTCGTCTCGCCGTCCAACCCCACCGGTGCCGTCTACCCCGGCTCCGAGGTGGAGGCCATCGGGCGGTGGGCGGCGGAAAAAGGGTTGTGGGTGGTGACCGACGAGATCTACGAGCACCTGGTGTACGGCGGAGCCGAGCACCACTCCATGCCCGTGCTGGTGCCCGAGTTGGTGGATCGCTGCATCGTGGTCAACGGTGTGGCCAAAACCTACGCCATGACCGGATGGCGGGTGGGTTGGATGATCGGCCCGGCCGATGTGGTCACGGCCGCCACCAACCTCCAGTCGCACGAGACCTCCAACGTGGCCAACGTGTCCCAGCGTGCCGCCCTGGCCGCTGTGTCCGGAGACCTGACCGCGGCTGAGGAGATGCGGCGGGCCTTCGATCGTCGACGCCTCATCATCCACGGCATGCTCAACGACATCGAGGGTGTCAGCTGCATCCTGCCCGAAGGAGCCTTCTACGCCTTCCCGTCGGTGGAGGGGCTCTACGGTCGCGACATCCGGGGTCGCCGGTCGGCCTCGAGCACCGAGCTGGCCGAGCTGGCCATCGAGGAAGCCAAGGTGGCGGTGGTGCCGGGCGAGGCCTTCGGTGCCCCTGGTTACTTCCGGATGTCCTACGCACTGGGGGACGACGACCTGGTCGAGGGGGTCTCCCGTCTGGCCAAGCTGTTCAACGACGCCTCCTGACGGCCGGGCTACGGCCCGGCCTCCGATCACCGAACGAAAGGAACCCCATGGGTAGGGTGCTGGTCACCGAAAAGTTGGCTCCGGCCGGCCTGGAACTGATGGCCGAAGCCAGCCACCAGGTCGACGTGCAGCTCGATCTGTCCCCTGCAGAACTGATAGCGGCGGTGGCCGGTGCTCAGGCTCTGGTCATCCGGTCGGCCACCACGGTGACGGCCGAGGTGTTGCAAGCGGGGACCGAGCTGGTGGTGGTGGGCCGGGCCGGCATCGGGCTCGACAACGTGGATGTGGCCGCGGCCACCGAGCGCGGCGTCATGGTCGTCAATGCGCCGCAGTCCAACATCCTCTCGGCGGCCGAACAGGCTATGGCCCTGTTGTTGGCCCAGGCGCGGAACATCCCCCAGGCCCATGCCGCTCTGGTGGCGGGGAAATGGGAGCGTTCCAAGTGGGAGGGCGTGGAGCTGCACGGGAAGACCCTGGGTGTGGTTGGCCTGGGACGGGTTGGTGCGTTGGTGGCCCAGCGGGCGCTGGCCTTCGGCATGCGGCTGGTGGCCTACGACCCCTTCGTGTCGGCCGACCGGGCCAAGCACATGGGGGTCGAACTGATGGACCTCGAGGAGTTGATGGCAGTCTCTGATTTCGTCACGGTCCATCTCCCGAAGAACGCCGAGACGTTGGGTTTGATCGGGAAGGATCTGCTGGCCAAGTCCAAGCCGGGCATCCGGATCATCAACACGGCCCGGGGCGGGATCGTCGATGAGGAGGCGCTGGCCGAGGCCATTCGGTCCGGCCACGTGCAGGGGGCGGGTCTCGATGTCTTTGCCAAGGAGCCCACCACCGAGTCACCATTGTTCGAACTGCCATCGGTGGTGGTCGCCCCCCACCTGGGGGCGTCGACGGCTGAGGCTCAGGACAAGGCCGGGGTGACCATCGCCGAACAGGTGATCCTGGCATTGAACGGTGACTTCGTCCCCTTCGCCGTCAACGTGGCCGCCACCGATGTGTCCGAGACGGTCCGACCCTTCATGGGTCTGGCCGAGCAGTTGGGGCGGATCCTGTCGTGCCTCAACGACGGCCTGCCCGACAGGTTGGACATCGAGTACCAGGGCGGTCTGGCCGGTGCCGGCACCGGCATCCTCACCCTGTCCGTGTTGAAGGGGATGTTCGCGGCGGCCACCGAGGAGCCGGTCAGCTACGTCAACGCACCTCAGCTGGCCGCCGAGCGGGGACTGGAGGTACGCGAGACGTCAACGGTAACGGCGCACGACTACGTCAACCTGGTCACGCTGCGCAGCGGCGACCACTCGGTGGCCGGCACTCTGACCGGGCCGCGCACCGAGCCCCGACTGGTGATGATGGACGACCACACCGTCGAGGTGCCGCCCGCCCCTCACATGGTGGTGGTCCGCAACGACGACCGGGCCGGCATGATCGGCGCCGTCGGGACCATCCTGGGCGAAGCCCAGGTGTCGATCTCTTCCATGGCGGTGGGACCGTCGGCCACCGGCAATACCGCCCTGATGGTGCTGTCCACCGACCGAACGGTTCCTGACGATGCCCTGGCCCGGTTGCGTGGGGCGCCGGGGATCAGCGACGTGCACACGGTGGAGTCGTGACCGCCGGGCGGTGGGTGGGCCAGGTTCAGTTTTGGCGGCCGGCGTTGAGGGGGACCGGGGGCCAGGTGTCGCCGCCGATTGTGGGAACATCGCCGCCAGCCGACCCCGACGCCCGCACCCGGTTGATGATGGCGATGACCACGGCCAGCACCACCAGGGCCTTCGCCCATCGCATTACCTTCGTGCCCATGGGCCCACGCTACGTCAGCGCACGGGCCGCGCCGTGACCGTCAGGGCCGATCGGTGAACATGCCGTGACGGCCGGGTAACCGGAAGGTGATTTCTCGGTGTTATCCGGCCTCCTGCTTTGACACCGGCCGCCCGTCGTGCCAGAACTGGGCCCGGCTCCACCGGGGGCCGATCCGATCGACCAGAGCAGAGGCACATGAAACAGCTTGGACCGGCTCCATTGCCCGCATCGGTGCTGTCGCGGGCCGTGGCCGTCGCTCTTGTCTGCCTGGCGGCTTGGGCGGCGGCCGCCTGTGGCAGCGGTACCGGTGCGAGCACACCGCTGCCGGCCGCCTCCAGTGCCATCGTCGAGCCCCCCGACTTCACCCTCCAGGGCTGCACCTACGAATTCAACGGCACCATCCCGGACGGCGAGCCCCAGGGCCTGAAACCGTCGTTCCCGACGTTCGACGCAGACCAGTCGGCCACCGATGCGCTGCAGCACATCGAGTCCCATGGCGGGACGGGCATGGTGGACAGCGTGGACTTCCCGGGGGGCACCGATCTGTACGCCGGCCCCGATACCGGTACCAAGGTGGGCGTCATTCCGAGCGGGGACTCCATCCAGGTGGCGGAGCCTGTGGTGTGGACGGATGCCACGGGGGGGAAGTGGCTGGCCTTCTTCCTGTCCTGTGGTGGCCGTTCCCTCTACTGGGTCAGCGTGGACACTCTGGAGCACCAGAACCGCGCCGACGGGATCGCCATCACCCAGCTGATCGCCCAGCTCGAGAAGGCGCCTCCCTACACCAAGGCGGGCACCGCTTCGCTTCTCCCCATACAGATTGACGACCAGCACCACCTGGCCTTCACCGATGCCACGGTCACCCTTCTGGTGGGGAGGGGCGCGCTGGTCGGTCCGGCCGGTTGAGCCTCCGACAGCGGGCTAGGGGAGCCATCCACCCTGGTCCCGTTGCGATCACACAATGATCATCGTGGCATCGCGAAAAGTTAGCAAGCTGTTTACCTTCGACCGGTAGATTCCGGGTCCGGACCTCGCAGTTTGCAAGCGCTTCCGCGCCATCTGGGTCACTTCGGCGTGAGATCTGAGCAGCCAGAAAGGCCTGAGGAATGTCAGACACCATCGACCTCCCACGGGTCACGGAGGGTGAGCCGCTTCCCAAGCCGCTGGTGATCGCCGAAGAGCACGGCCTCGAGGACACCCTCTTCCGCGGCGGCGTCCGGGCCGCCGGCTATTTCGTGCTGGTGCTGCTCTTCCTCATCGGCTTCTTCCTGTTCTGGAAGGGTTACCCGGCCTTCGAAAAGGCGGGATGGCGTTTCTTCTCGAGGTCAGGGTTCCAGACGCTAGGAAGTCATCCCACCTACGGCGTGCTGGCCTCTCTGGTGGGGACCATCGAGGTGGCCATCGTGGCCATGATCGTGGGCACGCCGGTGGCCATCGGCGTGGCGCTGTTCCTGAGCGAGTACGCACCGGCCTGGAGTCGCCGGTCCCTGATCGCCATGGTCGACCTGGCCGCCGCCATCCCGAGCATCATCTACGGATTGTGGGCCGTGTTCGAGCTGGAGGACAACGTGGTGGGCTTCAGCACCTGGCTGTCCCGGCACATGGCGTTCATCCCCTTCTTCCAGGTGACCAGCCCGCCGCTCAACGCCTCGATCTTCCTTGCCGGCCTGGTGGTGGGATTGATGATCGTCCCCATTGTGGCCTCGATCAGCAGGGAGGTGTTCTCCCTCGCCCCGGCCGGCGAGCGTGAAGCCGCCCTGGCCTTGGGGGCCAGCCGCTGGCAGATGATCCGCACGGTGGTGCTCCCCTTCGGGCGGGGGGGGATGATCGGCGCGGTCATGCTCGGGTTGGGACGGGCGCTGGAGGAGACCATCGCCGTATCCATCATCCTGGGCGGCACAGCCACCTTGGGATGGAACATCCTCCAGCACGGAGGGTCCACCATCGCCGCGCTCATCGCCGACCACGTGGGCGAGGGTGGCACCCTGGGCACCCAGGACCTCCTCTTCTGCGGCTTCGTGTTGTTCGCCATGACTCTGGTCATCAACCTGATCGCCTCGCGCATCGTCAATCGGTCGCGCAGTGGGGCCGGGGTGGACCTGTGAGCACCAGGGCCGACCTTCCCTCCGCACCTCCGGGGGTCCTCATCCCCACCACCTCGGCGTCCACCGGCACTGCCGTGTCCGGGCCGGTCACCGGTGAATTCGGCGGTAGTCCGCCCCGTCCGCCCACGCCCAGGCGCCTGCCCACGCCGTTGCGGCCGAGCGATTTCGGGCGCACGGACGTGCTGTTGCTGGTGCTTGCCGCCCTCTCCTCTCTGGCCCTGGTGTGGGTGGTCTTCTACCAGCTCACCCTGCTGTCGGGGGCGATGGGCTTCCTGGTGTGCTGGTACCTGGTCTTTCTGGTGCTTACCTGGATTACCACTGCCCAAGTGATCGAACGACAAACGGCCACTGACCGGGTGGTGGCCATCCTGGCCACCAGCGCCGCTGTCTTGGCCATCGGGCTGGTGGTGTTCATTGTGATATGGGTGGCGGTCAAGGCCATTCCCTCCATCCACTGGGGGGACTTGTTCAGCAAGGACCAGAGCAAGTTCGAGCCCGCCAATCCGCATGCCCTCCAGACGGTGGGGATCCTCCACGCCATCATCGGCACGTTCGAGCAGGTCGCCATCGCTGCGGCCATCGGCATCCCCCTGGCCGTGGCCACGGCCATCTTCCTCAACGAAGTCGGCGGTCGGGGCGTGCGCCTGGTGCGCACGGTGGTGACAGCCATGAGCGGGACGCCCTCCATCGTGGCCGGCGTGTTCATCTACTCGATGCTGATCCTGACCCATGTGCTGCCGCAGTCGGGGTTCGCTGCGTCGCTGGCCCTGACGGTCATGTTCCTCCCGTCCGTCACCCGGGTGGTCGAGGAGGTGCTGCGAGTGGTGCCCGGCGGTCTACGGGAGGCCTCGCTGGCTCTCGGCGCCCCCCAGTGGAGGACGGTGTGGTCGGTGGTGCTGCCCACGGCCCGTTCAGGGGTGGTCACTGCCATCCTGCTGGGTACGGCGCGCATCGTGGGCGAGACCGCTCCGCTGCTCTTCACCGCGGTCGGCTCCGAGTTCATCAACTCCAACCCGTTCGCCCAGAGGCAGGACGCGCTCCCTCTCGACGTCTATTCGAACGTCATCCAGGCCAGCTCGGTGACCATCGAGCTGGCCTTCCAGGCTGCCTTCGTCTTGATGGCCATCGTCTTGGTCCTGTTTGTGGCGGCCCGCATCTTCGGTCGGACCAAGGGGAAGCGGACACGCGGGTCCGGCGAGGACGACATGATGGCCCGGTTCTTCGTGCCGGTCCCGATGGAAAGAGAAGATATCGAATGACTGCCAACATGACGGTCGGGGATGAGACCGTCGGGACCCGGGCCGGGCAGCGCGACTCGGCCCATCTCGGTGGTGCGGGCGAGATCGACGCCGCCGGGGTCTGCGCCTGGTTCAGCGGTCGGCTGGTCCTCGAGTCGGTGTCCCTGCAGATGGAGCGGTCCAAGGTCACCGCACTGATCGGCCCCTCCGGGTGCGGGAAGTCGACCTTCCTCCGAATCCTCAACCGGATGCACGAGGTGATACCCGGAGCCCAGTTGGCGGGAACCGTGGCCCTTGACGGAGTGGACATCTACGGTCCCGGGCAGCGAGCGGTGGACACCCGGCGGCACATCGGCATGGTGTTTCAGAAGCCCAACCCATTTCCGGCCATGACCATCGCCGACAACGTGCTCTCTGGTCTCAAGTTCTCGCGGGTCTCGCCGCGCAACCGGCGCGACCTGGTCGAGGAGATGCTGACCAGGGCCGGACTGTGGAGGGAGGTCAAGGATCGATTGGGCGAGCTCGGCGGGGCCCTGTCCGGTGGGCAGCAGCAGCGGTTGTGCATCGCCCGGTCGCTGGCGGTACGGCCCCGGGTGCTGCTCATGGACGAGCCCTGCTCGGCCCTCGATCCCACCTCCACCCGTCGCATTGAACGGACCATTCAAGAGATCGCCGAGGAAGTCACGGTGGTCATCGTGACCCACAACATGCAACAGGCCCAGCGGGTTTCGGACTTCTGTGCGTTCTTCCTGGCCGAGGAGAATCAGCCGGGGCGAGTGGTCGAGTCTGGCACCACCGACATGATGTTCGGGCACCCCACCGACCAGCGGACCGAGGACTATGTCAATGGTCACTTCGGCTAGGCGGGCCGGCCGTGCGGGCGTCTGGGCCAGACTGGCGGCCGTGGTCGGACTGATCCTTGTGGGATCGGTGGGCACCCTGCTCTTCGCCCAGCTCCCGGCCCAAGCGGAACCAACTCTGCAGTCGTCGGGATCGAGCTTCGCCGCCCTGGCCATCCAGCAGTGGGTGGGCCAGGCCAGCACCATCTACGGGCTCAACATCAACTTCCAGGTGTCGTCGTCGGTCCTCGGGCTCAACGCCTTCGGCCTCAACCAGGACGATTTCGCCGCCTCGGACATCCCCTACAGCTCGGGCCAGGCCACCAACACACCCAACCAGCCCTACGAGTACATGCCCGATGTGGCTGGCGGACTTTCGTTCATGTACAACCTCAGCGGCAACGACAGCAACCGCATCACCAGCCTGGTCCTCAACGCCCACGTGGCCGACGAGATCTTCCTCGGCGAGATTACGTACTGGGACAATCCGCAGATCGCCGCGCTCAACCCGCAGCTGGCCGGGGACCTGCCGCACACCAAGATCACCCCCGTGTACCGATTGGACGCATCGGGCGAGAACTACCTCCTCTCCAGTTACATGCTCCATCAGGACACGGCCAATTACACCGCCGCGGCCACCGCCTTCCAGGCCTTCGACCCGACCTCGCCCAACGCCCTTTGGCCGACCCCGCCGAACAACATCGTCTCGTCGCCTTCGTTCAAGGCCAACTACCCCGGTTGGGCCGCCGGGTACCTCCAGGGCGAGAACGGCTCGCCCGACGCCGCCGACTACGTGTCTACCTCCACCAGCGACGGGGCCATCACCTACGTCGAGACGGCCTACGCCAAGCTGCACAACTTTCCGGTGGCGTCGCTGGTCAACGCCAGTGGGGCGGCCGTCCAGCCCACCTCGGAGAACGTGGCTACCGCCCTGGAGGACGCCATCCTCTACCCCGACCTCACCCAGAACCTGTCCGGTGTGTACACCAACAAGCTCCCCAACGCCTACGCCCTCTCGGCTTACAGCTACCTGGTGACCCCTTGCTCGCCCAATTTGGCCGCCACCCTTCACCAGGGTTCGGCCAGTTGTGCCGGCGGCCCCAACGAGCCGTCGCCCTTCTCGTCCACCAAGGGCCAGGAGCTGGGCCAGTTCGTGAACTACCTGGCATGCGCCGGCCAGGACTCCATGGCCTCCCTGGGCTACTCACCGCTGCCGCCCAACCTGGTCCAGGAGGACTTCTGGGCCATCGGGCGGGTGAACGGGGGGAAGGAGCCTCCCCCCGTATCGTCGGCCACGTGTAAAAACCCCTATGTCGACGGTCAGACGGTCCTCCCCGGCGAGCCGAGCATCATCGGACTGTCAACGACGACGACCACCGGCCCGCCGCCAGGATCGCCGGCTGCCAAAGCCGCCGCAGCCGCGGCCGCAGCTGCAGCCGCGGCAGCCGCGGCGGCCAAAAACGGCACGGCTGGAGGAGGGAGCACCGGCGCAGCCGGGGGCGGCAATGCCACGGCAGGTGGAACGGCCGGGGGCGCGGGATCCACGGCATTGACCCCGGCCCAGCTGGCCCAGGGGGACCGCCTGGTCGATGGTCAGATCGTCAAGTCGTCTCCCTGCGAGGCGGACCAGAAGTTCCAGTGCGCCATCCGTCTCGACGATGCGGCGGGGACGGTCGGCGGGGTGCCCCTGCCGGAGTCGCTCGGCTGGGTGCTGGCCATCGTGGTGGTCTTCATCGTCCTTCCTCTCATGGGTCTGGTGGGCTGGCCAATGATCAAGCGACGTCGAAAAGGTTCGAAGGACGATCATCCGGGGGCTGACGGTTGGTCGTCGCCGTCGATGGAAAGAGGAGGGCTCTCATGACGTCGAAGAAGGAAGTGGCACTGTCATCCGCCCTCGATGCCGGGGGGATCCCCCCGCACGGCGCCGGGACACGCCGGCAAAGGGTCCGCCTTGTTCGTCCCCGCCGGTTAGCGGTATTAGTCGCCGCCGTTGTGGTTGCCGTGGGATCTCTCACGGTTTTCGGCGCCGGCTTTGTGACGTCGTTGTCCGGAGGCGGGTCTGCGGTAGCGAATGCCGCTCCGGTATGCCAGAACGGCGGCCTCACCGGTTGCACGTCGAGTCTTCCCTGCTCCACGTCGACGTGTCCGACGGCCCAGCTAAGCCAGACAGCGGGCCTGTCCGACGGTCAGTATGTCGAGGTCACGGCCACCAATTTCCCCTCTGGAGATACGTTGCGGATGGCGCTTTGTTCGACCCTCACCTCGGCAACCGACCCGGTGTGCATCGAGGGGCAGTGGGAGAACGACACCTACGGGCCAGTGGCTGCCCCGGTCATTCCCACGCCGGACGGTACCGATACGACGACCGTCGCCGTGCCCGTGTTCTACCAGGCTGGCGGCGAGGACAACACACCCATCCCCGGTAAGGCGGTCACCGGTGGGTTCGCCAAGCCCACCAGCTTCTACTGCGACGACATGTCCGATCCCTGCGCTTTGGAGATCACCGAGGAGAGCGGGACCGGGAACAATGCCGATAGCGCCACCCTCGACTCGTCGTCCAACACCCTGGTGTACCCGCTGAGCTACGAGGTGGTCGGATCCGGGTGCTCCTCCACCGACCAGACCGTCAATACCGAGAGCTCCTACAGCCTCGAGCACTTCATCCCCACCGCCGTCGACGCCACCTGTGGCCAGGCCAAGGGGGTGATCGACGTCAATACCACCACCGACAACGAGGATGTGGCCTCCGACTTCGCCTCCAGCGGCACCGAAATCGGATTCATCGATGCTCCGAACGATCCCTCGGTGGAGGCGGCGCTGCTCGGCCACGGCCAGTTCGCATACATCCCCATCGCCGTCTCGGGTACGGGGGTCGGTTCACTGGGTGTGGTCTCGGCTGGCGACACGGCGTACAACTTCGCCAACTACGACATGACGGCGACCATGGTGGCCGGGATGATCACTGACAATTTCGACGACACGGCGGGCCAGGGCGTCCCGCAGGACTTCACGCCCTACACCATCCAAAACGGTGACAATCTGATCGGGGGTCTGACCAGCGGCACCCCTCCGGTGCCCTGTTCGAACCTGGTCGGGTGCATCCCCACCGGCAACAGGAAGTCCAAGTTCAAGTATGAGGAGGCCTACCTCCCCTTCAACGCCCCCATTCTCCTCAACCCGGGCACGGAAGGTAGTCCGCCCCAGGGGGGGGAGCCGACCGGCGCCTTCGGCTCCTTCAACTCCAGCGTGTCCAGCGGGTCGAGCTACCAGGCCACCGACTGGATCTGCAATGCACCCAATACGCCCTTCACCGTGGACGTGAACGAGGTCAACCCGACCACCGGCACCAACCCGGTGCCGGACACCGTTACCGACCCCAACCTCGCCTCGACCACGCTGACCACGGCCTCCCCCGACGGCAACACCCTCTTCCCCAGCTGCCAGTCGACGGCGACTATTCCCACCTTATCCAGCCTGAACGCCGGATACAGCCCGTCCGAGGACCCTGCGCTGCAGGCCAAGTCGATGCGCTCGTGGGCCTACGGGGGCGGCCAGGTCCCGAGCCCCGGCTCGCCCGACGGATCGTACGGTGGGGGAGTGGCCCTCGGCATCATGGACTCTTCTGAGGCCTCGTTCTACGGGCTGGACACTGCCAGCCTCGAGAACGCCGAGGGTCAGTTCGTGGCGCCGACGACCAGCGGCCTCGAAGCGGCAGAAGCCGATCTCCGGGCCTGCACTGAACCCAGCCTCACCTGTCCGGCCGGTACCTACGTTGTCGACTACGCCACCCAAACCGACGGGGCCTACCCGATGCCCGACATCACCTATGCCATGGTGCCCACTACTCCCCAACAGCCACAGGTGGCGACGGCGATGACCAACCTCCTCACCAACCTGATCACGTATTCGCACTCGAGCCCCACGCTCCCCAAGGGTTATGCGCCACTCTCCGACACCCTTTACCAGGCAGCTCTGGCGGACATTGCCGCAGACATCACCTCCGCTCCTCTTCCCACTCCGACGACGGGGACGATACCTCCGACCACCACCTCGTCGGGAAAGACCAACCCGACGACCACTCCTTCCAGCGCCACCAGCCCAGCTTCCGAGGAGGAGCCCTCGACGGCCACCAGCCCCTTTGGCCAAGACGCTTTCGGACCGTTGGCCTCGACGCCCTTCACCTCTCCGACGTCGTCGGGCCAGGCCGGCACCTTGTCCGGACGATCAGTTGAAGTGGAGAGCGCCAGTGGGGCGGCGTTGCCAACCGGATTCCTTCTGGTGAGCCTCGACGATCCGTCGCGTTACCTGTTGCCCGCCCTCGTCGTGCTGGGACTGCTGTGCCTGGTGGCGGGACCGTTGCTGCTATGGGGGCCTGCCCTCGGGCGACGACGACGCCGCGTCGGTGGCCAGCAGTGACCGACCTCCATTCCTCGATCGCCACCCGTTCGCCGGCCGCCGGCGGTACAGAGACGGTGGCCCCGGAGCTTCCGGCCCGGGCTGACGGCGACGACTCTGTCGCCGCTTCGGGCAGCGTGGGCGGGGGGAGGGAGGTCTCCGAGCCCTCGTCGTTCTCTGCTGACAGCCCCGGGCGGACGTTTCGCGTTCCTGACATCCCCGTGCGTCAGCTGGCGGGCCTGGCTCTGGTCGGGGTCGGTGTGCTCATCGTCCTCTTCCTGGTCTACCTGTTCGCATTCACCCCACTGAGCGCCAGCCGCGACCAGCAGCAGCTGGCCCAGTCGCTGACCGGCGGGCCCCACTACCGCTACGGTCTGGTGGCCGGGCACACCCCTCCCGAGGGTGCCGCCATCGGCGTGCTGGATATCCCCGCCCTCCAACTCGACCAGATCGTGGTCCAGGGGACCAGCGCCGCCGATCTGATGAAGGGCCCGGGGCTGATGCCCGGATCGGCGTTGCCAGGCTCACCGGGCAACTCGGTGATCGCCGGGCGCAGGGTGACCTTCGGCGGCCCTTTCGCCGCCATCGGCCAACTCAGGATCGGCGACCTGATCCATACGGTGGACGGCGCCGGTACGTTCAACTACCGGGTGTCCAAGGTGGAGGTGGTCACCGCCGGCCAGCGTGACGTGGTCACCCCGACGGCAACCAATCGGCTGACCCTGGTGACCTCCAACTCCAGCTTCGTGCCCGACGGGAGGCTGGTGGTGCTGGCCAAGCTGGTCGGGCCCCCGGTGGCCGTCCCGACCGGCGCACTGGCCATTCCCGGCTACGAACTGGGCCTGAGCGGCGATCCGGTGGCCGGCGGGCTGGCCGTCATGTGGTCGATCCTCACCATTCTCGTGCTGATCGGTGCCGGGCTCGCCGTCTGGCGTTGGCGCCGGCCGTGGCTGATTTACCTGTTCGCGGCGCCGCTCGTGGTGGCCTGCGGGCTCTTTGCCTGCGAGGCCGTGGCCAGGGCTCTTCCGGCCACACTGTGAAACTCTGACGACCCGGGCGGACAGATAATTCCAGCTCGGGGGACCCCCACACCACGAGCACTCAGCGTGATGGCCCGCGCTCGCAGGGCGTCAGTGCCGGCCGGGTGGGTGTCACACAGATTTCGTCCGGGCCGGGTGGGTGTCACACAGATTTCATTGCGGCGGCACCCATCCGTGACACGGCGATTACCTGCGTTTCTTACGGTAGGGGTGAAGGCAGCAGTTGGGGGTGACTGACCGCCAGGCCTTCGTCCCAAACCCTACAGAGGAGACATATTCATGTTCCAGAAGCTGTTTACCCGCCGGAGGGGAGTGGCCATCGTCACTGCCGCTCTCGGCGTATCGGTGATGTCACTGGCGTTGGCAGGAACCGCCGGTGCCGTCACCTACCTGGCCCCACCCGCGGTCATCGCTGGCAGCGGATCGAACACCGCCTACGACATGATGGTTCAGCTGGGTGACCTTTTCAACGCATCGCCGGGTTGTGACCTGACAGCCGCCACTACCAACAACGGGACCCTCCAGTGCGAGACCGGAACCTACGTGCCCGGTGGGGACGGAGAGAACGGCCAGCCTGCCGCTCAGGAGAACCCCTACAACGACGCGACCTTCCAGTACGAGGCCGTGGGTTCGGGTAACGGAGTGAAGCAGCTCTACACCTCGGGTGACGTCGCCATGAACTACGCCCGGTCGTCGGCCAATCCGGCCAACAGCCACGGCACCACCGAGCAGAACTACATCGAGTACGCCATCGACGGTGTCTCGTGGGTCCACTTCACCGAGGTGAAGGGAACCAAGACGGCTACAAGCAAGCTCAAGAACCTGACGGTGGCACAGCTCGAGTCGATCTACGCCGGTACCGCCAACTGCACGATCAAAGGTCTCGCCTACACCCAGAACTGGATCTGTGTGGGAAATAAGACGGCGGCTCCGATCGACTGCTACGTGGCCCAGACCGGGTCGGGCACCGAGAAGACCTGGGCGGCTGACATCGTCGCTGGCGCCGACGCAGCTCCCTGTCTCAGCCACGAGGCTGTGGGCACCGCCGCTTCGCACTCGGGCCTGTTCGAGAACGAAGTGGACGCCATGTTCACGCCCAGTGGCACGTGGAACAACGCCGACGAAGCCGACGCCATCTACTACTACTCGACTGGCAAGTTCGCCCTCGAGAGCACCAAGGGCGTGTTGACGGTTCCGAGCTCAGTCACCGGCAGCAGCGGCAAGACGACCGTCGGACTCGGGGAGATCAACGGCATCACCGCCACCCAGACCACCGTCCAGGGGACCACCGGCGACGGCAACCCCGGCGACTTCCCGGTCATCCGCTACCTGTCGAACGTGTACAACAACACCTCGTCCGGCACCAACGGCGTTGCCACCCAGCCGACCCTGAACCTGGTCAGTGAGTACGGGTTCCTGTGCAAGCCGCTCACCTTCACGGACATCGATCCACTGACCGGCGTCAACTACCGCCAGGAGATCGAGAACGTCATCACCGCACAGGGCTTCTTCCCGGTCGACACCCACATCGCCACTTCCTTCAGCGAGGGAACCCTGGCCACCCCGGCCTCGATCACCGATCCCCTGTACCAGGAAGTAGATCCCACCTACACGGCCTCCAACCCGAAGGGCTACTGCCTGTCGGTCAACGGCTGAGTTAGGGCAACACCGAGCAGTACACAACACAGAGCAGAACCAGCAACACCAGTACGGCAGCACGGGGCACCCTCGTGGTGGCTTCGAGAGAGGGCCCGGCACAGCCGGGCCCTCTCTGCTGCTCTCCTAACTTGTGCTGTTTGAAGGCCCCGAGGCCCGGCACTCTGCCTTCGGCCCACCGGCACAGAGGCGCCTGAGCGGTCCTGGCCGGTGGGCAGGAGGGCCGTCAAACAAGCGATGGCGGGGATCCGGCCCTCTCTGCTTTTCTTGCCGTCCCGTTGACGGCCAGCGCTTTTCTTGTCGTCCCGTTGACCGCCGGCCCGGGACGGCCTACCATGAGGCATCGGTTGAGCGGCGGGGCCATCGCTCCAGGTCATCGGCGGCGGAACGGGGAGATTTGGACATGGCGGACGTCAGGCAAAGGGTGGTTGTCAGCCACACCCGGAATCGCCGAACGGTCGATTGGTCATCCTCGGATTCTGCCGCCCATTGGTGTACCGTGAGGGTGGCATTGGTCCTTCGACACAGTACGAAGCACAAGTTCGACGTTGCGGGCAGGACGGAGACCTCTCGCAACGCATGATCCACCGGGTCCCCCGACGCTGGCTGCCCCCCTGCCCCTCGTGGTAGTCGGCGCCGGGGACCCGGCGGGCTCTCGGCCATCGGCCCAGCACCCGACACAATCGTCCAGACCTCCCGGCCGAGTGGGACGGCTGGCCACCGCCGGACGCGACCGGACCGGTAGATGGGTCTCCGGCGCCAACCACCGGCGATGACTATTCGGTAGATGCTCCATCCCTTCGGCTGAGTCCCCGGGCGGGTCACACCCGAGCCCCTTGTCACGGCGGTCTGTTTGTCGTGGCTGTCTGTGGCCTTCGAAGCACTTCTTGTGCGGTGCCGGCTTCTGAGCCCTCACCACCTTTTGTGAGGGTATGGGTGCGCACAGTGCGTTGTCGGGCTCCGACGACGGCATGAGGCCTAGCGCTCCGTTTCCGTCACCATGTTTTTGCCAAGACTTCACCCGGGCGTAACGGGTCATCCAAGGGCGAATGTTAGAAGAACAGGGACCGCTGCATGCGAGCCCCACCCGGCTTCCGGTTGACGGCCCGCGCATGGCGACGAGCAGAACACGGCAAACCAAAAATGAGGAGATGGCAGATGCAGACGAGAAAGCGGCGGGGGATGGCCTCCTGTATAGGGGCAATCACTCTGGCCAGTTCGATTGGCATTGGACTTGCAGTTATGGCCGCGCCAGCGAGCGGAGCAGCGACAGTTGCCCAGCCTCCGGTTACTTCCCACGGGGCTTCGGGGTCCGTGAAGAACTACAAGAACACCCTCAAGACGAACACCAAGGGGTGGTGCACCTACGCACAAGGCTGCAATGGTCAGATCGGTAGCGACTACGGGACCATCGACATCGTCCCTCAGTCCTTCTCCAACGAGGGGGGCTATGCCGCCGCGGTGGCCGGACCGGGCACGCAGAAGAAGTACGCCCGGGTTTCCGGCGCAGGCACCGACCAGGACACCCTCTCGGGTTGTCCGTCGCCCGGTAGCGAGAACTGCACCGGCCCGTACATCCTCTACGGAGGGGCCGGCACCGATGCCGTGTTTCCGTCGTCTGGCTTCGCCTCGTCGATCAAGATCTATCTCGACACCGCCTGGGCAGCTGCCAATCCGGGTCAAGTGATCGACTGGGACGTCTCGCTGAATGACAACACCGGCGCCTTCCTCAGGGACTTCTCCTTCAACCTCTGCACCACGGCCGATGACGGTGGCGGTTTCTATGTCAGTGACGCCAACGGCGCTGGAGGCTGCAGCACCGGTCCGACGGAGATCACCACGTCCGGTTGGTACAACTTTGAGCAGCAGTTCTACGGTATCGGCGGACAAATCGATGTCCAATATCTGGTGGCCGACTCATCAAGTCAGACGGTGTTCTCCGATCTGGATGAGTCGGGGATCGCCCAGGCCGACGCAGGTGGCCCCAACTACGGGTGGTTCCCGGACGAGGATGTCCTGGGTCTTCCCGTGGCCCAGGTGTCACTGACCAAGTAACAGGTGCACGTGACCAAGTAATCAGGTGCCCAGCACCTCGCACCGGCGAGGACTGACGGTACGAAAGTGAGTCGGAGGCTTCAGGTCTCCGTCTACAAGATGAGAGGCCGAGGGGCCGGGTCCGAGGATCCGGCCCCTCGGCCTTTTTCGTTCACGGTCCGGGCGGGGGAGGGCCCGTGGGCCCTCAGCGGGTGGAGGGGAGCCACGCCGGACGGGCGGCCTCGTAGGCCTCGATCTCGTCCTCGTAGCGCAAGGTCAAGCCGATGTCGTCCCAGCCGTTTAGCAGCCTGGCCCGGGTGAACTCGTCGAGAGGGAAAGTGGTCTCGATGCCGGCGGACAGCGCCTCCAGCCAGCCCCGCTCGATATCGACCGTGATCTGCATGGTCGGCTCGGCCAGCACGGCGTCGAGGAGGAGCCTCCCGATCAACGGGTCGACCTGGACCGGCACCAGTCCGGCTTTCGTGCAGTTGTTGCGGAAGATGTCGGCGAAGCTGGGGCTGATGACCGCTTCGAACCCGTAGTCCATAAGCGCCCACACCGCGTGCTCCCGCGACGATCCGGTCCCGAAGTTGGGCCCGGCCACCAAGATGTTGGCCCCGACGAACTCCTCCCGGTTGAGGACGAAGTCGCGGTCGTCCCGCCACTCGGCGAACAGTCCGGCTCCGAACCCGGTGCGCTCGACCCTCTTCAGCCAATCCGAGGGGATGATCTGGTCGGTGTCCACGTTGGACCGGTCGAGAGGAACGGCTCGGCCGCTCACCAACTGCATGGCCTTCACGAGAGACCTCCTCCGGCGGCGAGAGACGGGAGGGGAGAAACCATCAGGCGGTCAGCTCCTCGGGGCTGGCCAAGTGACCGGCCACGGCGGTGGCTGCCGCCACCGCCGGCGAAACCAGGTGGGTGCGCCCACCGCGGCCCTGGCGTCCTTCGAAGTTGCGATTCGAAGTGGAGGCCGCCCGCTCACCCGGGGCCAGTTTGTCGGGGTTCATGGCCAGGCACATCGAGCAGCCCGGCTCTCGCCAGTCGAAACCGGCATCGATGAACACGGTGTCGAGGCCCTCCGATTCGGCCTGCGCCTTCACCCGGTGCGAGCCGGGGACCACCAGGGCGCGGGTTCCGGGCTTGACGGTGCGGCCGGCCAGAACGTGGGCCGCCGACCGCAGATCCTCGATGCGGCCGTTGGTGCACGATCCGATGAACACGGTGTCCACGGCGATGTCGCGGATCGGGGTACCGGCCACCAGGCCCATGTAGTCGAGGGCGCGATCGGCCGCTTCCTCGTCGTGGCCGTTGGCGAAGGAGGTCGGATCGGGGACCACGCCGTCGATACGACAGACCTGGGCGGGATTGGTCCCCCAGGTCACGTAGGGGGCCAGCGACCCGGCCTCCAGGGTCACCTCCTTGTCGAAGGTGGCCCCCGGGTCGGTGGGGAGCTGCTCCCACACGGCCAGGGCTTCCTGCCAGGCCGCACCCTTGGGGGCATGGTCACGCCCCTCGAGATAGGCGAGGGTGGTGTCGTCGGGGGCGATCATGCCGGCCCGGGCCCCGGCTTCGATGGACATGTTGCAGACGGTCATCCGCCCCTCCATGGAAAGGCCCCGGATGGCCGAGCCCCGGTACTCGATGATGTGGCCGGCCCCGCCGCCGGTACCGATCTGGCCGATGATGGCCAGCACCAGGTCCTTGGCCGTCACCCCCACCGGCAGCTCCCCGTCCACGGTCACGGCCATGGTGGCCGGTCGGTTCTGGGGCAGGGTCTGGGTGGCCAGTACGTGTTCGACCTCGCTGGTGCCGATGCCGAAGGCCAGGGCGCCGAAGGCCCCGTGGGTCGAGGTGTGGCTGTCGCCGCAGACGATGGTCATGCCCGGTTGGGTGAGACCCTGCTCGGGTCCGATGATGTGGACGATGCCCTGGTTGGCGTGGCCCATGGGATAGCAGGTGATCCCGAACTCGGTGCAGTTGGAGGCCAGCACAGCCAGCTGTTTGGCCGACACCGGATCGGCCACCGGCTTGTCGATGTCGACAGTGGGGACGTTGTGGTCGGCGGTGGCCACGGTGAGGTCCGGGCGGTGCACGCCCCGGTTGGCCATCCGGAGCCCGTCGAAGGCCTGGGGTGAGGTGACCTCGTGGACCAGATGGAGGTCGATGAAGAGGACGTCGGGCTCCACACCGCCGGTGGTGTGGACGACGTGGCGATCCCAGACTTTTTCGGAGAGGGTACGGGGTGTGGCGGGCATGGGCGTCAGGTCCCTACATCGACGATTTCGACCTTGAGGGTACCCCCCGGGGCGGCGTACTCGACCGCTTCCCCCGCCCGATGGCCGAGAAGGGCCTGTCCGAGGGGTGAGCCCGGCGACACGACGGTCAGGTCACCCTGTCGCTCCTCGATGGACCCGACGAAGTAGGCCATGGCGTCGTCTTCGTCGTCGCCCTCGTAGCGCAGGGTCACCACGCTGCCCGCCGACACGGTGCCGTCGGACGACCCGGCGGCATCGACCACGGTGGCCGTCTTGAGCAGGCGTTGCAGCTGGCGGATCCTCGATTCCATCTTGCCCTGGGCGTCCTTGGCGGCGTGGTAGTCACCGTTCTCCGACAGGTCGCCGAGGGCCCGGGCAGACTCGATGGCCGAGGCGATCTCCACCCGGCCCCGGGTGGTCAGGTCCTCGAGCTCGGCCGACAGCCGTTCGTAGGTGTCGCGGGTCAACTGGGCGTCGGTGGTCTCGCTCACGGCCCCACAGGCTAATGGCTGGACATGGCACCCCCGACGTGTGGGGCCGGTCCGCCGCCGGCAGGGGGTCCGGTCGGGGAGTGCGGGGACATGAGCCGGCCCGTCGTCGTGCCCAGCGGGGGCTCACCGTGGAATGATCGCGTCCTACCGCAGCGAAAGTGAGAGCACCGGTATGGCCGACATGCAAGGGATCTGGGATCCGCGCTTCGAGGAGGTGGTGGCCGTCCTGGCCTCCAGCCTCGACGCCGGCACCGATGTCGGCGCCTCGGTGACTGTGCTGTTGGCGGACGAGCCGGTGGTGGACGTATGGGGTGGCTTCGTCGATGAAGCACACTCGGCGCCCTGGGAGCGGGACACCATCACCAACGTGTGGTCGACCACCAAGACGATGACCTTCCTGTGCGCTCTCATGCTGGCCGACCGCGGCGAGCTCGACTTCTACGCCCCGGTGGCCCGTTACTGGCCGGAGTTCGCCCAGGGCGGCAAGGAGGCCGTCGAGGTCCGTCACCTCATGAGCCATACCGCCGGGCTGGCCGGCTGGACCGAGCCCCTCGCCCCCGAGGGCCTGGCCGACTGGAAGCGCTGCACCTCGATGCTGGCCGCCCAGGAGCCCTGGTGGGAGCCGGGCACTGCCTCGGGCTACCACGCTGTGACCCAGGGGTACCTGATCGGTGAGGTCGTCCGGCGGATCACCGGGGTCACTCTGGGATCCTGGTTCGCCGCCGAGGTGGCCGGCCCACTGGGTGCCGACTTCTTTATCGGCCTGCCCGAGAGGGAGGACAAGAGAGTGTCCTTCGTCATCCCCCCGCCCGAAATCGACCTGCGCGGACTCGATCCGTCGAATCTGGCGGTGCGGGTGTTCTCCAACCCACCCGTCGATGCCACCATGCCCCGCCACGCCTGGTGGCGCCGGGCCGAAATTCCCGCCGCCAATGGCCACGGCAACGCCCGGTCGGTGGCCACCATCCAGGCGGTCATCGCCGGACGGGGCCAGCTCGGTGGGACCCGGTTGCTGTCCGAGCGGGGCTGCGAGGCCCTCTTCGACCAGCAGGCCGACGGGATCGATCTGGTCCTCGGGATGCCCTACCGGTTCGGCATGGGCTACGGGTTGAGCAGTTCGTTCATGCCCATCGGCCCCCGGGCGTGCTTCTGGGGCGGGTACGGTGGGTCGCTCATCGTGATGGACCAGGACGTCGATCTGACCGTCTGCTACGTCATGAACCGGATGGAGAGCGGCCTGCAGGGTGACATGCGGGGGGCCAGCATCATGTTGACGGCGGCCGGCTGCCTCGGGGAAGGCTGAACCAGCGGATCGATGCCGGTGCCGATGCCGAACCGCAGGCCGAACGGGTGACAGACCCGGCGTTCGCCGCCGGCGATCAGCAACCCCGATCGTTCGAGGCCCAGTTCCACGAGGAGCAACACCAGCCCTTCCCGTGGAAGTCGGTGGTCAAGCGCTCGATCGTGGTGGGCGTGGCCGGGGTGGCGCTCTACTTTGTGCTCCCGGAGGTCATCAAGGTCTTCAACGCCTGGCCCAAGCTGCACACCCTGGCCTTGTTCTGGTTCATTCCCGCTCTGGTGGCCGAGGGGGCCCATTTCGTCTGCACGTTCTCGTTGCAGCGCATCGCCCTCCGCACCAAAGCCTGGTTTTCGGTCATCACCGCCCAGTTGGCCGGTAATGCCATCTCCCTCATCGTGCCCGGCGGAGCGGCCGCCGGAGCCGCCGTGCAATTCCGCATGCTGGCGGTGAGCGGCATGGATGCCGCCGATGCCGTCGGCGGCCTCACCGCTTTCTCGTTCCTCGGTATCGGCGGCCTGCTGGCCCTGCCCGTCTTCGTCCTGCCGGCGGTGTTGTTCGGCACCCCGGTCAACGCCGGCCTGGCCGATGCCGCCATCATCGGGGCCGTCGGGTTCGTCCTCTTCGTGGCACTGGGCGTGCTCTTCATGATCAAAGACGCCCCCCTGGTCTGGGCCGGGCGGCTGGCCCAGACGGTCCGCAACCGCCTGCTGCGTAAGCGCACGCCGATGACCGGTCTGTCCAACCGGCTCCTCGAGCAGCGCAACCTCATCCGTGCCGTCCTCGGTCAGAAGTGGTGGCAGGCCACCTTGCTGTCGGCCGGCCGGCTGGCCTTCGACTACCTGTGCCTCCTGTTCTGCGTGCGGGCCGTGGGCGCCCACCCCCGTCCCTCACTCATCCTTCTGGCCTACGCGGTGGCCGGCATCATCGGCCTGGTGCCCATCACGCCGGGCGGACTCGGCATCGTGGAGGCCAGCCTGGCCGGTCTGTTGGCCCTGGCTGGGCTGGACGGGGCCCAGGCCGTCCTGGCCACGCTGGCCTACCGACTGGCCTCGTACTGGCTCCCCCTGTTGTCGGGACCCTTCGCCTACGGCGCCTTCAAGTACCGCTTCCGCCATCCTGACGCGCCACCACCGGTGTCGGCCGAGCCCTCGACGACCTGACCGAGATGCCCGGCAGCACGGTCAGCGGATGTCGACCACCCCGTCGGTGCCCAGGGTGCCCAGCCGGCCGCACCCCTCCTCGGTGACCAGCAGGGCCAGGTGGTCGGGGTCGACGACGTTGGCCCAGGTCCGGCGCCCGTCCGGGGCACGGCAGGCCACCACGGCTCTGTGGGGGGCACCGCCCCGGTCGTAGGCCACAGAGTAGGTCTCGACCGTCACCTCCCCGCTGACATCGGCGTCGGAGGCGCACTGGGGCAGTGCGCTGACCGCCGGTTGGGGGCTGGCCCAACGGAAACCGCCGGCCTGGTCGGTGACCGTGCCGGCAGGGAGCCCGTCGGCCGCCCCTCCCTCCTGCTTGGAGGGCGGCTCGGTGCTGTAGACCCCGACACTGTGCTTGGACAGGTACCACCCCAGCCCGGTCACCAGGCCCAGCGAACCCGGGTCACGCCGCAGCACCTGGGTCATGGCCGCCACCGCGTGGGTGCCGTAGTTGTTGCCCGGCCCTCCGGCGAAGGTCAGGCCGCCGGTCACGGTGAGCGGCCGGCCCGGGTCGTCGAGGGGCAGCCCGAGCTCCTGGGCGGCGATGGACACCGCCGAGGGGAAGCAGGAGTAGAGGTCGACGTGGGCCACGCCGTCGATGGTGGTGGCCGCCGCCTCCAGGGCGACCGATCCGCACAGACGGATGGCCGGCGACGAGTGGAAGTCGAGGCGGTGGGAGAGGTACCAGTGGTCGTCGGCGTCGGCTCCGGCCCGGGGAAAGACCCACCGGTCGCGGGGGATGCCGGCAGCCCGGGCCGCCCCGGCGGAGCACATGACGATGGCCGCCCCCTGGTCGACCTGCATGTTGGCCGTGAGCAGTTTGGTATAGGGGTAGGCGATCATCCGGTTGGTGTCCGACGGGGTCATGATCTCGTCGATCGTGCGAGTGGTGGGCAGCCAGGCCGCGGGATTGGAAGCGGCCACCTCGGCGAACCGGGACCACAGGGCTCCGATGTACTCACGGTGGTCGTCGAGGGACCGGCCGGCCGCTGCCCGCAGGGCGTTCTCGAACAGGGGGAACACGTGGATGGGCAGATCGAGGCCCCGTTCCTCTTCGGCCTGGGTGGTGCCCCGGCGATCGTTGCCGAACACCACCGGGGGCTCGCTGTCGGCCGGCTGGACGGTCCAGGCCAGCACCGGTCGGTCGGTGTGGCGCCGGGCCAAGGTCCGGGTATAGACGCAGTCGGCGCCGACCAGGACAGCCACCTCCATCTCACCCCGGCCGATGGCCAAAGCGGTGGCGCTGACCATGGACTGGGGGTTGTTGCCGCCGGTGGTGGTCAGCATGATCTGGTCGGGCTCGATGCCCAATTTGGCGGCCACCGGAAGGCCCGGGTTGAGGTAGTCCCAGGCCAGCGGATCGACCACCCGCAGTGACTGGGTCCGGGCCACCAGGTGCTCGCCCCGGGGGGCGGGGCCGCCCGGTCCGGTACCGTCGCAGTCCTCGATGGCCGCCCGCACGGCGTCGACCATCAGATCCACCGGTTCGGGGCGGTGGCCCAGGTCGGCCTCCCGGCTGTCAGGCCGGTGGGTGACCTGGCCGGCGCCCACGATGACCGGCGCGGTGGGGTCGATGCTCATGAAGCAGTCGAGCGTACCGTGGGCCCGCCCGGAAGCAGGCCGGGGACCGCCCGGGGGGATCCGCCCTCGGTACACTTCAGGCATGAAGATCGCCGTCGGCTCGGACCACGCCGGGTTCGAGCTGAAGAGCGTGCTGGCCACCCACATGACGGCCGCCGGGCACCAGGTGGTCGACCTCGGGACCGACTCGGCCGAGGTGTCGGTCGACTACCCCCTGTTCGGGGTGGCGGTGGGACAGGCCGTGGCCGAAGGGCGGGCCGAGCGGGGGATCTGTGTGTGCGGCACCGGTATCGGCATCAGCATTGCCGCCAACAAGGTGGGCGGGATACGGGCGGCGCTGGCCCACGACGTGACCACCGCCGACCTGGCCCGCCGCCACAACGACGCCAACGTGATCTGCCTCGGCGGCCGCACCACCGGGGTGGCCGAGGCCATCGACGCGGTGGACACCTTCTTCTCCGTGTCCTTCGAAGGCGGCCGCCACCAGCGCCGTCTGGCCGAGATCGCCGAGTTCGAGGTGGGCACCGAGCAAGAGGAGAATCCATGACCGGCCAACAGGCGGCCTCCCCCTTCGACCCGTGGCTGGCCGAGGACCCCGAGCTGCTCGACCTCCTGCACGACGAGGCGGTACGCCAGTCGACCACCCTGCAGCTCATCGCCTCGGAGAACTTCACCTCGCCGGCCGTGTTGGCGGCCACCGGGTCCATCCTCACCAACAAGTACGCCGAGGGCTATCCGGGTCGGCGCTACTACGGGGGAAACCAGGTCATCGACCAGGTCGAGGACCTGGCCCGCCGGCGGTGCACGGCCCTGTTCGGGGCCGAGCACGCCAACGTGCAGCCCCATGCCGGGGCCACCGCCAATCTGGCTGTCTACCAGGCCCTCCTCGAGCCGGGCGACACCATCCTGGCCATGCGGCTCGACCACGGCGGCCACCTGACCCACGGGTCGCCGGCCAGCATCACCTCCAAGGTGTGGCGGTTCGTCTCCTACGGCGTCTCCGCCGCCTCCGACGACCCCGACAAGCCGGGGGAGACCATCGACTTCGACCAGGTGGCCGAAGTGGCCCGGCGCGAACGTCCCCGCCTGATCGTGGCCGGTTCGACCGCCTACTCCCGGATCATCGACCCGTTGCCTTTCCGTGAGATCGCCGACTCGGTGGGGGCGCGCTTCATGTTCGACGCCGCCCATCCGGCGGGGTTGATCGCCGGCGGCGTCCACCCCTCGCCGGTGGGCGTGGCCGACGTGGTCACCTTCACCACCCACAAGACCCTGCGCGGTCCGCGCGGCGGGGCCATCCTGACCACAGCCGAGTTGGCCAAGTCCATCGACAGCGCAGTCTTCCCCGGTCTGCAGGGTGGACCCCTGGAGCACGTCATCGCGGCCAAGGCGGTGGCCTTCGCCGAGGCGGCCCGACCCGAGTTCGCCGCGTACGCCGCCCGGGTCGTCGAGAACGCCGCCGCCCTGGCCGGGGCCCTGGCCCAAGAGGGATTCCGGTTGGTGTCGGGCGGGACGGAGAACCACCAGGTGCTGCTGGACCTGCAGACCTTCGACGGCGAGCTGACCGGCAAGGTGGCGCAGGAAACCCTGGACCGGGCCGGCATCACCTGCAACCGGAACACCATCCCCGACGACCCCCGCTCGGCCTACATCACCTCGGGACTGCGCCTGGGCTCGGCGGCGGAGACCACGGCGGGGATGGGCCCCGACCAGATGCGGGTGATCGGCCGGCTCATCGGGCGCACCCTCCGTCAGCGTGACGACGACAGGGAGCTGTCCCGGGTGCGTGACGAGGTGGGCCAACTGTGCGCCGCCTTCCCTCCCTACCCCACCCTGGCTGGAGGGTGACCCCGGGAGGTCGGGGCACGCCATGAGCTCGGACGTACCGCTCAACTGGTACGGCGTGCTCCTGGTGGTGTCCGCCCTGTCGGCGTGGATCCTCACCTTTCCCGCCCGTCGCATCGCCGTGCGCATCGGGTACGTGGCCCAGCCCGACGACCGCAAGGTCCATACCCAGGTCACGCCCCAAGCCGGGGGAGTGGCCATGTTCCTGGCCATGTTGGTGGCCTGGGCGGTGGCCGCCTCGGTGCCGGCCCTCAGCCCCCTGTTCCGGGGGTCATCCGAACCGACGGGACTCATCCTCGGAGCCGGGGTCATCTTCGTGGTCGGGATCATCGACGACCTGCGGGAGATGTCGGCACCGGCCAAGGTGGCCGGCGAGGTGCTGGCCGCCACCATTCTCTATTTCATGGGCGTGACATGGTTCCAGTTCAAGGTGCCCCTGGCCGGCACCATCCTGCTGTCGCCCGAATGGACCCCGCTGCTCACCGCCCTGTGGGTCATCGCCATCACCAACGCCGTCAACCTCATCGACGGTCTTGACGGACTGGCCGCCGGGGTGGTGGCCATCGCCTCGGGCGCTCTGGCCGTCTACGGGCTCCATCTCCAGCATCTGGGCACCCTGCCCACCGACAACATCGGTCCGCTGATCGCCGTCATCACCTGTGGCATCTGCGTGGGCTTCCTGCCCCACAATTTCCACCCGGCCCGGATCTTCATGGGTGACGCCGGTGCTCTCCTGCTCGGGCTGCTCATGGCCGCCTCCACCATGCTCATCGGGGGCCGGGCGGTGACCGGGGGCCCGGTCAACGGGGTGGCCGCCCACACCGGACAGACCTACTTCTTCTTCGCCCCCCTGTTCATCCCCTTCTTCATCCTCGGCGTGCCCATCGTGGACATGGCCTTCGCCTTCGTCCGGCGGACGGCCAACCGCACCGGGTTCTCCACGCCCGACAAGAACCATCTCCACCACCGTCTGCTGCGCCTGGGCCACGGCCACCGCCGCAGCGTTCTCATCCTGTGGGCGTGGACCGTGCTGCTGTCGGGGTTCATCCTCTTCCCGCTCTACATCTCGAGCGTCAACGCCGTCATCCCCTTCGGCGCCCTGGCCCTGGGTGTGATCCTCTACACCTTGTTCCATCCCTCACTGCGCCGGCAGAGCGATCCGGGTACCGAGGTGGCATCCCAGACGGGGCCGCCGGGGGCACCCGGCCCGGCGCCACCCAGTGCCCCGGTGGAGGTGGGGGGCGGGGCCCCGGGCGCCCCCGCCGAGGGGGATCCGGTCGAGGCCGGGCTCCCCGCCGGCAGCCACCTCCGTCCCGACGGCGTGCCGGTGGCCACAGCTCGTAGCCGCGCCGCCTCGGCCCGTCCCGGTGCCGAAGTGTGAACGGAGTGTTTCGACGTTTTGCCGCCACCCCTCCGAAAGTGCGATGATTCTCCCCGTGAATTGCAGGCCGCCAGCCCCAACGGCGGGTATGCACCAGCCCGGCGGCGCCGTCGGATGCGGCCGTCGAACCACTGCGTGATCTCAGGAACAACTCGTGAAGCCCCGACTCCAAAGACACCCTGACGCGGCACGGCCCGACCATGGCAGAACCCTCCCCCCTCCGGAACCCGATCAGGATCCCGGCGCGCCGGAGCACACCCCGACCTCCCCGGCCGGGGCGGTCGAGTTCCTCAGCCTGGGCATCACCTGGGCGGTCGTCCTGGCCGCCGGCGCCGGGCTCGGCTATCTGGTCGACCGGTGGCTGTCCACCACCCCTGTCTTCACCCTCATCGGGCTGGTGGTGGCCATAGCGCTGGATGTCGGGCTGACCGTGGTCCGCGTGCGCAAGTACCTGTAGCGGCCCCCGGGTCTGGCCTCCGGCGGCAGGGCTAGCCACCGTGTTCGCCCATTTCTCCCTGCCCAGCGTGCCCGATGTGGCCCGACGGACCATCTCCATGGTGCTGGTGGTGGGCACCGCCGCCCTGGTGGCCTCGTTCTCCTTCGGCGTTCCCCTTCTCGGTCTGGGCGCCTGCATCGGCCTGGGGCTGGGCACCCTCAACTTCCGGATGATCGGGAGCTCGGTGGCCCGGGTGAGCGCCAGCGACACCGAGAACAAACGCCGGCCCCTGGCCCTCAACACCATGGGCCGCCTGGCCATCATCACCGTGGTCACCCTCGGGCTCATGACCGTCTCCCACCAGTTGGGCTTCGGGATCCTCGGCGGACTGGCCGTCTTCCAGATGATCATGCTGGCCAACGTGGCCCGGTCGATGGCCAAGTCGGGCGCCATGACGTCGGTCGACGACGTGATCAACGCCAACGTGGTCGACGACGACGACCGCAGCACCGCCCCGCCGGTGTGGGGCCGGACCGATGACATCCCGGGCGGTGGCTGATCCGATGGGTCTGCATCTGCTGAGCGCCCCCCTGGTGGGGATCGACATCACCCCCGGTGTCCACGAGACGGTCAAGGTGGGCGGGCTCACCCTCAACCTCGACATCATCTGGGCCACCGTTATCGCGGGACTGGTGGTGGTCACCATGGGCCTCGTCCTGCGGGCCAAGGCCACCAGCGGCGTACCGGGCAAGTTCCAGCTGGTGTGGGAGATGGCCGTCGAGGCGGTCCAGAAGCAGGTCAACGACTCCATCGGCCCCCGCGGGGCCAAGGTGGTCCCCCTGGCCCTCACCCTGTTCGTCTTCATCTTCACCTGCAACCTGTTCGAGGTCCTGAGCATCGGCAGCACCATCGACTGGCTGCCCGCCCCGACCAGCGACATCAACCTGCCCATGGCCATGGCTCTTTATGTCTTCGTGATGGTGCAGCGGGCGGCCATCAAGAACCGTGGCCCGGCCGGCTACGTCAAGCACTACTTCACCCAGCCGTTCTCCCCCAAGATGTTTCCCGTCAACCTGTTCATGAACCTGGTGGACGAGCTGGTCAAGCCGGTCACGCTCACCCTCCGTCTGTTCGGTAACCTGTTCGCCGGCGGTCTCATGCTCTCCTTGCTGGCCGCTCTGGTCATCTGGAAGCTCGGCCCCCTTCCCATCGGTGGCATCCTGTCTGTTCCCTTCACCGTGGTCTGGAAGCTGTTCGACATGGGGATCGGGGCCATCCAGGCCTTCATCTTCGCCCTGCTCACCATCTTGTACTTCGACACGGCCATGGCCTCCGACGCCCATCCGGCTCCCTCGTGAGCACCCCGTATCTCATCGACACATCGAAAAAGGAGAAGTAGCAAATGGCAGCAGACCCGTCAGTTGCGAGTGCGGTCAAGATGGCCGGGGCCTTCGTGGGCGCAGGCCTGGCCCTGGGGGGCGGTGCCGTGGGCGCCTCGGTGGGCGACGGGCTCGCCGGTAGCCAGACCATCGCCGGGGTGGCCCGCCAACCGGAGGCCCAGGGTCGCCTGACCACCATCATGTTCCTGACCGTGGGTCTGTGCGAGGCCGCCTACTTCATCAACCTGGTCTTCGCCGCCCTGTTCGTCTTCTCGCTGGGGAAGTAGAGGAGCGGTGTACAGGGCCGGTCCGGCGATGACGCCGGGCCGGGCCGGGCTCCGCCGATCCGTAACCAAGGATGACCGAAATGTCGTTTGCCACCAGTAACTTCCTCATCCCCAACGGGACCTTCATCGTCGTGCTCATCGCCTTCCTGCTGGTGCTGGGCGTCATCGGCCGGTACGTGCTGCCCCCGCTCAACAAGGTGCTGACCGAGCGCCAGGACAAGATCCGGGGCGAGCTGGAGGCGGCCGACAAGGCCAAGGCCGACGCCGAGGAGGCCGACGTCGAGCGGCGGGCCGTACTGGACGAGGCCCGGGTCCACGCCCGCGAGATCGTGGCCCAGGCCACCGAGCAGGCCGAGCGGACCGTGGCCGCCGCCGAGGGGCGGGCCCAGGAGGCGGCCGACCGGATCATGGCCGCGGCCGACGCCGAGGTGGCCGTGGCCCGTCAAGCGGCCGTCGAAGAAGTGACCGCCCGGGTGGGCGAGATCGTGCTGGACGCGGCCGAGCGGGTGCTCGGGCGTGAGATCCGGGCCAGCGACCACCAGGACCTCATCGATGAGGCCATTGCCGCCGTGCGGGCCGAGTCCACCACCGGAGCCTCGGCCGGGGCGGCGGGGGTGCGCCGGTGAACGCCTCGCTCGAGGGATACCTCGACGCCAAACAGGAGTCACTGGCCGAGGCCAACGCCCTCGACCAGGCCGCCACCGAGTTGCGCGCCGTGGCCCAACTGGTCGACGGTTCGAACGCCCTCACCCTGGCCCTCGACGACGGTGCCGTACCGGTGGCCCAGCGCCGTGCCGTGCTCGACGACCTGCTGGCCGGACAGGTCCGCCCCGAGGTGGCCAGCCTGGTCCATCAGGCCGTGACCGTGGTGCCCGCCTCCGAGGTGACCGCCTCGTTCCACTGGCTGGCCTCCCGGATGGCCGTGGCCGCCGACCACAGCTCCACCCACACAGAGACGGATGAGCCGGTCCTCGGTCGTCTGGCCTCCCGTCACCGGGTGGCCGGCTATGCCGCCGCCGTGTTCGAAGGGGTGACCGTTCCCGAGCTGGAGGAGATCGAGGACCAGCTGTTCCGCTTCGCCCGCACCGTAGAGTCCAACAGGCCGCTGCGCAGCGCTCTGTCCGACCGGGATCTGCCGGTGTCGGTGCGTCAAGGGGTCGTCGCCGACCTGTTCGGCACCCAGGTACTGCCGGCCACCCAGCGGCTGGCCGCCTACGCCGTGGCCGGGGGGAGGGCGCGCGACTTCGTCGCCACCCTGGACGGCCTGGTCGAGGACGCCGCCCAGGCCCGGGGTTGGCGGGTGGCCCGCGTGCAGGCGGCCGACGTGGTCGACGAGGCCAGACGGCGCGGCCTGGGCGAGGCCCTGGGCCGGCTGACCGGGGGTCCGGTGGAGCTCCAGGTGACGGTGGACCACGACCTGTTGGGCGGTGTGGTCGTCGAGGTCGGCGACCTGCTGGTCGACGGCAGTGCCCGACATCGCCTCGACGAGCTCCGCGAGCACCTCCTGGTGTCCGACGCCGCTTACCGCACTCCACAAGAAAGGCAAGCAACCGATGGCTGAGTTGACCATCAACGCTGACGAGATCACCGCCGCCCTCAAGCGGCACGTCGACGACTACACGCCCGAGGTGGGCACCGAACAGGTCGGGCGGATCGTGGAGGTGGGGGACGGGATCGCCCGTATCACCGGCCTGCCCGGCGCCGCCGTCAACGAGATCCTGGAGTTCGCGGACGGGACGGAGGGCCTGGCCCTCAACCTCGACGAGGAGACCATCGGCGCCGTCATCCTGGGCGATGACAGCGGCCTCGAAGAGGAGCAGCTGGTCAAGGCCACCGGGCGCATCCTGTCGGTAAGGGTGGGTGACGCCCTGCTCGGGCGGGTGGTCAACGCCAGGGGTGAGCCGGTCGACGGCAAAGGCCCCATCGCCACCGACACCATCCGTCGGCTCGAGATCCAGGCGCCCGGCATCGTCAAGCGCCAGCCGGTCAGCGAGCCCCTACAGACCGGCATCAAGGCCATCGACGCCATGACCCCCATCGGGCGGGGCCAGCGGGAGCTGATCATCGGCGACCGCAAGACGGGCAAGACCACGGTGGCCGTTGACACCATTCTCAACCAGTTGGGCCTCGGGGTGAAGTGCATCTACGTGGCCATCGGGCAGAAGGAGTCGTCGGTGGCCCAGACGGTGGCCACCTTCGAGCGCTACGGCGCTCTCGAGTACACCGTGGTGGTTCTGGCCGGGGCCTCGGAGAACGCGCCGTTCAAGTACCTGGCCCCCTACGCCGGGTGCGCCATGGGCCAGCACTGGATGGAACACGGCGAGCACGCCCTCATCGTCTACGACGACCTGTCCAAGCAGGCCGAGGCCTACCGACAGATGTCCCTGCTGCTGCGCCGGCCACCCGGACGCGAGGCGTACCCGGGCGACGTCTTCTACCTGCACAGTCGCCTTCTCGAGCGCTCGGCCAAGCTTTCCGACGCCGAGGGCGGGGGTTCGTTCACCGCCCTCCCCATCATCGAGACCAAAGCGGGCGACGTGTCCGCCTACATCCCGACCAACGTGATCTCCATCACCGACGGCCAGGTCTACCTGGAGAGCGACCTCTTCTACGCCGGGGTACGACCGGCCATCAACGTGGGTATCTCGGTCAGCCGGGTGGGAAGTGCCGCCCAGATCAAGGCCATGAAGGCGGTGTCCGGTACCCTCAAGCTCGACCTGGCCCAGTTCCGCGAGCTCGAGGCCTTCGCCACCTTCGGCTCCGAGCTCGACCGGGTGTCACAGGCCCAGCTCGACCGGGGCTACCGCCTCACCGAGTTGCTCAAGCAGGGCCTCAATGCCCCGGTGCCCGTCGAGGAGCAGGTGGTGGTCATCTTCGCCGGCTCCGAGGGTTACGTGGACGAGATCCCGGTGTCGGAGGTGCAGCGCTACGAGGCCGAAGTGCGGGCCTATTTCCGGGCCACCCACCCGGACATCCTCGAGGGCATCCGTACCTCGGGCAAGCTCCCCGAGGGCGACAAGCTGGAGACGGCGCTGCGGGCCTTCACCGACTCCTTCGACACCGGCAAGGCCGACTGAGCCATGGCCGGGGGTCAGGAACGCATCCTGCGTCGACGGATCAAGAGCATCCAGTCGACCAAAAAGATCACCAAGGCGATGGAGCTCATCGCCGCCTCGCAGATCGTCCGGGCCCAGGGCCGTATCGCCGCGGCCAAGCCCTATCAGCGGGGGATGGCCCGCATCGTGCTGGAGACGGCACTGGGTGATCCGGATGCGGCCGGACGCCTGTTGGGCACGCCCGAGTCGATCCAGAAGGTGGCCGTGCTGTCTTTGGTGGCCGACCGGGGCCTGTGTGGCGCCTACAACACGTCGGTACTGCGGGCCACCGAAAGGCTGCTGACCCAGGGCCGGAACGACGGGGTCGAGTACCGGCTGTTCACCGTGGGCAAGAAGGCCCAGGGCTACTTCCGGTTCCGGGGCGAGCCGGTCGAGGCCTCCTTCATCGGCATGAGCGAGCGACCCGCCTTCGCCGACGCCCGCCTGGTGGCGGCGGCCGTCCTCACCCCCTTCGTCAACGAAGAGGTCGATCAGGTGGTGGTGGTGTCCACCCGCTTCTACTCGGCCGGCAGCCAGAGGGTCGAGGTCCGACAACTGCTGCCGTTGGTCGACCCCCGCGTGCTGGCCGACGCCGAAGAGGCCGAGTCGTCGGCCGGGCCGCTCGGCTACACCGAATTCGAACCGGACGCCGCCATCCTCCTCCAGACACTGGCTCCTCGGGCCGCCGAGACGGAGATCTTCGCCGCCCTGCTCGAAGCTTCGGCTGCCGAAGTCACCGCCCGCCAGCGGGCCATGTCCGCCGCCAGCGAGAACGCCGGCGAACTGATCACCAAGTACTCGCGGATCATGAACCGGGCCCGGCAGGACACCATCACCACTGAGATCATGGAGATCGTCGGCGGTGCCGAGGCCCTCCGGGCCGGCTCGGCCGACGACGAGGGCGGCCTCGTGGTCCAGACCCGGGTATGACCGCCGTGCCCACCACCCACAAGCTCGCCGACCGTTTCCAGCTCGCAGTCCATTGCAAGGGAGTCCGCCGTCCATGACCACCACCGCCCCCCACGCCGCGCCGTCCGACACCTCTCTCCCTACCGGACGGGTGGTGGCCATCGCCGGACCGGTCATCGACGTCGAGTTCCCGCCCCACGCCCTGCCCGACATCAACGGAGCGGTCGAGGTCGATGCCCAGCTCGAGGGCAAGACGGAGCTCATCACGGCCGAGGTGGCCCAACAGATCGGTGACGGCCGGGTCCGCTGCATCTGCCTCAAGCCCACCGACGGGTTGACCCGCGGGGCGGTGGTGCGCAACCTCGGACGTGGCCTGCAGGTACCGGTCGGCGATGCCGTACTGGGCCACGTGTTCAACGTGCTGGGCCAGCCGCTCGACACCGATTCGATCGGCCAGCCGGAGGCCTACTGGCAGATCCACCGGCCCGCACCGCTGTTCGACACCCTGGAGCCCCGGTCGGTCATGTTCGAGACCGGCATCAAGGTCATCGACCTGCTCGAGCCCTATGTCCAGGGCGGCAAGATCGGATTGTTCGGCGGCGCCGGCGTGGGCAAGACCGTGCTCATCCAGGAGATGATCAACCGGGTGGCCACCAACCACGGTGGCGTGTCCGTCTTCGCCGGGGTGGGGGAGCGCACCCGCGAGGGGACCGACCTGTGGCTGGAGATGCAGGAGTCGGGGGTCATCGAGAAGGCCGCCCTGGTCTACGGCCAGATGGATGAACCCCCCGGGGTCCGGCTGCGGGTGGCGCTGGCCGCCCTGACCATGGCCGAGTACTTCCGCGACGTGAAGAACCAGGACGTCCTCTTGTTCGTGGACAACATCTTCCGGTTCGTGCAGGCCGGGTCCGAGGTGTCCACCCTGCTCGGGCGGATGCCCTCGGCCGTGGGTTACCAGCCCACCCTGGCCGACGAGATGGGCCAGCTGCAGGAGAGGATCACCTCCACCCGGGGTCGCTCGATCACCTCTTTGCAGGCCGTCTACGTTCCGGCCGACGACTACACCGACCCGGCTCCTTTCACCACCTTCACCCACCTCGACGCCACCACCGAGCTGTCCCGCGACATCGCCTCGTTGGGCATCTACCCGGCGGTCGACCCGCTGTCGTCCACCTCCAACATCCTGGCCCCCGAGGTGGTCGGCGAGCGCCACTACAACGTGGCCCGGCGGGTCCAGGGTGTCCTGCAGCGCTACAAGGAACTGCAGGACATCATCGCCATCCTCGGACTCGACGAATTGTCGGAGGAGGACCGGGTGACGGTGACCCGGGCCCGCAAGATCCAGCGCTTCTTGTCCCAGCCGTTCAACGTGGGCGAGGTGTTCACCGGACTGAAGGGTGTGACCGTGCCGGTGGCCGAAACGGTGGAGTCCTTCGAGGCGTTGGTCAACGGCGATCTCGACGACGCCCCCGAACAGGCTTTCCTCAACGTGGGCGGGGCCGACTCGGTGTTGGCCAAGGCCCACGCCCTCGAGAACGAGTAAGAGGAGCCACCGGTTCCCATGGCTGACGAGAGTGTCTTCGCCGTCGAGCTGGTCACCCCCGAGCGCGTCCTGCTGTCGGGGGCGGCCACCGAGGTGACCCTGCGCACCGGTGAGGGGGACCTGAGCTTCCTGGCCGGGCACACCCCGCTGGTCGGCACCATCAAGCCCGGCGTGGTGGGAGTGGTCCGACCGGACGAGGACGAGGTCAGGGTGGCCTCCCACGGGGGGTTCGTCCAGGTGGAGCAGGGTCTCGACACCGACGACGGGTCGAGCGGCACCCGGGTCACGCTGCTGTTCGGTGTGGCCGAGCTGGCTGAGGAGATCGACGTGGCCCGGGCCGAGTCGGCCCGCGACAGGGCCGAGGCCCGTCTGTCGGAGCTCGGGGGCCCGGGCGGCTATCCGTCGGGGGCCGGCTCGGATGGCGAGGAGACGCCCGACGCCGAGGGGGTGGAGGCCGAAGCCACCCTGTTGCGGGCCCAGGTCCGGCTGGAGGCGGTCGACGCCGCCGCCGGCGCACCCGCCACCTGACCGGCGCCCGGGTCAGGAGCGGTCCGGTCCTCTGACCGTCTAGCCGAAGGCCACCGCGCTGTACTCGGCCAGTTTGTGCAGCGGGTGCTTGGCCGAAATGAGCCGTACCGTCCCCGACTTGGATCGCATGACCAACGACTGGGTGGTGGCGCCCCATTCGTCGTAGCGCACGCCGTGGAGCAGCTCCCCGTCGGTGATGCCGGTGGCGGCGAAGAAGCAGTTGTCCCCCCGGACCAGGTCGTCGGTGGTCAGGACCGCCTCAAGGTCGTAGCCGGCGTCGAGTGCCGCTTTGCGCTCGGCGTCGTCCCGGGGCCACAACCGGCCCTGGATTTCCCCGCCCATCGACTTGAGGGCGGCGGCGGCGATGACCCCTTCGGGAGTGCCGCCGATGCCGATGAGCAGATCCACTCCGGTGTCGGGCCAGGCGGTGGCGATGGCCCCGGCCACATCCCCGTCGGTGATCAAGCGGATCCGGGCGCCGCTCTCCCGCACCGAGGCGATGATCTCGCCGTGCCGGGGGCGGTCCAGGATGACCACGGTGAGGTCGCCGACACTGGTCCCCTTGGCCTTGGCCACCGCCTTGAGATTGTCGTCGATGGGCATGGTGATGTCGATGGCGCCGACCGAGCGCGGCCCCACGGCCAGCTTCTCCATGTAGACGCAGGGCCCGGGGTCGAACATGGTCCCCTCTTCGGAGACGGCGATGACGGCCAGGGCACCACCGCGTCCGAGAGCGGTCGGGGTGGTGCCGTCGATGGGGTCGACGGCGATATCGGCCTTGGGCGGGGTCCCGTCCCCGATGCGCTCCCCGTTGTAGAGCATGGGGGCGTGGTCCTTCTCACCCTCACCGATGACCACCACGCCGTCCATGGCGATGGAGGACAAGACGATGCGCATGGCGGTGACGGCCGCCCCGTCGGCCCCTTCCTTGTCGCCCCGACCCATCCACCGGGAGGCGGCCAGCGCGGCCGCCTCGGTGACCCGGACCAGTTCCATGGCCAGGTTGCGGTCAGGTGCCTGCGGTTGGGGGGTCACGGGCTACGACGATAGTGGCTGAGGAGGGCCTGAATCCGAGGCGGGCCAACCGGCCACGGGCGGGGGCGGGCCCGGCGGCCTCGGCCCGGCCGCCGGTGATGAGGACCCGGTCGGGTCGATGGTGGGCGCCGTCCCCGGCATCTCGGGGTCGGCCCTTCGGTCATGTGACCGGCGTATATGGCCTCCCCGAGCCGGGAGTATCAACGGGAACGGTGAGGCGCGCACGCCATACTGGGGGCGTGGACCAGTTCACCGTCACCCCCAACGGTCCCTTGTCGGGCACGGTCCGGGCCGGTGGGGCCAAGAATTCAGTCCTCAAGCTGATGGCGGCCTGCCTGTTGGCCGAAGGCCGCCATGTGCTGACCAATGTTCCCCGGATCACCGACGTGGACATCATGGGGGAGCTGCTGGGCGCCATGGGGGTCGACGTGTACCGGGGCCGGACCCCCGACGAGCTGGTCATCGACACACCGGCCGACATCGACCCCGAGGCCCCCCACCGCCTGGTGGAGAAGATGCGGGCCTCGGTGGTGGTCCTCGGTCCGCTGCTCGGGCGCTGCGGACGGGCCAAGGTGTCCATGCCCGGAGGCGACGACTTCGGTCCCCGTCCCATCGACATGCACTTGCGGGCCTTGGAGTCGATGGGGGCACGCTTCGCTTCGGCCCACGGCTACGTGGAGGCCGGCGTCGAGTCATCGGTGGCCGGCTCACCCCGCCTGGTCGGCAACCGGGTGGTCCTCGAATACCCGAGCCACACCGGCACCGACAACGTGCTGATGGCCTCGGTACTGGCCAAGGGGACGACCGTCATCGAGAACGCGGCGCGGGAGCCGGAGGTCTCCGACCTGGCCGGCTACCTCAACGCCATGGGGGCCAGGATCTCCGGCGCCGGTACCTCCCGCATCGAGGTCGAGGGTGTGGACGCGCTCCATCCCGCCACCCACGCCGTCATTCCCGACCGTCTGGTGGTGGCCACCTTCCTGGTGGCCGCCGGGCTGGCCGGCGGCGACGTGGTGGTGGAGGACGGGCGGCCCGACCATATGGACATGCTGATCCGCAAGCTGTCGGCCACCGGTATCACCATCACCCAGGAGCCCGAGGGCCTCCGGGCCACCCGGGAGGGTGGGGTGCGCCTCCGGGCGGTCGACGTGGCCACCCTCCCGTACCCGGGATTCGCCACCGACTACAAACCCCTGCTGGTCACCCTGCTCACCGTGGCCGAGGGTGTGGGCATCGTGACCGAGAACCTCTTCTTCGGCCGTTTCCGGTATGTGGAGGAGCTGCGCCGGATGGGAGCCGACATCCGCACCGAGGGTCACCACGCCGTGGTCCGTGGCGTGGACCGGCTGTCGGGTGCGCCGGTGCGCGCCTTCGACGTGCGGGCCGGTGCCGCCCTGGTGCTGGCCGGCCTGGTGGCCGACGGCGAGACGGTCATCACCGAGGCCCACCACGTCGCCCGCGGTTACGAGGACCTGGGCGGGAAGTTGGCCGACCTCGGCGCCCACGTCACCCGGGCCTGACGGTCGGGGCCTTCCCGTCTACGCTCATCCGCCCGTGTCCGCTGTCCGTGCCACCGATCCGGCCACCCTGTTCGAGGCGGCCCGTGCCGGCAACCCGACCGCCCTGGCCCGGTTGCTGTCCCTCATCGAGCGGGGGGGAAACGCCGCTCGCCAGGTCGCCGGACTGGTCCATGCCGTCGGCGGTGACGCCTACACCATCGGGATCACCGGGGCCCCCGGCGCCGGCAAGTCGACTCTCACCGACCGGTTGATCGGTGCCGCCCGCCAGCGCGGCCTCGACCGGCCCGGGGCGGTGGCCGTCCTGGCCATCGATCCCTCATCCCCTTTTACCGGGGGCGCCATCCTCGGGGACCGGGTGCGCATGCAGGGGCACGCTCTCGACGACGGTGTGTTCATCCGGTCGATGGCCACCCGGGGTCACCTCGGGGGCCTGTCGGTGGCCGTCCCCGACGCGGTGCGCCTCCTGTCGGCGGTGGGTGTACCCATCGTGCTGGTCGAGACGGTCGGTGTCGGCCAACAGGAGGTGGCGGTGGCGGCGGCGGCCGACACCACCGTGGTGGTGGTCAACCCGGGCTGGGGTGACGCCGTACAGGCCAACAAGGCCGGGCTGTTGGAGATCGGCGACCTGTTCGTGATCAACAAGGCTGACCGCACCGGCACCCGGGAGACCCGCCGCGATCTCGAGCTCATGCTGGACCTGACCGAGCTGGGCTCGTGGCGACCGCCGATCGTGGAGACGGTGGCCACCACCGGCCAGGGTATCGACGAGTTGTGGGAGGAGGTGGGCCGCCATCGGCGCCACCTGATCGATGAAGGGCTGCTGGCCGAGATCCGGCGCGGTCGCCTGTTGCGGGAGCTGCACCAGATCGTCGGCCTCCACCTGCAAGAGCAGATCGGGGACGTGCTGGCCACCGAGGCCGGCCAGCGGATCAGCGCTGCGGTGGCGTCCGGTGACCTCGACCCCTACACGGGCGCCGGGCGTCTGTTGTCATCCATACTGTCCGGTCCCCGTGACGGTTCGGTTGACCGCTGAGATCGGCTTGCCGGCACAGGACCTCGGGTAGCGTTCGGGCGTGAGCGTCGAACCCGCACCCTTTGCCGGAGAGGCCGGCCGTCCGCCCGCTCCGCTGGGATCGTTCGCCGACGGCCCCGCCCCGCGCCGCGAGCCGCTGCCGCCGTCGGGGGAGGATCCGCTGTGGTTCCAGAGGGCCATCTTCTACGAGGTGCTCATCCGGGGGTTCTTCGACGGCAACAACGACGGTGCCGGCGACATCCCCGGGCTCATCGCCAAACTGGATTACCTCCAGTGGCTGGGGGTGGACTGCCTGTGGTTGCTCCCCTTCTATCCGTCCCCCCTCCGTGACGGGGGCTACGACATCAGCGACTACTACTCGGTCCACCCCGAGAGTGGGACGGTGGACGACCTCCGCCGTCTGCTGGACGAGGCCCACGCCCGGGGCATCCGGGTCATCGCCGACCTGGTCATCAACCACACCAGCGATGAGCATCCCTGGTTCGTCGAGTCGCGCCAGAGCCGCGACAACCCCAAGGCGGACTGGTACGTGTGGAACGACGACGACCAGAAGTGGCCCGAGGCGCGGGTCGTCTTCGTCGACGTCGAACGGTCGAATTGGGCCTACGACCCCCAGCGCAACCAGTACTACTGGCACCGCTTCTATTCGCACCAGCCCGACCTCAACTACGACAACCCCGAAGTGGGTGAAGCCATCCTCGACGTGGTCCGCTTCTGGCTCGACCTCGGCCTCGACGGTTTCCGTCTCGACGCCGTCCCCTATCTCTACCAGCGGGACGGCACCACCGGCGAGAACCTGGAGGAGACCCACGCCTTCATCCGCCGGGTCCGCGCCGAGCTGGATGTCAAATACCCCGGGCGCATCCTGTTGGCCGAGGCCAACGGGTGGCCGGCCGACGTGGCCGACTACTTCGGTGACGACGACGAGTGCCACCTGTGCTTCAACTTCCCCCTGATGCCGAGGCTGTTCACCGCCGTCCGGCGGGAGCAGAGCTACCCGATCACCGAAATTCTGGCCCAGACCCCCGAGGCCCCGGGCAGCGCCCAGTGGGCCATCTTCCTGCGCAACCACGACGAGCTGACCCTGGAGAAGGTCACCGAGGAGGAGCGGGACTACCTGTTCGCCGAGTACGCCAAGGATCCCCGGATGAAGAGGCACATGGGCATCGGCCGGCGGCTGGCCCCTCTCCTCGACCGGGACCGCCGGCTGTCCGAGCTCCTCTACTACCTGTTGTTCACCCTGCCCGGAAGCCCGGTCCTCTACTACGGGGACGAGATCCAGATGGGGGACAACCTCTACCTGGGTGACCGCGACTCGGTGCGCACGCCCATGCAGTGGACCCCCGACCGCAACGGCGGGTTCAGCCGGGCCGACTTCGCCCAGCTCTACCTGCCCCCGCTCATGGATCCGGTCTACGGGTTCGCGGCCGTCAACGTCGAGGCCCAACAGCGCAACCCGAGCTCCTTCCTGCACTGGATGCGGAGGATCCTGGCCGTCCGCCGCGAGTTTCCGGTGCTGGGCACGGGTGAGCTCGAGGTGGTGTCCTCGGCCAATCCCTCCGTGCTGGCCTTCGTCCGCTACGCCCCGGACCGCCCCGACAAGGGACCGGTCAACCCGGTACTCTGCGTCCACAACCTCAGCCGCCTGGCCCAGCCGGCCGAGCTCCACGTGGAGCGCTGGGTCGGTCGCCAACCCATCGAGCTGCTGGGCCGGGTGGCCTTCCCCCTCATCGGCACCGCCCCCTATCCGGTCAACCTGAACGGTTACGGCTCGGTCTGCTTCGAGCTGGCCTGAGGGCCAGGATCGTCCGGCCCCCGGACCAAGGGCTGGCCGCTGTCAGCCGGCGCGGGCCACCGGCACCCGGACAGCCAGCTCCGCCGCCGCCTCCTCCGGGTTCACGATGTTGATGAGCACGCCGGTCCCCCGCTCGAAGCCGGCCACGGTGGTCAGCTTGGGTACCACGTGCACGTGCCAGTGATAGGGCTCCGGCGCCCGATAGGGAGCCGAATGGAAGACCAGGTTGTAGGCGATGTCCCCGACCACGTCGCGCAGGCTGCCCAGAGCCACCTTGAGTGCCTTGCCCACGGCCACCAGCTCGCTCGGCGGGCTGTGGTGCAGGTGGGGACCGTGGGCCCGGGGGATGACCAGCATCTCGTAGGGCGCCCCGCTCCAGAAGGGGCAGATGACCAGGACCCGCTCGTCGGAGTAGACCACCCGGTACCCGACGTTCTCCTCGGCGTCCACCGTGGTGCACAGAAGGCAGCGACCGGCAAACCGGGCGAAGCCGGCTTGTTCCTCCACCAGCTCGCGGGGGACGAAGGACATACCCAGCAGCTGGCCGTGCGGGTGTTCGAGCGACGCACCGGCTTCGCGCCCGGCGTTGACGATGGCCTGGCTGAAGCGCAGTCCCGGTATCTGGGAGTGCTCCTCGATGCGGTCGCGCATGGCCATCATCACGGCGGTGGCCTGCTCGTCGCTGAGCATCGGCCAGCCGTCCTGGTGGTTGGGGGAGAGCACGATGACCTCATGGATGCCGCCCGCGGTGGCCTGGGTGAACACCGGGCCGCGGTTGGTGACCACGAAGGGGGCATTGCCTTCGAAGGCGGGGTAACGGTTGGGCACCACCCGGACCATCCATTTCCCGTCCGATCCCAAGGTCTCCAGCGCCGGGGTTGCGCTCTCCTCGTTACCCGGGCAGAAGGGGCAGGGCTGGGTGGTGTCCGCCTGGATGGCTGCCACCCGGGGGGCGAAAGGCTGGGGTCGGGCGGCCCGGTCAGTACTGACCACCACCCAACGTCCGGTGAGGGGATCGAGTCGAAGCTGGTTCATCAGGTGTGTGCGGTGCCCCTGTGTGACCGCCCGTTTACTGTGTGCACGCGGTGCCCACCTCAATTCCATGCCGGCCCGGTCTCGGGGGGACCGGGGTTTGCTGCTATGTCGACACCGCTTCGCCCCGGGGAGACCGGGGTTTAAAAGTGGCGACAGCCGTGACACTAACGTAGCAACCGGCGGCGGTGGGCACGTGTCACAGGTCGATGCGGGGCCGGGAGCGACGGGTGACAGAATCGCCGCCATGACTTCCCCCGGCCCTCTGGTGGCCGCCTCCCTGGCGCGGAGCCCGGCCTACGACGTCGTCCTACTGGCCCACGTCCTGACCGCCCTGATCGGGTTCGGGGCGGTGGTGGTGTCCGGGGGCTACGCCTTGGCCCTGTTGGTGTCGGGGCCCGGCAGCGAAGCCGTCCGTCGTTACTACCGGCCCGGTGTCAACTGGGCCGGCCGCACCCTCTTCCTGGTGCCGGTGTTGGGAGTGGTGCTCATCGCCCTCAGCCACGGTCGTTGGGCCTACTCGGACGGTTGGATCGGCCTCGGTCTGGTGCTGTGGGCCTTCGCCGCCCTGGTGGGCGAGATGGCCCTGTGGCCGGCCGAGCGCAGGCTGCAGGCGGTGGTGTCCGACCCGTCGGCCCCCACCCCTCCCACCGCCGACCCCGCACTGCGATCCCTGTGCATCCGGGTGGTGCTGTTGGCCGTTCTTCTGTTGGTGGTGGCGCTGGTGGCCGTGGTGGTCATGGTGGCCAAGCCCTGAACCGCGGCCCGCCAGCGCCGGCTCTGACAGCCCCCGGCCGGACAGCTCAGGACGGCCGGTACCGGCAGGGGAGGTGCTTGATGCCGTTGATGAAGCTCGAGCGCAGTCGGTCCGGTTCCTCGACCGACTCGATGTCGGGCAGGCGGACCAGCAGCTCGCGCATCATCACGTCGATCTCGCGACGGGCCAGATGGGCGCCCAGGCAGAAGTGGGGCCCGGCCGCCCCGAAGCCCACGTGGGGGTTGGGACTGCGGCGCACGTCGAACCGGTAGGGGTCGGCGAAGGCCTCCTCGTCGCGGTTGGCCGAGTTGTAGAAGAGCAGCACCTTGTCGCCCTGGCCGAGAGTCTCGCCGGACAGGACGGTGTCCTCGGTGACGGTGCGACGCATCCAGATGACCGGGGACGCCCAGCGCACGATCTCGTCGACCCCGGTGGTGCCGACCCCGGCCGGGTCGGACTGCCACAACTGGCGTTGGTCGGGGTGCTCGGTCAGGGCCAACAACCCGTGGGAGATGGCGTTCCGGGTGGTCTCGTTTCCCGCTGTCAACAGAAGGACGAAAAAGGAAGCCAGCTCACCTGAGGTCAGAGCCTCCCCGTCGATGTTGGTGGTGATGAGGGCGGTGGTCAGGTCGTCGGCCGGATGGTCGATCCGATGGGAACTGAGATCGTTCATCAGGTCGGTCAGCTGCTGGCCGGCCTCGATGAAGGCGAGCACGGGATCGGTGCCCTCGGGTACGTACTCGGGGTCGCCGTTGCTCAGGATGATATTGGAGCACCGGAGGACGGTGGCGTACTCGGAGGCAGGGATGCCCATCATGTCGCAGATGATCTCGAGGGGCAGCGGCGACGCGAACTCGGTCACGAAGTCGCATTCGCCGAGGGGGGCGGCCCGCCGGATGATCCGGTCGGCCACTTCCTCGATGGTGTCCTCGATACTGGCGATCCGGCGGGGGTTGAAGGCGGCCGAAACGATGCGGCGGAGGCGGGCGTGACGCGGGTTGTCGGTGGAGATCATGCCGGCGAAGTACTCGACCATCTCGGCCGGCAGGTCGGGGATGCTGACCGCCCCCCGTCTGGAGCAGTAGATCTCCGGATGCCGGCTGATCTCGACCACGTCGGCGTAGCGGGTGACGGCCCGGTACCCGGGTCCGGGGGGCGGGGCCAGTGGTGACAGCTCGGTGGCGTCCGGCTCTTCGAAGAAGGCCAGTGGACGCTGGCGCCGGAGAAGGGCGAAGGCGCCTTCGCGCTCGGTCCACGGCCGTTCCCAGAAGGCCAGGTCGGAGAGGTCGATGTCCTCGACGGTCAACACGCTCTCGGGGATCACCCTCCCACCCTACCGAGGCGACCCTGTCGGCGCCCGGGCCGGTGGAACGCAGTTCTTCGGCCGTGGAATCACGATGGCGGCGGCGGTCCGAAAGGCCCCCCTGGTCCCACCAGACGGGCCCGCGCCTCTTCCATGCGCCCGGCCGCCACCAGGGGAATCAGCTCGTGCTCGATGAGCGTCTCCCAGTCGACCGTCCCGGCCGGCGACCCGGCCACGCGCCGGCCCCGCATCTCCGCCAGGAGAAGGGCCACGGTGGCCAGTTCGGCGGGGAGGTCGGCGGCGATCCGGTTACGGAGCCATCGGGCCAGGGCCGGGCTGGCGCCCCCGGTCGACACGCCGATGGTGACCGCCCCCTGGCGGTGGACGGCGGGCAGGGTGACGGTGCCGGGGCTGTCGCCGTCGGCGCTGTTGACCAGCACCCCGGCGGCGGTGGCGTCGGTCACCACCTGGGTGTCCACGGCCGCTGTGCCGGTGGCCGTGAGCACCAGGGCGTAGTCGGCGGCCTCACCCGGGCGGTAGGGGCGGCGGTCGAGCTCGACTGTGCCGGTGCCGCCCTCGGTGACCGCCGCGTCTTCATCCCACTCCCGCACCAGGCGTTGCATGGTCTCACTCCACCGCGGGGCGACCACCGTCACCCGCGCACCCGCCCGCAGGAGGCCCCGGACTTTCCTGGCCGCCACCGGCCCGGCTCCGACCACCAGGCAGCGCCGTCCGGCCACGGTCAGCACCACCGGGTAGTCGGGGGGGTGGCTGTGCGGGACCTTCGGGGCTTGGGCCATGGGTAGGGCCATTGTGCCCCTCCTGGTGGGGGCGGTCGGTTCTGGGCCGGGTGGATCGACCGGTGGTGGACCAGCCGCTGTCCGGCCCTCCGGGACGAATTGCCTACCGGATCGACCGGGATTGTTGTAAAACTTGATCTACTTAGTCATGTATAGTCGTGGTGGACGCCGAACGGCACGGCTCCACCGAACAGGACGACCGAGATCACGGTGGGCCAGGCCCGCACCGCTCGCATCGGACACGGAGAGGATGGCGAAGATGAGCATCGTGGACAGCAGGCCGGAGGTCGGAGAATTGCAAGCTGAGCTCGACCAGTGCAACCGGGCCTTCGAGTCGGCCCCGGCCGGCAAGATCGTGGCCTGGTCGGTCGAGCGTTTCGGATCGAAGCTGGCCATGGCCTCGTCCTTCCAGGATGCCGTCCTCATCGACATCGCCATGCGGGTCGACCCCGCCATCGAGGTCGTGTTCCTGGACACCGGCTCCCACTTTCCCGAAACGCTGGCCTATGTGGAGGCGGTGCGGGCCCGCTACGACCTCAACCTGCGGGTGACCCACCCGGTGGCCGGGGCCGAGCAGTGGCCGTGCGGGAGCGCCCAGTGCTGCGAGTTCCGCAAGGTGCGTCCGCTCAAGCAGGCGTTGGCCGGCAAGGACGCGTGGATGACCGGTCTCAAGCGGGTGGACGCCCCCACCCGGCAGTCCGCCCCCGTCGTGGCCTTCGACGAGAGCTGGGGCATGGTCAAGATCAATCCGCTGGCGGCGTGGACCGACGCCGACGTGGTCGGGTACGCCACCGACCATGGCCTGCCCGAGCACCCTCTGGTGGCCCAGGGCTATCTCTCGATCGGTTGTGCTCCCACCACCCGGCCGGTGGCCATCGGCGAGGACCCGCGGGCCGGACGGTGGTTCGACTCGGACAAGGTCGAGTGCGGGCTGCACCTCTGACGTGGTCATTTCAGGTGACGGTGTCACTGCAGGATCACCATGACCAAGGACAGGGACGAGCTCTACGGGCTTCATATCCGTGGCACCGAGCGTCCCATGCCCTTCGTCAATCCCTACCGGACCAAGGGCGAGCTCAACCAGATCGAGCAGTGGAAGCTCGATCGTCATCCCCTCGAGATCGCTGATGCCATCATCGACACCTACTCGAAGGAGGGGCCGGCCGGCATAGCGGCGGTGCCCGGCGAGGTCGAGCGGCTCAAGTGGGCCGGTATCTATCCGCAAAAGCAGGGGGGCGACGCCTTCATGATGCGGGTGAAGATACCGGGTGGGTTTCTCACCGCGCCGCAGATCCGTGAGATCGGTGTGGTGGCCGACGCCTTCGGGGAGGGTCCCGACGGCACGGAGAGCCGGGTGTTCGGCTCCCGCTACGCCGACCTCACCACCCGACAGACCGTCCAGATCCACTGGCTGCGCATCGAGGACATCCCCCGTATCTGGCGGCGGTTCGCCGCCGTCGGGCTCACCACCGTCCAGGCCTGCGGTGACTCGGCCCGCAATGTGCTCAGCTGTCCGGTGTCCGGCGTAGACGCCCACGAAGCCTTCGACGCACTGCCCGTGGCCCGGGCCGTCTCGGACTTCTTTACCGGCAACCGCGAGTACGCCAACCTCCCCCGCAAATTCAAGATGTCCATCACCGGATGCGTGGAGGACTGCGCCCAGGCCGAGATCAACGACATCGGGATGTGGCCGGCGCGTGCCACCGATGACACCCTGGGCTTCAATCTGCTGGTGGGCGGGGGGCTGTCCGACGGGGAACGGATGGCCTCGGACATCGACGTCTTCGTGCGCCCCGAACAGGCGGTCGAGGTCACCCGGGCCATCGCCCAGCTCTTCGGCGAGCTCGGCAACCGCGAGCACCGCGGCCTGGCCCGCATGCGCTACCTGGTCCAGGAGCTCGGCCCCGAGGGATTCCGCGCCGAACTGGCCAAGCGGGCCCGCTTCGACCTGGCCACCGCCGGCCAGGACCTCACCCGCCGCTACCGGGGCGACCACGTCGGGGTCCATCCCCAGAAGGAACCGGGGCTGTTCTACGTGGGGTGCTCGGTGCCGGTGGGAAGGATGAACGGGCTCGAGCTGGTCGAGGCGGGCCGGCTGGCCGAAACCTACGGTGACGGGACGGTGCGCATCGGCACCGACCAGAACATCACCCTGACCGGCGTGCCCGAGGAGCGGGTGGAGGACCTTCTGGCCGAGGACCTCCTGCAGAAGTACTCGCCCTATCCCGGCCCGTTCACCCGGGGGGTGGTGGCCTGTACCGGATCGGAGTTCTGCCGGTACGCCATCGTCGAGACCAAGGAGCGCGCCGTCAAGTGGGCCCGGTTCCTCGACGAGCAGCTGGCCGGCGAGCCGGTCGGTGCCTCACCGCAGCCGGGGCCGCGCGAGGACGCCGGAATCGTCCGGATGCACTTTTCCGGGTGCTCGGCCAGCTGTGCCCAGCCCCAGATCGCCGACATCGGCTTCCGGGGCGAGGTGGCCCACGTGGGCGACCACCTGTCGGAGGCGGTGGACATAGGGATGGGCGGGTCGCTCGGCGTCGATTCGGGGTTCATCGACTGGATCGAGCACGCCCGACCGGTCAACGACGTGCCCGATGCCCTCTTGAGGGTGCTGCGCCGTTACCAGTCGGAGCGGCGCCAGGGCGAGCCCTTCTACAACTGGGCCCGGCGCACCCCCGGCGACGAACTGCGCCAGACGCTGGCCGCCGAGGGTACCGGCGTGCCGGTCACCCTGGGGACCAAACCGGCCGGGGATGACACCCGATGAAGGCCTACCGGATCCGCGACGAGATGAACAGCATCACCGAGCCACCGGGCAAGACGTGGTTCTGGGAGCTCGAGGCCGGGGTCATCGATGCCGGCCGTTGCATCCAGTGCGGCACGTGCATCGCCGCCTGCCCTTCCAATTCCATCGGCATCGACGAGGACACCGAACTGCCCGAGCTCATCAAGATGTGCACCGGCTGCTCGTTGTGCTGGGACTTCTGCCCTCGGGGCGGACTCCGCTACGAGGCCCTGTGGCCCCCTTCGACAATGGCGGCGGCGTCGCCCGACGGCGAGGACCAGGCCGGCGGGATCGTGGTCAAGGCCGACGCCGCCGACAACTACTGGAAGATCACCGGGGGCCCTCCCGGCGACGGGTTGGGCGCCGTGCTCGAGAGCTATTCGGTACGGGCCGGGTCCCGCCCCGACGAGGCCCAGGACGGCGGCGTGGTCACCGCCCTGCTCATCGCCGCACTGGCCGGGGGGGAGATCGACGGTGCTCTGGTCACCCGTCCGAGCGATGATCCCGACGAACCCTGGAAGGGGGTGGCCCACCTGGCCACCACGGCCAAGGAGATCACCGCGGCAGCCGGCAGCTACTACAACCAGACCATGGCGCTGGCCGAGCTCGATCTGTCCGGTTACGCCCTGCCACCGAAGCCGCGTATCGCGGTGGTCGGGACCCCGTGTGAGATCCAGGGCATCCGGGCCATGCAGTCGAGACGGTGGCCGACCGGTGCCCACCGGGTCGATTCCATCGTGCTCACCATCGCCCTTTTGTGCACGAAGAGCTTCGACTACGAGGGCCTCATGTTGCAGCTGCTCCGCGACGACCGGGGGATCGACCTCGAACGGGTGAGCAAGGTCGACGTGATCCGGGGCCGGATGATCGTGGAGTACCGCGACGGGGAGGTGGCGGTCGACGAGCCCATCAAGAACTTCCACGGGGCCGCCCTCAAGGGCTGTGACGAGTGCGCCGACTTCCTGGGTCGGAGCGCCGACCTCTCGGTGGGCAGTGTGGGCGCCATGGACGGCTGGAGCAGCGTCCTGGTCCGCTCGGAGCGGGGCCGCCGGGCCCTCGACAACGCCCGGGGCCGTCTCGATTTCCGCGAGCTCGACAATCCCGATGCCCTCGTCCGGCTGGACGCCTTCGACAAGCGGATCGCCTTCGACAGCCTGCAGCGCACCTTCGACCCCGACGCCCCCCTGTTCATCGACTACGCCGACCACGTGACGGCCTACCAGGACTCGGACCGGGCCCCGGTGGTGCTCGACCGGTGAGGGTGGTCGGCCGGCCCGCACGGGCGGCGACGGGGGGCGGTCCACCCGCCTTGACCTGGTCCCTTGGCCGGTTGCCGGCCACACAGGTACAGCCTGCGTCGAGCTGGGTAGGGTGGATCACATGACGCTGTTCGAGATGGAGGGGGGCCCTCGTCTCGAGGTCCCCGACGAGCCGGTGGACATCAGGGACGCCCTGCGGGAGGCGCTCCTCAACGGGCAGGACTGGCGGGACGGATTCAGCGATGACATCTGCTTCGGACTGTGGCTGTGGGGACACTGGTGCTCGTCCCTCGAGCCCGACGGCCTCTCCCGCGAAGAGTTCGTCGACACGGTCATCGCCTACCGGCGGGAGATGTGGTTGTGGCTCATCGGCGATCGGCAGTGGCTTCCCTTCATCACCGGGCTGGCCGGCAGGATCAGCCGTCGCCTGCCCGCCCTCCGTACGTGACCGGCACGCCGCCGGCGCAGCTCCCGTCCACCACCGCCCATGGGCGGGAGGTTCTGTGCCCCGGGTGAGCGTGCCTGATGGCCAGGACCCATTGGTCTACGTGTGGACGGAGCTGGCCACACCTCTGACAACGGCAGCCGGGGCCTACAGCAACGCCGTCTACCAGAAGTCCTCACTCTCCCTGCGCGAGTTCGAAGCCGCTCGGGTGACCATGGCCCGCATCAACCAGTGCGCCATCTGCATCGGTTGGCGCACGGCGCGGGACGTGCCCGGCCGGTCCGACGATCCCGACGCCATCCCCGAGTCGTTCTACCAGCGGGTGGGAGTGGAGGACAACCGGGAGGGTCTGACCGAGCGCGAATATCTGTGCGCCGAGTTCGCCGAGCGGTACGCCACCGATCACCTGTCGATGGACGGTGGCTTCTGGGATCGTCTCCACGCCAGCTTCAGTGACGACGAGCTGGTCGACCTGGCCCTGTGCGTGGGGTCGTGGTTGGCGCTCGGCCGCTTCAACCAGGTCTTCGACATCGACGGCGCCTGTCGGGTGCCGGCCCCGACCTCGCACTGAGCCGGCAGCTCGCCGATGGAGAAGGTGATCTATATCGGCTGGGGTGACCCGAGCCCGCTGGCCGGCGAGGCCCGGCGGGAAGCGCTCCTCGGGCAGGTAGGACCCCGACTGCTGGCATCGGGGGTCAAGGGACTGTCCTTCAATGTGCACGACGGCCAAGCCGACGAGGCGCCGTCCCCCGCTCCGCCACCGGCCGGCGAAGCGCCCCACGTGGTCCAGGTTTCGGTGTGGCTGGACTCCTACGAGAAGAGGTCAGCGGTGGAGGAGGCCCTGGCCCCACTCGATCTGGTCTGGGGTGCGTACCTGGTCGTGGAATCGCTCTACGACGACTACGGGACCACCCCGCATGCCCCGGCCCGCCGGTGGGACGACGGCCAGCGATCGCCCGGCGTGCTGACCGTTGCCCTCATCCATCGCCCCGAGGGACTGGACTACCGCCAGTGGATCAGCCGCTGGCACGGTACCCAGTCGCCGGTGTCGGCCGAGCTGCAGCCCCGGACCCGCTACGTGCGCAACGAAGTGGTGCGGTCGCTGTCAGCGGGGGCTCCCGACATCGACGGCATCGTCGAGGAGGGCTGGCCGTCGACCGCCCATGTGGCCGATCCGCTGCTCTTCTTCAACGCCACCACGCCGGCAGAGCTGGATGCCAACGTGTCCAGGATGATGGCCAGCGTCGGGTCCTGCCTCGATCTGGCCCGCCTGCGCAGCACCACTATGAGCGAATACCTGATCAAGGGTGTGGGCTGAGCCGGCCAGGCAACCATGGGCAGACGGGCCGCCCGCCCCGGTGCCTGAAGCCCGGCGGCCATCACCTACGCTCTGCCGTTGGTCCAGTGCGTGGGCCTGCACCCGTCATCGGAGGAAGTACGCGTGGGACTGTCCATCGGCATCGTCGGCCTCCCCAACGTGGGGAAGTCCACCCTGTTCAACGCCCTAACCCGTAACGAGGTTCTGGCCGCCAACTATCCCTTTGCCACCATCGACCCCAACGTGGGCGTGGTGGCCGTGCCCGACCAGCGCCTGCAACGGCTGGCCGAGATGTTCCAGAGCGCGGAGATCGTGCCGGCCACCGTCACCTTCGTGGACATCGCCGGCATCGTGAAGGGGGCGTCGGAGGGGGAGGGCCTGGGCAACAAGTTCCTGGCCGCCATTCGGGAGAGCGATGCCATCTGCCAGGTGGTACGGGTGTTCACCGACCCTGACGTCATCCATGTCGACGGGCGCATCTCGCCGGCCGACGACATCGAGACCGTCAACACCGAGTTGATCCTGGCCGATCTGCAGACCGTCGAGAACGGAGTGACCCGACTGGCCAAGGAGTCCCGCAAGCAGCCCGAGCTGGTGCCGGCCCTGCGGGCGGCCGAGCAGGCTCGCGACATCCTGGACGCGGGCACCACTATCGCATCGGCCGTTGCCGCCGGCCAGATCGACCCCGGCCTGCTGGCTGACCTCCATCTGCTCAGCGCCAAACCCTTCATCTACGTGTTCAACGTGGACGAAGGGGCTCTGGGTGACCAGGGGCTGCGGGCCGACCTGGCTGCCCTGGTGGCCCCGGCCGAGTCGGTGGTGGTGTGCGCCCAGATCGAAGCGGAGGTGGCCGCTCTCGACCCGGCCGACGCCGCCGAGCTGCTGGCCGGCTACGGACAGGACCAATCGGGACTGGCCCAGCTGGTGCAGGTCGGCTTCAGGACCCTGGGTCTGCAGACGTTCCTGACAGCCGGCCCCAAAGAGGCCCGGGCGTGGACCATCCACATCGGGGACACCGCCCCCCAGGCGGCCGGCACTATCCACACCGACTTCGAGCGGGGTTTCATCAAAGCCGAAATCGTGAGCTACGAGGACCTGGTAGAGGCCGGGTCGTTGGCCGCGGTGCGGGCCGCCGGCAAAGCCCGGGTGGAGGGCAAGGAGTACGTGATGCGGGACGGGGACGTGGTCGAGTTCCGCTTCAATGTGTCCTGAGCGACGCAGGAACGACATCAGAGTCTGATAAATGGGCGGGAGTCGGCAAAGGGTTCGCGGAAATCTGCCTCGAGACGGCGAGCGCTTCGCTGGGGGCGTGCGCGAGGCTGAGCGAACTACCCAGCATCGCTGCGTTTGGGTGCACGAAACGATCGGAGAGAGGCATGGCTGAACCAGTTCCGGTGACCGAGCTGAGTGCCTTCAGCAGCCCGAATGCGACACCAACCGAGTGGTCTGTTGCTCGCCACGAGCTGGCCGGCGCTGAGGTGTATTGGCTTTCGACGGTTCGGCCGGATGGCCGCCCGCACGTCACGCCCCTGTTGGGAATCTGGCTCGAAGGGGCTCTCTACTTCTGTACGGGAGCAAACGAGCGAAAAGCGAAGAACCTCTCGGCAAACAGTCATTGCGTCCTTACGACAGGGCAAAGCACCCTCGACGGTCTCGACATCGCAATTGAAGGAACGGCAGAAGGTGTAAGTGTCCATGCCGAGTTGAGACGCGTTGCCGACACCTACGAGACGAAGTACGGACCGCATTTCGTCGCACCCAATGGAACCTGGTCCGGTCTGGGGGACGCCATTCGGCGAGCCGAGGTTCTGGTCTACCGCGTGGTACCCGAGACCGGCTTTGGATTTGGCAAGGGAGGAAGGTTCAGTCAAACACGCTGGAGCTTTAGGTAACCCCCAAAAGCCGCTCCGATGGACGCCCAGGGACGCGCCGGGCACTGGTGAACGTTTTGGTCATCCTCGTCGGGCCAGGTCCTGGCTACGCTTTGGGAGTGATACATCGCCAAAGCCTCTGTGCAGCAGCTGTCGCCTCGACTGGGCTTTTAATGGCGGCGTGTGGAAGTGCCGCCTCGACCTCCCCGGATGTGCAGCAAACAACGACGACCATTGCCGCGGTAACGACGACCACTTCCTGTCCTCTGTCAGGCACCTCAGGCACTTCAGATACGGTCCCGGTGAACAGCGTGTGCTCTGCGGTCGGCAGCCCTCACTTCGCCACACCCGACGTTGCGATGCACTATCTCGCCACTGCGTGGAATTCGGGCAATGTGCAGGAAATCGATTACGTCACCGATCCCGCGGGGCGCCAACAGATGGACTCGATGGCTGCGCAGATGGTGAATCTCCGGTTCGACCACTGCTCCCAAAATCCTGCTGGCGATTACACGTGTTACTTCACCCATGACATCGCAGTGTCGGACTCCTCGACGACCTATCCCAACCCGATGAACTATCCACCGGGGGAGGCCGTGTTCACGGTGGCCCCGGCCGCTGCTCCGGGTTGGTACTTGACTGAGGTAATCCACTGCGGTTAAAGGCAGAGGGTGGCCCCGGACGGCTGATCGATGGGCACAGCTGAGAAAGAAGAACGCGGCCATAATCGATCGTATGAAGTCTTGGTACCCAGATGAGCAGGCATATGCAGGTCCTGAACATCTAGATGGGGGCTACGTCGCCGCCTACGACCGGAAGGCTCAGTTCGACCCGACCGCAGATATTTCGGTGCTCCTCGATGTTGGGATGGATGAGAACTCGATCGTCATAGACCTTGGAGCTGGCACGGGAACGTTCGCATTGGCTGCAGCCCCGTTCTGCCGGGAGGTCATCGCCGTGGACGTTTCCTCTGCCATGGTCGAGTACCTCCGACGACGCGTGCATGAGGGCGGCATCGGGAACGTGCGGGTGGTCCAGGCAGGATTCCTCTCCTACGAACACCAAGGCGACCTCGTGGATGTCATCTTTACTCGCAATGTGCTTCACCAGCTCCCGGACTTCTGGAAGGTAGCAGCACTGCAGCGGATGGCGTCGATGCTCCGTCCCGGCGGTACGGCCCGCATTCGTGATTTGATTTTCGATTTTGACCCTGCCGTAGCCGACGAGCGCGTCGAAGCGTGGATGGACGGCGCTGTCACGGACCCATCCGTTGGTTTCACTTCAGGCGAACTGGCCGAACACATCCGAGGCGAGTTCAGCACCTATAGCTGGCTTCTCGAACCGATGCTGGCGAAGGTCGGCTTCGACGTTCGTGACCGGTCCTTTGTCCGCTCCGCTTATGGGGCGTATACCTGCATCCTGCGATCCTGACTGGCCCGCACCGCCGGGACAGTAACGCTCATCACCTGGCCTCGATCGGCACCTCGGGACGGGCATCGGATTGCCTTCGCAGCGCGTTCTAGAACGCTCGCTCCTGATGTTTGCGAGACGGTCGACGAACGCCGAGCATGCGGGCACGATGCCCGTCACGTCCAACCCGGCGTGCGCCCCGCCTGCTCGATCCACTTCTCCAGCTCCGGTCGTTGCACCTCCTCCAGGCTGGTTAGCTTGATGTACCGGGTCCGGTCGATCGTTCCGAGCGGGGGCGGGGACTCGAAGTCGGCGCCGCCGCGGAAAAGAGCATTGACGGAAACGTCGTAAGCGGCTATTTCAATGATCCATCCGAATTCTGGTAGACCGTAAAACGCCCGTTTCCGGTTGACTGCGTAGTCAAGGTCCGGAACTGTCGCTCGGATCAACTCATCCAACCGCTCGACGATGGGCTGCAGATCGGGCATCAGGTGCCGGCACCAATCGTCAATGTCGGAGTGGTGCGCAGAGGGCTCTGGCCGCTTTCGCCCGGCATTTCCCTTGACCGCTTTTGGCATCGCGTGTTTTCCTGACTGGATTAGAAGCCTGGGTCCAGCTTTACTCCAGATGCTCAGCGGCTCAACGAGCTGCCGGTGGCCACTATTCTCGGGAGTGGGACAGTATCTGACCCCACAAATGAGTTGCTCCACTACACCTCTCCGCTGGGCGGCAGCCCAAGATCGTGACGAAGGGCGTTGCTATCGGTGGCCTCGGTAGCTAGGTCCCGCTCCACGTGCTGCGGAGCCACCTCGGCAGTTACGCCCCCTCCGCTGATCGGGACATCCTGCACAAGCTTCAGAAGTATTGCAACCAACGCCATTGCATCGGACCTGGCGTCCGCCGGATAGTCCAACAACTGAAGCCGCTGCGCAGCAGTGTTGTATGCAGAGGCAATCCTGGAATAGCCGGCCGACCCCGGCTCAGTTGTACCGGCGTCTACCGCCGTCGCTTCATTGTCCAGGATCGTTAGGACTTTATGGCCGAGAGCAGCGGCTGACGTGGTCGTCGTCGTGACAGATGGCTGGGCCGTCCGGCAGGCCTAGGAGGTGGTGAACCGACCGAAGGGGAGCAGGCTCCGAGTCCGACCGCCGCACCGCAGATGACTGCTGGAATGCTCCGCCTCATCGACGAAGAACATACATTCGACCACGATCGAGGGAGAGAGCAGCCTCGCGCAACCGGAGCTGTGCCGCTGTGGATGCGTCAAGGTCCACGAGGTACCGGGTACCCGGTGCACCCAATTCCGCGCTTCGGATCAGGTGCCGTCCAGGGTTGGCTCTCAGCCTGTCCTATCGACAATGGATCGGCCCTGCAGAACTGAAGGGGCAAGGAACCGGGTAGAGCCACTGGGCCCGGGTTGCCGAGTTATAACCAGAAGTTGTGGATGCACGATCTGACGATGGACGCGACGTACCCTCCAAGTTGACCAAACAACGAGTCCGCCGGGTGAGACCAGCGGGGAGGGATACGCCAATGTTGAAGTTAGTCCAAGACGCGACCGCTGACGCGGTTGATGACCCCGAGGCGATGACCATCGACCTCGATGAGATGTGCCGGGTAGCTGCCCAAGAGATGCTGGCCGTGGCACTGGCCGCCGAGCGCCGGGCCTACCTCGAGGCCCATGCTGAGCTGCTCGACGCCGCCGGTCACCGCCTGGTGGTGGGCAACGGCTCGGCCCGGGCCCGCGAGGTCACGACCGGGGCCGGGGTAGTCGAGGTCAGGGCTCCGCGGGTAGACGACCGCCGCGAGGGCGAACGGTTCTCCTCGGCCATCCTGCCGGCCTACATGCGCAAGTCGCCCAAGGTGACCGAGGTGCTGCCCATCTTGTACCTGCGCGGGCTCTCGACCGGCGACTTCGCACCCGCCCTCGGTGAGTTCTTCGGCTCTGACGCCGGGCTCTCCGCGTCCACGGTCAACCGCCTGACCGAAGCCTGGCAGGCCGAGCACGCCGACTGGAACGAGCGGGACCTCTCGGGCCTCGACTTCGTCTACTTCTGGGCCGACGGGGTGCATTTCAACATCCGGCTGGAAGAGGACCGACTGTGCTGCCTGGTGATCGTCGGTGTACGCCCCGACGGCACCAAGGAGCTGGTGGCGCTGGCTGATGGCTACCGCGAGTCCACCGACAGCTGGGCCGAGGTCCTGCGCAGCCTGCGTGACCGGGGCCTCGAGGCCCCGGTGCTCGCCGTCGGCGACGGAGCGCTCGGATTCTGGGGAGCACTGCGTGAGGTGTTCCCCCAGACCCGTGAGCAGCGTTGCTGGGTGCATCGCACAGCCAACGTGCTCGACGCCCTGCCCAAACGGCTCCACGCCGAGGCCAAGGACGCCGTGCGCAACATCTACGGGGCGCCGTCGCGCACCGAGGCACTCGAAGCGGTGAAGGTCTTCGCCGAGACCTACGCCGACTTCAAGAAGGCCACCGACAAGATCACCGGTGAGCTCGACACGCTGCTCGCCTTCTTCGACTTCCCCGTCGAGCACTGGGTCCACCTGCGCACCACCAACCCGATCGAGTCCACCTTCTCGACGGTGAGACTCCGTACCAAGGTCACCCGGGGCGCCGGATCCCGCCAGGCCGGCCTGGCCATGGCCTACAAGCTGCTCGACTCCGCCCAGGACCGCTGGCGACGGATCGGCGGCGCAGAGCTCGTCCCGCTGGTCCGGGCGCGAGCAACCTTCATTGACGGCCAGCTACAAGAGAGGAGCGACAACAAGGCCGAATCGGCCACAGATACCGACACCAAGAAGGGGTCCGTCGCCGCCTGAGTGAGATTTCTCATCCACAACTCTTGACAATGACTCCGGGTTGCCATCTAGTGGAGTCAAGCCTGAACGGCGTCCGTAGAAGCACCCGCCCTGGGCCGGCAAGCCACCGCCGTTTGCGGCCCCATTGCCCCAGGCGGTGCGGTGCGAAATGGGAGGCATGCAGGCGGGCTGATGGAGTATTAGTTTGGGTTCCGTGCAGAAACAACGGGTGGCCATCGTCCTGGTCGGGGTGGTCCTGGTCGGAACCACAATCTTCGCGGTGAGGATGGCGACCGCAGCTCCAACGTCGACGACCTCAGCGAACCAGATCTCGACCATCTCGCTGAAGGTGGCGCATCCCTACAAGCCCAAAGCCGCACCAGGCTCGACGGACGATTACCACTGCACCCTGTTCAATCCCCACGTCACCAAGAACTCGTACATCATCTCCAGCCAGTTCTTCCCCGGGAGTACCGAGGTCCATCACGCTGCTCTCTACCTGGTGTCGCCGTCGCTGTCGGCAACGGCGGAACGGGACAACGAAGTGGGAAAGGGCTGGACCTGCTTCGGGGAAGGGGCATTGCCGAATACGGGCATCGGTGACCTCTCCCAAGTGCCGCTGCTCAGTTTCTGGGCCCCTGGCCACGGCGCAGATGACCTCCCCGAGGGGACCGGGGTCGTGCTCCCGGCTGGAAGCCTGGTCATCATGCAGGTTCACTACAACCTGCTGGTCGGGGACAAGCCGGTGCAGAACTCGCTGGTTCTGCGTACGGTGCCCCTCTCCACTCCGCTGCTGCCCCTGCACCTTGATCTGATGCTGGCCCCACCCGACATCCCGTGCCCGGCGGGCGTGACCGGCCCGCTGTGCGACCGTGCCGCCTCACTGGCCAACCAAGGCCAACGCTTCGGCCAAAGCGCCGTCGAGGAGGTGAACGGGATCGAAGCCCTGTGCGGGAACAACCCGTCTGATCCACCGGTGGGCGACTCTACTTCCTGCAACTCGTCCATCGAGAAGAGCGGCTACATCGTCAGGGTCCAAGCGCACATGCACCTATTGGGCCGAACCTTCAAGATGGTCCTCAACCCGGGAACACCCCAGGCGCTGACCGTTCTGAACGTCCCCAACTACGACTTCCATGACCAGCGCTCCTACAACTTGACCGCACCCATCCGTGTCACCGCCGGCGAGCCGGTAAAGATCACCTGTGGCTACGATCCATCTCTGGCTCAAGAGCTACCTGCTTTGCGTAAGGCCCCGCCCCACTTCGTGACCTGGGGCGACGGATCGTCGGACGAGATGTGCATCGGTATCGCCTGGACGTCGGCCACCCTCCCGGACCGTAACGACAGCCTCTAGTCCTTCCGGTCCACCGGATGAGGTTGCACATCCACCTGCGCAGAGCTCCCTTACTGGGCCCGCCGATGCCAGAGAGATTCGGATGGGCCGGTCGGCCCCTGGTGCGCAGGACAGCTCGTTGCGGTAGTCGTAGTCTCGGCAGATGGCGCACACCTATTCTTCCCTCGAGGTCCTCGCTGCATGCCAAGGGGTCAGAGATCGATCGATCACTCTGCTGCGCTCTGCCGGTGAGGAGCAGGCGTCGAGCATGGTTCCGACCTGCCCCATCTGGACCGCCAAGGAACTGGCCTGCCACATGTACGGGGTGTGCGACGACATTCTCAACGGTCGCCTCGAGGGTATTGGGTCCGCCGAAAGGACCGAGGCCCAAGTCGAGCGGCACGGCTCGAAGTCGCTCGATGAACTCGTGGACGAGTGGGCAGCCTCGGCTGCTGCCTTCGACGAGATCGTGCCGCAGTTCCCTGAGCCGGCCAACTACCAACTCGTCATGGACCAGGCAACCCACGAGCACGACCTTCGACTGGCCCTGGCGTCACCGGGTGCCCATGACGACCTTTCACTGGCCATCGGGGCCGAATTCATGCTCATCAGCATCCGACGCGCCGACGTCGAGCTGGCCGAGCAGATCGAAGGGCTCGGCCTCTCAGACTTTGAGCTCCTCCGCGCCCTCACCGGCCGGCGCTCGGTAGCTCAGCTCGAGGCGATGGGCATCGCCGCCGAGGAGCTGGCCCGGCTCCTCGACCACACCCCGATGACCATCGTCGAGATCGATCTCGTCGAGGGAGCCGGCTGAGGAATTGTTCGACTCCCGACCGAGGCCTGTGGTGAAATTCGATTCTATGAGCAAGAGAACAGAAGTTGTCCGCGACATGGCCGCTCCTCCCGACCGGGTGTGGGCCGCTATTTCTGATGTGACACGCATGGGCGAGTGGTCCGAGGAATGCCGAGCCTGCGAGTGGCACGAGGGCTACGACGGTCCCGTCGTGGGCGCTACCTTCGATGGCCACAACCGGAACGGGGAGCACGAATGGACCACGCAAGGCAAGGTCATCGAAGCGGACCCCGGGCGAGCTTTCGCCTTTGAGTGCTCGATGATGGATTTCCACTACTCGACCTGGGGATACCGAATCGATCCGACCGAATCGGGCTGCCGTGTGACTGAGTGGAATGAGGACCTGCGGCCCGAGTCTGTCATGGAGTTCAGCAAGCAGACCTCTGGTGTCGATGATCGAGCCGAGCGAAACCGTCGAACCATGAGGGGAACCCTTGAACGTCTTGCCGACGCCCTCTCCAGTTGATTGCCCGCCCGGTAGCTGGGCTGGCGCTGGTGGCGACCGCTGGCAGAGTGTCTTCGACGCCGGGCGAAAATCGTATCGATAAGTTTCGTGATCGCGTTCTTCCGGGCACGTGTATCTCCCGAGCGACTTGAGCTCGACTGCCGAGAGCAAGGTTCGGCTACCGGGGCGAAGTCTCTCCATCGGGCAAGCTGGATGGTGTGAGCATCGCCTTTCGGCCACTGTCGGCCGACGACTTTCCCAAGCTGGCAGCGTGGCTCGCCGCCCCGCACGTGGAGGAGTGGTGGCCAGAGCCGCATGATCTTGCATCCGTCAGAGACGGGTACCTGTCGGCGGTTCGGGGGTCGATACGACCGAAGGATTCATCATCCTCAATGACGGATCCCCGATTGGCTACATCCAGCGATACAGGTTCGCTGATGAACCCGAGTGGCGACGAACAGTTGCTGCGGCTGTGGACGCTGTAGACGAGGCCGCCGGGATCGACTATCTCATCGGAGAAGCGGCCATGACCGGCCGGGGACTCGGCTCTGAGGCGATCAGGGCCTTTGTCGTTGAACTCTGGAAGAGATTCGCAGACATCACGATGGTTGTCGTCGCAGTTCAACAACGGAACCTCGCCTCCTGGCATGCACTGGAGAAGGCCGGATTCCAGCGAGAGTGGGCCGGAAAGCTCGACACCGACGATCCCAGTGACCAAGGACCAGCGTTCCTCTATGTCCGGTCACGGCCTTTGCAGTGAACATCTGCTCACTGCCCCTGCAGATCCGAGACCGGAGCGTCGCGCCACCCCAGGTCGGACGGGCACCGGGTCACCTCCCGTCGACAGCCACGGGAGCGTCGCGTGGAGGTCGGAGTGCCATGATTGCCCAATGGGCACGAAATGGGCTCCACGACTGCTTGCCGCCCTCTCGTGTCTCATGCGCAGTGTGGCGGCCACAAACTGCGGCTCGTCTCCGGGCCCACAAAGTAGCCTCCGGACAGCTCAAGCGGCAGCAATACGTGCAACCCGCGCCGCTTTCCTGGCCCAGTACTTGGCGATCCCGCACGGAGCTCCTCGTGTCGTGGAGACGTACCTACAAGAGCCGCCTACGACCTACGTAATGCGTTATTTCGTGCCCGCCACCCACTATCTGGCCGTGACCGAGACCCGCAACGGCCGTACGACTCTTTGTCTGCCGGAGGGGACGAACTCAGGATGTCTGGTGGGAGCTGTCGTCTCGCCTGTGACAAGAGGGCCCCTCTCTCCTGTCTATGTTGTGGACCAACTCCGGCAGGCAGGGGGACGGATCGCGGCGAATGACGTGGCGACTGCCACCATCGCCGGTCAACCCGCCACCTGCTTTACCCTTACCCCACCTCCAGCGGTGGGCACTCCCGTCGACGAAACGACCCACCGCCATCCAAAGGTCTGCCTGACGAGCGGAGGGGTACTGGCAGAGTTGGGGAACCCTGAGCGGGGCGGTCTGGCGTTGAGTCGACTTGACACCGAAGTGTCGGCCGCAGATTTGAAACAGATGACAGCAGCGCCGCCTTTGCCTGCCCGGGGTTGAGCCTTATCTCCTGGTGCCCGCCATGGCCGGTCGTCGACGGACGGTGCCCCGGAGCGCTGGTTGGGCGACGGCCACCAACTGTTGCTCTTCGAAGAGGCGTCGGCGGGAGATCGGCTAGGGACCAGTCCCTTCTGCAGCGGTGCCCGTCGCCGGTGCTTTGAAGAGATCCAGTCTGATGCAGCTGTGGACCATCTCGTCAAGAACATTGCCGATCGACTCAGCGCTGTGGGTCGGAACGGCAATGCTGAGACCCTTGCCTTCATTGCGGATCTGGAGGATCCTGGGCGGACTCTGCGGCGGCAACCAATGCGCTGTACAGCGTGAACGTCATAGGGTCTTTGGCCCAAGTCCGAACGTAGCTACATGCTTTGGCATTGGTCCGGTTGCGCGAAGGAGAAGTGGATGCTGAAGAACTGGGATGCGTGGTTGTCGAGCACCCGCCAACACACAACGCCAGCCCAACCGTGCCTGCGACAAGCCAGCGGCGCATGAGCCACTGTAGGCCTGTGGGGCGGGATTGCGGTGCCGTGACAATCCCGGCCACGGGATCGTACCCGGGTCGGGCAACTAAGTGGTACCGACGCTCCCGCGGGTCACATCCCAGTAGCGGCGCGTGGCGATGACGGTCCAGACCGCTTCGACCACACCAAACGGCCATGCCCCGGACAGGAATCCATATGCGCTGGACAGGCCACAGCCCAAGGCGAAGGCAAGGATGAATCCAGGGCCACGTCGCTCCAACCCGTACATCACCATCATGAACGTAAGCACGACAATCCCGAAAACGGTGAGGATCATCTGCTCACGCTAGGGCACCGCGGGCAATCTCAGATCGCAGCATACGCAGGCGTTATCGATGGTGACCGAACGTAACCGGTGGGTGTCCGTTCCACCTGACATTGTTTGCGAGAAGGCTGGATCCCCGCGCCGCATGGGAGAAGACTGTCCACATGCCATTGCCATCAACCTTCACCATGATGTTCGATGTCGAATATCCGATTGCGTTGGCCCCGATGGGGGGGTCGGCCGGAGGAATCCTCGCTGCAGCTGTATCCAACGCGGGCGGTCTCGGTCTCATAGGGGTTGGCCGCGGTGACGTCGGGTGGATGGACCGTGAAGTTTCCCTCATCGTCGCTGGCACCGGTAAGCCGTGGGGTATCGGTTTCCAGAGCTGGGCAACGGATCCCAGGACGGTGTTGCGCGCCGTAGAACACGGACCGAGCACGGTGATGCTCTCCTTCGGAGATCCGACGACGCTTGCCGGGGTCATTCGCCAGTCCGATGCCCGCCTGATCATTCAGGTCGTTGACATGACTGAGGCGAGACAGGCGCTCGACGTTGGAGCCGATGTGATCGTGGCCCAGGGCACGGAAGCCGGCGGCCACGGTGGGACGCGAGCCACCATGTCGTTTGTACCGGCGGTGGTCGACCTGGCGGATCCCACGCCTGTTCTGGCGGCGGGAGGCATTGCTGACGGTCGGGGGCTCGCCGCTGCGCTCTCCCTGGGGGCTGCCGGGGCGCTGGTGGGGACCAGATTCCAGGCCAGCCGAGAGGCCCTCGTCGATGCCGAAGTGGTCAAGGCCATCCTGGACGGACGGGGTGACGACACAGAGCGGAGTCGAGTGCTCGACATCGCCCGCGAGTCCAAATGGCCGGCTCGATACACGGGTCGAACGCTCCGGAATGAATTCCTCGACCAGTGGCGGGATCGCGAGGCGGAACTGGAAGGCAACATGGAGGTCATCGCCGCCTACGGCGACGCCGAACGTAGGGGCGACATGGGCGCGGTAGCGGTTTGGGCAAGTGAAGCGATCGATCTCATCACAGAATGTCGATCAGCCGGTGAGATCGCCAACAGCATGGCGACCGATGCGGAGGCAACCTTGAGGCGAATACTGGCAGAGCCGTAACCGTCCCGCATCGCCGATTGCATTATCCACCTCGGAACCGGGCGGACGGCGTGGGACAGCGCCGGCTCACGTCGGGTGGAACCTGTTGACGGGTCCGACCTGTGACCCGCGCTTGGCCCTCGTCCTCCTGTTGCCGCTTGAGCCGGCGGCAAGTCCCCCTGTTCGAGTCGTGGGCCAACGGCGTCAATGGATGGGCCAGAGCCCAAAATAAAGCACCATACCGATCGAGTCGTGTTCGCTCGGGTTACTGTGACCAAGTCGGTAAACAGGCAAACCAAAGGCGGTCAGTAGTGAGCAATCTCGTCGCGGTAACGGTTACAACAATTCCCGGGCTCGCCACCGGTGGCGCCACTGGATGTGCAACGGCCTCTCAGTGTGCGACCATCCCGAGCCAAATATCTGGGGGCAGCAGTGGTCTCAGCGTGGGATCCTCGTCTTCGTTCGGAATCTCGTCGATCGTGAGCGTCGTTGTCGAGGTCCTGGCCATAGCGTCGGTAGCGGCTTTAGTCGGCATCATCATCATTGCCGTGGTTGCCAATCGCGCCGATCCGGACCCGACGGGTCGCCGCCCCCAGTCCGTCTACTTCTTCGTGGTTTCTTTCGTCACGATCACAACCGGTATTTTCGGTTCGGCACTGTTCGTGGCCTCGCTCCTGTTGATTACGGCTCATCACTCCTCGTCCGCCGGTCATTCGATACTGCGGCTCATGCTGGTCAGCGCCTTGATCCTTGTCATAAGCCTGAAGTTCTTCCTGACCCACCTTCGCCGCGGCCTCGGCCTGGCACGAGCGGAAGGGGTGCCTTCTGGTCCGTCCCACAGGGTCGGGCAGAGCTACATTTCCGTCGTCTCCTTCGTCTCGATCTTGGCCCTTCTTGTCACCGGCGTTCTGACCATCTACCTCATCTTTGCCGTCGCTTCTCCGACGACGTTCGGATCCTTCGGAGGTCGGAGCGATTCGGTTCGGATCTTGATCGAATCGCTCTATCTGGGTTTGGTGGGGGTGCTCGTGTTGCGGACTCACAGCTCCCTGCTGATCCCCAGACTCGCCCTCTTTGGTAGGACTTCGCCACCCGCCGACAACCCGCTTCCTCCGAATGTGGACATGGACTGATCTCATTTGTGGAGGGGGGGTCGGTCGGCAATGCCTGCGCATGCGCCGCCGTGGCAGCCGGCCGGCCGGCCCGCGCCACCAGCTGTCGGGGGGATACCTGCCGCTCGGTCCGGCCGCTCGGTCATCGTGCCCAACGATGCGGTCAGCTCGATCTACGGCGTGAGTAGATCGGCCCGCTCCCGGAGTGCCCTTTTGCGGTCCTCGGCGCCGAGAGCTGCGGGTTCCGTCGCGTCGATGAAGTCGACCAGCGCGTCCACGAACTGCTCCGGAACCTCGATCTGGGGGAAGTGACCTACACCCTCGATGATCACCAGGCGGCTGCCCGGCACGGCCTCGTGCGCCGAGTAGGCGTGGTCCACCGGAATGATGTCATCCCGTTCCCCCCAGACGATCAGAGTCGGCATCGAGGCCGCCAGGTAGAGCCGATCCATGGCGCTGATCGTTTGACCCCCGGGGTCGATGACTGCCTTGATGGTACGGGCGAACGCCTGGCGGTTCTCCGCCTCTGCCAGCGATGCGTACGCGCTCCACATCTCGGCGATACGACCCAGGCGGATGCCTCGGTTGTTGATGGCCCGTAACAGGCTGTCTCCCCAATCGCGGACAAAGCCCGGGAAGATCCCGGGCATCACGTACTCGCTGCCCGGCAGCGTCATGAACCGGAGCATCCAGTTCACTTCTCGTCCTAAGCCGCCGCTGTCGACGAGGACGAGCCGTTCGCATCGCTCAGGATGCTGGTAGGCGAGCTGCATGGCTACCCCTCCACCGAAAGACTGGCCAACCACGGAGGCCCGGTCGATGTCGAGGACCTCGAGCAGGTCCCGGATTCCGGTGGCGAACGCACCGAGCGAGTAGTCCCCGACGGGCTTCTCGGACTGACCATGACCCATGAGGTCCGGCGCAACGACCGTGAAGCGATCACTCAAACGGGGGATGACGTCCCGCCAGGTCCGCGAGCTGCTGGCAATGCCGTGGAGGAGAAGGAGTGCCGGCCCGCTTCCCTCCATCCGGTACGCCATGTCGTGGCCGTGGATCGAGACGTGGTCAAGTTGGCCTTCCATACCCTCATTCTCCTCCAATCGTGCGGCCTTGTTGTGCGCGGCCGATCCGGTAGTCCTCGAAATCCCGTCTTTGGCCACTTTCCACCGGCCAGACGGGGCGGAGCAGGCCCGCCGGTAGGGGCGCGGGGAGAAGTACCGGTTGGCCTTCCGGGGTGCCTCTCCAGCTCGCCCTTGGTGCGCCGACCCCCCGACAGGCAAGACGTCTCGCGTGTGGCTGACCGACACCCCGGTGGCACCCCTACCCGGTCTCGTCGCTGGGCGACAGAGGTCTGCACGGTGGCCAGCCGACCGGACGTAGCGTGGGCCCATGCGCTTCGCTTTCAAGACCTCGCCGCAGGACACGACCTGGACCGACATGCTCGCCGTGTGGAAGGTGGCCGACGACATCGAGCTGTTCGAGTCGGGCTGGACCTTCGACCACTTCTATCCGATCTTTGCCGACAGCACCGGCCCCTGCATGGAGGGCTGGGTCACCCTGACGGCGCTGGCCCAGGCCACCACCCGGCTGCGCATGGGGACTCTGGTGACCGGCATCCACTATCGCCACCCGGCCATCCTGGCCAACATGGCGACCACCCTCGACATCGTGTCCGGGGGCCGGCTGGAGCTCGGCATCGGGGCCGGATGGAACGAGGAGGAGTCGGGGGCCTACGGCATCGAGCTGGGCACGCCGGGCCAGCGCAGCGACCGCTTCGAGGAGGCGTGCGAGGTCATCGTCGGGCTCCTCACGCAGCAGACGACGACCTTCGAGGGCCGGTTCTACCAGCTGACCGACGCCCGCAACGAGCCCAAGCCTGTCCAGCGCCCCCACCCGCCGATCTGCATCGGCGGAAGTGGCGAGAGGAGGACGTTGCGAACCGCGGCCCGCTTCGCCCAGCATTGGAACTTCGTGGGTGGCACGCCTGAGGAATTCGCCCGCAAGCGCCACATCCTGCATCAGCACTGCGAGGACATCGGCCGCCACCCTGCGGACATTCTCCTCTCCAGCCACGTCATATTCGCCGGCGACCCGAGGGCCACCGCCGAACAGGCCGCCGCACTGGCCGAGGTCGGCGCCGAACTGGGCATCGTCTACCTCCGACCGCCCCTGGATCCCGGCGTGCTCGAGCCGCTGGCCGCCGCCCTGGGCGAGCTCTAGAGATCCTCGGACCACGCCACCAAACATCCGGGGCCCCGGTGACGGCCATGCTCGGCCGGATGATCGTCCACCGACAGGATTTCCGTCGGCCCCTGGGCATGGCGCACTACCTGACCTGAGAATGTCTCGGTGACAGGCCCGGGGGGAAAACAGGGGGCACAAGCCTGTGGCACCCTGTCCTGTGCCCGTTGAGCAGCCGACCGGAGGACCATCGCCCGGCAGCCCGGTGATCACTATCGACCATGTGTCGGTGGTGCGCGAGGGGATACCGATCCTGGACGATGTGACCTGGACTGTGGGGTCCGGTCAGCGTTGGGCCCTGCTCGGGCCCAACGGATCGGGTAAGACCACCCTGCTCAAGGTGGCCGGTTCGGCGCTGTGGCCCACCCGCGGCACGGTGGAGATACTGGGCCAGCGGCTGGGGCGGGTGGACATGCGCCAACTGCGCAAGCGCATCGCCGTGGTCAGCGCGTCGGTGACCCGAACCCTGCGCCCCCAAATCTCGGCCATCGAGGTCGTGCTGACCGGCCGCCACGCTGCTCTGGAAACCTGGTGGAACGAGTACACCGACGAGGACGAGGACGAGGCCCGTGCCCTCCTGACCGAAGCCGGTTTCGGTGGGAGCAGTTTCGCTCTGCGGCCGTTCGGCCTGTTGTCGGAGGGTGAGCGCCAACAGGTGCTGCTGGCCCGGGCTCTCATGGGGAGGCCGGAGTTGATCCTCATGGACGAGCCGGCCGCCGGCCTCGACCTCGGGGCCCGCGAACGACTTCTGGCTCGTCTGGCCTCCCTGGCCGGTGACCCCTCGGTACCCCCTCTCGTCCTGGTCACCCACCACATCGAGGAGATCCCGCCCGGTGTGACCCATGCCGGCCTCTTGCGCCAGGCCAAGGTGCGTGCGGCCGGCAAGATCGAGGACGTTCTCACCAGTGGAGCGGTGTCCGACACTTTCGGCGTCGACGTCGTCGTGGACCACCAGGACGGTCGCTGGACGGCCCGGGCTGCCCCCACGGCGGACCGGATCTGAGGGGCGGGCCCTGTCGACCGGTCACCGGTTGCGCCAGTCCGATGCTCTCCCACCGTCACCTGTGGCGTAGGAGCGGGTAGGACGTCGAAGGGGGCGGCAGTAGTGTCCGCATGGCCGCGCCCGGTGACGGCACGGCGGAATGGACGGCGACGACGAAGCCGAGAGGAGTGGCCGACACATGGGGATACCAAAGGATCTCGGGGTGATCGACACCATGGTGGGTTTCCCGCACGCCGACATGAAGGAGGCCTACCGCTTCATCACCCGGCAGACCAAGGACGTCGAATCCCGGGAGGAGTTCGAGTTCCCGGTCGAGTACATCTTCAAGCAGGTTCCAGGCAAAGAACTGAAAGGGGCGACGGATCCGATCGGCGTGACCCTCCGCGAGATGGATCTGTGGGGTGTCGAAATGGGGCTGATCGGAGTCGACGATCCTGGCGGGGTGGGCGCCGAGGCGGTAGGGGCACATCCCGACCGGTTCATTCCTTGCGCCAACGTCGACCCCAACGACGGCATGGCCGGCATCCGACTGCTGGTCGAGCAGTACGAGACCTACGGTGTGCGCGCCGTCGGCGTGTTTCCTGCCGGAACCTTTCCCCAGGTACCGATCAACGACAAGAAGATGTACCCCCTCTACGGCAAGTGCGTTGAGTTGTCCATCCCCATCTTCTGCTGCGCCGGTATACCCGGGCCTCGGCTCAAAGCCGCCTGCCAACACGTGGAGCTCATCGATGAGGTCATGTTTGACTTCCCCGATCTTGTCTTCGTCACCCGTCACGGCTGTGAACCGTGGACCGACCTGGCCGTCAAGCTCATGCTCAAATGGCCGGGCCTGCACTACTCGACGAGTGCCTTCGCTCCCAAGTACTACCCCGGCGCCATCGTCGACTACGCCAACAGCCGCGGCGCCGACAAGATCATCTATGCCGGCTACTTTCCCATGGGGCTCTCCTTGGAACGGATCATGACCGAAATGCCGTCGGTGGGTTTCACCGACGAGGTATGGCCCAAATTCCTCCGTACCAACGCCATGCGCGTCCTCGGACTGGGGTGATTTCCACCGGAGCCCGTTGAGCAGGCCGCCGTCCAGCCGGATGACGGCCGGGGGGGGGGGGGGGGGGTGACCGGCGCCGTCGAAGAGACGGCGCCAGCGGGGTGGAACCGAGTCAGGGAACACAGCGCCCGCCGGCGGGGTTGACCGGGTGAGGGTCGAGTGGGGCCCGATGCTCCGAGGAGGATGCTGTGCCCGATCAAACAACCACCCAGAAGGCTGACTTTTGGTTCGATCCGCTGTGCCCGTGGGCATGGATCACCTCACGCTGGATTCTGGAGGCGGCCAAGGTGCGGCCTCTCACCGTCGAATGGCACGTGATGTCGTTGGCCTATCTGAATGCCGCCAAAGAGGACCTCCCCGACGACTACCGGCAGCTGCTGGCCGAGGCCTGGGGGCCGGTGCGGGTGTGCATGGCCGCCGAGCAGTTGGCGGGGAGCGAGGTCCTGGGGCCGCTCTACACGGCACTGGGCGACCGGTTCCACGTCGAGCACAAGCCCAAGGAACGGGCCACCATCGAAGAGGCATTGGTCGAAGCCGGTCTCCCGACCAGCCTGGCCGACGCGGCCGACTCCGACGCTCTGGACGACGCCATCAAGAAGTCCCATCACGCCGGTATGGACCAGGTTGGCTACGAAGTAGGGACACCGGTCATCAGTGTCGAGGGTGTGGCCTTCTTCGGCCCGGTGATCACGCCGGCGCCCAAGGGCGAGGCGGCCGGCGCTCTGTGGGACGGCGTGCTGGTCGTGGCGGGCACACCCGGCTTCTTCGAGCTCAAGCGCAGTCGCGACCAGCCTCCGACTTTCGACTGATCAACACCGGCGACTGCCGGAAGGTCCCGGCGGCTGGGCCGGTGGGGCCGCGGGCAAGACCTGACCGGCCGTTGGCCCTCGAGCCCCGCCCCTTCGAGGCGTCGTCGATGGTCGTCACCTGGCTCTTTGCCGCCGAGTTGAGCGGTGGGTCGGGCCACGGTACAAATTGGCTCTGCAAGGCGGGGAGAGCCTTTGACACCACGGAGCGTGGTGTTCTGTCGGCACTGTCATTCCCCGACCATCCACCACGGACGGATAGCCCCTGGTTAGGGTTTTTCGTCACGAAGGTCGGTCGAGGAGTTGATGCCCATGGTCCTTGTGATCATCGTTGGCGTGGCATGGATCATAATTTTGGTACCGAGCGTGATGAAGCGTCGGTCCCGTGCGGTCGGTGAGATCGGTTCCATCTCCCACTTCCATCAGCAACTCCGGGTTCTCGAGCACTCTGCTCCCCAGCCCATTGTGGCGCCGGCCTACCGGTTGAGGGCGGTCGACGGCAGCGGTGATCCGACCGGTGTTAGCCACGGCTCCAGCGAGGCCCCCGTCCTGACCGTGGTCGGAGCCGACCAACTTCCGCGGCCTGCGCTGGCCTTCCTGGGCGATGACCCGCCGTCCGCCGACGGTGGAGCGGCCGTCGACTTGCCGACCACGCCGGCGGCCCCAGAGGTCGTTTTGGCCGACGGGTCGATGGCGGTCACCAGGAGCGACGAGCACGTCACCCCGGCGCGGACGGGTGATTCCCTCCGACGCCAAATCGTCCGCCGCCGTCGGCGCGACACCCTCGGTGTGCTGTTCGGCATCTTCGTCGTCACCGCCCTGATCGGTCTCGTCCCTGGCGCATCGATCACCTGGGTGGTCACCGCCCTGTCGGGACTGGCTCTGGTCGTTTATGTGGCCTTCCTCGTCCATCTGCGGCGGATGGCCGAGGAGCGGGACCAGAAGCTGCACTACCTCAATCCCGGGGGCGTCGTGCGTGCTCCCGTGACCGCCAGCGGTCGGTACGCCCACCCCTCGAACCAGGCCGTCGCCGCACGCTGACCCCGTGGGGTGACCGTCGGCTCGCCGGAGGGTCGGGCCCGCTGGGTAGGATGCGGCATGACCTCAGATCCCATGGCATCAGAGACGACCGGCCCGACCCCACGGGGAACGTCCCCCCTCCCACCGGCTACAACGGACGACGCTGTGCGCCGAGCGGTGGAAGGTCGGGAGCTCCTCTCCCATCCCTTCTACCAGCGCTGGCAGGCCGGCCAGCTGGCCGAGGGCGAGCTGGCCGACTACGCCGTCCAGTACCGGTCTTTCGAAGCTGCCCTGCCGGCCGTGCTCACAGCAGTGACCCACCAGTTCCGAGCTCAGGGTGCGCCCGGCCCGGCCGTCGCCGTCCAGGGGAACCTGGCCGATGAGATGGGTCGTCCCGAGCCTCACCTCGACCTGTTCGACAGCTTCGCCGATGCGGTGGGATCGAAGGGGGCGGCTGCGCCGGGTCCCGCCGCCGATGCCCTGGTGACCACCTACTTCGACCTGGTGGGGGAGGGCCCCGTTTCCGCTCTGGCCGGACTGGCGGCATACGAGAGCCAGGCATCGGCCATCGCCTCTTCCAAGGCCGACGGTCTGCGCCGCTGGTACGAGCTGGACGCCACCGGTACGGCGTTCTGGGACGTCCACGCCGCCATGGACGCTGACCACGCCGAGTGGGCCACCGACGCCCTCGACCAGGCCGGTGCCGATCCGGGACAGGTGGAGCGGTCCGCCCGGCGGGCGGCCGATGCCTGGTGGGCCTTGCTGGACGAGCGCGAGGCCGCCGCGCCCTCGTCAGCCCAGCTCGGTTCCCACCACTGAAACGAAGGACACCATCTCGCCTGGGTAACCTCCCAGATTGTGGGTGAGGGCTAGGGTCTTGTCGGAGGCGATCTGACGCTCGGGGGTGGCTTCGCCGCGCAGCTGCAGCCAGGTCTCGAAGAACATCCGGAGGCCGGAGGCTCCCACCGGATGCCCGAAGCTCTTGAGGCCGCCGTCCGGGTTGACGGGGAGGGCTCCGTGTAGGTCGAAGGTTCCGGCCAGTATCTCTTTCCATGCCGCGCCGCGTTCGGCGAAACCGAGGTCCTCCATCAGGACCAGCTCGGTAGGGGTGAAGCAGTCGTGCACCTCGGCCATGGCCAGTTGGTGGCGCGGATCGGTGATCCCGGCCTGCCGGTAGGCGTCCTCGGCGGCCTGTGCGCATTCGGGGAACCAGGTGTAGTCGTAGTCGGGATCATTCAGCCCCGACCCGCTGCCGGCGGCGAAGGACAGCGCTTTTATGTAGAGCGGCGTATCGGTGTAGCGCAAGGCATCCTCGGCCCGGACCACGATGGCGGCGGCAGCTCCGTCGGCCACCCCGGCGCAGTCGAACACCCCGAGGCGCCCGGCGACCCGGGGTGAGGCACAGATGGTTTCGGTGGAGACCTCCTTGCGGAACTGGGCCCGTGGATTGAGCGCCCCGTTCTTGTGGTTCTTCCACGAGATGCGGGCCAGCACCTCGCTCAGCTCATCCTCGCTCACCCCGTACTTCTTCCCGTAGGCCGGTGCCACCATCGAGAACATGGCCGCCGCCGTCAGGGTGCGGGCGGTGCCGTCATTGGGAATGGGGAAGGCATTGAGCCCCTGGTAACCGGAGTCCTTGACCTTTTCGGCGCCCACCGCCATGGCCATGTCGTAGGCCCCGGAGGCCACGGCATAGGCCGCCGCCCGGAGCGCTTCGGAACCGGTCGTGCAGTAGTTCTCGACACGGGTGACCGGCTTGCCCTCGAGCTGCAGGGGCCGGGCCAGGGTGATCCCGCTCATACCCGACTGAGCCGTGCCCAGCCAGTAGGCGTCGACGTCGTCCTTGGTCGCCCCGGCCGAGGCGAAGGTCTGTTCGGACGCATCGATGATCAGGTCGTCGAGGCTCTTGTCCCAATGCTCGGCGAAACGGGTGCAACCCATGCCCACGATGGCCACCCTGTCCTTGATCCCATGTGATGCCATCGAACCTCTCCTCGTGCCTCTTTTGTGAACACGCCTCTGTGTGGGCGTGCCGCTGTGTGAACATGCCTGTGTGAACATGCCTCTGTATGAGGCAATCGTGGTCCTGGCTGGTTGGTCAGGCGCCGGACCGGACCGGCTTGGCCTTCCAGAAGTAGTCGTGGATGCCGTCGGCCGTGAACAATTTCCGGAAGGTCATGGTGACCCGGTCGCCGATGGCCACCTGGTCGGGGTCCACGTCGGTCAGCTCCACCGGGAAACGGCCGCCGCCGTCGAAGTCGAGCACGGCGAACACGATCGGGGGGCTGGGCGAGTAGGCCAGCCGGTCGATGGTGTAGGTGGCGATGGTGGCCTGTGCGTCGGCCCGGTCGATGGGGTCCATGTCGTCGACGGCACCGCCCTTCATCGACACCCGGGCCGGGGGGAGGTGCACGGCCTCGGAGGTGCGATCGCGGGAACCGACGAAGCCGAACTTCCAGTCCTCGTTGCGCCAGGCGGCCGAGGCCGACACCCGTTGGGGCTCTGGTCGTCGCGGAGGTTCGGGGGTCACCATGCCCCGCCAGGACAGGAACGTCCCGTAGCGGAGATCGGCCGCCGCCTCGATCTGGTCGGCCACCGGGTCGGCGGACGGCCACTCGGTCAGGGCTGCGGTGGTCCGGAACAACAGGACGTCGGCTCCGTCGGCCAGGGATACCACCGCCACCACCTGGCCCGGCTCGGCCTGCTCCAACAGGCTGGCCAGGAGCAGCCCGGGGTGGGCTGCCCCCGTCTGCCCGACCGATGAGGACAGATCATCGGACAACGCACCGTCGGTCAGGCCCAGCTTGCGTCCGAGGGCCCGCACCGCCCGGCCGTGCATGCCGGTCACGGCCACCCGGTCGACCTGCTCGGGGCTGAGCCCGGTGGCCTTCAGAGCCGATTCCCACGCCTCCACGCCGAGGGGGACGTAGCGGGTCTCGCCGAAGCGCTCCTCCCACGACCGCGACCGGCGGTCACCGGCCGTCCGCCAACGGTCCAGGAATTCGTCGCTGACCGACGCCCCACCCAGGTACTCGGCGATCACCGGCGCGCTGGTGCCGTCGTCCCCCACCAGGACAGCGGCGGCCCCGTCACCTCCGGCCACCTCGTCGGACGAGGTCGGAAGTCCGTCCCGCATGTCGGCCAGGACGACCAGGGTGGTTCCCGAGCCCGGGGCCCCCAGGGTGGCCCGGAGGGCACCCACTCCCGAGCGGAGGGCACCCCCGAAGTCGAAGGCGGACACGCTGGACGGCTGACGGAGGGCGGCGTGGATGGCGGTGGCGTTGGTCTTGTCGAGATAGGCCGGCGTGGCGGTGGCGAACCAGACGGCCTCGGGGGCGACGGCCGGTGCCGATCGCAGGGCCAGGCGGGCCGCCTCCACCCCCATTGTGGTGGTGTCCTCGTCGTGGGAGGCCACCGACCGGGTCCCTTTGCCGCCCCCGTTTCCGAAAACCTGGGCCACCTCGCTGCGTTGCAGCCGCCGGTAGGGGACGTACCCGGCGATGCTCACGATTCCTCTCACCGACTCGGCTTCCCTTCGTTTCGGGGTCAGGCCGACACCCGACCGGTGCCGGTGGCCCTGCCCGGCTGCAGGTGTTCCGGCCCTTTCGGCCCGAAGGACCTCCGGCCGAACCAAGCCGGGGACGGACCCACCGGGCCGTCACGCTGGCTCCGACTCCGTGCTCATCCTATGATGTCCACAGTATCTGACGGTCTGTCAGGAAACCACTCTGCGCTACAGCCCAGCCGCCTACGGAGGCCCACCATGGACTTCGAATTCACGCCCGAACAGCTCGAATTCGTCAAGGAGGTCGAGGAATTCCTCGACGCCAACGACGATCCCGAGGTGTTCGACCTCACCCGCGAGAACATGGCCCAGATCGTGGACACCCCGGCCCGACGGAAGTTCATGGCCAAGGTCGGCGAACAGGGGTGGCTGGGCATCACCTGGCCCGAGGAGCACGGCGGCAAGGACGGCGAGGGCATCTACGAGTACCTGCTCAACGAGGCACTGGCGGCCCGGGGTGGACCGCAGATCGGCAAGGGCGTCGGCATCATCGGCAAGACCATCATCAGCCACGGGAGCGACAAACTGAAGCAGGAGTTCCTGCCCAAGATCCTCCGCAACGAAGTCGAGTTCGCCGTGGGCTACTCCGAACCCAACGCCGGGTCGGACGCGGCGTCGATGCAGCTCAAGGCCACCCGCGATGGCGACGGATGGCTGCTCAACGGTCAGAAGACCTGGACCACCTCGGCCCACTTCGCCGACTGGTACTGGGTGGGGGCCCGCACCGATCCTGAGGCGCCCAAGCACCATGGCATCAGCCTCTTCCTCGTTCCCATGGACCAGCCGGGCATCACCGTCAAAGCCATCTGGACCATGGGGGACGAGCGGACCAACGAGGTCTATCTGGACGACGTATGGGTGTCGGACGACTACGTGGTCGGCGAGGTCAATCACGGATTCCAGTACATTTCGGAAGCGCTCGACCTCGAACGCTTCACTCTGTTCACCTACTCGCCCATCGCCCAGCGGCTCGATCTCCTCACCGACTATGTGGCCACCACCTCCCGCGACGGTGAGCCCCTCAAGGACGACGCCGTGGTGCGGTCGCAGATCGCCCATCTCCACACCGAGGCGGAGGTGGCCCGGGTGCTCGGGCTCAAGTTCGTCTTCGCCTCCTCCACCGGGGGGTCGCCGCCCACCGCCGAGGCGTCCGAGTACAAACTGTTCACCACCGAATTCTCCAAACGTCTGGCCGATGCCTCCATGGACATCGCCGGTGCCGGGGCGCAGTTGCGGGTGCGTGACGACGACGCCCCCATGGTCGGTCGGGCCGAGTCGACCTACCGGTACACGGTGATCGACACCATCGGCGGCGGCGCCTCCGAAATCCAGAAGAACATCATCGCCCGGCGCAAGCTCGGTCTCCCCAAAAACTTCTGAGCGCTACCGCCGTGACCGATCCCCCCACCACAGACCAGGGTTCCGCGTCCCCCGGGGCCAAGGCACCCCCCGGGCCCCTCTCGGGCCTCATTGTGCTGGACCTGGCCAGCGTGGGCCCGGCCGCCCGGTGCACCCGCCTCCTGGCCGACTACGGCGCCACGGTGGTCAAAGTAGGAGCGGTGCCGGGGCGGGGGGCGCAGCCCATCCGACCGCCGTTCTACGCCTACAGCGGCGCTCGCTATTTCAGTCATGTGGCCATCGACCTGAAGGACGACGAAGGGCGCGACGCATTTCTGGCCCTGGTACGGACGGCGGACGTGGTGGTGGAGAGCTTCCGACCCGGGGTGGTCGACCGGCTGGGGATCGGGTTCGCCGACCTGGTCTCCGTCAACCCGGGGATCATCCTGTGCTCGACCACAGGTTACGGACAGTCCGGTCCCCGGGCCGCCTGGGCCGGTCACGACATCAACTATCTGGCCGTGGGCGGTTTTCTGGCCACCTCCGAGCGCCGGGGCGACGGTGGTCCCCCGGTACCGGGGGCGACCGTGGCCGACGCCGCCGGCGGCGGCCTGCAGGCGGCCATGGCCATCATGGCCGCCGTCATCGGCCGGGGCCGGAGCGGTGTGGGCGTGCATCTGGATGTGTCCATAGCCGACGGTGTCCTTTGGCTCACCTCGCTGGCCGTCGACGAGTACTTGGCCACTGGAGGGCCGGTGGGTCCGGGCCGGTCCATGGTCACCGGCCGTTACGCCTGCTACGACACCTACCAGGCGGCCGACGGCGGGTGGTTGGCCGTCGGGGCCATCGAACCCAAGTTCTACGCCAATCTGTGCCGGCTCCTCGGATGCGAGCACTGGGCCGACCACCAGCTGGACGACGAGAGCCAGGACAAGATCAGGGCTGACTTCCGGGCCGTTTTCGCCACCCGGGGACGGGACGAGTGGGTGGCCGTGCTGGCGGCCGCCGACACCTGCGTGTCCCCGGTACTGGGGGTGGACGAGGTGGCCGACGACGACCAGTACGCAGCCCGCCACGCCATCGTGGAGGCGGTTGCCCCCACCGGGAGCCAACCGGCTGGTGGCGACGTGCCGCAGCACTTCCGCCAGGTGGCCCCGGTGATGGCCGGCATGAGCCATCCACCAGAGCCGGTGGTGGCCGGCGATCCGACCCGCACCGACACCGACCGCCTGCTGGCGGCAGCCGGGCTCGGGGCCGCTCACATCGACCGGCTGCGCCAGAAGGGAGTGGTGGGATGACGGCCATCGGCCTCGATGACATCGAGGGCCTGGTGGGCACGCCCCTCTACGAGGAGGAAGGGGAGTTCCCCGTCGAGCAGGGGTACGTGTGGACCACCTGTGCGTCGGTGGAGAACGGGAACCCGCTCTTCTGGGACGAGGAAGCAGCCGACCTGATCACCGACGGGCCCATCGCCCCGCCCACCATGGTGTCGGTGTGGTTCCGACCCCACCACTGGGCGCCGGGCCGCACCGCCCAAGGCCTTCCCCTCCAGGTCCACTTCGATCTCAAAGAAGGCCTCGGTCTGCCCGAGGCGGTGATGAGCGACAACACCATCGTCTTCCACGAACCGGTGCGGCCGGGGGACCGGTTGACCACCCGCCAGATCCTGCGCTCGGTGAGCGGGGCGAAGACGACCAAGCTGGGAACGGGCCGGTTCTGGGTCATCGATGTCGAGTACCGCAACCAGCGCGGCGAGATGGTGGCCGTCGAGAGCTATACCGGTTTCGGCTACCGCCGGGCCGACGATCAGGGACCGGAGCGGGCGTGACCGACACCTCGGTCTCCCCACTGCTGTTCGGCGACGTGGCCGTGGGGGACCGCCTTCCGTCCTTGTCCTACCCGGTGACGGCCACCACCGTGGTCCTCGGTGCCCTGGCCGCCCGGGACTGGCGGCCCATGCACCACGACAAGGACTTCGCCGTCACCAGGAACGGCACCCGCGACATCTTTCTCAACACACCCAACCAGGCGGCCTGGTTCGAACGGTTCGTGACCGACTGGACGGGACCCTACGGTCGGTTGCAACGCATGACATTCCGCATGCTGGGGTCGATATTTCCCGGCGACACCATGGTGTTCACCGGTGTGGTCACCGACACCGGCGTTGACGACACCGGCTGCGGGTGGGTGGCCATCGACATCGCCGTCTCGGTGGACGACGCTCCGAAGACGACCTGCCAGGCCCGGGTGGCCGTGCCCGTGGACGAAGACGACAACCCGTGGCGCCGCAAAGGGGACCGATGGCATCCCTGATGGGGACGGCCCGCCCCACCGCACTCGAGGACGTACTCGTGATACCCACAGAGGAGAGCTGAGCATGTTGGATCTTGAATTCAGCCCGGAGCAGGAGATGCTGCGCGAGACCGTCCGCGGGGTGTGTGCCACCACCTGCCCGCTCAGCGTGGTGCGCGAGATGGAGGACGATCCCGTCGGGTACTCGCCCGAACTGTGGAAGCAGCTCTCCCATCTCGACCTGATCGGCCTGCAGATTCCCGAGGAGTACGGCGGCTCGTCCATGACCGCCTTGGAGAACGTGGTCCTCTACGAGGAGTTCGGCCGCTCGCTGGCCCCGTCGCCCCATTTCGTGAGCTCCATCCTCTGCGGAGGGGTGCTGGTCGGCGCCGGTTCCGACGCCCAAAAACAGGAGTGGTTACCGCGAATAGTGACCGGCGAGGCCATCCTGAGCGTGGCCTGGCTCGAACCGGACAACGGGTTCGGCCCCCGGGGCGTCCAGATGCGGGCCGAGCCGAACGGCGACGGATTCACCCTGAGCGGAACCAAGCGTCACGTCGCCTTCGCCTCATCCGCCTCCCGACTGCTCGTCCTGGCCCGGGTCGGGCCTTCCCCCCTGGACATCGACGTGTTCCTGGTCGACCCGACCGCCGCCGGTGTGACCCTCACCCAACAGATGACCATCGGATCGGACACCCAGTACCGCATCGACTTCGACGGTGTGCACGTGGACGGGTCCGACCGAATCGGCGGGACCGGGTCCGGCTGGTCCACATGGGACACCGTCATGCACGACGGCGCCATTCTGGCTGCCGCCCAGGCCGTGGGCGGAACCCAGTACGCGCTGGATATCACCGTCCAGTACGCCAAGGACCGCCACCAGTTCGACAAGCCGCTGGGCGCCTTTCAGGCGCTGGCCCATTACCTGGCGGACGGCGCCACCGCGGTGGACGGGGCCGAGGCCCTGGTCCATGAGGCGGCGTGGGCCCGCTCGGAGGGCCGCAGCGTGGCCAAGTTGGCTCCGATGGCCAAACTGTTCGCCTGTCAGACGTTCCGGGAGGTGACGGCCACCGCCCAACAGATCTTCGGGGGCATCGGCTTCACCGTCGAGTTCGACATACAGCTCTACTTCCGCCGGGCCAAGCAGCTCCAGCTTTCGTGGTGGGACACCCGCGCCCTCGAGGAACGGGTGGCCGCGGCCGCCTTGGACTGACGCCTCACGGACAGATCGGGCACACGGGCCGGGGGCCACAGCGGTGGTCACATCGGTACCTGGCCGACCCGTCCTGGGCTACGGTCGGACTGCGGCCGGGGATGGCCGTCTCAGCTCAGCGTGAGGGGGATTGACCCTATGGCAGACGGAACGGTGGCCGCACCGGATCCCACTGGCGGCGCCCCCAGGCACGGCGCCCTCTTCCGGTTTCTGTTCGTCCACGAGATCGACCAGTACCCGGACAACGCCAAGCGTACGGCCTACCTGGCGCTGGCCGTACTGGCCACCATCGTCCTCTACTACACGTACTTCACCCAGACCGGGGTGACCCCCAACATCTTGCAGTACTACCACATGTCGTTTTCCTTCTACGTGTACATCGTGGTGGTGTCCAACCTGATCGGCGCCTTCGCCTCGCTGCCGGCCAGCAAGACCGACCGCCTGGGTCGATCCAACGTCGTCATCTACGGCCTGTTGATCGTCGGCCTGTTGGTGGCCGTCGGGGTACCCAACACCACGACCGAATGGCAGTTCGCGGTGGTCATCTCGGCCCTCGGTCTGGTCGAGGGGGCCATCCTGGTGGCCACCCCCGCTCTGGTCCGCGACTTCAGCCCCCAGTTGGGGCGGGCATCGGCCATGGGGTTCTGGACCGTCGGTCCGGTGGCCGGCAGCCTGATCACCAGCATCGTGGCCACCAACACGCTCGACCACTTCGTCGACTGGCAGAGCCAGTTCATCATCTCCGGGGTGACTTCACTGGTGGTGTTCGCCATCACCCTCTTCTTCCTCAAGGATCTCTCCTCCCGTCTTCGTGACCAGCTGGTGGTGTCCGAACAGGACCGCGCCCTCATCGAGGCCAAGAGCCGCGGCCTCTCGCCGTCGGACCTCATACGGGCCACCACCCACCCCTGGCGTCAGATCCTGAAGGTCGATCTGGTGGTGTCGGCTATCGGTATCTCTCTCTTCCTGCTGGTGTACTACGCCGCCTCCGCCTTCTTCACCATCTACTGGGCCACCGTGTTCAAGAATCCCAGCGGCCTCAACTTCACCACCGTCCAGGCCAACCGGCTCAACCAGTGGTTCTGGGCGGCCGACGCCGTCGCCCTCATCGTGTTCGGCGTGCTGTCCGACAAGCTGCGGGTGCGCAAGCCGTTCATGATGGTCGGGGCGGTCGGGTCGATCGTCATGCTCATCGTGTTCCTGCGACAGGCCACCCACACCCACACCTCCTTCAACACCCTGGTCCTCATCGAGATCTTCCTGGCCGCCTTCATCTCGCTGACCTACGCCCCGTGGATGGCCGGCTACACCGAAATGGTCGAGGCCCGCAACCCGGCCCTGGTGGGGACCGGGCTGGCCCTGTGGGGATGGATCCTGCGTTTGACCGTCGGTCTCTCCTTCCTCTTCCTGCCCTTGGTGGTGACCTCGGTCAACCCGGTGGTGGACAACCTGCCCCTGGCCACACCTCAGATCCAGTCGTTCCTGGTCGAACACCCGGCGTCGGTGGCCTTCGCCCAGAAACACGCCGCCCTGCTTACGCTGGTTCAAAAGAACCAGGCGGTGGTGGAGCGGGCCAACACCGACCCGACCTTGGCCAACGACCTGGCCGTGGCCGCGGCCATCGGCACGGCCAACGCCCTCAAGCTCAACTCCCTGAAGGCGCAGTTCAACACGCTGGTGGTTCCCTACCAGGCCCAGCTCAGCTACCTGGCCGCCCACCAGTCCCAGCTCACTGCCCTGCAGAACGGCGTGGCCAAATCGCCCAAACAATGGCAGCACTGGTTCTGGGTATGCGTGGCCGGCATGGTGCTGTTCATCCCGACCATCTTCCTCAACCGCGGCCGGTGGAGTCCGCGGCGGGCCCGCCAGGACCAAGAGGTGCACAAAGAGGATGTGGCCCGCGAGCTGCGGGAGCTAGTGGGGACCGGCGCCTGACAGCTTGTCGAGGGCGGTGGCGTCGGCCCGTAGGCGGTCGGCCAGCTGGTGCCCCCGGTCGACCACGGTGGCCTGCACGGCCTGGGCCAAGGTGGTCCAGGGCTCGGCATCGGGATCGATGTCCTGGCGCAGCTGGTCGACCAGTTGGTTCGACGCCGAACTGCCGGGGGCCTCGATGCGGACACGGTAGGAGGAGGTGTCGGGGCCTTCGGTGTAGCACCGCAGCGAGGCCACGTTGAGATCCTCGTCGATGAGGATGAGGGACGCGCCCTTGAGCGGATTGGGTTCGGGCGTGTCCACCACCCACCCACCGGTGTTGATCACGTCGATGGGTGAGGGGAACGAGGACACGGTCCGCGTTTCCACGAACGGCTTGTGGGTGTGCCCGAAGACAAAGGTCGTCTCATCCGAGCTCCCGATTTCGGCGCTCACCTGGGCCGCCACCGGTCCACTCAGATAGTCGGTCAGTCCTTCTTGGGCGTGGGGGCTGAGAGCGATCCCCGGACGGTGCCGTTCACGAATGGCCGTGCCGACACAGGCCCGGAGGACACAGGCGGCGGCGTGGGCTTCGACGTCGGCCTGGGCCCGCGAGGCGCCAGCCGCCTTGATGGCCCGCTCGATGGCGGCGATCTCGGCGTGGATGGTCTCGGTGCTCTGCATCGACTCGTACAGCGAGCGGGTGACCCGCATGACGTCACCGCTGTCACCCATCGACGACCAGAAGAAGTCGATCCATCCACCGTTGTCCGCCTCCAGCTGCCATGCCTCGGCAGAACCGGTACGGGGTGCACCGAAGACGTTGTCGAGCAGGGACATCATCCGGTACAGCGGCTCGATGAAGTGACCGTGGCTGAGGAGGACGCAGCGACTGCCGTCATCGGTGACCAGGCCCAGGTTGGGGTAGCTCTGCACGACGGTCACCCCGCCGGAGGCGCCACCCCGGGCGGCCAGGATCTCCACGAAGCGGTCCCGCACCGGCACGGTGTCGTGGGCGGGCAGCAGCCGGGTGGCGTGACGATCGGTGGCCGGCGGAATGGACGAGGCGTCACCGGCCAGCCGATGGATGAACCGGTCGTCACTGGCCCGTGACCAGAGGTGGTGATCGTGGTTGCCGGGCACGAAGCGGACCTCGCGGAGCGACGGCGCCGGCGTCGGTATCGGCATCGAGGGCGGTCATGAACTGTGAGAAGGTGACGGCGGCGTCCTCCAGGGAGGTCAGGGCCAGCTCGAACAGATCGCCCAGCACCACCAGTTGCGGTGGGTCCTGGCCCGGCCGGCGCAGTGACCGGATGCAGTGGCAGAGCGCGGTCAGGACGGGGGAGGGGGTGGTCCCGTCGACGTGTTCGCCGTCGTCGGTCACGTTGGTCAGCAGGCTGTTGAGCGCCCCGAGGTGAAGATCGGAGACGCACACCCACTTGATGCGAGGGGTCATGGCCGTCCTTTCGGGCATGACCGTACTCCACCGGGGATCGACCCGGTCGCAAACAGGCGGGGAAACAGGCGGGGAAACAGGCGGGGCTGTTACAGCCACGGCCTACCGTCACCACCATGAGTGGATCGAGGAGGACCCCCACCGGCTTTGCCGTGGTCGACGTGGAGACCACCGGGTTCTCACCGGTAGACGACCGGATCGTAGAGGTGGGGGTGGTGACCCTCGACAACCGGGGTGAGGAGGTCGGGTCGTTCTCGTCGCTCATCGATCCGCGACGGGGCCCGGGCCCGACCCACATCCACGGCATCTCCTCCGCCATGCTGAGTGAGGCGCCCACCTACGGCGCCGTCCACGGCCACCTGGCCGCCCTCTTGTCGGGCCGGGTGGTGGTGGGACACAACGTGGACCGTTTTGATCTTCCCTTTCTGCACGCCGAATGCGTACGCTTCGGGCGATCGGCTCCCATCCTCACCGATGTTCCCTCGGTCGACACCTGGACGGTGGCCCACACCCAGCTCGGTTTGGAAGGAAGGGCCAACCTGGCCGAGTGCTGCGCTTCCTTCGGACTGAGTTGGGACGACCACCACAGTGCGCTGGGCGACGCCCGGGTCACCGCCGCTCTGTTCCGGGCCATGCGGGCCCGGCTGGGCGACGCTGCGCTGGGGATGGCCGAGCTTCTGGATGCGGCTGGGGCTTCGCTCTGGCCTGGCGCTTCGGGTATGGATCCTCCGTCGTGCCGTCGCGCCCGCTCATTGGCTCGATAGCTTCGACTGTTAGCCTGCGACCATGTCCCCCCGGCCGGCCGCCACCACCCGGTCGGGCACGACGGTGAACCGATCACCGGGCTCCTGAGGCGAACCATGCAAGTCGTCATCCTGGGCAGCGGCAGCCCCGTCCCCGATCCTCATCGGGCGGGGCCGTCCACCTTGGTCCGCACCGCCGCCGGCGACCTGGTCTTCGACTGCGGGCGCGGCGTCCTCATCCGGGCGGCGGCGGCCGCATCGGGGGCGAGCGCCTTCCGGGCCTTGTTCATCACCCATCTGCACAGCGACCACATCACCGACCTCAACGACGTGATGACCACCCGATGGGTCATGTCTCTCCAACCCAACCCGCTGGAGGTGTTCGGACCGACGGGGACCAAAGCGGTGGTCGAGGCCACCGAATCCATGCTGGCCCCCGACATCGGCTACCGGCTGGCCCACCATGACGATCTGACCTGGCGCCCGGGCGCCGTGGTCAGGGAGGTCAGCGACGGGATCGTCTTCGAGGACGGCGGCGTCCGGGTGACGGCGGCGTCGACCGACCATGCGCCGGTGCGGCCCACTGTCGGGTACCGGATCGACCAGGGTGACCGTTCGGTGGTCATGGCCGGCGACACGGTGCCGTGCGCCGGTCTCGACCGACTGTGCCGGGGGGCTGACGTCCTGGTCCACACCGTGGTCCGACGGGATCAGATCGAGGCCATCGGTCTGCCCCGGATCACCGATGTGCTCGATTATCACTCGTCGGTCGAGGATGCCGCCCGCACCGCCACCACCGGGGGCGTGGCCACGCTGGTGCTCACCCATCTGGTGCCCCCGCCGGCACCCGGTACCGAGCACCAGTGGCGCGACCTGGCCGCCGCCCATTTTGACGGCGAGGTGGTGGTGGCCGCCGACCTGGCCACCCTGGAGCTGCCCGACTGACCGCCTGCGGCCGCGGTGTGACCATGGCCGCTGCTGCCTCCCGGTCAGCTCGCCGATCCGCCCACTTCGTCAACGGCCGGGACAGCAGAAACGGCGCTGGCCCCCGAACCGACCCACTCGACCGCTCCCTCATCGGCCAGGGCCCGACCCCGGGCCCCCTCCAGCATTTCGCCCTCGTTGCCGGACTGGCTGCCGGCCACCAGGGGCGAGCGGGCCAGAATGACCACCCCCATCACCAGAACGGCCAGGGCCACCACTTCGGACGTGACCCACAGCGGGCCGGAGCGGAGCTGGTCGGCGAACAGGGTGATGCCGAGGAGGATGCTGACCAGCGGGGCAATGGTCACCATGGTGATGCGTGAGGCGGTGATGGGCCCGGCGTGCAACGCGTTCTGGATGAGGAACACGGTGCCCAGCCCCGAGACGGCCAGCATGTACGGCTGGAAGTGAGTGAAGACGTGTCCCCATCCTTCGGAGGTGTAGGTGGTGATGGCTTTGGTCAGAGCCGCCGTGTAGGCCACGTTGACGGCGGTGGCGGCCCCGAAGGACGCCGCTCGCCACCAGCGCGGACCGCGCAGGGCGGCGACGATGAAGCCGGCGATGACGGCGATGAGGATGATGGAGGACACCCACCACTGGTGACTGGTCGGTATGGCGTTCCCACCCTTGGGGGCGGCGGCCAGGAAGAAACCACCCAGTCCGATCACGATGACCAGGGACCCGAGCCACTCCTGTCGTCCCAGCGGGAATCGGAACCACGTGCCCAGGATGAGCATGAGGAAGAGGAGCTCGGTGGTCAGCACGGGCTGGACCACGCTCAGCTCGCCGAAGCGGAGGGCGGTGGCTTGCAGTCCGAAGGACACCAGCATCAGGCCGAAGCCGACCAGCCAGATACCCCGGCGCAGGGCGTGAGCCATCAGGCTCCACCGGAGGGTGGTCGAATCCGGTGCCGACTCGACCCCGATCCGCTGCAGCACAGAAGTCAGGGCGTTGACAAAGGCGGCAAGCGCAGCGAGGAGGTAGGCCACTACTCCGTTGTAGCCGCGATCGGGGGGTAGGGGTAGTCCCCTCAGAGGAAGGACAGGACGGTGGGGTCGGCCGGATCCGACCTCGGTGCGGGGTCGGACGAGCCCTGCGCCCACGCTGACCAGGCCCGATACCCGCCGATCAGGTCGGTGACCCGTCGATAGCCGAGGATCCGGAGCGAATCGGCGGCCAACGATGAGGCGAATCCTTCTGAGCAGACCACCACCACCGGCTGGTCGAACCCGGTCACCTGGGGCAGGCGGTGGCTACCGGTCGGGTCCAGCCGCCATTCGAGAACGTTGCGCTCGACCACCACGGCGCCGGGCATCTCACCCTGGTCAGCCCGCTGAGCCGCCGGACGGATGTCGACGATCAATCCGCCGACGTCCACCACCTCGGCCAGTTGCTCGGGCCTGGTCCTCCCGATGAGCCGCCGGGACCGAGCGACCAGATCATCGGCCGTGGGGCTCATGGCCGATTCCTCCCCACCGGATCAGGAGGGGTCGTGAGCGCTGGTGGCGTCGAAAGGCCCCAGGGGTGGGACGGTTTCGCTGCGCGCCCGTTCCAGGCCACCGCGGCGGTCCAGTCGGTAGTAGCTCATTGTGGAGAGCCGGGGGCCGTAGACGTGGACGCTCACAGCCTGGGCCTCCCCGTGGTTGGTCAGGTCGTGCACGTAACCCGGTGCGAACCTCCGGTGGTCGCCCGCTCCGAGGGTGCGGGTGCCGATCACTGTGGCCCCCCGGGCGCTCGATCGCACGGTTGTCTCGGTGAGGGTGCCCGACGCCATGACCAGGGCACCGCTGGAGGGGCCGTGGTCGTGGAACTCGATGGTGCCCCCGTGGGGCCAACCGATGGCCCACGCCTCGAACAGATCGGTGACGGCCAGTAGGACCCAGCGGCGCTCGGCCAGGTCGTGCAGCTCGGTGATGAACGGCGCGGCGACGGCGAAACCCTCGGCGATAGCCAGCAGATCGACCTTACGGCGCCCCCCCGGGAAGAGTAGGCGAGCGTCCCCCGGTCCAGCCGGCCGACCCGCGGAGCGGAGTGGGGACGTGACGTGACGCAGATCTGCGGCCGGACCGGGGAAGGCGATCGCCATGTCCCCACTTTAGCAGGAAAAGCCGACCAATCAAATCGAGTATATAGATTTGATAGGATTTAGAGGGAATTGGGTCGACGGGCGTGAGGGTGCTCCACGGAAGGACAGGGTCCTTCAGCCGATGTCGCAGTCGACGTCCGCTGCCGGCACTCTGCTCTGGGGCCCGGTGTCGTCGTGGCAATCGTCGAACGAGTGGGCCCGGTCGTCCGGGTCGTCCGGCTGGCGAGGCAGTCCACCACCGGACGTGACCGGGGTGGTTCCGGGCATGGCCAGGCCGAGCGCGTACCCTTCGAGAAAGGCATCGGCATCGGTGCGCCGCGGGTAGCGCTGCTCGAGCTCACGGAAACGGGGTGAGTGGTTGGGTTCGAGGAGATGGGCGAGCTCGTGGACGATGACCGCGTCGAGCACCCACGAAGGGGTGATCCGCAGTCGCTCCGATATGCGGATCTCACCGGTGGCCAGCGTGCACGACCCCCATCGCTTGGTCTGGGTCGACGACCAGCGGATGGAGGTGGGTGAAACGCCACCCAGGTAGCGGCGGCTGAGCGACATCGCCCGTTGCTCCAACAGTTCGTCGGAGGCGTGCAGGTTGGGCCGATGGCGCACCAGCCGCCCGGCCAGTTCGTCGACCATCTGGTCGCGTTCGGCACCCCTCAGATGAACGGGCACCACCACCACGATCCGGTCGCCCTCCCAGTGGGCGCCGGCCGTCTTCTTGCGTCGCTTGCTGATCCGCACCTCGACGTCCGGGTGGAACAGGGTGGGATGCTCGGTCGTCGTCATGGGGAGACACGTTATGGCCCCGCTGTGACGATCCGGTCGATAGATCACGTCGTCCCGCCTCACTCGACAGCGCCGCGAATGGGAGTGCGCAGGTAGCGACGGTACGATGGCGCCGTGCGCCGTTATTTCAGCCGTCGGTGCGTCGGCATGCATGTAACGCTGCTCATCCTGCTTCCGACCTTCGCCTTCCTGACCAAGTGGCAGCTCGACCGGGCCCTGGGTGGCAACACGCTGAGCTGGGCTTATACCTTCGAATGGCCCCTGTTCGCCCTGTACGCCATATACGTCTGGTGGCAACTCATCCACGACCAGCCCACGCCGGGTCTGCGGGGAGGTTCGACCTCCTCACGGGCGCCGTCGTCCGTCGACGGGGCGGCCGGTTCGGCCGAGGACCACGATCAGCCAGGTTGGGCCCTCACCGGCGGCCGGAAGAAGAATGTGGCCGTGGCGGCCAGCTCGGCCATCGATGCGGACACCGGTGGCCGGGGGGAGCGGTACGCGCCCCAGACGCCAGAGGAGGCGGCGGCGCTGGCCCGCTACAACCGCTACCTGGCCGAGCTCAACGCAGCTGACGCCGACTCCTCCCGTCGATGAGCGGACCTTCGCCCGAGGCCCGGCGACTGGGGCGACCGTCGCTGTCGCGGTTGTTCGACCGAGGTATGGAGGGGGCCCTGATCCGCTACCGGGTGATGACCTTCATCGTGGGGTCTGCTTTGATCGTCCTGGTCTTTCTCGGGGTGCCGCTGCAGATCTGGGGACACTTCGATCTGGTGGCCAAGGTGGAAGGCACCATCCACGGTTACCTCTACCTGGTGTACCTCTTTTCGGCGGCCGACGTGGCCCGGCGGGCCCACTGGCGGATCGGCCGGATACTGGCCGTGGTCCTGTCCGGCTTCGTTCCCTTTCTGGCCTTCATCGTCGAGCACCGGGTCTACCGCCAGATGCAGGAGGAGTGGGTGGTCGACGCCTCGGGCACTGCGGTCGAGGTCGTCGACCAGCCGACGGAAGTCACCGGCACGGTAGGGGAGCAGAGCTGAGCGAGGTTCCTCAGCGCGCCCCACGCAGGAGCGTTCCCGGACGTGTCCCGGTTTCCTTTCCGTCGGCGAACGTGGTGACTCCCGATTTGATGGTCTCGACGTAGCCGGAGGCGTCCTGGAGCAGTCGACTTCCGCCGGCCGGCAGATCACGTACGACCATCGGATTTCCCATCTGCAGGTTGTCGTAATCGATGAGGTTGAGATCGGCCACTGCGCCCACCTCGATGGTGCCCCTGTCGCCGAGTCCGTAGAGACGGGCCGTGTCGTGGGTCTGCTTCTTGACGATCCACTCCACGGGGATGCGATCGCCCCGCGTCCGGTCGCGTGTCCAGTGGGTGAGCATGAAGGTGGGTTGGGAGGCGTCGCAGATGACACCGCAATGGGCTCCACCGTCACCGAGTCCGGCAGCGGCGCGGGGATGGAGGAGCATCTCCCGTGCCGGCTCGAGGTCGCCGTTCGAGTAATTGAGGATAGGAACGTAGAGCAGGCCGCGCCCCTCATCCTCGAGCATGGCGTCGTAGGCGACGGACAGCGGGTCGCGTCCCGTGCGGCCGGCGATCCCGGCCAACGACCGCTCCGGGCCCGGTTCGTAGTCGGGGGGGTTTCCCAGCGTGAAAGTGGTGCGGAAACGCCTGGTTCATGCGCTCGGCGGTGGCCGGGTCGGGCACCCACTCCTCGATCGAGCGACGAACGGCGGCATCACGGAGGGCGTCAACCAGGCCCTCCGGTGGGAGCCCCCTGGCCTGCAACTCCTGGTAGGCGGGGATCTGGTCGAAGAGCGAATAGGTGGTGAAGTGCCCCGACAGGAGACCGAAGCCGCGCCCGGCCACCTGTGGCCACAGGTCTGCCCCGTCGGCGACGGCCCGTAACGATTCTTCCATCAGATCCCGCCAGAGGTCAGGGGCGTCGTCCACCTGGACGAGGGCGAAGGTCACGGGGCGGTGGATGGCGGCGGACAGACGCCTCATCCAGTCGACTTCTTTTTTCGGATTGATGATGTCCTCACCGGCCACTCCCGCCGGCGCCAGTTCGAAGATCCCGGCACCGAGCTCGCCGAGCGCCTCGCCGATGCCGAACAGCTCGTCCTCGGTGGCGTAGGTGCCCGGAACCGGTTCGCCGTCGATGGCCAGGTGGGCGAGCGTCCGAGAGGTCGAGAAACCGAGAGCTCCAGCAGCGATGGCGTTCTTGACCAATTGCTTCATGGCCTCGATGTCCTCGGGTGTCGCAGGTTCGTTGCGGGCACCGCGGTCACCCATGACGTAGGAACGCACGGCGCCGTGGGCGATCTGGGTTCCCACGTCCATGGTCCACTTGCGTTGATCGAGGCAGTCGAGGTATTCCGGAAAGGTCTCCCACCCCCACTGCATGCCTTCGGCCAGAGCGCTGCCGGGTATGTCCTCGACGCCCTCCATCAGGCCGATCAGCCAGTCGTGACGATCGGGGCGGGCCGGTGCGAAGCCCACGCCACAATTGCCGGTGACGACGGTAGTGACGCCGTGCGAGCTGCTGGGGGCCAACACCTCGTCCCAGGTGGCCTGACCGTCATAGTGGGTGTGCACGTCCACCCACCCGGGGGTAACCAGTAGTCCGTCGGCGTCGACGGTTCGGTTGGCCGCTTCGCCGGCAAAGGATCCGACGCCACTGATATGCCCCCGGTCGATGGTCACGTCAGCGGTCCGGGCCGGTTTACCCGTGCCGTCGACCAGCGTTCCCCCTCGGATGACCAGATCGTGCATCGTCGCCTCCCCCTTTAACTGCGTCCCCCGATGGTGGCACGGACCGGCTTCTCGCGCAATGAAGGAGCACTGGCCCGTCAACGCCTGATGAAGCCGCAATCAGGCGGGCGGGAGAGAATAGGTCACCTGGGCCTTGGCCACCACGGGCTCAGAGCCGATCGAGTACATGGCCACGTCGGCCACCCCCAATCGTTTACCGAGCTTGAGAAGCTTCCCCACGGCGATCACGTCGACCATGGCCGATCGGCGTAGGAAGTCGATGTGCAGACTGGTCGTAACCGACAGGGCCACCGGTCCGATCTGGCCGACGATGACCAGCCAAGCGGCGGTGTCGGCCAGCGCCATCAGCGAAGGGCCGGAGACCGTGCCGCCGGGGCGACTGGCGGCCATGTTGATGGGCAGTCGCACCGTGACCGTGTCGGCCGTGATCGCCTCTACGACGTAGGGGATAGGGGTGCCCGGAAAGGCGTCGCGCAGAAAGTCCTGCAGCTCGTGGGCACTCATGGCGGGGCGAGCGGTCATAGCCCCGAGCAGCGTAGTCAGGGTGGTGACGGCGCAGTATCCCCTCATGGGCGTCACCCCGGTTGGCGTCGTGCAGACTGGGGGACCTGGATGGCTATGTAGCCGGAGGGGACGGACAGAGACGTGTACACAAACTTGAGTGATTCACATCGGTCGGCGACCGAGCTGGCTCACGAGGCCGGGGTCAAGCTGATGGAGCTTCGCCAGGGGCAACCCGCAGGGGAATCGCTGGGGAAAGAGGGCGATCAACTCTCGCACCAGCTCCTCATGGAGCGCCTCGGCCAGATGTTTCCGTCCGATCGCATCCGGTCGGAAGAGGCCCTTCTGGCCGAGCACCTCGACGATCCGGGGGGTCGGGTGTGGATCATCGATCCGCTCGACGGCACTCGCGAATTTTCGGAGGGTCGCGAGGACTGGGCGGTCCACGTTGCCCTGGCCATCGACGGCGAACCGGTGGTGGGGGCCGTGGCCTTGCCAGCGCTGGGCATGGTCCTGGGAACGGAGAATCCTCCGGCGCTGTCCCCGGTGGCCACCGTTCCCCGCATCGTGATCAGTCGCAGCCGGCCACCCGACTTCATCCCCGCCGTGGCCGAGCGCCTGGGTGCCCGCACGATCACCATGGGATCGGCCGGAGCGAAGATCGCCGCCGTCATCCGGGGTGAGGCGGAGATCTACCTTCATGCCGGGGGCCAGTACGAGTGGGATTCGGCCGCGCCGGTGGCGGTGGCATTGGCCAGCGGCCTTCATGCCCGTCGGCTCGACGGAAGCCCCTTGCGTTATTCCCAACCCGATCCCTACCTCCCCGATCTGGTGGTGTGCCACCCCTCATTGGCCGAGGCGGTGACCGACGCTCTGGTGGCGGCCGGCGTTTCGGGACCATGACCGCGGACAGGTTCGGGGACCACCACCTCCTGCCGGACGGTGCCCACACGGCAAGCACGACGAAAGACAGACGGAGAGATGACAATGAGCCCTGAGGAACAGGGGAAGCCGGGACGCGCTCCGGACGTGTTCGAGCCGGCGCGTCTCGGACCCCTGACTCTCAAGAACCGGATCATCAAGGCGGCCACCTTCGAGGGGGCCACACCCAAGGGTGTCATCAGCGACACCTTGATCGAATTCCATCGGACCATGGCCTCCGGCGGCGTGGCCATGACAACGGTGGCCTACTTGGCCGTCTCACCCGAAGGGCGGACCGATCGCCATTGTGCAGTGCTCGGGGGTGAGACGGCGGACGGTCTCCGTCGGCTGACCGAAGCGGTACACGACGCCGGGGCCAAAGCGTCGGCGCAGATCGGGCACGCCGGACCGGTGGCCAACGGGCGCTCGAACGGATCGCCAGCCCTGGCTCCGTCGCGGCAGCTGAGTCCGGCCGGCTCACTGACCCACGCGGTATCGGAGGATGACATCACCCGCATCACCGAGGCGTACCGTCTGGGCGCGAAAACGGCTGTCGAAGCCGGATTCGATTGCATCGAGATCCACCTGGGCCACAACTACCTGCTGAGCGCATTCCTCAGTCCCAAGCTCAACCACCGGCACGACCGGTGGGGAGGGAGCCTCGAGAACCGGGCCCGCTTTCCGCGCCAGGTGGTGGAGGCGGTGAAGGAGTCTGTCGGAGACCAGGTGGCGGTGACGGCCAAGCTCAACATGGCCGACGGGGTAGACGGCGGATTCTGGCTGGAGGAGAGCCTCGAGTTCGCCGGCATACTGGAGAACGACGGCCATCTCGATGCTCTGGAGCTGACCGGGGGCAGCTCGCTATCCAATCCCATGTACCTCTTCCGGGGGGAGGCACCACGTCGTGAGTTTGCCGCCACCCTGCCCCGCCCGTTGCGGGCCGGGTTCCGTCTGGTTGGGTCGAGGTTCCTTCGAGAGTACCCGTTCGAGGAGGCTTTCTTCCTGCCCTACGCCCGCCAGTTCGTAGGGGCGCTGAGGTTGCCCCTGATCCTGCTCGGCGGGGTAAACCAATTGGAAACTGCGACGAGCGCGATGACCGAGGGATTCTCATTTGTGGCCATGGCCCGGGCTCTGTTGCGCGAGCCGAACCTGGTCAATCGGTGGGAGAAGGGGGATGCCTCAGACGGGCTTTGCATTCACTGCAACAAGTGCATGCCGACCATCTACAGCGGCACCCGCTGCGTCCTCGTTGCGGAGCAACCCGGATAGGGCGGCGGTTCAGATCCACCCGGTCACAAGACGTCGTCACCATCTTCGGTGTCGTCGGCGTCCGGCACTTCCGGTTGGTCGAGATCCCAACCGTCGAGGTCTGAGCGGCGGGAGCGGCTCTGGGATGAAGGGGCGCCGAGCCCATCAGGATCATCCAGTCCCCCGCTCAGTACGGCGATGGACTCGGGGTCGTCCAGCTCGACACCAGCCTCTTCGAGCTCCCGCTCGTCTGTCATCAGCGTCGGGTCGAGAGAGGGGTCGAGCTCGACATCCTCGAGGAAGTCAGGGTCGAGCTGGTCGGCGTTATCGAACGCCTCATCACCCTGCTCGAAGGCCTCCGTACCCGACGGCTCGTCGGGTGACCAATCACCGCTATCGCTCATCGTCTGCTCTCCATCGCTCTCTCGCGGGGTCATTACCAGGCCCACCGCTAGCCAAACCCGGGTGTCCTCCCGCTCAAGTGACCGGTTGGACCCCCTGCAGAGTAGGGCGACGGGGCAGTGGCCGATGTCAGAAGATCACCCAGACGTAGAATCAGAGCTTCCGACAAGCCCACGTAGCTCAGGGGATAGAGCACTCGTTTCCTAAATGAGGTGTCGCAGGTTCAAATCCTGCCGTGGGCGCCTTGTGATGTCGCGAGGGGATAGGTGATAAGTGGGGTAGAAACGTCCGCCTGAGCCCCTATTCGTCCCCTCCTCGGCCATCAAAGGGAAGGGATAAACGCCCTAGAAACGTCCGTCTGAGTCCTTTTCTCCCAGTTCTCCCTAAATCGTCAAAGGGAAGGTACATTTCCCCAAAACGTCCGCTGATCAAAATCCTGGCGACCGAGCCACTTGACTAACGCGTAGAAGGGCTAGTACACCCTATCCGTCAGCCCCTAGCCCTAGACGCGTTCGAGGCGGAGCGAGATGATACGGGTGGTCCAAAGTAGTAAGTGGCTCCGGCTGATTGCGGCCAGTCTGGTTCTCGTTGCGGGAGTGGCAATCTTAACGGCCAGCTCAGCACAGGGAGCGGTTGACAACCCGGGTACGGGCCTTTCGACAAACTTCGATTGGGCAGGTCTAGTCCTTCAAGACGGAGGTTGGCCTACTTCGACTCAAAATCTGGCCGTTGTCTCCGAATGGATGCGAGCAGAGAATGTCGTTTCCACCTGGTGGGAGGACCCGGGTGTTTCAATAAACAATCCGCTGAACAACGGTTACGGCTCGGGCGGTGGGTCTGGCTTGGGGAGCTATCCAGATCTGCCCACGGCGGCGTTCTACGTCGCGGCCAACCTCGAGCGATCGTGCTGTGGATATTCAACAATCACCGCAGATCTGGCAGTATCGGCGGCCCCTAGCGTGACCGCATCCGCTATCTGGGCTTCGTCTTGGTCATCCTCGCATTATCGAAATGGAGCTGACTGGAGCTTAAAACCCGTAAGCATCGTCGCAGCCCCAGAAGCGAATTGGGGCAGATCTACTGGACCGATTAGCTATGGCTCAGCCGCCGCAGTACTGAACGAGACTACGAATCTTTCATCGGTGTTCGTTCAAGGACCAGGCAATAGTCTCGATGAATATTGGGACACCGGGGGCGGAACTTGGCATGGTCCGCTAACTATCGGAGGATCTGGTACAACCTTTTCCTCGCCTTCCGCAACACTGAACCAGGGTACGAATCTCGCCCAGGTCTTCGCTGAGGGACCCGATAACAGCCTCAACCTCTTCTACGATACTGCTGGCGGAATTTGGCAAGGCCCCGTCTCGATCGGCAACGCTGGCACGACCTACTCGGCTCCCGCCGCCACTCTCGACCAAAGCACTGACCTCAACCAGGTCTTCGCTGAAGGTCCCGGCAACAGTCTCAACATGTTCTATGACCAGTCCGGCGGAGTCTGGAACCAAGGCGGGCTGTCGATCGGCAACGCTGGCACGACCTACTCGGCTCCCGCCGCCACTCTCGACCAAAGCACTGACCTCAACCAGGTCTTCGCTGAAGGTCCCGGCAACAGTCTCAACATGTTCTATGACCAGTCCGGCGGAGTCTGGAACCAAGGCGGGCTGTCGATCGGCAACGCTGGCACGACCTACTCGGCTCCCGCCGCCACTCTCGACCAAAGCACTGACCTCAACCAGGTCTTCGCTGAAGGTCCCGGCAACAGTCTCAACATGTTCTATGACCAGTCCGGCGGAGTCTGGAACCAAGGCGGGCTGTCGATCGGCAACGCTGGCACGACCTACTCGGCTCCCGCCGCCACTCTCGACCAAAGCACTGACCTCAACCAGGTCTTCGCTGAAGGTCCCGGCAACAGTCTCAACATGTTCTATGACCAGTCCGGCGGAGTCTGGAACCAAGGCGGGCTGTCGATCGGCAACGCTGGCACGACCTACTCGGCTCCCGCCGCCACTCTCGACCAAAGCACTGACCTCAACATGGTTCTCGCTCAAGACTCGGACAATGTTCCTGAGCAGTTCTACGACGAGTCCGGCGGTGTCTGGCAGGGACCGGACACCGTTACGGGACCGCTTCCATCGTCCCAGGCGCCGTCGATTACGAGTAGCTCTGCAACTACGTTTGTGTCCGGAACTGGAAACTATTTTGAAGTGACCGCGTCGGGTTCGCCCATGCCGGACTTTGCGGAATCGGGGCCACTGCCCAATGGAGTCAGCTTCAATGATAACGGAGACGGTACCGCTACCCTGTCAGGTGTTCCTCCTGCGGGTACGTCGGGTAGCTATCCGATCACGATCACAGCAAACAACTCTGTTTCTCCTGAGGCTGTGCAATCGTTCGTTCTCACGGTTGTCCAAGTTGCGATAACAAGCTCTTCTGTTCCACTGGGAGCGGTTGGAACCAAATATTCAGCTGCGCTAACTGCAAGTGGTGGCAACCCGCCCTACAAATGGTCGCTGGCTAAAGGATCTACTCCTCTACCGCCTGGTCTCAAACTCAAAGCCACGGGTGTGATCTCCGGCAAGGCGAAGACCGCTGGGACGTATCCATTCAGCGTTCAGGTTGTGGATACGAAGACTAAGACGAAACCCAAGACGCAGAACTCTGCGACGGCATCTCTATCGATCATGATCTCGTAGAGCCGACCCAAAGTTAACGCTCGGAGCAAGCAGAACAACTGCTCAAATTGAACCGGCCTGGGTTTGACGGAGACTCTTTTGTTTGGTTCTCTCATGCCGCGTTGGCTTGAGATTGGTGACGATAGTCGGCTTCGAACTCGGCCGGCGTCTGGTCGTCGAGCTCTGAGTGGAGTCGCTCCTCGTTGAACCACGACACCCATGCGCAGGTCGCGGTTTCGAGGTCGTCGAGCCCCTTCCACGGGCCGCCGTTGGCCGCGAGGGCGGCCGGGTTGCGGTGCAGCTCGGTCTTGAAGATCCCCATCACCGACTCGGCCATGGCGTTGTCGAAACTGTCGCCCACGGTGCCGATCGAGGGGGCCGCTCCGACGTCGCTGAGGCGTTCGGTGTAGCCGATGGAGGTGTACTGGCTTCCGGCGTCGGTGTGGCAGACAAGGCCGTCCAGCGTGGTGTTGCGCCGGGTCCATGCCGCCATGTTGAGCGCGTCGATCACGAGCTCGGCGGTCATCGAACGGGCGGCCTTCCAGCCGACCAGGCGACGCGAGTAGACGTCGATGATGAAGGCGACGTAGACGATGCCCGACCACGTCGAGCAGTAGGTGAAGTCCGCCACCCAGAGGGCATCGGGTCGGTCGGCGGTGAAGTTGCGTTTCACCAGATCGGGCGCCCGGGGGTTGGCCGGGTCGGGCTTGGTGGTGAAGCGCTTCTTGGCCCGGCTGGCGCCCTGCATGTCGTTGGCTCGCATGAGGCGAGCCACCTGGTCCCGCCCGGCCTCGATGCCGGCCCTTTGGGCCGCCTTCCAGAGCTTGCGCCGTCCGTAGACCGAGTAGTTGTGTATCCACAACGCCACCAACAGCGGCGCCAGGACGGCGTCCCGGAGCGCTCGGGCTGAGGGCGGGCGGACCTTGGCGTCGTAGTAGGTGGAGGGGGCGACCTGGAGGACCTCGCAGATCGACTCGACCCCCCATCGACACCCACCGGACTCACGGTCGCGGTGGGCGTCGATGAAGGCGGCTACTTCGTGCGTCGGCGGTCGAGTTCCGCCCCAAAAAAACTGGCTGCCGCCTGCAAGATGTCGTTGGCTCGGTGGAGCTCCTTGACCTCTTTGCGCAGCCTGACCAGCTCGTCGTGCTCGACCGCAGTCAACCCGGGCTGACGTCCGGCATCAACCTCGGCCTGCTTCACCCACAGCCGCAAAGACTCCGTGCCCACGCCCAACTGGCGGGCGACCCGGGAGATCACCCCCTGATCGCCCGGGTCCTCGAGCCGGAGCTCGCGGACCATGCGCACGGCACGCTCCTTCAGTTCAGGCGGATACCGCTTCGATGACGGTCGCTTCTTGTCCATAACTCCATCCTCGCTTCCAAGGTATGGAGTCTCCGGGGATCCCAGGCCGGTTCATCCTACCTGCCCAAGGAGATGGCCAGCATCGTCGACCGGCGACTGGCGCTCATCTTCGCCCAGCCCGACTGGCGCAAGGGTCTCGACGCCGCCAAGCGTCTCGCCAAAGAGCTCGAAGCAGACCATCCCGACGCCGCAGCCTCGCTGCGAGAAGGGCTCGAGGACATGTTCACCGTCCGACGGCTCGGAGTCGGCGGCACCCTCGCCAAGACGCTCACCACAACCAACTGCATCGAGTCGATGATCTCGATCACCCGGCGCACCACCGGCCGGGTGACCCGCTGGAAGGACGGCTCGATGAAGAAACGATGGATCGCCGCAGGCATGCTCGAGGCCGAGCGGTCGTTCCGTCGAGTGCGCGGTCACAACGACATGAAGAAGCTAGTCGTAGCGCTTCGCCGCGAAGTCAGCACCGACGTTGTCACACCCACCCAGTACGATCAGGCAGCAGCTTGAACAACCAGTGGCCACCGCTTAACTTCAACAGCGAACGGGACACCCTCCCAGCACCAGCACCGAGCCCGTTTGCCAAGTCCCTGGCCCAGTTCAGGTGCACCTGCGCTCGGCTAAGGCGCTTTTCTAGTTCATCTACCGATGCCACAGCCCTACCGACAGATACTTGGTGCCACGTGCTCGATCTCGAAGGAAGCCCAACACTTCTTCTTGAGATCGTAGCCGTGACCAGCCCAGCCGGCGTTGATGATCCGGGCGTTGCCGTTGCCCTGAAGCCACTCGACCGCCGGAATGAAGTCGGCGTCTCCCGTAACAAGGATCACCACCATCCGTGAGTAGTCGTCCACGAAGTCGAGGGTCTCGACTTTCATCCCCTCTTCGGCTCCGTCGTCGATGGACCAGTGGGTCATGTCGGCCTGCCAGGTCTCGTTGGGGAGGGCCGCTTCGAAGCGCTGCCAGGAGCTCCGCGGCCGCTTCTGGGGCTGGGGGGTGACAAAGCCCCGTCGGACGAGAGCCCGGTGGATGGTGGAGCGCCCCGGGGCCATCCCGTGCCGTTGTCGCAGGTGGTACTGGATCGTGAGGGGGCCGGCGTCGAGGCCCTCCTCGTCCAGGTGCTTGCGCAGGGTGACGATCTCGTTCTCGAGCTCGCCCGGGATCTGGGTGGGTCGCCCATGGGGTGCGGTCGAGCGTCGGGCCAGGGCCTCGTAGCCGCCGGAGCGGTAGCGGGAGACCTGTTTGGCCACCCAGGACCTTCGACATGTCGAGGGACGAGGCCACCGATCGGATCGACCGGCCCTCCACCACCACAGCTTCAACGGCATAGCGGGCACGGTCCATGAACACCACCTCAGCAGGTGTCCACGATGTCCTGGGACATGGTGTCCACTAAGTCATGGAACGGGACATTGCCGTGGGCGCCTTGTGACGTCGCGAGGGGAGAGCAGGAGAACGGCAGCGGGGCGACCCCAAAAGCGGCGCGCAGGACCCGGCCACCCCGATCCCAAAGCGGCAGCGGCGGAGCGGCCCGGCGCCCGGCGCCCACCCGAACGGGGGCGAGGGGCGCCGGCGGGGAGGGGGCTTGAGGTTCAGCGCTCCGGTTACTGGGTGACCCACAACGAATCCTCTTTGAAGACATGGTTGGAAGACTCGGTCGAAACGCCAGAGGGACTGAGATCGGCCCGGAGATGACCGCTCTCCGTGGCCTTCTAAGCGCCCAGGTTCATTTTCTGGGCGAGAAGAGCGGCCAGGTGCTAAATAAGGCGGTTGGATCCGGAGATCAGCGGCGAAGGGCGGCGGGTTATGTCAATGAAGCGGTTGAAGCGGGGATCGGTTGGACTTGCCGTCGTTGCACTCGTCGCCCTCGGGGTTCCGGGAATCGCTGGAGCCGCTGCAAAGTCGAGTTCTTCGGGCACGCCGACGATCAAGAGCTTTAAGGCAAGCCCGTCGTCTCTCGCCAGTGCCGGTGGATCGGTGACGCTGTCGGCGACTGTGACTGGCGGCACGACATGCGCACTGTCTTCAACGACGACGGTCCCAGGACTGCCCCCGACAGTGACCTGCGGGACAATCTCGGTTCCGCTGACACTACCGGCGAATACCACCACGAAGGCGGTCAGCTACAAGTTCACTCTCTCAGCGACCGCCACCAAGACCGCCAAGGCCACGACAACGGTCAAGGTCGCAGCTCTCGTCCCACCGAGCGTTGTGTCGTTTTCGGCAACGCCCACTTCGCTGCCCCAGACAGGCGGTTCGGCGACGCTGTCAGCTTCGGTCACGGGCGCAACCAGTTGTGCGTTCTCTGTGTCTCCGACAGTCACGGGGCTTCCCGACACGGTGCCCTGCACGAGCGGAACAGCTACGGTACCAGTGACGCTGCCAGCCAACACCACCACTAAGGCGGCCAAATACACCTTCGCCTTGTCGGCTATCGGAGCGACCACAGTCAAAGCCACCTCAGTCAACGTGACGGTGGCGGCGAAGGCAAAGACGAAGTCTCCCAAACCCAAGGTGATTTCGTTCACCGCCGCTCCTCAGACGCTTCAGGCAGACGGTGGTCCAGTGTTATTGGCGGCGGAAGTATCGAGTGGAAACCTCTGCACCTTCTCTTCCGCCCCCACCAATCCCATTATCAATGGGTTTCCAGTCACCGAAGGATGTCCTTTGGGGTCGGCGTCGACCACCGTGAACCTCGGCCCAAACATTGGCTATAGCCCTGAGACGTTCACTTTTAATCTGAAGGTCACTGCGCCAACCGGCTCCGGCACGGCCACCAAATCCGTCACTGTGACCATCGAGCCGGAGCCGACATCGCTGACTATTTCACCGACCACCTCGTCGATCGCCCCAGGTGGATCGCAGACCTACGTAGTCACCGGCTACGACGAAGACAACAACAGTCTCGGTGTCGATACCGATGCAACTCTAGACATCAGCGGGACCGGAACCTGTGAAGGATTCACCTGTACCGCAAATGATGCAGGCAGCTACACGGTGACGGCCACCGATGGCTTCGCCACGGCCGATGCCACGCTCAATGTAGATGCGGTGGCATCCCTGACTCTCTCACCTAACACCTCCACGATCGCCCCTGATGGCTCGCAGACCTATGTGGTGACTGGCTACGACGCCGACGGAAACAATCTCGGCCCGGACATCAATGCCACGCTGGCGATCGCACCGGATGGCAGCTGTACGGGGTACACCTGTACAGCGAGTGCGCTCGGGCCCCATACGGTCACGGGCACCGACGGCACCGCCACTGGCCAGGCGTCGCTGGCTGTTGAAGATTGTTCCAATCTCGTCCCGTACGCTGACCTGGAAGGTTGTGATCTTTCGGGCCAAAACCTGAACGGTATCGACCTGACCGGCGCCGATCTGACAGACGCCAACCTGAACGACACAAACCTGACCAGCGCCACCCTGACCAGCGCCGACCTGTACGAAGCCACCCTGACCAGCGCCGACCTGGTGGACGCCACCCTGACCGACGCCACCCTGGACGACGCCGACCTCACCGGCGCCGAGCTGACCGGCGCCGACCTGACCGACGTCGACCTGGACGGCGCCGACCTGACCGACGCCACCCTGACCAACGCCACCCTGTATGGCACCGAGCTGTACGGCGCCGATCTGACCGGCGCCGATCTGACCGGCGCCGATGATCTGACCTACGCCTACCTGCCCGACGCCAACCTGACCGACGCCGACCTGACCGACGCCAACCTGACCGGCGCCGAGCTGTATGGCGCCACCCTGACCGACGCCAACCTGTCCGGCGTCGACCTGTCCGGCGCCGAACTCGATGGCGTGGCGTCCGGGGGCATCACTGGTTCCGCCCCCGAAGCGCTTCCATCAGACTGGGAGTCTGTCGACGGTTATTTGATCGGCCCCGACGCCAACCTAGATGACGCCACCCTGTCCGACGTCGACCTGTCCGGCGTCGACCTGTCCGATGCCTACCTGTCCGACGCCAACCTGACCGGCGCCAACCTGTCTGGTGCCGACCTGTCCGACGCCTACCTGTACGACGCCAACCTGTCTGGTGCCGACCTGTCCGGCGCCACCCTGACCGACGCCACCCTGGAGGAAACCGACCTGACCGGCGCCGATCTGACCGACGCCAACCTGACCGGCGCCGAGCTGTACGACGCCACCCTGACCGACGCCAACCTGTCCGGCGTCGACCTGTCCGGCGCCGATCTCGATGGCGTGGCGTCCGGGGGCATCACTGGTTCCGCCCCCGAAGCGCTTCCATCAGACTGGGAGCTGGTCGACGGTTATTTGATCGGCCCCGACGCCTACCTGCCCGACGCCAATCTGACAGACGCCAACCTGTCCGGCGCCGACCTGTCCGGCGCCTACCTGTACGACGCCAACCTGACCGACGCGAATCTCTCTGGTGCCGACCTGACCAACGCCGAACTTCAGGGAATCACATGGTCGAACACAACCTGCCCGGACGGCACGAACAGCAACAGCGACGGCTACTCCTGCATCAACAACCTTGGCTAAGTGACCTGCACAGGACAGCTCGGATTACTCTCCTGTCTGTGTGGGCCATCCCCGATCACCTGTATAACCGGTGATCTGGGGCAACCGACGCCTGCTCGCTAGCGCGGCACGTTCACATGGTCCTAGACCACGCCCGTTCTCGATGCGAGGATGGCCCTGAGCCGGTCCTCGACTTCGCCGACGCTTTGGTCGTCAGTGAACACATAGCGGCGATCGCGGCGGATGGCATCTACGACATTGGCAGCCACGGTGGACGGTTCGATCGTGCCGATGGGGTTCATCGCAGTTTTGACCCTCCCGGGCATGACGATGCTGGCCCCGATTGGCAATCCCAATGCCGTGAACTCGGCGTGTAGAACGTCGGTGAGGCCAAGCACGCCGTGCTTGGCGACGGTATACGGGCCTAGCCGGTCGAGGGGCAATACCGCGGCCATGGAAGCGACATTGACCACATGACCCTCTTCGCCAGTAGAGAGAATGAGAGGGACATAGGCACGAATTCCGTGGATAACGCCCCAAAGGTCGACGTCGAGGACGTTATGCCACTCATCGAGTGAGAGTTCCCAGCTGTAGCCGCGATTGACGATTCCGGCGTTGTTCACCGCCACATGCAGAGCGCCAAACCTTTCGAAGGCGGCGACGGCGGAACGTTCGACCTGGTCAGCCTTCGTGACGTCGGTCGGAACGGCATGGACCGAGCCTGCGGCCTGGCCGTTGAGGCGCTCGACATGACTTCGCAGCTTCTCCTCGTCTCGATCGGCCATCACGATCCGCATGCCCTCGGCGACAAAGGCTTCGGCGAGGGCCAGCCCTATCCCGCTTGCCGCACCGGTCACCACGGCGACCCGTCCTCGTAGTTCGCGCACCCTCTAATCTTCGCGGCCCTGCCTCCGGCGTGCAGCGACCCGATCGGGAATGCCAGTCATCGAATAGCCAGTTGCCAGCCCCCTGCCATCAAAGTGCGATTACATGGGTGATCCAAGGGCCCTGGGACTGAGGACATCGAAGCACGTTCAGGCCCTGGCGTCGATGTCGTAGATGAAGCCCTCGTGGTGGTTGTCCCGAGCGGGTGCCCAAGCCGAGCCCTCCGGAAACAGGGAGGTCGCCAGAGCCTCTGCCGATTGATGACGGTCTTGGGAGTTGGCTTGGGGGTCGAGTGGAGTGCCTGCGGAATGCGCATGCCCCCGGATGAAGGACCACCCCACAGATCCCGTTCAAGCGGCTGACGTAGCCGCTGCACACGAGGAGAGGAGCTTGGCGACGTAATCAACCTCCAGTTTCAGGTTCAGTGGGCCGATGGTGCATTCATGGGACGCCACGCCCGAGGACAGTGCCGTCCATGAGCGACTTCTCCCAGGGGATCGGCTGGTGGCAGGCGAGGGACGGCAAGTGGTATCCCCCCGAGCCGAACACCCCTGGCGTACCACCGGCCGACCGACATCCCGACGTGCCACACCCGCCGGAGATGCATCCTCCCGTGCTGATGCCGCCGGAGAACCATCCTCCGGCCACCAGTGGCCCGACGGCTCAGGGCTTGGGTGGGGATCCGGCACCATGGGTTCTGGCCACAAACTTCGCGGCTCGGCCAGTACCGGATCTGGCTTCGCCTGATCCTGAGCCACATCGTCGGCGGCCCGCCATCGGACCCGTCTTTCTTGTTGTCGGAGCACTGGCTCTCCTGGCAGTCGGAGCTGGATCCGCGGTCGGGATCGGTTATGCGATGAGGAGCTCACCCACCACGACAGTTGCAGCGTCGCCCCCAACGACCATCGCCGGCTCGGACAACCCCAACCAGCCTGTGCCGAAAGCGTCCGAGCCGGGAGCGGCGGGGTCGCCGCCGAGGTCAACGTCCGTCAGCTCGGGATCTCCGTCGGTTACCGCTGCAGCGCCATCGTCGCAAGCCGCAGGTCCCGCCCCGCCGACGGAAACCGGCCCACCGGGAAACCTGGTTACTCCGGCCGTAGCGGATGACGTCCTGGCGACGACATGGGCCGGTTACAGAAATGCGATGGTCTCCGATGATCGAGCGTCGCTGAGTGACTACACGACACCCTCGGCGCTGAACGATTCGATCGGGACCCTCGACTGTGGCTGCCTCCCCGGTCCCTTGACATACTCCACGACGGCGATCAGCACTCCACCCCAGACCAGCTATCCGCTTTCATTCATGGCTGGGCTCAGTGGACTGGGATACAACCAGCAAAGCCAAACGTGGTGGGTTGTCTTTACGAAGAAAAGTGTGGGTACTCCCTGGGTGATCGCCTTCTTCGCTTCATATGCGGAGGGTGACGGACTTGATGGGTTCACCTCTAATTCAGCGTCGACACCCATGGCAGTCCAGTACCCACTCCAGAACGCACCACAGGCCTACGCCGACTACTTCCAGAACCTCGATGCGACGGGAAATCCCGGCGGTGGGGCTCCCGCCCACTTCGCTCAGGACAACATCCTTACCTCTGAAGTGACGAACACGACACAGTTGGATAACCGGTATACGGCCGAAGGTCTGCACGAGGCGTTCTTCCACACTGTCGACCAGGTGAGTCCGATCTTCGCTCAGGTCGTCAATGGCTCTGTGGTTGGTGCGATGGAGTGCTTCTCCGTGACGGTGACCAACGACGTGACATCCGCAAAGGGATCTCCGATTGTGCAGCCGGCCAACCAACAGGCATGGGGCTACCAAATTCCGCCTGGATCGTATTCACGCCTGAATTTCATGAAGGATGACGGAGCGTGTGTCGAAGAGTGTGCGACGAGTGGTATCACGCTCACCTCGGACTCAGGGGGCACCTACGCCATCTCGACCACACCGAGCGGTTGACCGGTCAGCGTCGCAGATAAGACCAGTTTCGACGAGGACGCGCACCGAAGGCACTCGACTGCGTTGATTTTGCTGATGAACCTATCGGCAAAGAGACACCCGCTGGAGAATTGCCCAGACCTATTTGACGTTGCCCAGCCGACCTCTTTAAGACAGCGCCTACCACTGGCCAGGAGCGGACCCCAGCAACATAGAAGCCCGCGTAGCCCGAAGGTCCGAGGCAGCGTGAATCGACGGGTTCATCCCGTAAGGCACCTGCAAGTGCCGGTCGAGTACGAACTGCTTGGCCTTTTCGTACTGGGCCTAGCAGGCCATGCCTGCGTTGGTGGCTCGAAAGTGTCCCTCGTCATCGGGGCAAGTTTTAACATCCGCCAGATCCGCCAGATCCCCCGATATGACCTTTGCCAACTCCTCGATGTCGATGACCTGCGTTGTATCTACTTCGATCACTGAGCCGAGTCCTATTGGTTGGTCGCACTCGGCGAGAAATGTCCCATCGAGAGTGGGAGCTAGATGAGCAGGATGGAGACCAGCCTGAGTTGCTCGTCGCTCACGGCGATGAAGGGCGACCGCCGGTGGGCATGAGCAATACACTTCGACCAATCTTTCAGAAAGCTCAGAGAACTTGGCCTTCTCCGAATCGTTTTGCGGACGAAAATTGGACTCCAGCACGGCCCGCTGACTCTGAGACGCAAGGGCCCAGAAGACCTCCATCGCGGCTGCGTCTAATCGCTGGGACCATCCGAGATTCCCGCCGGCCGGCTGGAATTCGTCCCATAGAGATTCCTTGATCAGATCTTTACTTATCAGGTTCATCTGGAGGATCCTTGCCAGATGGCGAGCAAGGGTGCTCTTTCCAGACCCCGGCGCACCCGACACGACAACGATGTCACGGTCCATGGGAGCTACGAATCCCGGAATCGAAGCCCGCGACCACTTGCCCCTCCACCCGGGATCAGCACCCGAGCCTCCCCCCTGGATGGTCCACGCTTCAAATAACGTTGTTAGCCACAATCTGTTACGGCTACAAGACCCAAACCTCCGGCCGAAGAAGGGGCGGCTTCCGCTTTTGGCAGGACGAGGCCACCTGGCCCCGGTCAGCGAATCGAGCCGATTTACACCACCGACGAGCGATCCAGAAGTGGTCTGCTTGCGTCGGCGAACAGGTCTCTTTCGCGAATGACGAAAATGCACCTTCAGATCCGCTACAACCCGTTCATCCAAGCGAATCAATGCGGTGGGCCTCTTTTTGTGCAGTGCTGAGGCATGCCTGAAACCACGGGCGCCAATCCATGGAATCATGTAAACCTCGGTACAGGAAACGATCGAGACCCGATTTCGTTACAGAGGACCTAAAATCGGAGATTTCCGTCCATTTCCCCGGGATTTGCCTGGCTTCCCGGTAAACCAGGGTGTAAGAAAACGGAGAGGATCCGCAACATCAGGGGGTGAGGTGCGGGGTGCAGAAAGTGCCAAACTTCGGAGTAGCGCTCCGGGCAGCAAAGCAGGGTGACCAGGATGCCTTTGCGTTGCTTTGGAGGGAGTTTCAGCCGGGTTTGCTGCGGTACCTCAAAGTAAAGGCGGCTCCAGCTGCTGAGGACCTAGCGGCGGATACCTGGATCCGGGCGATAAGAGCGCTGCCGAGGTTCGAAGGCGACCAGGCTGCTTTCCATGCATGGCTCTTCACAATGGCCCGCAATCGCTTGACCGACTGGTACCGAGCGAGCGAGCGTCGGGTTGAGTTCATTGGAGCAACAAATCTCGCAGTGATGCCCGCCAGCAACAACGTAGAGGCAGAAGCTGACGAAAGTTCAGGCACCGACAAGGCGGTGGCCCTGATCGCATCGCTCCCCGCCGATCAGGGCGAGGCTGTGATGCTGCGGGTTGTGGCGGGATTAGATGTCTCTCATGTTGCGACGATTATGAATAGATCTCCTGGTGCAGTGCGAGTGCTCTGCCACCGGGGTCTTCGTCGGCTGGAGCAGATCTTGGAGGAGCTCGAATACGAGAACCAAGAGGTCGTGTCACGTCGTGCGGATTCAGGTCGCTCTGAGGCCGAGATCACGAGATCGGTCGGGATCCGCATGCCGAGCGGTTCATCAGATCGGGAGAGGGTGCTCAATGCCTAACGTGCGCCCACTGAGGCTCTCTGCGAGCCAGTTGGTTGCCGCCGACAACGACAACTTGGTGACATTTCCTGATCCCAGCAGCGGAAGGTTGGCGGACTTGATCGCCTCTGCAGGCGCGCCGGGTCAGTCATACGAGCTGAATTGGGAGTTCGGCGCCCGGACCGCCTTCAACACCGAGAGCTTGGCCTGGTCTGACGGTCGGCGACGACTGCACCGTTCACCGGCCATCGTTGCCGTTATTGCCGTTGCCAGTCTCCTTGTGACGACCACTGGATTGGCGGCAGCAACTGGTCTTCCTGGACCGGCGGCTCGGGTCGTCGATCACGTTCTCAGGCACATCGACCTAACGATCCAGCCTCCAGAGGTGGCCTCTGCTGTCGGTCAGTCGCCTTTGTCCGGAACGTCCAATCCGACGGCAGCACCATCGGGATCCACGGGCCGAGTTCGAACTGGCAATATCGCTTCATGTTCATCAACCAGTCAGCAATCCAACCATGGGACTACATCCGCGATACCCGTGGCACATACGAACTCAAGAGGTCGTGGTGGCACGGCTGCTGCGAGTGACAATGCATCCAGCGGCGGAAAAGCCACGAGATCAGTACGCGTCGAAGGCCAAAAGGCGGGTCGCTCCTCTGGTGACACCCACATCGGCGGAAGTCTCGGTGGTGCAATCGGGTCGAACCCGGTACGGGCCGGGGTGGCGCCGGGCATAGCGGCTCAGGTGGCCAAAGCACGGGTTCCGGTCAAGGCACCGGCTCCAACCGGGGCGGAAACAAGGGCACCGGCTCCAACCGGGGCGGAAACAAGGGCACCGGCTCCAACCGGGGCGGAAACAAGGGCACCGGCTCCAACCGGGGCGGAAACAAGGGCACCGGGACGGGTCACCATCATCACCGTGGATCGCATCACGGCACGGCGATTCCCGATCCTGACACCTCGTCATCCGACGGCGACAGCGGTGCTGGGTGGACCAAGCGACTACGACGCAGGTCAGAGATGGGGCAAATGACATGAGGAAAGTTCGCTGTGGGTCACGGAAGAGGCTGGGCGTTGTGGCCGCTGGTGCGCTGGTTGTTGCGCTCTGCACCACGGTTTTCCCGATCGGTACGGTCCAGGTCGCACCCAAATTGGCTGACAACCGTGCCCCAATGGTGTCCGCCTCTCCAGCCAAAGCCAATAACCCTGGACACGGGAAGAGGCCGTTGAGCAGCGTCCAGACTTCCCTTGATTGGGCCGGTTACGCCGTTACAGGATCGACATTCACGAACGTTGTCGGTAGCTGGACCCAACCAACCGCCACCTGTCCCAAGAACCAGCTGCAGGAGGCTGCCTTCTGGGTGGGCATTGACGGCTATGCGTCCACGGATCCGACGGTTCAACAGATCGGAACCGATTCCGACTGCACGAAAGCAAAGGGTAAGACGGCTGGTGGTCCCCACTACTACGCGTGGTACCAGTTCTACCCCCAATCCGATGTCGTGCTTTCCAGTTCAACCTATCCAGTAGCGCAAGGGGACGCCATCACGGCCAGTGTCACCGCATCGGGTTCTGCATATACCCTGTCAATCTCCGATGGCTCCGAGTGGCACTACTCCATCACTCAAACACCCCCGACCCTGCCCCAGAACTCATCGGCTGAGTGGATCGCTGAGGCGCCGTGCACGGGATCCAAGTGCAAAGTCCTCCCTTTGGCCGACTTCGGGTCGATCGGCTTCACTGGTGCGTCAGCCAATCACCAGCCGATCTCGTATTCAGGATTCACCGACAATCAGATCGACATGACCAACAAAGGCGGGAAGAAGACAGAGGCCCGAACCTCGGCGCTGTCATCAGGAGGTTCAGACTTTTCGGTCACTTGGCTGAAGAGCTGATCGCTTATGTCGTACCGGTCGTTCCAGCGACGAATCGTCACAGAACGCGGCGCGGAGTTTCCGGCGACAGACGACAGAGGCTGAGGCTGTCAACGGGCCCGGCTGTCGGGCCTCTTCCGCCAATGTGCGAGGATGCCGTAGGAGCCACTGGGCGACTGCCCAGTGGCATCGTTGTCACACATTGACGCTTTGAGACTTATGCTCGGCGAATGAACGATCCTTTCGCCGTTACCGAGCATCAAGTTGAAGATCTGCTCGAAGCCGCAAGGAGACTCCGGGCCACCCTGCTGAGAACCGAAACCCTTTACCGCCGGACTCTCAAGAGTGTTCGCCGACGATCATCAGTCACTGCCACGATCAAGGCGAATCGGTTCGATGCTGCCAGGGAGAATTGACGGACGCATTGAAGGAGTTCGAGCGTCAGCGCCACCTCACTCGAGGCTCTGTCATCCTGGCCCAACTGGCTGAGGGAGAGACCATCAGCGAGATCGGTCGATCGTGGGGGTTCTCGCATCAGTTGGCGTCCAGTACGCAAGAGAGGTGACCAGCTGACCGGTCCATTGACAATGCTTCGAAAATGGAGTCCGGGGTTCGTTTGGGGGCGTGGGAGGCCGACGTACCCGATGATCGCTCCGCTGATGCGTTCGGCGTTTCCCCGACGACAAGGGTCCGTCATCCCCTGCCATCGAGCAGCGGCAATTCCCGTTTGCCACGAGGTTAGCGCCGGTCACTCCGAGCCGCAACCCCTAGTTGCGATTGCCTCCGTACCATCTGTCATCTGAGGCAAGCCGCCATCCAGCGGCGCGTGGTGCAGTATCGCTCACGGTATCCGCCGGCTCGGTCAGTCAGCGTCTTCGCCATTGATCCTTCGCCATTGACGAAAGCGTCGGTTGGGTACCAAAGGGTCGGCACCTCCATGATGTCGGCAGCGACGCTCAACATCAGTGCCTATCGGGAGTGTTGTATCCAAATGGCCGGCATCCGGGATAGCGCCTGCTTGAGGACGGATCTTTGGGTATGCCATGCCGCCGGAAGCTGACGTACTTCGTCTGTTCTCGGCCGCCTGTCCGGAAGGACCCGATGAGGGCTCCGGCGTCTAGAAGCCCGGCGATCGGAATGGACACGACAAACCCCGATCCTCGCTGGGGGATCCCAGGGCGGTAGCGGCAGGCCCTCCGGAATCTGGCATTTCGGGCACCCCGGCCGGGTGCCAGCCCTGAGGCGGGGCGGTATTGACGATCGGTTCGATTCGGCCCTGATCCACGCATGCTGACCCACTCGACTCGGCCCATACCGGGATGGCCACCCCGGACTCGGACTGGCACCCAAAGCCTTCATCGGCGAGACTGCGTTGACCCATCTTCGGCGGCTCCAGAGGCGGCGGGTTAACCATGACCATTTCGAGCGCTTGGACGAGTTTCCCAAAGCTCTGCTTTCATCCGTGCTTGAACTGCTCGCCAAACGGAAGATCAATCATCCGGGGGCAGCGCTGACACTGTCACCGGACGACCTCGCCTCCTCTTGGGATCTAGTGGCTGAGTCTGCTGCCTTGCCGATCCTCCCGGGCAGCCGGATGCTGGGGAAGAGGTTGCGAGCACATACTGGTACGAGCAAGCGCTAGGCGATCTCCTCGGCGGGGGATTTCTCTTGGAACTCGAGAACAACACGTTTCGTGTCTCAGACATGGAGACCTTGTTGCGCTTTAGGGAAGCATGAAGGAGAGGCGCGACCGACGGTATCAACCGTCGCCGACCGCCACTTCGATGACACGCTCGGAGTAGCTTGTAGAACATGGGAAGTTGACGTGGGGGTGCTTGCTCTGGCTGCGCTGCTTTTGACCGGATGCAGCTCTGGTGCTGCGAGTTTGCCTCAGCGTCATGCCAACCAGCTCACCTCGAAGGCGTGTAGAGAGATCAATTCGACGATGGCCCCAGCGACACGTCCATCACCCTTCGTAACGTGGGATGAGAGTGATCGGGGCCAGTCGCCCTTTCAGGTGTTGATTGTGGCAGTTCGCAGGGCACCGAACGCCAAACTTCATTCGGAAGTCGGCGAAAATCAATTTGCGGTCTCTGGCCATCCCGCTAACCCCTACAGTTTCGTTAGCGCGGCCAGTGCTCTGGTGATGACCTGCAAGCAGCTCGGCTTTCCCGCCCTGCCCGATAGGACTCTCAAGCCTCGGTCACGCGGGGTGGGTAACGGCTATTTCAGTCCGAAGTACCGCCCTGTCCACTCGAACACGTGCGCCGATCGGCCATCTGGCAATACTTGAAAGTCATCGGTTCGCACGTAGCGGTGTCGCTGTCCATCGGTCAAATGACACAGAGTTCACCGGTTTCACCCTCGATCGAGTGCTCCCGCCCATCCATCGGACCTCCACTGAGCACGCCGGCCCAACCAGTCAGATTCAGGTTGCTGAGCCATGAAGAGAGAATTGCAAAACTCACCACATTTGGCAATGGCCCGGTCGGGCATCCCCGGTCGTCGGGCGGTCAGCGACCGGCTAATGGCATCTCGTGGGCATGGCACCGTGAGCGCATCGGATTATGCCTCCGACGCCCTTTTCTGGTTCAGGCCTCGAATGGATGCTCAAACCAGCGGTTATCGCCGAGAGACTACACGAGCAAAGCGGCAGACGACCCCAAATCTCACTCACCACGAGCACGAGCCCGACAGGGCCCGGGCTGGTCCACTTACTGGCAAGATGCGTGGTCGGTTCGGGACCGATAGGTTTCTCGTGTGACACGGGATCGCCGGCGCTCTAGGCGCTACGACGGGCAGGTTGCCATCGTGACGGGTGCTTCATCGGGCATCGGATTGGCATTGTCGCTTCCTTGGCCGACCGGGGTGCGTCGGTTATCGGCCTGGCTCGCCGTCGTTCCCTGCTCGCCCGACATCGGGGAGGAGCTCTCCCGGCGCTCGCCCGGAAGCGCCACGGAAGTATGCGATGTCAGCGACGCCCAGGAGGTCCGGGAAACGCTTGCTCGTGTCGAGGAGCGGCGAGGGTCGATCGACATCTTGATCAACAACGCAGGGATGGATCTCATGTTGCCGGTGCCGGGCGGAGACGACGCCACGGTCCACCAGGTCTTCGACGTGAATTTCTTCGGCACTGTCGCCGGAACCCTGGCAGTGCTTCCCCGCATGGTCGACCGAGGCTCGGGCATTGTCGTAAACGTCTCGTCGGATTCGGCCCACGCTCCGGAACCACGGCAAGGTGCCTATGCGGCATCGAAGGCGGCCATCTCGGCCTTTACCGAATCGGTGGCGCCCGAGGTCGCGCCGCGGCGTGTCGGTTCACATCCTCTATCCCGGCTGGTCCCGACGGCCATGAGCCTGTCGGGCAATAACAACGGTGGATCGCTACCTCCGCGGATGGTGCGACGGACGGCGGACCGGGTTGCTGCACTGGTGGCTGATCGCATGGGCGGACCGAGGATCGACATCAACGCAGCCTGGTTGCCGCTGCTCGCCATCGCGCGGACCCTGGCGCCTCTCGCCTACCAAAAGGCTATGCGCCGTATCACCCTACCGGCTAGCCCGGAACCGGTCGGCAACCCATGGGTGCCCTCTCTGATTCGGGCGGCGTCCCGCCTCGATTGGGACGGCGGCCCGCCCGCCGGTCGCCGTCGTGTCAACGTCGAGATAGCCTGCCTTGCGATACGGATCGTCAGTGTTGGACTGGCGGCATTCTCCCGGATGACGGGGCCAATGGGAACGAAGGGCGGGACATGGTCAGAGGCGAGGGCGTCACAGTGGCCAAAGGTGTGTCCCCCGACGAGGCATTCGACTTCGTACTCGATCCGGCGCAGTACACCAAGGCCGATACCAAGATGGTCTGGGTCACCAAACTGGCGGACACCCCCGATGGCATGCTTGCCCACGAGGATGGCAAGTTCCTTGGTCGATTGCCCGGATCGGTCATCACCCGGTACCGGTGGGAACGGCCCCGGATGATCGACGTCACGCTCGAACACGGCGTTCCCCGGAGTCTCCACGCCTGGTTCGAGATCGACGCCGTGGACGGCGGGACCAGGATCCGGCAGGCCGAGGACTCGACCTCGGGCGGGGCCCACTCGGATGGCTGCACGATCTGGTGGCCCGCCAGTGGTTCGCCCGCTCGGTGGACAAGGAGGTCGCGGAGATCGGCCGGCTCCTCGAAGCCGGGGAGCGCGGCCGGGGTCCGGATGCCGACTGAAGGCCGCTACCGCGGGCCGTAGGTCGCCACACCGGGGATGACTTCGACACGACGTGAGCGGTCTTACTAGGCAAGGAGCACAACGTGGGCAGACTCATCGTGACAGAGTTCGTGACGCTCGACGGAGTGGCACAGGCTCCTGGAGCGCCCAACGGGCCCGCGACGGCGGCTTCAAGCACGGCGGTGGCAGGGGCCACTGGTGGACCAGGAGTCGGGCGGGGTCATATTCGAGCGAGCTACGAACATGGACGCCCTGCTC